>NZ_AYZR01000006.1 GCF_001436555.1 Lentilactobacillus senioris DSM 24302 = JCM 17472
TTATAAATATAATTCACTACAGAAATTAATATTATCTAGTTTTCAAAGAACCAAGTTTGTCACTTCGTGACAATGGAGAATAGCGGGATCGAACCGCTGACCCCCTGCTTGCAAAGCAGGTGCTCTCCCATCTGAGCTAATTCCCCAAGTTACTCCGGTCATTTGGCCGGTGGATGGGCCTAAATGGACTCGAACCATCGACCTCACGCTTATCAGGCGTGCGCTCTAACCAGCTGAGCTATAGGCCCAAAAAGCGTAACCGTATTATCTTTTGAGAGTAGACCTCTCAAAACTAAACAAAACATCGATGAAATGTACTGGTTTCCGTTTTATTCCTTAGAAAGGAGGTGATCCAGCCGCAG
>NZ_AYZR01000007.1:0-87151 GCF_001436555.1 Lentilactobacillus senioris DSM 24302 = JCM 17472
GACGCCCAGCACATTTGTTTTCATCGAATATTTTGTTCAGTTTTCAAAGGTCTACCACTTGTCGTAAGCGCTTCATATCAGCTCATGACAACTATTTAAGTATATCAGATATTAAACTTAAATGCAAGCTTTTTTTAATAACATTTTTTATTAAATCAAATGATATTTCGCTGTATTCCTGAAGCAGTTCAACATTTGACAACAGAATATATTCTATCAAGATCATTAACTTCGGTCAAGCATTATTTTAACTAAATTTCATTTAGATTTCCTTCATCAGTCTTTTTTGTTGATCTAACAGCGTTTTAAAGCCAATATTTCGTTTATGATTAGTCCAAAAACGCTTATTTTCGTGTTTTCTAACTTCATCTAACTGCTTTTTACACCGCTGAACGTTTAACCGAGTATTTACAGGACGAAGTGATAAACTAATATTGTGGGTATATTCATCTATATCAATTATGGTGCCTTCCACTTTATCTCCTGCCTGAAAAGTTTCATTAATATCTTCAATATAGCTTTCACTGCATTCAGATATGTGGGCTAGTGCTTGTTGAGTACCTTCTAATCCCACAAAAATTCCGTATTTTTGGATTCCAATTACTTTACCAGTTACTTGCATCCCAATTTTATAATCCAAAGTATCGCTTCCTTAATTTAAATTAACATAACCTAATTTTTCTTAAAAATCGTTTTGTCATTCTATGTTATAAGGTATCATATTATTAATTATTGGAGAAAGGAAATTTTACCTTGGGAACTCTTATTGATTTTGTCCTGCATATTGATTCACATTTAGTAAACATTGTTAACACTTTTGGGGGATGGACATACCTTATACTGTTCGCAATTATCTTTATTGAAACCGGTGCGGTCATCTTCCCCTTCTTGCCGGGAGATTCGTTGTTATTCGCAGCGGCGGCTTTAGCGGCTAATCCGACATACCATTTAAACATTTGGATTTTCATTGCTATCTTCTTAATTGCTTCTATTGGAGGAGATTCATTGAACTTCTTCTTTGGTAAAAAAGTGGGTAACGTCCTTACCACTCACCAACTATTCGGTAAATTCATCAAGCAATCCGATCTCAACAAGGCCAGAGGCTTTTTTGACAAGTATGGAGCGATGGCGATTTTCTTAGCTCGTTTTATGCCGATTATTAGAACGTTTGTCCCATTCGTAGCTGCTACCAGCAATTTTTCATATAGTAAATTCGTCAAATACAATGTTAGTGCCTGTGTAACTTGGGTTCTAATCTGTACCGGTGCTGGGTACTTCTTTGGAAATATTCCATTTGTAAAAGAACACTTCTCCCTAGTAGTGTTAGGAATTATTGTAATTTCTTTGATTCCAGCAGTAATTGGTCTTATTAAAGGAAAGATGTCCACTTCTAAAGAAGCTTAACCAATGAATCCCCCTTAGTCATATACTGGCTGAGGGGGATTTTATTTATATTTTAAGGTCTGAATCCTTGCTGACGGACAAAATCTGCAACATCTTGACGTCTAGGCTCTGCAAAAAAGTCCTGCATTTTCTGTGTCCAATTAGTATCTTGTTGATTGGTATTTCTTTTAGCATAATAATTGGCGGTAACTTCATTATAATTTTGAAGGTTAGTCGCAGTGCTTGGATTATATTGATTTTGAAATACTGTATTAGCTTTTGGCAATCTGGGTTTAACACCATTATGCTGCGTAGGAATCCCTACCGTCATTCCAAACACTGGAACGGTAAATTTGGGTAGATTAAGTAGTTCACTAACCCGCCGTAAGTCATTACGGATACCACCGATAAAACAAATTCCTAATTCTAATGACTCGGCTGCCACCGCCATATTCTCACCAGCAATAGTTGTGTCCACTATCCCAGAAATTAAAGCCTCCATGTTTTCTACCGATGCTAACGATTGATTATTAGCCGTTAAAATTTGGGTTTCCCGATAAAGGTCTGCTACAAATACAAAGCAAGCTCCCGTAGTTTTAATGTATGAAGCGCTATTAGATAGTTCTGCCAGTTCATCCTTAATTTTTTTATCAGTAACTTCAATAATAGATGTCGCTTGAATAAAATGCGAAGAAGACCCCGCAAGGGCTGCGATTAATAATTGATTCTTTACCTCAGTAGGTAAAGCTTCATTCTTAAAACTTCTAACAGAAGAGTGATTTTGCATTAATTGAATTGTATTTTCCAATAGCTTAGCTTCTTTCTTAAGTAATTAATATAAGTTGACTGGGAGTCACTTACTTTTTATACTATCGTACCATAATCTTTTAAGGACCATAATGTTTATAAAAAAGCACACAAACCATTAGTTTGTGTGCTTTTTTAATTAAGGAGAGTACAGGAATTGAACCTGCGCGCCGGTATTAGCCGGTTCGCCGGATTTCGAGTCCGGTGCATTACCACTCTGCCAACTCTCCAAATGATACCTATACTATTATAGCAATAAATCATCAAATGTAAAACAAAAGTTGATTGTTAACCTAGGAATCCTTAAACAATAAAAGCACCCTACTAAATTAACCTACAGTTAAAATAATAGAGTGCTTATCTTTTAATATTTTAATAAACTCAAAACGTCATAATCCTTAAGTTTGTCACTGCCGTTAAGTTCATTAAGTTCAATAATGAAGGCACATCCCGCAACTACACCCCCTAGTTTTTCAACTAGTTCAATAGTTGCTTCAATAGTACCACCAGTAGCCAAAAGATCATCAGTAACTAAGACCCGTTGGCCAGGCTTAACAGCATTTTTGCGAAGACTTAGTGAGGAAGTTCCATATTCTAAATCATAAGTAACCGTTTGGGTTTCGCCTGGTAATTTGCCTTCTTTTCTAGCTGGTGAAAAGCCAGTTCCCAATTTATAAGCTACTGGACAGCCAACAATGAAGCCACGGGCTTCAGGACCTACCACCATATCCACGTTACGTTCACGAGCAAAGTCAGCAATTTCATCAGTAGCTTGAGCATATGCAGCACCATCTTCTAGTAACGGTGAAATATCCCGGAATAATACGCCAGGTTCTGGGTAGTCAGGATAAGATGCAATGTATTGAGATAAATCTAAAGACATAATTTTTCTTCCTTTCACTAGCCAGCTAGATTTTGCTTAACAAAGTCTACCAGTCCCAGAGTATCTGGTTCTAATAGCTCATGTTCAGTTTGAATTTGTTTTAGTCTTAGCTGGTAACTCGGGGCTGTCTCCAACCTCTGAGTAGAATAATTGGGATTAACATTAACTACTTTGTCGTTGATACTAATAAAACCCAGTTCCCAAAATACTTGAATCATAAAAATTAACGTAGTAACAGGTAAATTCAAGTACTTTGCCAATTGCTCACTTTGTGAGTCCAATTGAATATTAGAATGAGTTTTAACGAACTTAAATAGTTTAGCATACTGTTGTCGATCTGGCATCCCTAAATTTGAAACTAAGTTCTTTTTGTATAAATAAAAGGTGGTTTGCTGGGGTTTACTATGCTGTAATACCTCCAATAGATCGTTAGAAGTATCCGGACAATCAACCAAATAATAGTTGGAATCATCCGTGATTTGATCAATTTGATCAAACATTACCCCTACCGAGTCAGCATTTAAGTGTCCTTGTAATTGATTCAATAAGTGTTGATGGAAAAAAACATATACTCCACTTTTTTGAAACATTGATTCATGTAATTGATTGGTTCTAAGATCTACAAACGGTAAACGCTCTTGGCTAATATCAGAGATCATAAACTGTAAATTAGTCTTTCCCCGCCAGGTATTAGTAGAAACTTGGCCAACAATTCTGGTCTTAACCGATTTATTAGTTAATTGATTACTAATATCACCAGTTCCAAAATCCAGTGCGGATATTTGGTGTCTACTACCGGTAATACTACACTTTAAGTGGTCTTTATCTTTACCAATCAATTGGATAGATTGTACATTACGATATTTTAATTCAAAAATAGGCTTGGGATTGTCTTCTCCAAAGGGTGCTAACACTTGCAAATTGCGATAAAAATCAGGTGTTAGGTCATCCACATCTATTTTAGTAGTAACGGTTAAACTTGGCTTAGCGTTCAGGTCCACCTGTTGCTCTTTTGCAGCCATTTGTAACTGTTCTTTTAACATATCAATTTGGTCGGTGGAAACCGTTAATCCCACGGCAGAATGGTGGCCACCAAATGCTACTAGTTTTTCTCTAACTGGATCAATACCTTTAAATAAATCGAACTGTTCAATACTTCTACCAGAACCTTTGGCAAGACCGGTCTGATCATCAATACTTAATACTACCGCTGGTCGTTGGTAACGATCTACTAATCTACTAGCAGCAATTCCCAAAACACCTTGATGCCAACCACTACCGGCTACCACTAATACATCAGGCAACGATTCAGCTTGGTTATCAACTAGTTCTACAGCTGCTTTAGTAACTTTGTCTACTAAAGATTTTCGATCAGTGTTAGCTGATTCAGTTTTCTTAGCTAACTCTTTAGCTATCTCCTCATCCATGGTGGTTAACAAATTAACCCCAGGATTAGCATCCCCCATTCGGCCTAATGAATTTAATCTAGGAGCCAGTGCAAAGCCAATATCTTCTTCATTGATTTTTTCTAAATCAACTCCGGCTCGTTTAGCTAAAGCAATAATTCCTGGTCTCGGTGTTTGTGCTAAGGACTGCAATCCCCCACTAACAATCGCTCTATTCTCATCAGTCAACGACACTACATCGGCAACCGTACCGATTGCTGCCAGCTCAATCATCTCCGCCGGAAATTCTTCCGTTAACGCCCAAACTAATTTAAAAGCTACTCCAGCTCCAGATAATTGTCCAAATGGATAGTCATTCCCCAATCGTGGGTGAACCAGAGCATAAGCATTTGGCACCACTTCCGGAATTTCATGGTGATCCGTTACTACTACGTCCACTCCTTGATCCTGAGCCAACTGAATAGCCAGATTACCTGCAATACCGTTATCTACGGTAATAAATAGCTGGGTCCCCGCGTTAATTAACTTTTGAAAAGCTTCTTCATTGGGACCGTACCCTTCATCAAACCGGTTAGGAATGTAGAAATTTACATTAGCTCCGATGGAAGCTAAAGTTTCGTAAACAATACTGGTACTAGTAATTCCATCAGCGTCGTAATCACCATAGACCGTAATCACCTGATCATTCATAATGGCAGTCTGAATTCGTTCTACTGCTTTAGCCATATCGTTAATCAACATGGGATCATAAAATGAAGTAGCATCCGGATTTAAGAACCGTTTGATTTGTTCTTCATCATCATATCCTTGCCGAATTAAAATTTCAGCTACTAATTTGCTAATATTAAATTGTTGAGCCCACTGCTCTGCCTCTGTTGAAATGGTTTCAATCGCAGTCTGCCAATTATAAGTTGCATCTAACATTTATTAATCCTCTTTAAAGTGCTTAAGCTTCGATGATTATAGTCCACTGTAAATCCTTAATTGATATTTTGGAAAGTCCTAACGGTGCTAAAATAACATTAACCGGTTAGTTTTTATTCTTTTTTAAATGGAATATCAATTACTTCTAAATCTTTCACCACATGTGTGTGAGGGAAAACTTCTCGGGCTTGTTTTTCCAGTTCTTTTGCTAGATATCCATTGTAACGTGCGGAAATATGATTTAATAATAATCTCCCGGCGTGAGCTTTTTTAGCCATTTGAGCCGCTTGAATATTAGTACTATGATAATAATTTCTAGCTAACTTGTTTTCACCCTTAGCAAAAGTACTTTCGTGAACCACCGCATCAGCTCCTTGAGCCAATGTAATTGCATTATCAGTCTGTCTCGTATCCCCTAAGATAGCTACCGTTCTACCTTTTTGAGCGGGGCCAATAAACTCAGCTCCGTTAATTACCCGCCCGTCATCTAAGGTAACGGTCTTACCAGCTTTAATTTGTCCATAAACTGGTCCCGAAGGAATCTGCATTTCCTTTAATTTTTCTACCTGAAGTTCTCCTGGATGATCGTGTTCTACCACCCGGTAGCCAAAACTAGAGATTCGATGGTCTAACGGCTTAACATAAACACTAAAGGTCTTATCTTCAAAAATTAAACCGTCCTCTTCAGGGCCAAATTCATGGAATCTAATTTTATAAGCTAATCGAGTTTCACTCACCCGCATACTAACGGATACAAAATCTTTAATCCCTTTAGGACCGTAAATATCTAGCGGTTCATTGCCACCTTGAAATGAGCGGCTACTTAAAAGTCCGGGAAGGCCATAAATATGATCGCCATGTAAATGAGTAATAAAAATTTTCTCTATTTTTCGGGGGCGAATTGTCGATCTTAAGATTTGGTGTTGAGTCCCTTCACCAACGTCAAATAACCAAACTGAATTTCGTTCATCAAGTAGCCGTAAAGCTAAACTCGATACATTGCGAAATTTGCCGGGAGATCCGGCTCCAGTACCTAAAAATTCAATCTGCATTTTAATTAGTTCCTAACTATTTTTAATTTCGTAAACCAAAAGTTACTTATCAATTGTAGCATAGTTTAGCTTAAATAAGCAGGAGGCGTTTTATGACAATTGACGAATTTAAAAGAGCCACGGTGGGTATAGCCGGATCAACTTTATTTTTATTTCCTAGTGGCTATCATTACACTCCTATCACTAAGATCGCTATAAGTAATAATCAAATAATCCTGAGCCAATCAGAACAGACTCATACCCCCATTACTTTATCTGATTTTTGGATTACGTGTGAATCATTACCAGCAAACACTCAAATCTACTTTCAATTAACCAATGCTAACCCTCAACCAATGTACGGCTTTAGAAGAATTCCTAATGCTATTATTCCCAATTAAAAAAACGTGTCAAAAGTCCTTACGACTTCTGACACGTTTTTTAATTAACGCTTTTGGTACATGGTATCAGCTACTACTTTAACAAATTTCTTATTTCCCAGCGGATTAGGATGAACATCGTCTTCCCAGAACCAACTAGATTTATTCAAACTAGCTTGATGCCAATCGACTAAATGTAAATTCGAATATTTACGACTAGCGGTTGCCAAAGTTTGGTTAACCTGACCCTCCCATGAACGAGTTGGGACATGAGCGGTCATCCAAAAGACCTGCCGATTCTTGCCTACCAACTTCATGTAACGTTGAACTTGATCGGTAGTGATTGGTCCGTTAGTTCCAATATTAATCAACACTGTAGGTGCTAATTGGTCCTTAGCCTTTAAAGTGGCCAAGATATCATAAGCTGCCTCTGGCTGCATCCCTACTTTAGCGGCAACATATGTCTGTTGAAAGACAGTTTGGAGATCCTTGCTACTATCAGCTAAAACCGAATCCCCCACTGCCGTCATCTTAATATTTTGCACGGTCATTAAGACTTTTTTCTTCAAATGATACTTCTTGGCAATTTTAAGGTTCTTTTTATTCCACTTAACTGGACCACTCACCACATAACTATTGTTATGCTTCAATTTTTTACCGGTAGCTGCCTGATTTTTGGCTAGTTCCTTATTCTTAGCTTCAGTAGCCGCCTCATTATTTTTAATGTTTTGTTGTAAATGATCTGGCTTAGCCTCATCTGCCTTAGGTGCAGTGATCATTCCATATGAACAAATCAAGGTAAATACTACCGCCGCAGATGCCAAAGCAAAGTGCATTCGCTGCTTGGCATCATTAGGATTAAACCAACCGGTAAATTGTTGCCAGGTAATTTTTCTAAATGGTTGCTCAATAAATCGATATGATAATTCACTAAGTAATAAAATCAGTGTAATTTCAATCACCATATTGATTACCGGATGAGCAGCAATTTGCTTAACTGCAGCTTCGTAAAAGATCATTACCGGAAATTGATATAGATAAATTCCGTAACTACGCTGTCCTACCCAACTAAAGACGGGATTGGTCAGCCACCGGTTAACATGACTACTGGGATGCACACAGACAGACAGCAAAAGAGCAGCAGCCAACGAGACAATCAGTAATCCTCCCCGGTAGGCAAACGCTTTTTGACCATTTAAGACGAAGAATGAACCAACCAAAACTAGAAAAGAAATAATCCCCGTCACATCCAAAATCGTACGATCAGAATTAGGAATATTTTCAGCTAATTTAGCTTGTGGCCAATAAAATGCTAGCCAGGCCCCAATAGTAATAGAAAAGGCTCGAGTATCAGTCCCGTAGTAAGCCCGATTAATATTACTAGGATCATATAGAAATGCCATTAATAAAACTGAGATAACTGTAAGTCCCGTTAATAACCAACCAAAATGTTTACTCTTAGCACCCCACGCTAACATTGCAATCAGTATTAACGGCCAAATAATATAAAATTGACCTTCAATTGATAATGACCAGAGATGGGTAAATGGCGATTCACCATTAAACCGATCAAAGTAATTTTGACCGTGACTAATTTCCCACCAATTATATAAATAAACCAGATTACTACCAATTGTTACCCGTAAATTCACTAAAAATTGATGAGCAAACATTGTTATGTAAGCCCCAGTGGCAACTAACATTGCCACTAACGTTGGGTACAATCGTTTAATTCGCCTTAAACTAAATTGCCCAAAATTGATTCTGCCATTACGCTGATTTTCATTTAACAAGGAAGCGGTAATTAAATACCCAGAAATAACAAAGAAGATTGATACCCCAGCAAAACCACCTGGAATTGAAAATGGTAATAAATGATAGAAAATGACCCCCAAAACTGCCAAAGTTCTAATACCATCAATTCCCGTAATATACCTTGCTTTCTTAGCTTTTACACCATTAGCATGCAGGTCAACACGCGAATTCTCGTTCTCCATGATAAATCCCCTTATGTTTGTTATTCCACGTAACTAAAAGTAAAGTCTAAAATAGTTACGGTATCCCCATCTTTGGCTCCGGCTTCACGCAACGCTTGATCAACACCCATGCCCTTCAATTGACGAGCAAATCTAAGCATACTTTGATCATGAGTAGTATCTGTCATCTTAAATAATTTTTCGATCTGACTTCCAGATAGTACCCAAGTCTCGTACTCATCATCGTAAGAGATAGTAAATGGTTCTTCAGCAGTTTCTGCAAACTCATAATCTTTATGGGTATCTGGTTCATCAGCAACTTCTAGTGCTTGTTGTTTAGCAGTTGCTAACATATCAGCCGTCTTATTAACCAATTCATCCAAACCAGTATGGGTAATTGCTGAAATAGGAATTACTACTGGTTGCTTATCCCCTAATTCTTTTGCGAGATCTAACTTAAATTGCTCCAAGTTAGCTGCTGAATCTGGCATATCCATCTTAGATGCCACCACAATTTGGGGCCGCTCTAACAAACTAGGATCATACTTTCTTAATTCTTCGTTGATTGTTACGTAGTCTTCATAAGGGTTGCGACCTTCTTCTCCAGAAACATCCACGACGTGCAAGATAACTCGAGTACGTTCAACGTGACGTAGGAATTGAATTCCCAAACCAACCCCCTCAGAAGCTCCTTCAATCAAACCAGGTAAATCAGCCATTACAAAGTCTCGGCCATCATCTAATCTAACCATCCCTAAATTAGGAACTAAAGTAGTAAAGTGATACCCTGCCACCTTAGGCTTAGCACTGGTCAAAGTAGCTAATAACGTAGACTTACCTGCAGATGGAAAACCAACTAACCCCACATCAGCTAAAACCTTTAATTCTAGCTGCAAGGCCCGTTCTTCACCTGGTTCGCCATTTTCAGCAATTTCCGGAGCTGGATTATTAGGACTAGCAAAGTGAATATTACCTCGACCGCCTCGACCACCGTGAGCAATAACCACTTCTTGGTCTACATCCACTAAATCTGCTAACAACACTCCAGTTTCTTGATCATAAATACTGGTTCCTTCTGGAACTGGAATAATGGTATCCTCAGCCCCTCGGCCAGTCATTTGCTTATTACCACCATTGCCACCATTATCGGCTTTAAATTTTCGGTGGTAACGAAAATCCATCAAAGTGCTCATTCCTGAGTCTACTTTAAAAATGATGTTACCACCTCGGCCACCATCGCCACCAGCTGGACCACCATTAGGAACGTACTTTTCACGACGAAAAGCTACCATTCCATTTCCGCCGGTTCCGGCTTTTACTTGAATTTTTACTTGATCTACAAACATGCTTTATCACCATTTGCTTTCATAATTTGTACTTACGTGCTTCGTATTTGAGTATACCGATGAAATTCTGATCGGTCAAAGAGATATCCTATTTTGTTTCAGAATCAACCTTACTTAAAGAAAGCTTAATAGTTTGAGCCACTGTTTCTGAAATTCCTAGCTCTCTTAGGTCCTGAAGTGACGCTTGTGAGATTTTTTTCACGGAACCAAATTGTCGTAACAGTTTATTCCGGGTTTTAGGACCTACCCCTTTAATATTATCTAAGCGAGAGCTCAATGAATTCTTAGAATGAACTTTCCGATGAAAACTAATTGCAAATCGGTGTACTTCATCTTGGATACGTTGGAGTAAATAAAATCCCTGACTCTTAGGATCTAAATACAAATGTTCATCACCGTGACCGAACAATAAATCCGCTGTTTGGTGATGATCATTTTTGACCATTCCCGCTACCGGAATATGCAGTCCTAATTCGTTTTCTAATACATCTTTAGCGGCGTTCATTTGAATTTCGCCACCATCCATTAGAATTAAATCCGGCATTTCCGCGTGTTCCTTTAATAGCCGTGTATATCTGCGGCGAATTACTTCTTTAGTACTAGCAGCTTCATCTGCATGGTCTACCGTTTTAAGCTTATATTTTCTGTACAAGTTTTTGTTAGGCTGACCGTCTATAAAAACCACCATGGCTGAAACTAGATCAGCTCCTTGAATGTGAGAATGATCAAATGCTTCAATTTTACTTCCCGGGGCAATTCCCATCGCATCGGTTAACTCTTTCATCGCTCCCGTAGTTTTACGTTCATCTAATTCTAGTAATCTGAACTTTTCTTCTAACACTAACTGGGCGTTTTTTTGTGCCATTTCCAGCAAATCACGCTTTTCGCCCCTTACTGGTGTCCTAACCGGCGTGTTTTCTACCAACTGACTAACTAAATCCGTTGGTAAAGTTTTCGGTACTAAAATTTCTTTAGGTAAAATTTGATTCTTCTGTTGATAGAATTGAGCAATAAAGCTTACCATTTCTTCTTCAGGATCATTAATAATCGGAAATAACCGTTTTTCCCGTTTAATTAATCTAGCTTGTCGAATAAAGAAGATCTGAATAGATAACCATCCCTTGTCAACATAGTAATTAAAAATATCACGGGGAGTGTTATCGGTGGAAATAATCTTTTGTTTTTCCACCGTCATCTCGATATATTTGATTTGGTCTCTAATTTCGGCAGCTCGTTCATACTCCATCTGTTGAGCAGCTTCTTGCATACGATTAGTGAGCATCTTTTTAGCTCTTCCCACATTACCGTTTAAAAATGATTTAATGTGTTGGATTTGTTTTGCGTACTCCTCTTCTGGTACTTCTCTAAAACAAGCCCCTAGACATTGTCCCATATGATAGTACAAACATGGTCGTCCCTGATATCCATTACACCGTCTTAGTGGATACACTTTTTGTAAAAAGTTAACCGTTTCATCGGCTGCATAAACGTTAGGATAAGGACCGAAGTAGTAAGCTCCATCCTTACTAATTGTATTAACAATTTTAATTTGAGGATCTCGTTCATTAGTAATTTTGATATAGGGATAACCACCATTACCTTGCTTCAAACGAATATTGAAATAAGGACGGTGTTTTTGAATCATTGTAATTTCTAATAAAAAGGCTTCCTTATCTGTAGAGGTAATAATCGTCTCAAAATCAGCAATTGTAGCAACTAATTTTGCTGTCTTGCCTTCATGGCTACTCTTAAAATAAGACCGCACTCGATTTTTTAAATTTTTGGCTTTTCCTACGTAAATAATTTGCCCATTGATATCTTTCATTAAGTAAATGCCGGGCAAATCAGGCAATAAACTTAACTTATGCTCTAAATATTCAGATGCCAATAAATAGTCCTCCCTACAAAACGCTTGCTAAATTATACTCTGAATAATATTTGGTTTCAAACATTGTCATTTATTAATTAAATATGACAATGTTTTAATTTGGTATCATTGGTCATCAAGAGATGACAAGCAAAAATTTTTTTGCTAGAATTAATTAAAAGTAAGGAGATGGCAAAAGTGGGATTAACCGTAAAACGAAAAGATGACCTCAGTGCTTCCTTCGGGAAGTTTGCCGAAATGGAAACTGAAGATAATCAACGAGACCGTTTCTTAAAACGAGACGAAGATAAAAAAGCTCCTAAAAAAGATAAAACCAAAAAACATTCTCTTTTTGGTCGCAAGAAATAATCCAGATAAGTTAAGCCCCCTAGTAATTTTACTAGGGGGCTTTTTAGCGACTTATTTAGTTGGATAACGAGCCGTTAACCGTTCAATATTATCTTGAGCAACGTCTTCTAAAGGAATATCAGCCCATTGAGCAACTTGAGACAAATACCATAAAACGTCGCCGAGCTCCTTGACCAGTTGATCTTTATCTAGATCAGATCCTTGAAAAGTGTATTTTCTAACTAGATCAGCAACTTCTCCTGCCTCACCACTTAGCCCTAAAGCACAGTTAGTCAATACCTGTTCCTTTCCTAATAAGGTTCGGTTAGCTGCTTTTTGATATTCATTTAAATCCAAATTACTTCGTCCTTTCTTCAATCCAGTCCCATACAGCATCTTTTCCGGTTTTAGATACGGCAGAAAAGAGGACTAACGGTTCTGTTCCACTCATTTCTAAAGATTGTCGAATAATTTTTTCCTGCTTATTCCACTTGCTCTTAGCAATTTTATCCATTTTAGTGGCTACCACTAACGTATCAATATTGTAGTAGTTTAACCACTCGTGCATGGCAATATCGTCTTCCGTAGGAGCATGTCTACCATCCACTAGGGTAATAACTCCTTTTAATTGATCCCTACTAGTTAGGTAGGTTTCAATCATTTGCCCCCACTTTTCCCGTTCCACTTTAGATACTTTGGCATACCCATATCCTGGAACGTCAACGAAGTATAATTGCTGTTCAATTTGGTAAAAGTTCAGCGTCTGAGTTTTTCCAGGTTGACTGGACGTTCTAGCAAAACTACGCCGGTTGATTAAGGTATTGGTCAATGATGACTTGCCTACGTTGGAACGACCAACCAAAGCAATTTCTGGTAAGTTACCACTCGGGTATTGTTTCGGTGCTACCGCACTAATTGTTAATTCGACATTATGGACGTCCATTACTGCCACCCTTTCTGATTTCAAGATCCTAAAACACTATAACACATAGTTCCATAAAAAAAGAAGAGGCCTGAATTTAATATTCGGCTTCTTCTCTTCTTATGATTGGGCTATGACGCTTTTAAAATTAATTTGGGTTCAATTTGTTCAGTAACCGTAGCTCCATTAATAATTACCTTTTCAACGTCATCACGACTAGGTAAATCAAACATAATATCACGCATTACGTCTTCGATAATGGAACGTAACCCACGAGCCCCAGTTTTTCTAGAGATAGCTAATTGAGCCATTTCATCCAAAGCATCATCGGTAAATTCTAATTGTACTCCGTCTAACTCTAAGAGCTTAGTATATTGTTTAACCAACGCATTCTTAGGTTGAGTCAAAATTCGAACTAAGTCAGCTTGAGTTAATTTGTTAAGTGCAGTCAAAATTGGTAATCGGCCAATGAATTCCGGAATTAACCCAAACTTCAAAAGGTCTTCTGGCACTACCGCTTGCATGATACTATCATCATCCAAGTCAGGAGCGGCATCAGAATTAGTTCCAAAACCAATCGTCTTATCACCCAAGCGCCCTTTAACGATACTTTCAATTCCATCAAACGCCCCACCAACGATGAATAAAATGTTAGTAGTGTCAATTTGAATTAGCTCTTGTTGTGGGTGCTTTCGACCACCCTGAGGTGGCACACTTGCAATCGTACCTTCTAAAATCTTAAGCAAGGCCTGTTGAACTCCTTCACCAGAAACGTCTCGAGTAATTGACACGTTTTCTGATTTTTTGGCAATTTTATCGATTTCATCGATATAAACAATCCCTTTTTGAGCTCGTTCAACATCATAATCAGCACTTTGCAAGAGTTTGAGAAGAATATTTTCAACGTCTTCACCCACATAACCAGCTTCGGTTAAGGTGGTTGCATCTGCAATCGCAAACGGAACGTTCAAAATTTTCGCTAAGGTTTGGGCTAAATAAGTTTTCCCTGAACCAGTAGGTCCAATTAAAGCGATGTTACTCTTTTGTAATTCCAATTCATCATCGTCATCACTATGCTTAGCTAGTTCATTAACTCTCTTATAGTGATTATATACAGCCACTGAGAGAGTTCGCTTAGCATCATTTTGACCAATTACAAATTGATCTAGCTCCTGTAAAATTTCAGCTGGAGTAGGAACATTTAATGGTGCATCACTAATATTCTTGCTTTCAGTAACTAATTCTTCGTCAATAATTTCCTTACAAAGATCTATACATTCATTACAAATATAAACACCAGGGCCAGCTACAATTTTTTGAACTTGGTCTTGGGTTTTACCACAGAAGGAGCAAGTGATCGTGCCACTTGATTCGTTATCGTCAAACAATTGTTTTCCTCCTTTAATCAATTCAAATTAAATAAATTTCAATCCTCAACTAGGAGGTACTTTACCACGTTTACTTTAAAAAGCAAATATTAGCCCTTATCGAAAAAAGATCCGTTATAAAAACGGATCTTCGAGGTTAATTACTTATCTTCTGAATCGTCTTTAGCTTTACTATCTTGTTTAGCAGAATCAACGATCATATCAACTGCCTTCTTGATAGCAATATCATGCTTCAACATGTCATCAGTTAAAGCGTTACGAACAGCAGTTTCTTCCATACCGTATTGTTGAGCAAGATCTTTAACTTCAGCAGCAACATCTTCTTCTGAAGGTTCAATCTTTTCAGCAGCAACGATAGCTTCCAAAACAAGGTTAGTCTTAACGCGGTTTTCAGCACCATCAGCAAATTGCTTCTTAAGGTCGTCTTCAGTAGTTCCAGTCAATTGGAAGTACATTTGAGCGTTGATACCTTGTTGTTGCATACCAGCTAAGTATTGATCCATTTGACGTTGGATGTCTTCATCCATCATAGCTTGTGGAATATCCTTAACTTCGGCGTTATCAACGGCTTCTGAAAGGGCAGCATCTTCGATAGCATCGTGAGCAGCAGCCTTCTTGTCTTCCTTAAGTTGCTCTTTAATCTTGTCTTTTAATTCGTCAAGGGTATCTACATCTTCGTCGACATCCTTAGCAAATTCATCGTCAAGTTCAGGAAGTTCCTTAGCTTTAACTTCATGGATCTTAACTTTAAAGATAGCATCCTTACCAGCCAATTCTTCAGCTTGGTAGTTTTCTGGGAAAGTAACTTTAACGTCAACATCTTCACCAGCTTTGTGACCAACTAATTGGTCTTCAAAACCAGGAATAAATGATCCAGAACCTAATTCAAGTGAGTAATTATCAGCTTTACCACCATCAAATTGCTTGTCATCTACGTAACCATCGAAGTCAATAACTACGGTGTCACCATTTTCAGCAGCCTTATCTTCTTTAAGAACTAATTCTGCTTGTTGTTCACGACGCTTTTCAAGTTCAGCCTCAATGTCTTTTTGGTAAACGCGAGTATTTTGCTTTGGAACACTTAAGCCTTTGTATTCACCAAGCTTAACTTCTGGTTTAACAGAAACAACAGCTTTGATAACCCAGTCTTTACCCTTTTCCATTGATTCAACGTTAATTTGTGGTTGATCAACTGGTTCGATAGCAGCTTCAGTTACGGCTGCAGAGTAAGCTTCTGGAAGTAAGATGTTAAGTGCATCTTCGTACAATGATTCTTCACCATACATTTTGTTAAATACTTGGCGTGAAACTTTTCCTTTTCGGAAGCCAGGTACACTAATATTTTTTTTGTTACGGTTGAAGGCTTTGTCTAAACCTTCACTGATCTTGTCGGCACTAATTTCGAAAGTTAATTCTCCATCATTAGTACCTTTCTTTTCCCATTTTGCAGACATTTTGTTCCCTCCGAGACGAAAAGATTATTTTTTACAATTCTTGATTGCATAACAGTATTAGTTTAACGTATCAACAGCTAAAAGTAAAATATTTATCGTATTTTTGCATAAAAAAAGAGTTACGGCATAACCGTAACTCTTTATTGTGTGTTGAGAAATTAGTCTAGAACTTCACCAACAACACCGGCACCAACAGTATGACCACCTTCACGGATGGTGAACTTAGTACCTTTTTCGATGGCAACTGGCTTAGTTAATTCAACAGTGAATGTAACGTTATCACCAGGCATAACCATTTCAACGCCTTCTGGCAATTCAATCACACCAGTAACATCAGTAGTGTGGAAGTAGAATTGTGGACGGTAGTTTGAGAAGAATGGAGTATGACGGCCACCTTCTTCTTTGCTCAAGATATAAACTTGACCAGAGAAGTTCTTGTGAGTTTGGATTGAACCAGGTGCAGCAAGCACTTGACCACGAACAACTTGGTCACGGTCAACACCACGAAGAAGTACACCAACGTTATCGCCGGCTTGACCTTCGTCAAGAGTCTTACGGAACATTTCCAAACCAGTAACAGTAGTCTTAGTTGTTTCGTCAGTCAAACCAACGATTTCAACTTCGTCACCAATCTTAACAACACCACGTTCGATACGACCAGATGCAACAGTACCACGACCAGTGATAGTGAAGACATCTTCAACAGGCATCAAGAATGGCTTGCTGTCGTCACGTTCTGGAGTTGGGATGTATTCGTCAACGATGTCCATCAAGTTAAGGATAACTTGTTCTTGTTCTGCGTCGCCTTCAAGGGCTTTAAGAGCTGAACCACGGACAACTGGAATATCATCTCCAGGGTAATCGTATTCTGAAAGTAATTCACGAACTTCCATTTCAACCAAGTCAGTCAATTCATCATCATCAACTAAATCAGTCTTGTTCAAGAATACAACGATGTATTCAACACCAACTTGGTGAGCAAGAAGGATATGTTCACGAGTTTGTGGCATAGGACCATCAGTTGCGGCAACAACCAAGATAGCACCGTCCATTTGAGCGGCACCAGTGATCATGTTCTTGATGTAATCAGCATGTCCTGGGGCATCAATATGAGCGTAGTGACGGTTTTCAGTTTCGTATTCAACGTGGGCAGTGTTGATCGTAATACCACGTTCACGTTCTTCTGGGGCTGCATCGATATCAGCGTAGTCTTCAGCTTTAGCTAAACCTTTTGAAGCTAAAACTTTAGTGATTGCAGCAGTTAAAGTAGTTTTCCCATGATCAATATGGCCAATAGTACCAATGTTTACATGGGGTTTTGTTCTTTCATAATGTTCTTTTGCCATTAATGAAACCTCCTGTGTTTTCAAGAATTACACCAAATTTATTCGATGCATTTCTATTAAGAATTATACTACATCTTCTCCAAAAGACCAAATAAATTAAGCCTGATATTGAAGAACTCCTAAACATTATATTCAAAGTAAAATCGTTTGTAAACAGATTATTTAATTTTTACCAATAATATTTATTAAAATCCTAGGTCTTCATGAATTTTTTGATCCAACTGATCTTGCACATTTAAAAGTTTCTCGGCCGATTCATCAGTAGTCACTGGGCGTTCCCCTCTTAATTTTTGAACTAATAATTCCGCCCACACATCCGGATCTTGGATAATTTGATCAGCATTAGGATATAAATAAGCACTTTGTAAAAATAATTCTTTTTCTGCTATTTGCCACTGAACCGGATCAATGGCACCTACCTTCTTCCAAAGAACTTCCTTAATTTGTTGAAATACGGGGCCTTGAATGTCTGTAGGAATAGTCGCTAGCTTAACAGCTCCAGTAGATTGAAATTTACCAGTCACAATAATCGATCCGGTCACCCCAGCTAACTTAAGGGTTTGCAAAACATCACTTTTTACCGGCTGCCATACATCGGGATCTTGCAAAACTAATTGAACCGCAACACGATAACTACTGAGAGGCAGATATTTGGCTTGCTTTAAAACAACAGATTGCTCTTCTAATGCTAATGTTCCTACTGAACTAACTTTTCTAGTTAATCCGGCAATTTTTTTAGCATTACTCAATTGATAACTCTGTTCAGCAGTCTCAATAATATCGTCTTTTTGTAGGTCCAATTTATAATTTAACTGCCACCCCAATACAAATGCATGATGGGTTAACAAAGTATTTAAAACATCCGTAATTAACGCCGTATTAACTTGATATTGGTGTTCAAAATCGGTTAAGTAACTAACGGCTACATCGTCTTCACCATTCAATAATAGCGCGTGAACTAATAATTTATTAGCATCAAAAGTTTGATATTGTTCATATAGTTTCAAAGCCCTAGGTAATGCTAAATCTACTTGCCGTTCATCAAAATTGGATTGAATTTGCTCTAACTCTTGAAAATACCATTCTGGTAACTTACTATTCATTAATTTATCCTCACAGTTATAAAACGACCCTTCAAGTACCGAAGGGTCGTCTCATTTAATTTTCTTGTTTTTTAGTATTTTCTGGTTTACTAGTGCTTTTTTTCGCTTTTTTCTTGTTAGTTCTTTTATGGTGTTGATTAACTTCCATAATCACTGGCAAAATAACTGGTCGGCGTTTAGTTTGTTCGTACAAGTAATCACTAAGACTTTCACGAACATCTTGCTTTAAGTTGCTCCAGTCAAATTCTTTATTAGTTAAATTATCAGTCACCGTTTTTTCGATGATGTCGGAAGCTTCGCGCATCAAGTCTTTATTAGCCTTAACATAAACAAATCCCCGTGAGGTCAACTTAGGCTTGGCGATGATTTTCTTCTTTTTCCGATCAATAGTTACTACGGCTACAAAAATTCCGTCTTCTGACAAGACTTTACGATCCCGCAGTACAATATTACCAATATCGCCAACCCCAATACCATCAATCATGGTATCAGATGCAGGGACACTGTCAGCCACGTTCATATCATCCTGATTGATAGCAATTACATCACCCTTAGCAGGTAAGTAAATCTGATCTGACTTCATCCCCACTTGGCGAGCTAATGCACAGTGAGCGTCCAGCAAACGATATTCACCTTGAACTGGAATTAAGAACTTAGGCTTTAATAAGTTCATTAACAATTGCAAATCATTTTGACTAGCATCTCCAGAGGAGTTCATTTCATCAGAAATCATTCGAACTTCTGCACCAGCTCTATAAACCATATCCCTAGTTTTTGCTACAGTAGTCTCCATCGCAGTAGAAGGAGTAGTCGTAATAAAGACTAAATCATTAGGCTCAATGTTAATATCATTTTGCTCTTTATTAGCCATTCGTTGGATAGCCTTAATCGGTTCACCCATTTTACCAGTTTGGATGATAACTACTTTATCGGGATCCATATCTTTTAATTCTTTTTTAGAATCAATCAATAGATCCTCAGTTGGCAATACTAAGTCATTAAGCCGCATTGAGGTTCTTACTACCCGTTCTAAGTCGTGACCGGCTAAATAAACTCTTCTGTCTGTTTTAGCGGCAGCATCAAAAACTTGTTGCATTCTAATAATGTTAGATGCAACACTAGCCACGATAATTCTACTATGATGATAGTTAAACGTATCGTAAATATACTGACCAATAGTTTGTTCAGTTACACTAGGAGCAGGATTTTCAGCATTGCTAGAATCACTTAATAAGACCAATACTCCTTCACTGCCTAACTTAGTTAAAGCTGAATAATCAGTTTGGTAAGCAGGTAAAGATGTCTGATCAAACTTGAAATCACCAGTGTAAACCACTGCCCCATCAGTAGTATGCAGAGCAATCCCCATAGAACCAGGAATTAAATGCGTAGTTTTGAAGAAAGTAACATTAACATCTTCAAACTCAATTTCGCTTTGATCACTAATTACGTGAAAATCATCAAATCCAGCAGATTCAGGGTTATCTTCAACGTTTAACTTAGCTAATTCAATAGTCATTTCAGAACCAAATACTGGCACGTTGAACTCTGATAAGAAATAAGGCAATGCCCCAATCGCATCTGCATGTCCATGAGTTAAGAAGACCCCTACAATCTGGTCTTCGTGTTCTTTTAAATACGTAAAGTCAGGAATAACTACATCAATTCCTAGCAATTCATTTTCTGGGTACTTTAACCCACAATCTAAAATATAAAGATTGTTATTAATCTCGGCAACATACATATTCATTCCGTTTTCACGGACTCCGCCAAGAGTAATTAGTTTAATATCATTTTTCATGTTCCACCTCAAAAATTTGGTTTTATTTTTTTCCGTTCGTTTCAGCTTCTTACAGTGTACCATAATTTAATTCCGGTTCGAAATATTTCCATCATTTTTTGGCAAAAGAAAAAGGACCAACAATTGTTAGTCCTTGAAAAATTAATATTAACGACGAAGACCTAAGCTTCTGATAAGTTCACGGTAACGTTGTACATCTTCCTTACGAAGGTATGCCAACAAGTTACGACGGTGACCAATCTTCTTCATCAATCCACGTTGTGAATGAAAATCTTTTTTGTGAGTACGCATGTGTTCGTTGATTTCGTTGATATCAGCAGTTAAAACTGCGATTTGAACTTCAGCAGAACCAGTGTCACCTTCGTGACGAGCGTATTGCTTGATAATTTCATTTTTCTTTGCTTGTGTAAGAGCCATGATAGTACCACCTTATTTATTATTTCCAGTCACTGAGTAAGCGGCAATGGTGATCCCGACAAACTAAGTGATGGTCTGTGCTAGAAGCACAAAACCCAGTATAGCCGAAAAATTATCAAAAGACAAGAACTAATCAGCTAGATTCCCGTTTTTTCTTGCATTGAATCTCTAGGTTCTGTATAATAATCTTTGTTGAATTTCAATTTGTATTTAGATACATAAGTATCGGAGGTGAAATATATGCCAATCATTAAATCAGCGATCGAACGTGTTAAAACCAACGAAAAGGCTAACCGTCGTAATGCAGCTCAACTAAGTACTATGCGTACTGCTGTTAAGAAGTTTGAAAAAGCTCAAGCAGCTGGTGCCAGCGATGCTAGTGAACTTTACACTAAAGCAATCAGTGCCGTTGATCACGCTAAATCAAAAGGATTAATCAAAGCTAATAAAGCAGCTCGTGACAAGTCACGTTTAACTAAATTAGCTAAATAATTAAACCAACAGTTGTTAGCTGCACTAACGACTGTTTTTTTATTTTCTAAAAGAGCCACTGTTAAGAAATTTCTTAGCAGTGGCTCTTTTTTATGCACTCGCTTTAACGTCCGCAAATTTAAGTAAAAACAATTCAAACAAGAATTGCGGATCTTGAGAAGTTGACTTTAAAGAGGTCTCCAAGTCAATTAATCCCAAGTATCCCCGTCTTAAATCCTGATAATTAAATTTATTTCCGACTTGTAGTGCTAATTTAATCCTGTAGGGATGAACTTTTAGGCTGGTTGCTAAGCTGCCTTGAGAATATCCGTGTTTTTTTAAAATCATTACTTGCAATAATAACCTAAATTGTTGGACTAAAACCGCATTAATTCTTAAAGGCTCTTCACCTTCAATTAATAGAGAATGATATAACTCAATAGCTTTTGTCACCTTTTTAGCAAGTACTAATTGCACTAGATCAAAAACATTTTGTTCCATAGATTGTCCTACTAAATCAGCCACTACGTCTGCTTCAATTACTTTAGTATCCTGATAATATAAAAATAATTTTTCCAGACCATTCATAATTAAAGTTAAATTAGCACTGGTACGTTGAACAATAGTTTCAACAACCGATGGTTCAATTTGGTAACCATTATCAGTTACAATTTCAGCAACTAGGCGTTTTACCTGCTGCTCTGAACTTTGATTAATATCGATTACCTGAGCGGCAGTTTTAACTGCTTTAGTAACCTTTTTTCTAGCATCTAATTTTTCATAGGGTGCAAAGATTACCAAAACCGTACTAGGCTCTGGGTATTTTAAATATTCTATTAGATCATCTAAGTTATGATCCACCTTAGATTTTGTTTTAGCTCCAGTTAAAAAAAATGGTCGTTTAATAATCACTAACCGGCGCTCTCCAAAAAACGGAATGGATTTAGCATCCCCAATGGCATTGCCAACAGCTTCTTCTTCCATGTCATAAATACCAATATTCATTTCCTGTTCTTCTTCTGGAATTAACTGAATGAATTGTTGCTTAATTTGATCTGTTAAATAATCCTGGTCTCCTTGTATTAAATAAACTTTTTCCGGATTTTTAAGGTCAAATTGTTGTTTAAAAGTTAAGTAATCCATGCGTGGCTTCCCTTCTTTGTTTAGCATCTCGTTTAATAATTCCAGGTTGGTTAGCCTGATAAGAATATTGAATCATCCCGTCATGTTGGGTGTTCATAATTTTAACGTTATTTTTAGTTAAGGTTTCTATAGTTTCTTGATTAGGATGATTATATCGATTATTTTTACCGGCAGAAATCCAAGCTACTTGCGGTCTTAACTGTTGAATAAAGCGTGGATCACTAGCAGTTTTACTGCCATGATGTCCCACTTTTAATACGTCCGTTTTAAGCTCAGGATATTTTCTCAACATTTTTAATTCATTGTCTCGATCTAAATCTCCAGTAAATAGCCATCTTTGCTGGCCAAAGGTTCCCCCTAAAACTAACGAATCTTCATTTTTACCCGTTCCTAAAGTATTGGGATGAAAGCATTCAAAAATACCTGGTTGGCTATTAGTTTGGTCGGTGATCGGAATTAGTTGCTTAAAACTACCTGACTTTAACCGCTGCAAAAAATGAGGATTCTCTTCCATTCCTGCAGGTACAATAACATTGTTTACCCTTAATTTCTGTAGATAAACTGGTAAATCTCCACAATGATCAGCATCTTGATGACTAATCCAAATGTTATCTACTGTTTTAACACCTATGCTTTTCAAATAGTTAATGACGGTGCGTTCTGCCTGATAATTATCTGTTTTTCGTTGCCATTTAGAGACATTAAACGTTAACCTGCCGCCCGTATCTATAATGTTAACAGACTGATTCTGAGGGGTACGGACTAAAAAGCTATCTCCCTGCCCCACATCAAACATTGTCACTTCTCCATTAATCGGATAGTGAATACGAATAAAACTAGTGCTGTAAAAAACAAGCAACAATAGAATTTCCAATTTAGTTCGTTTCTTAATGATAATCGCAACAGTTAAAGAAAACAACATCAAAGAAGTGATTAAACCAGGTTTTCCAAACGTAATCATTCCTGGCAAACTACTAATAAAATTTAAGCCAGTATTAAACTCACGAATAATAAAATTAATTAATGTCACCCCTGGCAAATTAGCCCAGTTCAGCACAACTCCTAGCAAGACTAGCGGAATAATTAATATACTAAAAATTGGTAAAATTAAAATATTAACTAACAGCGACAAACAGTGCCACTCGAAAATATGTTCTAAAATAATTGGCAAACTAAGCATGCTCAACCAAAATGATTTAGAAATGGTTCCCCGATTATGCAAAATAATAAGCCCAAAAGATAACGCATAGCTAAATTGACAGGCAAGCAAAAAACATGCCGCTGGAAAGATAATAAGGTTAATTATCAAAGTAACACTCCATACGTCTAGCATACTTATCTGCCAGTTAAATAAACGACCTAAAATCTTAATTTCCGCACTCAATACTGCTCTTAACAGCCCCACACTTGCTCCAGCGAATATGAAATAAATAATTAACATTACGGCTTCTAACACTGATCGCAACTTATCCGGTAACCATTTTAATCCCCACTCAACTAACATCAATAAATAGGTTACGTGCATTCCAGAAATACTAAACAGATGTAATAATCCCAGTTGGGTTACCCCCGGAGTCATTTCATAAAAATCAGTTTCTCGATAGCCACTTATTAAACCCAATGCATAAACCTTCAAATGAGCTGGTAGCTTTTGACAGTAATGATTAAATTGGGTTCTAATAACATGAATTTTATCAACTATACTTAAAGCTTCCTTTATTTGGAAATAATTAACGTGCTGCACTATTAAGCGGTTAGAAATGCTTTGTACCCGATAAAAAAATTGCGAATCAAACTGATTAAAATTGGTCGGTTTCTTAACGGGCTCAATAACTCCAGTAACTTGTAATTGAACCGGATGAGATTGAGATAACAGCCATTGTTGCTCTTTCAGACTTTCAATGGGGATTACCACCATCACCGTCTGATTTTGTGATTGAAAGCTAATATGAGCCCTTCCAGTTAATAAATCTCCCCTAATCTGATAATGATCTGGGTAAATATCTAATTTACCATTATATTCTCCTATCATTTGGTTCTGCTCAATTAAACGTTGATTAAAACAAAACGCAGCTCCAAGATACCCAATCGCTACCAATGCAATGAGTCCCCACATTTTGCTATCTCGCAAGCAAATTATTCTAATAAGGGTTAATGAGACTAGTACCAAACCTAGTTTCCAGTTGCCAAATAATAACATGCTAATGGCTAATAAAAATAATCCCGGAAAAAACATGGTATTAGCAACGTATTTGCTTTTTATTTTGGGAGCTTTTCTGACTAGTTGTTTAGACACAAATACTATCCTTTAAATTTTCAAACGTTTTATCACCAAATCCGGATACATTCTTTAAGTCTTCAATCTGCTTAAATTGTCCGGTAGATTCCCGGTAGGCAATAATTTGTTCAGCCTTCTTTTCTCCGATACCAGTTAGCTCCTGCAATTTATTCTTATCAGCTGTATTCAGATTAATTTTTCCACTACTAGAATTAGTAACTGAGAAACTAGAAGAGTCGCTGGAAGTCTCGCTACTAACATTCGTGCTTTCACTAGCATTCTGCGGTTCTTGAGGTGTAATTCCTTGTTTCAAAGCATTACCTTGTATTTCTCCCTTTAATGGAACATAGATGACCTGTTGATCAGCTAATTTGCCAGCTAAATTAATTTGCTTTTTGTCTGCTGACTTAGTAAACCCTCCTGCTAAGTTAACCGCATCCTGAGTTCGCATGTTCTTAGTTACCTGATAAACTCCTGGGCGCTTAACCGCTCCTTTAACATCTACATATAACTGTTCCGTTTCTTTGGCCGCCGGAGTGCTAGAACTGCTTTTAACTGACGGTTTGGTTTTCATTAAATCACTTTTAGTAACCGAAGATGAGGGCAACGATCCACTAACATTTCGAGGATGATTATTAGTAATAATTAACCCGCCAATCAACAGTCCAATTATTACTAACATAATAAACAAAATATGGTACAGATACTCCTCCACCACTTCCTTAATTCGTTCCATAATTAATTCGCTCCTTTCTTAAATTTAAGTACGAAAAAAAGGATTAATTAAATTAATCCTTTTGGTTTCTTAAGTATGAAACTGCCTGTTCAAAAGTACTGATAGGTACGACTTTCATATTAGGAGCGTATTTTTTAGCAGTTTTTTTAGCTAATTGATAATTGGTTAGATGATCAGGTTCAAATTTCAAAACTGATTTAGTTGGCTTAATATACGGTGCTAGGAAAATTTTAGCCCCACTACGCTTGGCAGCAATAATCTTTTTATCTATTCCCCCAATTTCACCAACATTTCCTTCAGCATCTATGGTTCCTGTTCCTGCAATTTTTTGTCCATGACGAAGATCTTGGTTAGTCAGTTGACCATAAATTTGTAACGCAAACATTGTTCCACCTGATGGGCCGCCCACATCCCCAGGATTTACCTTAACGGGGATTTTAGTCTGGATTGTCATATTATCAGTCAAAATAATACCAATGCCTGCTCGCTGCTTGCTAATCTTAACTAATGGCTCTCTAGCCGTTTTATTAATTCCATTTCGTTCATAAGAAATCGTAACTTCTGTTCCAGCTTTTTTGCCTTTAATATAATTTACAAATCCGCTAGAGTTTTTAAAATGGTGGCCATCGATAGCGGTAACTACATCACCAACTGCCAATTTTGACTTAAATTTAGAGTTTTTTTGAACGTCTAACACGTAGATACCATTGTACTTTCGTTCAACATCTTGGTGCGCAGATTTGTACGCAGTAAAAATGGCCTCATTAATGGAACTTTGCATATAAAATTTCTGCACTTGTTCGTACTGCACCATATTTTGTCCACTAGTGACATCATTTGCATCTTCGATAGTGTAATACGGAACCATTTTAGCCCACAAATAGGTTAGCGGTCTGGCTTGAGATATTCCAACAGAAGTAAGCATAAAGGAACCTTTTCGTTTATCAGGATGATTTTTAATCTTCACGAAGTTATTAATGTCAGAAGCCTGACCAGGTCCTTCAATATATTTAGGAAGTGGCCAAAATAAAAACGCTGCTAATAACAAGATGCCGATCAGCCACCAGAAAACAGATTTAGGCCATTTACGTTTCATTTATTCTTGTTCCTCAAACTTTCGTTTAAAATCTTGAACAACGTTTTGGGGAACGAACTGGGTTACATCACCACCAAAACTAGCAATTTCTTTAATCATGCTAGAAGAAATTGCTCTGGTTTGAGAACTGGCCGGAATAAAAAGCGTTTGAATGCTCTCATCCAAGGTACTGTTTAATTCAGCAATTGCCATTTCACTCTCCAAATCAACGTTACCCCTGACCCCTCTAATTAGGTATTGAGCTTGCAACTCTTGAGCAGCTTGAACAGTCAAACGATCAGAAACAACTACCGAAACATTTTCGAATCGAGCTACAGCAGTAGCAATTTGTCTTTGACGTTCAGCGACCGTAAAAAGCCCCTTCTTTTGAGTATTTTGCGCAATAACTACATATAAATGATCAAATAATTTATGAGATTTCTCTATAACTTCTATGTGACCCAAAGTTATTGGATCAAAGCTACCTGCATAAACTGCATTTTTCATCATTTCACCTCAAATCGATAAAAGTTCAACCTAGTTAGCCCATATTCTTTTTGCTTAGTTCTCTTAAAATTAGCAAACTGCTCAGGTAATTCAGTTTCATTATCGGTTTCACAAATTACCGTTGCACCGTCCTCTAACAAGTTTAACTGCTGCAGTTGTTCCATCACTACCACCATTTTTTGTAATTTATATGGTGGATCCAAAAATACTATATCAAAGCGTTGACCTTCCGTTGCTAAATCAATCAACACTTTTTCAGCAGCACCCTTAATTACTCGAACCTGATCCTCTGCGTGTATCTTGGCTAAATTATCCTTAATGGTCTTAACGGCTTGATACTGACGATCAACTAAGACGGCGGAGTCCATACCTCGAGAGATAGCTTCCAACCCAACAGCTCCAGAGCCTGCATAAAGATCTAAAAAGCTGCCGCCGTCAAAATAAGCTCCTAGCATACTAAACAATGATTCTTTAACTTTATCAGTGGTGGGTCGGGTTTTATCTCCCTTTACTCCTTCTAAGCGAATACCACCAAATTTTCCGGATACAATTCTCATGGTTCTTCCTCATCATCTCTTTTATCAAATTCAATCAAATCAGTTGCTGATCGTGAAATTAATTGTTCTCGCAGTTCAGACATATGAGAATCAATTACCTGTTTAACAAACCCCAACTCACTAATTTCTTCAACAATTTGTTGCTTGTTTTCTTTATCAACGTACATTACCACGTAACGCATTTTACGGGAAAAATAATAAATGGTACCGTACTTACGCAGTTCTTTTAAATGTCTGGGCGTATGAACGTATACCACTAATCCACACCTTGTTGTATTATCCATTACATTAATTACTCCTTAATCACTCGTTGACGTTCTTGACGCTGTTTATCACTAATGTTTAAGATAACTCCAATACATAAGGATAGTGTCAAAATACTTGATCCTCCGTAACTAATAAACGGAAAGGTTACCCCAGTGATAGGAAGCGCACCGATTACACCACCAATGTTAAATAAGGATTGGACCGTTAAATAGGTAGCTCCTCCATAACATACTAAACTTTGGAAAGTGTCGTTGCTGCGAATCCCTAGTAAAACACACCGGCAAACAATTACCATCAGCAAAAATAAGATCATAATCACCGTTAATACTCCGAGCTCTTCGCTTAAAATAGCCATGATGAAATCAGTATTAGGTTCAGGTAAATACCCAGTTTTTTGAATACTGTTGCCTAGCCCTACCCCAAACAAACCACCATTACTAATTGCATAGTAGGAATTAACTAGTTGCTGACCAGTGCCGGTTGCATGACCAAAAGGATCCAAAAAAGCCACAAAACGTTGAATCCGATAAGAGGATTTGGCAAAGTCCATTTTGGAAAGAGGTTCAATTACAAACATTAACGACAAGATGATAGCTAAAATAAAACCACCCAAAATAGTAACCGAACGACGCCAAGGAATACCACTGGCTAACAACATAATAGCTACAATCATAAAGTTAATAGCAAATCCACCAGAATCCGGTTGAGCCAAGACCAATAGCAACAAGAGCCCGGTTCTAATTAACGTCGGGCGCATAGTAAGCCACCAGGAATCATCAGGATCCATCAGTTCATCTTGTTTGAGGTCAACAAAATTAGCGATTCTGATAATCAAAAAGAACTTTAAAAATTCTGCTGGTTGTAAATTAACGGGCCCCAAATTAATCCAGCCAGAAGCTCCGTTAATTGATTGTCCAAACATCAACAGGTAGACTAACCCTATGTAAAAAGCAATTTCAATCCATTGCAAAAGTTTTTGATTTCTTAATTTATTTAAATTAAAAAACATCATAAAGGTGACAATAATTAAACTTAAGACTACAAAAACTGACTGCTTAATCAAATAACTTGTAGGGCTACCACCATTTTGGGTTCCGATATTAGCACTTGCCGAATAAACCATAATGATTCCAATAATCGACATAATTAAATATGGAATTACGATAAAATAGTCCAATTTCTTTAAACGTTTCATTTTCTTACTCTCCAAGTTAAGACTTCAAACAAAAACAACTCTATTATATCATAGCGATTTTGCAATTTTTGCCAATAAAAAAGCGAAGAACTTATACAGTTCTTCGCTTTTAAAAAATATATTAGTTACGCTTACGCTTTTTAGCTTCTTTTTCACGAGCGCTAGTGTTTAAAGTCTTCTTTCGGAGACGAACAAAGTGAGGAGTAACTTCACATAATTCATCATCGTTAAGGAATTCAAGAGATTCTTCTAGAGTTAAGTGATCTGGAGTTTTGATCTTAGCCATATCATCTGAACCAGCAGCCCGGACGTTAGTTAAGTTCTTACCCTTAGTGATGTTAACAGTGATATCATTTTCACGACTGTTTTCACCAACGATCATTCCTTCATATACTTCAGTACCAGGATCGATCATCAAAGTACCACGACTTTCAATACCCATCATTGCGTAAGTAGTAGCCTTACCTGCATTCATAGATACCAAAGTACCCTTTTGACGACCGGGGTTCCAGTTTTTAATTACTGGCATGTACTTTTCAAAGGTGTGGTTCATAATACCATAGCCACGAGTAATTGAAAGGAATTCAGTAGAATAACCAATCAAGCCACGAGAAGGTGCAAGGAATGTCAACCGAGTTTGGCCATTACCAACACTTTCCATGTTTTGCATTTCTGCTTTACGTTGTGACAAAGTATCAATGATTGAACCAGTATATTCATCTGGTGTATCAATTTGAACTGATTCGAATGGTTCACTGTTAACACCATCAATATCACGATAGATAACTTCTGGACGTGAAGCTTGTAATTCGTAACCTTCACGACGTAAAGTTTCAATCAAGATTGACAAATGAAGTTCCCCACGACCAGAAACAGTCCATGCACCTGGATCATCGGTATCTTCAACTCGAAGAGAAACATCGGTATGCAATTCTCGCTTAAGACGATCTTCAAGTTGACGAGAAGTAACAAACTTACCATCTTGACCAGCAAATGGTGATGTATTAGTTGCAAAAGTCATTTGCAAAGTAGGTTCATCAATACGAAGTACTGGAAGTGGTTCTGGATGTTGAGCATCAGTAACAGTTTCACCAACACTGATTTCTTCCATCCCAGAAACGGCAATCAAGTCACCGGCTTTAGCTTCTTCAATATCTTCACGTTTAAGTCCGAAGAATCCCATTAATTTAGTAACACGGAAGTTTTTCTTTGAACCATCAAGCTTAAGAACTGAAACAGTGTCCCCAACTTTAATAGTTCCACGGAATACTCGGCCAATACCAATTCGACCAACGAAGTCGTTATAATCTAACAAAGCAACTTGGAATTGCAATGGTTCATCAGAGTTATCAATTGGTGCTGGAATAGTCTTAACAATAGTGTCAAAGACTGGCTTCATAGTATGTTCTTGAGTATCAAGATCAGGATCATAACTTGAAGTTCCGTTCATAGCAGATGCGTAAACAACTGGGAAGTCTAATTGACTTTCATCCGCACCTAATTCAATAAATAAATCAAGAACTTCGTCCACTACTTCTTCAGGACGAGCACCCGGACGGTCAACCTTGTTGATTACTACGATTGGAGTTAAATGTTGTTCCAAAGCTTTTTTAAGAACAAATCGAGTTTGTGGCATGGTACCTTCAAAGGCATCAACAACCAACAAAACACCGTCAACCATTCGCATAATTCGTTCTACTTCTCCACCGAAATCGGCATGTCCTGGGGTATCCAGGATATTGATTTGGCGATCACCATAACGAACAGCGGTATTTTTGGAAAGAATCGTGATCCCACGTTCCTTTTCAATAGCGTTAGTATCCATGGCACGGTCTTCAATTTGAACGTGTTCATCTAAAGTATCTGATTGTTTTAATAATTCGTTAACTAATGTGGTCTTACCATGATCGACATGGGCAATAATGGCAATGTTACGAATGTCATCTCTAGTTTTCAAGTTACTTGCTTCCTCCTAATTGGACTAATTTAGATAGCTTAATCAATAAAAAAACTGTGACAACCGTCACAGTATGACTATTGACTTACTATTGTAAGAATGTCGCTATGCGCTCTTTTCGTTGCTATCAGCACTACGCCTGATGATAGCATATTTAACGGCTGGCCGTCAACCATTGTAAATGACAAACCACAGCATTCTGCCAAGATTTTTCCAGCACCAAAATCCCAGGGGCGTAAATAAGAAATATAACCAACTAATTCTCCCTTTATAACCGCCATAATCTCTAAACCAGCACTACCGTATATTCTCATCCCTAATGCGCTGTCCCCAATTGTTTGCATATTATACTCATTATGAACTAATAGCGGTCCACTTAAACCAATTAACCCTTCAGATAGCCCTTGATTTTCAATATTAGAAATTTCGGCTTGATTAAGTTTAATGCCGGTTAAGGGGCCTCCATGAAGTAATTCGCCAGTTACCACATTCATAATATAACCCAGAATTGGTTCTTGATCCTTATAAACTCCAATCATAATTGCAAAATTATTTCGTTGCTTAACAAAATTCATAGTGCCATCAATTGGGTCTACTATCCATATGATCCCATCGGTATTTTCATCTACCTTGTCGCCAAAGCCTTCTTCTCCAAGAATATGACTTTCTGGATACTGTGTTTTAATTTTATTAGTTAAAAATTGTTCCACTTGCTTATCAACGTTGGTCACTAAATCTTTTCGTCCACTTTTGGTTTCAACCGTTAGTTGAGAATTAAGTTCACTAAGAACAATCTCCCTAGCTTCTCGCAACCACTGACAAACTTGTCTATCAATTTTTACATACTTAAGATCTTGCATGTTTGGCCTCACATTTTAATATACTTAGCTTCAGAATTTTTAGTTGCTTTAAAAACTTGGTAAGCATCATAAGTGGATACCGCTTTGAATTCTTTTTCTAATTGTTTTTGTTCCATTTTACTAGGGACAATATTAGTGAACTCCTTGTAAGCATTTAAAAATTCGCTTCGGGAAACTCCTTGAGAATTCTCATATGCTTGTTCCACTAGTTGATAAAAATTTATTACCGCTAATAATTCAGATTGATTCCAGTCTTCCATAAGAGGATAAGAATAATTATTTTGCATTATAATCTTCCATTCATTTAATTTCTCTACCTTATTAAGTATAACTAATTTTCTTCCAACAAACAAAAAAAGGCGAATAATTCGCCTTTTTTAGATTAAATGTGAGTTGGGAATCCTAGAGCAATATCAGCTGCTTCTTGAATTGGTTCACTTAATGTTGGATGTGGGTGAATGGTCAAAGCAATATCTTCAACATTCATGCGACCATTAACTGCTAAGCTAAGTTCAGCAATTAGGTCACTGGCACCTGGGCCAACAACTTCCCCACCAAGAATAGTTTTATCATCCTTGGTGTAAATTAAACGAACAAATCCTTCAGCTTCATCCAAAGAAACTGCTCGAGCATTTCCGGCAAATGGGAATTTAGCAGTAGCTACTTCTAGTCCCTGTTCCTTAGCTTGTGATTCTGTTAAACCAACAGAAGCTAATTCTGGATCTGAGAAGCAAACTGCTGGAACCCCAATATAGTCATTAGCAGTCTTTTCGCCAGAAATAGCACCAGCGGCTACTTTACCTTGGAAGAACGCTTTATGAGCAAGAGCAGGACCAGAAGCGATATCACCAATTGCAAAGATATGTTCAGAAGCAGTCCGACCTTGTTCGTCAGTCTTAACTAACCCACGATCAGTTAATTCTACTTTTGTATATTCTAAGCCTAAATCGTCAGTATTTGGCTTCCGACCAACAGTTACCATGCAGTAATCTGCTTTAACATTTTCTTCCTTACCATCAACTTCATAAGTAACGGTAACACTGTTAGCATCTTGTGATGAAGTTTTAGCTTTGGCAGAGGTAATTACAGTTACCCCTTTCTTCTTCAATTGTTTAAGAACAACTGCAACCATATCCTTGTCGAATCCGGCTAGGATAGAATCTGTACCTTCAATAATAGTTACGTGAGAACCTAAGTTAGCATATGCTCCCGCTAATTCAGTCCCAATATAACCGCCACCGATAACAACAAATTCTTTTGGAATTTCAGGAAGATTTAACCCACCGGTTGAATCAACAACGCGGTCTTTAAAACTAAATCCAGGAATTTCAATTGGCCGTGAGCCGCTAGCTATGATTAGATTATCGAATTCGATAACTTGACCATTATTGGCGGTCATAAATTGTTGTGGTCCTGTAGGCATAACTCGAAGTTGAGTATCACTATCTAAGACAGCTTCACCGTTAATGACTTCAACATTGTGCTTCTTGAGCAACATGTTGACACCATTAGTCATTCGGTCAACAACTTTATGTTGCTTCCAATCTTGAGTTTTAGCAAAGTCAATAGTTGCAGGTTGAGTAGCAATACCCCAAGTAGAACCATCGTTGGCTTCTTGAAGACGATGTCCAGCAGCAATTAAAGCTTTTGAAGGCACACAGCCAACATTCAAACATACGCCACCAACTGTATCTGACTTTTCAATAACCGTTACTTTTTGTCCCAGTTCTGAAGCTCTGATGGCAGCAACGTACCCACCAGGACCTGCTCCGATAATCACTGTTTCTTTTTTTTCAGCTTCAGCCATTTGAAAATCATCCTTCCATCATTAACATTTCTGGATCGTGAAGTAATTTGGTCATCAAGTTTAATGCACGTTGAGCCAAAGCTCCATCAATCAATCTGTGATCGTAACTAAGTGATAACTTAAGCATGTTACCCACTTTAATTTCACCATCTTCATCAACAAACGGTTCTTTTGCAATCTTACCAACACCTAAAATAGCAACTTCAGGTTGGTTAATAACTGGGGTAAACCAGCCACCACCAATTGAGCCAACATTACTGATAGTAATTGAACCACCGCTCATTTGAGCTGCGCTTAGCTTGTTATCGTATGCTGCTTGACTATTTTCAGTGATTTCTTTAGCAATTTCAAACATACCTTTAGAATCTGCATTCTTAATGTTTGGAACGTAAAGACCATGATCAGTATCAGTTGCAATACCAATGTTGTAGTAGTGTTTGTAAACAATTTCTTGAGTACTATCATCAATAGAAGCATTGAATTCTGGGTACTTTTTAAGAACTGCTACTAAAGCCTTAACAACATATGGTAAGAAAGTAAGATGAATATCTTCTTCAGCAGCAACTGCTTTGTACTTCTTCCGGTTAGCCATTAATGCTGTAACTTCAACATCTTGGAATGAAGTAACGTGTGGAGAAACATCTTTAGATGTCCGCATTGCATTAGCAATAACTTTTCTAACTGGTGACATTGGTTCTCTAGTTTCCATGTCAGCTTGAGCAGATGTGTAAGGTTTAATTGCCTGTCCACTAGCTTTAGCAGCTGGAGTTGCAGCAGAAGCAGTTGCTGAATTAGCAGCTGGAGCTGGGGCTGCAGAACCATCAAAGTTATCAACATCGCTCTTAGTTACTTGACCATGATTACCAGTAGCTGGAACCACAGTGATATCAACACCTTTGTCACGAGCGTATTGGCGTACAGATGGCATTGCTAGAACTAATTTATTAGGATCTGAAGCAGCTGGAATAGCACTGCTAGTTGCTGGAGCAGCTGTTTCTTCTTTAGGAGCTTCTGCTGGTGCAGCAGCTTCTTTTGATTCTGCAGGGGCTGCATCTTCAGGATCATCAGCTGATCCGTCATCAATTACAACTAAAACGTCACCAATTTCAGCAGTTTCCCCTTCTTGTTTTCTAATTTCTTTAATTGTACCGTCAACTGGTGAAGGTAATTCAGAAACTGATTTATCGTTTTGAATTTCAACCAAGATGTCGTCTTCTTTAACAGCATCTCCTGGCTTTACTAGCCATGAAGCTACTTCACCTTCGGCCATTCCTTCCCCAAGTTCTGGGAGTTTAAAGTTAAAAGCCATTACTTTTACTTCCTTTCCAAAGTTACTATTTATTAAGCTTAATAATTTAAGATTTCACGTGCTTTTTCTTCGATATCGTTAGCATTTGGCAACCAGTCATTTTCAGCCATTGCAAATGGATAAACGCTATCTGGAGCAGCAACTCGACCAATTGGTGCATCTAATGACATAATCTTGTTTTCAGCAATTTCAGAAGCAACTACTGCACCCACACCTGCCATCTTTTGAGCTTCTTGAACAACAACCACTTTGTGGGTCTTTTCAATAGAAGCAAAAATTGTGTCAGTATCAATTGGTGAAAGTGAACGCAAATCAATAACTTCAGCAGAAATATTGTCTTCAGCAAGTTTTTCAGCGGCTTTTAATGATTCGTTAACTTCAGCACTGTAAGCAACAAGTGTAATATCTGAACCTTCGCGAACTACCTTAGCTTTATCAAGCGGAACAGTGTAATGACCTTCTGGAATTTCATCCTTCATTGAACGATATAATTTCAAGTTTTCCATGAACATAACCGGATCGTTATTTTCAACAGCAGAAATAATTAATCCTTTAGCATCATATGGATTACTTGGAGTAACTACACGTAAACCTGGAATATCAGTGAAGAAACTTTCCAAAGAGTCAGAATGCATTTCAGCAGTATGGGTACCACCACCAAATGGAGTCCGAATAGTAACAGGCATTGAAACAGTACCACCAAAGCGGAAACGGTTACGTGACATTTGTCCGGCAATTGAATCTACAGCTTCAAATGTGAATCCCATAAATTGAATTTCTGGAATTGGACGCCAACCGGTAAGAGCTAACCCAATTGACAAACCTAAAATACCAGATTCAGCTAAAGGAGTATCAAATACTCGGTCTTCACCATATTTATCTTGTAAGCCTTCGGTAGTTCGGAAAACACCACCGTTTTTACCAACATCTTCACCAAAGATTAGTGTCTTAGGATCATCTTGTAATACTTGGTTCAATCCATCAGTAATTGCTTTAATATAAGTCATCTTAGCCATGATTACTTAGACTCCTTTGCTTCGAATTTTTTAATATCGCGAGCCACATTAGGGGTTGGTACTTCGAATGTGTCTTTCAAGAAATCAGAAACTTTTTGCTTAGGTGCAGCTTCAGCTTTCTTCATAGCTTCCTTGAATTCACTCTTATATTGATCTACTAATTTATCTTCTTTTTCTTGTGACCAGAGACCCTTGTCACCTAAAACTTTTCTCATTCGAATTAATGGGTCACGATCGAACCAAGGTTTTTCTTCTTCTTTTGTCCGGTAACGACTAGGATCATCACCAGCTGAACTATGAGCACCGAACCGGTAAGTTAATGTTTCAATTAATGTTGGTCCGTTACCGTTAGCAGAATATTCGCGAGCTGTCTTAGCAACTAAGTAAGTAGCTAAAATATCCATACCGTCAACTTGAACGGATGGAACACCCATGGCCACAGCTTTTTGTGCCAAAGTTTCAGCAGCAGTTTGCTTATAACGAGGAACGGAAATGGCAAAACCATTGTTTTGAACAAAGAAGACAGCAGGTGCTTGGAATGCACTAGCAAAGTTAACACCTTCATAGAAGTCACCTTGTGAAGTACCACCATCACCAGTGAATGAGTATGCTACAGCATCCTTTTCGCCATTCTTTTTAATACCCAAAGCAGCACCAGCGGCTTCTACGTATTGGGCACCAATAATGATTTGTGGGAACATTGCTCGAACGCCTTCAGCGTACATATTGCCGTTAACATGACCTTTTGACCATAAGAATCCTTGTTCTACAGTCATACCATGTTGGATAAGTTGAGGAAGATCACGATAAGCAGGGAAAATAAAGTCTTGCTTCTGCATTGCTGAAGCTATTCCCATTTCACTTGCTTCTTCACCAAAGGTAGGAGCATAAAATCCGAGACGTCCTTGACGAGAGAAACTCATTGTTTGTTCATGCAAGGTACGTTCCCAAACCATTTTTTCCATGAAATCAACTAATTGGTCATCGCTAAATTGGTCAAACAATTCTTTGTTTACAATTTCGCCCTTTTCGTTAACGATTTGAACAGGTTTGTTATATGGATCGCTCATTGTTGATTTGATTTTGTCGAAATCAACAATCTGCTTACTCTTTGCTGCCATAAAAAACACTTTCCTTTCCTTTAAGCAAATTTAAGTAATGCTTTGCATCACTTCTTAACCACAACATCAATTTAGCATCTTTTCAGAGTGTTTGCAAGCCCTTTCATTATTGTGAAATGAACAATTTCTCAAATATTGACAAAACCCTTGCCGCTCTAAATGTTTGCGCTTTCATAAAATTATTTTTGTGAATTTATGAGCTTCACTTTTCATTGAAAATATTGCATGATTAGTCTTTTTTTTAAATATACGGTAGAATAAAGGTAACTATTTAACTTTACTAATGGAGGAACTTAATCTTGTTTTTAATGAAAGATATTGTCCGAGACGGCGATCCAGTGCTACGCCAACAGGCTCAAAATGTATCGTTTCCTCTCTCGGAAGAAGACAAACAATTAGCTGCTGACCTAATGGAATACTTAGAAGTTAGTCAAAACCCAGAACTATGCGAAAAGTACCAACTAAGAGCTGGAGTAGGATTAGCTGCTCCGCAAGTTGGAGTATCCAAAATGATGGCTTCAGTATTGGTCCCAGCAGAAGACGAAAATGAAAAGCCAATTTTCAAAGATGTAATCATTAATCCCGTAATCGTGTCTAATTCTGTTCAACGAGGAGCATTAACCGAAGGCGAAGGTTGTCTATCAGTTGATAAAGAAATCCCTGGATATGTTCCTCGTGCAGCTAGAATTACACTAAAGTACCAAGATGTTGATGGTGTTGAGCATAAGGTTCGACTTAAGAACTATCCTGCCATTGTTTGCCAACATGAAATCGACCACTTGCACGGAACTCTATTTTATGATCATATAAACAAAGATGATCCATTTCATAGAGAAGATGACGAAGTTTTTATCTACTAAAATAAAAAGCACCGGGCAAATAGCCCGGTGCTTTTTATTCATCTAATCTTTTCAAATCTTCAACGTATTCTAAGGTTACCCGATTTCTTAAATAGGCAACGTCAAAATATAATTGCGTTTCCATTAACCACATATCTGTAATGGCAAAATATTTGGAGGAATCAACGCTTTCTAAATCATTATCTATTCCGAATTGATTTAATGAACTTTCCAACTTTGATTTAACGATGGGCAAATCATTTTTTACTACGTTTACAGCATCCAAGTGATATTCAAAGGCCATTACTCCTCTTCCCCAAACACCAGCATTATAACTAGATATAATTGTGGAATCGCTAGCAATCAACTTCTGCTGCTTAACAGCATAATTAGTAGCCGCGTCTACAATTGGTTGTGTCTTAAGACTTAAACGTTTAGTCTGACGATTAACAACAAAATAATGAATTCCAAAATAAACTAACCCCGCTAAAATTAAACCAATGATCACTTCCGTAAATAGGTTCATCTTCTTGCCCCCTATTTCAATTATTATCAACCATTCTACCATGTTATTTAGTAAAATAATTGCCAGCACGATTTCTATACTTATTTACAACATTATGGTACAGTATTACTATCAGTTGTGTTTTCACAACCACTCGAACGAACTGAAACTAATTAATTATTAAAGGAGCTACACCATGATTTTCAAAGTATTATACCAAAAAGACAAGATCGAAACTCCCCGTAGAGAAACTACCCTATCTTTATATTTAGAAGCCGAAACAGAAGTAGACGCTAGAAGCATCGTTCAAGAAAATACCGATTATAACATCGAATACATTGAACCTCTTCAAGGCAAACATTTAGAATATGAACAACAATCACCTGATTTTAAATTAACGGAGTTTAACTAAACATGAAAAAATTAAACGTCAAGAATAACGAAGCCGCAATTTACGGTGTCGGTGGCCTTGGCGAAATCGGAAAAAATACCTATGGGGTTCAATTTCAAGATGAAATTATCTTGATTGATGCCGGAATTAAGTTTCCTGAAGATGACCTCTTAGGTGTTGATTACGTTATTCCAGATTATCAATACTTAGTTGATAATAAAGAAAAAATCAAAGCCTTAGTTATCACCCATGGTCATGAAGATCATATTGGGGGAGTTCCTTATTTACTAAAGACTTTAAACGTACCGATTTACGCCGGACCACTTGCGATGGCCTTAATCAAAAATAAATTAGAAGAACATGGTCTTTTAAATTCAGCCGAACTTCATGAAATTGGTGAAGATACGGTTCTTAAGTTCAGAAAGACCAAAGTCACCTTCTTTAGAACTACCCACTCAATTCCAGATACCTTAGGAATTGCTGTTCATACGCCAGTTGGGGTGATTGTGGAAACTGGAGATTTTAAATTCGACTTAACCCCAGTAACCAATATGCCACCTAACCTTCAAGCAATGGCAAAGCTAGGTGAAGAAGGCGTTCTTTGTTTAATGTCTGATAGTACCAATGCTGAACGCCCTGTTTGGACTAAATCAGAAAAATGGGTAGCCAACTCTATTGAACGAATCTTTGATCAAATTGAAGATCGGATTATCTTTGCTACTTTTGCTTCTAATATTTCTAGAATTAAAAGCGCTTGTGATAATGCCCTAGCTCATGGTAGAAAAATTGCGGTCTTTGGCCGAAGTATGGAAGCCGCCATTAATAACGGCTTAGAATTAGGTTACCTAAGCATCCCGGCTGACGCTTTTGTAGATTCTTCTGATTTACAATCATTACCAGCCAACAAAACTATGATTTTATGTACTGGTTCTCAAGGTGAACCAATGGCTGCTTTATCTAGAATTGCTAACGGTACTCATCGCCAGATTACTATTCAACCTGGGGACACCGTTATTTTCTCAAGTAACCCAATCCCTGGAAACACTACCAGTGTTAACGCCGTTATCAATAAATTAGAAGAAGCCGGCGCTAACGTTATCCACGGTAAAGTAAATAACATTCATACTTCTGGTCATGGTGGTCAAGAAGAACAAAAATTGATGTTGCGGTTGATGAAACCTAAGTTCTTCATGCCTATTCATGGTGAATACCGGATGCTTAAAATTCATACTGAATTAGCTGAACAATGTGGAGTGCCTTTGGAAAACAGCTTCATCATGCAAAATGGTGATGTTCTTGCCCTTTCTAAAGACACCGCTCGAATTGCTGGTCATTTCCAGGCTGGCGATGTTTACATTGATGGTAACGGAATTGGTGATATTGGTAGTATTGTCCTTCATGATCGCCAATTGCTTTCTGAAGAAGGAATTGTCATTGTAGTGGCAACTATTAATCTTGAAAATGAAGAAATTCAATCTGGACCTGATATTTTATCTCGCGGATTCGTTTATATGCGTGAATCTGGTGAATTATTAGATGAAGGTCGCCGACTTGTTTTCCGAACTATTCGTAAAGAAATGCATGCTAAAAAGCCTACTGAAGCATCTATTCGTAGCGCTATAATTGATGATTTACAGGAATTTTTGTTTGACAAAACTGAGCGGCATCCGCTAATTTTACCAATGTTGATTATGAATAATCACGTTGCAAAATAGTTATCATTTTAAGCTTTAAAAGCTGTTGAACATACTTTTGTTCTACAGCTTTTATTATTTTTATTAACGGAGGATGCGATAATGCAAACTAAATTTTACATCATCGTAAATGAAGCTGCTGGTGGTGGTAAAGTCAAACAGGAATGGCCGCAAATTCAGTCCGAACTGAATTCTTTATCCGTAAACTACCAGTTTCAAAAAACTATCTATTCTGGTCATGCCATCAAACTAGCTCAAGAGTTATGTGCTGAATTAAAATCGGCTACCAATCAAGAAAATGTTATTCTAGCTGTTGGTGGTGACGGTACTCTCCATGAAACTTTAACGGGAATGAAAAAATATTTTACAAATCACCCCGATGAAACTCCCATTCCGATTGCTTATCTGCCAATCGGCTCCGGCAATGATTTCGCCAGAGCGGCCGGCCTTTCTCTTAATTGGAAAACAGCCATTCAACAAATTCTAAGCTGTCATAGTGATAGACCCATTAGTATTGCTACTTTTGACAACCATCAAGACAAAGAATTAGGATATTTCGTCAATAACTTTGGGATTGGATTTGATGCAACCATTGTCTCTAAAGCCAATCACTCAAAAATTAAAAAACGACCATTTTTGGGACAATTTAGTTATATTTTTGCAGTATTAGGAGTCTTGACATATTTTAAGGCTTTTCCTTTAAAATTGACTGTTGATGATAAGACTACTACCTATCAAAAAGCATTTTTAGTAACAACCTCTAATCACCCTTATTTTGGTGGTGGGGTTAAAATTTTGCCCCAAGCATCTATTTTTAATCAGCAGTTAGAGTTAATAATTGTTGAAAAACCATCGTTTCTTCAATTGATTTTATTTTTAATTATGTTACCTTTAAGAAAACACTTAAGTTTAAAGTATGTTCACCATTTAGTTAGTGATAAATTTCGCTTAACTACCAGTAATCCTCAGTTTGGACAAATTGATGGTGAGGAAACCGGTGATCGGATTTTTGATATTTCTTTTGGAATTTCAACTTATCCTTTTTGGCTTAAATAATCTGTAAACGAGGTATTTAGTATTATGTATTCCACAAGATATTTACTATTTCAGTCTTTAACTGCAGTAGCCATTGGCGACGCTTTAGGAGTCCCCTATCAATTTAAGAACCGGGACTTTTTTGCAAAACACCCCGTTAGTCAAATGGAGGGGTACAAAACCTTTAACGTCCCAGCCGGCACTTGGTCGGATGATACCTCGTTAACCATTGCAGCCTTAATCAGTCTTTCTCTGGGGTTAAACTACTATGATATGATGTCTCGCTTTGCTCAATGGTACTATTTCGGAGATTATACCCCCTATGGCAAGTCATTCGATATTGGTAGAACTACTCAACGTTCTATTGAACGTTTTGCAGCTGGAGTGGACCCATTACTATGTGGTGGAACAGATGAATATGATAATGGCAATGGAGCTTTAATGCGTATCGTCCCCATCGCATTTTACATAGTTTCTCTTCCTGGAAACTATAAATTCGATGACCAAACGGCTAAAATTGTCCATGACTATTCCTCGTTAACCCATGGTCATCCTCGTAGTCTGGTAGCGGCCGGAATTTTGGCCAATGCTACTGTGAGATTAATTCAAAACCCGAATCAATACACTATGTTGGCAGCTATTAGAGAAGCTTTAAAATATTATCAAAACCAACCAAAGTTTAAAGATCAAGTTGACTACTTTACTCACCTGGGAGAATTATCTTTTTATAAGCAGCCAGAATCAAAAATTCAAAGTTCTGGTTATGTAGTAGATACGTTAGATTCAGTTTTTTGGTGCTTAATGAACTCAGAGCAGTTTTATGCCGCGGTAAAAAAAGCAGTTAATCTAGGAAACGATGCCGATACCATTGGCTCAATTACAGCTATGCTAGCATCATTATTATATGCTCCGGTATCCTTTCCAACTAAATGGTTGGACATTCTTAAGGGTCGTAACCAAATCAAAAGTAGCGTTTCTATTGCCTTGCTATCACCTAATTTTTAACTAACAAAAAAGGACTAACTTAATGAAAAGTTAGTCCTTTTTTATTAGTCTTCAGAAGCCTCCATGGCTTCCAAAATCATATTTAATTGAGCACATTTTCTAGTCAATTCGTTCATCTCATCGCCAAATTGTGGTTGAATAACGATGGTTTCATCAGTCGCCGGACATGCCGATTGAGCCTCTTTAGACTTCAAATCATTAAGTTTATCGGTAGCTGCAACGTATTCTTCCAAAATTTCTGTTTTATTACTCATTGTCATTTGCTCCCTTAAGTAAAATGAAGTTTTCTCACCTAAAAGATAACACTTCCATTGATTTTTGTTAATTCTATTTTGTAGAACTAACTAACGACAAGAATTCTATCAAATTGTTTCTCAGAATGCAACTAATAGTTTCTAATTTTTGTAAGTAGCATTAATTTGGTCAGTAGTAGGAATAGAAGGTAAAGCTCCCATTGATTGAACTGTGATGGATGAGGCCTTTTGAGCGTAAGTCAAAGCTTCAGCAATGTTGCTTAAATCACCACTCAATTGTGAGCAAAGAGCACCGATGAAAGTATCACCAGCAGCAGTGGTATCAACAGCGTCTACTTTAAATGCTGGTACAAAGCCGTGAGCAGCTTCTGTTGAATAGTAGGCACCTTTATCCCCAACGGTAATAATTAGGTTCTTAACGCCCATTTTTTGGAATTTAGCGGCATTAGCATCCATAGAAGCTTCATCAGTAACTTCAATACCAGTAAGAGTAGCACTTTCAGTTTCATTAGGAATAACTAAGTCAGTAACAGCTAATAATTCTGGCATAATGGTTGCAGCAGGCGCTGGGTTCAATACGGTAACTACACCATTTTCCTTAGCAATCTTAAAAGCTTCTAAAGTCCGTTCTTGAGGAGTTTCAAATTGAGCCACAATAAAGTTAGCTGACTTGATAAGTTCTTCAGCTTGCTTAATTACAGCACTGCCCATACTTTGGTTAGCACCACCATATACCATAATACTATTTTGGCCGTTTTCATCTAATAAAATTACGGCAGATCCAGTACCTTGGTCTTCAACTATGTTAATGTGAGCAGTATCAATTCCGTTATCCTTTAAAGCTTTAATCATCATTTGGCCGGATTGGTCATCGCCAACTTGTCCAATAAAACAAGTATCTGCATTTGAACGGGCAGCAGCAACCGCTTGGTTTGCTCCCTTACCACCTGGAGAGCTAGTTTTACTTTGAGCTGAGATGGTTTCGCCAGGTTGAGGCATGTTAGCAACGTGTAAAGTAGTGTCAACGTTTAAACTTCCTAAAACAACGACTTTATTTTTCATAGAAATTATTCCTCTTTTGTATTCATCTTTAGTATTGAAAACGTTTAATTAAAACCTTTCACCTAAAATTTTATCAGAATCGTGAAAAAGTTACAATCCCTCTTCTTATTTAATTTTTCGAACACTTTGCCGTTCAACCAAATTAATTGGCAACGTGACGTGCTGTGGCGCTTTATCTCGGTTTTTAATTCGCTCAATAATTAATTGGGCCGCCGTTTCTCCCATTTCAAATGCTGGTTGATTAATTGTAGTTAGTGCTGGAATCGTATATTCAGCCATGTCAATATTATCATAGCCCATAATAGAAATATCTTCTGGGACTTGTAATCCCATATCATTAAAGCCGCGGTTAAGGCCAATGGCAATTTCATCGTTAATTGCAAACACCACTGTTGGCTTAGCTTCCCAAATAGCTGCGCTAATATCAACACCACCCTGCTTAGACAATTGAGTCGTAAAAATTAATTCTTCCGGAACTGGAATTTGTAACTCCGTCATTCGTTCCATGAAGCCTGCTAAACGGTGTTCTAAATTAAGAGTTAATTCAGAAGTTATTACTACTGCCACTTTTTGATGTCCCATTTGGTGTAAATAATCAGCGACCATTTTACCACCCTGCTCATTTTGCATATCAACTTCGTCACCTTTTTCGGGACGACTTCTGTCAATCAATAGGTATGGTAAGCCATTTTGTTGTAACATGTGATCAATTTGGTTAACATCTTCCACCGCTGAAGCAATAATCATTCCATCAGCAGCTCTTCGGATGGCTTCTAACATATAATGACCAGCGATCTCAGGACTATCATCAGAGCCAAAAATTAAGGGGGTGTATCCCTGGCTCATCCCATAAGCTTCAATTCCACGATTAAATTCCGCAAAAAAGGGGTTATTTAAGTTAGGAACCAATACTCCAATAGTTTGTCCGGATCTACGAATCAGGCTTTGAGCATTAAAGTCTGGGACATAACCCATTTCTTTTTGAAGTTCTTTTACTCTCGCTACCGTCTTGTCACTAAAACGTTCTTCTTTTCCATTTAGGATTTGAGAAACGGTAGTAACAGAAACGTTAGCTCGTTTTGCTAGGTCAGTAATGGTTACTTTTTTTATCATCTGGCATTCTCCGTTCAAAGAAATTCTTGTTAACATTATAACAAAATAAAAAGACCGCAATTGATAAAAAATCAATTTTACGGTCTTTTTCTGTTCGAACTAATTTAATTAGCCTAGTACAATCTTATCAATTGCTTCTAATTCATCTGAAGTAAAATCTAAATTTTCCATTGCTTTAATGTTGTCTTGAAGATGTTCTACCTTGGAAGCTCCAGTAACTACACTTACCACAGTAGGATCATTTAATAACCAGGCAGTGGCCATTTGGGCCAAAGATTGGCCACGATTTTGGGCAATATCATTTAATTGATTTAACTTAGCCTTTAAATCGTTGGCACCACCACTTAGTACACCACTATTAGTTGGATGTAACTTCATGTCTGCTGGTAAATCATTGAGGTATTTGTTAGTTAATAGTCCTTCAGCTAAAGGTCCATAAGCAACAACAGCTTTCTGTTCTTCTCTAAGTAAGTCTACCACACCGTCTTCTTTAACATCCCGGTTAAGCATGTTGTAAGATAACTGGTTGACTGCAAATGGAGTATGCAATTCCTTAAAGTACTTGATCATTTCTGCGGTTTGTTCCTTATTGTAGTTAGAAATCCCAACATACAATGCCTTACCTGACTTAACAATATCATCTAAGGCCACTGCAGTTTCTTCCAAACTAGTATTAGGATCAAATCGATGACTATAGAAGATATCAACATAATCAAGGTTCATACGTTCCAAGCTAACGTCGATAGCGTTCATCAACGTTTTACGACCAGAGAATGAACCATAAGGTCCAGGCCACATATGGTAACCGGCTTTAGTAGTAATCACTAATTCGTTTCTGTAAGGCTTTAAGTTAGCTTTATAAACCTCACCAAACATTCTTTCAGCGGCTCCGGAACCGGGCCCATAATTATTAGCAAGATCAAAACTAAATATCCCAGAATCAAATGCATCTAAAATAACTCGTTCACTATCACTATAGTTGGCGTCATCGCCAAAACTATGCCACATACCAAAGGAAATTCCTGGTAATTGAAGGCCCGTATTTCCTGCTCGACGAATAGTTGCTTTTTCATAACGATCATCATTTGCTTTATACATTTTATTTCCTCCGTTCATTTAATTACTTAGTCCGGCCAAATAACTTCCCTACTGATTGCTGATTATGAATTAAAGTAATTGCTTCTCCAAATAATTCATCCACGGAAACAATTTCTAATTTGTCAAATCGCTTATTAGCTGGAATATCAATTGAATCAGTCACTACGGTTTTCTTAATTGGTGCTTCTTGGAGTCTTAAAGCCGCATCTCCAGAGAAAACTGCGTGTGTAGCCACTGCATAAACTTCTGTTGCTCCGGCTTCAATTAAGGTTTCAGCCGAAATTTGGAGCTTAATTCCAGTATCAATCATATCATCAACTAAAATTGCCCGCTTCCCCTTAACGTTACCAATTACGGATTCCGGAATAGTATGAATATCTTCAGGTGCCCGGTTATCAATAATCGCAATCGGAGAATCTAATCGTTCGGCATATGCTCTGGCACGTGAAACACTAGCATGGTCAGGAGAGACAACTACCACATCATCAGCATCCTTAAATCCAGCATCGGTAAAGTAGCCGGCTAATAGATCCTCTGCTCTTAAGTGATCAACTGGAATATCAAAGAAACCTTGAATTTGGTCAGCATGTAGATCAAGGGCAATTACCCGATCAACTCCGTCCATTTCTAAAAAGGACGCAATTAACTTAGCAGTGATTGGTTCACGCGAACGAGCTTTACGATCGGCCCGAGAATAACCATAATAAGGAATTACCACGTTGATAGCTCCGGCACTGGCACGTCTTAGAGCGTCTACCATAATTAATAATTGCATCAAATTAGTATTTACCGGATCAGAAACGGATTGAATTACATACACTTCGTCTCCACGAATACTTTCATCAACGCTAATCTTAATTTCATCATCACTAAATTTTTGAATGGTTGCCTTTCCTAATTCCACTCCCACTGCTTTGCTGATTTTTTCAGCTAAGGGACGGTTAGAATTAAGGGAAAAAATTTTTAAATTCGGGCTAGATTTTAGTTCGGCCATTTTGTCCTCCACAAATATTTATTATCAAAATAATACCATAAAATGGGGTCTTAACACCATTACACTTACTATTTTATCATTATTTCATAAAATCATTCGGTTTCACTTTTTGCATCCCAATCATAGGATCAATTTGTTCGGTTTGAATCAGCTCAGCGGTCAATACGGTTGGTTGCTTAACTTCATCAGGAGCAATATCTCCATCATTTTTAGAATCAATAGCGCTTGATTCTGCTGGTTCTAACACTTCCGCTAAACGCTGAATGAGGGTTGTTTTTCGGTTAACAGAATTATTTTCTACGCACATCTGATAAGCTACTGGGTCTCCTACCATAATTAAGAAATCACTGGCACGGGTTACAGCAGTATACAATAGATTTCTCTTAAGCATTTTAGAATAGCGTCTTACCAATGGCAAAATCACTAATTTAAACTCGCTTCCTTGGGCCTTATGAATGGAAGTACAGTACGCTAACGTAAACTGATTCCAGTTACTACGATCATAAATTACCTGAGTTTCATCGAAATCAACCACAATTTTAGTAGGTTGTGTCTGCCCCTTTTGCTTTTCAATTCCGGTAATAATCCCTAGATCACCATTAAAGACATTTTCTTCCGGACTATTGATCAGCTGTAATACCTTATCCCCAATTCGATATAGATGATCTTTCACCGTTACTTCATTTTGGGGATTCGGATTTAATACGTTTTGAATTGTATCATTGATGGCATTGATACCAGCGGTGCCACGATACATTGGTGCTAAAACCTGAGTATCCATTAACTCAAATCCCTTATCGTGAGCATGGGAAACCACTTGTTTAACCACTGACAATATTTGATTTTCGTTGCAGGCAATAAATGATCGGTCAGCCTGATTCTCAGTAAAGTCAGCTGGTAAAATTCCGTTATGAATATCATGAGCTAACTCAGTGATAGAAGATCCTTCATCTTGACGGTAAATACGTTCTAATTCAATTTTGGGTAAAGTATTGGAACTAATCAAATCATGAAATACTTGTCCCGGTCCCACTGATGGCAGTTGGTCCTGATCTCCTACTAAAATAACTTGCATGTGATTAGGAACCGCCTTTAATAGGGTTTTGAAGAGATCCGTATCCACCATTGACATTTCATCAATAATCAATAATTGACCATCAATATCCTTAACACCACTAAAATCAGCATCTTCTTGACCGTTAAGCCCTAGCAACCGGTGAATGGTACTAGCAGGTAACCCCGTCGACTCACTCATGTGTTTAGCTGCTCTTCCGGTTGGCGCCGCTAACACGATCGGAAAGGGTTTATCCTTATACGCATTAACGTCTAACGAATAATCATTAAGGTTTGCAAAAGTATGCACAATTCCATTAATAATAGTGGTTTTACCAGTTCCCGGTCCCCCAGTTAGAATAAAAATCGGTGACTTAAGGGCTTGTGCGATCGCTTCTTCTTGGAATTCATCATAATCAATACCATTTTGTTTTTCCACCGTTTTCATTTTCTTTCGCAAAAGCTCCGGCTTAAACTCGGTTAACTCCACGTTTGCCATAATTCGATGTAAATGTTCCGCAATTTGCTTTTCCGCCCAAAATAAACGAGAAAGATAGATTCGTTCTTCTTGTCCTACTACTCGGTTAGTTTTTGCTAATTCCACTAGTGCTGCCGCTAATTTATCTCCAGAGATTTGCCCTGGACGAGCCTCATTTAAGATCTTAAGGGTTTCATTAAGCAGGGGCTCTGACGTAGCGTACGTATCACCATTTTTTAAACTAAGTTCTGTTAAAGCAAATAATAATCCTGCTTCTAATCGTTGATCGGAATCAAATTCAATGCCTAATTCTGAAGCAATTGCATCTGCTTTTTTAAAACTGATTCCGTCAATATCTTCCATTAACTGATAAGGATTTTCCTGGATAACTTTCATGGCATCCTGGTGGTATTTTTGATAAATTTTTTCCGCTAATTGACTACCGAAGCCGTAACTATTTAAGCCCATAATAATTTGATCGACATCATTACCGATATCCAGATTGGAAACGATAGTTGCTTTTACCTTAGCAGAAATACCAATTTTATCTAGGACTTTGTTATCAGCATTAATTTGTTGAAGAGCATCAATTCCCAGAGAATCAACAATTTTTTCAGCCGTTTTTATCCCCACCCCAGGAAAATTATCACCAGATAGGTACTTAACTACACCAGCACTAGTAGTTGCCATCTGCTTAGCATAATTACTAACCTGAAACTGAGTTCCATATTTAGGATGATCGACTATTTTGCCAATAAAATGATAGTTAGCTTCTTCGACTAACTCACCAAAATTACCAGTAACTACAATTTCACTTTCCTGCCAATCGGTATTAGTATCGTCTACCTTTACTAAGGCGACTTTATAAAAACTATCCGGACTCTCAAAAAAGATGGCCGCGACTTGGCCATCAATAAATTTTGCCTGATTATTATCTGCCTGTTGAAACAAATTTACCGATTGTGCCACGGGCATCCTCCTTACTCTTGTTTGGTTTTCAAAAACTTTTCAATATCGGTGAGCTTTTGTTGACTCTTTTGAAAATAATCGGGATCTGTTTTCTTAGCCTTATCAAAGTAAATAGCATATGGTTCTGCCTGAACCATCGCCACTAATCCCCGATTAAAATTAGCCGGTCCGTTATCAGGATCTACGGCTAAAGTTTGATCATAAAAGCTACCTGCCTGTTCAAAGTCCCCTAATGCCAATAAATTGTCTCCGATTAGGTTACTAATTTCTGGCTTCATTATTTGCTTTCCTTGAGCTGTTAGTGCAAAAGCCATTGACCGCTTATTATCTCCTAATGCCAAATAACTTTGAGCTAACATCAAATATGCATCCGTTTTTAATTGTTGACTAGTAATTTTTTCAAACCATTGAATAGCCTTGGGATATTCCTCAGCAGCATAATAAACATTGGCTAAACCATAAATCAGTTTATCCTTAACTGTCACTTCATCATTATCAAATAAGCCTAAAGCCTTCATTAATAGTTCTTCGGCCTGTTCATAATCATTACCATCTACCAACACTGTTGCCAAATCGTAATAATTTTGTGGCTCTTCAGGATTTCGATCAATTTTTTGGACTAATTCATGGACTAATTGGTTCATTTTTTGTGTTTGTTGTTCTCGTTTGGTTGTCTTATTTTCAGTCATACTCTCACCTAAATTGTATCTGAATCAGTTAGTTGTCGTTGTAAATAACTAGTATCGTTCCATTTAACTAATTCATAGTGACCATTACCATTAGTTTGTAACACAGTGGTACTAGTGTTAGCAATTCCACCTCGTTTACGTAAATCTGCTAACGGCACCCCAAGTAAAGAATTAATTTCCGCATTTAAAGCTGCCCCATGACTAACAATTAAGATATTAGCATCTAGACTGGCCGCCGCCACAATTTGTTCAATAGCGGGCGTCATTCGCGCAATCAATTCTGGAAATGATTCTCCCCCAATTTTTTGGTGAGGATCGTAGCGTTCGGGATGATTACGAAAATCATCAAATTCCTTGGGAAACTGTTGAGCCACTTCGGTAAATAATTGGCCCTCCATCTTTCCCAAGTTAAATTCTTCTAGCCTACTAAGTAAACTAAGGGGGATATTTTGATCTAGTTGCTTTACAATCGTTTCTGCAGTAATTCTTGCCCGTTTGATTGGACTAGCATACGCATGCTCAAACTCAATCGGAGCTAAGTGACTAGCTAATTGAGCCATTTCTTCATAGCTTTCTGGAAGTAACGGCGAATCCCCACCCGCTCCCTGGTAGCGACTTTCAAGATTCCATTCCGTTTTTCCGTGTCTAATAAAATATAAATTAACCAAAACGTCACCCTCGCTTTATTTCTTACTACAATATTATGACAGTTTGCCAATTAAAATTCAAAACTTTATCAAAAAAGGACGGCTCAATAGCCGTCCTTTAGTTTTATACGTATTGAAGTACCTTATCTTGCTTATAAGCCGCATCGATAATGGCAGAACCTAAGCATTCCTTACCATCATAGAAGACAACTGCTTGACCAGGAGTGATTGCTCGAACAGGATCATCAAAGACAACCCGAACTGACTTACCATCATCACTAATGTGAACGGTAACGCCACTATCAACTTGCCGGTATCTAAACTTAGCAGTGCAATGAAAATCATTACCCTTATCTAGATTGTTAACCCAGTAAATGTCAGAAGCGTCCAAATAATCAGCATAAAGCAAATCATTTTCATAACCCTTACCAACGTAAAGGATATTTTGCTTCAAATCTTTACCGATAACAAACCAAGGCTGATTATCGACACCGTCACCACCAATTCCTAAACCACGACGCTGACCAATAGTGTAGTACATCAAACCAGCATGCTGGCCCTTAACTTCACCATCAACAGTCATCATCTTACCTGGAGTAGCTGGTAAGTAGTGGCCTAGAAATTCTTTAAAGTTCTTTTCGCCAATAAAGCAAATTCCCACGGAATCTTTCTTTTCAGCAGTTGCTAAGCCAGCCTTCTTCGCAATTTGGCGAACTTCTGGCTTAGTCATGTTACCGATTGGGAACATAACGCGATCTAGTTGATCGGCAGAAAGTTGACTCAAGAAATAAGTTTGATCCTTATTCAAATCAACGGAACGAAGTAAATGGTTATGACCATTTTCATCCCGAGTAAGTTGAGCGTAATGCCCAGTAGCGATGTAATCAGCTCCTAAATCAAGTGCGTAGTCTAAAAAGGCCTTAAACTTGATTTCTTTATTACAAATTACATCTGGATCAGGAGTTCTACCCTTCTTATACTCATCCAAGAAATAAGTAAAGACTCGGTCCCAGTACTCCTTTTCGAAGTTAACTGAATAATATGGAATCCCGATTTGAGTAGCTACCTTAGCAACGTCTTTATAATCTTCGGTTGCGGTACAAACTCCGTTCTCATCGGTATCATCCCAATTCTTCATGAAAACTCCAACAACATCGTAACCCTGTTGCTTTAGTTGGTATGCTACAACGGAAGAATCAACTCCGCCACTCATGCCAACGACAACTCGAGTTTGACTGTTGTCTTGCATAAAATCACCATCATTTCAATTAGATTCTGGAGAATCTACGAGTGAAGGTCGCAATTTCCAGTAATTAATATAATACCGCAAAATTGCAAAAAAGACAATTAGTCATCATTACTATTTACCTTGGTCATCTCTAACTAAAATATCACGACTCACCAAGTTATCCATAATAAAGTTATATTGAGTTACGTTGTCGGATTTACTAGGGTCGTTAAAAATATTAACTGACTGCAAACCATTAGCCGTCGTAATTGCTAATTTAAACCCTGAAAAGTCTTTAGCAACCGTTACCTTTAACTTGTAACCTTTTTCATAAGGTGAACTACCACTTAAGCTACGTTCTAAGGCAAAATTTCCCGCCTTAGTTACTATAAAGCCCACGTCAGTTAGTGCATAACGTTTAATGGCTGGGCTAATTGCATAGTTATGCTTGTCTCCTGTTAACTTAACTTCCTTAGAAAATGCCATGATTAAGCCTCCTTGCGCTTTAGTCGTTGAACGGTTTTATCAATCGCATCAACCAATCTATCTAAGTCTTCCTTAGTATTTTCAATCCCAAAACTAATTCGAATAGATTCGCTAATTCGGGGACTGTCTTCACCAAACATTGCTGTTAAAACATGAGATGGCTCAATACTACCAGCAGTACATGCAGAACCACCCGACACTGCGATTCCAGCTAAATCTAAGTTGGTTTGCATCACGTAAGTCGAGATATCCTTTAGCCAAATATTAAAAACATGATTGAGCCCATCAGGATTTAATTCACCGTTAATCTCAAAATCAATTCCTCGCGCAGTTAGCTGTTCTACTAAATATTGTTTGAATTCAAAATACTTAGCTTGTCGTTCTTGCTTTACCTCTGGAGTAATATCAGCTACTGCACGAGCAAAACCAGCAATGGCTGGAACGTTTTCGGTTCCGGCCCGCCGCTTAGTTTCTTGGTCGCCACCCTTTACAAAACTGGTGAAGTTAATCCCATTTCGCTTATAAAGGAATCCAATCATTTTGGGACCGTTAATTTTATGAGCCGAAGTAGATAATAAATCAATGTGATCATGTTGAACATCAATGTCTTTAAGACCATATGCTTGAACCGCATCCGTGTGAAACCAGGCCTGATGATCAGCCAAAATTTCACCAATCTCATGAATTGGCATTACCGTCCCCACTTCATTGTTACCACTCATAATGGTAACCAAAATGGTATCATCTCGTAGAGCAGCCTTGAAATCATCAATAGACATATTACCATGTTCATCAACTGGTAAGTAGGTAACTTCAAACCCTAAGCCTTCCAAGTATTCCAATGGTTTTAACACGGCTTCGTGTTCAATAGCCGTAGTAATAATGTGCTTACCTAAACTTTGTCGAGCTAGCGCGGATTGAACGATTGCGGTATTATCACCTTCAGTTCCCCCACTAGTAAAAATAATATCATCTACATCAGCATTGATGCTTTTAGCAATTACTTCCCTTGAATTTTCCATTAGAGTATGGGCTTCTCGTCCCAATCCATAAAGCGTTGACGCATTACCATAAACGTTTTTGTATTTATCCATCATTTCTTCATAGACGGACTGGGAAATAGGTGTGGTAGCCGCATTATCTAAATAAATTTCCTTCAAAATACTTCACTCCAATTACTAATTTGACTGAAAAACATTCATCATCATTTCCGCAGAGCGTTTACCTGCTTCGATGATAAATTCATCAAAATTGGTGTTGGCATCTTCATCACCAACATCAGACATTGCCCGAATCACTACGTACGGAACATCAAAATCATATGCTACTTGACCAATTGCTGCGCCTTCCATTTCTACACATAAGGCATCACTGAAGTTATCCTTAATGTGGTCAATGACTTCTTTGCTAGCCACAAATTGGTCCCCAGAAACGATTAAGCCGGAATGAGTTTCTAAGTTAGCTGCTTCAGCTGCCTTAGTGATTTGTGCTTCTAAATCTCTAGAAGCTGGGAAACGAGCAGGACAATTAGGGAGTTGACCAATTTCATAACCCGCAGCAGTCACGTCAACATCGTGATAGGCAGTTTCGGTAGAAATTACTACGTCTCCAATTTTAAGGTCGGTGCCAATTCCACCAGCTGAACCGGTATTTACAAGATAATCAATTTTAAAATTAGTTAGCATTAAAGCAGCCGTAATTCCTGCTTGGACTTTACCAATTCCAGATTTAACCAAAACAACATCTGAATTAGCAATTTGACCCTTAAAAAATTCAATAGGTCCTATTTTAGTAGTTGCTTCATTTTTTAAATTCGCTTTTAAAATCGCAATTTCTTCGTCCATTGCGCAAATAATTCCATAAGTCACGCTATCTCTCCTTAATTTACAAAAAACAAGATTAAATATACACCAATCAATAACACCGTTAAAATGCCAATTGCCCAAATTAAACGCGATCTAGTTTTACGCCACTGCGGAGTTTTATAGTCCGCTGTGTCAGTAGCGGTCTGCTCTGAGGGACTACCAGCTCTTCTATGCGTTTTAGCATATTCACGTTCCGCTTCTACTCGTTTTTTATCTCGCTGAGCAAATTCCGCTTCTTGTTGTTGCTGTTGCTTACGATATTCTTCTCTTGTCTTCGGGGTGTTATCAGAATCAGTCTCTGGCATTTATCTCACCTACTTAATTGTTTTCAGCTGCCAATACCAAATTGCCATGATTGTTTTAGCGTCTTCAATTTCGCCACTATCAACCATTGCCATTGCTTCTTCCAAGGTTTTTTCTTGAATTTCTAAAAATTCACCCTTATCCCGGGGTAACTCTTGGCCAACGGGGTGTAAATCCGTTGCTAAATATAGTTCCATATATTCATCACTAAAACCAACTGAAGAATAAAAACCTGTAATTCGTTCTACGTTATTAGCCTCGTAGCGAATTTCTTCGTTAAGTTCTCGTTTTACCGCATCAACAAAATTACCATCCCGTCGATCTAATTTTCCAGCAGGAATTTCAATTGTTGGCTTTCTAACTGGTTCTCGCCATTGTTTCTCTAAGATAATTTTATTATCGTTAGTAATTGCCAAAATTCCCACGGCATCCGCGTGGTGGACAATTTCTCGATGGGCAGTTTGCTTATCAGGTAGCTCCACTAATTCGCGTTCTACACTGATAATGGCTCCATTATAAATTGATTCAGATTTTAAGACACGTTCTTCTAAGTTCATAAGTTTCCATCCATAATTTTACTAATTAAATTCATTTTAACGGTCTTGCTAGGTCAATGCAATTATCGCTAGTAAACCTTAATCTATATAACTAATTTTAGCAGCTTGAGGACCCTTTTGCCCTTCCACAATTACATATTCTACCCGCTGACCAGGTTCTACAATATGATGATCTAGCAACCCCGTTTTAAAAAAGAAAAGATCTTTATTACCATTGTCTTGTTCAATAAAGCCAAAGGCGTTTTGGTTACTATATGATTTTACCGTTCCAGTTAACATTACTTCTCCTATCGAAATGACTCCCATGGAAATCCATGAGAGTCATTTACTTTATATTAATTATTCTTCAAAACCTTCAGTAGCAGTTTCTGGAAATTCTGATCTAACAATATGAGCACATGAGGCACATAGAGTTGGATAATCAGGATCAGCAGCAATATCTTTACGAACTAAACGACACCGTTCGCACACTTCTCCGGTAGCTCTAGCAACTAAAACAGCTAAATTATCGTCAAAGCGTTCGCTATCATCACTAGCGTCAGCAATTGGTGCAATAGTTAATTCAGAAACCATCAAAATGGTAGCTAAATCAGTGTGTAAACTGTCTAACAATGCCTTTGTTTCGTCAGAAACATACAATGTTAATGCTGCTTCAGAAGATTTACCGATCAACTTAGCATCCCGAGCTTCTTCTAACGCCTTTAAAACGTTAACTCGTAATTCTAAGAATTGATCCCACTTGCTTAAGATCATAGCTTCATCGGCAAAATGGTTAACCTTAGGCATTTCAGCTAATTGTACAAATTCTTCTGGTTCATTTAAGAACGTCCAAATTTCTTCAGTGGTATGTGGCAAAATTGGTGTCATTAACTTAGTTAAAGCTACCGCAATTGCGTACATAACTGTTTGCATAGAACGACGTTTATGACCGTCAGTACTATCAATGTAAACCACGTCCTTAGCAAAATCCAAGTAGAAGGCAGATAAATCGTTAGAAATAAAGCTCATTAACCGCTTATTCAATTCTAAGAAATTGTAATGATCGTATAAATCAGTGGCAGTTTCAATAAATTGGTTTAACCGAACTAACATGTATTGATCAGCAGCTTCTAAATCAGCAAAATCAATTGCGTTAGTTTTAGCATCAAAGTCAGAAGTATTAGCTAGCAAGTAACGCATTGTATTTCTGATCTTCTTGTACATATCAGAAACCTTCTTGAAGCTTTCCATAGAAACCCGAACGTCAGCGGAAGTATCAACTGAAGTAACCCATAACCGGACGATTTCAGCACCCATTTGCTTGATCACATCTTCAGGAGCAATGGTATTACCAAGGGACTTACTCATCTTATGGCCGTTACCATCTAACGTAAATCCTTGGGAAATAATTTCCTTGTAAGGAGCATGGTTAGATACAGCAACACTGGTAATTAAACTAGAGTTGAACCAGCCACGGTATTGATCAGAACCTTCTAGGTTTAGATCAGCTGGGTAAGTGAGGTAATCTCGTTGAGCTAATACGCCTTGGTGAGAAGTACCAGAATCAAACCACACATCCATAATGTCGTTTTCTTTAGTAAATTCACCATTAGGAGAATGTTCACTAGTGAATCCAGCTGGTAATAAGTCCTTAGCATCTTTTTCAAACCAAATGTCTGAACCGTGTTCTGCAAATAAATTAGCCACGTGTTCAATGGTTTCTGGAGTAATAATAGCAGTACCATCTTCTGCATAGAAAATTGGTAGTGGTACACCCCAAACCCGTTGCCGTGAAATAACCCAATCGCCACGACCTTTAATCATATTAGCTAAACGACGGTTACCCCATTCTGGATGGAATTTAACGTCTTTTAAGGCCTCTAAAATTGGTTCCTTAATTTTATCCACTGAAGCAAACCATTGTGGAGTTGCCCGGAAAATGATTGGTTTTTTAGTTCGCCAATCAAATGGATAACTGTGTTCGTAAGGCATGTAGTGAAGTAACAATCCAGCTTCTTTTAATTTATCCAAAGCGATTTGGTTAGCGTCTTCATAAAAGACACCAGCAAAATCAGGACCCGCTTCTTCAGTCATGTAGCCCTTATCGTCAACTGGTACAAAAATATCTAGGCCGTATTGTTTTCCAACCCGGAAGTCATCTTCCCCAAATCCAGGAGCAGTATGAACTAAGCCAGTTCCGGCATCTAAGGTAACGTAATCACCAAGCATAGTTAATAGTTCTCGGGATTCATCCAATGGATGTTGAGCCACAATATATTCTAAGTCTTTACCAGTCACTACTTTAACTGTTTCGTAGTCATCCCAACCAAACATATCGGTGACCTTATTTAGCATTTCGGTAGCTACTACGAATTGACGATCATCACCAGCCGGTTTAACCACTGAATAGTTAAAGTCAGGAGAGACCACAATTCCTTCTGAACCTGGAATGGTCCAAGGAGTAGTAGTCCAAACTACCATGTAGGTATTGTCGTTATCTAAAACACCTTTTCCATCGATCACCTTTTCAGCATAAAACGCAGATGGTGAGGTAACATCGTGATATTCCACTTCAGCTTCTGCCAAAGCAGATTCAGATGACCAAGACCAAAATACTGGTTTTTTACCACGGTAAATTAATCCTTGTTCAGCCATCGCACCAAAGGCACGGATTTGAGCTGCTTCAAATTCTGGTTGAAGGGTTAAGTATGGATTATCCCATTCCGCAGAAATTCCTAACCGCTTAAATTCTTCTTTTTGGCGTTCAACTTGTTTTAAAGCATATTCATGACAAAGTCGACGGAATTCGTTAATTCCCATCTTCTTTCGATCATAGCCCTCTTTTTTAAGTTGTTGTTCAATTGGTAAACCATGAGTATCCCAGCCAGGAACGAAAGGTGCTCTAAAGCCAGCCATAGATTTGAAACGAACAATAATATCTTTAGAAATTTTGTTCATCGCATGCCCCATGTGAATGTCACCATTGGCATATGGAGGGCCATCATGTAATACAAATGAAGGTTTACCTTCATTTAATTTTTGTCTTTGTTGGTACAAATCGTTTTCTTCCCAGGCCTTTTGCCGTTCTACTTCTTTAACGGGAAGATTGCCACGCATTTTAAATTTAGTTTTACCTAAGTTTAGCGTATCTTTAACTCGCATATTTTCCTTCCTTTCTGAAAACAAAAAGACCCCGCCGCTAGGGACGAAGTCTTCGTGGTACCACCCAATTTTAGAATGCAATGATTCTCTCGTTGTCCAGGATAAATAAGAGAGGTGATGGCGATTTTTTCGTTAACTACTGACCTTTCACTAATCGTCAGCTCGCTGCAGCAATAAAAAAATCGGTGCTGTCCTCATTATCCTAATATTATTTTTGATCACCGTCTGGATAAATAACAACTGTCTCAGACATGTCATCAGCAGCCACCGCATTTTCCACAATGTCTGCATCACTTCCTGAGTTTACGCTACTATCATTTGAATTGTCAAGTTGACTAACCGTTTTTTCGATTTCTTCATAACCATTAGTAGTGTTATCGTCGTCTAATAAATTATCCCATTCCTTAGCCTTGATGACTTCCAACTGGCTTTCCAACATAACTTGAAGACGTTGCCGGAATACTCGAGTATTTTTCTTCAAATCGTCAGTTTCAACTGCTAACTTCTTAGCTTTTTTAGAAGCTTCTTGTAAAATTCGGTTAGCTTTTTCATTAGCAGAGTTAACCACGTCAGCAGCCTGTTTTTGCGCTTCTTTGCTGGTAATTTCTGCTTCTTTTTTAGAATTAGATTTAACTTTATCAGCCGCTTCTTGAGCCACAATAATTGACTGATTCAATGAATCCTTTAGATCATTAAAATATTTTAATTTATCTTGTGATTCATCCAGTTTAGTGTGTAAGTCATTATTTTCCTGTAATACGATTTGATAATCTTTAATAATTTGGTCCAAGAAATCATTAACTTCATCAACACTATAGCCCCGCATTTTTTGCGAAAACTCTTTGTTGTGAATATCTTGTGGACTGAGTACCATTGTAAATCCTCCTATTTATTGGGTTTAATCAAATTTAATGTCACTCTGATTTTATCTTTTTTAGTCATTCCGCCAATTTCTAGCAGGACAATTCGGCCAAATCCCCGGACAGAAATAATATCCGAGACCCCTAATTCATAATCAGGACGCTGGTTTTCAGCCCAATTGACTCTAACTCTTCCGGTTTCTACTAATTCCTTAGCATGGTGCCGTGAAATGTGAGCTCCTTCAGCTACCAATACATCCAATCTTAATGACGAAACCGTTGTAGTCACCGTTTCAAGTTCCTGGTTAGGATTCAATAAGTGATCTAGTGCCACTGGTTTTAACCTTACTTTGACTTTACCTACGTGGTCTAATTGACTAGCCACGTAATCCGCCATTTCTGCCTTAACCATAAACTGCCAATTAGTCCCATCAGTAATAATATCACCGATTACTTCTCGTTCAATTCCGCTACCCATTAATGATCCTAAAATTTGACCGTGACTCAGTGTGGCAAATTTTTGCGGATAATCAATGTCATAAGCACTAACTTGAAAATAAGTCTGTTGAGGTTCGAAATAATCAGGATAAATTAAGGCTCGCTTCATTTCACTATCTTCAAAACCGCCAAAAAAGCGCAGTTTAACACCATCATACCGGTTAACCACAGTTTGTAAAATGAATTGTTGCCGTGGATTTAAAAAATCCGTTAATAAATCTCGATATTCATTTTGAACCCTGCCGACTAAACTATCCATTGACTCTAAAAACGGAACTTCGTCAGAGCGAAAATGTTGTTCAATATTTATATCAACCATGTGTACCTTCTTAGTTAATACCCTACTAATAAATTACCTACATAGCGAATCCCAGTTTGAACAAATGATAAAACCACAACAGCAACAATAGGAGCAAAGCTCACCATTCCTACCATTGCAAAACTAAATAGCTGTTCAAACGGCTCAACTATACTTCCTAAAAAGCGTCCAAGTCCTGAATTTAACCCGCCAGGAAACCAACTAAGTAGAGCATAAACAATGATTGCTAATATATAAATATCAATTGCGTTCGTTAATAGCCACACAATGAAATTAACAGTTTCAATCAATTAGTTTCCTCTTTCCCACTTAGTTAATTCTAATGACGGCGGAATCTAAAGAAAGGTGGTTCATCATCTTTATTGGTGTTGTTATTATCTTCTGGTGTTTCTGGAGCGCTGGTCTGGAAAGGATCGAAATCCTTTTTTTCAACATCGCTAAATTGATCGTCTTCACTTATGGGGTTCCGAGATCCGCCATCAGCACGAATGTCCCAATCATCAATTTGTTGATCAGAATTGTTTCTTGGCATATCCATTGGTTCTGGCTGGCTGCTTCTAGTTACTCGTGAGGGGTTATTGTTAACTGCTCGACGAGAAAGTCGACTTCCCCGCTTGTCGCCATCATCAAGATCAATTCCAGTAGCAATAACGGTTACCCGCACTTCGTCACCTAATGATTCATCGATAGAAGTACCGAAGATAATGTTAACGTCACTAGTAGCTGCTTGGGCAACAATATCTGATGCATCTTGAGCTTCAAATAAGGAAAGATCTGGCCCACCAGTAATGTTTAACAATACTTGTTTGGCACCATCAATAGAAACTTCTAGTAATGGTGAAGAAATAGCCTTCTTAGTTGCGTCTGCAGTCCGATTTTCACCATTAGCAGTCCCGACTCCCATTAAAGCAGAGCCTTGATTTTCCATGGTTGTTTTAACATCGGCAAAATCCAAGTTAACGTAACCAGGGCTAGTAATCAAGTCAGAAATCCCTTGGACACCTTGACGTAAAACATTATCTGCTTCCTTAAAGGCATCCATCATTGGTGTCTTTTTATCAACCATTTCTAACAAACGGTTATTAGCAATGACGATCAAGGTATCAACGTTTTCCTTTAATTGAGCTACCCCTTCATCAGCAAACTTAGAACGTTTAGGGCCTTCAAAACTAAAGGGACGAGTTACCACCCCAACAGTTAATGCCCCTTGCTGTTTAGCAATTTTGGCAACTACGGGAGCAGCACCGTTACCAGTTCCACCACCCATTCCGGCAGTGACAAAAACCATGTCTGCACCAGATAGTGCATCGGCAATAGCTTCTTCACTTTCTTCAGCGGCTTTTTCCCCAATATCAGGGTTAGAACCAGCACCCAATCCTCTAGTTAATTTAGGTCCTAATTGAATTCTAGTTTCAGCTTTAGAAGTTTCAAGTGCTTGAACATCCGTATTAGCAACGATGAATTCAACCCCTTGAACATCTTCATTAATCATTTGGTTAACAGCATTACTACCACCACCACCAACACCAAAGACTTTAATCTTAGCTCCGTTGTTTTGGGCGGAATCTAATGAATATTGCATAATATTACTTACCTCCGTTGCTATCGTTATTCGAAGAAATCATTGAAGAATTTTCGAATGCCTTCTCCACGTTTTTTCTTTTCTGTTTGGCGTTGTTTTTTGTCAGGTTTTGCATCGTTACGACTAACATCATTGTTACTTACTTCAGTTTGATCAGGAGAAGATTTTTTAACCACCGTCATGGATCCAGCTACGGCAGAGCGAGATAACATATCTACCTCACTCATATCAGCATAGTAAGACACTAGTGACAAACCAGCAGAAAATGATGGATGCCGCATTCCCATTTGATCCGGAACGTAAAGTCTAACGTTAGTATTAAACTTTTCAGCGGCAAGGTCAACAATTCCAGGTAGTGCCGCAACACCACCGGTAATGATGATTCCCCCTGGCAAACTAAGAGCATCAATGGCATCGAGCTGCCCTTTAATTCTACCAAAAATTTGATCGATTCGGGCTTCAACAATTTCCGCTAAATATTTTTCATCAATAATAGTCTGTTCGGATTGACCAACGACGTCTACCGGAACATCTCGATCTTCTGAAGCTCTCAATGAATCTGCAGAACCATAATTACGTTTTAGTGATTCTGCATTTTCCATAGAAGTATTCAATACGATTGAAATATCTTTGGTGATGAATTCGCCACCCTCAGCATCAGTGGTTACATATTTAAGTTGGTGATCATGGGTAACTGAAGCAGTGGTTTGACCGCCACCCAGATCAATTAAAATGGTCCCAAAATCTTGTTCACCATCGTTTAAAATTTCATGACTTTCTGCTAGCGGAGTCAAAATCATAGAAACAATGTTTAAGCCGGCTTTAGAAACTGCTTTAGCAATGTTATGCATAATGCCTTTGGCACCACTAATTACCTTGCCACGCATTTCTAATCGGACTCCAACCATTCCCCTAGGATCCTTAATACCTTCAAAGCCATCAACAATGAATTCTTCAGGTTGGATATCAATAATTTCTCGTTCCTGCGGTAAATTAGTGATTAACGCAGATGATGAGACATCATAAACATCTTGGTCTGTGATTTCTCTTGAAGATTCATCAATGGTAATTAAACCATTGCACGGTTCTATTTTTAACATGTTGGCAGGTACACCAACAATTACATCTTTAATTTCAATACTTGCTTTTTCTTGAGCTTGATCAACGGCGCTACGAATTGCATCAGCTGCTTGATCAATATCAACAATGATCCCGCGACTGAGCCCTTTTGACCGTACATTCCCCACACCAATAACGTTTAATTGCCCTTTTACTTGTTCTGCAACGATAACTTTTATTGAGGTAGTTCCCATATCAAGTCCGACATACAAACCCGAATTATCCATATTATGTAAGGAACCTCCGTAATGTTTTTTGATTTTTTTATAGCTTAAGTTTAACACAATCAAACAAGCCACAACAGCTTATTTCGATGCTTTGGTATTATTCTGTTTCCCTTTTTGCGAAATAGGATAAGAATATGCCCCAACTTCCATATCAATAACACTCTTTGTTTTTAACTTAGAAGTAATACTGGGGTAATAAGCCATCTTGGTGCCAAACGAATCTATATCAGCATAAACCTGGTTACCATCACTCATCTGGATATAAATTCGATCCGGATTAGTGGAAGTAGGCGATGAACTAATTGAATTAATATTTGCTCGAATGGTTGGTCCAATTTTACGATATTGTTTAATTACCCGCTTTAATATACTGGCTTTTTTAAACTTTTTTAATACCGGATAACCATCTTTAGGATTTAATACCTTTGAATTCAAAATAGTTCCACTTTGTAGAATTTGTTGGTAACCACCATCTTTATAAAGATAACCAATTACCGGATACTCCTTCACCGTTAAAGTTAGTTGTTGTAAACCAGTTACTTTAGCAGCGGTGGATTGGATTCTAGAATCATCTTTAGTAACCCGATTCGCAATTTGTTTAGTCTGACTTAATACTACTACCGTTTTTTGATTCATAGCCTGACTGCTCTTACGAATGGAGGCGGAACTAGTATAGCGATTACCACGAACTATCACGTTATTAACACTACTAATTGGCAATACTAAATACGTTAAAATCCCAATTAATAAAAGTAGACAAACCACAAAGGGCCATCCAATCTTAAGGTTCTGACGTTGGATGGCTGAAAGAAATTGTGTATTAGTAGTTTTTCGAGAATTTCGACTACGCTTTTTAAACTGTGCTTTGCGCCGTCGCCTATTTCCCTTAGAAGAAGTTCCTTGGCTTGCTTGATGTGCTGCTTGCCATGGTGTTAATTGTTGATCATCTTTAGCCAAGTTCTCTCCTCCTTTTACTACTTTTTAATCGATCGACCTAATGATAATACCCGATCACTTGCATCCGGAACCCCTAATTGCTTAGAGTTAGTAGCCATTTGCTTGCGCTTAGTATCATTAGTCATTAAGTCATCTACTACTTTCAATAGTGAATTCCCGTTTAACTCGTCTTCTTTGATCATGATCCCCGCTCCCGCGTTAACCAAACTCATTGTATTTTTGGTTTGGTGATCAGCGGTTACGTAAGGACTAGGGATGAAAACCCCAGCAATTCCAAGTGCCGTAATTTCAGCAATGCTAGTCGCACCAGAACGGCCGACAATTACGTCTACTTTAGGTAGAACTGCTGGCATATTACTAATATATGGTAACACAGCAATATTATCGTTTAAATCAATTGTTGCCAACCGCTTCATAATATCAGTATACCGATTCTTACCGGTAACAAACACCACCTGATAATCTCGTTGATTAAATTCAGGCATTGCATCAACTACCGCAGAATTAATTTTCGGAGCTCCTTGGCTTCCCCCAAAAATTAAAATAGTTGGCTTCGTATCGACTAAACCATATTCAGTCCAAGAAAAATCACTGTGAATGTTAGCTACTTGTTGAGCCCTAGGATTGCCAGTAAAACTAACCTTGGCTTCCGGAAATTGTTCTTTGGCCTCTGGAAAGCCAATCGCGATTTTATCCACGTAGCGGCTCAAAAACTTATTAGTAAGTCCTACTACGCTATTTTGTTCATGGATCATGGATGGTACTTTGAGTTTTGCCGCAGCATAAACCACTGCGCCTGAAACGTACCCACCAGTTCCGATAACCAAATCTGGCTTAAAATCTTTAATGATTCGCTTAGCTTCACGTACACTTTTCAAAAATAAACGTACGGTTTGTAAGTTACTTTTAATGCCAGCGAATGACATTGAACGTTGAAAACCTTGAATCTCTAATGAAATAAAAGGAATATGTTGTTTTGGAACAATATCTCCTTCTAGTCCCCGCTTAGAACCAACGTATAATACTTCTGAATTAGGTTCTTGCTGCATTAGATCTTCAATAATCGCCAACGCCGGATAAATATGGCCTCCGGTCCCACCACCGGATATAATCAAACGCATGGTTACTAAACCCCCTTAGTTTGGGTAAATTGTTCTACCGCTTCAATAAATTGATCGCCCCGAACTTCAAAGTTAGGATACTGATCCCAACTAGCATTAGCTGGACTTAATAAAATAATATCGCCAGCATCACTCATTGAATAAGCAACAGGGACAGCTGCTTTCACATCTGTCACCTTTTTAAAATTGGTAATTCCAGCTTGTTGTAAAGCATCAGCCAATAAGTCGGCAGTTTCTCCAAACAAAACGGCTCCTTTAACGTGATCTTTAAATTGTGGAACCAAGCGTTCAAAGGTATAGCCTCGATCTAAACCGCCAGCTAAGAGAACAATAGGTTTATCAAATCCTTCTAATGCCATCTGAGTGGCTTCAATATCCGTAGCCTTAGAGTCATTATAGTAGCGACGACCATCAGCTTCTAATACAAATTGGGTACGATGTTTAACTCCGGTAAAGGTTTCTAATACGTTGGTAATTGCTAAATTAGATTTGCCCATTACCTTAGCCACTGCAATAGCTGCTAACGCATTTTCGACGTTTTGCTTACCAGGAACTTTGATATCATCAGCGTTCATGATGAACTCATCATTATAATAGAGTTTACCGTTATTTTCGTATGCACCCTTGGTTATATCAGCAGTGCGACTAAATGGAATGACTTGCGCTTTACTGCGTTGACTTAAATTTTGCCACTCTTCATTATCAAAATTTACTACAAAATAATCATCAGCAGTTTGATTCATAGTGATTCGCATTTTGGCATTTACATAATTGTCACGAGTTTTATGATAGTCCAAGTGATTTTCAAAAATATTAGTTAATACTGCTACGTGAGGATGAAGTTGATCGATTCCCAATAGCATGAAGCTAGAAAGTTCCATAACAATGGTATCATCCTTAGTTGCATTCATAGCAACTTGAGTAGCAGGGATACCGATATTACCGGCAGCATAAGCAGTTCCCTTTTCTCGTTCTTCGTTTAAAATTTTAGCGATCATCGTTGTAGTAGTAGTTTTTCCATTACTTCCCGTAACCGCAATAATTTCAGCATCCGTAATTTGGTAAGCTAATTCTACCTCAGTAATAATTTTGGTGTGGTTGGCTAATGCCCGTTGCACTACCGGATTATCATAAGGAATCCCAGGATTTTTAACCAATAAATCAAATTGAGCATTCAAAATGGTATCTGGATGACCACCAGCTACCACTGTAATTCCCAATGATTCTAATTCGTCTAAGCCCTCTAATTCATTTTCTGGTTTAGCATCATTTAAAGTAACGGTAGCTCCAAGTTTTAACAATGTTTTTGCAGCATTAGTACCGCTTTTGCCGGCTCCTAATACTAAAATATTTTTGCCTTCGTAATCTGAAATTTTTTTCATCTTTTTTCCTTCCTGAACTCTACTGAAATACTCTTGCGATCGTTTTTAATGAACTATTGAAAGTACTCCGGTAATAGCAGTTACTAAGCCAATCAACCAAAAAACAGTATCAACCTTCCATTCACTCCACCCTAGCATTTCGAAGTGGTGATGAATTGGAGTCATCTTAAAGATCCGTTTACCTGTAAGTTTAAAGGAAGCAACTTGTAACATAACGCTAGCTGTCTCACAAACAAAAATAATCCCAATCCATAGTAACGCTAATTCATGGTGTACTAGGATAGAAACAGTAGCTAAAGCGCCCCCCAAAGCTAGAGAACCCATGTCTCCCATAAAAATTTTAGCTGGTTTGTGGTTGAAAACAAAGAATGCTAATAATGCGCCAACAACGGAAAAACAAAACATTGCAACACTAGTTTGTGACTGAGCTAAAGCAATAATTCCGTAAGCTGAAAAGGCAATTACGGAAAGTCCAGATACCAAGCCGTCTAGCCCATCGGTTAAGTTAACGGCGTTAGAAAAACCAACTAGCCAAAAAACAATGAATAAAACGTAGCCATAGCCTAAATGTAAATCAGGACCAAAAGGTAATTTAATCGCTAACGGAAATCCCTCGTTAACGTACACTACCGCAAAAATTAAAGCCCCAATAATTTGAGCAGTCATTTTTTGCCAAGCCTTTAGACCTTCATTTTGGCGGTGAAATAATTTAATACTGTCGTCCCACATCCCTACTAATCCGTATAAAACTAAGATAAATAAGGAAATAAGTAGTGACGGCGTTAGGGCATGAAATACTACTCCCCCAAGTAAATCAGCAATTAGAATTGCAACAATAAAGAGCAATCCTCCCATCGTAGGAGTTCCTGATTTTTTTTCGTGCCAACTAGGGCCCTCTTCTCTAATCATTTGCCCTTCTTTACGAGCACGAAAATAGTGAATCAAATTCGGCATAAATATCAACGTAATGAAAAAACTAATTACTGCGGGTACTATCCAACTTAACATCTATTAACCATCCTTATAAGTTATTCCAATTGTACTGTTAATGTATCTCCAGTGCTAATCGAGGCGCCAGCAGCAATGCTTTGTGAGTCTGCATAACCGCTACCACTAATTTTTAATTTTAAACCTGTCAATTTGCATAATTTTTTAATATCAGCTTTATTCCAACCATAAATTCGAGGCATAGTTGGTTTTCCATTAGCCAATAATATTAAGCGCTGGTTACCGGTAATCGTGGTATCAGCAGCTATAGATTGTTTAATAATTGTGTCACCAGACCCAACTACCGTAGTATTAATTCCCTTTGCTGCTAAATCTGATTTAGCAGCACTAGTAGTTTTGTAGATAACACTTGGGACCTTAACCTTCACTTTATCGGCAGAAGAATTACTATCTTGTAAGGCTCTAGCCATTACTGGTTTAAAGACTTCTGATAACAATTGCGTAGCTGTTTTGCTACCCGATAACGTAGGTTGCTTCATTGTAATATACAACACATATTTAGGATTCTTGGCGGGTGCCATTCCAGCAACTGAGTACAAGTAACTATCATCACCAGATGCGTAACCACCACTGCCATTACTTACTTGGGCAGTACCCGTTTTAGCAGCAATCCTATAGCCACTAATTTTATAATTATGACCAATTCCGTAGCTCTTATAAACTACATCTTCCATGCGTTTTCGAACTTTCTTAGCTGTATCAGCTGAGATTGGCTTTCCCACTTCAGTAGTTCCATACTTTTTAATGGTTTTACCAGTATTTGGATCCACAATCTTAGAAAGAATATGTGGCTTAACCATTGTTCCATTATTAGAAATAGCAGTTAACCCTTGCATCATTTGCATTGCAGTAACTTCAATACCTTGACCAAACGAAGTATCAGCTTGTTCGATTGGATAATTAAATTGTATTTGCCCATCGGTTTCTCCAGGCAATTCACTATTGGTACTTTGTTGCAAGTGGAATCTATTAATATAATCTTTCCAAGTGCTAGCTCCCATGCTTTGTTCTAGGTGAGCCATGGCTACGTTACTAGATAAAGCAAATCCTTTATCATAAGTAATATATCCCCAGCCATTAGTGTTCCAATCGGGAACCACTTTACCATCAATAGTGTATTTACCTGATTGATAGGTATCATTACCATTATAATGGCCACTATTAATGGCTGCTGCCATAGTAAAGATTTTCATTGTTGATCCAGGTTCGTAGGAATCTTGGACCAAATTATCAGACCAAGAGTTTTTAATTCCGTCTAATGTGGATGCGTTAAAAGTTGGCCGTTGAGTGGCAGCTAATATTTCCCCCGTCTTAGCGTTCATCAATACCGCCGTCATGGATTTCGGATTAGCTTGCTTATAAACGGAATTCATAGCACTTTCCATTAACGTTTGTAAGCGAGAATCAATAGTGGTGTAAATATTATCACCATTCTTAACCTTTTTTTCTTTCTTCTTACTGCCGTTAATTTGGTAACCATACAGATCGTATTGGCTATCTTGATAGCCATCCGATCCCTTTAACTGTTTGTTGAAAGCTTGTTCTAATCCCATTTGGCCTACTAAATTAGTAGTGCCCTTTTTTTCATTATTTTGGGATAAAGCTACCCCAATAATATTAGAAGCAAAGATTCCATTAGGATATAGACGTGCTTGTTGTTGGACAAAATTAATTCCTGGCAAGTGCTCAGCTGCAATTGCTTTTTTGGTCATTAGCGAAATGTTGCTACCAGCACTGCCAAATTCTACTTGGAAAGTGTCCTTATTAGCTGGAGATAAAATTTTTTTAGCTTTTTTTTCTGAAATCGGTAAGTATTTAGCCAATACTTTAGCGGTTTTATTTTTGTTAACTACATACATTGGTTTTTTGTTAGTGCTTACCTGTTTCTTATCTAAAACGGCATAAATGGAATAAGTACTAGTGTCTTCAGCAATCGGATTACCATTGGCATCGTAAATACTTCCCCGTTTGGCCTTAATAGTCTGGGTCTGGGTATACAGCTCTTTTGCCCGTTTATTTAAATTAACGTTTTTAACGTTTTTGCTAACTGCAATCACCGTAAATCTGGTAGCTAGTCCAGCAAAGACAATAATGCACAAAAAAAAGAGCCATTTTCCGAAGGTTTTGGTATTTACTTTCCCATACTGACCACCTAGTAGCTTTTCGAAAAAGGTCTTCATTTTGTAACATTCCTTATACGTGAGTTTGAAAGGGACATACCATCTTTTTGAGCAATCGCTTCTAATCTAGTACTGCTTTGAAGTTCACTGATCTGTTGATCCAAGTTGGTATTTTCGGTACTAATTTTGCTGCTTGTCGTTTGAAGTTGTTGTAGTTGATGTTCAGAATTGGTTAAAGCAATTTTAGAATTTACCACCAACACCATCAATAACGCTACGACTAGAGTGCAGGCAACAATTAACAATTTTTCAAAGTTATTAACTTTTAATCGAGGAGTAGCTACCGGGGCAGCAACCGTCTTAGGCTTATTTGGAACAGAAATTGTTCTTTTACTAGGGACATCAATTAAATTTTCTGCTAAATTGTTTTGGGCCATTTTTGTGCACTCCTTTATTAATTAATTCGTTCGATTACTCGTAGCTTTGCGCTGTGAGCTCGATTGTTATCTTCTAGTTCGTCATCCGTTGGCAAAATCGGTTTTCTGGTAACGGCCTTAAATTTGGGCTTTAAATTGCTAGGAATTACCGGTAAATTAGGCGGTAATTCAGGCAAACTTGTTTGTTCTTTAAACATGGTTTTAACCAATCGATCTTCTAAAGATTGAAAAGTAATTACACTAATTCTGCCATCTAAGTTAAGCAGGTCTAGTGCTTGTTCTAACGAATCTTCTAGTACAGTCAGTTCGTCATTAACTGCAATTCGAATTGCTTGGAAAGTTTTTTTGGCCGGATGCCCACCGTGCCTTCTAGCAGCTGCCGGAATCCCAGCCTTAATCACTTCCACTAATTCAAAAGTAGTGTCAATAGGCTTAACTGCCCGGTGTTGTTCAATTTGGCGAGCAATAGATTTAGCGAATTTTTCTTCTCCGTAACGATACAAAATTCTTACCAATTGTTCGTAAGACCAATTATTAACAACCTGCCAAGCATCTAATTCTTGTTCCTGATTCATTCGCATATCTAGCCGAGCATCAAATCGGTAACTAAATCCACGCTTAGAATCATCAAACTGGGGCGAAGAAACACCCAAGTCGTAAACAATACCGTCAACATGATCGATTCCACGACTAGCTAGATTAGCTTTTAGGTTTCGGAAATTATCATGAACCAGCACTAGCTTATTTTCATCTATGTATTGCTTTAATTGTTCTTGATTGTAATTGATTGCCGTTAAATCTTGATCAAAAGAAAATAATTGTCCTTGATTTAATTGCTCTACAATCTTGGTGGTGTGCCCTCCCCCACCTAGGGTGGCATCAACATAGATACCATCGGGATCGATATTTAACATATCTACTGCTTCATTAAGTAATACAGTTACGTGATGAAAATCAGCCATTACTTTCCGCCCTTAATCTTCTAATTTTAAAAATCAATCATATTTTCAGCAATTTCATTAAAGTTTTCTTCAGCTTCGGTACTAAAATCTTCCCATAGTTCTTCGCTCCAAATCTCGAAGCGGTTAGAGACTCCTACTACCACACATTTCTTGATAATTTTAGCGTATTGTACCAATGTTTTAGGTAAATTAATTCTTCCCTGCTTATCTAATTCACACTCTACAGCTGCAGAAAAGAAAAACCGGGTAAACGCCCGAGAATCTTTTTTGCTAACCGGTAATTCATCTATTTTTTCCTGGACTTTTTCCCATTCAGTCATTGGATAACCAAATAAGCAACCATCCATCCCCCGGGTGATAACAAATTTAGGGCCTAACTCCGATCGAAATTTGGCCGGAATAATAATTCGGCCTTTCGAGTCGATCGAATGTTGAAATTCGCCCATAAACACTGATATCACCCCTTAAATAAAGATTACATTCACATTCTACCACAATCCACCACTATCAACCACATCACTTTGGGATTTATGTTTTTTGTAAACAAACAGGGCTCTACCATCTTTTTTTAAAGACGGTAAAGCCCTGTTTTATTAGGTTTTATAAAATTAAAGTTTTAAGTGGGGGATTTTGGTTAAATTGTTAGCCCCACCACTATGATCCACATAATTGGAGTAAGTAAGTCTGAAACACGCCAGCTAGTTTTTAGTAACTTTAGTCGTGTAATCTGTTGCTTTCCAAATATTTTGATCACTACCACGATCAAAACCACTACTGCCCAAACTAACAGGTAACCAAACATTAGTGACCACTTACCACTAAACATACTAAGGATGATTACATAGATTAAACTTAATACTGGTAAAAAATCTAACTCATTTATTTTTTTAAACCACTCACCAGTTGTTCGTTTTTTCATAAACCGAATACCACTAACCAGCCCTACCATTAATATAATTTGGGCCAAAATTATTAGCATTAATTGCATCATTCACCCCTCCGTTTTTTGTTAAGTCGCTTGCATTGCACCAAAATCAACGTTACACTAGTCAGGTAATTCAACTCGGAAAGTGGTGCAACAAATGGCGAAGAAGAAGTCTAAATTTCAAAAGATCACCATGGTTTTTGTATGGCTGATGATCATTGCAACCGTCAGTTCTCTGGTCTTATCCGCCGTGGTGACTTTACTACAAAACTAAAAACAGGCTCTTAAACCGTTAGCTTTTGGCTGACGGTTTTTTTATTCCTTGCTTTTAAATACTTGTCGAGGGCGACTCCCATCTTGAGGACCAATATAACCTCTTTGCTCCAATTCGTCGATTAACCGAGCAGCTCGATTATAACCAATTCGAAAATGCCGTTGTAGTAATGAAGTACTAGCTTTTTGTTGATCTACCACAAAATCTAAAGCGTCGTTGAACAGATCATCTTCTGCCTCATCTTGTTCTTCATTATTGATTTCTTCATCACTTACCAACATAGATTCATCGTATTCTGCAGTTTGTTGCTTAGTAATAAAGTCAACCACTCGAACTACATCCTGATCCGGAATGAAGGCCCCTTGAACTCGCGCCGGAGTATTCTTATCAATTGGCAAAAACAACATATCCCCACGACCTAATAGTTTTTCAGCCCCATTAGTATCAATAATAGTACGAGAATCAATCCCACTAGAAACTGCAAATGCAATTCTAGATGGTACGTTGGCCTTAATTAACCCGGTAATAACGTCAACCGATGGTCGTTGAGTAGCTAAAATCATATGAATTCCGGCGGCTCTTCCCATCTGGGCTAATCTTATAATCGCTGCTTCAACATCATTAGAAACTGTCATCATTAAGTCTGCCAATTCATCAACAATAACTACGATATAAGGCAACGGTGGAATTTTGACTTCGTTTTCTTGATTATTCTTAGCCACAAAGTCATTAAAGGTGCTAATTTTTCTTTGACCAAATTGAGCAAAAAGTTCGTAACGCCGTTCCATTTCACTAACTACCTTTTGCAGGGCCCGGGCAGCTTTTTTAGGCTCCGAGACTACCGGACTTAATAAGTGTGGAATGCCATTATAAACTCCTAGCTCTACTCTCTTAGGGTCAATTAACATTAACTTCACCTGGCTAGGTTTGGCATTCAACAGCAAACTGGTAATAATACCGTTAATAGCAACCGACTTACCACTACCTGTGGAACCGGCAATTAAAAGGTGCGGCATGTCAGCCAAATCAGCAGTAACCACATTACCGTTCACATCTTTACCTAATGGTACTTGTAACAAATGACCTTTATTATCCGGTTGAGATTCAACTACGTCTCGAAACGAAACTGTAGCAATTTCTTTATTAGGAACTTCAATTCCAATTAATGATTTACCAGGAATGGGAGCTTCAATTCGAATATCCTTAGCAGCTAATGCCAAAGCAATATCATCAGCTAAGCTAACAATTTTACTAACCTTCACTCCAATAGCTGGGTGTAATTCATATTTGGTAACCGAAGGTCCTAAACTAACATGTTTGAGTTCTGCCTTGACTCCAAAACTATCCAAAGTCTGTTGTAATATTTTGGCGTTTTGGTCAATTGATTTTAATTCTTCTGACTGGTCATTTTGCGGTATTTCGGTAAGTAATTCAGAAGATGGCAATTGATAATCTTCGTCTGCCGGAGCATTAAACGTCATTGGTTCTGAAACCTCAGAGTCATTTGTTTCTACTGGTTGGTCCTGGACAACTGAACTTTCCTTAACCGGAGTAGCCATCCCTACTGATACAGAAATAGGTTGATCATTTTTAGGTTCAGGCTCTGGTGTCGGCTTTATTAGCTCAGAAGACTCTTTAACCGTTGGTTTAGCGGGTGAAGCTTGTTTTTTAGCCTCCAATTTTAATGCCCGACGTTGTGCTAGTTGACCAATTGCATGGGCCACAAATGTCCGTCCTACGTTAAACCACTGTTGAACTTGTTTTGCCTGAACACCGAATAAAATTGCTAACCCGCTTAAAATACAAATAATAGCAACTAGGCTTACCCCAATATTGCCAATTAAGAAGTGGATGACCTGGTATTCATAGGCGCTGATAATTCCGCCACCCACATTTGAATTTAAATTACCAGAAGTAAAATCACCACTAATCCGTTGCCAAGTTACTGTTGGTAAAATAGCACTCAAATGATCTTCTCTAGCTTGTTGTAGACTCAAATATAATAAGATGCCATTTAATGTTAATAGGCCGCCACCCCACCAGCGAATGGCAATCTTAACTAACCGGCCTAAAACTAAATAACTGCTCCCGATCGCCAAAACAATCAATAATGCTACCGCGTACAAATTTCCGGTAATAATACGGCAGATATTGCCAATGAAGATCCCAACAATTCCCGCCTTAGCCAGTCCCAAAATAGCAATTAAGAGGAGAATAGCTCCACCAACGTTTTTTTGGTACTGGTTGGTCTTTTTCTTACTCTTTTTTCTCTTAGTTGTCCGTTTTTTAGTTGTTCGTTTGGCCATGGACTATCCTTTCTACAGTTTACTTTAGCTTATCGTTTTCGTAAGTATGGGTCTTTTCCAAATGATTAAAGTTTTGTTGTCTTAAGACTTCATAAATTACAATTGCCGCACTATTAGATAAGTTAAGGGCCCGAATATTACTATCGTCTTGAGGGATTCGGATCGCTTTTTCAGGGTTTTTGCGCATAAATGGTTCTGGCAATCCCGTTGTTTCCTTCCCAAATAAGAAATAATAATCTTGATTAGGATCACTATAGTCTGGATCTACATAGGTTTGTTCAGCAAACTTAGAAACCAAAAATAAGTTTTTAGGGTTAGCAACCGTACTAATAAAGGTTGGTAAATCTTTATGCCGGTTAATTTGAACTTTATCCCAGTAATCTAAACCAGCCCGTTTTAAATGCTTGTCATCAATAGTAAATCCTAATGGCTCAATTAAATCCAAGACCGTATCGGTTCCGGCACAGGTTCTAGCAATATTACCAGTGTTAGCTGGCATTAAAGGTTCAAATAATACAATGTGATTAGTCATTTTTTTCCTCGCTTTTTAAAATCGTTGCACTAACATCGTGACGCTTACGGTAATCTGAGACAAACTATTCAACTTCTCAGCAGTTACCGGTTGGCTACCTTGTCCCCAATGAAGTGGCGTCATAATCAAAAGATCTTGATTAGCCACTTGGCTTAAATCAAATTGGTATGTAATTTGTTGTTGGGTACTGTTAGGATAGTGCTTTACAAACAAATCTACAACCTCCTTATTGGAGTAACTCTGATTTTTACTCCCCTCCGGATACAACAAATGGCGCAGTTCCATCAAGTAATCCGAATTAGGGATGATCTTAATCAATTGTCCTCCGGGCTTAACCACTCGGTTAAATTCCCCATAAGCCGATGGTGAAAAGAGATCAAAAACCACATCCATCGAATGGTCGTTAAATGGTAATCTAGCCAAATCAGCCACGCAGAAAAAGGACGGTGTAGCTTGGTTATTAGCCAAATTAATCCCCGGCTTAGAAATATCAAACCCTACTCCGTAGTCCTGATTACCGCGTAGTTTAAGCAATTTATTTAATGGTGTTCCCTCACCACAACCAACATCCAAAATAGCAGCATGGGAACTAGTAATTGTTTCAGCTACTTTAGCTAGGATTCCATCGAAGAGTCCGGCTTGAATGATCCGCTGCCGTGCAGCCAACATTTCCCCATCGTACTCGCCAGAAAACTTTTTGGCCAAAAAATACAGGGTTCCTTTTTTGTTTAAATCGAATTGATGACGATTAGGGCATAATAGTCCTTGTTCATCTGCCGTTACAAACGGTTGTTCACATACCGGACACCTAAACAATTCTAAATGATCAGTTAAAAACTGCCTTGCAATTTCAATTTTCTTCATTTTATCCTCCACAAACGCAATCCATTATATCACGTTCACAGTCTTAAAAAGTTGGTATAATGAAACTATTAAATTCAAGGAGCTAGTTATGGCAACCAAATTCAACATTTCAGTAGATGCATCATTTCGAGATAAATTTCAAATTTTTGATGAAAACGAACAACTGTTAGCCAAAATTCCTACTAATTTAGCTACTGATTTTTTCAATATTTTTTTAGGGTGGTTAATTAATCTCCCCCAAACCTTTACTTTTCATTTAAACCACCAAGTCGTAGCGGTTAATAATCATCCCAAATTCTTGGGTGCATCTGCTACCATTAACGTGGATCAGCAACCAGTTGCCCAGGTCCACCGGCAACGAAAAAATGTCCCTCCATTCACAGTTGAGTTGGCAGGGCAAACATTAACGGTTACCACCAATAGTGGTTACTTTTCCGTTCATGATTCTAATCGTAAACTAATTGTAGCCAAGCGTGGTACTCATAATCTCGACCGTTACTCCGTGGTAATTACAGATGAGATTACTCCCGAAGTTGGTTTAGGAATCACCATAGCCGTTTTAAGTGCTATCAAACACTAATCATAAAAAGGTAGACCTAACACAATTCGTGTTAACGCCTACCTTTTTTATCACTTAAACCTTAGTTACATCTACCTGATTAGCTCGTTTAATCGCTAATTTCATATCTGCAGGTAACGGGGCCTGACAAGAAATAATTTTATTACTAAACGGATCATAAAACCTGACTTGAAAGCAGTGTAGCGCTTGCCGCTTCATTTGATGATTTGTCGGATTATATAGCCAATCTCCCAATAACGGATGGCCAAGAGCCGTCATGTGGACTCTAATTTGATGAGTTCTACCAGTGTGTAATTGAATTCTTACTAATTCCATCTGAGGCCAGTGTTGCTGCACCCAGAATTCAGTCATTGCCATTTTGCCATCGACAGCTACTCTGCGTTTAACAAACGACTCTGGATCTCGACCAATTGGTAAATTAACTTCCACGTGTTCATGCTTGAAGTTACCAACTACAATGGCCAAGTATTCTTTTCTTAAAGTATGCTCTTTTAGTTGCTTATCCAATACCGAATGGGCCATATGATGCTTAGCAAAGATTACTAACCCACTAGTATCTCGATCTAAACGAGTAACTATGTGAACCCGTTGATTTTCATAACGTTGTCGCTCGTAGTAGCCCTTAACCCGATTCACCAAAGAATCATTAGCATAAATATGGGCTGGCACAGATGCTACTCCTGCTGGTTTGTTAACTATTAGCCAGTTAGAATCTTCATAAACTATGTCTAAAGTCACATTAGAGGCAGGAACATGGTCATTACCTGGTTCTGGCGGTAACGTCACAGTCACCACGTCTCCTTTAGTAACCATATAATTAGTTAGTTGCTCAGCGCCGTTAACTTTAATTTGCCCACCATGAAATTTAATTTGCTTTAACAAAGTTCTAGTAACTCCGTGAGCCATAATGACGGTTCTTAATTTTTGGGGATTTTTTTCAGTTACTTGCCATTCAAAACTAGTCATCTTGAACCCCAATAAACGAATTGCTGACGCGTTGCCAGAAATGAGTATGGCGGTATTGAGCAAATGCTACTCGTTGTTTGGCAATTCTATATTCAATGGTTTTAATGGGCCTACCAGAAATGACTTGTTGATCACAAGTTAACACCGGTTGTCCGCCTTCTTCAGGGACAATTCGTACCCATTCTTCCGGCGGAATAATGATGGGTGACCCCAAAGTTCTAAAAACGCGGTTATTGATGGAAGAAATTTCGGAAATTTGTAACGCATTCAACGCCGGATTAATAATGGCTCCGCCTACCGACTTATTATATGCGGTTGAGCCACTTGGGGTTGAAATACACAATCCATCTCCTCGAAAGCTTTCAAACTTTTGGTCTTTAATATACACATCAGCAGTTAAGGTACCACTCACCTGTTTAATCGTCGATTCATTTAACGCTAAGGCGTGATCGGCGCTACCTCCGTCTCGGTAATTAATCGTAATATCTAGTAACGGATAGGTCTCGCTTTGCCCATTATCGTTTTCTAAGCTAGCAATTAATTCATCTACCTCATAGTCTCGCCAATCAGTATAAAATCCCAGATGACCAGTATGAATTCCTACTAACCGAATTCGGTCACTAATATCTGCGTAGTGATGAAACGCTGAAAGTAACGTACCGTCTCCGCCCACTGATATGACAATTTCTGGATTTAGGCTGTCTAACACTAATTTTTCAGACTGATCAATTTCTGCTTTCAAACGCTCCGCTACGTTATTTGATAATTGAACTAGATTACTATAAATCGCTACTCTCATCATTTTGTTTCCTTTCCCGGTTTAATTAATTTTCGGGATCATCATGTTGTTTAGTCTCTTGTAACTCTGCACGAATTTCCGACATTTCTTCGTCTAATTTAAATGCCGCTTCCGCTGAACTGCGTAAGCGTTCCGATAATCCTGCCGGAAAAGCACCATCATATTTATAATTGAGGGAATGCTCTACAGTTGCCCAGAAATTCATCGCTAATGTTCTTACCTGAATTTCTGCTTTAATCACTTTTTCACCAGAAACCATTTGAACTGGATATTCAAACACGATATGATATGAACGATACCCACTCGGCTTTTTATTGTGAACGTAATCGCGTTCCTCTAAAATATTAATATCAGTTCTTTTTCTAAGTAAGTCCACCACTTGATAGATATCGTCGACAAACTGGCACATAATTCTCAAGCCAGCAATATCTTCCATATCTTGTTCTAATCGATCTTCAGAAATATGGCGTCTAACCATTTTCTCCTTGATACTAGCCACTGGCTTAACTCGACCAGTAACAAATTCAATTGGGCTACGACCATCCATTTCCATGAACTGCGTCCGAATACCCCTCAGCTTTACTTTTAGTTCGCTTACCGCTTGGTTATATGGAATTAAAAGTTTTTCCCAATTCTGTTCCAATTCGTCACTTCCAATCTTTCAAGCACATTTGAATTTAACGTTCACTGTCTGATTTTAACACAATTCTGGATTCTTTCGATTCCCAGGCAAAAAAATTGTTTTTTACAGATATTTTGCTATTCTATTTGTTGTAGATAATAAAACTAGTTTAGTTGCGACTATGGAGGCTAACTTTGATTTTAGAAATGTATTTATTTATTGACCCGCTTAACTCTAGATGTTACGAAGCAGAGCAAGACGTGCTTTCAATCGCTTCTCAACTAGATACCAAGACTATCGTTCATTTTATTCCGATGCTAAATATTCAAATTCTTCACGACTTTGCCAAAAACAATCCTACCGTGGTAGCTAACGAGGAATTACATTACAATATTATCTTAGATTATCAAGCAGCTTCATTTCAAGGTAAAAACAAAGGCCGCCAATTTCTTTTAGAACTGCAAAAGGCCATTTTAACTAATCACCTTAAATATACCGCACAACTTGTAAATCAAATCGTTACCAATGTGGGATTAGATAGCGAAATGTTTGAAGAAGATCGACGTTCCGAAATGACTAAGCAGGTCTTTCAAGAAGATCAGCAAACCGTTCACGAACTTAAGATTAAAGATCCTACTTCAGTAGTCATTTTTAATTCCGCTATTGAAGATAACGGATTATTATTGCGAGATTTTAATTACAATTCTCTCTTCAACCTATGTCAGTACACTATCAAAACGCCACATCATATAGATTTAACCACAGTACCGGAACACACTGAAAATATTGCCGATTTTACAAATTATCAAGCCAAATAAAGAACCCCGCGGGGTTCTTTATTTTTTTAGCCTTTAATTAGTTTTTCTAATTGATCTAGTCGTTGCTCAAAAATCTTAAAAGCATCCTTTAAGTATTCGGCTTGAGTCATATCCACTCCAGCTCGTTTCATAACGTTAATTGGTTGATCAGAACTACCAGCCTGTAAAAAGCTAAGATAATCAATCCGACCTTGATCACTAGCCTGAATTTTTTCAGCTAATGTGGTAGCTGCTGCAAAACCAGTTGCGTATTGGTATACATAAAAATCATAATAGAAATGTGGAATTCGTGACCATTCTAATCTAATTTCTGGGTCAGAAATTACTGCTGGTCCATAATATTTTTGATTAAGCTTTAAGTATTCTTGATTCATAAAATCCGCAGTCAAAGGTACTCGGTTAGCATCTGCTTCATGGATCAAGCTTTCAAATTCAGCAAATTGCGTTTGTCTAAATACCGTCCCCTTAAAGCCATCTAAGTAGTAATTCAAAACAAACTTAGTCATTTCTTCATCATCTGCAAATTTTTTCAACAGATAATCAGTTAAAATATTTTCGTTAGTTGTAGAAGCTATTTCAGCCACAAAAATGGAATAGTCACCATATTGGTATGGTTGAGCTTGATGAGAATAAAAGCTATGCATACTATGGCCCGTCTCGTGGATCAAGGTATAGAGATTATCCAAATTATCTTGCCAATTTAACAAAATAAACGGATTAGTATCGTACATACCGGAAGAATAACCTCCACTACGTTTATATTGATTCTCTATTACATCAATCCAACGACCATCAAATTCTTTTTGAACGGCGTTTACGTAATCTGGTCCCATGACTTCTAATGCAGCTAACGATAATTTTTGGGCTTGATCGTAAGTAATTTTAGGACTCTTGGTTTTCATTAACGGAGTATATAAATCGTACATGTGTAGATCAGTAACCCCTAAAATTTGCTTACGCAATTCCACGTATCGATGTAATAAATCTAAGTGATTGTTCACCTCGTCAATTAAAGTGGTAAATACCGCCGTTGGAATTTCATTTTCAGCTAGTGCCGCGTCGAGGGCACTATCATAGTGACGCAAGTTGGCACTTAAATTATGTGTCTTAACTGTAGCGGCTAACGTCGAGGCTAACGTGTGTTGAAATTGTTCATAAACTGAATATAGTTTCGTAAAAGCTTCTCTTCTAACTTTGACATCAGCTGACTCCAATAAGACGCTATAGACCCCTTGAGATAGTTGAACATCTTGTCCCGCGTCATTTTTAACTATTGGAAAACTAAGATCAGTATTATCTAAAATACCGAATGTTTTAGCACTAGCTTCAAAAATATCACTAGCAGAAGCTAAAACTCCCTCGACTTCAGGACTCAATACGTGCGCTTTCTTAGCCATAATCACGTCTAAGAAACGTCGGTAATGTTCTAACTCGGGAACTTGCTGATAGAATTGATCCAATTTATCAGTGTCAATCAATAAAACCGCTGGTTCAAACCAGGCCGTTTTTTCAGCAAAACTAGTTAAAAGGGCTTCTGCTCGATCGTTTTGCACCTGACTATCATTATCATGAGTATCTTGATCGTTTTTTAGTTGTGCATATACTGCCAACTTTTCTACTTGCCGGCCTACTTCTAATAACATTTGGATTGCTTTTAGCAACTGATGGCCATCATTTAATTCATGGGCTTGCTGATCAATTAAGCCTAGATTTTCTTGAGCTACCTCAAAGGCTTTTTCAAAATCAGCCTCGTCCTTAAAAATCGTTGTTAAATCCCAAGTTAATTCTTCAGGAACCTCATTTCGTTGAGGAAGTTTCTTAACCATTGTCATCTTAGGCACTCTCCTTTTTTCTCTCTTGCAACCAGAACCTTTTCTTTTGATCCCAATCTAAAAACCATTTCGGTCGCTTCGTAATAATTACTTTATCATAAGTTTGCTTTAAGTACCCATTAGTAGCTAATTCTTGAAGATATTGTAAAAAAGCTAACCGGTAAAATCGTTGACAATTAGGGATTTGGTGAAACATTATTCCATAAATTTCAACGGTTTCTTTGAAAATTAGATTGAGTTTTTGCTTAGTCAACCAATCAGTTTTACCGCGAAAAATCTTTAAAACAACTAGAATTCGCCAAAATAACGTGTGACCCCCAAAGATTGGAAACTGTGCTTCTTTAGGATGACAAATTATCGGACACGCTGGTAAAATTTTGCCATCTTGATAACATTGCGTCACCATAAAAATAAGGGTTTCTTTTTGGAGTTTAATTTGGCTATTAATAGATTCTAATTGCTTAATATGCTGGTTAATCGCAATTTGGGGCTGATGTAATTGACATTGCTGATGATACTGTTTTAATTCTTGATAAGTTTGGTGACTGGACTGCTGATACCTATAATGCCCTGCCACCTCTACAATATCAGTCCATAAAACAAAATGTCTTACTTTAGCATCCCAAAATAAAAGGTAAAATCCCCAATTAACATCAAATCGAGCAAATTTAGCCAAAGTTTGGGTTGTTAACTTACGTTTTAAATAGGTATTGCCTAAAATCCAGATTACTTGCAGGCCAATTTGAAGATATCCTTGGGTCCGTTGCTGTAAACTAACCTGATCAATAGGACTACATTGATATTCCAATGCAATCTTCGCCGAAGGCAAGTAAACATCCGCACGCTGCTCAATGTCTGCAAATATCGTCTCTACTTGCGTATCTGGATAAAGTTCTTGAGCCATTTGCATTAACGCCAGCTTCCCACTTAAATGCAATTGACTTTCATTTTCGCTTAACTTATTACAATTAGCATTTTTATGGGCAAAATGGGCAACCTTAATTCCTCCACGCTTCAAAATTACCGGTTGATTACATCCCGGACAAGTAAATTGTTGCCCTACTTTCGCTTCATCAGCCAATACCAATACACCATTTCTTTTTGCCATTAGCACTTAACCTCACCTCTAGAAACTAAGTACGAAAAAAAGAAATGATGAGACTAAAAAAACACCCACTCAAGGGTGTTTTAAAGTTGAGTTCGACCAATTTGAAGGGCATTACCCGCCATTAATAAAGTACCATGCTCATGTAAAACATCAGCAGTTACCTTGGTCTTTTCAGCAAATTCACTAGCAATCGCCACCACATCACTGACACTCATATCAATATCAGAATCAGTATTTAACTTTAATTCCAAGAAGAATTTATCCTGGAAACGATAGAGGTTTGCTAATCCGTTATCGATTTCTAACGCCCGACTCAGTGCCAAAAAATCAGCAAATGATTTAAAGGTTAAGATCGTTGTTGAAACAGTTGGTGCATATGGGTCATTTTTAGGTTCTGAACTAGTTGGATAGCTTGCTGGCTCTGCAGTTAGTGACTCACTATTTTTTAATAGATCGGAAACGTCGATTCCATCACTCTTATCATTTTGAGAAAATGGTGTGGCCTTACTGATAAACAGCTCCAGCCCATCTTGGTTGGGTAATACTTGGAAGGTTACCGCTTCATTATCTTGGAATTGGTGATTTTGGTCAACTTCTTCCAAAATACTATAAAAGAAACTTTCAATTTGTTTTTGGTTTCCTAACAAATCCAACATTCGAATTCCACGGGCATCAAGATCGTCATTATCAATCAAAACCCGAATCGTATCTTTGTTAATTCTTTCCATTTCCATTTCTAGCCACCCCTTTCAAATATCGGATACACTCGTACTCAATATTGTACCATGAATCTAACAGGTGTAAATCATTTGACTAGAAATGTCACCACTTTTCTTTAAGCGTCAGCGAGCATTCTTTCCAGGTCCAGTTTTCTAATTTTTCTAGGAAGGAAGCGGCGAATTTCATCGTCATTATAGCCTACTTGTAGTCTTCTAGTATCAATCATAATTGGCCGACGAATCATTTCTGGATGTTTTACTAATAAATCTAGCAATTCATCTAAAGTAGCTTCTTGAATTTTTTTCTTAAATACCTTGTAAGTATCGGAACGGGTAGAAATTAAATCATCAGTCCCAGTTTCTGATAACCGCAAAATGTATTTTAATTCAGCCTTGGAAAGTGGATCCACAAAAATATTTCTTTCAGTATAGTCCACATCGTGTTCGTTTAACCAGGCTTTGGCTTTGCGACAGGAAGTACAGCTAGGGGTTGTTAAAAAATCAATAGTCATAATAAACTCCTCCTTATATCTGTCTTGTTTATAAGAGTATACAACGAATGAGCTTAAAATTCAGCGATTTCATAAATTTAACTAATAAAGTCCATAATCTATTTAAATATTCATAATTAGCCCAAACTGGGCAGTTTCTACCTTCACCCCTTCACCAGCAACACTTTGAGCCTGGTTGCGAAGCAAGTTTAAGTCTCCTTCGGCCGGTAAATGAGTTAATAATAATTGATTAACATGGGCTTGGGCTGCAATTTTACCCGCTTCACTAGCAGTTAAATGCCAAGCTGGTCCGGTATGATCCGCAAAAAAGTTAGTATCTGCTAATAAAATATCTGCATCTCGGGAAAATGGAATTAAATCAGCAAAATAACGAGTATCCGCAGTAAATACTAACGTTTTGCCCGTCTCTTTTTCTACAATACGCATGGCAAAAGCATCTACCGGGTGTTCAGTTTTTAAAAAAGTAATTTTAAAAGGTCCTAATTCTAACGTCCGCTCAGGATCATAAGCATAACCTTTACTAGCATTGGGCCAAGTTAAACTATTAAAATGTTCAGCATCCAAATAATGGCCATATATTGGCAATACAGGCTCTTTAGGTCGATTAACATGTAGTTGCCAATAATATTGTAAAACTCCCACGTCGGCAATATGATCAGCATGATAATGGGATAATATCACACTATCTAGTTGAAGCGGATCCATAATTTTTTCTAATGCTAACAGCCCCCCACTTCCACAATCTAGTAGTAAAGAATAACCGTTACTTTCCAGTAAATAACAGGAAGTAGCATCATTATGAGCGGGATAGCCACCTAAAAATCCCAGTACAGTAATTTTCATAAAAAACCTCCTTGTAAATTTTAATGCTCAAATTATAGGTTAATCCTTTGGCATGGTCAATCAAAAAAAGTATAATGAAGATAGAAATGAGGTGTTCATATGATTTCACAAATTGCAATTACATTTGGTAGCGAAAAAATTCTAAGAGATATTATTGCTAAAAATCCAGACCGTAGTTTGTATTTGTATAGTAGTCAGGATGATAGCGGCAAATTAATGTTGCTTGACGCTAGCGGGTCTAAATCGATTTTTAATTCTCCAGTAATTTATGATGTGCTAGGATATGCGGGAACTGACAAGTGGAATGGATTTGTTAATCTAACCACTATCGCTTTGGACTCCGACCAACAAAAAATTTTTGATGCTAAAATTAATCAAGTTATGGCGGCCTCACTTCCTGATGGAATGGGTTCTATTTATTCAATGAACTACCACAAGGACATTAATCAACGTGTGCTACTAACCACTTGGGACAACTTTGATAGTTATAGTGTTTGGCAAGAAAGTATTGCTCTTAGTCAAAAATATCGAAATTCACCAAGTTTTTACATGAGTAATAGTAGTTTTGTCCCTGCTAAAGATAAAAAAGATAATAAGTAAAAGACTCCCAATAGTGACTCAGATCACTGGCGGAAGTCTTTTTTATTTTATATTCATACAGTTACAAGCAACTTCGGTAGGCGCCGTTTTCTTTTTAGCAGTTAATAAACTAATCAAGTCATCTATATCACTTTGCGAAATCGAATTATTCTCAATAACTTCTTTTAATACCGTTCCAATTTGCATGGCACAGACTTGTTCACTTAGTTGATCTCCAACATTAATAGAAGCTTCAGTTTCTGACATAGTTGCTTTATACACCTTGTGGTTTCCTTCAACTATTGCACTTAAAAAACCTTTTTTCTCTAATCGAGACAATAAAGTTTTAATTGTAGAAACACTCCACTGCATATCAGTTAGGGAATCAACTACTTGCCGACTTGTAGCTTTACCGAGCGTCCAAATGATGCGCATCACTACTCGTTCTGAAGAGGTAATAGTTTGTTCTTTAACCATAGTTATATTGGACTCCTCTCAATTAATAGCTACAATTGTAGTCTATAAGCACAAAAAAAACAAGCCATAACGACTTGTTTTAAGAACGGTCCGTACGAGACTCGAACTCGTGATCTCCTGCGTGACAGGCAGGCGTCCTAAACCAACTAGACCAACGGACCAAATTGCGGGAGCTGGATTTGAACCAACGACCTTCGGGTTATGAGCCCGACGAGCTACCAGACTGCTCCATCCCGCGATAATATTATATAAGTATGACCAATGACCCGTACGGGATTCGAACCCATGTTACCGCCGTGAAAGGGCGGTGTCTTAACCACTTGACCAACGGGTCATATAAATTAAAAAACGGAGAAGGAGAGATTCGAACTCTCGCGCCGCTTACGCGACCTACACCCTTAGCAGGGGCGCCTCTTCAGCCACTTGAGTACTTCTCCAATGGGCCTAAATGGACTCGAACCATCGACCTCACGCTTATCAGGCGTGCGCTCTAACCAGCTGAGCTATAGGCCCAAAAAAGCGGGTGACGAGAATCGAACTCGCGACAACAGCTTGGAAGGCTGTGGTTTTACCACTAAACTACACCCGCAAAATATTATTATAAAAAGTGGCGCGGGACAGAATCGAACTGCCGACACATGGAGCTTCAATCCATTGCTCTACCGACTGAGCTACCGAGCCAAAACCGGTCCGTACGAGACTCGAACTCGTGATCTCCTGCGTGACAGGCAGGCGTCCTAAACCAACTAGACCAACGGACCAAATTGCGGGAGCTGGATTTGAACCAACGACCTTCGGGTTATGAGCCCGACGAGCTACCAGACTGCTCCATCCCGCGATAATAAGGAGGATGAGAGATTCGAACTCTCGCGTGGTTTAACCCACCTGACGGTTTTCAAGACCGTTCCCTTCAGCCAGACTTGGGTAATCCTCCATAATATATAAAAAGCAAAACCTACGGTCCATCATAAAGATGAATCAATGGACCTTGTAGGACTCGAACCTACGACCGGACGGTTATGAGCCGTCTGCTCTAACCAACTGAGCTAAAGGTCCAGTTTTAGGTTCAAGACCTATATCGCGGCAGAGGGGATCGAACCCCCGACCTCCCGGGTATGAACCGGACGCTCTAGCCAGCTGAGCTACACCGCGATCAAGATAGCTAAAACAATATCTATCTATCGGGAAGACAGGATTCGAACCTGCGACCCCCTGGTCCCAAACCAGGTGCTCTACCAAGCTGAGCTACTTCCCGTTAATAAAATGCACCCAGTAGGAGTCGAACCTACAACCTTCTGATTCGTAGTCAGACACTC
>NZ_AYZR01000007.1:87161-87649 GCF_001436555.1 Lentilactobacillus senioris DSM 24302 = JCM 17472
TAAATGCCGAGGACCGGGATCGAACCGGTACGGTCATCACTGACCGCAGGATTTTAAGTCCTGTGCGTCTGCCAATTCCGCCACCCCGGCATAAAAGCGGAAAACGGGATTCGAACCCGCGACCCCCACCATGGCAAGGTGGTGCTCTACCACTGAGCTATTTCCGCATATGCCGACTAGAAGATTCGAACTTCCGACCCCCTGTTTACAAGACAGGTGCTCTGCCAGCTGAGCTAAGTCGGCATACATATTATGCGCAATAATATATTCAATTAATGAGCCGTGACAGGCTCGAACTGTCGACCCTCTGATTAAAAGTCAGATGCTCTACCAACTGAGCTAACGGCTCATATGGAGGATACAGGGTTCGAACCTGTGACCCCCTGCTTGTAAGGCAGGTGCTCTCCCAGCTGAGCTAATCCTCCATATAAAAGCGTGGCAACGTCCTACCCTCGCAGGGGGCGATCCCCCAACTACTCTCGGCGTGC
>NZ_AYZR01000008.1:0-143247 GCF_001436555.1 Lentilactobacillus senioris DSM 24302 = JCM 17472
TAGAGCACCTGACTGTTAATCAGGTTGTCGACGGTTCGAGCCCGCCTGCCGGAGTTGATTTACCTTTGTTCCCATGCCGGCTTAGCTCAGTTGGTAGAGCATCGGTATCGTAAACCGAGGGTCACAGGTTCAAGTCCTGCAGCCGGCATATGAATAAGAACGTAAAGAGTAGACGTAAATGTCTACTCTTTTTTTGTCCATAAATATTAAATTCAATTCATTTTTATCTGAAACTAGTAGTATTAAGCGCCATTATCTATACCAATTTCGGTAATCACTGTAAATTTTTAAATTGGTATAGATATAAATGGATCTAAAAAACTTTATGTAAAGGCGAAAAAATGAATGTTATCACTTGTGGTATACGCTTTGATTTGTTACTATACAAATATAGATAACTAAATCAGTAAATGTAGTGGAGGAAATAACAATGAAAACAGTTCTTTTAGTATGTGAAGCAGGTATTTCAAGTGATTTTTTAGCCAAATCAGCAAAAATCTTTGTGGAGGGCTATCAAGCTCCCATTAACTATATAACGACGGATTTTGCAGAAGCTAATACATATTTAGATAACGGTATTGATTTGATATTGGTGGCTCCACAAGCACAATATCATGATGAAGTAGAAGAATTGTCCAAGAGTGGTATTCCGGTTAGTCAAATTCCCGATGTGGTTTATGGCTGGGCAAATGGGGAAAAATTGGTTAAGTTCACATTAAATGAACTTATGTTACCAGACGCAAAAGCAATGTAATTATGAAAGATGCAGAACTAAACCAAATTTCCATGACTATGTTATCTCAAGCGGGGAAAGCTAAAAAGAATATTCAAGAAGCTCTGGTCGTTATGGAACAATCTGAAGCAGATGCTGATAGAGTTGCTGAATACCTTGGAAATGCTCATGAGGCGCTGGTAGAAGCCCATAAAGCTCAAAATAGGGCAATCAAGCATAGTGATACGTTAACATACTCATTATTGTTCACTCACGCTCAGGATACCTTAATGAACACAGAGGAGGGTTTATTTTTAGTTCAACACTTCATTAAAATTATAAATAACAAACTAAAATGAGAAAAAATCAGCCAAAATTAGAAAATGGTGACGTTTTCAGTGAGAAAATTTGATTTTTTCTCATTTTTCTATTGTTTTCAGTTTTATTCAAGGCTATAATACTGTCTATGGTTTATTTGATAAATGAGAATTAAAATATAATATTCGAAGCAATTATTATTCGGATTGACCCTGGAGGTATTATATATGCAAGATAAAACGCAAGAACGTTTAGACATGGAAAAAAAATCTGACGCTTCCTTCTTCGGCCAACCCCGTGGATTATCTACTTTGTTCTTTACTGAAATGTGGGAACGGTTTAGTTACTACGGGATGAGAGCCATCCTGTTGTACTACATGTACTTCAGTGTTTCTAAAGGTGGATTAGGTTTCTCAGAAACTACTGCCGCTTCTATCATGGCAATTTATGGGTCATTGGTTTACTTATCATCAGTTGTTGGTGGTTATGTAAGTGACCGTTTGTGGGGCAGCCGTAGAACTGTCTTTTACGGTGGTGTGCTTATCATGGCTGGTCATATCATTTTGGCTTTACCAATGGGGGCAGCCGCATTATTTGGTTCTATCGCCTTAATTATCTTAGGGACTGGGTTGTTGAAACCAAACGTTTCCGAAATGGTTGGGGGACTATATACAGAAGAAGATACTCGTCGTGATTCTGGGTTTACCATCTTCGTATTCGGGATTAACTTAGGTTCCTTCGTTGCCCCATTATTGGTAGGTTACCTAGGAATGAACGTTAACTTCCATCTTGGTTTCTCATTAGCAGCCATTGGGATGGCCTTTGGTCTTCTTCAATACTACTTGGGTGGTAAGAAACACTTACCTAGTGGAAGTCTTTATCCTTCTGATCCATTGGAACCAGAAGACGCTAAAAAGCTTTCTATCCGTATTGTAATTGGAATTATCGTTTTCGGCTTAATCATCTTAGTTCTTCAAATGATGGGTTCATTAAACATTAACAGCTTCATCACTCTCTTGAGTATCTTGGGTGTGCTTACTCCGATCGTTTACTTCATTATCATCTTGTCTAGCAAGAAGATTACCAAGACTGAACGGTCACGAGTGGTAGCTTACATTCCATTATTCATTGCCGCAGCTGTTTTCTGGGCTATTGCAGAACAAGGTTCAGTGGTATTAGCATTGTTTGCTGAAAACCAAACTAACAACCACTTCTTAGGCCTTAACATTCCTGCCGCTTGGTACCAATCATTAAACCCATTGTTCATCATGTTATACACTCCGATCTTTACCATTCTCTGGGTTAAATTGGGCAAGCGCCAACCAAGTTCACCAACTAAGTTCTCTACTGGGATGTTCTTTGCCGGTGCTTCATACCTCTTGATGGTATTACCAGTGATGATGTTTGGGGCTCATTCTAAAGTTAGTCCATTGTGGTTAGTCGGCAGCTGGGCAATTATTGAAATTGCTGAAATGTTGATTTCACCAGTTGGGTTATCTGTAACCACCAAGTTGGCTCCTAAGGCCTTCGAATCTCAAATGATGAGTATGTGGTTCCTAGCTAACGCAGCCGGCCAAGCCGTCAACTCTCAAATTGTTCGCTTCTTTACACCTGAAAACGAAATTGCTTACTTCACCATTATTGGTTTGGTAGCTATCGCGGCAGGAATTGTTTTAGCCTTAATGGTTAAACCAGTTAAGCGCCTTATGGAAGGTGTCAACTAAATAAAGTTTTAAAAAAGTGTTATCCTATGGGTAACACTTTTTTTGTGGGAGAAAAACATTGAAAATTGCCGTTTCTAGCGATATGCATTTAGATATTAATCATTTAGCAGTCAATGACGTTATCGACGCTCAGGCGGCTTATTTGCGTGCTCAGAGCGCCCGGTATTTTTTTATTGCTGGAGATACGTTTAATGACTTTACCTTAACTGAGGATTACGTAAAACGTCTGCAAGCAAAATTACCTACTACTACCGTGAAGTTTTTAGCGGGAAATCACGATATGCTGAAGGGGATAACGTATGATCAGCTAATGGCACAACCGGTACCGGAGTATTTTAACAATCAATTTGTTGATTTACCGGGAACTAATTGGCGAATTATTGGTAACAACGGGTGGTATGATTATTCTTTTGCTGATCAACTACAGCGTAGTCCAGAGCAATTCTGGCATTGGAAGAAGGCGTATTGGACTGATGGTCAAATTGATCAACCAATAACGGATCCTCAAAGAGAAACTTTAGTATTACAGCAAATTAAGTCTCAATTATCAGCAGCACGAAAAGCCGGTAAACGAGTCGGATTAATCACCCATTTTGTGCCGCACCATCACTTTATTCGTTACACTAATGATGATCGCTTTTTTAACGTGGCTAATGGCATGTTAGGTAGTCGAAGATTAGAACAAACTATTGATCAGTATCACGTTCCGCTAGTGGTCTTTGGCCACCTACATAGACACTTTCAACCAATTACCATCAAGGATACTCGTTACTATAACCCGGCAATTGGGTATCGCGCGCATCGCCATGACGAGTGGCTAAAACGTGATTTTATCAGTGAGTGGAAGGCCCAAACAAATTTTTTTGAATTTTTTTGAGAAAAGTGGTTGACGAATCCTGGTTTATTTTGTATTATTATATTCGTTGGTTCGGTACGAAAGAACGAACGCAAGACATGGAGGGGTAGCGAAGTCTGGCTAAACGCGACGGACTGTAAATCCGTTCCTTCGGGTTCAGTGGTTCGAATCCACTCCTCTCCATTTTTAATATTGGGCTATAGCCAAGTGGTAAGGCAACGGGTTTTGATCCCGTGATGCGCTGGTTCGAACCCAGCTAGCCCAACTAAGTGATCACCAATGCGGAAGCGTTGGTGATTTTTTTATACCAAAAATTTAAGTTAGTGAGGTAAGATTATGAAAATTGGCTTTATCGGTGTCGGTGCTATGGCACAAGCAATTATTCAGGGGATTTTGCGAGCTGAATTCGTGCCAGCTTCAAATATTTTGGTTCATAGCGCTCGAAAGAATCATTACACGACCTATGCTGATCAAAACGGATTAACAGCAGTGGCTTCAAATACTGAATTGGTAAAACAAAGTGATATCGTAGTTTTAGCGGTAGTTCCTAAAGTGGTTACTTCAGTATTAACTGAAATTAAATCAGCTTTAACGCCCCAAAAAACGTTGGTTTCTATCGTTTCTGGTATCTCATTAGATCAATTAGCTCAAATGACTACTAATGACCAACCGATTTTACGAACCTTACCTAATATTAACTCTGAATTTGGAGCTGGCATGACGGCTGTAGCTGCTAACAATAATTTAACCGGGACTGCATTCCAACAAGCTACAGATATGTTTGCTGCTACTGGAGAGGTTTTAGAATTAGCCGAGGATCAATTTGCAGTCTTTTCAGCTATCTCCGGTAGTGCGGTTGCCTATGTTGATTTCTTCATTGATGCTTTAAGCCGGGCAGGAGTAAAGTATGGGCTTAATAAACAGGTAGCGACAAAAATTGCTGCTCAAACTACTTTAGGATCTGCTAAATCACTGTTGGATGCTGATGTTAGTCCAGCAGAAATGATTGACCAGGTTTGTTCTCCAGGTGGCGACACCATTGCCGGGATCTTGGCAATGGAAAAAGCGGGCTTCTTAAGTTCTGTAGTTAGTGGAATTGATGCCACAATTGCCAAATCGACTAGAAAAACTGAAAGAGATTGAAATTTTGGTATAGACCATCTATAATTAATGGTAGATTCCCACTGGGAAAAAATCAGGAGGTCTTACCATGAGTACTGTTTTGAAACATGCCCAAATTTATACTGGAGATCGGGTAATCGCAGACGGATTCATTCGCTTTGGAGCAAAAGTTGAAGCTGTAGGTCCAATGGATGAATACGTAGCACTACCAGATGACGAAATTCATTATCTAAGAGATCGGGTGATTACTCCCGGTTTTATTGACGTGCACACGCATGGTGGCTACAGTTTTGATTCAATGGATGGTAATGCTGAAGAACTAGAACAAATGGTTAATTTGATGGCAAAAGAAGGGGTTACCAGTATCTTTCCTACCACAATGACCCAATCTACTGAAAACATTAATAATGCTATGAAAGCCATTAATGAAGTGGCCCAACACAATAAATTAATTCAAGGGGTTCACTTAGAGGGGCCATTTATTGCAGCGATCTTTAAAGGAGCTCAACCTGAAAAGTATATTCAAGATCCTAATCCAGAACTCTTAGGTCAATGGAACGAACTTTCTGGTAACCGGGTTCGATTAATTACTTACGCTCCAGAAGATAAAGGCGCTAAAGAATTTGAAGCCTATTGTTTGGAACATAACATTGTGCCTTCAGTTGGTCATAGTAACGCTACTAGAGAGCAACTTTTAAATAGTAAAGCAAGCCACGTAACCCATTTATACAATGCTCAGCGCGAATTTAAGCACCGAGAACCAGGAGTTACTGGTCACGCTATGCTAGAAGATAATATCTATACGGAATTAATTTGCGATGGCTTCCACATCGTTCCTGATATGATCAAATTAGCTTATGAACAAAAGGGTCCTCATAGAATTGAATTGGTAACCGATTCAATGCGGGCTAAAGGGATGCCAGAAGGGGTCAGTGAACTAGGCGGCCAAAAGGTTATTGTAAAGGATAAGCAAGCACGCCTAGAATCAGGTAATTTAGCTGGTTCAGTACTTCGATTTGTTGATGCTTTCAGAAATATTATTGCATTTACTGGTTGTTCAATTGAAGAAGCTGTATGGATGAGTTCCACTAACCAGGCTACTGAATTTAACTTACCTGAGAAGGGCCATTTGGAAGTTGGTTACGATGCTGACTTAAATGTATTTGACAAACAGCTACAAATTGAGCAAACTTATAGTTATGGAACAGCTGTAAGCGAAAAATAAAGGAGTGAGACGCTTTGGGGTTGCCAATTTATATTCAAATTCATAATGAAATCAAGCGCGATATTGAGAATGGGAAATGGCAAGTTGGTGACCGCATTCCGTCCGAGCGCGAACTGTCACTTAACTTTGGGGTTAGTCGGATGACATTACGTCAAGCCATTCAAACGTTGGTTGACGAGGGAATTTTAGAACGCCGAGTCGGATCTGGGACATACGTTGCTAACCAAAAGGTTCAAGAAAAAATGTCTGGGGTAACCAGTTTTACTGAATTAATGTTGGCTTCTGGAAAGGAGCCATCTAGTAAAACCATTTCTTACCACACTATGGAACCATCGTTAAGTGAAATGGAAAAACTAAAGATTGATCAAGATGAACCTGTTCTTCGAATGGAACGGATTAGATATGGGGACGGAATTCCAATTTGTTTTGAAGTCGCCACCGTTCCTGAAAAAATTGTAGCTGGACTAGAAAAAAACGAAGTCACCAGTTCGCTGTATCGGGCCCTAGAACAGAAAAAAGATCTGCGACTAGGTAAAGCTGAACAAACTGTCTCAGCGATGTTAGCTTCAGAACGAATTGCTGAGTTTTTGGACATTAAGCGAGGAGACGCCATTTTACGATTGCGACAAATCTCTTATTTGCAAGATAATACGCCGTTTGAGTATGTACGGACTCAATACGTTGGCGATCGCTTTGAATTTTACCTGGAAAAGGGTTAATAAAAAGGAACCGAATTTATTTTCGGTTCCTTTTTATTTTGATCTGGGTCACTTTAACTAGATACTTGGGTAAAACCATTAGCCGTCCAATCCGTTTAGGATCGGATAAACCACGATAAAGCCATTCTAAATGTAAATTTTGCCAAATTTTAGGCGCACGTTTGACGGTACCGGTAAGAACATCAAAGGAACCTCCAAGTCCAATCCAAACGGCGTTGGCAGCGTGACGGTGCTTTTGGATGAAAGTTTCCTGTTTGGGAAAACCAGTTGCAACAAAGACCATGTCCGGTTGGGTAGCTGTAATTTCATCAACCAGTGGTTGTTCATCGGTAAAGTAACCGTCGTGAATTCCGGCTACTGCTAAATCAGGATAGTTAGTTTTCAAAGTAGTTTTTAATTTTTGACTAACTTCGGGTTTAGCACCAATAAAGAAGGCGGACTTATGATTAGCGTTTCCCCATGCTAATAGTTCAGTAAAAATATCGTATCCGGTTACTCGTTCGGGTAACGGTGTGTTTAACATTTTGGAGCCGATAATAATTCCGATACCGTCAGCTACGATGTTATCTGCACTTAGAATGGTTCGGCGGTACTCTGGATGCTGGTTAGCGTACATTACAATTTCTGGATTGGCGGTAACAACGAAGGTATTTTGATGACTATCAATTTTAGTATGTAATTCTGAAGTGAATTCTGAGAGCGTGGTGTCGTTAAAGGGGATATCTAGAATTGAAACGGTTCGTTTATTCATTAATTTTCCTTTCGCAAGTCATGTGAATTATTTCGTTTTAGGTTTTTTTCTGGCAAAATAATGATAGAATTAACTTATTGTACCTACTACTTACTTTAGATCTTCAAGGAGGATTTACTGGATCATGCCAGAAATTGACAATTTAACCCTTCATACGGATGCGTATGAAATTAATATGATGGATACTTATTTTGAACAGGGGATTGAAAATCGGCATGCTGTGTTTGAAGCCTATTTCCGCAAATTACCATTTGGTAACGGCTACGCGGTATTTGCTGGCTTGGAACACGTAATTGATTATATCCAAAATATTCACTTTACTGAAGATGATATCAGTTATTTGAAGTCAGTTGGCGACTATTCGCCAGCCTTTTTGGAATATTTAAGAAACTTTGAGTTTAAAGGGACTATCCGCTCAGCCTTAGAAGGGGACTTAGTCTTTAACAACGAACCGATTGTGCAGGTAGAAGGCACTATTGCTGAATGCCAGTTAGTGGAAACAGCGATTTTAAATATCGTAAACTACCAAACTTTAATTGCCACTAAAGCTGCTAGAATCCGAACTGTAGCTGGAGATGATCCGTTGTTAGAATTTGGAAGTCGCCGAGCACAAGAAGTTTCTGCAGCTATTTGGGGGACTCGAGCTGCTATTATCGGTGGTTTTGATGCCACTTCTAACGTTTTAGCCGGCAAAAAATTTGGAATTCCAATTAGTGGTACCCATGCTCATTCTATGGTTGAGGCTTACGGTAGCGATTATGCTGCTTTTAAAGCATACGCTCAAACGCACCATGATTGTGTTTTCTTAGTAGACACTTATGATACTTTGCGCAGTGGGGTTCCTAGTGCTATTCGAGTTGCCAAAGAATTTGGAGATCAAATTGATTTTCAAGGAGTTCGGATTGATTCTGGCGATATGGCCTACATTTCCAAACGAGTTCGCCAAATGTTAGATGATGCCGGTTATCCCGATGCTAAAATTTATGCTTCTAATGATTTAGATGAACAAACCATTACTAGCCTTAAGATGCAAGGAGCCCGAATTGATATTTGGGGCGTGGGAACCAAAGTGATTACCGCATTTGACCAACCGGCTTTAGGTGCCGTTTACAAGATGGTTTCTGTAGAAGACGAAAATGGTGAAATGATCGACACCATTAAAATTTCTAGTAACGCTGAAAAAATTTCTACCCCTGGTAAAAAACAAGTTTGGCGATTAACCGACAAGGCCGATGGTAAATCAGAAGGTGATTATGTAGCGTTAGCTGATGAAGATCCACGAGAAGAAGATACCTTGTATCTATTCCACCCTCAATACACTTACATTAATCGAACCTTAGAAAACTTCACGGCAAGACCGGTGCTTCAACCGATTTTTGAAGCCGGTAAGTTAGTGTATGAATTGCCTACCTTACAAGAAATTACGGAATACGCTAAGGCTAACCGGCGGTCGTTATGGCCAGAGTATAAACGAGAATTAAATCCACAATTTTATCCGGTGGACTTGTCTAAAGAATGTTGGGACAATAAGAACCGGATTATTAAAAAAGTGCGTACTTACGTTGATTCCATCAATCCTAACGAATAGGAGGCTAACTAATGAGAACTAAACAAGCTGAAATTATTGCAGCCCTACACGTTGCTTCTCAAATCGATCCGCAAACAGAAATTAGAAGAACAATTGATTTCTTAAAAGAATACTTACAAGTTACCGGATTAAAAACGTATGTCTTAGGAATTTCTGGTGGACAAGATTCCACGTTGGCTGGTAAATTAGCGCAACTAGCAATTAATGAATTACGTCAAGCAGATCCTGAAGCGGGCTATCAATTTATCGCGGTTCGATTACCATACGGAGTACAGGCAGATGAGTCTGATGCGCTAGCCGCTATTGACTTTATCGAAGCTGATCAAACCATGCGAGTAGATATTAAGGCGGCCACGGATGCTGCCGTCCAATCTTTACAGACCAACAATTTGATGATTAGTGATTTTAATAAGGGAAACATCAAGGCTCGGCAGCGAATGATTGCCCAGTATGGGATTGCTGGAGAAACTAGTGGAGTGGTAATCGGAACTGATCATGCTGCGGAATCGGTTACCGGCTTTTACACTAAGTTTGGAGATGGAGCCGCTGATATTACTCCGCTATGGCGGTTAGATAAGCGCCAAGGACGCCAAATGTTAGCAGAATTGGGAGCACCAGAACATTTATATGCTAAAGTACCAACTGCTGACTTAGAAGAAGAACGACCAGCCTTACCAGACGAAGTAGCGTTGGGAGTTAGTTACGATGAAATTGACGATTACCTCGAGGGGTGCCCAGTTTCTGATCAAGCTGCTAAGACGATTGAGGGTTGGTACGACCGCACTGAACACAAGCGTCATTTACCCGTTACCATCTTTGATAATTTTTGGCGGTAGTTTTAAGTGACAAACTAAAAATTAACAGCTATAATAACTATAATCAAAAGGGAGTAACCGGCGGCCGATGGCTGCGATTATCTCGTCAGCGTGAAACTTTACGGTTTCCGGGATGTCTTAAACGGTGAGACTTATGAATCCATATTTATGTGGGCTTATAAGTCTCTTTTTCTTTATAAGGAGGAAGCAGATGGCAAGTCAAACTGAACAATTTTACCAGCAAGATAGCTCCACCGTTTTAAAAGCAATGCAAAGTACTGAAACGGGTTTGACGGCTCAACAGGTCTCAGAACGCCTTAATCAGTATGGACCCAATAAGTTAGTGGCTAAACGGCGGACGACTTTAATCGAAAAGTTTTTAGCGCAGTTTAAAGATCTAATGATTATTATTTTGTTAATTGCTGCGGTCATTGCCGGAATCGCCGGTGAACGTGCAGATGCCATCATTATTTTAACGGTGGTAATTTTAAATGCTATTTTTGGAGTTTTCCAAGAAGCCAAAGCTGAAAATGCGATTGATTCTCTAAAGCAAATGGCGGCTCCCATGGCTACGGTGATAAGAGATGGTCATGAAACACGGGTTAATAGTGCTGAAATTGTCCCCGGGGACATTGTATTACTAGAAGCCGGTGATATTATTCCGGCCGACATTCGGTTTCTAAGTGCGAACGCGTTAAAGGTAGAAGAAGCGGCATTAACTGGTGAGTCGGTTCCGGTTAATAAACAAGTAGCTCCAATCGAAACCGCCGATTTACCGTTAGGGGATCGCAAAGATTTGGGCTTTATGAACAGTAACGTAACTGCTGGCCGGGGATCCGGGGTGGTAATTGGTACTGGAATGCAGACGGAAGTAGGGAAAATTGCTACGATGTTAGATGCTGCTAGTGAAACCACTACCCCACTTCAAGAAAACCTGAAGCAGTTAGGAAAAGTGCTGACCGTTTTAATTTTAATTATTGCCGTAGTGGTTTTCGGAATTGGAATGTTACGTGGTCAAGAATCAGTCTTAGATATGTTGTTAACTTCAATTTCATTAGCGGTAGCTGCTATTCCAGAAGGGTTGCCAGCGATTGTTACCGTTACTCTAGCGATTGGGACGCAACAAATGGCGCGCCATAAAGCATTGATCCGGAAATTACCAGCAGTGGAAACTCTGGGAAGTACTGACATTATTGCTTCTGATAAGACGGGAACGCTGACTCAAAATAAAATGACGGTCGAAGCGGTATTTGTGAACCAAGAATTCCATGGCGATGTGACTAAAGATTATGAAACTACTAAGCCATTAACGGCCGTGATGTTGTTAAATAACGATACTAAATTTGATAATGGTCAACTCCTGGGGGATCCCACTGAAACGGCATTAGTCCAGTACTATTTAGATCAAAATTTAGAAGTGGAACAGTACCTAAAAGACCGACCTCGATTAGCGGAAATTCCGTTTGATTCTGAACGTAAGCTCATGACGACGTTTAATCAGTTACCAGACCACCGAATTTTGGTGACTTTTAAAGGGGCACCCGATCAATTACTCAAACGAGTAACCCAAATTGATGTCGATGGCCAGGTCCGTCCCATTACAGATGCAGATCGTGAATTGATTTTAGCAACTAATCATGATTTAGCGTCTGAAGCATTGCGGGTATTAGCCATGGCGTATAAAATTACTGACCAAGTGCCTGAAGAAGCTGATTTGACTTCAGAAAAACAAGAGCGCGATATGATATTTGTGGGGTTAATTGGGATGATTGACCCAGAACGGCCAGAAGTTTATCAAGCTGTCAAGGAAGCTAAATCGGCTGGAATTGCTCCTATTATGATTACTGGTGATCATAGCGATACTGCCGGAGCAATTGCTGCTCGTTTAGGAATTCTAGATACCCAGCGCGGTAATGAACAAATTTTAACCGGGGCTGAATTAGATGAACAAAGTGATGCTCAATTTGAGCAAAACGTGGCTAAATACACGGTTTATGCACGAGTAGCCCCAGAACACAAGGTGCGAATCGTGAATGCTTGGCAGAAAAAAGGTAAGGTAGTTGCGATGACTGGTGACGGGGTTAACGATGCCCCAGCACTAAAGGCAGCTGATATTGGAATTGGGATGGGAATTACCGGAACCGAAGTATCTAAAGAAGCTAGTGATATGGTGCTGGCAGACGATAACTTTGCAACTATTGTTACTGCTGTTAAAGCTGGGCGAAAGGTGTTTGCCAATATCCAAAAGGCGTTGCAATATCTGTTATCAGCTAACTTGGGTGAGGTTTTAACCTTGTTTGTGATGACTTTAATGGGTTGGCAAATTTTAGCACCGGTTCAAATCCTGTGGATTAATTTAGTGACCGATACTTTTCCAGCCATTGCCTTGGGAGTTGAGCCGGCGGAACCAGGAATCATGGATCGAAAGCCGCGAGGTAGAAAATCTAATTTCTTATCAGGTGGGGTAATGAGTAATATCTTGTACCAAGGATTGTTGGAAGGCGCGATTACTTTAGGAGTATACGCCTTTGCAATTAGTTTTCCGGTGCACCACAGTCCGGAATTAGCCCATGCCGATGCATTAACTATGGCTTACGCAACTTTAGGACTGTTGCAGTTATTCCATGCCTTTAACTCTAAGACGATTCACCAATCGATCTTCAAGGTCGGCTTGTTTAAAAATAAATTCTTCAACTGGGCTTTACTTAGTTCAGCGATTTTATTGGTATTGACGATTGCAGTGCCAGGGTTTAACCAACTATTTCATGTGACCGAATTAACTGCTTTCCAATGGTTAATTGTTGTATTCGGTGGTATCCTTATGGTATTAGTTGTAGAAATAGTGAAATTAGTTCAACGAAAAGTATTTCACTTAGAATAGGAGAAAGATAATGAAACAAGCTAATGTTCAAGTTTATGCGGGGGTTTTATCACAAGTAATTGATTCTACTACTCAAAATGGTTCTGATCTAAATGACGACTTTGAATTACTTCGTAAGGCTATTGACGATGATAAGGTAGCAGATATTGATTCTGATAAATTAACTAAGATTCAAAAGCATTTCCAAGAGGGAACTGATATTTACAAAGAAAACCTCTTAAAATTAGAAAAAGTGGCGGTACCCGTTAAAATTTTGGGGCGTCACAAACAATTAATTAAGCATTACGAAGACTACACTAATGCTTGCCAAGCAATGACTGACAGTATTAATCCGGAAGCTAACAGCGTGGTAGTTGAGATGTTTAACCAATCAGAAAAGGACCAAGAAGCTGCTATTGCGGCCATTTCAAATACTACTAGTCGTATTATGAGCGCAATGTAATTACTACATTAACGATTACCGAACGGTAGTCGTTTTTGTTTCGCAAAAAAAGGAAGGTACTATGGCTGATCAAGAACTAACGCAACAAATTTTAAAGCAACTGCCAGAATTAAAAGCAGCTCAAATTAATGCTACCCTCGAAATGTTGGGAGAAGGCGATACCGTTCCGTTTATTGCTAGATACCGAAAAGAACGGACTCAGAATTTAGATGAAGTTCAGATTCGGTCAATTATGGATACAGCCAATCAAATTCAAGCACTAAATAAACGTCGCTCAGATATTTTAAAGCGAATTGAAGAGCAAGGTGCTCTTACCCCTAAATTGCAGCAGGCGATTAACGCTGCTGATAAAATGCAACAATTAGAGAATCTGTATTTACCGTATAAACAAAAACGGCGAACAAAGGCCACTATTGCTAAAGAATTAGGATTGGCCCCAATTGCAGAAGCCGTTTTTAAATTTGCTCCGCAATTAGATTCTCAAATTAATCAAATGATCAATCACAGTCCCGAATTACCGGATCGCGAAGCTGTTTTGGCTGGTGTCCACGAAATTTTGGCGGAAACAATTAGTGAACACGCTCAATTTCGTGATTGGATTTTAACTGCTACTCAAAAAAACGGTAATTTGGTAGTTAAAGTCAAAAAAGGTGGGAAAGAAAAAGATGAAGAGGGCAAGTACGAGCAGTATTATGACTTTAATCAACGACTCAAAGCCATTCCGGGATTTAGAACTTTAGCCATTAATCGGGGCGAAAAAGAAGGAATTTTAACCGTTAAGGTTGAAGCTAATACTGATGAAATTATTAATTATTTACAATTTAAGTTAATTCAAAAACGCTCTGGCTTGGCAGCGGAACTACTTAATGATGCCATCGATGCCGCCTACAAACGGTTTATTGGTCCAGCAATCGAACGAGAAATTCGCAATGAATTGACGGAAGCGGCAGAAACTCACGCGATTACCGTTTTTGGAGAGAATTTATATCATTTATTAATGCAAGCCCCTTTAAAGGGAAAGATTGTTATGGGCTTCGATCCTGCTTACCGGACTGGTTGTAAGCTGGCAATTATGGATGCTAATGGTAAATTTTTAGCCAAACAAGTTATTTATCCTCACAAACCAGCTGCCACTAGTAAGCGAGAAGCTGCGATGCCAACTTTTATTGACCTACTGGAAAAATACCAAGTAGAAATGATTGCGATTGGCAACGGAACCGCTAGTCGAGAATCAGAACAGTTTGTGGCGGAAGCCTTGAAAAAAATTAAGCGGCCAATTTATTACGTAATTACTAATGAAGCCGGTGCTTCCGTGTACTCAGCCAGTCAAGTTGCGCGGGATGAATTCCCGGATTTCAACGTGGAAGAACGGTCTGCCGTTAGTATTGGCCGAAGAATTCAAGACCCGTTGGCAGAATTAGTTAAAATTGATCCGCAAGCTATTGGGGTGGGCCAGTATCAACATGATGTGGCTCAAAAGCAGTTAACGGCTCAATTAGACCAAGTGGTGGAAACAGCGGTTAACCAGGTAGGGGTAAACGTCAACACGGCTAGTCCGGAATTACTAATTCATATTTCGGGATTAACCAAGACCACGGCCCAAAATATCGTTAAATTTAGAAACGAAAATGGCCCGTTTGCTTCCCGCAAAAATTTAGCTAAAGTTCCCCGGCTAGGACCTAAGGCATATGAACAATCGGTCGGCTTCTTAAGAATTATTGGAGGAAAATCACCGTTAGACAATACTGATATCCATCCAGAAAGTTATCCCCAAACTATGGCCCTACTACAAGAATTAGGATTCACTGAAGCTGATTTGGGTACTGAAGAATTAAAAGCCAAATTGAGCCAAATTGAGATTGCTACAGTTAGCCAAAAACTAGCGATTGGAGAACAAACGTTAACCGATATTATTGCTAGTTTGCAACACCCGGGACGCGATTTACGTGATGAGATGCCAGCCCCATTATTGCGACAGGATGTTTTAACGATGGCTGATTTAAAACCAGGGATGCAACTGCAAGGAACGGTAAGAAACGTAGTTGATTTCGGAGTATTTGTTGACATTGGAGTGAAGCATGATGGTTTGGTACACATTTCCAAAATGAGTAATCACTATGTTAGCTCTCCGGCTAAGTTAGCTTCCGTGGGCGACATTGTAACGGTCTGGATAGATTCGGTAGACGAAAAACGCAATAGAATTCAGCTAACGATGGTGGCTCCTGAATAGGAGGGTAGATGACAGATAAACAATTACAACAACTAGTAGAGCAAATTTCCTTAGAGTTTTTCGCTAAACCCTTTAAACATCAAGCAACTTTTAACTCTCGTCTGAAAACGACTGGTGGACGTTACCATTTGGCTAGTCATAATATAGACATTAATCCGTTAATGCTAACTGAATTTTCACGGGAGAACTTAATCGGGGTTATTAAGCATGAACTATGTCATTATCATTTACACTTGGCGGGTGCTCCTAGTAATCACCGAAGTAAAGAATTTAAGTCATTATTATTAGCAGTAGGAGGTAGTCGTTATGCTCCTAAAACTTCGAAAGCCAAGCCTTCAGCAAAGTTACATCACTATCGATGTCTTGATTGTGGCCAACGGTATGACCGACAAAGATTAGTGAACACTACCAAATATCGTTGTGGCAAGTGTCATGGAAAATTACAGTTGATTTCGGCATAGTTTGCCGTAATAGATTATAATTAAAGAAAACAGTGTTGGAGGTTAGAATATGTCAAAGACAATTGTACGAGTTCCAGCTTCTTCAGCAAATGTGGGATCCGGGATGGATTCTATTGGGGTAGCATTTCATTTGTACTACACGGTAATTGTGGAAGAAGAAACCGATCATTGGCAAATTAACCATGCCTTGGGAAGTAATATTCCTACGGATGAAAAAAACTTGATGGTGCAGACCATCTTACAAATTGATCCTAAAATTCATCCACACCAATTAACAGTCATTTCCGATATTCCGATCGCTCATGGATTGGGTTCAAGTACTACTGCGGTAGTAGCCGGAATTAAAATTGCTAACGTGTTAGGTGAATTAAATCTGTCCTTAGAAGAACAGATTGATTTAGGCGCAAAATTTGAAGGTCATGCTGAAAATATTGCGGCTGCAATGATGGGAAATATGGCTATTACTAGCTTTGATGGGAAGCATGCTCAGGTAGTTAACGCCGAGTTACCAGATGCTTCTGCGTTGTTTTATATTCGTCCAGATGGGATTAGTGAAGCAGCAAGCCGAGCCAAGTTACCGCAAGAAATTGACTATACGACGGCAATTCATTCTAGTAGCGTTACTAATGTGTTTGTCGGTTTAGTTTGTCAGGGAAAATGGGAAGAAGCCGTTCCTATGGTAGAAAACGATCAATTTCACGAGCCATATCGACTAGACTTGGTCCCAGAATTAAAAACCATTCGAGATAAAGCTCATGAACTGGGAATTTACGGCACTTATCTTAGTGGCGCAGGTCCTACTATTGCTACTTTTGGTGATTACACCAAATTAACCGAATTGCGAATGGAATTACAAAAGTTGAACTTAAAAGGCAGTCTACGGATTATGAATGTTGATCATAATGGTACTGATGTCCGAGGAGAATAAAAAAAGGCTTGCAGACAAGATAATTATTTGCTATAATTTTTCTTGTTGATGCGGCCATGGCGGAATTGGCAGACGCGCAAGATTAAGGATCTTGTCCGGATTTACCCGGGTGGAGGTTCGAACCCTCTTGGCCGCATAACTAAAGATCGAAGCAGATTACTTCGGTCTTTTTTTTGTGTCCTTAATATAAAACGATTATTGCTAAATTAATTCTGGTGAGTTGCTTAATAACATGCTATTGTAGAGCCAATGAGATGAGGAGGATAACTTGATGCAAAACTTTATTTTTGATATTGATGGAACTTTAATTGACACTGAAAAAATGTATATCAAGCCGCTTTACGATGTTTTAGTTAAACGGGGATATGATATTACCTACGACCAAGCTGCTGCTACGTTTGGAATTACAGCTTTAGATGCTTTAAAACGTCTAAACGTCACCGACCAAGATGCGGTTATGGCCGAATGGAATCAGTTAATTCCAAACTATGCCAAGTACCTTAAAGTATATGCTGGTATTCCTGAATCACTAGCTAAATTAAAACAAACCAAAAAGTTAGCAATTGCAACATCTAAAGTTCGAAGTGAATTTGAACGTGATTTTACTCCAATTGGAATTAACCACTATTTTAATGAAGTAGTAACTTCCGATGAAGTAGCTGCTGGAAAGCCAGCCCCGGATATGATTTTAAAAGGAATGGAAAAATTAAACGGTGTTCCTGAAACTACTGTCTACGTTGGAGACACATTATATGATATGAAAGCTGCCCATAGTGCCAACGTTGCATTTGCGTTGGCTGGCTGGCGGACAGCTGCCGATGAAAACTTTAAGAAAGCTGATTATGTTTTAGAGCAACCTAAAGACTTACTAGGGTTATAAATTTCAAGGAGGGTGAAAATATTTTTCATCCTTTTTTATTTTGATCATTTAGTAAAACGTTATAATAAAAACCCTTGAAACTTTTGGAAAACTAAAATAAATAGTGGTTGGAAGCGCTTTTTTATGCTAGAATAAAAACGTACCCTTTGAACGGCTCAAATGCTGGTAGAATCTGTTTTCACAATTTGAATTTCATTTTCAAAAAGCAATTAGCCAATCACCAATGAGAGAGGAGGTGGATTGAATGTTATCAATTATTATTGCTAGCCACGGAAAGTTTGCAGATGGTATCAAGCAATCTGCTGAAATGATTTTCGGGCAACAAGAAAATGTAAGTAGTGTCACTTTTATGCCTGATGAAGGGCCAGATGATTTGATCAAAAAATACAACGATGCACTTGAAAGCTTCGGCTCAGACGCATCAGTATTATTTTTAGTTGATCTTTGGGGTGGGTCACCATTTAATGCGGCAAGTCGAATTGTTGCAGAACACACCGATCATATGGCATTACTCACTGGGCTTAATTTGCCAATGCTAATTGAAGCCTATGCTTCTCGTTCAATGAGTTTGGATGAAATCGTCCCTCATTTGGAAGAAACGGCAAAAGACGGCGTTAAGCACTTAGAATTAGTTGAAGATCAAGGAGATGATTTACTATGACGATGGATATTCGCCTAGCTAGAATCGATAGCCGCTTGCTTCACGGCCAAGTTGCTACGGTTTGGACTAAATCTGTAACTCCCAATCGTATTTTGGTAGTTTCAGATACAGTTGCTAAAGACAACCTTAGAAAAACATTAATCACCCAAGCAGCTCCTCCCGGAGTAAAAGCTAACGTGATTACTTTAGATAAAATGATTCAAATCAACAAAGATCCGCGCTTTGATGTCTTTAAGGCTATTATCTTAACCGAAACTCCAGCTGACATGCTTAAATTGGCTGAAGGCGGTGTGGATTTCTCACAAGTCGGAATTGACGTTGGAAGTATTGCCTTTTCAGATGGAATGACTATGTTGAATGACTCAATTGCTGTTGATAACGATATGGCAGCTCAATTGCGGAAACTTCATGATGATTTCAATTTGGATGTCTACGCTCAAAAAGTGCCTGCTGATAAGAAGCAAGACATGATGGAATTACTTAGTAAGAAAGGGTTCTAGGACCCGATCATATTTATTGCTTACCGGTAACCACCGGTAAGTTGTGTTTGAAATTATTATAAATTATCCCAGAAAGGGGAAAATTTTATGTTAAGTATCATACTAGTTATTATCATTGCTTTTTTAGCCGGTATGGAAGGTGTCTTGGATCAATGGCAATTTCACCAACCAATCGTTGCTTGTACTCTAGTCGGAATTGCAACCGGTAACATTGCAGCTGGTGTAGCCCTTGGTGGCTCTCTTCAATTGATTACTTTGGGCTGGATGAACATCGGTGCCGCAATTGCTCCGGATGCTGCTCTTGCATCAGTAGTTTCTGCTTGGTTAGTTTGTGGCCCTTCAGGACTTTCAGTTCATGATGGGATTGCCATCGCTATTCCATTAGCCGTTGCTGGACAATTATTAACTATCTTAGTTCGGACCATCGTTGTTGGTTTGGTACATGGGGCTGATAAGGCTGCTGAAGATGGTAATGTTCGTCAAATGGAAGCCATTCATTTAACTGCTCTTAGCTTGCAAGGATTGAGAATTGCTTTACCAACTGCCGTAGTTATGTTGGCTAGTGCTTCTACTGTTCAATCTGTTATGAAGGCTATTCCTGAAGTTATTACCAATGGTTTAAACATTGGTGGTGGGATGATCGTTGCCGTTGGTTATGCCATGGTTATTAACATGATGGCTACTAACGAATTATGGCCATGGTTCTTTATCGGTTTTGCCCTTGCCGCAGTTGATAAATTGAACTTGATTGCAATGGGGATCATGGGTGTTTGTTTCGCCCTTATCTACATGCAATTAACACCAAAATACAACTCAAACAACTCAGGTAGCTCAGAAGATGCCGGTGATTCCCTTGAGGATGAACTTGACCGCGAGCTAGAAGACTTATAGGAGGGCGAAAAAATGGCTGATAATCCAACAACAGACAATCAAAAATTAAAATTAACCCATGGTGACCTAGTAAGTACTTTCTGGCGTGCTGGTTTTGAACAAGCATCATGGAACTACGAACGAATGCAGAACTTAGGGTTTGAATATATTATGGCTCCAGCGATTAAGCGTCTTTACCCTAATAAAGATGATCGAATTGCTGCCATGAAACGACACATGGAATTCTTTAACACCCATCCTTATATGCAACCAGCCATTACTGGGGTTGTATTAGCGATGGAAGAACAACGAGCTAATGGTGCTGACATTGATGATGCTGCTATCACCAGTGTGAAGGTCGGAATGATGGGACCTTTAGCCGGTGTTGGTGATCCGGTATGGTGGGGGACTGTTCGTCCAGTATTAGGTTCTTTTGCTGCTAGTTTAGCTCTTAGTGGCTCTGGTTTGTTAGGACCAATCATCTTCTTTGTAGTTTGGAACTTGCTACGGTTAATTTTCTTCTGGCAAACCCAACAATTGGGTTACCGTCAAGGAACTAACATCACTTCTAGTTTAGGTGGTGGGTTACTTCAAAAAGTAACTGAAGGCGCATCAATTTTAGGGATGTTCATCATGGGGGTTCTGGTTCCTAGATGGACTAACATGAACTTCCCAATGGTTATTTCTAAAATTACCACTGACGGTAAAACTAAAGTTACTACCTTACAAGATGTCTTTGACCAAATTCTTCCTGGCTTAATGCCATTACTTCTAACTTTTGGATGTATTTGGCTTCTTCGGAAAAAGGTTAATGCTATTTGGATTATTTTAGGATTATTCGTTGTCGGTATTCTTGGCTACTGGTCAGGAATCTTAGGACTTTAATATTAAGAAAAGTTTGGTAATTCCACCGGGAATGCCAAACTTTTTAATTTACTGAGGTAAGGAGAAAATCCATGTTACCACGCTCTCATAAGCCATTGAATGAAATTAACATTCTAACTGTGGATGCACGCTATATGCAGGACCAGATGAATGGACTGCAAGGGACTGTTACGTTAGGAAACAATGGAATTGAATTTGAACGCCAATTTAAGAATGGGTTTATTCAAATACCATATAATCAAATTGAACAGGTCCAGGTTCAAATTGCTTTTGGTAAGTTTTATCGAGGATTCTATTTGATTACTAAGGACGGTAAGAAAATCAATATTTTAACTCGGAAAACTAAGCAAGTAATTCACGTTTTTAACCGAAAATTAGAAAACGGCCAAATAGTTCGTTATCGTCGTAATCAAAAGTAATAAAAAAGGACCGCAGGTAAATTCCTGCGGTCCTTTTTTATTTGATTTTAATAGCCAACGCCAGTTGCTGGTTGTTGGGCAGTAGTGTAACCAGCTGTTCCTGTTTGGTCTGAGTAGCCAGTGGTGTAAGTAGCACTAGATCCGGAATCAACAGCTGTTTTTTGATCAGTGGTTAATTCTGAAGCTTTAGATAATTCTAGTACAGATCGGAGTTTATTTGTGACTTTGAGTAACTCGTCATCCGAAACTACTTGGTAAGCCAAGTTGTCGATCATAGCATCTTGCCCTTGTAGGGTTTGAGACTTAATGTGATGAGTTGCGTCACCGTATTTAGCTCTAATAGCGATCATATCATCAAAGGTAAGGTCACTCTTAAAGTTGCCGTTCAATGATGACAAAATATTCTTGTAACGAGTTAGAGAAGAGATATTAATCATCTTCATCACTAACGCTTGAATAACTTGCTTTTGGCGTTTTTGTCTACCGTAGTCACCCTTAGGATCATCGTCACGCATTCTGGAATAGTCTAAGGCTTGCTTACCGTTTAAGGTTACTTTTTGACCCTTAGTGACGTTAGCGTGACCATATTGGAAGGTGAGTGGTGGAGTAACTGATACTCCTCCAACTGCATCGACCATTGTTTTTAATCCACCCATGTTGATGATGGCGTAAAAATCAATTGGGACGTTCAATAGATTTTGAACGGTTTTAACAGCTGTTCCGGCTCCCCCGATTGTATATGCCGCATTAATTTTTTCGTATGGCATAGAATCACCTGGAACAACAACCTTAGTATCTCGAGCAATACTAGTTAAATAAACGGTTTCTTTTTTTGGATTGATACTTGCCAAGATCATGGTATCAGTTCTACCAGTATCGTGTCGGCCTAAAGCACCGGTATCGGTCCCTAACAACAAAATGTTAAGGGGCTTACCAGATTTAATAACTGACGAAACGTTTCGTGATTTTTGGATATTAGTTGAATCGTAGGTTTGCTTAAAGGTCTTTTTGGCGTTTTTGTAGGCGCCGTAGCCCCAAATTAAACCGGACCCAATTACAATTAATAAGATGGCAAAAATACTCCAGCCAATCATCCGACGTTTCTTTTGGTTCTTTTGCTTATAGTGTGGCTTATTTTCAGCTCTCCGGGAGTAAACCGGATCGAAATCTTTTTTGTTATTATCAGATGGCATAATCTATCCTCGTTTACAAAATTATAAGAGAATTATATTGCATAATTCCCAATCATTTATTACTTGTAGTCCTTTTTTAAGCATTCTTTAACATTCTAACATAGTCTAAGTGGCAGCCAAACAATTTTTACTTTGTGATACAATAATCAACGTATTACTTATGGAAAAATAATTAATTTATGAGGAGTAAAGTTGTCGTGAAAAAAACTTTTATTTACATAGCTATCTCTACGTTAATGTTTAGTTCCATGGAAATTGTTTTGAAAACCGTCACTGGTCTTTACAATCCCATCCAATTAAATTTAATTCGGTTTTTGATTGGAGGGTTAGTTTTACTACCGTTAGCCCGACACGACTTAAAAGTTAATGGGCAAAAACTATCCTTGTTTGATTACTCAATGTTTGCATTAACCGGTTTTTTGTGTGTGGTGGTTAGTATGACGCTATATCAATTAGCCATTATTTATGATTCACCCGCTACCGTAGCAGTACTGTTTAGCTGTAACCCAGTATTTGCGTTGATGTTTGCCTTTTTGCTCTTACATGAGCGATTAGACCGGGCTGAAGTGTTATCGTTGTTAATTACCATTGTTGGCTTGGTAGTGATTGTTAATCCGGCTAATTTAACTAATCCAATTGGGACTTCACTAGGAATTTTATCTGCTTTGACTTTTGGTTTTTACAGTATCATTTCTCGGTGGGCAGCTTTAAAGGATGACCTAGGAGGAATTCCAATGACTGCGTATACGTTTATTGCTGGAGCTATTGAACTCTTTATTTTGGTATCCATTAGTCATATTCACGGAGTAAGTGCTTGGCTAAATCAATCTAGTTGGTTAAAGAGTTTTAGTAATATTCCAGTTTTAACTAACATTACACCTAATCATTTTTTGGTATTGTTCTTTATAAGTGTCTGTGTAACTGGTGGTGGTTTTGCGTTTTACTTTTTAGCAATGCAGCGAGGCGGCGTAGCCATGGCTTCGTTAGTATTTTTCATTAAACCAGCTCTTGCACCAATTTTGGCGATGATTTTAATTCATGAACGATTGACTACTAATATGGTGATTGGAATTATCGTTATTATTCTAGGATCCGTGGTTTCCTTTATCGATAATCAACGGCAGCAAGTTGTATCTTAAATTAGTGCCAATGAAGTTCTTTTTTGCTACAATATTCACTAAGTAGAAATGAGAGTAAAGAGGAAACTATCATGACATCGTTAATTGTTACTAGACATGGCGAAAGTCAAGCCAATCGAGACAATATTTTTACCGGTTGGAGTGATGTAGATCTGACTTCTAAAGGGTATCTACAGGCACAACAAGCAGGACGGTTAATTAAGAATACTGGATTAAATTTTACCGCTGTTCATACCTCAATGTTAAAACGGGCAATTATTACCGCTAATATTATTTTGGCAGAAATTGATCAGCTTTGGATACCGGAATATAAATCTTGGCGGTTAAATGAACGACATTACGGGGCACTTCGGGGGCAAAATAAACAATTGGTAGCTCAAGAAGTGGGAGCAGCTCAAGTTAAAATTTGGCGACGAAGCTTTGAAACTGTGCCACCGTTGTTAGCCACTCCGGATTATGATAAGCGGTATGCAAAACTAGGAGTAACAATTCCACGTGGCGAAAGTCTGCAGATGGCTCAAAAACGGTTATTACCTTACTGGCAAGATCAGATTGCTCCGCGCCTGTTAGATGGTCAAAATCAATTAATTGTGGCTCATGGTAGTACTATGCGGGCCTTGATTAAGTACCTAGAAAATATATCGGATGAAGAAATTAGTTTAGTAGAAGTCCCTAATGGAGAACCGATTAGATACGATTTTGATGAGCATTTAAACATTATTAAAAAAACTTTTTTGCAGTAAATAACTATCCCGTAAGGCTTTTCATGAAAAAGAAAAACAAAAGGGTTGTATTTTTAAATGGCTGTGATAACATAGTCCTTAAATAAAATCCGTTGACGAGGACCAGTAGTAAATGAACGATTATTCAGAGAGCAAGTGGTTGGTGTGAACTTGTTAATCGTCTTTACGAAGACATCTTATCAGGAGATGGGGTATTCACGTACTTCATCCGCTCTTAGATGAAAAAGGGCGATATCTTTTGAGTATCTATCAAGGTGGTACCGCTCGCGAGCCCTTGTACACTATTAAGTGTGCAAGGGCTCTTTTTGTATATCAATACATAAAAGAGCTCAGACGGAGTACCAACTATATTAACGTTTAGGAAGGGATGTAAATTTTATGGTTGAAAGAACTACTTATGCGGGACTTGTAAATGAAAGTTACCTAAATCAAAAGGTAACACTCTTCGGTTGGGTTGATCGCCGTCGTGATTTAGGAAAATTAATCTTTATTGATTTGCGTGATAGAGAGGGCATCGTTCAACTGGCCTTTAACGAAGACCGCTCTAAAGAAGCATTTAGTATTGCTAAAGAAGTAAGAAATGAATATGTTATTAAGGTTGTCGGTGAAGTTGTCAAACGAGCTGAAGGACAAGAAAACCACGACATTAAAAGCGGAAACGTCGAAGTTAACGTTGAAGAAGCAACGATTTTAAATACTAGTGAACCACTACCATTTGAAATTCGTGATGACGCTGACGTTAACGAAGATTTATTATTAAAATATCGTTACCTTGAATTACGTCGACCAAGCATGCAACGGGGCCTTCGTCTTAGAAGCACCATTACGCGAGCCGTTCGTGAATTTTACGATAACAATGGTTTCTTAGATATTGAAACTCCTGATTTAGCTAAATCAACTCCAGAAGGTGCTCGGGATTACTTGGTACCTAGTCGGGTATCTAAGGGTCATTTCTATGCATTGCCTCAATCACCACAACAATACAAGCAATTGTTGATGGGTGGGGGATTTGACCGTTACTACCAAATCGCTCGTTGTTTCCGTGATGAAGATTTGCGTGGTGACCGGCAACCAGAATTTACCCAAATCGACGTTGAAACTACTTTCTTAAGCCAACATGATATTATGGACTTAACTGAAGGTATGTTGAAGAACGTAATGAAAAAAGCCTTAAATAAGGATATTGAAACTCCATTCCCACGAATCAGCTGGCAAGAATCAATGGACCGTTTTGGTACTGATCAACCAGATGCTCGGTTCGCAATGGAAATTCAAGATGTTACTGAAATCATTAAGGGCGCTAACATTGCTGCTCCAGCCTTTGAAGATTCAGAACACGAAATCTTGGCTCGGGCCATCGTGGCTGAAGGGGCTGCTGATAAATATTCTCGTAAGGATATTGAAGCTAAGGAACAATACCTTGAACGCTATGGTGTTAAACGCTTAGTATGGGCTAAAGTCGAAGCTGATGGCTTCAGCGGTTCATCTGCTAAATTGCTTACCCCGGTTTACAAAGAATTGACTGACCGGTTAGAAGCTAAAGAAGGCGACATTATCTTCATGGTATTTGATCGTTTCAAAGTAGTTTCCGACTCATTAGGGTCACTTCGGGTTAACTTGGCTAATGAACTTAACATGATTCCAGAAGACGTTTACAAGTTCCTCTGGGTAATCGATTGGCCATTGTTTGAATACGATGAAGGTGATCAACGCTGGGTTGCAGCTCACCATCCATTTACCGCACCAAACGAAGGTGACGAACATTACTTGGACGAAGGAGAAGATCCTCATAAAGCCCACGCTCAAAGTTATGACATTATCTTAAATGGTCTTGAACTTGGTGGTGGTTCTATCCGTATTCATAACGCTGAGTTACAAGAAAAGATGTTCCGAGCTCTTGGCTTTACTAAGGAAAGTGCTTACGAACAATTTGGCTACTTCATCAACGCTTTGAAGTTTGGTTTCCCACCTCATGGTGGTATCGCTCTTGGCTTAGACCGTTTTGCACGTCTCTTAGCCGGTGCAGATAACATTCGTGAAGTGATTGCTTTCCCTAAGAATTCTAAAGCAATTGAACCAATGACTCAGGCTCCTGCTGAAGTTAGTGAAGAACAATTAAAAGAATTGGGAATTAAGCTAGATTTAGATCCTGAAATTAATGAATAGTTATATTCATTACAATTTAATCGATATAAATATGAAAGGTCCTATGGTGAATAGGGCCTTTTTTTGTGTATTTAATTATTAAAACCTTTCTATAGATAACGTACATGTTATGAAAATGCTTAACTCGCTTTTACCCTTGTAATAACTGACACAAACAGGTAAAATAATGGTCGGAAAGTGGATACGATTACAACAAGTCCCGCAATCTTGTTTTTATTGTTCTTTCAGTTTCCGAGAGATAATTTTGGCCAATTTTATTTCGCATGTTTCAGAAATTATATATATTAAAAGGAGTATTTTCTCATGGCAGATACAGCACTTGATAAATTTGAATCAATTGATGGCTCCAAATTAGGTGAACTTTCTCACCTATCTAACTTTGAAGTTACGGCAGATTTTCGCAAGATCGCCCCAGATAACTTGAACGGCAACGAACCAATCGATGTTGGTCGTGGTAACCCTAACTGGATTAACACTACTGCTCGTTTGGCTCAAGGTCGGATGGTTGAATTTGGTATCAAGGATTCAGAACGGACTTTCACCAAAGACAACGGCGCAATGGCTGGTTACATTGAAATGGACGGGATTGAAGATCGTTTTAAAGAATTCATGAACCCAGAAAATCCTGCTGACCAACTTCTTTTGAATACTGTTAAATACGCTACTGACGAACTTGGTATTAATGGTGATGAAATGGTTCACGAAATGGCCGACGGAGCTATTGGTAACCATTACCCAGTTCCTTCACGTTCATTGGTTAATGTTGAAAAGATTCTTAACAAGTATCTTGAAAAGGCATTATACCGTGGCGCTGAACTAGCTAATGAAACTGAATTGTTCCCAACTGAAGGTGGGGCCGCATCAATGGTTTACATCTTCAACGAAATGAAACTTTCACATATCTTGGAACCAGGTGATAAGGTTGCCATCAACACACCAATCTTTACTCCATACTTGGAAATTCCTATTTTAAAGGAATACAACTTGGAAATTGTTCCTTTGCTTTCTAGCGAAGACAACGATTGGCAAATGACTGATGAACAATTGGATCAATTGAAAGATCCTAGCATCAAGGCATTCTTCGATGTTAACCCTACTAACCCTGCTGCTCGTGCATTTAGTAATCACGCTCTTGACAAGATCAAAGAAGTTGTTGAAGCAAATCCTAAGTTAACTATCGTTACTGATGATGTTTATGGTACTTTTGCTGAAGGCTTTAAGACTATTTACTCAGTTGTTCCTCACAACACTTTATTAGTTTACTCATTCTCTAAACTATTCGGTGTAACTGGACACCGTCTTGGTCTTACTGCTGCCCACAAGGATAATGTCTTTGATCAAATTATTGCTGAAAAGACAGCTGCAAATCCTGAAATCAAGGCCGAATTCGAAGACCGTTACTCTAAAGTTGTTACTGATCCATTGCACATGAAGTTCATCGACCGGATGGTTGCTGACAGTCGTGCAATTGGTTTGTATCACGTTGCTGGTTTGTCAACTCCACAACAAATCATGATGGAATTGTTAGCCGCTAACAACTTGACTGTTGGTGATGACACTTATCTTGATGCTTCTCGTGAAGTAGTTGGCGAACGTTACAATGCCTTCTGGAATGGTTTAGGCGTAGACGCTGATGAATCTGAAGGTAACACTAAGTACTACACACTTATTAACATTCCTACTTTGATGGAAAAATCATATAACAAGGACTTTAGTGATTGGTACGTTAAGAATTATAACTACCTTGACTTCTCTTACCGTTTGGTACGTGAATTCGGTGCAGTAATTATGGACGCTTCATCATTTGGTGCTAACGAAGGTTATGTTCGGATTTCATTAGCTAACATGCCAACTGAAAGTTACGCTAAGATTGCTGAATATATGAAAGAACTTTTGGCTCAGTACTACGCTGAATACCAAAAAAATAATAAATAATAATAGTAAGAGTGGTCTTTAATTATGAGTGGAATTGGTCAATTTTTTGTTGCTAATCCAGTTATTTCAATCTTCATTTGTTTGGGACTGGGTTACATTTTAGGACGGGTTAAGTTTGGCTCGTTCACTTTAGGTGCTACTGTTGGTGTCCTAGTTGTATCATTGATCTTTGGTCAAATTGGGGTATTTACTCGAGACACTGTCTTAGGTGATATCTTCTTTGACTTCTTCATGTTTGCAATTGGGTATCGAGTTGGACCTACTTTCGTTTCAAGTATGAAACGTTTTGGGATGAAGATTATTATTTCAAGTTTCTTGTTCTTAATCTTCGCCTTCTTAACTGCCTGGGCTTGCTTCAAGATCTTTAACGTTGGCCCTGGTGTTGCCGCTGGTACAATTGCCGGTGCTTTGACTCAATCAGCCGTTATTGGTAGTTCTTTGGAAACTATCCAAAAATTACCTATTTCTGGTTCCTTAAAAGCATTGTACAGTTCTCAAATTCCAATTGTTTACGCGTTGACTTACGTATTTGGTACTATCGGGGTTCTTATCTTCTTGCGGGACCTTGCACCAAAGATGTTACACATCAACGTTAAGGATCAAGCTACTAAAGTTGCTCGTGAAATGAACTTTACTGCAGCTGTTCCTAGTATGACTCGGATCCGGACTTATGATGTTGTGGATAATTCAACTTTTGTTGGTAAGACCCTTGCTGATATTATGAACAGCTTGGATGCAACTAAGGTTCAATTATTAGGTGCCGTTCGTAACGGTAGTGATTTGAAAGATAGTGATGCTTTGCAAGCTAACGACGTTGTTACCTTTGCAGGTTACGCTAACGATCTTTCAGATACTGTTACTGGTACTGGTTTGCATGAAGTAATTAATGATGACACTAAGAAATTTAGTGAAAAATTCTTTATCTTGGGTAAAAACTTTACTAAAGATGGTATCGTTGCCCTTGAAAAGAAGGGAATCTTCGTTAACTTAATGGATCCTGCAGAAGGTAACATGCGTACTTTAGATGACCTTCATGCTGGTAGCCCAATTGGGTTAACTGGTGATTTTGCTGCAGTTAAATCAGAACTTAGTTCATTAGGTAAGTGGAAAGCTTCTGCTAGCGCTATTAACTACGCTATGTTCTGTTTAGGTATTGCAGCCAGTGCTGCTTTAGGTGTTGTTGGTACCAAGGTCGGTGGTGTTCCATTGGCTCTTGGTGGTGGTACAGGTAGTGTGATTGTTGGTTTGATCTTGAGTATTTGGCAAGATAAGAATCAATACATTGACTCTATTCCTGACAATATCATGGAATTCTTCCAAAGCTTTGGTTTGAACATCTTTATCGTTACGGTTGGTTTGTCAGCTGCACGGACTTTCGTTTCAGCCTTCAAGTCACTTGGAATTTCCGTTTTCTTAATTGGTGCAATTATTTCAATCCTTCCACATATCATTACTTTGTATATTGATAAGTGGGTATTGAAGATGGAACCTGTTGCTTTAATTGGTTCATTAACCGGTGCGGATACACTTTCTGCTGGTTTGAATGCCATTACTGAAGCATCTGGTCCAGAAGGTGGCCCTTACTTCGCTGCTACTGTTGCTCCAGCTTATGTTATTGGTAACATTTTCTTAACGTTAATGGGACCTATCTTCTTAGTATTACTTGCCTAATAGCATTTAATAATAAGCAAAAAGCCTTAAATTCGATTAATTTCGAATTTAAGGCTTTTTTTGTGGAAATGATTATTTTAAGCTAAGGCTCCCATTGGGTCCCAAGGAGCTAATTCAATCGGTTCTTGTTCTTGGGCTGCTTGTATTTCAGCAGGCATAAAGTTTTTGTTTACCACGATTTGATAAACAAATTGATCCATCCAGTCATCACTCATTACAAAGTAACCTTTATTACCAACTTTTTTACCCCAACTATTTTCAACTTTCCATTTAGTTGGTTTGTCGTCTACTAGATCTACCCCGGTAATGACCATTGCGTGAGTCATTAGACTTTCGCCGTAATCTAAGCGAGCTCCCTTAGAAAGGGAAAGATCAGTATCAAATAATTCATCTGGAGCGTAGAGTGAGGTATCCATAATTCCTTTTTGGGAGTTAGAACTTTGACCAACGTCACTTCCAAACCATACAGATTCACCACGTTTTAATTGTTCGATAGCAAGTTGCTTCAAATCGTTCATTTCTAAGTTCAAATGTTTAACTTGGCGGCCACCGACCACGTTACCTAACATTTCTACAGTATAAGTTTTCATGAAAGGCTTATCAGCAGTAGGGGAGTTGATTAGAGAAACGTAATTATTTAAATCTATATCAATATATTTTTTGAAGAATGCTCGTGGATTAAGATCGCGGTCAATATGATATTGTTTATCTTTGTCTCGATATTCGAAATCAAATTTTTGAGTAGGTTCACCCAAAGTATAGGCAAGCATGCGATAAATATCATTTAACATTTTTTCTTTAGTAGAAAGTAATTTTGCGTTACTAGCATTGTTAGCTACTAATTCTCGTAAAACTGCGGCGTTATGACGGAGTTTAAGGTTGAGAAATTTGTTCAATTGAGCTGATTTTTCACTACTAAAAGTTTCCGGCATAGCAGATTTAGGGACGATACCATACTTTTCAATTAAAGCACATAGCATATCCCACTGCCCACCATCTTGTTGGGGAGTGGCCATCAACCAAGCTACCTTTCGAGAATCTAGAGGCTCGTTGGCGGTTTTAATAACGTTATCTAAAAAGAAATTAGACTTTTCAAATTTATCCCAAAAGTTGATGTAGTTTTGAGAAAGTTCGAAATCATCGTTCATCTTAAAATTAGTCATTAATTTATGCCGCATCGTGTTTAGCGCTGCAAACATCCAGCAACGACCACTTTGCTTTTGGTCTGCTACGTCTCCGGTGGCTAAGTCGATTGAAAAAACAGGATTCATGGCTACTTCTGAAGCGAAATCGGAACTGGTGGCTAAAATTCCTTGATGGGTAACTGATCGTTCAATTACTTTAGCCTCTTTTTTAGTGTCTAGATTATTTTGAAACTGATTAATTTGATCAAAACTGATACCAGCTGACAAAAAAATCCCTCCTTAAAATTTAATGAGTATATTGTACTCTGATTAAGACAAATAAAAAAGGGAGCTGACCAAAGACAAATACTGTCTTTGAAACAGTCCCATTAATCAATTATTAATTATGGACGAGCATTTAAAACTTCTGGTCCGTCGTCGTGACCAACGATCACAATGTTAACTAGATCTAAGAATAAGCCGTGCTCAACAACCCCGGTCATACTATCTAAATCTTTAGCTAAGGCATGAGGATCATCAATATGACCTAAATGTAAATCAATTACGTAGTTCTTGGAGTCGGTCAAAACGTGTTCTGAACCATTCATCCGGAACTCTGGATTGTATCCTCGATCAGCTAGGCGCTTCAAAAGTTGGGTGCTACCATAAGGAATAACTTCTAATGGTAGTGGAAAAGAACCTAATTCATCTGCCATTTTACTTTCATCAACAATCCACATGTTTTTACGGGAGTTAATAGCTACGATCTTTTCCCAGAGATGGGCAGCTCCGCCACCCTTAATTCCTTGGAAGTTTTTATCAATTTGGTCAGCACCATCGATGGTCAAATCAATATGATCAACTTCATCAACGTCCTTAATGGTGATGCCTAATCCCCGTGCTTGTTCAGCAGTCCGTTCTGAAGTAGGAACACCAACGATTGATAATCCTTCTTCTTGAACACGCTTACCTAAAGCATCAACTAGGTATTTAACGGTTGAACCAGTTCCTAATCCAACTACGGTATTGTTTTCAACGTATTTAGCGGCTTCTTGACCGACCAATTGCTTTAATTCGTTTTGATTCATGGGGTACCTCCTGCTGTTTATCGTTTAAGGTTTTACTAACGTCCATTTTGCAGGTTTTGTTAAGTTTTGTCAATTGATGTTAAAAAGTTGGTCTTTAGTTTATAATTAGAACGGTAAACGAAAGGATGATTTGATGATTCGAGGCTTTGAAGTAGTTTCTAAATACCAAGATCAAGCAATTAATTTACCTAAACGAGCCACTAAGCAGGCGGCTGGTTATGACTTTGAAAGTTCAGTGGATATGGTGTTGCCATCTATTTGGCGGTTTCCATTTTTAAAAGCTTTATCAACAATCAAAAGTACCAAGGAATTAAGTGCTCAAGAAATTAATGATGCTAATGCAACTTTAAAACCGTATTTAATTCCAACGGGGATTAAAGCATTTATGCAACCTAATGAAGTGTTAATCATTGCCAATCGTTCCAGTAACCCACTTAAACGTGGCTTAGTGGTACCAAATGGAATTGGTGTGATTGATGCTGATTACTACAATAACGATGCTAATGAAGGCGAAATCTTTATTCAAATGGTGAATTTAGGGATTACCGATATGAAAATCAAAAAAGGTGATCGAATTGGTCAGGGGATTTTTATGCCTTATTTAACCACCGATAACGATAATGATGATTTAAAACAAACCCGTTCTGGAGGCTTCGGTTCTTCCGGAAAATAATTAACGACACTAGAGGAGGATTTTAGTGGCAAAATCAAAAACACAATTTGTCTGTCAAAACTGCGGTTACATTTCGCCGCGATACTTGGGACGCTGCCCAAACTGTGGCGAGTGGAATACTTTAGTAGAAGAAGTGGTCACCCAAACCAAGGCTAATACGGCTACTGGTCTTCGTCGAACGGGTACTAGTAGTGTGCAGCCTGAATTGCTAGGGGAAGTTAAATTTGAAAATGAACCTCGCATCCAGACCGATTTAGAAGAACTTAACCGTGTGTTAGGTGGCGGAGTAGTCCCAGGATCCTTAGTTCTAATTGGTGGAGATCCTGGGATTGGTAAATCCACTTTATTATTACAAGTATCTAGTCAATTAAGCCGGCAAGGCAAGATCTTATATGTTTCTGGAGAAGAGAGCGCTAATCAGATAAAAATGCGAGCGGATCGCTTAAACGTGAATAGCGATCAGCTTTATATCTACCCCCAAACCAATATGGATGAAATTCGGGCTACGATTAATGAATTAAAGCCCGATGCAGTGGTAATTGATTCCGTTCAAACTATGCAAGAACCCGAAGTGCAATCAGCTACTGGTTCAGTGGCCCAGGTCAGAGAAGTGACGGCTGATTTAATGAAAATCGCTAAAGGCCAAGGAATCACTGTTTTTGTGGTGGGACATGTAACTAAAGGCGGGGCAATTGCCGGACCGAAAATTTTAGAACACATGGTGGATACCGTTTTATACTTTGAAGGAGATCTTAATCATTCTTACCGTATTTTACGGGCAGTTAAAAACCGGTTTGGTTCTACCAATGAATTAGGTGTATTTGAAATGCGAGAAGGTGGTTTAGCTGAGGTGACTAATCCATCTGAAATTTTCCTAGAAGAACGGTTAAAGGATGCTACTGGTTCTGCTATTGTGGTATCTATGGAAGGGACTCGCCCCATTTTAGTTGAAATTCAAGCGTTAATTACCGCGTCAGTATTTGGAAATGCCCAACGAACCGCTTCAGGATTGGACCGGAACCGTGTTTCTTTGATTATGGCGGTGTTAGAAAAACGAGCCGGGTTAATGCTGCAAAACCAGGATGCTTATTTAAAGGCAGCTGGGGGAGTTAAGCTTAACGAACCGGCTATTGATTTAGCTATGGCAATTAGTATTGCTTCGTCGTACAAAGACCGGGGAACTAACCCTAGTGAATGTTATGTGGGAGAATTGGGATTAACCGGTGAAATTCGCCGGGTGACTAGAATTGAAGAACGGGTGGCAGAAGCTGCCAAATTAGGATTTAATAGAATTATGGTGCCAGCTAATAATTTGCAAGGGTGGACACCTCCAAAAAACATTGAAGTCATTGGAGTTTCCACTTTGTCTCAAGCACTTAAATTAGCGTTAGGTTAAATGATAAAGGAGGTGAAATGATGAGACGCAAGGGAGTTGTTAGATTAATTTTTACAATTGCTGGAGCAGCAATCGGGGCGAGTTACTTTCCCATTTTTTGGATGGTATTGCAACTTAGCTATGGTACCTTGTTCAACAACATGTTTACCAATGCCATTTTAGGAGCCATTATCTTTTATATTATTTCGTTGTTGCTGGACAAACAAGTGCTAAAGGTAGTAGATCAATTAGAGACGTCGTTAGCTAAACAAAATCCAATCTCGTTGTTATTTGGAACTTTGGGAATGATCGTAGGACTAGTGGTGGCCATTTTAATTTCTACTGTCTTTTTCCGGGCTCACACGTTCTTCTTGAATACTTTAGTACCAGCGATTTTGATGCTAGTATTGGGCTACGTGGGATTGCGGTTAGGTTCCACGCAAAGTGGCCGGTTTAAGCGAGTATTTCAATCCCGTAAAAAAACCGAAATGGATTCTGAGTTAGACGAAAAGATTATCGATAAACCAATTGATGAAAATTACCACCACTACAAAATCTTAGATACCAATATTTTAATTGATGGGCGAATCTACGATATTGTTAAAACCGGTTTCTTAGAAGGAACTTTGTTAATTCCTAACTTCGTTCTTTATGAACTACAATACATTGCCGATTCCAGCGATAGTGTTAAGCGAGTTAGGGGCCGGCGAGGATTGGATATTTTGAATAAATTACAAAGTGAAAAATTAATGCCGGTTGAAACCTACGAAGGTGACTATGATGACATTGATGAAGTTGATAGTAAATTAATTCAATTAGCTAAAGATGTTAATGGAGTAATTGTTACTAACGACTACAACTTAAACAAGGTAATTCAGTTCCAAAATGTCCAGGTTTTCAACATTAATGCGTTGGCTAATGCTCTACGACAAAAGATTGTCCCGGGCCAAAAACTAAACGTAATGGTCGTGAAAAACGGAACGGAACGACAACAAGGGGTAGCTTATCTAGACGACGGCACCATGGTAGTGGTTGAAGATGGCCGTTATTTCTTGAATCAACATATTGATGTAGTCGTAACCAGCGCTATTCAGACTGACGCTGGGAAGATGATTTTTGCGAAACCAGAACATTCTACTAAGGGTATTGGTGACACTAAGGATCCTAAAGGTAAAGAAAACACCCATAATTCCAAGAGAAACGGGAAGTAAACCGTTCAGCCCCTTTATTTTTGGGGCGGAGCATTGTACACTAAAACTACTAACTTATTTTAAGAAATTTAGAAAGAGGCGTTTAAAACATGGCAAACGATGCAATTCGGGTTCGATACGCACCAAGTCCAACTGGACATTTGCATATCGGTAACGCGCGGACGGCAATTTTTAATTACTTGTTTGCGCGACACAATAAAGGAAAGTTCATCATTCGAATCGAAGATACCGATACGAAGCGAAATGTTGAAGATGGTGAACGCAGTCAATTAGAAAACCTTAAATGGTTAGGATTAGATTGGGATGAAGGTCCTGATAAACCTGGTGATTTTGGTCCTTACCGCCAATCAGAACGTCAAGATATTTACACCCCATTAATCCAACAACTTATGGATGAAGGTAAGGCTTACGAATCTTACCGAACCGAAGAAGAGCTAGAAGCTGATCGGGAAGCTCAAAAAGCACGTGGAGAAATGCCACATTATGAATACGAATATGCTGGAATGACCGACGAAGAACGTCAGGCTGCCATTGAAGCTGCTAAAGCTAAGGGTTTGAAGCCAGTTATTCGATTCCGTGTCCCTAAGAACCACGATTTTGCTTGGGATGATATTGTTAAGGGAAACGTTTCCTTTAACTCTGATAGCATCGGTGGCGATTTTGTTATCGCCAAACGTGATGGAATGCCTACTTACAACTTTGCCGTAGTGGTTGATGATCACTTGATGAAAATCAGCCATGTGTTCCGTGGTGATGATCACGTTGCTAACACACCAAAACAATTAATGATTTACGAAGCCTTCGGTTGGCAAGCTCCTCAATTTGGTCACATGAGTTTGATTATCAGTGCCGATACGGGGAAGAAGTTAAGTAAGCGAGACGAAACCGTGCTTCAATTTATCGAGCAATATCGAGACCTAGGTTACCTGCCAGAAGCAATGTTTAACTTCATTGTCTTATTGGGCTGGTCACCAGTGGGCGAAGATGAAATCTTCTCAGTGAAGGACTTCATCAAGATGTACGACGAAAAGCGCTTGAGTAAGTCTCCAGCTAAGTTTGATTCTAAGAAGTTAGAGTGGATTAATAATCAATACGTTAAGGCTAGTGATGAAGACGTGGTTATGGATCTAGCATTACAACAGTTAATCAAAGCTGGTAACCTGCCAGCCGACCCGGATACTAAGACAATTGAATGGGCTCGGAAGTTAATCAACGTCTACAAACAACAAATGAGCTACATGGCTCAAATTAACGAAATGGCAGAAGTCTTTTTCCACGAACCGGAAATGGTCAGTGGTGATGCTTTAGCTGAAATCCAAAATGAAACTGCTCCAGTAGTTTTAAAAGAATTCCGGGATCGCATTGCTGACTTACCAATTTTTGACAAGGTTCAAATCTTGGCTACCATCAAGCAAATTCAAAAGGATACTGGAATTAAGGGTAGAAAACTTTGGATGCCAATTCGAATTGCCGTTACTCATGAAATGCACGGTCCAGAATTGCCAGAATCCATCGAGTTAGTTGGAAAAGAAACTGCAGTTAAGCACGTTCAACAAACATTGGATCAACTAGAAGCCAACAATTAATTAATCAAAAAATATTTATTAATTTATGAGGTCCGTTGAATGTCAACGGACCTCATTTCAATTTGCAAATTTAAATCCTAAAATTAACACTGATTTGTGCTATGATTTCAATAAATACCGATGAAGCGAGGAAAAAGCCATGCTACAAATTTTTAACACCCTAACCCGGCAAAAAGAACCGTTTAACCCACTCAATCCCGGAATTGTTAATATGTATGTTTGTGGACCCACAGTCTACAACTATATTCACATGGGTAACGCTAGAAGTGTCATCGCTTTTGATACCATTCGGCGTTACTTAGAATACCGGGGTTATCAAGTTAATTACGTTTCTAACTTTACCGATGTTGATGACAAAATGATTAAGGCTGCTGAAGAAAACCATACAACCGTCGAAGCCATTGCTGATAAGTATATCGCTGCTTTTTATGAGGATACTAAGGCTCTTAACATTCAACCAGCCACTAAAAATCCTCGAGCTACTGATAATATTGCTGAAATCATTAGCTTTGTTTCGGAATTAATCGAAGCTGGATATGCTTATGATGTTGACGGAAATGTTTATTATCGAGTTCGAAAGTTTCCGACCTATGGGGAACTAGCACATAAGAACATTGATGAGTTAGAAGTGGGAGCAAGTCAACATGTCGACTTAGCTAATGGCGAATTTGCCCAAAAAGAAGATCCCGTTGACTTTGCCCTTTGGAAAAAGGCTGACGACGGTAAAGTAGCCTGGGATTCTCCTTGGGGCCCTGGACGCCCTGGATGGCACATCGAATGCTCGGTTATGTCTACCCGTTACTTAGGAGATACTATTGATATTCATGGTGGTGGTGAAGATCTTATTTTCCCTCATCACGAAAACGAACGAGCCCAAAGTGAGGCTAAGACCCACAAACAATTCGTAAAATATTGGATGCATAACGGCTTTGTAACCGTTGGGGATGATAACGAAAAGATGAGTAAGTCACTAGGCAACTTTGTTACGGTTCATGACCTATTAAAGGAAGTGGACGGTCAAGTAATTCGCTTGCTAATGTCAACTACTCATTATCGTCGGCCAATTCAATACAATAACGCTAGTTTACAAGAAGCCCAAAGTAACTTTAAAAAGTTACAAACTGCTTTTAACAACGTTACCTATCGGCAAAAAAATGCGGAAGTGGGCAACGACCCTAAGGTGGAACAAGAAGTCCGCCAAATCGTAGCTGATTTTACAGATGCAATGGATGATGATTTTAATGCTCAAAACGGAATCGCTGCTGTTTATGAATTGGCTAAATTCGCTAATGTATACGCTCAAAATGAAATTGTCTTTGCAAACACTTTGCAATTCTTAGCTCAAACCTTAAAAGATCTAACTGCTATTTTTGGGGTGGTATTGAGCGCGGAAACTATTTCGGATGAAGATATCGAAGTTTTAATTGCCGAACGAGAATTAGCTAGAAAAAATAAGGATTTCATCAGAAGTGACGAAATTCGTGAAGAACTAAAAGCCCAAGGAATAGTATTAGAAGACACTCCTCAGGGGACTCGATTCAGAAAGGAATCATAAAATTACATGGAGACTTATCAACAACTTAACGGAGTGGCATTAGCGTATATGGGAGATGCAGCTTATGAAGTCTATATTCGCCAGCATTTAATTGAACAGGGATTAACCAAGCCTACAAAATTACATCATGTGGCTACTAATTATGTTTCAGCTAAGGCTCAAGCAGCCTTGATTCGGCAAATGGAAGCCGATCAATATTTAACTGAAACTGAGTGGGATTACTTTAAACGTGGTCGTAATGCTAAAAGTTATACTCATGCCAAAAATACCGATGTATTAACTTACCGGGTTTCTACTGGTTTTGAAGCCGTGATGGGGTACTTATACCTTAGTGATCAACAAGAACGATTAGCTGAAATTGCGGCTTGGTGTATACAACAAGTGGAAGGGGGAAATTTACGTCATGAAACCAAATAATGAAGAAGAAAATAATGACTTTGTGATCGGTCGCCATCCAGTGGTTGCTGCTTTGCAAGCTAAACAAGAAGCTAACAAACTATTTTTACAAACTGGCATCAACGAGAAAGATCCGGTAATTGCTAACGCTCTAAAGATTGCTAACAAGCAACACTTAGTAATTTCACGAGTACCTAAGCAAAAGCTAGATCTAATGACTGACCGACAAAACCATCAGGGAATCGTGTTAGCCGTTGCAGCCTTTGACTATGCTACAATTGACGATTTATTTGCTAATGCTGAACAAAAAAATGAAGCTCCGTTTTTTATAATTTTAGATAATATTGAAGATCCCCATAATTTAGGGTCTATTATTAGAACTGCTGATGCTGCCGGAGTTCACGGAGTGATCATTCCTAAACGGCGGGCAGTCGGATTAACTTCTACAGTGGCTAAGACTTCAGCTGGGGCCATAGAACGGGTACCAGTGGCTCGAGTTACTAATTTAACTAACGCAATTAATGAACTTAAGGAGCGGGGAGTCTGGGTATTTGGAACTGACATGCATGGGACGGATTACCGTCGTTGGGATGCCAAAGGCGCAGTAGCCCTGATTATTGGAAACGAAGGTAAGGGCATTTCACCATTAGTTAAAAAACAAGTAGATGAAATGTTAACCATTCCGATGGTTGGAGATATTCAAAGTTTAAATGCCAGTGTGGCCGCAAGTGTCCTTATCTATCAGGGATACAATGCTAGACATCCATTGAACTAGGTGAGCTCATGAAAGAGGACCTATTAATTGTCGATGCCTATAATATGATTGGTAACTGGCCAGAATTAAATAAATTAAAGCTTAGTGGTCGGCTGGAAGAAGCTCGTGATCGACTGCTATTCGTATTGTCTCAGTACAAAAAGTACCGAGATCTTAATATGATCGTAGTATTTGATGCGATGTACGTTCCAGGAAATGCTAAAAGTTTTCGGCAATATGATATGGAAATTATTTGGACTAGTAAAGACCAGACTGCTGATAGCTATATCGAGGCTTTAGCGCGCCAGAAGCAAAGCAGATTCGTTCAAGTAACGGTGGCTACCAGCGATCAAGCTGAGCAGTGGACCGTGTTTTCTGCAGGAGCATTACGAATTCCGGCACGCGAGTTGTTAGCAGACGTAAAGCGAGCTGAACGAGAAGTTAATCAAGAAGCTAAGGTGATTGCTGATCAAGGTCAGATTTTTCGCCGCTCACCGTTTACTGCTAACCAATTATTATCTTTAGAAAAATTAAGGGATGAATTGAGCCATAGGGGTCATAAATAAATTTATATTTGAAGATGTTAGTAGTTATATTTTGAGGGTATGAAACTAATGTTCGCTTGTTGAAAACGATTTCTTGAAATAGTCTGAACCTATTCTAATAGAGGAGGGTTTATTTCATGGAACAAAACAACCTTGATTTAATTAATCGGGCTGCGGCAGGTGACGATTTAGCGATCATGCAATTATTTAATACTTATCTTCCAATCGTAAAGAAGCTACAGTCTGAGTTTTACATCGCTAATTTTGAGATTGATGATTGGTATCAATAAGCCCAGATTACTTTATTTCATTCCACACGAAAATTTAATCCGGCTAAAAACGTTACATTTGGTAGTTTTTATAAGCGAAACTTGCACAATCGGGTGATTGATTTAATTCGGGAATCTCAAGCTAAAAAACGAATCCCTAAATCTGAATTACGCTCGATTGAGGCTAGAGAACAATATTATGTAGAAACGATCCAAGACCATCAAGAGCTTATGCCCGACTTAAGAGTCCTACTAGGGGAATCCATTACTGAATCATTTAGTAAATTTTCTCGATTAGAAAAACAAACTTTTCTTCAGATGTTAGATCGTCAAGGATCATCACAACAATTTTCAGCTGCTGCAAGGAACGCCTTCGACAGGTGTCGGAAAAAATTTTACGATACTGTTGATTGACTGAAATTAAGATCAATGTTAGTATGAACTGTGATTGTCAGGAGGAAGTTAAATGGCCTACAAAAAAGTAGCGTTAGCTTGTTCGGTTTGCGGGTCTAGAAATTATACAATTCCTGCAAATCCGAATCGAACTAACCGTTTAGAAATTAAAAAATTCTGTAAGTATTGTGGTCAACATACGTTGCACCGCGAAACCAAGTAATCTTGCCGGGGAGGAAAAAACGATGAAATTCATTAACTTTTTAAAGAGCGTCGTTCAAGAAATGAAAGAAGTTACCTGGCCTAATGCCCAAGAAACTAGAAGAGATACGTCAACCGTTGTTGGCACTTCAATTTTGATGGCAATTTTCTTAGGCTGCATTGATTGGTTCTTTCAATGGGCTTTGCAATTATTTGCATAGTCACTACCCGAATAGTTTGGTATACTAATACTGAAGCACAAGCAAAACCTGTTAAACAACAGGTTTTTTTGTTGGATTAAAAAGGAGAATATGATGGTCGAATCAGCTGAAAAGAAATGGTACGTATTACATACGTATTCTGGATACGAAAACAAAGTTAAAATGAATTTGGATAGCAGAAAGCAATCCATGGGAATGGAAGATAACATTTTTAGAGTCGTTGTTCCAGAACAAGAAGAACACGAAACTACTAAAAGTGGTGAAGACAAAGTTAAAATGGATAAAACTTTCCCTGGCTATGTGTTAGTTGAAATGGTCATGACGGATCAAGCATGGTATATTGTGCGAAACACTCCAGGGGTTACCGGATTCGTGGGTTCCCATGGTCAAGGTAGTAAACCCACACCATTGTTGCCAGAAGAAATTGATCATGTATTGAAGATGATCGGTATGAATGCTCGTCACGAACAATTAGACGTCGAAGTGGGCGATTCTGTTGAAATTGTGGACGGTGCCTTCGCAGGTTTAACTGGTAAGATTACCGAAATTGACAACGAAAAGATGCGTTTGAAGGTTAATATTGATATGTTTGGTCGGGAAACTAGTACTGAACTTAAATTTGACCAAATCGATCCAATTGTTTAGAAAATTTTGGGAAGTAATTGTCGCTAAGAAAAAGTTGTGGTATAATCATGTGGTATGTTTCTACATACTGATAAACGTGGGAGGAGAAATCTAATCTCCACTTACCACACACGGACTTAAGGAGGTATGTCTCGTGGCTAAAAAAGTAGCTAATATTGTTAAATTGCAAATCCCTGCGGGCAAAGCAACACCTGCCCCTCCAGTTGGTCCTGCTTTAGGTCAAGCAGGTATCAACATCATGGGCTTCACTAAGGATTTCAATGCACGGACTGCTGATCAAGCAGGTATGATCATTCCAGTTGTTATTACTGTGTATGAAGATCGTTCATTTGATTTCATTACTAAGACCCCACCTGCTGCTGTTTTGCTCAAAAAGGCTGCTGGTGTTGAACATGGTTCCGGCGAACCTAACACTAACAAGGTTGCAACTGTAACCAAGGATCAAGTTAAGCAAATCGCTGAAACTAAAATGCCAGACCTTAACGCTGCTGACGTTGAAGCAGCTATGCGCATGGTCGAAGGTACTGCACGGAGCATGGGCTTCGTAGTTGAAGACTAATTTAAGTTAGTCTTTTGGTAGCTTTGATGCGTAGCTGACGCGTCGCGTGGGAGGTTGAACCCGTTATAACCACATTGCAAGGAGGAAAACACACATGGCTCGTAAAAGAGGAAAACAATATCAAGATGCCTTAAAGCAAGTAGACCAAGATAAAGCATACGCCGTAAACGACGCTGTTGAATTGGTTAAAAACATCGACTTTGCTAAGTTTGATGATACTGTAAGCATCGTATTTAATTTAAACGTTGATACTAAACAAGCAGACCAACAACTTCGGGGGGCAGTTGTCCTACCTAACGGTACTGGTAAAGACCAAACCGTTGTTGTATTTGCAAAGGGTGACAAGGCTAAAGAAGCCGAAGAAGCCGGTGCAGATTTCGTTGGTGAAACTGACTTAGTTGAAAAAATTCAAGATGGCTGGTTAGACTTTGATGTCGCTATTGCTACTCCTGATATGATGGCTCAAGTAGGTCGTTTAGGTCGAGTATTGGGACCTAAAGGCTTAATGCCAAACCCTAAGACTGGTACTGTTACCATGGACGTTGCTAAGGCAGTGTCTGACTCAAAAGCTGGTAAGGTTACTTACCGGACTGACCGTGATGGTAACGTAGCAGTTCCTGTTGGTAAGGTTTCATTTGATGCCGATAAATTAGCTGGCAACATTAAGACAATTGCTGACGTAATTGTTCGTGCCCGTCCAGCTGCTGTTCGTGGTACTTACGTAAAGAACGTTTCAATTTCATCTACCTTTGGCCCTGGTGTTGAAGTGGATATTGAATCAATCTAGTTTGTACTAGTTGGAATTAAATTCCGAAAAATCCCTATGTTGACGATCTTTTGCCAATATGGTAAAATCATCTTTGTTATATTTCTGCCTAAGACTCAGGTGGCGTAAGCCTTAATATCCTGCCGAGGAAAGTTTCTTTTCCTATGTCTACGGTGGCATAGGGATTTTTTATTAAATCCCAACGAAAATTTTGGGAGGTGAATTTCGTGAGTGAACAAGCTATTGCTGTTAAAGCAAAACAAGTTGAAGAAATTGCAGATCAATTAAAGAATGCATCTTCTGTTGTAGTTGTTGATTACCGTGGCTTAACCGTTGCTGAAGTAACTGATTTACGGAAGCAATTGCGTGATGCTGGTGTTAGCATGCAAGTTATCAAGAACAAGATCTTGATGCGGGCCGCTGAAAAGGCTGGTTTTGATGGTTTGAAGGATACCTTTGTTGGTCCTACTGCCGTTGCTTTTGGTTCTGAAGATCCAATTGCCGCTGCTAAGATTTTGCATAACTTTGCAAAAACTGCTGAAGCACTTGAACTTAAGGGTGGTATCATCGACGGCGAAGTTGCTTCTGTTGAAGAAATCTCAACATACGCTACTTTACCAAGTCGCGAAGAACTATTGTCTACCTTGGCAAATATTCTTCAAGCACCTGTACGTAACGTTGCATACGCCGTTAAGGCAATTGCAGAAAAGAAAGAATCTGACGATGGCGACGCTGCCTAGTCAATACTAAAATTCCAATTATAAGTGGAGGAAAATACAATGGCTTTTGATAAAGACAATATTATCGACCAATTAAAAGAAGCTTCAATTACTGACTTAAACGACTTAGTTAGCTCAATCGAAGAAGAATTCGGTGTTTCAGCTGCTGCTCCTGTAGCTGCTGCTGGTGCTGCTGGTGCCGATGCTGGTGCTAAGGATTCATACGATGTTGAATTAACTGAATCTGGTGACCAAAAAGTTAAGGCTATCAAGGTTGTCCGTGAAATCACTGGACTTGGCTTGAAAGACGCTAAGGGTCTTGTTGATGGCGTTCCTTCTGTTATCAAAGAAGGCGTTTCTGAAGACGAAGCTAACGACATCAAGGCTAAACTTGAAGAAGTTGGTGGCGTAGTTACTCTTAAGTAATTTCGCTTTAAAAAGCTCATTTCCTAATGGAAATGAGCTTTTTTTGTTTTCTTAAATTTTGGTAGAAAGGTTTGCCATGATGGAGGTTTTAAGGGAAAATGAAAGTATCAAATTATGATTTAGGTAAAGGGGATCGCACTCATGGCAATTTTAGTATTAGGTGGAGCAGGCTATATTGGTTCACATACTGTAGATAGACTAGTAAATACTGGTAGTGACGTTGTGGTGGTTGATAACTTATCAACTGGCCATCAATCTGCTGTATCTGAGGGTGCTCGATTTTATGAGGGAGATGTTCGTGACCAGGAATTTATGGAAACTGTTTTTAACGATGAGGCGATTGATGCGGTGATTCATTTTGCGGCCTTTTCCATTGTTCCAGAATCAATGAAAACTCCCCTGAAATACTTTGATAACAACGTTGGTGGGTTGATTACATTATTAGAAGTAATGAAAAAACATAACGTCGATAAACTTATTTTTTCCTCATCAGCAGCTACATACGGAGAACCTACTAGGGTTCCGATTGAAGAACCCGACCGACAAATGCCAACGAACCCATATGGGGAAAGTAAATTAATGATGGAAAAAATCATGCGGTGGTGTGATCAAGCTTATGGTATTAAGTTTGTCGCTCTTCGTTACTTTAACGTTGCTGGGGCTAAGCCGGATGGTAGTTTGGGTGAAGATCACCACCCAGAAACTCATTTAGTTCCCATTATTTTAGAAGTTGCCGCTGGTAAACGTGATCAGTTGACTATTTTCGGAGATGACTACGATACAGATGACGGTACTTGTGTGCGTGATTATGTCCATGTTGAAGATTTAGCCATGGCTCATATTTTAGCGGTGAGTTATTTGGAAAATGGCAATCCTAGCCGTTCCTTTAACTTAGGATCTTCTACCGGTTTTTCTAACTTACAAATGTTACAAGCCGCTCGAAAAGTTACGGGGCAAGCAATTCCGATGGTAATGGGACCTAGACGGGCAGGTGATCCAGGTACCTTAGTGGCAGCTAGTAAAGAAGCTTGCGAAATCTTGAACTGGCAACCAGAGTACGATGACGTCGAAAAAATTATTCAAACCGCTTGGAATTGGTACCAACAACATCCAAATGGATATGAAGACTAAAAAAACAGTCAGGAAAAATTCCTGACTGTTTTTTTAGATCTTTTTACCAAAGTTGTAATCTGAATCTTGCATGGATTCAACGTTTCCGAGTAAGTAACCATTACCTACCTGAGAAAAGAAATCATGGTTAGCGGTAGTAGTTGAGATACCGTTCATAATTACCGGATTAACATCTTCGTTAGTATCGGGGAAGAGAGGATCTTGGCCTAAGTTCATCAAAGCCTTATTAGCATTGTAACGAATGAAGGTCAGCACATCTTCTGTCCAGCCAACTTGGTCATATAATAAGTGAGTGTAATTTTCTTCATTTTCATATAGCTTATAAAGAAAATCATACAACCAATCTTTTAGTTCAGATTGATCTTCGCTAGACAATTGATTATAACCAATTTGGAATTTATAACCAATATAGGTTCCGTGGACCGATTCATCACGTAGAATTAGCTTGATGATTTCGGCGACGTTAGAGAGCTTGTTGTGCCCCAGATACCATAGTGGGGTGTAGAAACCGGAATAAAAAAGAAAAGTTTCCAAGAAGACACTGGCGATTTTCTTTTTTAGTGGGTTAGGTTCATCTTTATAGATATCTCTAATCTTTAAGGTTTTATTTTGGAGCAATTCCTCGGTATCACTCCAATCAAAAATTTCTTCAATTTCATCTGGAGTATTTAAAGTTGAAAAAATAGATGAGTAACTTTTAGCATGAACTGATTCCATAAATTGGATGTTGTTCAATACTGCAGTTTCGTGCATTGTTACGGTATTTTTTCTTAAAGAAGCCATTCCTTCTTGAGATTGAAGGGTATCTAGTAAAGTAAGACCGCCAAAAACGTGACCTACTACCCAGCGGTGATCATCGTCTAACGTCCGCCAGTCAGCTAGATCGTTGGAAAGGGGAATTCTGGTATCAAGCCAAAACTGCTCAGTAAGTTTTTCCCAGGTGGCTTTATCAATTGCATCATCAACTGCATTCCAGTTAATGGCATTATAGTTTTCGGTCATATCATTGATCCTCCGTTAAATTACACAACTCTCACATTGGTTGGCACCTACCTCACTTTGGTCGTCAGTAAATGTGCGAATGTAATAGATTGATTTAATTCCTTTGTAATGAGCATAATTTCTTAAAATATTTAAGTCTCTGGTGGTCATTTTATCTGTACGTCCGTCTTTCCATTCGTATAGTCCTTCAGGAATGGTTGAACGCATAAATAAAGTGAGACTCATGCCTTGATCGACGTGCTCTTGAGCGGCCGCATACACATCAATTACTTGACGCATGTCAATATCATAAGCTGATTGATAATATGGCATGGTATCGTTAGAGAGGTAAGGGGCCGGATAGTAAATTTTACCGATCTTAGATTCTTGACGTTCCTCAATTCGGTTAATGATAGGGTGGAGACTAGCAGTAGTATCGTTAATGTATGAAATAGAGCCATTAGGAGCCACCGCTAATCTATTTTGGTGATATAAACCGTAATTCATAACCGCTTCTTTTAATTTCTCCCAATCAGCTGGTTGAGGAATGAAGACGCCATCGAAAAGAGATTTTACCTTATCAGAAGTAGGACCATAAGAATGGGTTAAATACTTATCAAAGTAACTTCCATCTGCATACTTGCTTTTTTCAAAATTCACAAATGTTTGGTTGCGTTCTTTAGCAATTTGATTGGAGGCCATTAGGGTCCAATAATTCAAAAGCATAAAGTAAACGCCAGTAAATTCAATGGATTCAGGTGATCCATAGTAAATATGATTTTTAGCTAAGAAGCTATGTAACCCCATGGCTCCTAGCCCGATAGAGTGGGCTTCTTGGTTTCCTTTTTGAACGGAAGGAACAACATCGATATTAGAATGATCAGTTACAAAGGTTAAAGCTCGCACCATGGCTTCAACTGAATGACCAAAATTAGGAGAACTCATGAGGTTATTGATGTTAGTGGAACCTAAGTTACAAGAAACATCTGTACCTAGTTGGGTGTATTCCTGACGATCATTTACAGTTGAAGGGGTTTGAACTTGTAAAATTTCTGAGCATAAATTGCTCATTACAATTCTACCATGAATTGGATTGGAATGATTAGCGGTATCAATGTTAATTACATATGGATAGCCGGATTCTTGTTGTAACTTACTGATTTCAGTTTCTAGATCTCGGGCTTTGATCTTTTTCTTGTGAATATTTTCATTGGCCACCAGGTTATCGTATTCCTTGGTGATATCCACATAGGCAAATGGGGTATTGTATTCACGTTCCACGTCGTAGGGGCTAAAGAGATACATGTCTGCATCTTCTTTAATTAGATCGTAGAATTTATCTGGCACCACAATTCCTAATGATAGGGTCTTTAGTCGAATTTTTTCATCAGCATTTTCTTTTTTAGCACCTAAAAAGGCAATGATATCTGGATGAAAAACACTTAAATAAACTACGCCAGCCCCTTGGCGTTGACCTAATTGGTTGGAATATGAAAAGCTGTCTTCCAATAATTTCATGACCGGAACCACTCCAGAAGCGGCTCCCGTAATGTGCTTAATTGGGTCTCCGGCTCCCCGTAAGTTAGTCAAATTAATGCCGACCCCACCACCGATTCTGGATAGTTGAAGAGCTGAATTGATAGTTCGGCCAATAGTGTTCATATCATCAGTAGTTTGAATTAGAAAACAAGACACTAGCTCGCCACGTCGTTGTCTGCCCGCGTTTAAAAAGCTAGGGGTGGCAGGTTGATAACGTTGGTGGATAATTTCGTCAGCTAGATCCATAGCGAGCTGCTGATCACCATCTGCAAAATAAAGGGCGTTTACGGCTGCTCGATCAACGAAACTTTCTAGGTAATGTTCCTTGTCATCGGTCTGCAATGCGTATTGAGCGTAAAATTTATAGGCAGCCATAAATGACTTGAAGTGAAAATCTTGACTGTTTAAGTAGTCATATAGTTTTTCGATAAAAGTGAGTGAGTATTTAGTTAAAAAATCTGTTTCATAATATTGATTTTTAGTTAGGTAATCTAGACGTTGCTTAATAGAATCGAATTTGATTGTATTGGGTTCAACGTTTTCAGCTAAAAAAGCTTCGAGAGCTTCTTGATCTTTGTTGAGCGGAATTTGACCATCAATGGGAATATTAATTTGATTATTGAGATCAAAATACGTCACATCTTCTAGTTTAGTTAATGCCATTGGAAATTACCCACTTTCTAAGTTTTAAAAAAATAAGCGAGACCTGAAATGGTTTCGCCGTTTTAGTACCGTCTTTTTATGGTAGAATAGTGACTATCGTTATTAATCACTAACCTGCAACTGCTTGAAGTTGTTGGGGACGAAAACCGCTAAAAGCTGGTTGTCCTTCGATTTCAATTACTGGAAGAGATTGGAAACCGTTAGATTTCAAGTAGTTAATGTATTCTGGTTGTTCGTTAATGTTATGTTCCTCAAAGGCAACGTCATGTTCTGTAAGGTAACGCTTAGTCATCTTGCATTGCATACAGTTATTTTTGGAATAAATCGTTACTTTTGCCATGTAATTCACCTTCTTTTCATTCGTTAACTTTTGATATGCTTTTAGTCTACACTAAAAAATAGAAATTGCAATTTGAAACAACCACAAGATCTGGTGTTAAAAACGGTTTAATGCCACTAAATATTGACTTTATGTGTGTTTGAAAAAAACTATTAGAATTTGGAGAAATAATTATGACAGAACAGCAATATTATTATTCGACTAATCCAACCGCCGAACATAACTTGATTTCATGGCCATATGAGCTACGAGGACATAACTTTACGTTCACTACGGACAACGGAGTGTTTTCTAAACACTTAGTGGATTATGGTAGTCGAGTCATGATTGATACGGTTGATTTAACTAATTTACCAGCTGGTCCGATCTTAGACTTGGGGGCGGGTTACGGTCCGGTAGGAATCACCGTAGCCTCTGAATTGCCTGACCGCCAAATCGATATGGTCGACGTTAACGAACGAGCATTGGGCTTGGCTAAACAAAATGCTGCCGCTAATCACGTGACTAACGTTCGAATTTTTAGTAGCGATGTTTATGCTGGCGTTAAAGATCAGCAATACGCAGCGATTATTACTAATCCACCAGTGCGAGCTGGTAAAAAAGTAGTGGATCAAATGTTGTCAGAAGCGATTGATCATCTAGTGGTGGGTGGCAAACTCACTGTAGTTCTACAGAAAAAACAAGGCGCCCCGTCCGCTAAAAAATTAATGGAACAGGTTTTTGGCAACTGTTTGATTTTAAAACGTAGTAAGGGCTATTATATTTTAGAAAGTACCAAAAAGGAGTGGCGTAAGTGAACGAAACTGATTACATGAGATTAGCCTTAAAGGAAGCTCAAAATGCCGCCTTAATTGGCGAAGTTCCTATTGGCGCGGTGGTCGTCTGGCAAGGTAAAGTAATCGGCTGGGGCCACAATTTAAGGGAGCATTTAGAAGATGCTACTGCTCATGCAGAATTGTTGGCAATTCAAGAAGCCTGTCGTTACCTAAACAGTTGGCGGCTGATTGATTGCGATCTTTACGTCACAATTGAGCCGTGTCTGATGTGTGCAGGAACTATTGTAAATTCGCGCATTCGGCGAGTTTATTTTGGGGCAAGAGATCCTAAAGCGGGAGCAACCAAAAGTCTCTACGAAGCGTTAGAGGATTCTCGGCTTAACCATCAAGTAGAGGTTCACGAAGGCTTATTAGCCGATGAAGCTGGTCAAGTGATGCGCGACTTTTTTAGGGCTGCTCGGAAACGCAAAAAAGCGGCTAAGAAAAAACTGAAAAAGAGCTAGTTTTTTAATCGTAAAAAGTGTATACTAATTATTGCCGTAAGGCCTTGAGGCAAAAGTCAGCTTACGAATCGTGTCAGGTCCGGAAGGAAGCAGCACTAAGTATCCTTGATTTTGTGCCTCTTGTTTTTTATAAAATTAATAGATTACCTTTGAGGTAACCATTAAAATTAAAATTCAATACCCACTTTGGGTATTGAATTTTTTTCTTTAGAAGGATGATTCTACTGGAATGATTTTGTTTAAAATTGATCGCACCGATTGGTGGTCAAATTGACAATTTCATAATATAATTATTTAGATGTTTTGATTGGTGAAAAGAAAAAAAGGAGACTTTCGATGAGTTATCAAGCTTTATACCGGGTTTGGCGACCACAGCGGTTTGATGAAATTGTGGGTCAATCTATTATTACTCAAACGTTAAAAAATGCACTGATTACTCAACGAATTAGTCATGCCTATTTGTTTACAGGACCCAGAGGAACTGGGAAGACTTCGGCAGCTAAAGTTTTCGCTAAAGCAGTCAATTGCCATTATTTAAAAGATGGAGAACCCTGCAACGAATGCGAAACTTGTCAGGCCATTACGGCGGGGCGTTTAAACGATGTCATTGAAATTGATGCGGCGTCTAACAACGGCGTAGAAGAAATTCGTGATATTCGAGATAAAGTCAAATATGCGCCTACTCAAGCAGATTATAAAGTTTATATCATTGACGAAGTGCATATGTTATCTACTGGGGCTTTCAATGCATTATTAAAAACGTTAGAAGAACCACCTGCTAACGTCATTTTTATTTTGGCAACTACCGAACCTCATAAAATTCCGGCTACCATTATTTCCAGAACTCAACGATATGATTTTAAACGAATTCAACCTAAAGTGATTTTGGAAAGAATGGAATACATTTTAGGACAGGATCAAGTGACTTATGATGCTGATGCCTTAAAGGTGATTGCTAAAGCTGCTGAAGGTGGAATGAGAGATGCGCTGAGTATCTTGGACCAAGCGATGGCTTATGGTGATCAGTCCGGAGTATCCTATGATAATGCTTTGCAAGTAACAGGCAGCGTTACTAATCAACTACTAACTGATTACTATACCCAGATTGTAGCTAAGGATACTAAGGCCGCCTTAGTATCGGTTCAAAAAGTTTTAAGTGATGGTAAAGATGCTCAACGCTTTTTAGAAGATGTGACGGCGTATAGTCAAAACCTACTGCTTTATCAACAAGATCCTGAGATGGTTAATCAAATGGAGTTGGGGATTATCGACGAGCAGTTCAAGCAAATTAGTGCGCAAGTTAACCCAGAAACTATTTATCAGATAATTGATGAGTTAAACGAAGTAGCTAATTCAATGCGTTACTCGATGCATCCGGATGTTTACCTGGAGGTTTTGACGGTTAAATTAACTCATTTAACTTCTGAGAAAACAGCAACCACAGTTGTGACGGAAGCTAGCAATCAAAATGAAATTGAGCAGCTTCAACAGCAAGTACAGCAACTTCAAGAACAATTAGCTAGTTTAAAGAATACTCAACCATCACCCGCGTCGGTCTCGGCTCCAGTTAAAAAGACACCTAAGAAGTCAGCAAATGGAATTAAAGTTGCTTTAAATAAAGTGTATCCGGTGCTAGATCACGCTACTAGAGCGGCATTGGATTATCAAAAGGCTAATTGGTCTGATTTATTAACCACTTTGTCAGTGACTCAACGGGCCGTTATGCATGTCTCTAAACCGGTGGCTGCCAGCGATGATGGGGTGATTGTAGCGTTTGATTACTCATTTTTGTTTCAAAAAGCACAATCTGATCAAGAGTTAGTAGATGCTTTAGAAAATGGCTTAGATCGGGTAACTGGACGCAATGTAAAAGTAGTTTTTGTTCCAGAAAACGAATGGCCCCAGATTCGTAAGGATTATTTAGTGGGAAAGCAAAAGAGTGGCACCACTAAGGAAATGGATGACACCGAGACAGCAGAACCAGAACAAACTGAATCGGTTCCACCAATTGTTGAAAAAGCCGAAGAATTATTTGGCAGTGAAATTTTAGATATTAAAAATGATTAAGATATAGACGGAGGATTTACAATTATGAACGGTATGAATATGAATAAGATGATGAAGCAAATGCAAAAGATGCAAAAGCAACTTTCTGCAGAACAGGAAAACTTAAACCAACAATCATTTGTGGGTAAGGCTCCCAGTGATATGGTGATTGCTACGTTTAGTGGTGATCGGAAGTTGACTGATCTTCAAATTAAGCCCGATGCTATCGACCCAGAAGATCCTGAAATGCTCTCTGATTTGGTATTAGCAGCGGTAAATGATGGTTTGCAACAAGTGGCAGCAGCTACTGAACAAACCCTTGGTAAATACACTAAAGGCATTCCCGGAATGTAAGAAGGAATTTAAATGCAATATCCAGAACCAATTGCCAAATTAATTGACAGTTATATGAAATTACCAGGAATTGGGAATAAAACAGCGACTAGATTAGCATTTTATACCCTTGACATGGATGAAACTGATGTAAAGGATTTTTCTAAAGCTTTACAGGCCACGAAGGACGACTTACATTTTTGTTCAATTTGTGGCAACATTACCGAAGCAGACCCCTGTGAAATCTGTACTGATAAAACCAGGGATCAAAGTCAAATTTTAGTGGTTGAACAACCTAAAGATGTGATGGTAATGGAACGAATGCACGAATATCACGGCCTTTACCATGTTTTACAAGGAGTTTTATCACCAATTGAAGGTAAGGGACCAGAAGAACTAAACATTAAATCGTTGATTAAGCGACTCCAAGATAATCCAGCAGTCAAAGAAGTCATTGTAGCAACTAATGCAACTCCGGAAGGCGAAGCAACTGCTATGTATCTAAGTAGACTTATTAAACCGGCTGGGATTAAGGTTACTAGATTAGCTCACGGATTATCAGTTGGAGCGGATATTGAATACGCCGATGAAATGACCTTGTTTAAGGCTGTCGAAGGTCGAACGGAGTTGTAAAATTATGAAAATACCATGGTTTCGTCGGCAGGGTGTTAAAGAAGAATATGATCAAAGATTATTGGATTTAGTTAATACGCTCAAAGAAGAATGGGATTATGATCGTCGTACTCAAGAAGCGGTAGCTGACGGTCAAATTGATTTGGATTTAGAGGCAGAAACAATATTGGCTAAACAAAAATTTTTCTTCATTTATAAAGAAGCCCGATTGCGCCGAGTTAAAAACACAACTATTCAATCTTCAGTGATTAATTATGATCCGTACGAATAATTCTAATAGAGGTGAGTGACTTTTCCGTCAAGTAAGCGATCAGGTAAAAATCCGATAGTTTCAATGGAAGAAAGGTCACTCTTTTTAATTATAAAGAGGGGTAATATGGGACATAGAGGCAAGTTTATTAGTTTTGAAGGTCCGGACGGAGCCGGAAAAACTTCTGTTTTAACAACAATTCAAGAACTATTAGCTCCCGCACTAGGTGAGCGACTGATAGTAACTAGGGAACCGGGAGGCGATCCTATCGCCGAACAAATTCGATCAGTAATTTTGGATCGCAAAAATCAAGCAATGGATGTGCGAACTGAAGCATTACTATACGCTGCTTCACGTAGACAACACGTAGTTTCTACGATCTTACCAGCATTGGAAAACGGACAGTTAGTTTTATGTGATCGTTTTGTAGATAGTTCGATTGCCTATCAAGGCGCAGGTCGTAAAATTGGGGAACAATCGATTGCAGAGATCAATCATTTCGCTACTCAAGGGCTGCTACCAGCGAAGACCATTTATTTTGATATTCCGGTTAGTGTGGGACTAAAAAGAATTGCTCAACACCGAGATACTAAAAAAATTGATCGTTTGGATGTAGAAACGGTTGATTTTCACGAACGGGTACATGCTGGCTATGATAGATTGATTAACCAAAATCCCGACCGGTATGTAGTAATTGATGCTAGTCAAGAATTAGATGTAGTAGTTGCAGAAGCCTTAACTGCTATTCAAGCAGTAGCACCAGAATATTTTGAGTAAGAAAGGTGAGAAATCAATATGAAATTAGTAATTGCGATTGTTCAAGATAAGGATGCTAGTCGTCTACGATCTACCTTTGTTGCGAATGATATTGTAGCGACAAAGTTTGCAACTGCTGGTGGCTTTTTACGTGCTGGAAATACTACGTACTTTGTAGCGATAGATGACGAAAAGGTGGATTTAGTCTTACAATTGATTAAGGAAACCTGTTCTGCTCGTAAGCAATACATGACACCACCCGTCAGCATAAATGGAGACGGCGCTGAGCAAACATTTCCTATTGAAGTCGAAGTTGGCGGAGCAACGGTGATGGTATTGCCAATTGATGCTTTTCACCAATTTTAGGGGTAGACAATGATTGAAGAAATTCAAACTAGGCAAACGGAAATTGTCCACCAATTTATGAATTTAGTGGCAAATAATCGGTTATCCCATGCTTACTTATTTACGGGAGAAGCTGGGGCAGGCCAGCTAGAGGTAGCAGAACTAGTGGCAATGCGTCTATTTTGTAAAAACGTGCAGAATAATTTGCCCTGTGGAAAATGCCCTGAATGTTTGCGAATTTTAAATCAGGAGCATCCTGACGTAGTGATGGCTAAACCAGAGGGACTAAGTATTAAGGTTGATCAAATCCGGTTTATTAAAAGTGAATTTTCTAAGAGTGCGGTGGAAGGTCAGCAAAAAGTTTTTATTATCGAAGCCGCTGATAAAATGACGATCGGAGCTGCCAACAGTCTCTTAAAATTTATTGAAGAACCTGCTGGTAGTGTGGTGACCTTTTTAATTAGTCCGGAAAGACAGTTAGTTTTGCCCACCATTGTTTCGAGAACTCAGGTGGTAGAATTTAACGCGGTAGCTAATAATTTATTAACTGAAAAACTTACTGAATTAGGAGTCGCTCCCAGTCAGCAGCCACTTTTGCTAAGTCTGACAAATGATTTACAGCAAATTAAAGAGTGGAACAAAGATGATTGGTTCACTAAAATTGTTAGTCAGATAATTAAGTGGGATGAATATTTGATCGCTGGCAATCCGCAAGCTTTTTCTCAAATTCAAATGAAGATTATGCCATTGGTTACTAACCGAGAGCAGCAACGATTGGTATTGCAACTAATTGTGGCTTTATGGCAAGAAACATTATTAGTTAAGTACGGTCAAGTTGACGTTAAGGAAATTAAGTTTCAAGGAGCTAAACAGCAACTAACGCAGGCAACTTCCATGAGTACCGAGCAATTATTACTAGGGTTGAAAAAGATATTGAATATGAAATCTATGGTGGATGTAAATGTTAGTTTCCAAAATATGTTAGAGAGCACGACGTTAAGCATACTAGCAATTTTTGAGTAAATGGTAGGGTGGTAAAATTTGGATAAACAAGATGCATATCAAGCATTGCAAGATGTAGACCAACAATTAAGCCGGGCAGCTAGTCAATTTTCTGATTTACATGAAACATTGATTACTTTGCTGGAAAAAAATGCCGAGTTAGAAATTGAAAACCAGCATTTAAGAGAACGGGTAAACCAAATTCAGGCCAAAGAAGAAGAGGATGATGAAGAACACCTATCATCTTCCCGGAAAAATTTAGAGAAACTATACAATGAAGGTTTCCATGTCTGTGGTCAATTTTACGGTAAGCACCGTGAAGAAGGCGAAAACTGTATCTTTTGTATGGATGTCATTTATGGCCGGCGGTAAGGTAGGAGAAAATAGTGCAGACACAATCTAGTTTTGAAAAACATGACGGGGGTGGCGCTTTATTTTTGGTGCCTACGCCTATTGGTAACTTAAGTGATATGACTTTTCGTGCTGTAGAAACGTTAAAAACGGTGGATCTAATTGCGGCCGAAGATACCAGAAACACACAAAAACTTTTGAATCATTTCGAAATTGAAACTCGTCAAATTAGTTTTCATGAGCATAATACATCAGAACGGATTCCAGAATTGATTACTAAACTCCAGGATGGAATGAATATTGCCCAAGTAAGTGATGCTGGAATGCCATCGATTAGTGATCCTGGTAAGGAATTAGTAAAAGCAGCAGTTGAACAAAGTATTCCCGTAGTACCTCTTCCAGGTGCTAATGCTGGAGTTACGGCGTTAATTGCCTCTGGAATTAATCCACAGCCTTTTTATTTTTATGGTTTTCTACCTCGAAAAGACAAGGATCAACGGCAAGAATTAGTGCAATTAGCTCAAAGAACAGAAACTACTATTTATTATGAAGCCCCTCATCGACTCACCAAAACTCTTAAGAATATTGTGGCGGAGTTTGGCGAAGAACGACAGGCAGTTTTAGGACGAGAACTAACCAAGAAGCACGAAGAATTCATCCGGGGTAGCTTATCCGAGCTATTAGCTTGGGCAACTAAGGAAAATGTACGAGGAGAATTCGTGATTATCATTGCTGGTAATGATAATCCAACAGTAGAAGACCAACCGGAATTAACGTTAACGCCGATTGAACAGGTGCAGCATTATATTGCTGAAGGAATGGCAACCAATGCAGCGATTAAGTTAACTGCTAAAGAACGCGATTTGCGGCGGCAAGATTTATATAATCAATTTCACGATATTAAGTAAGGAAGTAAAAACAGTGGCAAAAAAATATAGTTTAGATCATCAAGTTTTATATTATGAAGGTGACGTCACCAACCAAATGACCATTGCGATGTTATTAAACGTAGTGGTGCTAACTTCGGAAGCTCAAAACCGTAATCTAGGCATTGATCATAATGTGTTAGGAGAGCAAGGCTTAGGCTGGGTAGTGACTTCATATTCGATGAAGGTTAATAGAATGCCACGAGTTGATGAATTAATTACCGTTACTACTAGAGGAACTTCCTACAATCGTTTCTTTGCTTTTCGTGAATTCTGGGTAGTTGACGCTGATGGTCAAGAGTTAGTTAAGATCGATAGTATTTGGGTGTTAATGGATGAAGTTAAACGTAAAATTACTACGATCAGTCCAGAAGTGGTTAGCCAGTATGAATCAGAAGCAGTTAAGAAAGTTCCTAGACTTCCAAGACCAACTGCCCCCGAAGCCGTTATTGCTGAGAAGAATTACCAAATTAGATATAATGATATTGATTTCAATGGGCACGTTAATAATTCTCGTTATTTGGAATGGATAGTAGATACTCTACCAATGACTTTCCTAGAGCAACATAACCCTAGAACCATTGATATTCGGTTTGAAAACGAAGTGGTCTATGGACAAACGGTTCAAGGAACCGTTGAACTATTGGGAGATGATTCTCAAAGCATTTCTCGCCATGAAATTAAATTTGACGATACCATCGCTGCATTAGCTGAAATCACCTGGCAAAAAGCTACTTTAACGGAGGACAAGTAATGAAAATATTAGCATTAGATACATCCAATCAGCCGCTAACGGTTGCCGTTTTAGTGGATGGTAAAATACAAGCTAGTGAAACCCTTACTACGCATAAAAAACATGCCGAATTCCTATTACCGGTTATTGAAGATTTAGTCCAAAAGTCGGGCTTAAAACCGGTCGATATTGATCGAGTAGTGGCGGCAGTTGGGCCTGGATCCTATACTGGTATTCGAATGGCAACCACATTTGCTAAGTCCTTTGCTAGTACCTTGGATAAAGAATTAGTAGCAGTTTCTAGCTTGTTAGCTTTGGCCCTCAATGTTAGGGATGAGGAAGTGCTAATTAATCCGATCTTTGATGGTCGTAATCAAAACATGTTTACCGGACTTTATCAGTGGCAAAATGGACAATTGAAAACTGTAGTGGATGACCAACACACAAATATGGATGATTGGTTAAAGCAATTGGCAAATGTTGAACTCCCAATTGTAATAGTGGGTGAAACTGATAACTTTGTAGGACCATATAAAGATGCATTGGGATCACAAATTCAAGTAGCCCAAGGATTACAAAATATTCCTAATGCAGCTTTATTGGCAGAATACGGACAACAATTAGAGCCTATTAAAAACGTGGATGGCTTGGAACCTCGCTATTTACGGCTTACTAAAGCTGAAGCTGATTGGCAGGCTGCTCATCCAAATGAAAGGGGTGGTAACTATGTGGAAAAGGTTTAAAACTTGGTATGGCAAAAATATTAGTAATCGTGATGCTAGATTACGAGAAAAATATTTAGATATCAGAAACCACGAGGTTACCATCAATGATATGGATTATTTCCTAGCTAAGGCGGTAATTCCAGATATTCCTGAAATTTTAGGAATTGAACGGTCGGTTTATGGGGGTCAAACTCCTTGGGATGATAAGGCTTTTCAAAATGAGTTAAGTCGTAAAAAAGATCGTTTTTATTTGGTTTTAAGAAGAAACGATTGGCTAGTAGCGTTTATCGGTTGTTCATTGAATTTTAAGACCAAGGACTGTCATATTACCAATGTTGCGGTAGCTCCCAATTTTCAAAACCACGGCTTGGGTTATTTTTTAGTGACTAAAATAATTAAAAAAGCCCGACAATTAGAGTATAAAAAAGTAACTTTGGAGGTGCGGGTAAGCAATACTAAGGCGCAAAAACTATACCGGACCTTAGGTTTTCAAGATGCCGGAATTAAGCAAGGGTACTATAATGGTGATCATGAAGATGCCTTAAACATGGAATTAGAATTAGATGGGACAGCTGATGCCGTAGTTCCTGATTATGATACGGAGGAAAAATAGTGGCACGAAATTTAATTTTAGCTTTTGAAACTAGCTGTGACGAAACTTCAGTAGCGGTTATTGAAGATGGTAACCAAATCCTATCTAACGTGGTGGCTACTCAAATTAAAAGTCATCAGCGGTTTGGTGGAGTGGTTCCAGAAGTAGCTAGTCGGCACCACATTGAGCAGATCACTATTTGCGTAAAAGAAGCATTGGCTGAAGCTCAAGTGACTTATTCGGACCTAACTGCGGTTGCTGTAACTTATGGTCCGGGATTAGTAGGAGCCCTATTGATAGGGGTAACTGCTGCTAAAACGATTGCCTGGGCTCACAATTTACCGTTAATTCCGGTAAATCATATTGCGGGTCATATTTATGCTGCTCGATTTGTACAACCAGTGGAATTTCCAGCCATGGCATTGGTTGTTTCTGGTGGACATACTGAGCTAGTATATATGCCAGCTGAAAACCAGTTTGAGATTATCGGAGAAACTAGAGATGATGCAGCTGGAGAAGCCTACGACAAAATTGGTAGGGTATTAGGAATTAATTATCCTGCTGGTAAGACAGTGGATGAATGGGCACATGAAGGTCAAGATACCTTTAACTTTCCTAGAGCAATGGATAAGGAAGATAATTTTGATTTTAGCTTCAGTGGTTTAAAAAGTGCCTTCATCAATACCGTTCACCATGCTGATCAAATTGGTGAAACTTTAAATTCCCAGGACTTGGCTGCTAGTTTTCAAGCAGCCGTTGTGGACGTGTTAGCGGATAAAACTGTGAAGGCTTTGCAACAGTACCCGGTTAAAGAACTAATTTTAGCTGGTGGGGTTGCCGCTAACCGGGGAATTCGATCACGATTACAACAGGAACTTAAAGCTTTCTCGACAACCGAACTAGTACTAGCACCATTAGCTTTGTGTGGTGACAATGCCGCTATGATCGGAGCAGTTGGTGAAGTTTTATATCGCCATAATGTATTCGCAGATGCGAGTCTTAACGCTAATCCAGGATTAGAATTTGAATGGGCAGCAGATAGTGAACGTTAATAAAAAAGGAATTTTGACAGCTTAAACATGTCAAAATTCCTTTTTTTATTATTCTAATAGTTCTTCTAATTCAATACTTTTTTCGGTCCACTGCATTTCGACTTCGTCAGTCTTAGCCTGGTTATCGTCTAAGGCTGCTTGTAGTCTGCCTAGTTCCTCATAGTCAGTTTGTACTATAGAAACCATTTGTTCTTCAATGGCGGTACGTTGATCTTTCAGCTCTGCTAGTTGGTGTTCCAAGTCTTGAACTTGTCGTTCCATCTTCCGGCGCTTCTTCTGCGCTTCTTTACCTAATTGATAATTATTTTTAGAAGAGGAGTTATTAGTAGTAATATCTGTCCGTACTTTTTGTTCTTCGTTACGGGCTTTAATTGCTAATTGTTCGTCCTTTTTCTCGACGTAGTAATCATAATTTCCAAGATAAGCAGTGCTGCCTTCTGGACTAATCTCAATTACCGAAGTGGCCACTTGGTTAATAAAGTAACGGTCATGAGAAACGAATAAAATGGTACCGTCAAACTGTTTTAAGGCGGTTTCTAAGACTTCACGACTGTCAATATCCAAATGGTTGGTTGGTTCATCAAGAATTAGGAAGTTATCGTGCTTCATCGCAAGCTTAGTAAGTAATAACCGTGCTTTTTCGCCACCCGATAAATCTCTAACCTGCTTTAAAACGTCATCGCCAGAAAATAAGAAACTACCTAAAATACTTCGAATATCTTTTTCTGGAGTGGTAGGATGTTCGTCCCACAACTCAGCTAATACCGTTTTGTTATTGTGCAGACTTTGTTGTTCTTGATCGTAATAGCCAGTATCCACGCCCGTTCCAAAGGCAACGTTGCCCTTGATAAACGGAATTATTCCTAAAATACTTTTTAATAGGGTAGACTTGCCGATTCCGTTTGGCCCCACGATAGCCACTGCCTGGTTGGCGGTGATGTCTAAGTTTACCGGTTCGGCTAGTACATTATTATCATAGCCTACGGCGGCATCAGTTACCTTCAACACGTTATGTCCGCTTTTCCGATTACCGGAAAATGTAAAATGAGCAACTTTTTCATCACTATTGGGACGATCAATTCGGTCCATTTTAGCAAGTTGCTTTCTTCTGGCCTGAGCCTGCTTGGTGGAAGAAGCTCGCACGATATTCTTATCAACAAAAGTTTGAAGTTTTTGAATTTCAGCCTGCTGCTTTTCATAAGCTCGTTCTTGTTGGTCTTCTAGTTGAGCTTTTTGAGTGATATAGTCAGAATAATTTCCCTTGTAATGGTGAAGGGCATTATGAGCTAAATCATAGACCTCATTAACCAATTTATCTAAGAAGTAGCGGTCATGAGAGATGATTAAAAGAGCGCCACTATATTTTTGAATATAACCTTCTAACCAGGTAATGGTAGCAACATCTAAATGGTTGGTAGGTTCGTCTAAAATTAAAAGTTCCGGCTTTTCTAATAGTAGCTTAGCTAAGGCTAACTGGGTCTTTTGACCGCCAGAAAGTTCGCTGATAAAGTGATTGTAATATGGTTCATCAAAGCCAAAGCCGTGTAATACTCCGCGAATTTCAGCAGCATAACCGTAGCCATTTTGACGTTCGAACTCTGCTGATAAGCGATCATAGGAGGTAGCCAATTGTTCCAATTGGTCTTGGTCAGTAGTAGTACCCATTTGGTTTTCTACTTCGTGAAGTTGATTTTCTAATTGTTTTACCCCGGCAAAAACGGATTCCATTTCAGCGTAGACAGTTTTATCTGATTCTAATCCGGTATCCTGAGCAAGATAACCAATTGATAAATCTTTTTTCTTTGTGATTTCGCCACCATCAATACTAGTTTGGTCCATTATCATTTTAATTAGGGTAGATTTACCAGCACCGTTTCGGCCGACTAAGGCAATTCTACTATTATCTTGAATAGTTAGGTTAACGTTAGTGAATAAATCTTCGCCATTAAACCGTTTGGTGGCATTTTTAACTTGGAGAATTATCAAGGCAATCTCCTTTCTAAGAGTTCTGTTCTTTCTATTTTAGCATACTGGAAAAAAGGAATAAATTAGAATAATATTTGAAATCTATTTCACAATCTTTGTTAGTATGGTAAAATAGATACCAATAAGTATTTCACAAGACGTAATCTTTGAACTACGGATATGGGAGGAAAACATTTCGTGGCAGTTGAAAATATTCCAAAGGCAACGGCTAAACGGTTGCCCATTTATTATCGCTATTTAAACATTTTACACGATGCTGGTAAAAATCGGATCTCATCAACCGAACTAGCAGATGCAGTCCAAGTTGACTCAGCAACAATTCGCCGTGACTTTTCCTATTTTGGTGCTTTAGGTAAGAGAGGGTATGGTTACGACGTTGATAACTTACTTAACTTTTTCAAACAAATCCTTAACCAAGAACGACTCACCAGTGTGGCTTTAGTCGGGGTAGGTAACTTAGGACATGCCTTACTTAACTTTAACTTCCACAAGGATAGTAACGTCCGTATTTCAGCAGCGTTTGATATTGATGAAAATATCGTCAATACAATTCAAGATGGAGTTCCGGTTTATCCAATGGATGAGCTAGGACAACAATTGGAAGACCAACAAATTAAGGTGGTTATTTTAACTGTTCCTTCTGTTGAAGCCCAAAAGGTAACGGATGATGCTGTTGCTGGTGGAGTTCAAGGTATCCTTAACTTTACCCCAATTCGGTTGTCTGTTCCAGACAAAGTACGAGTTCAAAACGTTGATTTAACTAACGAACTCCAAACTCTAATTTACTTTATTGATAACTATTCTTAAGTTTAATTACGTAAACCTATTTGGTTTGCGTTTTTTTATTTTTCTAACCAAAACGCTTGCATTTCTTAACGAATGATAATATATTATAAACAGTGTTTAGCACTTCTGACAAATAAGTGCTAACAATGCTAATAATGTTGAAATTGATGGAGGGATTATCGTGTTAAAACCATTAGGAGATCGCGTAATCATCGAAACGCTAGAAGAACAAGAAGAAACCGTTGGTGGAATTGTCTTAGCAAGTAATGTTAAGGAAAAACCCCAAACTGGTAAAGTAATTTCTGTTGGTGCTGGTCGGGTGTTAGATAACGGTCAAACTGTTGCTCCAGCTGTTAAGGAAGGCGACGTTGTTATGTTTGACAAGTACGCCGGTACTGAAGTGAACTATGATGAAAAGTCATACCTTGTTCTACATGAAAAAGACATTGTAGCAATCGTAGACTAATAACTTTTTAAAATAATAAAAATTAAACGTTGAGGTGGATAAATAATGGCTAAAGAAATTAAATTTTCAGAAGATGCTCGCACATCCATGCTTAAGGGTGTTGATAAGTTAGCAAACACTGTTAAAACTACAATTGGACCTAAAGGGCGAAACGTAGTTTTGGAACAAACTGCTGGTAATCCAACTATTACCAATGATGGGGTTACCATTGCTAAGGCAATTGATTTACCTGATCATTTTGAAAACATGGGTGCTAAGTTAGTTTCAGAAGTTGCTTCTAAGACTAATGACGTAGCTGGTGATGGTACCACAACTGCTACTGTTTTGACTCAAGCAATTGTTAACGAAGGTATGAAGAACGTTACTGCCGGCGCTAACCCAGTTGGTATCCGTCGAGGAATCGAACAAGCTACTAAGACTGCTGTTGCCGCTCTTCACAATATGTCACATGACGTGAAGACCAAAGAAGACATTGCCCAAATTGCTTCTATTTCTTCAGCTAACGAAGAAGTTGGTAAGTTAATTGCAGACGCAATGGAAAAAGTTGGTAACGATGGCGTGATTACTATTGAAGAATCACGTGGTGTTGATACTAGCTTAGACGTTGTGGAAGGGATGCAATTTGATCGTGGTTACATGTCACAATACATGGTAACTGATAACGATAAGATGGAAGCTGATCTTGATAACCCATACATTTTGGTTACCGATAAGAAGATCAACAACATCCAAGATGTTTTGCCACTTCTTCAACAAATTGTGGAACAAGGTCGTTCATTGTTAATCATCGCTGATGATATTGGTGGTGAAGCATTGCCAACCTTAGTTCTTAACAAGATGCGGGGAACTTTCAACGTTGTTGCTGTTAAAGCCCCTGGCTTTGGCGATCGTCGGAAGGATCAACTTCAAGATATTGCTATCTTAACCGGTGCTACTGTAATTACCGATGACTTAGGCTTGAACTTAAAAGACACTACTATTGATCAATTAGGTCAAGCAGGCAAGGTTAACGTTACTAAAGACGCAACCATGATCGTAGAAGGCGCTGGTTCTAAGGATGCTATCGCTGCTCGGGTTGAAGAAATCAAGGGTCAAATTGAAACTACTACTTCTGACTTTGATCGTGATAAATTAAAGGAACGTCTTGCTAAGTTATCAGGTGGGGTTGCCGTTGTTCGTGTCGGTGCCGCTACTGAAACTGAATTAAAAGAAAAGAAGTACCGAATTGAAGATGCTTTAAATGCAACTCGAGCCGCTGTTGAAGAAGGATTCGTTCCTGGTGGTGGAACTGCCTTGATCAATGTTATTCCAGATGTTGCTAAGTTAGAAGCTGAAGGCGACGAAGCTACTGGTATCAAGATCGTTCAACGTGCTTTGGAAGAACCAGTTCGTCAAATTGCTGAAAATGCTGGTGTTGAAGGTTCTGTAATTGTTGAAAAATTGAAGAACGAAAAACCAGGAATTGGTTACAACGCTGCTAATGGTGAATTCGAAGACATGATCGCTGATGGGATTGTTGATCCAACCAAAGTAACTCGTTCAGCTCTTCAAAATGCTGCTTCTGTTTCAGCCTTGTTGCTAACAACTGAAGCTGTAGTTGCTGAAGAACCAAAGGACGATAGTGCTCCAATGGCTCCTGCAATGCCAGGCGGAATGGGCATGTAATTTAATAACTTTAGCTAAAAGCCTAGGCAATATTGCCTGGGCTTTTTTGTTGCCTTCAAAGCAAACTGATTTAGGTTAATATTGTTTTTTAAACCACAGAGAAGGTATAATCCCTGTTAATATAAGACTAGTTGTGTGTTAAGATGTTTTTGTACTTTAATTAAAGAATAAGACTTGTTTTTCATGATGTTTAGGCATATGATTTTATAGTTTAGTGCACAATAAATCCGTGTACAACAAATATGCCAATTTATTAACCAAAGAGTTAAAGGAGTAATTGCTATGTGGCGATATCTGAAACGGGTTTTAATTGGGAAACCCTTAAAAACGACGGACGAAGGAGGACAAGCGCTAAGTAAGTTCAAGGCGCTAGCTTTACTGTCGTCAGATGCTTTGTCATCCGTGGCATACGGGACAGAACAAATCACTACCATCCTGATCACGCTCTCAATGGCAGCGTTGATGTATCAAATTTGGGTTGCAGCTTTGGTTCTTGTGCTGTTAGCTGCGATTACGCTATCTTATCAACAAATTATTCATGCTTACCCTTCAGGAGGGGGCGCATATGTGGTAGCAAGTACCAATTGGGGCCAAGGGGCCGGGTTGGTTGCCGGGGGGTCGTTACTGGTTGACTACATGTTGACCGTAGCCGTATCTACTACTTCTGCAACCGAGGCTATTACTTCCGCAATTCCCGCATTGTACAGCCATCAAGTGCTATTATCTTGTTTGATTGTTATTGGAATTATGTTACTGAACTTGCGTGGATTACGAGAATCGGCTAGCTTTTTAACTTTGCCAGTGTATCTGTTTATTTTTATGATTATTTTCATGATTATTTACGGTGGTTATAACATTTTAACTGGTAATATTGAATACCATGCTTCTGCCGGAATTACGGCTCCAGTTCAAGGAATGACGTTAGTACTATTTTTACGGGCTTTCTCATCTGGTTCATCTTCGTTGACTGGGGTGGAAGCAATTAGTAATGCGGTACCTAACTTTAAGAAGCCTAAGAGTCATAACGCTTCTGCAACATTGGCTATCATGGCTTTAATCTTGGGAATCTTCTTTGGAGGGATTACCTACTTAAGTTACTATATGGGAATTGTCCCTAACGGTCATGAAACCGTCCTTTCCCAAATCGGTGAAGGAGTCTTCGGTCACGGATTCTTGTACTATCTACTACAATTATCTACCGCAATGATTTTAGCGGTGGCTGCTAACACCGGGTTCTCCGCTTTTCCAATGTTGGCTTACAATATGGCTAAGGATAAATTTTTACCTCATGCTTACCTAGATAAAGGCGATCGGTTAGGTTATTCTAACGGTATCATCTCATTAGCCGTTGGCGCGGTAGTCTTAATCTTAATTTTTGGTGGAAAAACTAGTTCTTTAATTCCTCTCTACGCTGTTGGTGTGTTTGTGCCATTTACTTTGTCACAATCTGGAATGATTATTCACTGGAAACGCAATAAAGGTAAGTTCTGGGCCGGAAAAGCTACTATTAACTTCATTGGGGCTTTCATTTCAGTCTCATTAGTTATTTGTTTGTTCTTACTTCGATTTGAAAATGTTTGGCCATACTTGATTGTAATGCCATTACTATTACGGCTCTTCTACAAGATTAATAGACATTACAAGCGGGTAGCTGAACAATTACGAGTGGAAGAAACCGCTAGAAGTATTGCGGCTACTCATCATTATGATGGTGCTACCGTTATTGTGTTGGTTAGTGGAGTTACTAAAGTTACGGCTAAGGCAATTAGCTATGCCCAATCCATTGGGGATTATGTTATTGCAATGCATGTTTCTTTTGATGCTAATCCAGAAAAGGAACATGAGACGGCAGAGGAATTTAAGAAGGAATTTCCAGATGTAAGGTTTGTAGATATTCACTCTTCTTACCGTTCAATTGCTCAGCCAACATTACGTTTCTGCGATGTAATTGCTAAACGAGCTGAGGATAGAAACTATTCCACTACTGTTTTAGTACCGCAGTTTGTTCCTCGTCATCCATGGGAAAACATCTTGCATAATCAGACTAGTTTGCGTTTAAGAGCAACCTTAAATTCAAGACAAAATATTGTGATTGCTACTTATAATTATCACTTAAAAGAGTAGTAAAACAGCAAACAAAAAAAGGAATGACCTTACCCAGGTCATTCCTTTTTTTGTGGCTAGTGAACGATATAAAAAAACGACCTAAAAAGGTCGTTTTTTGTTTATTATTTAATGCCCATCATATTAACGAAGATAGGTACAACAATATCGGAAACAATGGAAATAATAACAGTTGCGATAGCAGCCATTGATCCTTGAACGGAACCAAGTTGTAGGGCCTTAGCTGAACCAACGGTATGACCAGCAGTACCAAGTCCTAAACCAACTCCAACGGGTTCTTTCAAATGGAAGATCTTAAGTAACCATGAAGCCAAAGCGTAAATAATAACAGCGTTGACGATGCAGGCCATAGCAGTAACGGCTGGAATACCACCAATTGCACCAGCGATTGGCATAGCCACGGCAGTAGTTGCTGCTTGTGGAAGCATTGAAAGAATACCGGCATTGTCTAAGCCAAAGACTTTGGAAACACCAAAAATAACAAATAATGAAATGAATAATCCAATTGTTAATGAAAGAATAATTACCGGCCAGAAACGTTTAACAATATCGTTTCGACGGTAAAGGGGAATAGCAAAAGCGATGGTAGCGGGTTGTAAGAACCAAATAATTTCATTACCACCCGGTAAGTAAGCATTTGTATAGAACCAAGTTGTATCTACGTTGAACCATTTAGCCATCAGAACTAAAATGACGATCCCTAAAACCATTCCCACAAAGAGGGGTTGGAATAGGAAAAAGCCATGTGAGATTTTGAAAAGCCATTGACCTAATAGGAATACCGCAATTGAGAGAAAAATCCCAAAAATAGGGGTACCCAAATATTTAATTATTTCAGCTTGCATAATTAATTCATCCTTTCTTTATTCGGTAACACTAGTATCTTTGTGGAAGACATTCTTCATAATCCACATAAATAGTGAGGTAACTAAAGCTACAACTACAAGTAAGATTACCGTTGAAAGAATGATTACGATGATCAATTGAACACCTTGATCTTTCATGACATCTAGACTGGCTGTTAAAGCGATACCTGATGGAACAAATAGGAAGGCAATTAAACCAATCATGAAATCAGCAAATTTTTCAACCCATTCTAATTTCACAATGTGAAAGGCTAACAAACAATACATTAAAATCAAACCTATCACAGGTGTTGGAACTGGAAAACTCGCTGGAAATAATGGTGAAATAAGGCTAGAAACAAAAAGAACTGCAGCAAAGATTCCCATCTGGACAAGGATTGGAGCTTCTTTGGTCTCCGTATTCTGCTTATCGTTCATATTACTATCTCCTTTCAAAATACATTTTTAAACCACCTTCATTATAGCATTTCACAAATAAAAAACAATTTAAAAGTGAATAAATGATCAATGAATCACAAAAAGATAGATTCTAAATCTAGTTCAAAACGTTCAATTTTTATTAAAGATCCACAAGAACCCGTAGTGAGCTTGTATTTAGCCCGTTCGGTTTGTATAATTAATTAAAACTAAAATAAATTTGAGGTTAATATCTTGAGATTTGAAATCATTGTTTCATTAGTTGCAACCATGATTATCTCGGCAATTTTGACCCCATTTGTTCGAAAGCTAGCCTTTAGGGTCGGAGCCGTTGATACTCCGAATAACCGACGAGTTAATAAGGTGCCGATGCCGACAATTGGTGGGTTAGCAATATTTATTGCCTTCACGTTTTCTACAATGGTCCTGTTGAGAAACCAAATGCCGACTAAAACATTATGGGGAATTTTCGGCGGAGAAGTCATCATCATCCTAACCGGAATTGTGGATGATATTTTTGAATTAAAACCGCGTCAGAAAGTTCTAGGAATTTCGTTAGCGGCTTTATGGGTTTATTTTTTTGCAGGGGTTCGAATGACTTCCATTACCCTACCATTTATTACGGTGCAGTTGGGATGGCTAAGTTTGCCACTTACGTGGTTATGGATTTTAGCGATTACTAACGCGGTTAATTTAATTGATGGATTAGATGGATTGGCTACCGGTGTTTCTATTATCTCATTGAGTACGATGGGGATTACTGGGATGTTTTTTTTAAATGTTGGTAATGTATTTATTTCCATTATGATCTTTGCCTTAGTGGCTTCGTGTTTAGGATTCTTGCCGTATAACTTTTTCCCAGCTCGTATTTATTTGGGAGATACTGGTGCTTTGTTTATTGGCTTTATGATCTCCGTCTTTTCTTTGTTTGGATTAAAAAACGCAACGTTTATTACCGTGATTATTCCGGTAGTTATTCTAGGGGTGCCGATTACGGATACCTTGTACGCAATTTTAAGACGGTGGTTGAATAAAGAACCAATTTCTCATGCGGATAAGATGCATTTACATCACCGCTTAATGAGTTTGGGTCTAACTCATCGACAAACTGTATTAGTAATTTATGGAATTGCATTAATCTTTTCATTTATTTCTTTGCTTTACCCAATCTCATCTTTATGGGGATCGATACTGTTAACCATCGCTGTATTGATTGGGTTAGAGCTGTTTGTGGAAACTATCGGATTAGTTGGAAAAGATAGACAACCACTTTTAAACGGCATTAAAAAAGTAGTTAAGGGAACAACTAGTAAAAATAGTCATTAAAAAAGGAAATTAGCATTTACTGCTAATTTCCTTTTTTAATTATTTTTTTCATAAGCTACAGCGACTGGTTTAATAGGTCCTTTGGTAACTGTCAGTTTGCCATTTAAGAGGTTAGTAAGGTCTGATATTATTTTGGCTTGTTCACTGATCCTCACAGCAATGGTGATCTTAACTTGACTGCCATATTCAGTATTTTCAATATTGATGTTTTGAGTAGTTAAAAAATAGTTAAGGGAATCTAGTTGAGAATATTCGATCTGAATGTCTAATAATTGAAAATCAACTAGTTCTACTATGCCAATAGCTTCAACTGCAGCAGCGGTAGTGCCACTATAGGCCCTGATTAAACCTCCGGCTCCCAATTTAATACCACCAAAATACCTAGTAACCACGGCAACCACATTATGGAGTTGATTTTTCTTTAGTACCTCTAAAATAGGAACGCCAGCAGTTCCAGAAGGTTCACCGTTATCACTAGCTCGTTGAATTTGATCTGTATCGCCTAAAAGATAAGCATAGCAATTATGATTAGCTTTAGGATTATCAGCTACTACTTGAGCAATGATTGCTTTAGCTTCATCTTCAGTTTCAACGGGGGCCAAATGACAAATAAAACGTGATTTTTTGATTATTTCTTCGTATTTACCAGTAGTGGCAATTGTTAAAAAACTCATTGGAATTCCTCCAAAACTATTTATTTAGTGAGGTGATAATTATGGTGATGTGTATAAATGATTTGTTTGGCAGGCAGATCAACCAACTTGAGGTTCCTGCCGCACTACTGAATCATCCAGATTGTAATGGTTTTTCGGCTTTTAGACGAGAAGGCAGACACTTAATTTGTGTAAGGTGTGGTGGACGAATTCATCAACGAGAAACTAGATTAGCAACTGGAAATTTTTATTGTGCTAATTGTTTACAAATGGGACGGTTGACTTCTACCGATAAACTAGTAACGGTTAGCGAGCCCAATCAGTTCGAGTATAACGGCAATTGTCAATGGCAAGGAACTCTAACTGCTGACCAACAAAATTATGCCAAACAAGTGATTGCATCTATTGATCAGAGAACGAATCGCTTATTATGGGCTGTGACCGGAGCCGGCAAAACGGAAATGTTGTTTGCAGGTCTGGAACATGCTTTTAGGCAACAGTTGAGAGTAGCGGTGGTCTCTCCTAGAATTGATGTGATTTTAGAATTAGCCCCCAGACTCCGAACGGCCTTTCCAGATGTGACTAGCTGTTTACTATATGGAAAAACTACTGAAAAGTACCAATATACTCAATTAGTGATTGCCACGGTCCATCAATTACTTAAATTTTACCACGCCTTTGACGTCTTAATAATTGATGAGGTAGATGTTTTCCCGTTAGCAGGCAACAAACATTTACACTATGCTATTCAACGTGCTAAAAAAGCAAATAGCAGTGTTATTTATTTGACTGCTACTCCTGACAAGGCTTTAAAACACCAAGTAAAAACTCGTCAACTGGAGGTCAGCTATTTACCACGTCGGTTTCATGGCTTTCCATTAGCAACTATTACTAATATTAAGGTTGGCAACTGGCGAACTCGTTTAGCTCAAAATAAGTTACCCAGGAAATTGCTAATTGATATTGAGCAACGGTTAGCTAAACGACAACCTTTCTTATTATTTGTTCCACATGTGGCTGATTTGAGCTTGGTAGCTAATGTTTTGAATTTAAGGTTACGTTCACCTATCATTACGGTTTATGCTGCTGACCCAGATCGTATTAATAAGGTCCAACGGATGAGAAATGAAGAGACTTTATTTTTAATCACCACCACCATTTTAGAGCGGGGAGTCACTTTTCCGTTAATTGATGTATTGGTGCTAGGAGCTGATGATAACATTTTTTCTTCGGCGGCGTTAATTCAAATTGCTGGTCGGGTAGGACGAAATGCTAAACGTCCAACGGGATCAGTTTATTTTTATTATCATAAAATGACCAATTCTATTAGACAGGCTCAAAAAGAAATTAAAATGATGAATAAGAAGGCGGGATTTAATTAATGGTTGAATGCTTACTCTGCAATAAAAATTTTAGAAACGAATTTAGTCTTCAAAAGATTTTTAGTTTTAGTTCATTAACTAATTCTCAAATCTGCCACCGTTGCGAGGAATCGTTTAATTCATTAAACGGAAAACGCACCTGTACTAAGTGCGGGCGATTATTGGATATAAAAGCAATCAATCCATGTGCTGATTGTCAGCATTGGCAGGACCCTGATTTTACTAATCGAGCTTTATATGAATACAATAAGGCCTTTAAAGAATATATGGTTAAATACAAATTCATGGGGGACTATCGTTTGCGGTTAGTTTTTCAAACCGAATTGAGTCGGGTAATTAATAAAACAAAGAAGATGGTGGTTGCGATTCCAGTTAACCCTGATACGTTAAAAACTAGAGGTTTCAACCAAGTAACGGGATGGTTTGCTAACGTCAAATACTACGATGTATTAACACCGATTGATACTACTAAAGCGGTAGCTCAATCTCAAAAAACCAGAAAAGAGCGACTAGAATTAAAGCAGCCGTTTCGATTAATTGAAACGGCGGTGTCGGCCATTAAAGGCCAAGACATCCTGATTGTTGATGATGTTTACACAACTGGAAGAACGATCCGGCATGCAGCTGAGTTAATTCGAAACGCTGGAGCTCGCTCTGTGACAGGTTTAACAATGGCTCGCTAAAAAATAAAAAGCGCAATATTTGTTATCTATTCCGCTTTCATTTATACTATGATTATAGAAACGGTAGCCAAGCTATCGTTACCATAATTAATATGGTGAAGGGAGAGATTAATATGCTTGATTTTAATATTCGTGGTGAAAACATTGAGGTGACTCAAGCAATTCGGGATTACGTTGAAAAACGAATCAGTAAACTAGAAAAATTCTTTGATAATGACATTCAAGCGTCAGCACATGTGAATTTGAAGGTTTATCCGGATAAGCAGGCCAAAGTAGAAGTCACAATTCCTTTGCCATACATGACTCTTCGGGCTGAAGAAGTTTCCAATGACTTATATGCCAGTGTTGATTTGGTAACGGATAAGTTAGAACGGCAAATTAGAAAGTACAAGACTAAGGTTAACCGGAAATCTCGTGAAAAAGGTTACAAGAAACTTGACTTTGCAGCTGCTGATTTAGTAGCTGATTTAGAAGAACAAGACGAACCTGAATCACAATTTGAAGTAGTAAGAACTAAGCGATTATCCTTAAAGCCAATGGATAATGAAGAAGCCATTTTACAGATGAACATGCTAGGGCATGACTTCTTCATCTACGAGGATGCTAATTCAGAAGGAATCGATATTGTTTACCGTCGAAATGATGGCCGTTATGGCTTGATTGAAACCGGTGAAGATTAGTTGATCGATTTTTAAAGCTTACCGTAAATTTTACGGTAAGCTTTTTCATTTGATACATTATTTTAACTAAAACACAATGATGATTTTGGTTTTCATCACTTGGCGACAATGATACAATGGATTAGTGTGTAATATTGAAAAAAACAAAAAGACATTAAAAACTAATGAATAATGAAATGTAGAAGGGAATTTACTGATGGCAAATGTATTAAAAAAATGGGTCGAAAGCGATAAAAGAGAGCTTAAACGACTTAGCAATCTTGCCGATAAGGTCGGATCATACGCTGATGAGTATGCCCAGTTAAGTGACGAAGATCTAAAAGCAAAAACACCAGAGTTTAAGGAACGTTACCAAAATGGGGAAACTTTGGATGACTTACTTCCAGAAGCCTTTGCCGTTGCTCGAGAAGGAGCTAAGCGAGTTTTAGGACTTTACCCATTCCACGTTCAAATTATGGGGGGAATTGTTTTACACGAAGGTAATATTGCCGAAATGAAAACTGGTGAAGGTAAAACCTTAACGGCTACCATGCCCGTTTATTTGAACGCTTTAGCTGGCGAAGGGGTTCACGTTGTTACGGTGAACGAATACTTAACTGCCCGGGATGCTGCTGAAATGGGGGAACTTTATAACTGGCTAGGCTTAAGCGTTGGGGTTAACCTTAATGACTTGAGTCCTGAAGATAAACGTGCGGCTTATGCTGCTGATATTACTTATTCAACTAACAGTGAAATCGGTTTTGATTATTTACGAGACAACATGGTGGTCTACAAAGAAGATATGGTCCAACGACCATTGAACTTTGCCATTGTCGATGAAGTTGATTCCATTTTGATTGATGAAGCCAGAACTCCGTTGATTATTTCTGGTCAATCAAGTGGAACTTCTCAGTTGTATGTCCGAACTGACCGGTTTGCTAAGACTTTAACGGTGGATGAAGACTATAAGTTAGATCTAGAAACTAAAACAGTTTCTTTGACTGATCAAGGGATCGAAAAAGCTGAAGATTACTTCAACCTAGATAACTTGTATGATACTGATAATACTGCTTTAACCCACCATTTGGATCAAGCTTTACGAGCTAATTACATCATGCTTCGTGATAAGGACTATGTGGTCCAAAATGATGAAGTAATGATTGTGGATTCATTTACTGGTCGAATTATGGACGGTCGTCGTTTCTCTGATGGATTACATCAAGCTATTGAAGCTAAGGAAGGTGTAACCATTCAAGAAGAAAGTAAGACGATGGCTAATATCACTTACCAGAACCTTTTCCGGATGTACAAGAAGTTAGCCGGAATGACTGGTACTGCTAAAACAGAAGCTGAAGAATTCCGCGAAATTTACAACATGGAAGTCATTTCGGTGCCAACCAACAAACCAGTTGCCCGAATTGATGAACCTGATGTTTTATATCCTAGTTTGGAATCTAAGTTTGATGCAGTGGTTGATAAAATCAAAGAATTACATGAAAAAGGTCAACCTATGTTAATTGGTACCGTGGCCGTGGAAACTTCTGAATACTTATCTAACAGATTAGACGCAGAAAATATCCCACACGTAGTTTTGAACGCTAAAAACCATGCTAAAGAAGCCGAAATTGTTACGAACGCCGGACAAAAAGGAGCCGTAACTATTGCTACCAACATGGCTGGTCGGGGGACCGATATTAAATTAGGACCCGGGGTAGTTGAACTAGGTGGTCTAGCAGTTATTGGGACTGAACGGCATGAATCTCGGCGAATTGATAATCAACTTCGTGGTCGTTCTGGTCGTCAGGGGGATCCAGGATTGTCTCAATTCTACTTATCTCTAGAAGATGACCTTATGTTACGTTTCGGTTCTGAACGAATCAAAAATTTCTTGGATCGAATGAAAGTGGAAGGCGACGACGCTGTTATTCGTTCTAAGATGATTACTAAACAAGTAGAATCAGCTCAAAAACGAGTTGAAGGTAATAACTACGATTCTCGTAAGAATGTTTTGCAATATGATGACGTTATGCGTCAACAACGAGAAGTTATCTATCAACAACGTCAAGAAGTCATTGAAGAAGATAAATCATTAAAGTGGGTTATCATGCCAATGATTGAACGGACCGTTAACCGAATCGTTGATTTGCATACTCAAGGCGATCAAGCCGACTGGGACTTAGAAACTATTTTGGACTTTGCAATTAGTGCAATTGTGAACCCAGACGAAATTAGTTTAAGCGATTTACAAAATAAATCAGCCGATGAAATTAAATCTTACTTAATGGACTTAGCTAAGAAGGTTTACGATCAAAAGAAAGAACAATTATATGACGAATCTCAAATGCTAGAATTCGAAAAAGTTGTTCTCTTAAGAGTGGTTGACGCTCACTGGACCGATCATATCGATGCCATGGATCAATTGCGACAATCCATTGGACTTCGTGGTTACGGTCAACAAAATCCGTTGGTTGAATACCAACGTGAAGGTTACACCATGTTTGAAGAAATGGTATCAGACATTGATTACGATACTACTCGCCTCTTTATGAAGGCTGAAATTCGACAAAACATGCAACGTTAATAAGTTTTATGGTAAGGAGGGCAGTGATGATTTTAATCGTTGGCCCTTCTTTTTACTAACGGAGGAAATAAGAATGGAATTAACGGAAAGTAAAAAACAATTGGCAAAATTGCAAGAAGCCATAGCCGGCTTTAGGGGGTCACTTTGACCTTGATCTGCTAAGTGAGAGTATCTCAATTAACGAATCTAAAATGGCTGAACCAGGATTTTGGGATGACAACAATGCAGCCCAGAAACTAATTGATGAAAATAACCAACTAAAAGCTAAGTATGATCGGTTTAATGAGCTAAATAGTCTACAAGAAGACGTTGCTACGTTGGTAGATCTTTATGAAGAAGAGCCAGATGATGACATAGCAGAAGAATTAACTAGTCAGTTAACTCAGCTTCAAAATAATGTGGACCAATATCAATTATCTCTATTACTGAGTGGACCTTACGACCACAACAATGCTATCTTAGAAATTCATCCTGGTGCTGGGGGAACTGAATCTCAAGACTGGGGTTCGATGTTGTTAAGAATGTACACCAGATGGGCAGAGCAACATAACTTCCAAGTTACCACGTTAGATTATCAAGTTGGGGATGTGGCTGGAATTGACAGCGTCACATTACTAATTAGTGGTCCAGATGCTTATGGTTATTTAAGATCGGAGAAGGGAGTTCATCGTTTGGTGCGGATTTCGCCATTTGATTCTGCTAGTCGACGTCATACTTCTTTTGCTTCGGTAGATGTAATGCCTGAACTAAATGAAGATGTAAAAATCGAGATTAATCCTGATGATTTGAAGGTCGACGTTTATCGGGCTAGCGGTGCTGGTGGACAGCACGTTAATAAGACTTCTTCTGCCGTCAGAATTACCCATTTACCAACTGGAATTGTAGTTGCTAGTCAAGCTCAACGCTCACAATTACAAAACCGGGAAACGGCAATGAACATGTTGAAGTCTAAGCTATATGAATTAGAAGAGCAAAAAAAGGCGGAGGAAAAAGCAGCCTTACAGGGTGAACAATTGGATATTGGCTGGGGTTCTCAAATCAGATCATATGTTTTCCATCCTTATTCAATGGTAAAAGACCACCGGACCAATTACGAAACTGCTAATGTTAATGCGGTAATGGACGGTGATTTAGATCCGTTTATCAATGCCTTTTTACAATGGCAATTACAACAGGACAATCCAGATTAAAATTGGGAAAGGTTAGGATTTGAGACGATGAAATATTTATTGGGATTGTTTTATTGGTTAATTACCCCCGCAGTAATTTTAGTTTTAGCTGCAATTGTGAAAAGTTATTTGATTTATAGTCATAGAGTGGCTAGAGAACGGAAATTATTCCATTCGGCCATTGATAGTGACAATTATGAAGGACGTCATTTTGTGCAAATGAGCTTGCTACTAGGAGTGTTAGGGTCTTTAGTAAGTTTGGTAGCAGGGGTAACAGTTCCACTTTCACTGGTGGTGATTTACCCAATAGTAGCTTTAATTTTACTAGTGATCCTTCCCCAGTCCGTTACCTTGTTAACTTTGCTGGTGACGATTGCTCTAGTGGCATTTGAACCAACTAATCTTGCCGGGTCACTAACCGCTTGGTTAACGAGATGGGGCTATCAAGCTAATAGTCTTAATCTAGTAGGAACTCTGGGATTAGTTACAATTATCGTTGGTTGCTTAGCTTTTTTTGTCCGGCGCAATGCTGGCCAACATCTGTCGCCTAAAATTGAATTTAACAAACGTAAGACTATGATTGCCGTTTATCCATTTAATGAGCTATCTGTAGTGCCATTATTGGTATTAGTACCAGGCAATTGGTTTAGCGTTCACTTACCTTGGTGGCCGTTGCTAAATCTGGGCGGTCATTCCGTTGCATTAGTGGGATTGCCATTAGTAATTGGATTAGGGTTAACGGTTAAACACAGTTTACCCACCGCATTTTTTCAACGGTTAGGTAAACAATTAACCTGGCTGGCACTATTGGGAACGGTATTGACGATTGTTTGTCGCTTCTTTGCTAATTGGTCTCTTTGGTCGTTATTAGCATATTTAATTGTTGGCATTATTTTAGTGGCGACAAATATTATTTATGACCGGCAACAAGAATTTTCTAACAGTCAGGTAATGAACGGAATTAGAATTATTGGAATCCAACCTAATAGTCCAGCCGCTAAAATGAATTTGGTGGTTGGTGACGTTATATTAGAAGTTAACGGACAAAAAGTGACTAATGAAGATGATTTTTACAAAGCCTTGATTACTAATGCTACTTATTGTCACTTGAAAGTCCGGGATAGAAATGATCAATTAAAAGTTACTGAAACGGCTATTTTTCAAGGGGCTGCTCACGAAATTGGAATTAAGGTCTTTCCGGAAAACGCAAAGTGAGGGATGAATTGTGAAATCAGTTTTGGTGGTGGATGATGAACCGTCGATCGTAAAACTATTGAAATACAATTTACAACAGGCTAATTTTGAAGTGGTTACCGCTGATAATGGTAAATCAGCAGTGGAACTAGCTAAACAAACTAATTTTGATATTATTTTGTTGGACTTGATGTTGCCTCAATTAACTGGAGAAGAAGTTTTGAAGGTGTTAAGGCGTGATGGGATTAATACGCCTGTAATTGTAATTACCGCTAAAGATTCGGAATTTGATCGAGTTTTAGGATTAGAAATTGGTGCGGATGATTATGTTACTAAACCTTTTAGTCCAAGAGAAGTTTTGGCTCGGATTAATGCGGTGCTAAGACGAACCACCGAAACGCAACTGGTTAATAGTAATAAAGTTGCTAGTATTCAGCGAGTTAAAGTAGATGAGCAATTGGTGACAGCTACCCTAGATGGACATGAATTGGTGTTAACTCCCAAGGAATTCAAGCTATTAGCTTATTTAGCTAAACACCCCAAGCAAGTGTTATCACGGGAGCAACTTGCTAAAGCAATTTGGGGAACTGATTACGTTGGTGACAGCAGAATGGTTGATATGCAGATTGCTCATTTACGAGAAAAAATGGAAGCCGATCCTAAGCATCCGGAAATGTTAACCACGGTTCGCGGATTTGGTTATCGATTTGATACGGAGCCCAAATGAAAAATAAAGCGATCAAAAGTTTAATTATAATTAGTAGTCTTAATTTACTAATTGCCATTCTATTTATGAGCTGGGAATTAAAGCACCAGTTTTTGACTGGAAGAGTAATGTTATTAACAATCATGACGTTAGAGTTAGTGGGATTAATCGTTTACCTACTTAATTTAAGTCAGCAAATTAAGCACATTAGTCAACGAGCAAATGCAATTGCGTCAGGGGCAGAACGGGGACCGGTCATCGATCCTCCCAGCAGCTCCTTTTATGATTTAAATAACGCATTGAACCAAATTCAAATTCATCAGCGACATCAGCAAATTACCGTCACTAATATTACCGACGAACTGGTGGGGGTTTTAAACCACTTGCCAGTAGGGGTAATGGTAATTGATCAGCAACAAAACGTTACATTAGCTAACCGGGCTTTTTCACAAATGACTGAAAAAGAAATCAGCACGGCCCCACATCCATTTACGGACGATGTAAGTAATGCTGCATTGTTAAACATGATCAACTCCGCGTTAATGAGCCATCAAAACGGCCATAAGGAAATCACTAACTTTCAACGGGCGCGGACTTGGGATGCTCAAGTAGTTAATCTGGAAGGCGCTGTTCCGGCAGTGGTAGTGATCTTATACGATATCACTATGTTAGTAGCAGCCAAGCAAAGCCAAATTGATTTCTTGAGAAATGCCAGTCATGAATTAAAAACCCCGGTTGCTACTATTCGGGGCTTTACAGAAACCTTGCAAGCGGGGGCTAAAGATGATCCGGAAACGTTAACTGATTTTTTACAAGATATTGAAAATGCTAGCCAACAGCTAACCGATTTAGTCAATGATATTTTGGTAATTTCTCATGTTCAGATGCAAGAAGCGGGAGAAATAGAACCAATTGAGTTGGCAGATTTAGTTCAGCAAGAAATGGGGCATTGGCAACTAGCTGCAGAAAGTAAGCAAGTAAGCCTGACTGATCAGATCGACTCACAATTAGTAGTGGTTGGTAACCGTCAGGCCTTGAAGCGGATTGTTAGTAATTTAATCAGCAATGCGATTAAATATAACTGGGAAGCCGGAGAAGTTATGATTAATGCTGGTAGTAATACTAGTCAATGGTGGCTTGAAGTCAGTGATACTGGAATTGGCATTGAAGAAGCAGCTATCCCCCGTGTTTTTGAACGGTTCTTCAGAGCCGATCAATCTCATAGTAACCAAGTAGTTGAAGGAACTGGACTAGGGTTGGCCATTGTTGCTGAATTGGCGGCAACTTACCATGCCCATATCGATATTACTAGTAAAGTTAATCAGGGAACGACAATTAAATTAACGTTTCCAGTAACTAATAAAAAGAATTAATCCAAAAGGATTAATTCTTTTTTATTGCCCTAATTCAAAATTTACACAATATTTACATAAGTGCAGTTTTAGATTTACAATCCCTTGCTATGCTATTAACTGTAAGGGAGGAGTCGCAAATGAAGGCTAAAAAATTATATTTCAGTTTATTAGGAATTGTGCTGGTGAGTTTAGTAGCGTTTGCCTACATAACTCGGGACCAAAAAAGTGCTCAAAATGAAACTATCACTGCGGTGGGTTCAACGGCATTGCAACCGTTAATGGAAGCCGCAGCAGAACAATACACTACTGAACATACCGGAGTAAACATTAATGTTCAAGGTGGCGGTTCTGGAACTGGGTTAAGCCAAATTGCTACCGGAGCGGTTAATATGGGTAATTCAGACTTATTTGCTCAAGAAAAAGAAGGAATTAACCCCAAAGGATTAGTTGATCATCTTATAGCGGTGGACGGCGTAGCGGTAGTGACTAATAAGCAAGCGGGCATCAAGAATTTAACCACAAAGCAGTTAATTGCCATTTTTACGGGCAAGGTAACTAATTGGCGCCAAGTAGGTGGTAAAGATTTACCGATCACCGTTATTAACCGAACTGCCGGCAGTGGAACCCGAGTTACCTTTGAACGCTACGGTTTAAAAAACACACCAAGTATGACGGCTCAAGAACAAGATTCATCCGGAACCGTTCGTCAAATCGTTAGTTCGACTCCCGGTGCAATAAGTTATCTTTCGTTTGGCTTTGTGAATAACACAATAACGACTCCGACTCTAAACAACATAGCTCCAACCAAGCAAAACGTGCAGACTAATAAGTGGCCAATTTGGTCTTATGAACACGTCTATACGCACGGTGAAGCTAAGGGCCTTACTAAAAAATTCCTGCAGTATCTTACTAGTGATACTGTCCAAAAATCTCTATTTTCTAGTTTAAAATACATCCAAGTCGATCAGATGCAATACCAACGGACAGCTGATGGGCGGATAGTAAGGAAGTGATCAAATGACTCCAAAAAGTAATTTAAAAACACAAAAACTACTTACTAAATCTAAAACAGCACGCTATGAACAACGGGGAAAATTCATCAGTGTTTTAACCCTAGCGTTGATTATGGTAATTGTAATTGGGATTATTGGCTTTATCCTAGTTAAGGGTGTCACTATGTTTATCAATGATCACGTGAGCCTTAAAGATTTCTTCTTAGGAACGAATTGGAATCCAGGCTCCACTACTCCATCCGGTCAACCAGCCGTAGGCGCTCTACCAATGATCGTAGGTTCGTTTGGGGTGACCTTACTAGCAGCATTATTAGCAACGCCGTTTGCAATTGGAACAGCCATTTTTATGACTGAATTGTCCTCTAAGAAAGAAGCTAGCTTTTTACAAATGGTAGTAGAACTACTTGTTGGTATTCCTTCAGTAGTGTATGGATTTATTGGATTAACAATTGTGGTGCCATTTGTGCGTAACACTTTAGGTGGTAGTGGCTTTGGAATATTATCTGGGACGTTTGTCCTCTTCGTTATGATTTTACCAACCATTGTTTCCATGACGGTCGATGCCCTAAAATCAGTACCCAACCACTACCGGCAAGCGGCCTTCGCCTTGGGGGCTACTCAATGGCAAACTATTTGGAAAGTGGTTCTACGTTCAGCAACCCCTGGCATTTTAACCGCGATTGTTTTTGGAATGGCTCGGGCATTTGGTGAAGCCTTAGCCGTACAAATGGTGATCGGAAATGCCGCGTTGATGCCACATAGTTTGATTTCACCGGCTTCGACATTGACCTCCGTATTAACGGCTGGCATGGGTAATACAGTGATGGGATCACTACAAAATAATGCTCTTTGGTCGTTAGCACTAGTGCTATTAACGATGTCATTAATTTTCAACTTAATCGTGCATTTAATTGGTCGAAAGGGGGCTTTTAAGAAATGAAAGCTAATCAACGTAAAAACCAAATTGCAATTAGTGGAGTTCGAGTAATTGCTGCTTTAGTAGTCATTATCTTGGCCCTACTACTTGGATACATTTTCGTTAGAGGTCTACCATACGTTAACTGGCATTTCTTAACTAGCCCAGCTAAGCCGTTTCAAGCTGGTGGGGGAATTGGCATTCAGTTGTTCAATTCGTTTTACCTACTAATCTTAACGCTAATCATTTCACTGCCAATTTCATTGGGAGCAGCCATCTACTTGAATCAATACGCTAAGGATAACTGGTTAACCTCTGTGATGCGGACCAGTATTGAAATTTTAAGTTCTTTACCATCTGTAGTGGTGGGGTTATTTGGTTTCTTACTTTTCGTAATTCAAATGGGATATGGCTTCTCAATTCTTTCGGGGGCCTTAACCCTAGCAGTTTTTAACTTACCATTACTAACTAGAAGTGTTGAAGATGCAATCGGCAGTGTTGATGATAATCAACTTCAAGGTGGCTTGGGTTTAGGTCTTTCAAAATTTGAAACCATTACCCATATCGTAGTACCAGCAGCTTTACCTAGCATTATCAGTGGGGTAATCTTATCAGCTGGTCGTATTTTTGGTGAAGCGGCTGCCCTGATTTACACTGCCGGACAAAGTGCACCGACATTAGATTTTACTGATTGGAATCCGTTTAATAGTGCTAGTCCGCTAAACCCGATGCGGCCTGCAGAAACTTTGGCAGTTCACATCTGGAAAATTAATTCTGAAGGAATTATGCCTGATGGTACCCAAGTTTCAGCTGGTTCAGCAGCAGTCTTGGTTTTGGCTATTTTGGTCTTTAACTTGTTGGCCCGTTACCTGGGAAGAAAAATTTTCAAGAAAATGACGGCTACCGATTAAGGAGGAACCATAATGTTACAAACAGCAGAGCAGTACTTATATCAATTTGATAAAGAAACTCCCATTGCGATCTCTACTGATAAACTCAACGTTTTTTACGACGATCAGCACGCCATGATTGATGCTTCCTTGGCCTTCAAACAAAATACGATTACCGCTTTAATTGGGCCCTCTGGTTCCGGCAAATCTACGTATTTACGGTCTTTAAACCGGATGAATGATGATGTTGCCACCGTTACTGGTCAAATTAATTTTCAAGATATTAATATTAATCAACCAGCAGTAGACGTTTACGAAGTTAGACGGCAAATTGGAATGGTGTTTCAGCGGCCTAATCCATTTGCCAAGTCAATCTATGACAATATTACCTTTGCTTTAAAGCGGCGAGGGATCACGGATAAGCAGACACTAGATGAAATTGTAGAAACTTCCTTAAAGCAAGCAGCTATCTGGGATCAGGTAAAGGATCAACTAAACAAGAGTGCTTTAGCCTTATCTGGGGGCCAAGCACAAAGAATTTGTATCGCCAGGGCATTAGCCGTGAAGCCAGAGATTTTATTGTTAGATGAACCAGCTAGTGCCTTAGATCCGATTTCGACTGCCCAGTTGGAAGAGACGCTAAAGGGACTTAAAAAACAATATACGATTATTATCGTCACTCATAATATGCAACAAGCGGCTCGTTTGAGTGATTACACGGTCTTTTTTGACCAAGGTAGAGTGGTGGAATACAACCAAACTAGAAAAGTATTTACCCGTCCTAAGATGGACCGTACTAACGATTATGTTTCTGGTAATTTTGGATAGGAGGCGGCTTAATGAGCGCAATTATTGAATCTCAAAATTTAAACCTCTTTTATGGTGATTTTCAGGCTTTATATGACATTAATCTTGCTTTTGAACCCAACGAAATTACTGCTTTAATTGGTCCGTCGGGCTGTGGTAAGTCCACGTTTTTACGTAGCTTAAACCGAATGAATGACTTAATTGATGGGGTTAAAATTCAAGGTAAAATCCTATTTCAAGGTAATGATATTTATGCTCCTCATGTTGATTTAGTAGAGTTAAGAAGCCAAATCGGAATGGTATTTCAACAACCAAATCCATTTCCTTTTTCCGTTTATGATAATGTTAGCTTCGGTCTTAAATTAGCAGGGATTAAGGATAAAGCGCAGATTGATGCTGCGGTAGAACGGAGCTTAAAGCAGGCGGCAATTTGGGATGAAGTCAAAGACAAGTTACACCAAAACGCATTATCTTTTTCTGGAGGACAACAACAACGAATCTGTATTGCCCGAGTTTTGGCAGTCTCTCCAGAGGTCATTTTAATGGACGAACCTACTAGTGCCTTGGATCCCATTTCTAGCGCTAAAGTAGAAGAAACCATGTTAGAGTTAAAAGAACAATACACGATTATTACCGTAACACATAATTTGGCTCAAGCTGGTAGAATTTCAGATCGAACGGCTTTCTTCAATGCTGGCAAGATTGTTGAGTTTGATAAAACTAAGAAAATGTTTTTAAAGCCGGCTAAACAAGAAACTGCGGATTACTTAGCTGGTAAATTTGGATAGGAGGAAGTAAAGATGAAAATTATTGAACAGGAACTAGCTAAATTAAATTCACAATTTGTGGAAATGGGATCCTTAGCTACTGAATCGGTAGTTAAGGCTGGAAAATCATTTGTTGATCATGATGTTCAACTAGCACAAGAAGTAATTGATTCAGATCACACTATCAATGACCTCCAAACTCAGTTAGAAAAAAAATCGTTTGAATTAATTGCACTGTATCAACCAGTAGCGGCGGATTTAAGACACGTGGTGGGAGTATTAAAAGCTGTGACTGATCTGGAACGAATCGGCGATCATGCTAGAAACGTTGCCAGAAGAACTATCAAGTTACAGAGTTTGACTCATTTGCCTGAGATTGAAGCCAATGTTAAAGAGATGGCCGAAGAGGTTACAGAAGAACTACAGGACGCCTTAAACAGTTATGCTGCGGTTGACCAAGAAGCTGCTGAAGCAATTCCGGAAAAGTACAATGAAACGATCAACGGTATGTATGATCAAATTGCCGGCCCTAGTTATCAGGCCATGTCCCAAAATCCAGGATTAATCAATTCCGCCATTGTTTATTTAAAAGTTGCTCAAGATTTGGGCAGGATTAGTGACTATGGGATTAATATCTGTGAATGGACCGTTTATTTAGCTACCGGTAAAATTATTGAATTAAAAAATTACTAGATTTAATAGGTTAAAAATCACTAATTTTAGTGCTACAGACTTGAATGTAGCGCTTTTTTTGGATACTCTATGATTAGACAACTATGTAGGAGGAAAACGATGAAATCAAAGAAAAAATTTAGACGCTCCAACACTAACCAAGTAGTAGCTGGGGTCTTAGGTGGTATTGGAGAATACTTTGATTGGAATGCCAACTTACTTAGGATTTTATTTGTGGTTTTGTGTTTGACTCCGGGGATAGGAATCTTTTGTGTAATTGGTTATATACTATTGGCAATCTTTATGCCAAGTGAGGTAGTAAATCAACCTGCTACTCCATTTAATAACTTTAAAACTAAAAATCAGGGTCGCAAGGTAATTCACGGTGTTGAAGAACAAGATATCAACGACTCAAAGAGGGGATAAATATTGAATTTTTTGACTAACATTATTGTGAACGCAATAATTTTCGTAGCTTTAAGTGGCTTTTGGCCTAACTCATTTCATGTTTCTAGCATTTGGGTGGCTTTAGGGGCGGCGGTAGTATTAGCTATCTTGAATGTTTTAGTTAAACCTATTATTAAGTTCTTTTCGTTTCCCATCACTATTGTGACTTTAGGATTGTTCAGTTTGGTGATTAATGGTCTTATGCTAGAAATTACATCGTGGATCGTTGGTAGCCAATTTTGGTTCTCATCTTTTTGGGTGGCCATCGGAATTGCAATATTGATGTCTATTATCGATGTGATTGTAAACGAATTCTTTAGTCACCAACATTCTGATTAATTAAAGTGCTAAAATTAAAGGAAATGAAGTGAGGAGGAAGGTCTTTTGGCGGAAAGTGTTAGTGTTTACGACCTTGTTCAAAATGCTCGGTTGAGTGTTTATTATGGAGAAGAATTTTTAAAAACGCGTAGAATTTCAACAAGCGATATTTCTCGACCAGGCTTAGAATTAACTGGTTTTTTCAATTATTATCCTGCTAAGCGGGTACAATTATTAGGAATTACCGAAATTTCTTATGCTAATCGAATGGAACCCGAAAAATTACTGGAAGTAATGCAGGAAATGTGTCGTCCTGAAACACCAGCATTTGTCATTTCAACTCAATTAGATCCACCAGAAGAATTATTACAAGCTGCTAAACAAGCCCATATTCCAGTTTTAGGAACCAAGTTAACTACTTCACGGGTTTTGTCGAACATGACTAATTACTTAGAAGATGAATTGGCGGAACGTAAATCCCTACATGGAGTTTTGGTAGATGTTTATGGGTTAGGTTTGCTGATTACCGGTGATAGTGGTATTGGTAAAAGTGAAACAGCTCTAGAATTGGTTAAGCGAGGACATCGGTTGATTGCTGATGATCGAGTGGAAGTTTACCAACAAGATGAACAGACTCTGATGGGGACTGCTCCAGCTATTTTACAACACCTCTTAGAAATTCGCGGTATCGGTATTATTGACGTTATGACGTTGTTTGGGACCGGGGCTGTTAGAAGTCGGACTAAAGTAGCATTAATTGTTAATCTGGCTAATTATTCTAAAGATGATAAGTACGACAGGTTAGGAAATGGAACTGAGAATGTTCAGATCTTTGATGTACAGGTTCCTAAGATTACAATTCCGGTTCGAACAGGGCGAAACTTAGCGATCATCATTGAAGCAGCCGCAATGAACTTCCGGGCTCAGTCAATGGGATATGATGCTACGGCTACGTTTGATCGAAATTTGAACAATTTAATTAAACAAAATAGCGAAAGTGATACATCCGAAGAACAGAAAAACGAAAAAATCATTGAACAAAATGAAGCTGCAATTGCTCCAGAAACCCAGTCCACTGACGATGGTGAGACCAAAACAGATAAGGAGTAATTTATTGTGATACAGAGTTTGGCTTTAAATCCGATTGCATTTCATTTAGGTGGAATTGAAGTCCACTGGTATGGCATTATTATTGCCAGTGCCGTTTTACTAGCCGTTTTTTTGGCAACCAGGGAAGGCAGCCGCCGGGGAATTGATCCGGATAATATTTATGATATGATTTTGTGGGCTTTACCAGCCGCCTTGATTTGTGCAAGACTATATTATGTAATCTTTGAATGGGGTTACTATTCTAAACATCTTGATGAAATCATTCGAATTTGGGATGGCGGAATTGCTATCTATGGCTCTTTAATTGGGGCTTTAGCGGTCATTATTTGGTATTGTCGTAAGCACTTCATTTCAGTTTGGTTAATGCTGGATGTAGCAGCCCCCACTGTTATTTTGGCCCAGGCTATTGGCCGCTGGGGCAACTTTATGAATCAGGAAGCTTTTGGACAGGTAACCACGTTAAAATTTTTACAAGGGTTACACTTACCAGAGTGGATTATCAATCAAATGAACATTACTGGTATGTATCGACAACCAACTTTTTTGTATGAATCGGTTTGGAGTCTATTAGGATTTGTTGTATTAATGACGTTACGGCACAATCCACACCTCTTTAAACAGGGGGAAGTCTTTTTAACTTATGTTGCTTGGTATTCTTTTGGTCGCTTTTTCGTAGAGGGAATGCGAACTGATAGCTTAATGCTGGGCGGTTTGCGAATTTCTCAGATATTATCAGTAATTTTATTTATTGGAGCTATTGGAGTTTTTATTTATCGTAGAAGAAAACGGCAACCTTGGTATCTTACCGGGACCACAAATGATGATTGAATTTAAGGAGAACATAATATGGCAGAAAAAATTGCGATACTAGGTGCAGGTTCGTGGGGTAGTATTTTGGCCAGTGTTTTGGATGAAAATGGTTCGGAAGTTCGAATCTGGTCTTATAATCCAGAGCAGGTAAAGGAACTAAACGAAAAACATACTAATAAACGCTACGTTAAAGATTATACTTACTCTGAAAGTATTGTAGCGTATTCAGACATTGAAATCGCGATTGAAGATGCGGATGATATCTTATTCGTTGTACCTACTCAAGTCACTAGAAGTGTGGCTCGCCAAGTAGGAGAGATCATGAAACGAACGGGTCAGAAGGCTACTATTTTGCACGCTTCTAAAGGAATAGAAGAGAAGACTTACGATCGGCTATCTCAAGTTTTAGCTGAGGAAATTGCTCCTGAAAATAGAGATGCAATCGCTGTTTTATCAGGGCCAAGCCAAGCTGAAGATGTTGCCCGCCACGATATCACTTTAGTGACCGTTGCTAGTGAAAATCAGCACGCTGCTGAAAAATTACAAAAGTTGTTTATGAATAACTACTTCCGGGTTTATACTAATGACGATGTTATTGGTGTTGAAATTGGAGCAGCGTTAAAGAACATCATTGCATTAGGGGCTGGTGCCCTCCATGGTTTAGGATATGGTGATAATGCTAAAGCTGCCTTGATGACCCGAGGCTTAGCTGAAATTTCTCGGTTGGGAACTTCCTTTGGGGCTAATCCGTTAACCTTTATTGGGTTATCCGGTGTTGGCGATATTATTGTGACCGCTACTAGTACTAATTCTCGTAATTGGCGAGCCGGCAATGAATTAGGTCAAGGCAAATCATTGTCCGAAGTAGTAGAAAATATGGGAATGGTAATCGAAGGGGTTGCCACTGCTAGAGCAGCCTATGAATTATCTCAAGAACGAGGCATTGAAATGCCAATTACCACTGCAATTTACAAAGTTTTATATGAAAACCTAGAAATTAGGGATGCTATTCGGTGGGCAATGACCCGTGATGGCAAAGCCGAAATTGGCTAAAAAAATTAAGGAGTTTATCAATGACCAAAAAAGTAACTAAAGCAGTAATTCCAGCAGCAGGGTTAGGGACCCGCTTTTTACCTGAAACCAAAGCATTACCTAAGGAAATGCTACCAATCGTTGATACCCCAACTATTCAATTTATCGTTGAAGAAGCGAAAAAATCTGGTATTAAAGATATTGTGATCGTTATTGGTAAGGGTAAACGTTCTATTGAAGATCATTTCGATTCTAATCCAGAATTAGAAATGAACTTGGAAGAAAAGCACAAGGAAAAAATGTTAGAATCCATTCGTAAAACTAACGATATGAACATTTACTTCATTCGTCAATCTCATCCTCGCGGCTTAGGAGATGCGGTTTACACTGCTCGCAGCTTCATCGGCAACGAACCATTCGTAGTCATGCTAGGTGATGATGTGATGGAAGACAAGGTTCCGTTGACTAAGCAATTAATGGAAAGTTATGCTAACACGGGTGCTTCCACTTTAGCAGTTAAAAAAGTCCCTCACAAAGATATTTCTAAGTACGGGGTCATCGATCCTTCTAAAGAAATTAAGCCTGGGCTTTATAATGTTAAACAATTTGTGGAAAAACCATCTCCAGAAGAAGCCCCTAGTGATTTGGCAATTATTGGACGTTACCTATTAACTCCCGAAATTTTTGGTATCTTGGAACATACTGCTCCTGATGATGGTGGTGAAATTCAATTAACCACTGCCATTGATACCCTAAACAAAACCCAACGAGTGTTTGCCCACGAATTTAAAGGAAAGCGATTTGATACTGGTAACAAATTAAGCTGGTTGAAGACTAATATTACCTTTGGGCTACGGCATGAAGAAATCGCTGATGGTCTTAGAACTTACATCAAAGAGTTAGGTAAAGAGCTATCTGAAGAAGATAAAACAGAGAATAAATAAAATACTGGACAAACTTACTTTTTAATAGTAAAGTCTTTCTCAGATATTAAAGGTATTTCTTTATGAGGAGGAGCCAAATGACAAAAAGTTATGATGTCGTTGTGATTGGAGCGGGTCCTGGTGGCATGACTGCTGCTTTATATGCATCCCGTGCCAACTATTCAGTAGCAATGATCGATCGTGGGATTTACGGTGGTCAAATGAATAACACGGCGGAAATTGAAAATTATCCTGGATTTAAGTCTATTATGGGACCAGATTTGGCTCAAAACATGTATGACAGCTCTATTAACTTCGGAGCAGAGTACGTATATGGCAGTGTAGAGTCAATTACAGACCTAGGTGATACTAAGTTAGTTAAGACTGATAGTGAAGAAATCGAAGCTAAGGTTGTTATCATTGGCACTGGTTCCGAATACAAGAAATTAGGCGTTTTAGGTGAAGATGAATTTGGTGGCCGGGGAGTTTCATACTGTGCTGTCTGCGATGGAGCATTCTTTAAAAACAAGGATGTAGTTGTCGTGGGTGGTGGAGATTCCGCCATTGAAGAAGGACTTTACCTAACTAAAATTGCTAACTCAGTAACGGTTATCCACCGACGTGATCAGTTACGGGCGCAAAAGGTTTCTCAAGAACGGGCATTTGCTAACGAAAAGATGAATTTCGTTTGGAATACTAATGTTGAAGAAATTTTAGGCGATGAGAATAAAGTAACTGGTGTTCGGGTACGAAATAATCAAACCGGTGAAGAATCTACTATTGATGCTGCTGGTGTATTTATTTATGTAGGTCTTAACCCAATGACTGAACCATTTAAGGACTTAGGAATTACTGATGATAATGGTTGGATTGAAACCAATGATCAAATGGAAACCAAAGTTCCTGGAGTTTATGCGGTAGGAGATGTTCGTAAGAAAGATTTACGGCAAATTACTACTGCGGTTGGCGAAGGCGGAACTGCCGGCCAGCAAGCTTTTAAATATATTGAAGCTCATAAGTAAATAAAAATCGTAATCCTTAGGATTGCGATTTTTTTATATCCAGGCAAAAATGATTTGCGAAAGTATGTTCGTATGGTAGAATTGTCGGTGTACTTTGAATGAACGGACAGGGGGTCGTCAAATGATCGAACGACAAACCGATAAAAAATTTGATTTAGTGTCTAAATATACGCCGACCGGAGACCAACCAGCAGCAATTAATCAATTGGTGACTGGAGTTGAAGAAGGTAAAAAAGCTCAAATCCTGCTGGGGGCTACTGGAACTGGAAAAACCTTTACGATCTCTAACGTAATTAAGGAAGTTAACCGTCCCACGCTGGTTTTATCTCACAATAAAACCTTGGCGGGACAGTTATACGGTGAATTTAAGGAGTTCTTCCCGAATAATGCCGTAGAATACTTTGTTAGTTACTATGATTATTATCAACCAGAAGCGTACGTACCTTCTAGTGATACCTATATTGAAAAAGATTCTTCCATTAATGATGAAATTGATAAATTACGTCACTCAGCGACTAGTTCGTTGTTAGAACGAAACGATGTAATTGTGGTGGCATCAGTTTCTTCTATTTTTGGATTGGGTGATCCTAATGAATATCAAGATCACGTAGTATCACTTCGGGTAGGGCAAACGATTGAACGTGATCACTTACTACGACAATTAGTTGATATTCAGTTTGAACGTAACGATATTGACTTCCAGCGGGGGAGATTTCGGGTTCATGGTGACATTGTGGAAGTCTTTCCGGCTTCTAGAGACGATCATGCATTGCGAATTGAATTTTTTGGTGACGAAATTGACCGTATTCGTGAAGTGGATACGTTAACCGGAGAAGTTATAGGTGATCGAGAACATGTAGCTATTTTCCCAGCAACGCATTTCTTGACTAATGAAAGTATTATGGATATTGCTTTACCTGAAATTCAAGCAGAAATGGAAAGCCAAGTTGCTAAGTTTGAAACTGAAGGTAAGTTATTAGAGGCGCAACGTCTCAAACAACGTACTACCTATGATATTGAAATGATGCGGGAAATGGGCTACACTAGCGGAATTGAAAATTATTCGCGGTTCATGGATCGAAGAAAACCGGGGGAACCACCATATACTTTACTAGATTTCTTCCCCAAGGACTTCTTGTTAGTGGTGGATGAATCCCACCAAACTATGCCTCAAATTCGTGGTATGTTTAACGGAGATCAAGCCCGAAAACAACAACTAGTAGATTATGGTTTCCGACTACCAAGTGCTTTGGATAATCGGCCACTAAGATTAGAAGAATTCGAAAAACATGTTAATCAAGTTATTTATATGTCAGCAACACCAGGTCCTTATGAATTAGCTCAAACTGATGATATTGCTCAACAAATTATTCGACCTACTGGCCTGCTTGACCCAACTATTGAAGTTCGACCAATTATGGGGCAAATGGATGATTTGGTTGGAGAGATTAACGAACGAATTGAAAAGAATGAGCGAACATTTGTTACTACTCTAACTAAAAAAATGGCTGAAGATTTGACTGACTACCTGAAGGATTTAGGGATTAAGGTTCGTTACTTGCATTCCGATATTAAGACGCTTGAACGAACTCAAATTATTCGTGATTTACGATTAGGTAAGTTTGACGTATTAGTAGGAATTAACCTATTGCGAGAAGGTTTAGACGTGCCGGAAGTATCATTAGTTGCGATTTTGGATTCTGATAAAGAAGGCTTTTTACGAAATGAAAGATCGTTAATTCAAACGATTGGTCGAGCTTCTCGAAATGAAAATGGGGCTGTAATCATGTATGCTGATCACGTTACAGATTCGATGCAAGCTTCCATTGATGAAACCGCAAGAAGACGTGCTATTCAAATTGAGTATAATAAGGAACACGGAATTACTCCACATACCATTAAGAAAGATATTCGATCATTAATTTCACCAACGAAGGAAACTAGTGATAGTGGTGAAAAGGATGATTTTGTAGAAAGTGACTTCCAGTCAATGTCTAAGAAAGATCAAAAAGCGATGTTAGACCGGTTGACTGAAGAAATGAGACAGGCAGCTAAACAGTTAGACTTTGAACAAGCTGCTAGTTTAAGAGATACAATTATGGAGTTGAAAGCAGAAAGTAAGTAAATTGGAGGATAACTTTTGCCAGTTGATAAAATAAGTATTCGGGGCGCACGCGCTCACAATTTAAAAAACGTTAACGTTGATATTCCGAAAAACCAGTTAGTGGTTATGACCGGTCTTTCAGGATCCGGAAAAAGTTCTCTGGCGTTTGATACCTTATATGCTGAGGGGCAACGGCGTTACGTGGAAAGTCTTTCCTCGTATGCCCGGCAATTCTTGGGACAAATGGATAAGCCAGATGTAGATTCTATTGATGGTCTGAGTCCGGCTATTTCTATTGATCAAAAAACAACTTCTAAGAACCCCAGGTCAACAGTAGGAACGGTTACTGAAATTAATGACTACCTTAGGCTATTGTGGGCTCGCGTAGGAGTTCCAGTCTGTCCTAATGATGGCACGATCATTTCTAGTCAATCTATTGATCAAATGATCGCTCAAATTTTGGCATTACCAGAACGAACTAAATTACAGATTTTGTCACCAATTGTACGAGGCAAGCGAGGACAACATAAAAAAGTGTTTGATAAAATCAAGCGTGAAGGATTCGTGCGTGTAAGAGTAGATGGCGAACTTAGAGATATCGACGATGAATTTGAATTAGATAAAAATAAAAATCATGATATTGATATCGTAATTGACCGAATTGTAGTTAAGGATGGTATAAATAACCGGTTATCCGATTCATTGGAAGCAGCTTTACGATTAAGCGGTGGTTATGCTACTGCCGATTTTCTAGGGGCTAGAGAACCACTATTATTTTCAGAACATTATGCTTGTCCTATCTGTGGTTTTACGGTGGGAGAAGTGGAACCTCGATTGTTTTCATTTAACTCACCGATCGGAGCCTGTCCAGAGTGTGACGGCTTAGGGGTGAGATTGGAAGTTGATTTAGATTTAATTGTTCCTGATAAGACTAAATCATTGAATGAAGGGGCTTTAGAGCCTTGGAATTCTACTACTTCTAAGTACTATCCTAGTCTATTAGCTCAAGCAGCTGATTATGCTGGGATAGATATGGATACGCCGTTCGAAGATTTAACTGATAAACAAAAAGACTTTGTTCTCTACGGATCCAAAGGTAAGAAATATCATTTTGAATTAGAAAGTGATTTTGGTGGGGTTAGAGAAACCGATGCTGAATTTGAAGGAGTCGTTAATAACGTTACCCGGCGTTATCAAAATACTAATAGTGATTTTACTAGGGATATGATGCGCTCTTACATGGCGGAATTAACTTGCAATACCTGTCACGGATACCGGTTAAATCCTAAAGCTTTAGCAGTTAAAGTAGGAGATCAAAATATTGCTGAGGTTTCTGCTTTAGACGTCAACAATGAGCTAACTTTTTTTGACACATTGGAATTTGGTGAACAAGACAGTATGATCGCCGCTCCGATTATTAAGGAGATTAGTGATCGGCTTAGTTTTTTGAAAAACGTGGGAGTTGATTACCTCACTTTAGCCAGATCAGCGCGAACCTTGTCTGGTGGGGAAGCTCAACGTATTCGCTTAGCTACTCAAATTGGTTCGAACTTAACTGGTGTGCTATACGTACTAGACGAACCCTCAATTGGTTTGCATCAACGGGATAATGACCGGTTGATTTCTTCTCTTCAAAAAATGCGGGATTTGGGCAATACTTTGGTGGTTGTAGAACACGATGAGGATACTATTAAAGCTGCTGATTATATTGTTGACGTCGGTCCAGGAGCTGGGCAAAATGGTGGGCGAATTATGGCTACCGGAACCCCTGCTCAAATTGCTGCGGCTAAAGATTCAATTACCGGGCAATATTTGGCTGGTAAGCGATCTATTTCTGTTCCTGAAAAGAGACGCAAAGGTAACGGTAAAAAAATCAGAATTACCGGCGCCGCCGAAAATAATTTGAAGAATTTAACGGTTGATTTCCCATTAGGAACCATGACTGTAGTTTCTGGGGTCTCTGGGTCTGGTAAATCGACGTTAGTAAATGACATCTTAAAGCGGGCATTGGCTCAAAAAATTAATCGTAATAAAGAAAAACCCGGTAAGTTTAAGAAGATTACCGGCTATGAAAATATTGATAAGTTAGTTAGTATCGATCAAACTCCAATTGGTAGAACGCCAAGGAGTAATCCGGCAACGTATACTGGTGTTTTTGATGACATTCGGGAATTATTTGCTAACACTAACGAAGCCAAATTACGGGGATACCAAAAGGGTCGCTTTAGTTTTAACATCAAGGGCGGTCGCTGCGAAACCTGTAGAGGTGACGGTATCTTAAAGATTGAGATGAACTTCTTGCCTGATGTATATGTACCTTGTGAGGTTTGTCATGGCAAGCGTTACAATGCGGAAACTTTGGAAGTAGAATATAAAGGTAAAAACATTGCTGATGTTTTAGACATGACGGTGGATGAAGCCCTAGAATTCTTCAAGGCAATTCCAAAAATCACGCGTAAATTACAAACTATTCAAGATGTAGGTTTGGGTTATGTGTCATTAGGTCAATCTGCTACCACCCTTTCTGGTGGGGAAGCTCAACGAATGAAGTTAGCATCCGAATTACACAAACGGGCTAATGGTAGTAACTTCTATATTCTAGATGAACCTACGACTGGGTTGCATACGGAAGATATTCGTAAGCTATTAACCGTTTTACAGCAGTTAGTCGAACAAGGTAATACCGTGTTGATTATTGAACACAACTTAGATGTGATCAAATCAGCCGACTACCTAATTGATTTAGGTCCAGAAGGTGGAGCTGGGGGCGGTCAAATTGTGGCCAAAGGTACCCCAGAACAGATTTGTAAAGTAGCAGAAAGTTATACAGGTCAATATTTAAAAGCCAAATTAGAAGCTGATGAAGCGCTAGTTGCTAAGTCTAAGTAGACCAAAGCTCGGGATGATTTCCGGGCTTTTTTGGTAGAAACAAGAAAAGAGTTTTAAAAGAAACACCCGGCACGTTAAAGGTATGATATAATCTAGAAAGCTTGGTTTAATGAAAGGACAATGTCATGACGAATAATCAATTCGTAATTATTACTGGAATGAGTGGGGCTGGTAAAACAGTGGTGATGCAAACCTTTGAAGATTTAGGTTACTTTTGTGTGGACAACATGCCACCAACCCTGTTACCCAAGTTCAAAGAACTGATTCGCACTGAAAGAGACGTTACCAGAGTAGCTTTGGTGATGGACCTTCGTTCACAAGCGTTTTATGATGAAATTATTGAAATGTACGCTGATTTAAATAATAACGATGAAGATGATATTGACATTATTTTCCTAGATGCATCGGATTCTAAGCTGGTTTCAAGGTATAAAGAAACTAGAAGGGCTCATCCATTAGCTCGAAATGGCCGGGTAATTGATGGAATTAGAAGAGAACGAGAATTGATGGCTAACGTTAGAGATGCTGCTGATATCGTTATTGATACCACTAATACCTCTCCACGGGAATTAAGAGAAGAGATCATGCATTCATTTGAAGCAGTGAACGATACTCACCCATTCCATGTGGAAGTGATGTCATTTGGTTTTAAGTATGGATTGCCATTAGATGCTGACATTGTGATGGACGTGCGGTTCTTACCTAATCCATATTATGATTTGAAGATGCGTTATGAAACTGGTCTGGATGAGGATGTTCGAGAATTTGTTATGAATTCTACTGGAGCAGAGCAGTTTTATGAACAACTATACAATTTAATTGCTTCTACTTTGCCAGGTTACGAAGCAGAAGGGAAAGCTAGTCTAACCATTGCGATTGGTTGTACGGGGGGCCAACATCGTTCAGTAGCAATTTCGCAACGGTTAGCAAATGATTTGGCGCAAAAATATCCAGTAAATGTTACCCATAGAGATATTAATCGCCATAAAGAAAAAGAGGATTAATATATGAATGATATTGTGACTCACCGCCCTCGGATTGTGGTGATTGGGGGAGGTACCGGATTACCGGTAATCTTAAATAATTTACGAAATCGCAATGTAGATATTACTGCAGTGGTAACGGTAGCAGATGATGGTGGTTCATCTGGCACTTTGCGAAACTACATTAACGTAGTGCCACCAGGAGATATTCGAAATGTCATGGTAGCCTTATCGGATCTACCTGATATTGAAAAAACGTTATTCCAATACCGGTTTAATAGTAGCGATCAATTCTTTGCGGGCCACGCCCTTGGCAATTTAATTATTGCGGCTCTTTCAGAAATGCGGGGCGGTATCTTTGATGCGGTCCAAGAATTAAGCGAAATGATGCGGGTGGACGGTCATATTTATCCGGCCGCTAACGAACCATTGGAATTAAATGCAGAATTTAGTGATGGCACTACGTTGAGTGGAGAATCGGAAATTACCGCTGCCAATAAACTTATTAAGCGGGTTTGGGTTGAAACTACTGACGACTCCCATAAACCAGAAGCAGTCTCAGAAGTGGTAGATGCAATTATGGCTGCTGATCAGATTGTATTAGGACCCGGAAGTCTATTTACCAGTATCTTGCCTAACTTAATGATCGAAAACGTAGGTAAAGCAGTAGTCGAAACCAAGGCTGATGTAATTTATATTTGTAACATCATGACCCAACGTGGAGAAACGGAAAACTTTACTGAAGCTGACCACGTGCGAGTTTTAAATGAACACTTAGGTACTAACTTTATTAATACCGTTTTGGTGAATAGTAAGGAAGTACCAGCGGAATATATTGATCACCAAAAATGGGATGAAGTCTCCCAACCAGTTAAGCATGATTTCGCTGGTTTACGCCAAATGGGTTGCCGAGTAATTTCAGCAGACTACTTAGAATTACGGGACCACGGGGCCTTTCACAACGGTCAGGAAGTGACTGATGAGTTGTTGAACTTAATTGGGCAGCCGGGGTACGGGTATCAAAATTAAGGAGGCAATCAACATTGTCTTATGCAAGTGAAGTCAAGAAAGAACTAACTGCCTTAACGGTTCATAAAGCAAATGCCAAAGCTGAATTAATGGCGTTGATTCGAATGAATGGGGCGTTAGGAATTTCTAATCATCAATTTATTTTGAACGTTCAATCTGAAAATCCAGCAATTGCTAGGCGAATGTATTCACTACTATCCCAATTTTATGGCATTACTGGGGAATTAAGCGTTCGAAAAAAGATGAAATTAAAGAAAAACAACCTGTATATTTTGCGGGTTAGTGAACGAGTTACTGAGTTACTAGATGATCTAGGAATTTTTGATGGTACTCAAATTGTAGAGCGGGTTCCGGAAGAATTACTGCAAGATGATATGCAGATTCGGTCCTATTTGCGAGGTGCTTTTTTGGCTGGCGGATCAGTTAACAATCCAGAAACGTCGCGGTATCATTTAGAAATCTATTCATTATATGAAGACCACAACAAAATGATTGCTGAAATGATGAATCGTTACGACTTAAACTCTAGAACTACCCAACGACGGAGTGGCTTTATCACTTATTTGAAGGAAGGCGAAAAAATTGCCGATTTCTTGCAGGTGATTGGAGCTACCAGTTCAATGCTGAAATTTGAGGATGTACGAATTGTTCGTGATATGCGGAATTCAGTAAATCGATTGGTTAACTGTGAAAATGCGAACATGAACAAAGTGGCTAATGCCGCTACTAAGCAAATTCAAAATATTCAGTTAATTGATGAACGGGTGGGGCTAGATCAGCTTCCCCCTAAATTAGAATCAATTGCTAGGGCAAGGTTAAGCCATCCAGAAGTGAGTTTAAAAGAATTAGGTGAACTAGTTCCTGGCGGGCCAATCTCTAAATCAGGAGTTAACCATCGCTTACGTAAAATTAATGAGTTTGCGGTTAATCTATAATAATTAAGTTGATTTATCTACTAAATGGTCGATATTATTGAATTTAAACAAAAAAAGAAGCATTCCAGATGGAATGCTTCTTTTTAATTTATACTATTTACGTTCGCTACTCTTAGTCATGATGCCATCAATCAAACCATAATCAACAGCTTCTTGAGCAGTTAAATATTTATCCCGTTCAGTATCACGGTTAACTTTTTCGATTGGTTGGCCGGAGTTAGCAGCTAAAAGTTCGTTAATCATCTTACGAGCCTTTAGAATTTCTTCAGCAGCAATCTCAATTTCAGTTTGTTGTCCTTGAGCACCACCGGATGGTTGGTGAATCAAGACTTGAGAATGTGGTAAAGCAAATCGCTTGCCCTTAGCACCAGATGATGCCAAGACACTAGCCATTGAAGCAGCCATTCCCATTACGATAGTTTGTACATCGGCACCGATGAAGTTCATCGTATCGTAAATTGCCATCCCAGAGGTAATCACCCCACCAGGAGAGTTAATATAAAGATAAATGTCTTTTTCAGAATCCTGGGCATCCAAGAAGAGCAATTGCGCAATAATCGCATTTGCCATGTCATCTTCGATAGGGCCAGAAAGCATGATGATCCGGTCTTTTAATAGCCGGGAGTAAATATCATAAGCGCGTTCGCCGCCTGATGACTGTTCGATAACAGTTGGCACTAAATTCATTCCAAATGCCTCCTCAATATTTAATCAGCTTAGTTTTCACTAAGTTTATGAAGTTATTCTACTCGATTGGTCAAAAAAGGTCAAATACTTTATCTCAAAAATTTTTAATAAATTGAAGTGACTAAAAACTTTCATCTGTGATTCAAATTAATGGCAACTTTGTGAAAAGTGGCGTACGATGACCTTGTTTAAAACAACAATCCAGGGGGGATTTATAAAATGAAAAAGGGACTACTATTAATCATTAGTGGGGCCGTATTACTGGCCTTGAATGGTGAGCAGAGTGTGCAAGCTGCCACAACTAGTAAGAAGTCAGCCAACGTTAACGTTTTAGTGGCTTTTAATCCACGAAATGGTAAGGGAATGGATAGTTACATAAACGAAACCACTACTCCAGGGGCACAAAACTATAGAAACTATTTAACACCTCAAGAAGTTGCCCAAAAATACGGCTTGAGTTCTGATAAGTTAGCTAGTTTTCAAAAATATTTTGCCAAATATCATCTAAAGACTACGCCGTATCGTGGCCATTTAGTAATGAAAGTATCCGGTTCTCATAAAAACTTGCTGGCGGCTTTTAAGGCTAAGCCATCAAGTAAAACTAAATCCAACTATACTACGTCTACAACCCTGCCAAGTAATCTTAAAAAGAATGTGATGGCAGTTGTGGGGCTTCAAACATCACAAGGTAAAAAGGCCAAAAAAGATAGTAAATCAACTAAAAAGACCAGTAAAACAACCAAAAAATCTAGTAAATTAACGAAGAAAATTGTTAGTCATGCAATCGTTGGAGACAAGACAAATAAAATCAATACAATTTCACCAAATCAATTTGCTAAATCATATGGTAGCTACAAATTTGCGTCACGTTACTCACTTGATGATCTATACAAACAGAATTTAGACGGCTCTGGTCAACACATTGGTTTGATGTTGACTGGTGATTTTAATAAATCAGATGTTGCCAATTATCTTCAAAAAAGTGGTTTATCTAACAACGTATCTAGAATCCACAAACAATACACTATTGATGAATCCGCTAAGCAACAAGCTTCAAGCGATTATCCCTACAGGTTTGAAGCTACATTAGATGTGGAACAAGCTTCATCCGTGGCTCCTGGTGCTGATATTGAAGGTTATGTTGGTTTCAGTCGCGGAAATAAAACCGCTCCTGATGCCGTTATTCAACTGACGTATTCTAAAATGATTTCTGATAATAATGTAAATCAAATTTCTACTAGTTCTGATTATGGTAATGAAGTTACTGGATTGAATTCAGGGTCTAGTGAATCTCCTAAGCAATATAATAAGGTTTATGACTTGCTATTTAAGCAAGCTAATCTTCAAGGAATTACATTGTTTAGTGCTAGTGGTGATAATGGTGCCTACGAAAAAGCCATGAAAGCTACTAATTTACCTATTAGTAATTCTCAATACCTGACAATGGTTGGAGGGACTACTCTGCCATACAGTCGGGTGATGAATAATAAATTAGTTCAAGTTACTAAGGAACGTTCTTGGGGAGATACGTATACTAGTAAAAAGAAAACAGGGATTTTCCCAGGTAGTGGTGGTGGATTCTCTAGATTAGAAGCCACTCCAAGTTATCAGTTAGGGGTACCCGGAGTAAATACTTTTGAAGCCATTAAGCTTTTAACTTATAAGAACGGTAAGTACACTATCAATAACAAGCCAACCTACTATAAAGGTAAGGCAACTGGTCGAAACGTTCCTGATGTTTCAGGAAATGCTGATGATAAAACCGGATATGCTGTTTACATTTCGTATAAAGGCAAAGGCGGTAAGTCAACTAAGATGTGGGTTCTTGGTGGAGGAACTAGTTTTGTTGCGCCACAAATGGCTGCAGCCACTGCTGTTATGAATAGTGGAATAGGTAAATCTGTGGGATTCTTAAATCCACAAATGTATCGTTTGGCGACTGGAAAGCAATCACCATTTACACCATTAAACGATGTTAAAAACAATAATAACTTGCTTTATACGGGACAACCAAACACAGTTTATAACCAAGCAACTGGCTTAGGGACCGTTAATTTTGCAAAACTATACGAACAATTAAAATAATACAAATAAAAACCTCGTAACTTTCACCGGTTACGGGGTTTTTGTATGGGTAATGTTTCTATTGAGTATTGATAAATTAAATCGCATAATAACCACAAAGGGAGTGAAAGAAATGAACAAGAAAGTAATTGGATTTATTATGACCGGTTTAATGGCCGTGGGTGTCGGCATGGCTGCACAACAACCAGTACAGGCAAAATCAACGATTAAATCAGTATGGCAAGACAATGAACCACAATTAAAATACTACACGGCTTCAAAGAAGAACGCTTATATTTGGAACACTAATTTTACCAGGCGAATTCATAACTTGAAAAATTACCCTAATACAACCTGGTATGTAAACCAACAAGTCATTTATAACCATAAAGTATATTACAGATTAAGCAATTTTAGCGGGACAGCTCAAGGATACACATGGCGGGGCAATGTTGCACCGTATTTATTGAAGCCAATGACTAGTTTCAAAAGTAATGAAGACTATTTAAAGTATTTAAATACTGACAAATCTCAAAAAGTTGCCAGAGCAATTTTAAAGTTAATGCCGAATGCTGAAGTAGATTATAAATTGTCGTATGCTGCTGCTAAAACGCAATACGAAAAATTATCGAAAATTAAGGGCTATACCAGTGTTATTCCATTATCTAATTTGGAAATGAAATTTAAAGGGGCTGGTTACACTTACACAAATTCAATTCGCCAACAGATTCAAACAAATGCTCCAACCGCATTAGCAAAAGCAGGACGTGTTAAAAACATTTTGGATCACAACGGATATAATGCAGAGAAGTTGAATAGTTTATTTAAGCAGGGATATAAGCTGGGAATTTATATTAGTGATGTCAATGCTTATAGTGCTGGCAAATACGGATATCCTACTACAGTCGATCTATCGCATAAAGATGGTACCGATATGGATACGCTTGTCTTAGCTAAATAGCAACAAAAATGAAAGCTCTAGCTATTACAGTTAGGGCCTTTTGTTTAACTCAACTTGATCTAAATCACCCATAACTCTATTCGGAATAGTAACAATGACAAAATAAAACCCCTCGACCAAATAGGCGAGGGGGAATCAAAAAACAACACTTCTTCAAACGAGCAGCGATATTAATCGTTGCAACTAATTTTAACATCACAGTTGCCAAACAACCACGTTTTTTATATATAATAATCTCACTAAAATCTACAGAATTATGTGATTATCAGAAAATTAGAAAAATAAAAAGCCTACAACAGTGGGCTTCTAAGATGTTTATTAATTTAAAAGATATAATAATGCGCCTGGAGGGAATCGAACCCCCATTTCAAGAACCGGAATCTTACGTGCGATCCATTACACTACAGGCGCAAAACAATATTAAAATTTAAGCACAATAAATAATATACAAGAAATTAAATGAAAATTCAAGAGGGAAAAGAAATAATTGATTGTAACCGCTTACTATTGAGGCTTATTATTGCATTTACGAAAAGGTCTGATATACTTTTTTATGGGTAATGAATCCAAGTTACTCGATTCATAGTGAATTTATTAACTTAAGTTTACTTTTATTGATGTTGGTTTCATTTTAGTGGTTGAATTGTTGTGGACCACTTATCATATTATCTACTTTCCTAAAGGAGGAAACTACAGTATGACTGTAAAAATTGGTATTAATGGTTTTGGTCGAATTGGTCGTTTAGCATTTAAGCGGATTCACCAATTAAACTCTAACGACATCGAAGTTGTTGCTATCAACGATTTAACAACTCCTTCAATGTTAGCTTACCTTTTGAAGTATGACTCTACTCACGGAACTTTCCCTGGTGAAGTTACTTCAACTGACACTGGTATTGTTGTTGATGGTAAGGAAATTCCTGTATATGCAGAACGTGACGCCGCAGACCTTAAATGGGTTGCTAACGATGGTGTTGATTTCGTTCTTGAATGTACTGGTTTCTACACTTCAGAAGAAAAAGCACAAGCTCATATCAACGCCGGCGCAAAGCGGGTATTGATTTCAGCTCCTGCTGGCCCAATCAAGACTGTTGTTCCTGGTGTTAACTTGGATCAATTGAACTCTGATGACGTTATCGTTTCAGCTGGTTCATGTACTACTAACTGTCTTGCACCAATGGCATACTTCTTGAACCAAGAATTCGGTTTGGAAGTTGGTACTATGACTACTGTTCACGCCTTCACTGCTACTCAACAAATCCTTGATGGACCTAAGGGTAAGAAGAAGCGTAACAACCGTACTGCAAGTACTAACACTATTCCTCATTCAACTGGTGCTGCCAAGGCTATTGGTTTGGTTATTCCTGAATTGGATGGCAAACTTCAAGGTCACGCACAACGTGTTGCCGTTGTTGATGGTTCATTGACTGAATTAGTTTCTATTCTTGGCAAAGAAGTAACTGCTGAAGAAGTTAACGAAGCAATCAAGAAGCACACTGTTGACAACCCTGCATTTGGTTGGAACGAAGACGAAATCGTATCATCAGATATTATCGATGATTCACACGGTTCAGTATTCGACCCAACTCAAACTGAAGTAACCACTGCCGGTGACAAGCAATTAGTTAAGACTGTTGCTTGGTACGACAACGAATGGGGCTTCACTTGCAACATGGTTCGCACTTTGTTGGAATTTGCAACTCTTTAATTAAAAATTTCCAAGTTTGAAAGCAAAAGGCGGGGGAGGATTCTTTCACGCCTTTTGTTTTTTAATAAAAATTGATTATTTTGGAGGCTATGATTTTGGCTAAATTAACTGTGTCTGATTTAGACTTAGACGGCAAAAAAGTATTGATGCGCGTTGACTTTAACGTGCCAATCAAAGATGGTGTTATCGGTGATGATAACCGAATTCAAGCAGCACTTCCTACTATTGAATACGTATTAAACCACAATGGAAAGGCTATTTTATTCTCTCACCTTGGCCGGATTAAAAAAGAAGATGACAAGCCAGCCTTGTCACTTCGTCCAGTTGCTGAACGTCTTTCTAACTTGTTGAACAAACCAGTTACTTTTGTTCCTGTAACTGAAGGTGCTCAACTTGAAGAAGCTATCAACAACATGGCTGATGGTAGCGTATTATTAGTAGAAAACACTCGTTACGAAGACGTTGTTAACGGCGAATACGTTAAACGTGAATCTGGTAATGATCCTAAATTAGGTGAATACTGGGCTTCATTGGGCGACGAATTCATCAACGATGCCTTCGGTACTGCTCACCGTTCTCACGCTTCAAACGCCGGAATTGCTGACGCTATGCGTAAAGATGGTAAGCCAGTTGCTGCTGGTTTCTTAATGGAAAAAGAAATCCAATTCTTAGGTGACGCCGTAAATAACCCACAACGTCCATTCGTTGCTATTTTAGGTGGTGCCAAAGTTTCTGATAAGATCGGTGTTATCGATAACTTATTAGACAAAGCCGACAAGATTATCATTGGTGGTGGAATGACTTACACTTTCTACGCTGCTAAGGGTATGAACATTGGTAACTCACTTGTTGAAGAAGACAAGATTGAAGTTGCTAAGAACATTCTTGAAAAGGGTGGCGACAAGATCGTCCTTCCTGTTGATAGTGTTGTAGCTAAAGAATTCAACAACGATGCTGAACACAAAGTTGTTGAAGGTGATATTCCTGATGGTTGGATGGCTCTTGATATCGGACCTAAGTCAGTTGCCGAATTTGAAGATGTTCTAAAAGATGCTAAGACTGTTGTTTGGAACGGTCCAATGGGTGTCTTTGAAATGCCTAACTACGCAAACGGAACTCTTGAAATTGGTAAGTTCTTGGGTACTTTATCAGGTGCAACTACCATTGTTGGTGGTGGTGACTCTACTGCTGCTGTTAAACAATTGGGTGTTTCTGACAAGTTAACTCACATTTCTACCGGTGGTGGCGCTTCATTAGAATACCTTGAAGGTAAAGCTCTTCCAGGAATTGCCGCAATCGACAATAAATAATTTCTTTAGACCCGACTTATTGGTCGGGTCTTTTTTATGCAATGGTTTTCACTAGCTTTTACCAGTCCAATTAGGTAAAATGGCCTTAAAGACTAAATTTAGGGATGATAATATGCGTATACCATTTATTGCAGGTAACTGGAAAATGAACTTATCCGTTGCTGAATCAGTTGAGTTTTTAAGCGCAATTTCCGGTAAATTACCGGTTGCAGACCAATCACAAACGGCGATTGCTGCATCACCATTATTTTTACAAACCATGCTGGAACACAATGATGATTCACCATTAATCATTGCCGCAGAAAACTGTTTTTACGAAGACGAAGGGGCCTATACAGGTGAAACTAGTCCCAAGGCTCTTCATGAAATGGGTATTACCCATGTGATCTTAGGCCATTCGGAAAGACGGAAGTACTTTAACGAAACAGATGATATTATCAATAAAAAGGTTCACGCAGTTTTTCGAAATCAGATGATTCCAATTATTTGCTGTGATGAAACCATGGGTCGCCGAGAATCTTCTGAACGAATTTCTTGGGTGGTTAGCCAGGTTACTGCTGCTCTTAAGGGAATTAGTATTGAAGATGCCCGAAATGCTATTATTGCATACGAACCTAGCTGGGCGATAGGTAGTGGACAAACTGCCAGTTCTGAAGAGGCTGAAGAGGGCTGTTATTTAATTCGGCAAACAATTGCTGATATTTACTCTGACGAAGTTGCCAATGAAGTTCGGGTTCTTTATGGTGGCAGTGTCAACGATGATAATGCCAATGAAATTTTATCTCAAAATGATATTGATGGTGTTTTAGCCGGTGGTGCCAGCTTGAAACCGGAATCATTTTTGAAGTTAGCCAATTTTCAACAAAATAATTAAAATATAAGGTAGTTTTATATTGAAACTTGTTGCACAAACTAATAAAATTGAGTTGAACCTGTTTCAAGGTCATTACTTTCGGTAAGGAGAGAAAACAATATGTCTATTATTTCTGATATTTACGCTCGCGAAGTGTTAGATTCACGCGGCAACCCAACTGTTGAAGTTGAACTATATACTGAAGCAGGTGCAATGGGCCGAGGGATCGTGCCATCTGGTGCCTCAACTGGTGAACACGAAGCCGTTGAACTTCGTGACGGTGACAAGAACCGTTATATGGGTAAAGGTGTTTCCAAAGCAGTTGACAACGTTAATAACGTAATTGCAAAAGAAATCATCGGTTACGATGTAACTGACCAACTAGCAATCGATAAAGCCATGATCGAACTTGATGGTACCCCTAACAAGGGTAAGCTTGGTGCTAACGCCATCTTGGGTGTTTCTTTAGCTGCTGCACGTGCTGCTGCTGACGAACTTGAAATGCCACTTTACAACTACCTTGGCGGTTTCAATGCTCACGTATTGCCAACCCCAATGTTGAACGTTATCAATGGTGGTAAGCACGCTAACAACAAGGTTGATTTCCAAGAATTCATGATCATGCCTGTTGGCGCTCCTACTATCACTGAAGCAATTCGTTGGAGCTCTGAAGTCTTCCATAACTTGAAAGCTATCTTGAACGAACGCGGTTACTCTACTGCCGTTGGTGATGAAGGTGGATTTGCACCTGACTTGAAGAACAACGAAGAACCATTTGAAATCTTAGTTGATGCTATTCAACGTGCCGGCTACAAGCCAGGTAAAGACTTTGCCATTGCCTTTGACTGTGCCGCATCAGAATTCTACAATGCTGAAACTAAGAAGTATGACCTTGTTGGTGACGGCAAGTCATACACTGCCGATGAATTTGTTACTTTGCTTGAAAGCATCGTTGACAAGTACCCAGTTATTTCCATCGAAGATCCTTTGGATGAAAACGAATGGGCAGATTGGCAAATGGCTACTGAACGCCTTGGCAAGAAAGTTCAAATCGTTGGTGATGACTTGTTCGTTACTAACACTGACTACCTTAAGAAAGGTATCAAGAGCGGCGTTGCCAACGCTATCTTAATCAAGCTTAACCAAATCGGTACTTTAACTGAAACTGTTAACGCTGTTGAAATGGCTCGTGAAGCTGGTTACACTGCTATCATTTCACACCGTTCTGGTGAAACTGAAGATACTACTATTTCTGACTTGGTTGTTGCTCTTAACGCTGGTCAAATTAAGACTGGTTCAATGAGCCGTGGCGAACGTATCGCTAAGTACAACCAATTGATGAGAATCGAAGACCAATTAGGTACTGTTGGAGAATACAAAGGTATTAACGCATTCTACAACTTAAAAGATGAAGCTCGTCAAAACATTACTAACAAGTAATTAGTTAATTAAAATAACCTCTATTTTCGTATCTAGTCTTTAGAACGAAAATGGAGGTTTTTTATTTTGAAAAAAATGATGATTGGACTAATTAGTTTATTGGGCTTGTTACTTATGAGCGTACCTATTAACGCAGACGCCAGTATCCCAATTAACATTAATGCTACACTAGTATCGCGTAATACAGATGGTACTTCTAACAAAAGGGAACAAAAGTTAGCAAGACAGGATTGTAAAGTTGGTGGTCAATTTCCAATACCCGAGGTGAAGGGATATTCACCCGATATCACAGATATTCCTAAATTCATTACTCCTAATATGGCCAACCAGCAGCATCAACTTACGTACTATGCAGAGGTTGCTAAGGTTATTGTCAACTACGTTGATCAGACTCAGCAAAAACTACAATCTCAAACAATTCTAGATAAGGGAACCATTGATGGAAAATATCAAATTGACAATCCCCAAATTTCAGATTATGAACTATTAAATCCAGATAAATTGACTGGTTCCATTACTCAAACTGAACAAATTATAACTTTGAAATTTAAAAATAAGACAGAACAGCCTGAAAAAGATCCAAAACCGGATCCAGAGCCAGAGCAGCCGGATGAAACTAAGCCAGAAAAACCCGATCAACCAGATGAAGATTTAACTCCAGAAGAACCGGATTTAAAAAAAGAGTTATCAGTGACTATTCAACAATTAACTGACTCCGGTAAATTACTACAGCAAGAAGTCAGACAACTTACCGATGAGCAGCTACAGGAATTATTTCATCAACAATGGGCGTTAACTGGCTATCAGTTTAATCGTTACCAGTATGACGATGTTAATCAAGTTTTAAAAATAATTTATCATCCGTGTTCGGTTAACGTTGTTGTAGTCGCTAGAGATGCTTTAGGTAATCAGTTAACTAGCGAACGAGTAACTGGCGAGTTTGGCTCCTCCTTGACGATTAACGCGCCAATTATAAAAGGTTATCAAGCTAAGGTGCAGTCACAAATTATTCAAGTAGCTTCATTAAAACCAGCAGAAGTGGTGTTTATTTATGAACCAGAAACCACCATGGAAGAAATAATAAAATCTGATAAAGTTGAAGCTGAATCGATGATTCCAGAAACCGCAAAAGCTAAGCCGCTTCAAGTTGATAATGATTTACTTTCCACAGCGGATCAAAAAATTAAACCAGCTAGTAAAGGGAAGCCAACTAAAGCCGCCGTTAAATTTATCAATCCAAAAAGGTCTAGTAAACCCAATAGTTCGCAAGTTTTAAAAAGATCAGCAAAAAAATTACCACAAACTAGTGAAGCTAATATTGGCGGGTTGTTAACAGTATTAGGGACTTTAACTTTAATGGAAATTGGTTGGTTAAAACTTAAAAGCAAGCGAAAATAGTGGTCAAAGTGGGTAAAGTATGTTAAATTGGACAGAGTAATAAATGACCGAGTGACTTTTAGGAGGCGCCAGCTTGTATAATTTGTTATTAACATTACTTCTGATCGATTGTGTTTTAATTACAATTGCAGTTTTAATGCAACCATCAAAAACTAACGACGCTATGTCAGCTTTAACTGGCGGCGCCGATGATTTGTTTGCAAAGCAAAAACCACGTGGGTTTGAAGCATTTATGCAAAAAACTACTTTGGTATTAGGAATTATTTTCTTTGCCCTTTCATTAGCGTTAGTTTGGATTTCATCACATTAATAATTAAGACCTCCTGTTTCAATACAGGAGGTTTTTTATTATAATTAAGTTATTGATGTTTAAATGAGGAGGGTGTTCAATGATTGCACGACCAGAACCATTTTATTTTAAGCACGGACCACAAGGAATTATTTTACTACACGCCTTTGCGAGTAATCCTAATGATGTGCGATTGTTGGCACGACAACTTGAACGCCTGAATTATTCAGTCTATGCTCCTATGTTAACGGGCCATGGCACTGGCGATTTTACGGATATTTTAGTGAATGCTAATCCCCAAATTTGGCAAGCAGACGTCCAAAAAGCTATTGAATTTATGCGTGCTGAACAAATGGAGTCCATTAGTATTTTTGGGATTTCTCTAGGGGGCATTTTTGCCACTTGGGCATTAGAAGAAGATCCCCAACTATTAATGGGAGGTGCGTTTGGATCTCCGATCGTCAGTGACGATAATTTTAATGTTCATGGTACGTTTATGCAGATGGCAAAGGCGGACTATCAACGACAAAAGATGTCTCAGTCGATGATGACAGAAAAGCTGGCTTGGTTAGATGATCATGTGGATGATCAACTGGCTGCGATTGCTAGTTTTACGCATGAAGTGGCTGCTAAGTTAGCAACTATTAAGCAACCTTATTTCATAGCTCAAGGAACCAGAGATGAGATTATTAATCCTAATAGTGGTAAGCGACTAGCAGAGGTACTTATTGGTCATAATGCTCAATTTCATGAATATGATGCTGGCCACATGCTAACAGTTAATGGCGCTCATCATCAGTTAGAAGAAGATTTAATTTCCTTTTTGAAGGAAAACAATAAATAGTAAACGAGGAAAAATGATTGCAAGAGCAAGATAAAAACTTAAAAAAAGAGATAGAAGATGTTTTACGGACTAATCCGGATGCGGCTTTTACCGTTGAAAAAATTGCAGATGTATTGAAGTACCATGGCTCTGCAGCTTTTAAATTAATTGTGCAGGAATTAGTATCACTGGAAAGAGATGAGATGGTGGTAGTTACCGATAATGGTAGTTTCCAGTTGAATCCGGAAAAGCGTAAACTAACCGGAATTTTCCATGCTAACGATAAAGGTTTTGGATTTGTTGCTTATGATGAAAATCAGCCAGATGCCTATATCGCTCCTGATAATACTATGTACGCCTTAAATGGTGACGAAGTGGAATTTGAAATCACCAGACCAGCCGCTGGTAGTGATCGAGGGCCAGAAGGTAAAGTGGTGGCCATCACCGAAAGAAAATATCAAACGGTGGTAGGTCCATTTAATCAAGGCGAAGATGATCATGGATTTTATGGTCACCTTAAATTAACCGATAAGAAGATTTCTAAGTATCAATTCTATATTTCAGATATCGGGATCAAACCAACTGCAGGAGAGGTTGTAACCGCTCAAATTACCGAATATCCTAATGCAGAACATCCAGATTACATGGTTGGGATTGCAGAACAGGTCATCGGTTCAGTGGATGATCCTGGAATTGATATTTTACAAATTGTTTATGCTCACGATATTCCCGCAGAATTCCCTACTGATGTATTGGAAGCAGCGGATGCTATTCCAGACCATGTCTTAGACGAAGAATTAGAAGGTCGAGAAGATATTACTGACCAAACGTTGGTGACTATTGATGGCGAATCTTCAAAGGATTTGGATGATGCCGTTACTGTTTGGAAACTACCAAACGGCAATTACCATTTAGGGGTTCATATTGCTGACGTTAGTCATTACGTTACCCCAGGGAGTGTCATCGATAAAGAAGCTTATCAACGGGGAACTTCAGTTTATTTAACTGATCGAGTAATTCCAATGTTGCCTAGAAGGCTTTCTAACGGAATTTGTTCTCTTAACGAGGGTGTTTTACGACTTTGTATGAGTTGTGATATGGAAATTGATCCGGAAGGTAACGTTATCAAACACCGGATTCACCCAAGTTACATGAAATCAAAAGCACGGATGACTTATACTGCTGTTAACCAAATCATTGAGGCTCATGATGAAAACACTATGAACCGCTATAAAGATTTGGTACCAATGTTTGAAGATATGGCTGATTTACACCGAATTCTTTACAAGAACCGGAAAAATCATGGTGCCATTGATTTTGACGATCGCGAAGCAGAAATCATCGTAGACGAAAAAGGTCACGCAGTTGATATTAAACTACGGGTTCGGGGCTTAGCTGAACGAATGATCGAATCATTCATGTTGGCTGCTAACGAAACTGTTGCTCAACACTACTTTGAAGCTAACGTGCCATTTCTTTACCGGGTCCATGAAACCCCAGATGCTGATCGCATTAAGAACTTCTATGAATTTTTAACTGCTTTCGGGATTAACGTTAAGGGTGATCCAGAACACATCAAGCCTAAAACTTTACAAAACGTGTTAAAGAAAGTTGCTGGCCAACCCGAAGAAGCCATGGTTTCGGTGATGTTGTTAAGAAGTTTGAAGCAAGCTAAGTATTCTGATCAATCACTAGGACACTTCGGATTAGCTGCACCATTTTACACCCACTTTACTTCACCAATTCGACGATACCCAGATACTACGGTTCACCGTTTAATTCATTATTATGAAGATAATGGTATTAACGCTGAAACTAAGAAAACTTATGCTGGCGTATTAGACGAAATCGCAGTTCATTCTTCTGAAACAGAACGGCGAGCAGTTGATGCAGAACGGGATACTGACGCAATGAAGAAGGCTGAATATATGGCTGATCACGTTGGTGAAGAATTTGATGCTGTAATCAGCTCTGTGCTTAAGTTTGGGATGTTTGTGGAACTACCTAACACAGTAGAAGGGTTGGTCCATATTAGCCGAATGAATGATGATTACTACGAATATGTAGAACAATTCATGGCTTTGGTAGGTCGCGGCACTCGTCGGACTTATAAGATGGGTCAACCAATTCGAGTTAAGGTGGTTAATGTTGACGTGGAACATAGTGCAGTTGACTTTGATATCGTTAATCCGGAAGAAACGCCAGTTAGTGATATTTTGCCTAAACGCAAGCCACGTTCTAATAACGGCCGCAGAAATAACGACCATCGTCGCAGCAATAAAGATGGTCAAAAGAATCATCACGGTGGTAATCGCAATGGTTCTCAACGAAGAAATAATTCTCAATCGGGAAACAAACCACGCCACTAATTTTTTAGTAAAGGGGTGAGCCAATTGGTTAAACATAAGCCAACGCCCAAAGATGATAATTTAATTGCTACAAACCGAAAAGCTCGTCATGACTATTCGATTTCTGACACCTATGAAGCTGGAATTGTTTTAACTGGTACGGAAATCAAGTCTTTACGGGATCGACGAGTTAACTTAAAAGATGGTTTTGTTCAAATTCGTAATGGAGAAGCTTGGTTGATGAATGTGCATATCAGTGAGTATGCACAAGGCAATCAGTTTAATCACGATCCATTACGTAATCGGAAACTGTTGTTGCACCAAAAAGAAATCAATAAACTCCAGCAAGCTACTAAGGAAAAGGGAATTACAATTGTTCCCTTAAAGATGTACCTTAAAAATGGCTTTGCAAAAGTGTTGATTGGAGTAGCAACTGGGAAACACGAATACGATAAACGTGAAGATATTAAAGCACGGGATCAAAAGCGCCAAATTGATCGTGTGATGAAACACTACTAATAAAAAAGACAACCCTAATAGGGTTGTCTTTTTTATTTAATGTTAAGTTAGACACCGAATATATCGGGTTGCTTAGTTGTTTTTTTATGGCGGCCAAACAAAGGGGTCATCTGAGGATGTCCCAAAGCAGCGATTAAAGCTAACACTATGGGGGTGGATTCATTGTCTGTTAGAATCACTTGACGCCATTGTCCATTTTGACCAAACGGGTCAGCTTTAGCGATTAACCTTGCATGTTGGCGAATTTGGTATTTTTGAGTACGTCGATTACCAATTGCTTGCCACGAAGAACTTAGCAAGACGATTTCTGTGGCTAGAATGGAATGATGCCAGTTAGATTTCATTATTAGGTTTTTGTCAGCAATGATGGTGAACATGGCATTTTTACCGGCAGTTAGTTGTTTGATTTCTAGGATTTCGATTCCTTGAGGGCTGTATACCGCAAAACTATCACCAGCAATTCCCCAGGTCCCCATAATTAAAAAACGGGTGCGATGATGCTCATCAACAACCTTGGTAATTTGAGAGTGATCTAATTCAGTTTGATTAAAATATAAGTTCATTGTCATTTGATCAATCCTCAATTTCGTTTTCTACATTTTAACACGTTCCGATTTTTTAGGGACTGTTATTTAAATAGCAATATGATACAATAAATGTTGAGGTGTTGGGAATGAAACCGTTTATTCACAATGACTGGTGGCAAGTTTTAAAACCAGAATTTGAACAGAATTATTATCGGGATTTACATAATTTTTTGGTAACTGAATATCAAACCCAAAATATTCATCCTGATATGAATCATATTTTTGAAGCTTTTAACCTAACTCCATTTAGTGAAGTTAAGGTAGTTATTTTAGGGCAGGATCCGTATCATGGTCCTAACCAGGCCCATGGATTAAGTTTTTCAGTGCAGCCAGGAGTACCAATTCCACCATCGTTGCAAAATATCTATAAAGAGTTACACACCGATGTAGGATTTGAACCAGTTAACCACGGCTATTTAGTTAGTTGGGCTAAACAAGGAGTTTTAATGCTTAACTCTGTTTTGACGGTCCGGGATGGTCAGGCTTTTTCACACCGTAACAAGGGGTGGGAACGGTTAACTGACACCGCAATTAAGAGACTATCTGAGCGTGAAAAAACGGTAGTCTTTATTCTTTGGGGACGGGCTGCTAGAGACAAGGTCCGGCTAATTGATACAAGTAAAAACATTGTTATTGAGTCTCCACATCCCAGTCCTCTTTCTGCTCATCGCGGATTTTTTGGTTCTAGACCGTTTTCTAAAACTAATGATGCCTTAATTAAATTGGGTGAAACACCAATTGATTGGCAATTACCCGCGAACGTGTAATAATTACTTAGTGTTTTAATTAAATTACTTACTGGAGGTTTTACCATGGATTTGTTTGAAAGTATGAAAGCCAAGATTAACGGTAAAAATATTAAAATTGTTTTTCCTGAAGGCGATGACGTCCGGATCTTGGGAGCAGCATCTCGTTTAGCCACAGATAATTTAGTTGCCCCAATTGTTTTAGGTGATGAGGCTGAAATTATGCAATTGGCTGATGACAATAAAATTGATATGAGCCAAGTATCAATTATTGATTATCTAAAACAACCAGCCGATGAAATTGACGCAATGGTAGCTGCAATTGTTGAACGACGAAATGGTAAAACTGATGAAGCCAAGGCCCGTCAATGGCTTCAAGATCCTAATTACTTTGGGACTACAATGGTTTACATGAACAAAGTAGATGGGATGGTTTCAGGTGCCAACCATCCAACTGGTGATACTGTTCGTCCAGCACTCCAAATTATTAAAACCAAGCCAGGGGTTAAATTAATCAGTGGTGCATTCATTATGCAACGTGATGATGAACGTTATCTATTTGCTGATTGTGCTATTAACATTGAATTAGATGCTGCTGGAATGGCAGAAGTTGCTGTAGAAAGTGCTGCTACTGCTAGACGATTTGATATTGACCCTAAGGTTGCGTTACTTAGCTTCTCCACTAAAGGCTCTGCTAAGGGAGAGATGGTTACCAAGGTTCAAGAAGCTACTAAGTTAGCTCAAGAAAAAGATCCTGAAACGCCAATTGATGGTGAATTACAATTTGATGCAGCTTTTGTTACTTCAGTAGGGGCTAAAAAGGCACCAGGTTCTAAAGTGGCAGGAAATGCTAATGTCTTTGTCTTCCCAGAACTTCAATCTGGTAACATTGGTTACAAGATTGCTCAACGTTTAGGCGGTTTTGAAGCAATTGGTCCGATCTTACAAGGTTTAAACCAACCAGTATCAGATCTTTCTCGAGGTGCTAACGAAGAAGATGTTTATAAAGTAGCTATTATTACTGCTACCCAAGCACTATAATTTAAATATCAAAAAAATCCGGACACCATTTGATGTTCGGATTTTACTATTGGAGGTCCAAATGACACAAATAATTAAATTAAATACTCCTGATCAAACAATGAAATTGGGCCAAAAATTAGCTCAGTTACTTCAACCACAAGACTTAATATTATTAGATGGAGATTTAGGTGCTGGTAAAACCACGTTTACTAAGGGATTAGCTAGCGGTTTGGGAATTACAAGACCCGTTAAAAGTCCTACTTTTACAATTGTTCGAGAATATCAAACGGGGCGTTTACCGCTCTATCATATGGATGTTTACCGATTGGAAGATGGCGGTGGTGAAGAACTGGGGTTAGAAGAGTATATTAACGGTGATGGTGTAGTGGTTATCGAGTGGTCTGAATTTGTTGCGGCTGAGTTACCGGATGAATTTTTACGAATTAAATTTGAACGTAACGATGAAAATGGGGATAATTCTCGGGTAGCAACTTTGACCGCTCAAGGTTCACACTATGAAAAACTTTTAGCTGAACTAGGAGAAGTATAATGGCCGAAGTTAATATTAGGGTTGCCGAACCAGAAGACGCAAAGGACATCTTGAATTTATTGCGACAGTTAGAGACGGAGTCAGATACTTTCTTAGTAGATGCAGATTTATCCCAAATTACTGCTGAAATGGAAGCTCACCAGATTGAATTAATTAATCAAACTCGTACCAATTTTTTAGGGGTGGCTGAGTATGATGGACAACTAATTGGGATAGTAACAGTTGATGAAGTGGATCAAAATGGTGAAGTGGGAATTGCAGTTCTAAATGAATTTCAACAAAATGGAATTGCAACTGCTTTGCTAGATATGAGCATTGATTGGGCTGAAAATTATAGTCAACTAACGGAACTTATCCTTAGTGTTTACGTTGATAATATTGCTGCAGTTAAGCTGTATCGTAATTTTAACTTCGAAGTTATAGCGACGGTGAGTGCTAAGCGTGCGCAATATCAAATGAAACGCCAATTAAAAAAGGCTTAACCATTTAGGTTAAGTCTTTTTAGTTTTGCATTTTAATAAATGGTGAAATAGCAGCATGCCCAAATTGTTGTTCTTGAGCAATCAAAATATTGGCACAAGCAACACTATCATCCAAAGCATTATGGTGATTTTCTAAAGTAATATTTAATTGGTCACACACTGTATTTAATTTATAATTTTCGAACTGCGGATAGAAATTACGAGAAGTTTTGACGGTATCTAAAGTGGGGTATTTAACTAGTGGAATAGCATAACGTTCCAACGACTTTTTTAAAACGCTGTTATCAAATGAAGCGTTATGGGCCACAATCAATTGTTGGGATGCAAATAGATCTTGAATATGATCCCAAATCATAGGAAAGGTGGGAGCACCTAATACATCTGCTTCATGGATTCCGTGGACTTTAATATTTTGCCAGTCAAAGTTAGTTTCTGGATTAATTAAAGAATAAAATTTAGAAGTTACCTGGTCATTTTCTACCAGGGTTAGGGCAATTGAGCAGGCGCTAGCTCGCTTTCTAGATGCCGTTTCAAAGTCCATTGCTACAAAATTCATCTAATCACCTCACAATCGTCAAAAGTATAACGGTTGAAATAGTAAAATGCAAGGAAGTAATTTGCTCACCGCCCTATTAATCGGGTAAAATAAGGTATTAAACAAAAAAGGATCGAGAATATGCAGACAAGAGAAATATTTGAGGAACATTTTAATTCCCAACTGGAAATGTATTTTGATCAACCATTGGGGCTTTACACCCATACCAAAACCGGAGGACCTGCTGATGTGGTTGCTTTTCCTACCTCTAAGGAGCAAGTCCAAGCATTAGTCCAAATTGCTAATGATAACCAAGTACCGGTTACTGTTATTGGAAATGCCAGTAATTTAATTATTAGAGATGGTGGCATTCGAGGATTAGTAATTATCTTAACTAAGATGACTGACGTGAAAGTAAGTCAAAATGAAATTACGGCGTGTGCCGGGGCCGCGATCATTGAAGTTACCAAGGTAGCCCAGGGAGCCAGCTTAACTGGACTAGAATTTGCTGCGGGAATTCCCGGTAGTGTGGGAGGCGCCATTTTTATGAACGCTGGAGCCTATGGTGGCGAAATTAAAGAAGTAGCTACCGGGGCAGATGTGTTAACCGCTCAAGGTGAATTTAAGCATTTAGATGCAGAAGAACTAGACTTTGGTTATCGTCATAGTAGTGTTCAAGATAACGATGACATCGTTTTAAGTGCTACCTTTACTCTTCAACCGGGAGATCCGGTAGCTATTCAAGCTCAAATGGATGATTTAAACGCTCGTCGAGCTGCCAAACAGCCTTTGGAACTACCATCTTGTGGGAGTGTCTTTAAACGACCTACTGGCTACTTTGCGGGTAAGCTAATTCATGATGCCGGCTTGCAAGGATTTCAAATTGGTGGTGCTCAGGTATCTACTAAGCACGCTGGTTTTATCGTTAACGTTGGTGGTGCTACAGCGACTAACTATATGGATGTGATTCGTCACGTCCAAGAAACCGTTTTGGATAAATTTGGAGTGGTATTAGAAACTGAAGTTAGAATCCTAGGTGAAAATCCTCGAATTTAAAGGGGGCTACTTAATTGGAAATATTAGAATCAGTAATTATGCTGATTAGTTTAGTATTGGTCTCCAATATTTTGGACCACTTTATTCCGGCAATTCCTGTTAGTTTAATTCAAGTAGGATTGGGATTAATCATGGCATTAGCGTTTAAAACGACAATCCCGCTTGAAACAGATTGGTTCTTATTGCTATTCGTGGCGCCATTACTGTTTAACGATGGTCGGAGGTTTCCTAAGAAGGAGTTATGGAAACTTCGAGGTCCGATTATGGCTAATGCCATCTGGTTGGTATTTTTAACGACTATAGTAGGTGGTTTTGCCTTTCATTTATTGATGCCAGCAATGCCGTTGGCTGTATGTATAGCGTTAGCAGCTATTTTATCGCCCACTGATCCGGTGGCTGTTCAGTCTATCTCGCAAAGAGTTGACTTGCCAGAAAATGTTTTGCATTTAGTTAGTGGTGAAAGCCTTATTAACGATGCTAGTGGCCTGATTGCGTTTAAATACGCAATTGCCGCTACCGTAAGCGGTACGTTTGTATTGTCTAAAGCTGCATTGGATTTTACCTATATTAGTTTAGTGGGCTTTGCCGTAGGGGCCGTTTTAATGATCGCCATTTTGTTGTTAGAAGAATGGCTATATCGTCACGGAATCAATGACGTAATCTTTATCACGGTTCTTCAAATCACAACGCCGTTTGTTATTTACCTGTTAACCGAAGAACTAACTCATGCTTCAGGAGTGATTGCGGTGGTAACCGCTGGAATTATTTCTCACATTTATGATGGAGGAATTAAAAATCAGCCGGAATTAACCCTGGTGCGAGAAAAAACTTGGGATATTATTATCTATACGCTAAACGGAATCGTGTTTCTGATTTTGGGCGTAGAGCTACCGTTAGCTACTACTAAATTAATCGTGGACGATCAAATTAGTACGCTTGGGGCCCTTGGTATTTCATTTTTAGTTTGGGTAATTTTGCTCTTAATTCGGGTGCTTTGGATTTTTATTTACCAAGTGGCCAACAGATCTAAGAAGCAGGAGTTCAGTACTAAAACAGTTCGTTATAGCTTTAAAATGGCTATATTAGCTGGTTTATCTGGAGTGCGTGGAGCAGTAACGATGGCAGGGGTACTGTCAGTACCATTAGTTATTAATTCTGGAGCTGCCTTTCCAGCTAGATCATTAATGCTGTTTGTGGCTGCTGGCGTAATTATTATCAGCTTGGTAGCAGCTACCATTACCTTACCGTTGGTCTCTGCTAGCAAAGGGCCTATTGTTACCAGAGCATTAGCAGCATCGCGCAATGCTAATTTTGGCGAGACCAATGAGCAACCGGCATCCGCGGAAAAAATTAGTGAAGATGAAGCTCGAATTTACATTATGAAAATGGCCATCCAAAAAATTGAAGAGGAACGACGAGAGGAAAATTCTCGAGAAGTTTTTGAATTAATTTTAGATTACCAATTTCTGATTCGAAATTTAGAGTTGAAATTGCAAGATACAGATGCAATGAATAAGGTCTTGGCGGACGAATTAGCCCTGCGGCGAGTGGCTTTAGCAGGTGAACGGGAAGCTTTAGAAAAGCTACATTCTGAAAATTCTATTTCCGACAAAACCTATGCGTTTGCTAATCGGCGACTAGCTCATCAGGAAACACAGTTACAGCATTCTTATATTGCTCATGCTAATCATCGTGGCAGTGACATTGTTTACTGGCTGAAACGAGCTAAAAAGTGGTTGGCAGTGCGATTCTACCAGAGCAAAGAAACTGACGTGGAAATGGCTGAATTTTCACTAGCTCAGCGAGAGCAAGCTAAGGCAGCGATTCAAAGTTTGTCTCAGTATCTGGCTCGAGATGATATTGCTCAGCAACGTTTTGAAAGTCAGTCAGTTTATCATTTGATTGTGCGTTACCGAAATCAAATTGAACGAGCTGGCAATTCTAACGAACAATTTCAAGCTGAGCGAGATGAACGACAGTATCAAAATTTACGAGTTCGTGGATTAGCCGCTGAAAGAGAAGGGGTCCAAATTTTATTGGAACAAGGACACATTGATTGGTCGCTAGCCACTAAGTTGAGACAATACATCAATTATTCAGAAACAGTATTAATTACTGATAATGGAGAAGATGAATCAAACTAAAAAACAGACGAGATAACTTAGAAACTATTGTTTCTAGTTATTCTCGTCTGTTTTGTTATTATTGGTACTAATTAAATGAAGTGACCAGTAAATGACTACCTGTACAAAAGTTAGCAATATCATAAAGCGAATGGCCTTTGCCGACCACATATTTAGTAACGGTTGAATAAAGAGGGATGGGGTCATGAATAGGTAAATCGTATGGATACGTAAAAACCTACCGATGAAAATTCCAATTGATGATAATATTGATAAAACTAATATCCCAATGGGAGCACTCCATTTAGGTAGATGTAGCCGATCAATAATACCGGAATTAACCTGATTCATTCCCCACATTCCCAGGATGGTGGACGGAATAGCGCTGACAATTAGAAGGGTAAAATTTAACCACATGGAATTGTCTAGACGTAGTAGTCCATTGGATCCGTAAGGCTCTAGTAATGAGAGATGAAATAAATCCGTTAATAAATACGGAGCATTGGGATAAAAAAGCAACCAGACTAATGAAATCAACCAAAATAAAAGTCCGTTTTGCGGTCTTTTTTTCCCAATATGAAAGCTTAACTCGATTGGAATATAAGCCAAAAAGGTATTTAAAATTAAAAAGGTAAACGGAGGTCTAGTTAGGGCGGCCAAAATACCTAACCAAGCAAGATAAAATCCCCGAATTGCCCATTTTTGTAGTTGATTCATGAATGCCAACTCCCTTTCACCACTATTAAACTCTATTTAGGTTGAAAATGCTAACAAATTAGCCAATTATTAGCTTTTTTTATCAAATTTAAGCAAATCCCAAATTTGCAGTGGTTTATCATAGCTAGAGATTCTTTATAGCGTAAAATTGCGCTATAATAGGCTGGAAGAATAATTTAAGGAGAACGACTATGGATTGGTCCACAATTTTTACTATACAAAATTTTATTAATTTAATTGATATCCTGGTGGTTTGGTTCCTATTATACGAGTTAATTTTGATGGTACAAGGTACTAAGGCAGTTCAATTGATGCGAGGCATTGTGATCATTGTCTTAATTAAATTAGTCAGTTGGTACGTTGGCCTAACGACAGTTTCTTGGATTATGGACCAAATCATTAATTGGGGAGTTATTGCCATTGTTATTATTTTCCAACCAGAAATTAGGCGCGGGTTGGAACATTTAGGACGGGGATCGTTTTTTTCTCGGAATAAAAGTGAAAACGAGGCTGCTAACCAGTTAATTGAAGCCCTGGATAAAGCGATTCAGTATATGTCTAAGCGACGGATTGGGGCATTAATCACCATACAAATGAACACCGGTCTAGAAGATTACATTGAAACCGGGATAGAATTAGATGCCGATGTAACTGGTGAGCTACTTATCAATATCTTTATTCCTAATACCCCGTTGCATGATGGAGCGGTGATCATTAAGGATAACCGAATTGCGGTAGCTGCCGCTTACTTACCGTTGTCTCAAAGTAATTTAATTCCTAAGGAGTTGGGGACTAGGCATCGGGCGGCAGTCGGTATTTCTGAGTTAACTGATGCGATGACGATTGTTATTTCTGAAGAAACAGGGGAAGTTTCCATTACTCAAAATAACGAATTACTTCGTGGAATGACCCAAGACGATTATTTGAAGTATTTCCGAACTCAATTAATTAAGGATACTCCAAATAATTCTCATAAAAACTTAGTGATGGTAGTTTCTAACTATATTGAAAAACATTTTAAGGGGGGAAAATCATGAAAAATCCGCTCTCAAATAAATGGTCTTTAAGGGTGATATCCCTTTTTTTTGCTATCGTGTTATTTATTTATGCTGATTCTTCTAAAGTGGGATCTACACGGGATGTAAGTCAGCAAAGTAAAATTATCCAGCTGACTTCTACTAAGTCAGCAACAGTATCAGTTCCGTTATCATTGACGGTTGATAGTAATAAGTTTTTTGTAACTGGTTATCCAGAAAAAGTTCTTGTACACTTAAAGGGACCAGCTGCGCTAGTGACCACTACTGCTAACACCCAGAACTTTAAAGTTTACGCTGATTTGTCTAATTTAGGGGTTGGCAGTCACACTGTTAGGATTCAACAAGAAGGAATCAATAGTGAATTACGTTATAGTTTTGAACCAGCTGATATTAAGGTGGATATTCAACCTCGCAAGACAGTTAGTTATCCGTTAAAGGTTAAATATACTAAATCTAATATTGCAACGGGGTATCAGGCCGGAGCAGCGACTACTGATATTAAGTCGGTCAAGGTTACCGGGGCTATGACGGAAATCAATAAAGTAAAACAAGTAGTAGCCCAATTGAATGTGCCGCAAAATGCTAGATCAACTGTAGAAAATCAAGCGGTAATTGAAGCCCTTGATGCAGATGGCAAGACGGTTAACGTAGTTATTACTCCAGCAACTGCTAACGTTAAATTACCAATTGCTGCGGGACATAGTAAGGAAGTTGGGGTAAAATTAGTAGTTAAGGGTGATTCTAATGAGAATAACCAGTTTAAGTTAAGTAGTGATACTAAACGGGTAAGGGTCTTCGGAACTCAACAACAACTAGCAGGAATCTCTCAAGCCCAGGTTAGGGTGGATACTAGTGATGTTACTAATGCTAAAACTAAGACTGTAGTTTTAGACAGTAAGCTTAATGATGTGGAAGGTTTTGACCCTACTAGCATTAAAGTAAAAATTGTTAAATCAACAAAATCATAATTGAAAAGAACTGAGGAATTAAAGATGAAATACTTTGGAACAGATGGTGTTCGTGGAATTGCAAATAATGACTTAAGTCCAGAATTAGCTTTTCGTTGTGGTAGAGCTGGTGGCTTCGTATTAACTAGCCATTCTGAAAGAAAGCAACCTCAAGTTTTAGTGGCCAGGGATACCAGAATTTCAGGCCAAATGCTACAGGAAGCTTTAATCGCCGGATTGTTATCAGTCGGAATTGAAGTTTTAAACTTAGGTGTAATTACCACTCCCGGGGTAGCATATTTGGTTCGTAATCAAGATGCCGATGCTGGAGTTATGATCACCGCTTCCCACAATCCCGTGGAATATAACGGAATTAAGTTTTTCGGTGCTGATGGCTATAAGCTTTCCGATGCAATGGAAGAAGAAATTGAGGCCATTTTAGAAGCTCCTGAAGATACCTTGCCTCGCCCAGCGGCTGAAGGGTTAGGAACGGTTAGCGATTACTTAGAAGGTAGCCAGAAGTATATTCATTTCTTAGAACAAACTATTTCAACTGATTTGACCGGACTAAATATTGTAGTGGATGCTGCTAATGGGGCCACTAGTAAATTAGTCACTAATCTTTATGCTGATTTGGATATTGATTTTGAAACTATGGCTGCTTCACCAGATGGCTTAAATATCAATGCTAATGTAGGATCCACTCACCCAGAACAATTACAACAAAAAGTAGTAGAACTTGGGGCTCAGGCCGGAATTGCTTTTGACGGAGATGGTGATCGTTGTATCGCTGTTGATGAAAAAGGAAACATAGTAAATGGTGATACCATTATGTTCATTTGTGGTAAGTACTTAGCCGAACGTGGTCGACTTAAGAAAGATACTATTGTTACAACGGTAATGAGTAACTTAGGGATGTACAAGGCGATGGAACGTAATGAACTTAATAGTGTTCAAACTAAAGTTGGTGATCGCTACGTAGTTGAAAAGATGAATGAAGATGGATACAACTTGGGTGGTGAACAATCAGGTCACGTTGTTTTCTTAGACTTCAATACTACTGGTGATGGAATGCTGACTAGTTTACAACTACTATCCATTATGAAAGAAACCGGTCGTAGCTTATCTGATCTAGCTAGTGAGGTATCTATTTATCCACAACGTCTAATTAACGTTAAAGTTAGTGACAAAAAGCATGCAATGGATAATCCTAAGATTGCTGCAGTAATTGAACAAGTTGAAGAAGAAATGCACGGTGATGGACGTGTATTAGTACGTCCTAGTGGAACTGAACCACTACTTCGAGTAATGACCGAAGCACCAACTCAAGATTTGGTCGATGAATATACTCAACGAATCGCTGATGTAGTTAAAGAAGAAATCGGAATTGATTAATAAAAAAACTCCTAGAATTTATTCTAGGAGTTTTTTATTAATTAACGTAGATTAGGTGGATAAAATATGAAATGCCATTATAGTTTGTGAAATCTAGCTAGACCAATCTGCTAACATATTGTAAGTTTATTTCATAAACAATTGACAATTAGGTTTAAATTGGGTAAATTATATATGTTCTTTTAAAAATAACTATTAAAAACTATGTCTATACCAATTTAGAAAGCGGGAGATTTGATTATGTGTGGAATTGTAGGTGTCACAGGTAACGATAACGCTGTGGAAATTTTATTAGAAGGTCTTCAAAAATTGGAGTACCGGGGGTATGACTCTGCAGGAATTTACGTTAATGATGAGAATGGTTCAGATTACTTGGTTAAAGAAAAAGGCCGAATTGCTGATCTAAAGGCAGCGGTAGGATCAGAAGTTCACGGTACTACTGGTATTGGTCATACTCGTTGGGCTACTCATGGGGTTGTTAGTGTAGATAATGCACACCCACAAGTATCACAAGATCACCGTTTCTATTTAGTTCACAACGGAGTGATTGAAAACTTCAAAGAACTTAAAGCTCAATATTTAAGTGATGTTACTTTCACTAGTCAAACTGATACGGAAGTAGTAGTACAATTAGTTGACTATTTTGCTAAGCAAGGTATGCCAACTAAGGAAGCCTTTTTAAAAACTCTTAGTTTACTTAAAGGTTCTTCATACGCTTTCTTACTCATGGATAGCAATGATCCTGAAACTCTTTACGTTGCTAAGAATAAGAGCCCTCTTTTGATCGGGTTAGGCGATGGTTGCAACGTTGTTTGTTCAGATGCTTTAGCAATGTTAAATGTAACTCACGAATTTTTGGAATTACAAGATGGTGAAGTGGTTACGATTACTCCTAATTCAGTTGAAATTTTAGATCGCGAAGGTAACGGTGTTAAGCGTGAAAGTTTCCATGTCGAAATGGACGCTCAAGAAACTGATAAGGGTACTTACCCATACTACATGTTAAAAGAAATCGACGAACAACCTAATGTTATGCGTAAATTAGCCCAAATGTACCTTCAAGAATCAGGCAAAACTAACGTAGAACCAGAATTAGTAGCCGCTATTAAAGAAGCTGATCGAATTCATATTGTTGGTGCCGGAACTAGTTACCATGCTGGTTTAGTTGGTCGGAAGTTGTTTGAAAAATTAACTCATACTCCAACTGAAGTGCACGTGGCTTCCGAATTTGCTTATGAAAAACCATTATTGGGTGAAAAGCCATTCTTTATCTTCCTCTCTCAAAGTGGGGAAACTGCTGATAGTCGAGAAGTTTTGGTTAATGTTAACGCCGAAAACTACAAGAGTTTGACCATCACCAATGTACAAAACTCAACTCTTTCTCGAGAAGCTACTTTCACTATGTTACTTAATGCCGGCCCAGAAATTTCAGTAGCCTCTACTAAGGCCTACACAGCTCAAATCGCAGTGGAAGCCATTTTAGCCAAGGCAGTCGGAATGGCTAAGGAACAAGTAATCGCCGAAGAATTTGATTTAAGACAACAATTAGGTCTCGTAGCTACTGGAATGCAAGCCATTATCGACGAAAAAGAAGAAATTGAAGATTTAGCTAAAGAATACTTTGTAGATGCTAGCCGGGCCTTTTACATTGGTCGTGGCATTGATCACACCGTTTCTTTAGAAGCCGCTTTGAAACTAAAAGAAATTTCTTATGTTCAAGCGGAAGGCTTTGCAGCTGGTGAATTAAAGCACGGAACTATCGCTTTAATTGAAGAAGGTACCCCAGTAGTCGGAATTATTACCCAAGATAATACTGCTAGTTTAACCCGTAGTAATTTACAAGAAACTTTATCACGGGGAGCTAAGATCATTACTATCGTTCGTCAAGCACTTGCTAAAGATGATGATACTATCGTTATTCCAGACGTCGATGAAATGATTACTCCATTGTTGAGCGTTATTCCTGCTCAATTATTAGCTTACTACACTAGTTTGAACAAGGGCTTAGATGTGGATCGTCCTCGTAACTTAGCCAAGAGTGTTACAGTTGAATAAAAAATAAAAGAAAAGCAAATTGCTTTTCTTTTTTATTTGCAAAAATGGTCTATATGTTTTATCATTGGACTATACCAAAACGAAAGACCGGTGATTAAAATGAGAATCATTATTGTCAAGAATATCGAAGCAGGCGGTAAGAAGGGTGCTCAAATTTTTAGCGAAGCCTTAGCCAATGGGGCAAAAGTTTTTGGGCTAGCTACTGGTAGTACGCCAGTAACAACGTATCAAGCGCTGGCTGCAAGCGACATAGATTTCAGTAATTCCGTTTCAATTAATTTAGATGAATACGTTGGGCTAACGCCAGATAATTCTCAAAGTTATCATTATTTCATGCAAAAAAATCTATTCGATTTTAAGCCGTTCAAGAAATCATATGTTCCAGACGGTAATAATTTAGACGCTGCTGAAGTTATCGATCAATATAATCATATTATCGAAACCAACCCAATTGACTTACAGATTTTAGGTATTGGTCAAAATGGTCACATTGGATTTAACGAGCCAGGTACTCCGTTTGATTCAGAAACTCACGAAGTAGCTCTATCTCAATCCACAATTAATGCTAATTCACGCTTCTTTAGTAGCCCAGAAGAAGTTCCACAAAAAGCATACTCCATGGGAATTGCTTCCATTATGGGTGCTAAGCAAATTTTATTAGAAGCCTTTGGAGAAAAGAAAGCTCAAATCATTAAAGACGCACTTCAAGGTCCCGTTACAGAAGATGTTCCGGCCAGTGTCTTACAACAACATCCGGACTTAACCGTAATTTTAGATGAAGCTGCAGCTAGCCAACTTGAACTTTAAAATTATTAAGGAATTCAATTTTGAATTCCTTTTTTTGTGGTTTAGCTGTATGCTTTATCGTATGTTATAATTTATTGACTGGAAAAATCCAATCCTTGGAGGTATCAAGAATTAATGAAAAGATTTGGAATTCGGTTGTTACTAACAATGACCGTATTGCTAGGTGTCGTGGCTGGGGGAGAGTCAACTAAAGCTCAGGCATCTGTAGAAACTGATTTTATTGAAAGTATTAAAAAACCGGTAGTTTCGGTTAGTCACCAAAATCATCTTTACGCATCAGTGATGATGGCCCAGGCTATTTTGGAAAGTGATTGGGGACAATCTGAATTAGCAGTTACCGGAAATAATTATTTTGGAATCAAAGGAAGTTATAATGGTCAGTCAGTGACGATGGCTACGGCAGAATATTCGGGTAAGGGCAAGCGGTACGTTACGAATGCTAGCTTTAAAAAATATCCTAACGTAACTGCTGCAATCAAGGATAATGCCAGCTTATTACGCCATGGAACCGATACAGATTCTGACTATTATTCAGGAACTTGGACAGACAATACTGTCGATTATCGAGATGCCGCTGCTGCTTTGTCCGCTACTTATGCTACTGACATGGCGTATGGTAATAAATTAACTAAGTTGATTCAAAAATACGATTTAACTAAATTAGACACTAGTACTAGTTCTTTAGATATTGAAAAACAAATTGCAGATTCAGTTAAAGATAGTATGAATAAACAAAGTACAAAAACAGTACGATCTCAAAAAGAAAAGGTTGTTAAGGTCCCCAAAGTAGATTTGAGTAATTTTGATAAGACTAGGGCAACGTTTAAAAATGATGCTAGTAAAATCAAAATAAAACCGTTAACTCCCATTATTAAGCTAAGTTAATTTCTTAAGAGCTAGCAAAGTTTAACTAAAACGCTAATTAAGGGAGTAGGGTTTTGGTATAATACTAAACGATTAAACTATATAGTGATGTAGGAAGAGTAAAATGGCTGCTGAATATAAAATAAAAGTTGAAAATGTCACCAAAGAATATGAATTATTTAAAACGCAATCTGAAAAAATGCGCTCGTTTTTCTCGTTAAATAATAGTAATGTTCCTCATTTCTGGTCATTAATGGGAATTTCATTGACCATTATGCCTGGAGAAGCAATTGGGTTAATTGGGGTTAATGGCTCTGGTAAATCCACTCTCTCCAATATTATTTCGGGAATTATTCCTCAAACTACTGGTTATGTGGATGTTCAAGGAGAAACATCCATTGTTGCCATTAATGCTGGACTAAGAAATAATTTAACGGGTCGAGAAAATATTCGTTTAAAATCGCTAATGCAAGGATTAACTAATGAGCAAATTGATGAACTAATGCCAGACATTATTGCGTTTGCTGATATTGGTGACTTTGTTGATCAACCAGTTAAAAGTTATTCAAGTGGGATGAAATCTCGTTTAGGATTCTCGATTGCCGTACACATTGATCCTGATATTTTAATTATTGATGAAGCCCTTTCTGTGGGTGATGATACTTTTTACCAAAAGTGTGTGGACAAAATTAACGAGTTCAAACAAGAGGGTAAAACCATCGTGTTTGTTAGCCACTCGTTGAAACAAATTGAATTATTATGTGATCGTGTAGCTTGGATTAACTATGGCAAACTACGTGCAGTTGGTGAAACTAAAGAAGTTACTTCTGAATATCGAAAGTTTATTAAGTGGTTCCGGGGACTTTCCAAAAAAGAAAAAACCAAGTTCCAAAAAGAACAAAAAAATATTCAAAAGAATTTTAGTATTCAAGCCTATCAAAAAGAGGTCACTGAAGAGCATCAAAAAGCAAATCCAGAAGATAAAAATGTTGCTAGTGAAGTGCACAAATTATTCTATGGTTCTGTAATTAGTGAAAAAATGTCGTTAGCTAACAAAATTTTAACGGCAGCGGTCCTAGTTGCCTTAATCTTTTTCTGTTTAGTAAACGTTTCTGGTTACTCAATTACTAGTGTTTTAGGCGATCCATCATTGATTTTACATCCGTTACAACACTTAAACGTTCCTTAGGAGCGTTTTTTTGAAGTAATAATTGACAGCGCTTTCATAATAAGGTATATTACTTGTAGGGTAATAATATACCTTTTAATCAATTCTCTTTCTCTCTAAAAATGGCGGTCAATTTGACCTCCGTTTTTTTTTCGTATATCATCATAGTTTGGAAGGGGCGACGAGCTTGAAAAGTCATGAAATTCTTACCTTGATCGAAGAAATAACGCTAAATGATGGCGATACCTATGTAGAAATTAGTAACATGGTTCAAAATGGCCGTGCAGAATTAGCAGCTGAACGTGGCTTTATTAAAAGCGTTCGAATTTTGCAATTAAATATCCCTCATTCAGCCCATGTAGCTAAGTATGAAGACTGGGTGAACGAAAATTTTGAAATGCCTACGGAAGATATGGATCATTTCGAACGTTGGACCAGAACACCTGAAGCACAGGCGGAAGTGGATATTATTTTAAAAGAAAATCATTTAAGCTAAATGCAATTTATCAGATAGATCTAAAAAAAGAGGCAGCACTGTTAGTGCGTTGCCTCTTTTAGTTTAAAAATTGAGCTATAGATTAATTTCACTTGGTAATGCGATTATCTGTTCATCACCATTATCATACACTACTATGGATCTAGGAAATTGATTTTCAAACGGATATGGAGTGTCGAAGGTGGCCACTTCCTCGCCATTTACCAGGTAATCATAGGATAAATGATTACTAGAATTAATTAAGTTAAATTTGAGCAGGTTAGTCATTGTAAAACGGCCTTGCATATAGTTATCTAACATATACCAAACAAAGTCGATGGCCTCATCTGGCAATGAATTAATTACCTCATAACTTGCGTAACGGGGATGCTGATTTGTAAACATAAAAAGACTCCTTTCAAATTGAATTAAGCAAAATATTCTTGGTTATTTACAATTAAATGGTTAATATGTTTAGCAGTTTGTTGGCTTTCAGGAGGAAGTGCCATGTAATCACCATATAGACTGATTAAGATATTATTGTAATCACTGGAAACATTTAAGAGCATATCTTCAAAAGGAACTAGCTCAGTATCAGTGATTTGATGGTAGTTCATAATTTCTTTATCGTAGCTATATTGAGAGGCTAGATTTTTAAACTGGGTATCAGGCGTTATATTATTAGAATTATATTGTTGCATTAGAGCTAACCGTCGTTTTTTGAGGTCTAGAACAGTTTGACGTTGTTCTGTGGACAGCTCTGACATTAAATGCCTCATGGGCGTATCTATAACGTTATAGTGTAGCTTTAATAGTAAGCGGTTGTCTAAGCGATGAATATCGGAGAGTTGCTTTCGTAATTGAGAAGTTGAGTCTGGAATCTGATCTAGCGGAAAAATATCCAAAAAAACTCCCTTACGAGCATAATTGACGTTATTTTTTTCTTCAATAAAGGTATGTTGATTGAGTAATTTGGCATAGCTTAAGCCATAATTCTCGTCAGAAAAAGGGGTCTGCAAAAAGTAGGGTTGAGAGGCCAAGATCTCCGGCGCCTTTGCCAGAAAGGTTTCATAATCGGAACGCAACATGGCAACGTCTAAATCATCATCCCACGGGATAAAACCATGGTGCCGAATGGCTCCAAGAAGAGTCCCTCCAGTAGCGATATACGGCAGCCCAAGTTGTTCACAAACCTTCACAAATGCCTTAAGCGTATCAAGCTCGGCTTGATGAATTAGGTTTATCATTGTGGTGGTCATACTTATCTCCTTAATAGTATTATTGAATAAATTATACTACAAGAGTGAGAATTTCCGGGATTTAATAAATCTAAATGGTGTTATTAGACTTGTAAGCTAGAGATGGAGACTATATAATGAAGAATAGTATGACGCTTAATTAATTTTTGGAATGGTGGATTGTAATGGGTAATACTAATGACGCATTGCTGAAAGAGGCAATTGAAGTTTATTTGACATCGCTAAAGTATCTGGACAATTTTGTTTCCGAACCTGCAAAAGCTTATGGGTTATCTTTTGAACAATACCTAATTTTGCACACGATCGCAACTCGTGAGAAGGTATCTTTAATGGACATCGCCAATGAACGTCAGGTAACACGAAGTGCGATTTCCCGCCAAATAAAAGTTCTTTTAAATCATGATTATATCTATCAGGAACCAGCTCAAAGCGATCGAAGAAGATTGTACTTACATTTATCCGATGAAGGTCAAGAAGTAGAGAAGAAAGTGACAGACATTGTTGCTGCTCGCTTCGATGATTGGATTAATGATTATGGTGCAGAACGCGCTAGAGATATTATTGATTTTATTAAAGACTTCGCCAATCGTAAAATGGGCGACTTAAATAAACTGAGTGAATAAAAAAACCGGCATATGCCGGTTTTTTTATTTTAAATCTTAAAGCTATCTTCAGACTTAATGTTTGTCATACAGCGGTGAAGTCTGGTATCTAGCTAGTGATTTTAGCATACTGAGAGTAGCTTAAAAACAGCTTAAAGTATAATTAAATGTGTTATTTATAATATTAAAAGCCACTGAATACGATATCGTTACCAGTTAAATTCAAAACATAAAGAAATAGCATGATGCCATTAAGAACAAATGAAACCACAATTATTCCGTATTTAAATGTGTAAGGATGATAACCATCATTCCAAAATTTACTTTTACGTTGGCCCTTATAAGAAATTACTAGGGATAGCAGAAATAATACCGCAACTGCTTGTATAATTATTCCAACAATAAAAATAGAATGGGTTAAGACTTTTAATTGTAGAAAATAAAATCCTAATGTAATGAAATCAATGATAATTGCAATTAAAGACATACTTATAAGTCCCCCGTTTATTTATTTACTGAGTAATATTAAACGGCATAATTAGCTAAAAAGCCAATCAATTGGTTAATTATAATAAAGATTTAATTCAATTACATAGATCAAGTAATTTCATAATTTACAGTGACAGCTGATTCCCGCTAACGGAATCGAACCGTTATCTACCACCAGGACGGGATAGTTAGGTAAATTTTAAGCTTCTTTAGAAATAATAACACGGCCAGCGTGTGGTTTTTCTAAAACGGAATGGCCTTCCCGAACGCCATCCAGGGTGAAGGGGAGAACTAAACCAACTTTAATGGTTAATTTGTTTTCAGCCAGCAAATCCATGATAGTTTGAAGGGCCTCAGCATTGGAGACATCTTTAGTGGGACCGATATGGTTAACCTCAACCCCTTTATCAGTATCAGGTTCATCATTAGCTACGGTGGCAATAATTCCACCAGGCTTAACCATGACGACATCTTCGGCACTAGAAGCACCATTCATTGCTGAATTAATAACGAGATCTGCCTTATCTTTTAAAATTTGGGCAGGATCTTGTTTATCATAAGCTACGTATTCGTTAATTCCAAGTGATTTCACGTAAGCTTCGCTACGACTAGATCCAATACCAATCACCTGATCACCAAAGTTTAGGGCTAGTTGGGAAGCTAGAGAACCCACGCCACCAGATGCTCCTTTAACAATTACTGTTTGGCCGGGTTTAGCTTTTCCAAAGTAATGAAGAGCATTGTAAGCCGTCACTCCAGGAGTTACAATGGCCGCGGCAGTTTCAAATGAAATAATAGCTGGAATAATAACCGTACTATTTTCGCTACTAGTGGCATATTCAGAGTAAGCGTGACGACCATGGGCTACCACTCGATCACCTGGTTTAAATTTAGTAATTGCTGATCCTACTTCCTTAACAACTCCAGCTACATCGAAACCAGGAATTCGAAGCTTGGTGGTTGCACCAAAAACTCCAGCTCGTTGAGAGCGCTCGAAGTTGTTTAAACCAAATGCCTTAGTTTCAATTAAAATATCTGTTTCTTTTAACGTAGGGACAGCCACGTCGTATTCTTCAAATACTTCTGGGCCACCATTATGATCATATCCAAAAGCTTGCATAGTGAAATCCTCCTGTTTGCTTAATTGTCTAAATTTTATGGGATTACAATGGTTAATTCAATTATTTGGATTAAAAAAGGACAATCTAGTTATGAATACTAGCTTGTCCTTAAGTAGTTAATATTTATTCATCAAGTAGGTCTTGAAGGGCAGGTTGGTCAAATAAGTTAGAAATTCGATTGTAGTTATCAATAGTATCTTGGTCAAATTGACTTGGATCAATTGGCATAAAACTAGTATCCGCTGGATCCACGTTTTTAATTTTAGCATCAATTAAAATTGGTTTAGTGTTCCCGGATTTTTGAAGTTCATTGATCTTAGCAAATGCTTCTGCTAATGACTTTCGATCGGATACCTTGATTCCAATGGCTCCCATACTGTCAGCAAAGCCAGCCCAATCAGCACCGATGAAATTAATACCATAAGGTTCTTGGGCAGCTTGAATCTTTTCGTGTTGAATAAATCCAAACACTTTGTTTTCTAGCACGACATTAATAATTGGTAAGTCATATTGGACCTGGGTAAGTAAATCTTGCATAACCATAGCAAAACCACCATCACCAGCGATATTAAAGACTTGACTATCAGGATAGCTTAATTGACCAGCAATTGTGGCTGGAAGACCGTAGCCCATCGTTCCAAACCAAGCTGACATAGATAGTTTTTGGTTCTTATTAAGTGGTAGTTGGCGAATAGCCCACATTAAATTGTTACCAACATCAAGGCCAAAGACAGCATCGTCGGAAGCATTTTCCTTAATAGCACGGATAACGGCTTCTGGAGCTAATCCGTCACTATCATCGTCTGCTACCTTGTCTAGCCAAGCATCCCAGTTACGCTTATCTTCCTGAGCGGCTTTGAGGAATGGGGTAGTAGGAATAGCTTCACCTTTTTGGTTTAATTTCTGGAAGAATTTCTTGCCATCTGCTAATACAGCTAGATCAACGTCTCGTTGCTTACCAAGGTCAGCTAGAGCATTATTAATTTGGACAAATTTAATTCCTGATGGTAAGAAGCGGCTAAATGGATAGTTGGTTCCGGCCAAAATGATTAAATCAGCATCCTGGGTAACTTCAAAAGCAGGCTTGGTACCTAAACGGCCACGGGAACCCATAAAGTTAGGATGATCGGTAGGCATTACGCCAGTAGCAGGAGCTGTGGAAACGACTGGAACACTGAACTTTTCAGAAAATGCAATAACTTCATCACGAGCATTCTTCATTCCTAAACCTACCCACAAAACTGGGTGCTTAGCTGCTTTTAGCATGTCGTAAACATCGTCTACAGCCTGATCATTAATAACTTCCTCAGATACTCCATTAATAACGTTAGTTGATTTAAATGGTTCAAAGTCAATTTCTTCACCAGAGAGATCATCAGGAATAATTACTACTGCTGGTCCTTTGTGCTGGTAAGCATACCGAATGGCTTGATCCATAATGTATGGAATTTGCTCAGGATTAGTAGCTTGCTTATGAAAATCGGTGAGATCCGCAAACATTGGATCTTGATCCATTTCTTGGAAATAATAAGTATTCATAACAGATGTGGCAGACTGACCAATAATAGCAACTACAGGAACATGGTCCATTTTGGCATCATAAAGGCCGTTAAATAGGTGAGTGGCACCTGGTCCAGCTGAACCAAAACTGACACCGACTTTGCCAGTTAGTTTTGCGTCTGCAGTGGCTGCCAAAGCACCAACTTCTTCGTGGCGAACTTGAATATATTTGATTTGATCACGTTCTTGATAAAGACCGTCAACGGTATTATTAATTGAGTCAGCGGTAATTCCGTAAATGTGGTCAACATCCCAACTTTCTAATACTTTAGCTAGAGCTTGACCTGCACTCATTTTTGTCATAATAATCCACTCCTCAGAATAAAATTCTTTTTACTTGTTTTTTGTAAGTACGTTTTATAACTTACTCCATTTGTTTAAGAAATGCAATGGTTTTATTCACAAAGAATAACTTTAATGGCAAAAACGTATATTTACAGGCACTTTCAGTGTTAAATTGATTGTGAAGTTAAAATGAGATTTAGGGCTTAATATAGGCGTAACCAGCTATTTGCTTGGCGGCTAATTCTACAACACCGACTGGAACGACTTGAAGATTTGCCTGCAATGAATCGGTTTTAATATCTCGTTGAACTAGGGAATTATTACATACTGCTACCATAATTCCCATGTTAGTTAACTGGCTTAAGTTAATATCGCTGTTTTTAATAACATCGCTAACTGCGGAACCGTTAACCAAAACTTCAATCGTTCCAGTAGTTGCAGTTGATTGCATCCATTTGTTCATGTGAGTTACGTTGCTAAACAGTGTAGTCCATTTATTAGATTCATTGATGTGAAAAATAGTATTCATGTTTTGCCTCCATGTATTTAATAGAATTTCTTATCAGCAATTATAATCTATGGTATCTTAATAGCAATTACTGTAACCCATTTGTTAATTTCGGGAGGAGACTTGAAATGCAACCAGCAATTTTAGTAATTGATATGACTAACGATTTTTTGACTGGCAAATTAAGAAATGACCGGGCATTAAAAACAATTGAACCGATCAAAGATTTGGTAAGTAGAGCTAGGAAACACTCCGTTCCAGTCATTTACGTTTCTGATGCACATTACTCAGCCGATCATGAGTTAACCATTTGGGAAAACCATAGCATGAAGGGCACGTGGGGCGGTCAAATTACTAAGGAACTGACTCCTCAAGTTGGTGATTACTCGTTAGAAAAGCGAACGTATAGCGCTTTTTTTGAAACGGGGTTGGATTCTCTTTTGCGTGAACTGAATGTGGATAATCTTATTTTGACCGGGGTGGTTACTAATATTTGTATCCAACATTCTGCTGCAGATGCTTGTTTACGAGGTTATGAGATTACGGTACCTACTGAAACTACCGAGGCATTAAACGATAAAGATTATAAGCATGCGTTAAATTATATTAAGACCATGTATGGTGCTAAAATTGTTTCTAGTACTGAGTTGCTTTAAAAAAATAAATTAATAAAATCCGCTGACTTGTAAAGAGTTAGCGGGTTTTTTAGTGACGATTAATAACAAAATAATAAAAAAGATGTTGCTTATTAAAAGTAAGTGAATTAGAATGACCTTAGTAAAATTTATTAGGAGGCTGTATTATGACAGTTGTTAATGGATATGAACAAAGCGATCGTGAAGAACACATCAACGTTTTAAACTTAGAATCATTGGAAAAGCGGGCTAAAGAAATTATCCCTACCGGTGGATTCGGCTACATAGTTGGTGGTTCTGAAGATGATTGGACATTGGCTCAAAACCGCAAGGCATTTACTCACAAGCAAATTTATCCAAGAACTCTGGCTAACATTGATAACCCAGATATGAGCACTAACGTATTTGGCATTGATTTGAAGACTCCGGTAATGATGGCACCATTAGCTGCTCAAGGTTTGGCCCATTCTAAAGGGGAAGTAGATACGGCCAAGGCATTTGCTAATGAGGGGGCTTTGATGGCTCAGAGTACTTATTCTTCAGCATCTATTGCTGATACTGCAGCAGCTGGAGAGGGCGCTCCTCAATTTTTCCAACTTTACATGAGTAAAGATTGGAAGTTTAACGAAGCGATTTTAGATGAAGCTAAAAAAGCTGGGGTAAAGGGAATTATTTTAACCGCTGATGCCACTGTTGATGGTTATCGAGAAGCCGATATTATTAATGACTTCCAATTCCCAATTCCAATGGCTAACTTGGAAAAGTTCAGCGAAGGCGCTGGTAAAGGTCAAGGAATTGCCGAAATTTATGCAGCTGCTGCACAAAAGATTAGTCCTGATGATGTCAGAAGAATTGCTGAATACAGTGATCTACCAGTCATTGTAAAGGGAATTCAAACTCCAGAAGATGCTGAATTAGCAATTGGAGCTGGAGCAGCAGGAATTTACGTTTCTAACCATGGTGGCCGTCAATTGAATGGTGGTCCAGCCTCATTTGACGCCCTAAGTGCTATTGCTGACTCCGTGGCAGGAAGAGTACCAATTATCTTTGATAGTGGTGTTCGTCGTGGTTCTGATGTCTTTAAGGCTTTAGCAGCTGGTGCTGACCTAGTAGCTTTAGGCAGACCATTTGTTTATGCCTTAGCATTGGGTGGTGCATTAGGTGTCCAAGATGCCATTCAAGAATTAAACCATGAATTTGCTACTACCATGCAATTGGCAGGTACCAAGACGATTGATGAAGTTAAGCAATCCAAATTAGCAGATTTTAAGTATTAAAAAAACAGCCGAAAGGCTGTTTTTTTGTGACTTTTAAAGTTTAGCAATTATTATGAGTGACGGGTAAATAATTCGGATGCACCACAGCAATAGTTGTTACCAGCAAAATTTGCTTAAATTACTATCTGAACTGAGTTTATGCCATAATAAGGTTACCCAGACTAGGAGGTGGAATAATGAAATATACTGTCCTTTATAATCAGTCTGCCGGTGACTCTGATAGTGAAAAACGAGCTAAACAATTTAAAAATACAGCAGAGAATGCGCAACAAACAGTTGAGTTGATTGGAACCACCAGTAGAGAACAAGCAATTGATTATGTTCAAAAGAATATAAAAAACATAGAAACTTTGGTGGTGGTCGGCGGGGATGGTTCGCTTAATACTGTTTTTTCAGCACTTATCAGTTTGGATAACAGTCCGGTAATTGGGATTTTACCAGGTGGAACGGTCAATAATTTTGCTAGAGCCATGAACATTCCACTAGACTCCAAAGCAGCAACTGAAGTTATTTTGCACGGACGAGTCGTAAACGCTGATCTCCTTCACACTAATCAACGAGCAATTGTCAGTAGTTTAACCCTTGGGACCATTGCTGAAATGGCTAAGGGGGTTCGACAAGAAGAAAAGCAACGATGGGGAGCCTTGGCCTACTTATTTAGTGGCGCTAAAAAAATACTGACTACTAAGCCTGCTTCAATTGTAGTTAAGAGTAACCATCAGCGCTACCAATTCAGTACTAGGTTTTTGCTGGTCACCACCACCAGCTCGATAGGTGGTTTTACTAAATTTGATCCGGAAGTTGATATTGATGACCATCAGATTCATATTACTGTATTAAAACGCTTTTCTCCATGGAGGTTGGTAGGATATTTTAGTTACTTCATTACTGGCCAAATTCGGAAACTTAATGATGCTAGTTATTTAAAATTAGAGCAGGCTAATATTAGTAGCTTAGATAATAAGAAGGTGGAGGTCCGAATTGATGGGGATGAAGCGGGGGAACTGCCGGTCAATTTACACGTAAAGAAGCAATTTATTAAAATTATTGTGCCTGAATCAGATTAAAGTACCGTAAAATTAAAAACACGTGGTGAAGTGTTTTTAATACTACATAGAACGGCGAGTTAGTGATAGATTTAATTATAATGTTATAGTTTGAACTCAAGGAACCGTCATCTGATGGGTTCCAAATATTTAAGTAACAATTTGAAAGGGGGCTTAATAATGAAACTATTAGAAACTAAACACGTTACCGTTGAAGCACGAAAGACTACAACTAAAGAAAAAATAGAAGCTACTATTGTTATTCTGTTAGTAGCTGGAGTGATCTACTGGAAAGTATTTCATTAATCACAATGTAAAAAACAAGTCCTAACTGTATAGTTAGGACTTATTTTTTATTGATATAAACTTTTTGTTCATGTATAGACCTGTAATCTTTTGCATTGATAAACTATCTACTTAATGTATTTGTAGATTTTTTAGCCAAGGAATAATTTATTCAATCCATACCATAATTGAAATTATTTAAGACTTAGGCATGGTTATTTATCTGTTGCTAAGTAACTATCATTTATTAATTTTTTTAGTTCATCAAAATCAGTATCAGCATTTAAAAGTATCGCTATCCAGTTTTCTTTATTCATATGGTAACCGGGATAGTAACCGTCTTTTTGCTTTAAGATGCTGCCTAATTCTGGATCAATTTTAAGATCAATAATATCCACATCTTTTTCTTCTGATAGATTCAAGAATTTGGGAGTTACGTTCATAACTGCAGCAAACCATTTTCCACTATCATGCTTGAATACAGCGTAATTAGGGTATTTTCGCCATAAAAATTCAGGAGATGAATTATATTGCTTCTTTAAATAATTAAAAATATCGTTTCTAGTTGTCATGATGTGGACTCCCTTTGTTTAATCAAATTCCCGCTAGTAGAATCGAACTACTACGAATCACCAGAGCGGGAGATGGTTACTTAATTCCAACGACTTTTTTTAGATGGTAATATCATTAAAATAAACATCCAAATCCAACCAATAACCGGAATGATTTCGATTAAAATCCACCAACCAGAACGGTTAGTATCATGTAATCGACGAACCTTGACTGACCAATTAGCAATAAAAACTACAAAACCTATGATTTTGACGCTTAAATCGACATTAAGATCTTTCCAGCTATAAATGTCATTCATTGGGTGGCCAAGAACGTTTTGAAGAATAACTGCAAAAATAACCCCTAAAACATAATTAATAATGGCTGGCCACCAATAGTCTGGACGGCTTGCGGTACCGGAAAAAACACCAATTTGCTTCCAATAACGCTTATATGATTCAATCACGTAAATCCCTCCTTTTTTCAGCTTTTAACGACAATCAGTTTTATTGGTCGTGATTTATGCTGACAGAAAAGAACTACTTTGAATCACCAGAATAGGAACCGTTCATTAGTTTTTCCTAGTTAAATAGCACCAGAAAAATAGAGCGTTCCTAAACTAATTATGGCCAGTGCAAACGCAATAGCCAGTTGTTTAAACATCCCTTTCTCACCAAAAATATCTAATCGAAAGGAACTCCAAGTAGTGGAAAAGAATGCTACTAGAACTGCTATAAGTGCTAAAATCCAGCCGATCATCCTAATAATAAGCATTTAATTAACCCCAATGAATTTTTAGCCTCGTACATATTTCCAACTATTTAAGAATTTACTGTAAGTATGTTTGCTGACTTTTTGGAATGAATAACCACCAGAGGCGAGCCGATTATGAGCATAGTGGCTTAATTTATAGGTGGTGTAATTACGACCGCCTAGCATTATATAAGCACGAATACTATACTTGTGGCCAGAATTTTTAACCTTGGTAACTGTGGATTGATATGCATCAGCTAGTGGCCAGGCTTCTACAACATGCTTGGAACTAATGGCTAAAGCTTCATGGGCTCTCTTAGAAATGTAATAACCTCGAATTGAACGAGGAACGCTCTTATACGTTTTAGCACTTGCAGGGGTTGCAGGGGAAGCGCCAACCATCATCCCGAATGACATGACCGCTAATCCCGTTAATATAGGATTTCTAAACTTCATGGTAAAACCTCCGAATCTTAGTCTATCGACTAAGTTAATTGCCAGCTTTTAGCGTCGTTGGGCATTGGACGTGTGTAATTGTCATTTTTTATTATACTATTTTTAATTGAACAATCTTAGCTATAAAATTAATGCTTAATTGTAAGCTGGGAAAAATTGATTAATTAGGCTGTAGTTTGCTAGTTAATTGTGTACATATTTTGGTTGCAAGTGTTCTGAGATACTAAGATCAGTATGATTTTTAAAAATAATCTCTATCAACTGTAATGGCGGGGATTTTTTTGACAAATGTTGGCCCACGAATGGACCCACGGTTATATATAAAGCGGGTCTATGGTAAAGTTATGCAATAAATCGGACAATTCATTGTGAATCCAATACAGAAAGCCCCTTTACTTTTACTATTAAAGTAGCGTGAGAAGTTATCAAGGGTGTGACACTTCAATATTGAGTCGTATAACCTCAAAGGTATTGGCTAATTATGTTATGATCGGTCGATTTTAAGGCGACGTATTGACGGCAATTAAATAAAGTGCTGGTTATGCCCAATACGAACCATGTTAGTTACATAGTTCGTTACTTCCCTTAAAATCGCTAAACCTAATGTTCTATTGATTATTTAGATACAACCTAGCATAATAACGTCAAAGGGAGTGAAAGAAATGAACAAGAAAGCAATTGGATTTATCATGACCGGTTTAATGGCCGTGGGCGTCGGCATGGCTGCACAACAACCACAAGCTCACGCCGCTGGTTACAAATGGGTTAAGACTAAGAACTATAAAAATATTCCATGGCACAACAAGAGTAACAAGACTGCTTACATGTACAACTGGAACCACACCAAGAAACTACACAATTTGAAAAACTATCCACATACCACTTGGTATGTAAGTAAGAGTATCAAAATGGTTAAAGGCAACAAGTCCGGTGTCTTTTATAAAGTCACTAGTGGCAACAAAAAAGTATCCGGGTATGTTTACCGCGGATACTTAGTTAAGGGTAAATATCAAGCACCTTCCAAAAATAACGATGATAATTTTGTAAGTGATAACCCTTATATCAAATCAAGTTACGTCCCAGTAATTCTTGATGTATTTAAAGGGACTAAATTTGATAATAATATGGCCAAATGGAACGCCAACTATGATCCAGAAAATCCAACCATGGACCCTAGAACGCCGGAGCAACGGGCAAACACCATAGATATTATGAATGTGCCAACCAGCGATCAAATCATAGCCTTTAAAGAACATAAAATAACTTTTAGAGAATTTCTATTAAAAGATTTAAAGGAAAAGGGCATTAATCCTGATAATTATGCCGGATATAATATTTATGCAACGGGTTATTATCCTACTCCAGATGAAGAAACATTGCCAAGTTTTTATTCAATTATGCTTTACAAATAATTAAAATTAGCAATAAAAAAAGCGCCCCAAAAGGGACGCTTTTATTTTACCACTTCCAAGATCCTAAGAAGTAACCTGATTCGTTATTACGGCCAAAACCATAACGGTGACGCTTTACAGTTTTGTTTCTTGGACTAATTTGTAATACATCAAATGAGAAGTTGTCGGGTCTTAGTCGTTTGGAACCACCAACACCTCGACCAGCTTGCGCACATGTTGTAGTAATAAATTGAAAGTAAAAAAGCCCACGAAAGTAAGCCTTACTATCCACGTTAGCTTACTTATCATAGACTTTAAAATAACATTCAAATGGTAGTATTCACCTTCGAGGTGTACGCCAATACTACAATTACATAATACCAACACCAGCCCTTAACTACAATAGTTAGGGCTTTTTTGTTTGGCTAAAGTTGGCCCATGAATGACCCACATGGAAATAGTAGATCAAATACAATAATAGTATAAACCAATGTTCTATTCAGAAAGAGGGTGAAGCGTATGAAGTCACGAGAAGATCTTTATAACTTCTTACTAACCAAACGGCCAGCAGAATTACCATTAACTAAGCATGATATTGAGTTAATCCAATCTGCTGTAGAGATCATGGAGCAAGTAGCAGCACAACAGAAAAGTATTGAGAAGCTACAAGCAGAAGACGACAGTAGAGCGCTTGAAGCTTATCAGCAGGGCAAGAAGCTAGATCGTGCCTATATTGTAAGAGGCTTGTACGACCTAAATGTAAGCAAAATGGTAATCAGTCGCCAAGCCATGAAGCTATTAAAGTTGGCTGGTGTAGATCTAGGAATAGATTTTGATAGGCCATTTATTTACTAACTTAATATTGGGAGGTTGCTGTTATGGTATTCAATGCCAAGAAGTACATCGAATCTATCTTACATGACTATCCTTATTGCGATCAGTACATTAACGATCGAGTCAAGAACATGGTTCAAGAAGCAGCAGAGGAATCATTGCGCAACAGTAACAAAGATCTGACTGAAAAGCAGATCAAAGAAGCGTTGTACGATGGGTACAAAGATCCCACGATAAAAGACCCTAAAATATGGGCTTTAAAACGTGATAACAATTTAGCAGGATTACAAGACAATCAAGACGTGATTAATGCTTGCTTGGCTGAATTAAATGAACATGATTTAAAGATTATTGCAGCGGTTTTCTTTAGTGATTATCGTACAGCCACGGAAGCAGCGGAACACTTGCATGTTTCTGGCGCAAAAGTATCACGAGTGGCAAATAAATTTATTAAAGCAGTAGCCAAGCGCAAAGGATTTGAATTATAAACTTATGATTCTGATAACAATCTAGAAAGTTTGGTGT
>NZ_AYZR01000008.1:143257-145406 GCF_001436555.1 Lentilactobacillus senioris DSM 24302 = JCM 17472
AGGCCTTACTCTCCCAAGGCTTTCCGCCATACAATGAAGTCATCTTACAGAAATGTTGCTGAAAAACACATGTGTATGTAGGGGGTTAACTAATTTAAACGTTGATTTAATAGGATTTTACTAACAAAAACAAGGTAATAATCCACCACTAAACTAAATAAAAAAGATAGGGGGCTACACGGTGAGTATTTTTAAAAGAAAAAAGGCTATTGAACCGATTAACGATCCCATTTTTGAAGTAATTAGCAGCTGGGCCGATAACACCGGAGAAGTACCGCTTGATAGTGGCTACAGAAACAGTGCTATCTTTTCAGCAGTGAGCCTAATTGCTGGGGATCTGGCCAGTAACCGGATTAAGTCGGATAGTAGCAAACTAGAAAAGATCTTAAACGATGATCCCAACGACTTCACTAATGGCCATGACCTAAAACAGTCATTATTCACCAACTTACTGCTGTACGGTAATTCATTTTGTTATGTTGACCGGTCAAGCTTAAATAATGCTGTAATTGGCTTTGAGTTTATCCCATATGGCAATGTACGAATCGAGTATGATACTGACGACCAAGATCCAAGATATTACTGGGCGGATAGTTCTAAACGTAAAGGTCAAATTAAGAACGCTGATATTTTGCACTTCAAGTTATTCCCCGTTAGGGGCGTACAAGGGGTGTCACCCCTACAAGCCCTACACCAGCAACGCAACGCCATGAACCAAGCGGATAGCATGCGCAATAACTATTTTGATACTGGTTACGCTAAATGGCATTTAACTTTAAACGCTGGGGCTGTTGACCAAGAAGCCAAAGACAGCGTTAGAAATGCGTTTGAGAGTTCTGTAACGGGTGATAATGCTGGTAGAACCATTGTCACGGATCAAACTATTTCGGTTGATCCCCTGAACTCAAATACTGACACTAATATTGTTAAATTAATCAGTGATGTTCAGAACGCCAGCAAAAAAGATATTGCAACGGTGTACGGCATTCCGGTTGATTGGCTGGGAATTGAAAGCGAGCATAGTAACGCTGAGCAGGCTAAAAGTTTTTATGTAGAGCATGCCTTATCTAACTACATGGCCGCGATTACCGGCGAATTAGAGTTCAAACTTGGCCAGCACTTTGAGTATGATTTAAGTAGGTTACTAAATACTAATGTGCAAGCTCAATCAACCATGGCCATGGAACAATACAATGCCGGAATCATAACGATTAATGAAGCCCGTAAAATGATGAACTTGGAACCATTGGAAAATGGGGACGAGAGAAAGGAATTATCAAATGGGAACTAATTTAGAAAAGTTGTTGTTAGACGATTCAGAAGTACGAGCTAACGAACCGAACGACGACAAAGAAGACACTGGCAAAAAGTCAGACGATACCCAGCAAGGTACTGACGATAAGAAGCAGGATAACGAACCCAAAGACGACCCTAAGCAAGATACCAGTATTAGCGGTTACGCTTTGAAGTTCAACGTACCCAGCAAGGATTTAGGGGGCTTCATTGAGATCATCGACCCTAATGCGTTGGCTGATACTGATTTATCTAAGGTGGTCTTGTTATTTAATCACGACTATAACCAGATCCTAGCCAGTGTAGTCAACAACAATCTTACTTTAACCGTTGATGAAACGGGGTTGAGGTTTGATGCCCAATTAGATACCGGCGTTAGTTATATCGCTGACGCTTATAAACAAATCCAAAACGGTAATTTAAGCCATTGCTCATTCAGCTTTGATGTGGCTGACAATGGTGACGAATTTACTACTGATACCGACGGCAAGACGGTAAGAACCGTTAAGCAGATCAGTAATTTATATGATGTAAGCGTGGTTTCTATTGCGGCTTATGATGAAACTGAAGTTTCTACCGCCGCCGCCAGATCATACGAAAACTATTTAAATAAAAAAGAAAGCGAGGGCAAACATATGCCTATTGAAACTTTAGATCCAAACAACGAAACGAAACAAGCAGAATTGAGATCCTTTGATAACTATATCCGTTCCCACGGTGAAAAGCGGGACGGTTTAACTACAGCAGACGGGAACATCGTAATCCCCGAACTAGTAGCACAACCCGTAATTGAAGAACTTTCTAAGCAAGATTTAGCTAAATATTCTTATGGCTTAACGGTTAGTTCTTCAATGGG
>NZ_AYZR01000008.1:145416-370706 GCF_001436555.1 Lentilactobacillus senioris DSM 24302 = JCM 17472
TCCCGTTATTTCTGATAGTAAAGCGGTATTAGCCACTAAAGAAGAATTGGCTGCAATCCCAGAAACTGGCAACGGCATTGACGGGGTTAAGTATGAAGTCAAAACCCGTACCGGTAAGATCATTTTATCTAATGAAATCCTTGATGATTCCGCGGTAGATCTATCTTCAATCATTAGCGATCAACTCAAACGGTTAGTCTTGAACACTAACAACGCCCAAATCTCGACTATCTTAAGCGGTTTGACCGCTACCCCAGTCACCACCATGGACGATATTATTAAAGCCTATGACGGTAAACTTGATCCTAATTTCAAAGAGATTGCGGTTACTAATATGACCGGTTTGGCTTACTTGGACACTTTGAAGTATGAAGATGGTCACTTTATGTTGATGGACAGCGTATCTAGTCCTAGTGGTAAAACTATTTTTGGTTTACCTTTGTTAGTGCTTAACGATAAGTTCCTAGCTGGTACACCATTGTTTATTGGCTCATTGCGTGAAGCGGTGGCCGTAATTACCAGAAACAATCTAGAAATTAAGTATGATGTATTTGATAACTATGGAACTGCATTCGCTGCAATCTTAAGAACTGATTATCAATTACTTAATCCGGACGCAATGTTAAATTTAACCTTGCCAGCAGGAACAGCAACCACCAAAGCTAGTACCAAGAAATAAATAGTTGAATTGCCTACCATGTAAGAATGGTGGGCTTTTTGTTTGGCATGACGTTATATAGGCGCATTCTGACGCACGGTTTAAAAGTGGGGTGGTTAGTTTGTGGGTTTGGGTGGCTCTAATATTATAGTAGTAATGCCAAAACAAAACCCCTCGACCAAATAGGCGAGGGGGAATCAAAAAGCACTACTTCTTCAAACGAGCAGCGGTTAATCGCTGCAACTAATTTTAACATCACAATTGGCAAACAACCAGCAAGCATTTAGACAAATAAAAAACTGTTACCCAAAAGGATAACAGCACATACACGCCCCGCACGGTCTATATTAAATTGGTATACCTAATATACTGGTTGCCAAAATGGTTGCCATTGATTAGCAATTATTGGCCTTTGTTGGCAATTCTAAAAAACAGAAATGCCTTTATACCAGTAGTTTAACCGCCGTTACGATTTATTAAAAGCTATAAAATGGAGTCGGCGGGCTTTTTCGATGTTGATAGACCGGTGGTTATAAGGGTTTTGCGCAAAAAACGTGCATGAAAGTTTTATTATTTTAACGAAATCAGGCAAAATTTTTATTGGTTTGAGAATGTGGAGTGTCGGGGTTGTCCATCTTGTCTAGTACGGCCTCAATTTCATTATCGGACTGAACCTTGTACTCATCGATCAAGTATGAGTACACTCGACTAGTAGTAGCAATATCAGAATGCCCCAAACGCTTAGAAATTACATATAGATCAATATGGTTAGCTAACAGGTAAGCGACGTGAGTATGGCGCAAAGAGTGGAAGTGAAATCCCGCTCGCTTAATTTCAGCTTTCTTCATAATATTTCTCAAGACTTTATTGGCTGCGTCAGAGGTCGGAACGTTCTTCGTCTGATTTAAAAAAACTTGGTCATTCTCAGAGGGATTATAAGCTAGCCTTAATTGGTTCAAAGTATCTAACAAGGTTTGATTAATTCTAATAGTTCGTTTAGATGATTCATTTTTTGTTGGAATAAATTCACGTTTATCAGCGTCCCATGACCGTTTGACAGATATAGTTTTAAAATTCCAGTTTATATCTTGCCATTGCAACCCTTGAATTTCACCTAAGCGCATTCCGGTGTAGATGGCTACCAGGATCATGAATGGGGACGTGTAATTTACATTCAAGTTGTTCAAAATGTAATCAGCCATTTTGTTCATATCCTCGATACTAAGATATTCAATTTTTTGGCTACGGTCCTTATTAAAAACGACTTCTACATTTTTGGTGAAGTCTTTTTTTATGTCATTATCATAGACGGCATTATCAATACAAGAACGGACCAAACTATTCAGTTTAGTCATGGTTGACTTAGCGTGGTTTTTACCATAATCATTTAAGAATTCTTGATACTTTTTCCGGGTTATTTTGTCCACAGGAATATTTTTAAAGTATTCTTCGAGAATCCTGTAAGTGTGTTTATAAGTTGTATAGGTTCTTGAGTTAACGTTTTTTTCTTTAAAAAGTTCAAACCAATTCCAAAAGTATTCAGGGAATGGGGTGGACTTAGTAATGAGTTCATCGTTATTAACGTCTCGCTGCATGTCTGTTCCATAAATTTCAGCTTCTTTTTTTGTGTTAAATCCACCTTTAGTTTTAGTACGCCAATCGCCATTTTTATCTTTATAAGAAACTCTGACTTGCCACTTTTTACCACGTTTAGTTATTGATGCCATACTATTATCTCCAATCGTTAAGTTTTAGGGTTGAAATTAACGCTCATTTGGGGCACATATGTTCTTTTGGGTTTAAAAATAAAACCCCAATAAGGGGGTTATTAAAACAACGCGATTATTGAAATTATCATGGATACTGTTCCGATAAAAATGGTTCCCCACAAATACCTTCGAGTCTCTTTTTGTTCTTTATCGCGTTCCTGATTATTTTTCATAACAATATTTTCAATTTTTTCTGGTAAAGAATCGAATTTATCATTAATATTATCGAATCTAGCGTCGATTTTGTTGAAACGACTGTTCATCTTAATTTCTAGTTCATTAATTTTTGAATTGGTTTCAGTAAATTGGTTTTTAACTTTTAAATCTTGTTTTTCTAATTCACTTTGAAGTTCTCTATGTGTTACATAATCTTCCATATTTCCGCCTCCATTGCCATTATTGTATTTTTCTTCATTATCAATGGTTTGGGTATAATGGTCAACAGTTGGAAGAGGGGAGGTTTTAAATTTATCATCTGAAACTATATGTAAACCATTGGGATTGTCCATTTTACTTACCATCCTCTAGTTTTATTTTCACTAAGAAATCAAAAGAAAAGAAATTATCAGTAGTCAAATTGTTATTTATTTCTATTGAGCATTCAATATTAAAATAATAATTCACTAATGGTTTGGATAAATCAAAAGAATATATAATATTATCTCTAAATGGATTAAGTTCCACTGTAAATTTAACAGGCTCCGAAAATTGAGGCATTTCAGAAATTAGTGCTTCTTTTTTGTCCAATGGATAACTCTTATACTTATATTCATCATTGGATGTAGAAACATTTTGAATTAAATTTAGTTGTACGAACAATTTATTGTCTTTTCCAAAAATCAGTTCCTTATCGCCAATGTATATATTTTGTAAGTTTGAAGTTAAAATTCCTGAAAAGGTAAGACGATCATTTTTATTGTCTATAGTAATGGGATGGAAATTATCAGGATTTAGATCATTAATCGTTAGTGCATTTATGAAAAAGGATTTTATTGGGAACAAATTGCCACTTCCTGACTATCATATTTTAATTCCCGCCAGCAGAATCGAACTGCTGCCAGTCACCAGAGCGGGGGGAAGTTTAATATTCAAATTTCCATGAATGGTAGTTCTTACCGGTATTCTTATAAGTAAATCCTTTACCACTATCTAAGTACCATTCAGTATTTTTGTATACCTTAGTGCCGTGTTTTAAAACAACGTTTTTATCTGTTGGTTTAAACTTAGAAAAAATGCCATCGCTTCCACTACGAGACGCATTATATGGTCTAATATCATGCAGGGAATCATTTAAGTAATATGTTTTGCCATCTACTTTAACGAGGATAACATCGTATGGAGAATCAGCAGAAGGCCACTTAGCATAAACTTTTTTCTTGTAATTAGTTAATTTATAGTCAGGTTCTTCCAAACTATCCTTGGCGTCGTTGAAATTCTTATATAGATCAGCTTCATCAGTGTACATATCTAGGTAAGCTCTGCGCCAGGCATTATAGAAAAAGTCGTCACTGTCAGCAACGGTATAGCCTTTAAGTGGTTTAGGCTTTACATATTTTTTCCAATAAGTTACCTCACCCATTATTTTATAGTTAACTAAATAGGTTTTTCCGTTTTTATGTTTCATTTTCCACATGCGGCTACTTTGAAATCCATATTTAGCTAAAGCATTAAAAGTGTAGGTTGCTTTCGTTACCTTAGAAAAGGCTAGCTTCTTCCATCCAGACCAGCTACTTTTGTAAAAAGTTTTTCCATTATAGGAAACTGAGTATGTATTAACCTTCATCTCACTCCCATTTGGAGCATAGTAAGTTCCTCTCCAACTTTTAGGAGTGTAATAATGAATTGTTTTTGCGTTTGCTGTTAAATTCGAAATAGCCATAAAACCGCAGAATGACAGCGCAGAAATCCCGGTAATTACTAAGTGTTTTAACTTCATGGTAAATCCTCCAATGTTCCGGCCCCTCAACCGGATATGTAGTCAGCTTTTAAAGTCATCAGAATTTGGACAGCAAATTTATCAGCTTTCACTAGAGATTAACTTATTAAATCTACAAATTTCCAAATACAAAATGCAAATAGTATAAGCATCAAAAAAGAAAATTTAGTAGAAAACATTATAGTAATAATTGCTCCGGCACAAATAGCCCAAAACCAAGGATGTCCATTTTTTTGTGGTACAGATTCTTGTTCATTGTTTGCCTTATCAATTTTAATTTCGTTTTCTGAATTATTTTTTATACTTTTTGATGTTGCTTTTTCATTCTCTCCAAATCTAGGTGCAGGAGTTTGCACAGTTGTTTGTTTGTAAACCTTGTTGTAAACAGACTTCTTGGGGTCGGTAATCATGCCGGTACCTTTTTTACCATAATAGGGGTTTACGCTTCTCTTAAGTTCTCTTTTTAATTTGCCGGTAGTGCTTGCCTTAAATGATTTCTTTAAGCTAGGCTTTCTATAACCAATTTTCATTCAATTACCACCTTTACTAAATAAAAAACCGATAAACAGGTTTTTATTCTTCGGGATATCCGTAAGCATGAACTAAGTCACTTCGATATTCTGGACCAACACCATTTTCTTCTACATATAGTAAGGCAAGTAGGCCGCTAGCAAACTCACTAGCTTGTAGCTCTAGCGGACCATAGCTCAACCTTCCTGTATAGTAGCCGTTCAAATCAGCATGCATAACTACATGGCCAATTTCATGGGCTAGGGTGAAATATCTTTGTGGTTTATATTTTAACGACTTGTTAAGCATAACAACGGGGGCGTGTTCATCATAGAATGTTTTTCCAAACGGACGCTCTCCAAAGTTAACCCAACGTACATCAATATTTAATTTTTCAGCAATGACGAAGGGGTCTGCGGTTCCATACCGCCTTATCATTGTTTTTATTGTGTTCTTAATTAAATCATGCATTCATTAATAACCGTCCCTAATTGTGTTTATGACGATCCCAGAAAATACCAATCATGGCTCCTCGTACTTTAGCTTTTTCTTCCTCGGTTAAATCTTCACCGCCATATGTCATGGAATCAAGATTTTCATCTAAGAACTTTTCTAGGTCGATTTTATCTTCTTCATTAGCCCAACTAGGAGTAGGTGGATCATATGGATTAACATCATTTTTACTTAATTCATCAATACTTACGTTAAATACTCTACTAAAATTGGCTAAATCTTCTGCGCTTGCAGATGTATATCCTCGTTCGATATTAGAAATCACTTGAGGCGTTAAATGAACTAAATCACCTAATTGTTTTTGGGTAAGGTGTTTATCTTTTCTTAATTGTTTTATTTTATTTCCTACGTTATTCATGCTTAGCACCCCTTATGTATTTGTATTATAAACTAAATAACGGATTTCGTGATAAAAATAACGGAATTATGGAATTTTTTATTGACAATAACGTAATCCGTTAGTATACTTGTATTTGTAATCAAGTAGGAGGTGATAGATTGCAAGTTCAAAAGAATATCGCCAAGATTAGAGAAGCTAAAGGCGTTAAACAGAGTGCAGTTGCTTCTTTTCTTGGTTACAGTAGTCAAAAATATCATCGTATTGAAAAAATAAATAAGACAATATCTACTGATGATTTAAACAATATTGCTTTGTTTTTAGGAGTAGATATTAATGTTTTTTTTGATGATAAACTAACGGATTCCGTTATTAAAAATGTGGGTAAAGAGAAACAACCCAGCTAGGAGGCAAGAAAATGAAGAACTATGTTTTAGCACCAAAACCAGTATCAACAAGTATTACCCGAGACAAGTTTATCGAAGATCTTGAAGATCAAATTAGTCCTTTCTGGGATGGCTATACTGTGCTGTTTTTTATGCAGAAAGAAGGATTCTTGATCAAGGACAATTCATCTTACTGGTTTTACTGTCCTACTCAGAAAGCCCAAGAATTGGGGTTGCTAGAAATCGATGACAGTCAGGGCTTAATGTTCACCCCAAAAGGTCAGAAGTACTTCATGGATTACTTCGTTAGTAAGTCCTCACCAATTATGTAGAAAGGAGGTGCTTACATGCGATCTCGTAAAGAAAATATTCAGTTTATCAAAGCTAGCGATCCAACTACTAGCGATGCTGTTTTAAATTTTTTAAGTGATGAGCAAATCAGCAATTTAGCTGAAATTACTAAGTAAGAGCTTGGTAATGAAATAGCCGAAGCTGCCTTTGCTTACTAACTTAATTATCAATCTTCAAACCGTTAAATTAAACAAACTAATTTAACAAAAGGAGGTGATTAACGTTGGAAAACGGAAGGAAACGATTAGCTGATCAGTTAGCTTTGGCTTTAAGTAAATTGCCTGAGGGTATCCGTAGGAAAGATGTAGCGGATAAGGCGCATTCGACACAAGCAGCGCTTAGTCAGTGGGCAAGTGGTAAACGTAGCGTAGATCCTCATGCTATTAGATTAATTGCACAATACTTACACAATCCAAAGTTGATTTACTCAGCTTCTCGTCAGGAATTTGAAACATTATCTTTCAAAGACGATGGCAAGGTAAAAGACGACCTCTTCGCCGCAACAATCGATCAACAGCAGCAAGAAAAAGAACGTATCGAAATTCAAGCAGCTGCGTTTGCTAGTGCGATTAAGCCTGACAGGCAAAAGACGTCCAAAGATTGGGAAAACATCAATCGTATGAACAAAGAGTTTCCAGAGGAGATTAGCTCAGAGCTAACAATGTGGTTTAGCTGGTGTGTTTACAATCACGAAGACCCAATGGAACTTATTAAAAAAGTTAACGAAAAGATTGGAGGTTAAAAAATGCCGCAAGTTTTAAACGTAACTATGCCGGTTCAAATACCAGATGACTACAAGCTTATTGAGAAATCAGAATATGACGATTTAAAAGCTAATGAAGTTCAAGGGAAGTTATGGACCAAAGATGATTTACGCAATTTGCTAGGTGGACGGTCATTCGATTGGATTAAAGAGCGAGTTCTATATAATCCTCGACTATCAAAGGACTATGAAGAAATGAAGCGAAATAAATTCATCATCGAGGCTAAAGGTAAAGGCGGCCGCTGGTTGTTTAAAGCTAGTGAAATGAAGAACTTCATTGACCGCAACTGGAATTTAATTAATTGGGAGGCGTAAGTATGTATACATTTTTAGGAGAATTATGTTTGTTTTTGTTCAAGGCATTCATTGCAGTAGCGATTGGATGGGGACTTCATAAGTATGTATCTCAATACAGTAGTTGGAGGGAATTATTCAATGACACCTTTAAATAAAAGCGCAAAAAAATACACCAACCGGGTGCAACCGATCGGTGTAGTCAATAACTTTTATAAAAATATTATTACAGTTAATTCTAAGCCAAAATTAACGATTTGGCAACGGCTAGGGGGTCTGATTCATGGTTAATTCAGGCCACTACAACGAACGTGTTAAACAACTTGATAATAAAATTCAAAAAGCTTTTGCCAAAGGTAGTCCAGATGGATACATCGCTGGACTTATGAATCGAAGGAATGTCTGGAAAATCCAGTTAGCAAAAATGGAGGCAATGAAAAATGGACGAAGTTAAAGAACGCTTTTTTATAAAAAATGATGATGAAGCTGATTGGGCGTTTGAAAAGTTAGCAGAGTATAAACACCAATCCGAACAGTTAGAAAGTCGACGAGACGAATTTGTTGCTAAATATCAACAAAAAATTGATGACTGGTACAACCCACAAAGCACTAGCGTTCAAGATCAAATTAATTATTTTCAAGGCTTGATTGAAGAATATCGGTTAACTAAGCCAGACGGTAAGGTCAATGTTCCGTCAGGTAAAACGTCCGTTAGAACTACTAAAAAGTTCATTAAAGACGAGAATGCGTTGCTAGCTTATGTTGAATCCAATCACCCAGAATTTATTGAGAACACTTCGAAAGTTAAATGGGGCGATTTTAAAAAGACGCTTAAGCCAGTAAATGGTAAGGCAGTTGATGAAAATGGTGAAATCGTTGAGGGGATCACTACTCAAGAAGAAACCAAAGTGACTTATAAACCTAATATGACAGTGATTGGATTACCAGAAAGCGAGGTAAGTGATGAAAACTAGTGAATCAATATCAAACATCGCAACAAAGTTAGCAACTTTTAGAACTAAAGTAGTTCAACCAACGAAAGATGCTGATAATCCTTTTTTTAAATCAAAATATGTACCATTGGAAAATGTTCAACAATCTATCGATGATGCGCTTCCGGAGGGCCTAACATACGTTCAGGAAGTTACATCAGATGGTCAAAATGTGGCCGTTTCTACTATCGTTTTAGACGCATCAGGTGAGTACATTCAATTTGAACCTTTCTCTATGAAAGCTAAAAAAGACACGCCATAAGACATGGGATCAGTTGAAACCTATGCTCGTCGATATAGTTTATCAGCGGTATTTGGAATTACTTCAGATCCCGACGATGACGGCAATTTGGCATCAGGGCAAGGAACTAAAAAGCAGAATCCAAAGCCAAGTAATAATCATAAGTCTAATGATCCTCTGGCAGATGATTCTATTCGATCCGAAATAACCAGTGAAATTAAAACTTTATCGCTAGTAAACGGGCAAAGCGATAAAGAAAATAGTAAACGAATAATGCTACTTTTAGGAATTCCTACTTGGAAAGAACTTACTATGCCACAAGCCGAAGCGATGAAAAAACAAATTAATAAGGAAGCAGCTCAAACTATGAAAGATGATATGGATAATTTGGAGGCAGCCGAATGAGACAAATAACAATTTCAGGAAATCTAGGAAAAGATCCACAAATTAATACCACTCAAAATGGAATGGAAGTAGCTAACTTTAGCGTTGCAGTTCGTAAGAGCCGTCCGGACGATGGAGGCAATTACGGTACCGATTGGTTCAGATGTTCTGTTTGGGGTAAAAGAGCCGCTACTATCGAACGCTTTTTCCATAAGGGTAGTCATGTAACCGTGACGGGGACATTTGAACTCGATGAGTACGATGGTAACCCACAACTCAATGTAAACGTGACTGACTTTGATTTACCAGATAACAAAACTCAGGCAAGTGATAATCAATTTGACAATGGTGACGATTCAATCGACATCTCAGATGATGATTTGCCGTTTTAAAAGGAGGTAGCCCATGAACAATGGTTGGGTGAAATTGCATCGTGATATTGTCCATACCAAGCTTTGGGCCAATCCTGATAAACTTCGATTTTATCTTTTGCTACTGATGAAAGCAGGGCATGCTCCAAGTAAGGTATACGGAGTTGATTTGAAACAAGGACAATTTTTAACAGGTAGAAATGCATTAAATTTAGAACTTAATGAGGGTCACCGTGCAAATTCAAAACACTTTGTATCAAGTTCCACTATGTATTCGTGGCTCAAGTGGTTAAAAGCTAACAACCTAATTGACATGCAATCGACGTCTGAATATACCGTCATCACTGTGTTTGAGGCTATTGATGATTCAGAAGCTGACAACCAACTTAACAACAGTTCAACAACGGTTCAACATCAACTTAACAGCAGTTCAACAACGGTTCAACACAAACAAGAACTTAAAGAACTTAGAGAAGTTGAAGAATCTAAGAAAAAAGATATTGTCGAGCAGCCACCTGAACCTGATCCCGAAACTCAAAAGCGCAACGCTATTACTCAACAAGTTATTGATTACCTGAATAAGCAAACCGGAAAAGGTTTTTCTGGAAAGTCCAAGGACGCCAGAAAGTTAATCAGCGGTCGCCTATCGGAAGGCCGAACCCTTGAGGACTTTAAGACGGTTATTGATAACAAGGTTGAGGATTGGCTTAACGATGATGAGATGGTCAAGTATTTACAGCCAAGCACACTGTTTAGACCTAGCAATTTTGAAAAGTATTTAAATCAAAAACCAGTTAACTCAACGGAGAAAGGATGGTTCGACCTATGATTATTGACTCATTGATGATTGAACGGGCAAAACAAGCGGCACGCCGTGAAGGTGCTGATGTGGACCATCTTCCAGACACGCCAGAAGGCATTGCTGAACATTTAGCTAAACGTGATGCTCAAACGGTTGCTAAGAGCCTTGAAGAAATTGCTGATAAAAAGGCTAGATACTACTTCGATAACTCTTTATGGAGCGGTGACGTTGAACTGAAGTTTACGTTTAGCGACTGGAAAACTGATAGTCAACAAAATGCAGAAGAAGCTAAACGATTAGGCAATCAAGCCTTTAGTATTGCTAAACAGCTTACTCAAGAAGATTTTAACGTGGCTTTGTTAGGCCAAGCAGGAGTGGGTAAAACTTCACTAGCGTTAGCGATTATGTATGCGTTGCAAGAAAAAGGAAAGTCAGTAATTTTTGTTTCGACCATGGAGCTGCTTAAACTGCTACAAAACAAATACGACTTTCCAGAGCTAGCAAGAAAAATTGAAGATGTTAAACGGTCAATGGTCGAGGCTGACGTGGTCGTTTTAGATGATCTTGGCACTGAAGCCGGTAAGAAAGACGGTAACGTCAGATCGGTTCATAAAGACCTACAGGACTTCCTGTATCAGATCGCTAATGCCAGGGTTGATTTTGCAAATAACCAGTCTAGAGGATCAATGATTATTACCTCGAATAACAAAGGCACAGAGCTAGTTAGAATGTACGACCCTAAGTTAATAGATCGAATTTTTACTAAGAATCCAGAGCATCAACTTAGTTTTGAAAACATGAAAGGAGTACGTAACGTATGAAAGTTAGAGCTTACGACGGACACTTGGTATCTGTTGAACCTAAGTGCCCAATGTGTAATGGAACTCACGTTTTACAGACGGGCCCAGAGTTTGAAATGACTGCAGAACCTTGCCCAGTATGTGGGCCAATCAGTCAAGAAGAGTCACACAGAAGAATTGAAGCCATTAGAAAGGAATGGGCGCCATATGCGCCTAAGGAAAAGGTCAATGTTTAAAGCAGTGGGTAGCAAAACACATAAAACTTATCTCGTGGCAAATACCTACGAGGCAGTTCACCGCTTGCTTAAAGATATGTTTCCGTCAGTGAAATACCCTAAGCGATACAATCTGGACCCTAATCGCTATGGAAACGGCAAAGTGATGAATCCAATTTATCCAGAACCGATGTACATCATTCAAGTAAAGGACGGGTGGCCAACACATGCCAATTAAAATCAAAGATTCAACAGTTTACGAATGTTACGACAGTGCCAAGTGTGAGTACGGGGATAGTAAATGGCAAGCTCTGCTTGAAGCTTTCGCTGGTGAAATTAATGATCTTGCCGATGGAACAGAGATGAGTGCAAATGACATCTTAAAGGTTACTGACGCAATTCTTCGTGGTGTCGATGTTGAGTTGGAAGAAGAAAAGAGGTACTGCATGGCTTTTGAAACGTACGACATTGCCACGAAAGAATTTCAAACAAGGTGTGCAGAGATAATTAAAGATATTAATGGATTCCCCTATGTATCAATGCAGGGATGCAATGAATTTAAAGCGACCAAAAAAGAATGGAATGAGGCATTTAAAAATACACCTTACTTGAATATTAATAATTTTGACTTGAGGGTTAATGATTTTAGAAAAGGTTTATGAAGATGACTAGTCCAACAGCTAATAAAATAATTATTCCCGGTGAATTACCTACGCTAAACGAGTATTCGGACGCTGAACGAGGCAATAAGTACCACGGAAGTAATTTAAAGCGTGCTAATACAGCTCTATGTTCCATGTGTGTTAAAGCAGCGATGAACAAGGGGTTAACGGTTGACGGTAAGATCGATATTCATTGCCATTGGTACATGAAAAATCGCAAAAAGGACAAAGACAATATCCGCTTTGCTATCAAATTTATTCAAGACGGCATGATGAAAGCAGGATTGATTAAAAATGATGGCTGGAAACAGATTGGCGATTACTTCGATGAGTTTTCTGTAGATAAAGAGAATCCACGCATTGAGGTAGAAATTACGCCACATGAATAAACCGGAGGAGGTTAAACGTTGTTTGCCAAAATAATTAGCCTGCAGGGCAATCAAGTAACCTTACAGCTAGATGACGAATTGAATATGGATCAGCTCCAGCGATTCGCCAATGGCAAGCAACCAACCGCTGAGCTGATAATTCAAGATGAGCGGTTAATTAGCCCAGACCAACGCAAAAAGATATTCGCTTTGATTCACGATGTGAGCCAGTTTACCGGATATGACGAAAGAGATACCGAGATGGAATTAAAGTATCGCTACTACGCTAAGACGGGCGCTGACAGCTTTTCAATGTCTAACTGTGATATGACTACGGCTAATCAGTTTCTAACGTTTATATTGGACTTCTGCTTTGAATGGGATATTCCTTTTAGAACTAAATTGTGGGATTCAATCCCAACCGATTACCACTTAGCTGTTCAGTGCTTGAGGTATCGAAAATGTGTGATTTGTGGCAAGCCAGCAGACGTTCATCACTTTACTGCTGTTGGTAATCGCAGCCGGAAGTTAGTTGATCACCGTAAGTTGTGGTTCATGGCATTGTGTAGGTCGTGCCATTCTTCGATCCACAACATGGGCGCTAAGCAGTTCATGTTAAAGCACCATATTCGGCCCGTTAGGTTGTCCGACGATGACCTGATCCGGCTACATATCATGACAAGAAAACGAATGGATGAAATAGATGAGGAGGTAGCCTATGACTCGTAATGCTTGGGATCAGAACCATATCAAAAAGCTTAAAAGAAAACTAATTCTGGATCCGGATACCAACGAAGTACTAAATCTTTCAGAATGCGCGTCTGAATTTGATATTGCTAAAACTACAATGCGTAGGAGGATTATCGAACTGCGAAAGGTTGGAGAACTTCCTAAGATCAACAAGCGTAACCAATTCGATGAGTATAACCGTCCATATTCTGATAGTGAACTAAAATCAATTTCTCAAATGTTCGAATATGGCTGTAGTAATGAAGAAGTTGCTCAGCGTTTCAATCGAACAATTAAAGGTATTTCATTTTTACGCAGTAAATTAATTCATCAAAACAAGATCAATTACGTTTGCCAACCGTGGTCTGACGATGAGGATAGATGGCTGTTAGAGCATATCGAGCTGGATGCTAATAATATAGTTTCCAACACTCAAGAGATCGTTAAAAGGTCAGAACGATCTAAGAACGCTATAGAACATCGAATTCATAAGCTAAGAGTTGCGGGAAAGATTCCATCAACGACTAAAAGAGGAGCTTCAGATCCCGGAATTAAAAGGTGGCTGGATTCAGAAAAAGAAATTAACCAATGGATTTTTTCAAACTAGTGGAGGAAGACGATGGCTAAAAATAAGCGAAATAAGGGTCGGACATATACGGGATCTACCGATATGAACGGACGCAAAATTTATGTAGGTGATTTTGTAGAGTACTGTAACACCGCTCCGATCGTTTCTATGCTTTATCGAAGTGTAGTTCAAGAAAAAGATGGCAGTTACACAATGGTGTTTGAGGGTGGACGATCAAAAATGATTCCCGGAAGAATACCGTATACGATCAATTACGGTGAGTTCAGTCGTGTAGATCCAAATCTTTTGACCACCGATAGAAAGTACACATTTATTGAATTGCCTAAGAATCCGGAATTACTGGAGGGGTAGTTGCGTCGTAAGAATGGCAATTAAATATCTATTTTATGGAGGAAATCATGTCATACGCCATTATCAACAAACGTACTAAGAAGTATGTATACGGAACTGACTACAGCCGTGACCATGTCACTAAAGATGGCAAGCATACTAAAAATCAATTTACATCATTTGGCAGTGCCATTGTGTATGCAGATCTACGAGGAGCAGAACGTGGTTTTGAACATCGTGGGTGCGGTCAGGGCTACGAAATTCAAGAAGTAAAAATCTTACCAGTAGGAGGAAAACAATGATTGAGTTAAAACTTGGGCTTGTTATTGTTCAACTGTTACTGTTGATTGCACAGATAACTTTAGGAATTTGTTTTATAGATAAGCAATGGGCAATGAACGTTTCATCAGGAATAGCTATCACTAATGTTCTAATTTTAGTAATCGTTTTGATCATTTAAAGGAGTAGAAATGGGTAAAAAATATGTATTATTGCTTTCTCCCACTGTTGACTATATAGCCACTCATAGCGGTGATACGCGTGAATGGGTGACCGATAGTCATCATATTCCATTCCAAGTAACTAATTATGATTCGGAATTTGCTTGGTTGATTGATCATGAGGGGACACCGCAATTTACTTCATGGCCTTGGAGAGACAATTACGCTTTAACACAACGGCAAATCGATAGGATTAACAGCCAATTTGGCTTTGATCTGAATGAAATCAAGGTAGCAATTTAATAGCATTTTTTTGTACAAAAAAAGCCGCCCCGGCAGGCGACTTAGTAGTTGTTAATAATCGAATTAAGTTACATCTTATTTTACCATATTTGTTGCTATATACAAAGACGCTAAATACAGGGGTGTAACTACATTGGACGATTTATCAGCAAGCTTATTTCCCGAGGTGAATCGGGAAGCAACTATTAACAACTGCAAACATTTTTTCAACGTAACATTTCCACGCATGGTGCGAATCAGTGGTGTATCTGTAGCCATACTTAAGTCGCCAAGTAGTGATGGAATGCCTAAAGCACAAAATACCGAAAACTCAATGGAACGGCGGATTGTTCAACGACTAACGGCGGAACAGATTGTTAAGCGGACTATTGAAGCCATTGGTCATTGTGATCAGCGCTCAAAAGAAGTATTAGATTTACTCTACTTAGAAGACTACTCCGACACGATGTGTTTTATGCACATTGGATATAGTCGATCACATTATTTTGATGTAGTGAAGCCAGAAGCCTTACTGCAATTCGCAGACTGCTACATGATGGATGATCTACATATCTATAAGGAGAATTAATTTGGATAAAAGTAAAGCTGCACAAGAACTATTAAACACGCTCAACGATGGGGCAAAACAATTACCAGAAACAGTTAAGATGTTCGTCCATCAATATCAAATTTGGGGGATAGTTCAATCCGTAATTGCAGGAATAATCTTGCTAGCAATCATAATTATTTTAGTTTTGATGGCTATTAAAGTATCAAAGGATGAATTTTTTGATTGGGAAGAGTTTGCTATTTCTGGTTGTATAGCATTTATTCCAATCGTAATTGATTTTATTTGGCTTATGGTTTCTCTTTATGAAGCAACTGTTCCGGAATTGTCATTAATACAATCAATTCTTGGATAAAAAACCAGACTCTGACCGGACTTTTACCGGACTATGACCAGTCTCACGATACGAAAAAGGGGATTATATTAGTAGCATCGAAAGATAAAGTTATATCCCTAGTTGTCGCTAGGAGCTATTAAGCCGGTTCGATTCCGACTGACAACATTTGCCAATGGCAAAAACTTCTTAGCCATGACCGGACTGTCTGACGGTTCGACTCCGTCACATGGCTTTGCTGCTGTGATACTACTTACTGATTTTGCATTACTGAGTCCTCCAGACTATGTTAATTTTTCACTCCTTTCTGAAATTAGATATATATATAAATACAATCCAGCAGCAGTGACGTGACCGGTGATAGTTGTAGGTTCAACTCCTACACACGTTATAGCCCCGCAAAAATAATCGAAACAACTCTAGGGGCAACATGAGGTATTAAACGGCTATGATAGCTTGCAGGCATTTGCCGGGTTATATGCAAGGTTCGATTCCTTGCTACCTCATTGGGGGAGCCACACTGGCGTCGGAATGCTGGTAGCGTGCGATGATCCCTTGGGTGAGCGACATTTTGATTTTAGTGTAGAAATCAAGGCAACCTCGTAAGCTGACTTTTGTCGCCAAGACCCCAGAAGTACCATGTGCTAGGAGCGGTTGCCGATACAACCAAAGGTTCGAGTCCTTTACATGGTGTAGATCATAAGCGATCCGAATAACAATCGAGGAGGAATCCCTCTTTTGTAAAAATTAACACGCTCATGGTCAAACTCGCTACAAACAAAAATAAAATAACGTGTCGTACTCATAAGCAACGGCGAGGTAAGGGACTGGGGACAGTCCTTTTTTGATATGATAGAAAAATCATAATATTCTTGGTAAGATAAATTAACAAACGTTTAAGGTGGTTATTAATTTGTCTTATTATGATATGCAAAATTATTCTTTAGCAAGTTCCTCAGTATTAAATGGAAATGAGCAACTAGAAATAAGTATATTCGGAAATAACAAACAACGGTGTTTTTATTTTATTTGGGGAATTATTTCTGAAGGTATTAACTATTTTGGAAATCTAATTGGATTGACGATGGAACAAAAAGTAATCGATTCTCCATTAAATTTTTATGTTCTTTATAACATTGGCGACAAAGCTAGGATCTATTTTTCTTCTGATAAAGCTATTAGGGGAATAAGTACTGTTTATTTTGATGGCAGTGTAAAGCAAGAACAAAGCAGCCTGAACTTAATGTCAGGAATTAACTTTAATGATTACGTAGATATAAATGTCAATGATATCAAAGAAATTAGTAATGAAATCGCCAATGCTGATGATAAAGATTTAAAAACTAACTCATGGATAGTTAGTCATAACGAAAGCTTATATTTAAGTATTTTTAATTCTACAAAATCTACGGTAATTAGAATCATTGAAAGAGGTAAGAAAATGCAGTTTAATCCTATATTTAAGGCAAGAGATTTAACGATTGACGATAAAATGGTATTTGGAATTCTTCAATTTGATGATGATCGTTTGGAATTTTTTAATAGTTTTATAAAACCTATCATTGAAAATGAGTTTAATTTGAACGTTATTAAATCAGGAGATATCTTTGATGCAAGTAGTCCTAGTATTATGGAAAATATTTGGGTATACATTAATACTTCAAAATTTATTATTTGCGATTTAAGTGGCAAAAATCCAAACGTTTTTTATGAACTAGGAATAGCTAATACTATTGGGAAACCAGTTATCACAATTTGTGATACAGACTCATTTGAAAAAGATTATGATGGTAAGTTACCATTTGATATTTCATCAAATACTACTATTTTTTATAAAAATACAGCAGTTGGTGCTGAAAAATTTAAAGCAGATTTAAAAGCAACCGTAAAGTCCGTTATTACAGGACAACCAGTAATCAAAAGATTAAGTTAACAGCCTCCGGGCTGTTTTTTTGTACTAAAAAAGCCAGACTAATTGTCTGGTTTTGATGTTATTTATTTACTTTTTTCTCAACGATGGCATCGGTTAAAGTTTCGGAAAAATTGAGCTTTAAATCTTTGCCTAACTTATCAGCCCATTTGGGAATAGTTAGAGTTTTCTTGACGGGTTTTTGACTGTCGAGATATTCGTTTAGGTTAACAGTAACCATGGATTTGAACGATCTAGCAGGATCGTACTCTAAATCAAAGTCATCGTCATCTTTAAATGGGTCGTTATCTGATAGAGATAGCTTATTAATATCCGATGGTTTAGGCAAATCTTTACCATCTTCTATTAATGAAGATACCACGAGACCTAACCAATCAGATGCCATATACATAGCGTCTGAAACGTCTTCTCCTTGAGTTGCAGAGTTTTCAAAGTCTGGAAAGTGAACAAAGTATCCCGGAGTTTCTGATTCATCATAATAAAATAAAGCAGGGTAAGTTACTAACATAATTAATCCTCCTTAGATATGCCAAAGAAGCTGACTATAGTAGTCCAGCTTCTTTTTTAATGCCTCGCTCGGTGTATTTATTTAATTCACCGTGAGGCACTGTAATGGGTCGGAAGCCGGGTTTATCCATTTTAATATGGGAACCTTTGCCACCGTCGGTTTTAGTCCAACCGTGACTTTTAAGCAACTTCACCATGGCTTTTTGTGTCATTGGCATGTGCACTATACCTCCTGACAAGATATATTGTCGCACGTGTTACACGTATTGTCAATTAAAACACTTAAAAAAGAAAGGAAATTTATATGCGAAAACTAAAGTTACATAGTTTACACGATGACGGCCATGCGCTGCTTTACCAGTTACTAGATGTCTGCACAGAAAAGGCTATGGCAAGTGTAGAACTGGATATTGATTACAGTAAAAAGCACGCTCCGTTATTTATCCAAGGCAAGCGTGTTAGAAGTGGCGACATTGCTCTTTATAACGAGGACAAGTTGGTGATTCATCATGTCAAGCATGACTAAAGTGGATGGCTACTACGCCAGCTGGGAAGAAGTTAGAGAAGATCGTAAGCTACAACGTGAGTTAGATGAGAAGAGGAAGCTAGCTAAATCAAGTAAGAAAAAGAATAAAAATAAAAGGGGCGAGGTGAAGTTCAATGGGATTCGTTAATAAATTGGCGTGGTTCATATTACTAGCATTGATTTTATGTAAGGCATTAGGGTGGACCACTATCACGTGGTTGCCAATAATTATTTATGGTGGCATTTTACTAGTGCTAAATATTTTTGTTGTGGCTTTCGTTGTTTTAGTTGCAGCCGCTATGTCTTATGAAAAGAAACATAAAAATGAATAATATGTAGCCACGGTGTTTACTATTTGATACTCTTGAATTAATAATTATTTAGGAGTGTTCAAAGTGGATTTTTTTAAAAAATATTGGAAAATAGGATTATTGTTTTCGTTTATCGGTTTTGTAATAATACCATTTTTAGTTTTATTAGGAGAACATTTTTTAAATTTTGGATGGTTTTCAGAAGCAGATAATGGAGCTTGGCTTGGATTTTGGGGTGGATATTTAGGTGCTATCCTTTCTATAGGAGGGGTTTACTGGTCACTTAAAGTACAAATAGAAAATAATAATGAATTGTTTCGAAAACAGTTAAATGAAGATCGTAGAAGAATAAGAGAGAATGATAGGCCTGATTTTTTAATTCAATTTGATGTTTTTGATGTTAACAGTGTCGAAGATTTTCATAATGTAATTATAAATAACCATTCAAGACAGACTGATAACTTTTTAAAAACAAATAAAAAACTAGGAAAACATGAAAAACTGTTTCTATCATCTCTCAAAATAGAAAATACATCAGATAAAGACGCAACTAATATTTCTGTTGAATTGATTAATAATTCTGATGGAATCCATCCCTTTATAGAACGAGTTCAGATACCTATTATCAGAGCTCATAATTATATTTACTATATTCCAAGATCTACTATAGAAACGTCTGGTCACAATCCAAATGTTATTAATATTTGGGTTTCAACTAAATATGAAAATCTTTATTATCAATATCACAATTTAGAGAGTACTAACTACTGGGAAGTTATATCTGACGAACCTATTAGTGATGTAGATTATCCAGAGGATACTTCCCTAAAAGATAGCCCCCGCAAATTCGAAGCAATAACAAACATTTATGAAAAAGTTACTATATATGAATAATAATTAACAAAAATTAGGAGATATGTTATGAAATATGAAATTAATTCAATGGCTGATTGGTCTGCTATTACGCCTGCTATGCAAACAGATTTATATGATAATTATGGCATTAATTTTAGCACTACTTATAGATTAATAAACACAGAAAATGATAACGAACCCGGAGGACAGCTAACTTTAAAAACATTCTCTGGTCAAGAAATATTTGACGCCCCAATTACAATTTCAGATGATGAAAAAGGAATTGTGATTTCTGATCGTCATAGAGATTTCTTTATTCATACGAAATAAGTTTTAAGACAGCTTAACGGCTGCCTTTTTTGTTATCACAATTAGGAGGTGAGGCATCATGGCAAAAGGAAAATATCAAGAGTGGTTAACGCCAGAAGGATTAATCAAAATTGAAGGTTGGGCTCGTGATGGCCTCACTGATGAACAAATATCGCAAAATATGGGCGTTAATAGGACGACTTTGTATGACTGGGAAAGAAAATATCCCGACATTTCCGACGCCTTAAAAAAGGGTAAAACGGTTGTTGATTATCAAGTTGAGAATGCACTTTTAAGGCGAGCATTAGGTTATACAACTATCGAAGTTACTAAGGCTATATCGGAAGAGTCAGGAAGACTTGAGGTATTTAAAGAAGTAGAAAAAGAAGTGCCACCAGATACCACGGCCCAAATATTCTGGTTGAAGAACAGGAAACCTGAAAAATGGCGTGATAAGCAAGATATTGATGTGTCAGGTGGCTTAAACATGCCTAACTTAAAAGAGTTAAGTACCGAAGAATTGAGGCGATTAGCTAATGAGCCTAACGAAGAGTGAACGTGCGGCGCTGGCTAAGCAGTCACGGTTAGAATTAGCTAGACGCAGTTACGCTGATTATTTCCAAATGTCCCAAGATTATCAAATGAAGTTATTTCCACATACAAAATTATTGTGCGACGCTCTGCAGCCTATTGCTGACGGTGAGCGTCGTTTTTTAATTGTTGAAATGCCCCCACAACATGGCAAGTCGACTACTATCACGGAAACTTTTCCTAGTTATTATTTGATGAAGCATCCCGAAAAAGAAGTTATGGTAGCCAGTTATTCTGATGATTTAGCACAACGCTTTGGTAGTCGCAACTTAGCTAAGTTTAATGAATTTGGCAGGGATATGTATGGATTAACCAGCTCTCCTACTAAGCATACGAGTAATGAATGGCAAATTGCTAACCACCGTGGGGCTATGCATTCAACTACTATTTTAGGTTCAGCTACTGGTAAGCATTCTGATTTATTAATCATTGATGATCCGATTAAAGGGATGCAGGACGCTAACTCAACCACAATTCGTAATAAGATTTGGGATGAGTGGCAGGCTAGTTTCTATAGTCGTTTATCAGCCACTGGGTCAGTTATAGTAATTATGACTCGCTGGAACGTTGATGACTTAGCTGGTCGACTACTTAAAGAGATGGCGTTACCGTGGGAAGAAGTCAAGCTGCCAGCGATTGCCGAAGAAAACGATATGTTAGGCCGTGAAGTTGGCGAACCATTATGCCCGTTCCCACCCATGAATAAGGGCAAAGACTGGGCAGAACAAACCATGCGAGTATCTGGTTCTAAAACATGGGCAGCGTTGTACCAGCAAAGACCAGTGTTAGATGGTGGTAACATCTTTAAAGCTAATCAAGTGCATTACTATCTACCCGACGGGGCAACAGCCACTAGATTGGGGTTAGATCATGATGAGTCAGTAGCTATTTTGCCTAAGCTAGACAAAACATGGAGTAGTTGGGATCTTACCTTTACGATGTCAGATACCAGTGATTATGTGGCTGGTCAAACATGGGGTAAGCAAGGGGCCAACTTCTACTTGCTTGATCGAGTACATGATCGTATGGCGTTTAATGATCAGTTAAAAGCGATTATGAGTATGCATCAACGGCAACCACAAGCCAAAGCCATTTACATTGAAGATAAGGCGAATGGCTCGGCGATCATTAACACAATTCGAAATGTAGTATCAGGAATCATTCCAGTAGTTCCGGAGGGCGATAAAGTTACCCGGGCTAATGTAGTGGTTCCTTTTTTTGAGGCTGGAAATATCTATTTGCCACATCCTAAATGGCAACCTTGGGTCCGTGAAATGTTAGACGAATGGACTGGATTTCCTAATATGGAACACGACGATGAGGTAGATTCGATGACTCAAGCATTAAGCCGTGAAGTTGCAGCACAGCCAGCACAAGTAGCCGTCAGTAATGATCGGCTTTTTTATTAGAAAGGAGGTAGCCTAAATGACACAATTAAGTTCTATTTCTCGATATTTAAAGGATCGTGATGGTCCTAGTCGATTTATTAGTGGTGGTATAACTGGCGAAAGCAATCGTTGGTTATCTGAGCATGTTTATCTAGATGATAATGACGTACCACGTTGTTCGCCGGATTTTGATATTGAGCAAAATCTTGATGAAGTTAGTGTAATGCTAAGCACTTATGACACTATGCTTCGCAACCAGTATCATTTAAAGATGCGTTACTACAAGGGTGACCATGAAGCGATAAGAGATAGGACTCAATTTAATACCATTGATCCAGATAAGAACCGAGTGGTAGTTAACGTAGCCCGTAACTTAGTTAATACATTTAGTGGATTCTTTATCGGCATCCCGCCTAAAATCACCTATGCACCAAACAGTGATAAAAACGTTTCAGAAAGCAAAGTTAGTGAAATTAACGAGCTGATTGCCCAATCGTTATCTGAGAGTGATTCTGACGATGTTTTCTATGAACTGGCTAAGAAGGCTGATATTTATGGACGTAGTTACCTAGTAGCTTATATTGCTAACGATGATGGAAAGACGTTGAAGTTTACGCACAAGGCGCCCGAAAATGCCTTTGTTGTTTATAGCAATAATGAAGATAGCAGACCGTTGTTTGGGTTTACCTTTGAAAAGGTTGATGGTCGTCAATTTGGGATGCTTCACACGCCGAATAAGATTTATAAATTTAGTGATGAAGATTTAGCAGCTTCTGGTGGATTTGAAGCTAGTGTCAAATGGAATGATAACGTCATTGACAACGCCGTGGGAATGGAATTCATTACGGAGTTACCTGAGAATGACGAACGCTTAGGGATGTTTGATGACTTAGTATCGCTAATCGATGCCCAGGATAAAGTAATGTCCGAAAAGATTGATGATAACGATAATTTCTCAAATGCTATCTTGCTAACTATGGGTGTGGCCGACTTTTCGCCATTACAAAAGCAAGAGGTTAAACGCTGGCGAGTTATGCAGGTGCAAAATACAGATCCAAAGATCAATCCGGAAGTTAAGTATTTGCAGAAACCAGACGGTGATGGACTACAAGAAAACACTTTGAAGCATTTGTCCGATAAAATTTACGACGGAGCTCAAGTTGTTAACCTTGCCGATCCTAATATTAGTACTGCTGCTTCAGGTTTTGCTTTAACCCAGAAGATGCAACCTATGCTCATGGCTGCATCTACCAAAGGCGAAAAAATGCGCAAGACTATTAAGCGATTACTACGGATTATCTTAAAGCACAATGATATGGGTAACGATCAAGAAATTGCCGATATTATTCGTGATATAAAAGTCGAATTTACGCCTAACATCCCACACTCAGAAGTTGATGAGTCTACTATTGTCAGAAATCTTAACGGTATTGTTTCTAAGCGAACATTGATTAGTTACTTAAGCCGAGTTCAGAACATCGATGATGAACTTAAGGCAGAGGAAGAAGAAGCTGAAAAACATATGACAATGTTTGATGAACCAGATTCCGAGGAAGAACCTTCAAGTAATGATCAAGATGAGCCACCAAAAGGCGGTGATGCTTAGTGAAACCGAGTAAATCATTAGCTAAGAAGCGTGAAAGAGAAATCAAAGCTGATGACTCTAGCGACGCTGATACACTAGCTAACTTATTGACTAGTGCCAGTGCTGATATTAGGCAATACGTGAGTTATTTTGTTGATAATTACAACGAAGACGGAACGTTAGCAATCAACGCCATGCGAACTGCCCCAAATACTACTGACTTAACTACTTGGAAGAAATTCATTAAAAGATACAAGCAGTTATTGTATGGGAACAGTGAAGCACAGTATCGAATTAAATCAGCTCAAAAAATGGCTGGATTTGACCGTGAGACGTTACTTAATTCAATTATTAAGGTAATTACATCTAAAGTGGCTATCGACGCTGAGACGTTCATTAAGCAAGCAATTCAGTCCGAGGCTGGTAAAGAGGTCACATTTCAGGGGAACGTAATTAAAATTAATGGGATTCCCGATGGCGACTTAGACCAGCAGATTAATGATATTGTTGAAAACTTTATCAACCGAGAAACTCAAGACTTAACGTTATCTAATCGTATATGGCTAAAGGCTGATGCGTTAGCAGCTAAGATTAATCAAGCCATTCATAAGGCGTTAGTGGCTGGTATTGATGTTGATTCGATAGATGATCAGCTATTTTATGAAACAAGTCGGTTAAATGAAGATTCAGTCAAGTCAGTTAGTGATTCGACAATTAAATATTATGTGCACGCTTTATTACTAAACGAAAAGGCATTGATAGTTGCGGCTATCGGTGCCTTTTTAGCTACCCATTGGAAACTGAAACGTGCTGACTGGTACACCGTTGAGGATTCTCACGTTTGCCAGGCATGCAAGTCACTTCAAGGGGCAAACCCATATGCAGCTAGTGATATTCCTAGTAAGCCACATATTGGGTGTCGCTGCTTTGTTATTTATTACTAAAAGGAGGCCAAACAATGGCAGAAGATCCAACTATTACTGAACCAGAAGTAACAGATCCACAACCACCAGCGGGTGGAAACCCAGAACCAAAGAACGTAGATCAAAAGGAATTACGCGAAAAATTAGCTCAACTAGATAACTTAGGTGAAAAAATGGACAAGTTGTTTGAACAATTTAACAAACCGGATGGAACTCAGCCTGAACCTGATGAGCCTAGCGAACTAGAAGTTGTTAAACAGCAACTTGCTAAGCAACAACGCAAAGAATCATTAGGTTTGGCTAGATCCATTGCCAAGGAATCCGATCTGGAAATTGACGGTCTTGAAAGCTTCTTTGTGGGAGACAACGACGATGCGACTAAAGCCAATGTTAAGTCCTTTGTGGACTATATGCAGGCGCATGATGAAGCGTTGAAGAAGTCGCTAACTAAAAGCACTGATACGGGCTTTAATACCACGAGAAGCGACAAGATTGGTAATCCACAAGATTTCTTAGGCAGCATGCTGGATGAACAATTTGGATCACAAAAATAGAGGAGGAAATATCTATGTATCAAGGAAGTTACGAAACTCAACCAGAAATTTTAATGAATTTCGCTCAAGCCTTAACCTTGCCAGCAACAATGAATGATGAAGCGGCAACGGCAAATGAAGAGGGACGCAAAGTTATCAAAGCGGGTACTCCATTAGGGGCAGATAAAGACTTTCGTCGTAACGCAGGAGTTATTTTGACCCCTGTCACCGACGCTACCAAGGTTCAAGCGATCGCTATGCATAATGTTGATATTACTGACGGCCCCAAGGCGGCAACTGTTATTAAACGTGGGGACATTGCTTATGACAACATGGCTGAAGATGTCCAAGCGCTCTTCACTGACGAAATTCAAAAAGCTCTTACCCACATTATTTTAGTTTAGGAGGATTTTTTTAATGGCTAATATTGACGAACTAACCAACTTGAAAGCAATGTCCGTTTATTACGAACGAAAGTTGCTAACTTTACCACCATATTTAAGTGAATCTTATTTCCCTGCAACTAAGATTGCTACTGATATGCTCTCTTACCTTACTCAAAAACAAGGTGCTCCAGTTATGGCTAAAGCATCAACTTATGATGCCCAAGCAATTCCTATGAATCGTGAAAAATTCAATAAAGAATATTTCCAAACTAATTTCTTCCGTTCTGCTTCGGCATTGAATGAAACTGATTTAGAAGAAATCAACCGTGCGCTATTCAATGGTGATGATACCTTGGTTAAATCATTAATCTTAGGTCTATTTGATGATAAAACTAAGATGCTACTTGGCATGCGGACTCGTCGTGAATGGATGGCAATGCAAGCCTTAATGACTGGCAAAATCAACCTAAGTTCTAACGGTGTTAATACTCTAATTGAATATGCTACTGATGAAGATTTAAATGCCGATGTAGATGTAGCCTGGTCTGATACTGCTAACGCTAATCCGATCGAAGATATGCGAAAAGCAATTACAGCTATGAAACATAAAGGTATTACTCCCAACCAGGTGTTAATGAATGATGATACTTTCCGGATGCTGCTAAATAACGAACGGATCAAGACCACACTTTGGCCAGCTAATTTTGATACTTCTAAAATGATGATGACCGAAGACCAAGCGGTTGACTTTATTGTTCGCAATCTACACGTTATCCCAGTAGTATACGATCAAGGCTTTGTTGACGAAGAAGCAACTGGTACTGACAAGTTCACGCCGTTCTTAACTCCAGGCAAGGTTGTTCTTATGAACGCGCCAATTCCGCAACAATTTGCTAAAACTGGCTCATCTTCTACCGGTTTAGTTCAATCAGCTTCAGTAATTGGACATATGGCATTTGCTCCTACTCCAGAAGAATTAGGCTTACGTAATGGTAAGATCGCTTCTAACACTGTTCAATTCTTTGATACCGGTGTTGCTTATCATGAATACTTCAATGATTCATTAGTTCAAACTGAAGATTTAGTTTCCATGAACTGCTTGCCATCATTTGAAGGATCACAAAGTGTATTCCGATTAACGATCACTAAACCGGAAGAACCAGAAACTCCATCTACTGAAACTGAAGGACAAAAAGCTTCAGTAGAAAAGAAGACCGCTACTAAATCTACCAAGAAGTAGTTAGGGGGTAATCCAATGCAACTCAATGTTTATAAAAAGGGCGAGTCTACACCCTCATTTAATGGTGATGATACTGGTGTTGCAATTACAGGGTTAGCTGCCGGAACTGTTGTAGCAACTGGTGACTATGAAGTAACTCACACCGGTGATAATCTATCTGAGTCTTCACGTGTTGCTGTTGAAGGATTTACAGTTTTAGCTGCTGATTTGGGGGCGTAGATAGTGGACGAACAAAACGTTATCGATCGAATAACCCGTAACCCACAATTTAAGTCTGTTGATCCAGCAGACATCATCGATGCCGTAGCGGATGCAAAGAATATCGTCAGCAAATATGAATGGCCGGGAACTTCAATTAATCGAGCGTTGTACCTATACGCTTGTAATTTACTCTTCAAGGATCTTATTCAGCCAAAGAATAAATTCAAAACAGTAAAAATTGAGGATGCAAGCTATTCCAAATCTGACGATGCGGATAAAAATCATTACTGGGATGATTTTTTAGATTTATTAAACGAATTTGGTTACACCAACACCGTAACCGGATTTTGTTAGAGAGGTGATATGAATGGCTAAGAAAAATGTTAAAACTGAAGAACTAAAGATTGCGGGACAAACTAAAGTGAATGGACGCACTGCAGACTTTGCCACCTATAAAGTGTTGGAAGGCGAAACTCTTTACAGTATTTGGATTAAGTTTCGTGACAAAAGTACTGTTGGAGCTATCAAAACAGCTAACAGCTTGCAAGGCAACGATTTAACTGGTGTGAAGACATTAAAGATTCCGTTGGTAATTTAAAATGAGTTCTGGAGCAGATAAAGTTATTCAAAAACTGCAGCTGCAAAAGAGACGGTTAAAGCAACTAAATACCAATCAGGCTAATGTAGGGGCGTTTAAAAACGTTCCTGAACATTCTCCTGAAGAATTGCAAAAAATTGTGAGATGGAACGAGTTTGGTACGGATAAAATACCAGCCCGTTCTTTTTTACGTGGTGCAAGCGCTCGTAATCGTAAGCATAGTTGGAAATATACTGCCGGAATAGCCGTTAAAGGCGTTTTAAAAGGACGTTTAACAGGCAATCAAGCTTATAAGCTACTAGGCGACCAAATGGCTGATGATGTTAGACATCAAATCGATATTATCGGGCCACCTAATGCCCCAGCGACTGTCAAAATGAAAGGGCGAAATCAACCGTTGGTAGATACCGGCGGGTTATATCGTTCGATTGATGAGAAGGTGACACACCGTGATCATTGATGATTTTTTTGAAGCGTTAGAAGAGTTTTATGTACCAGTTACCGTTCACCCAAAACTCAATGTTTTAAGAGGAGGTAAAACTAATGCATTAAATGAATTGGTCCCGATTAGTAAAAATGATGTTGTAAATGATTCAGATAAAGTGAGCTTATCTGAACCAGTGGTACCAGAATCATCTAATTCAGTGACTACTTTAGCTATGGTTCAGAGCCTAGGTGGCGGTGGTAATACGTTGCCTCGCCGGTATAGCTGGTACTCACAACATGAATTTCCTATTGGTACCATCGTCGAATATGACAATCACATTATGCAAATTGATACTGTTACCGACTACAACCACGTAGCCGGTATTTTTGTATACAAATTGAAAGGGGATGATTTGCTTGAGTCGACCGTTTGATCAGCAACCAACTGATTATGATTCAGTAATTGGATCTTTAATTTCGGAAATTGAAAAAATTACTGATTGCCCAGTAATTCCAAACGAGCAAATCGCGGAAACTAAAGAACTCCCATTCATTAGTTACTACCCGTTGATGTATGACGATCCGGTTTATTCAGATCCGATCATTAACAGTGGGCAATTTGAAGCAACTATTTCCATAGACGTGTTTTGCAAGACCCTATCAGAAGCAATGAAAAAGGCCGGCGCATTGCACGTCTTTTTACGTGACCCGTATGTAAGACAGGAAGTGCGGAACGATGGAATTGTCATTGCTAGTGTTGAATCTCCACAAGGTAGGGCTATTAATAGCCTGCCATTCAACTCCGTACACCATCACGGGTTTGACGTAACTATTCGTTATGCTCGTCACTTTCAAAGCCCCATTGACCAAATATCAAATGTTGATATTACAACGAATTTTAAGGAGGAATAATTTTAATGGCAAATGCATTATTCAGTACCGTAAATCGAATTTCACCGGTTCATATTTCAAACCAATATGTTACCGAAACAATTGCTCCATTTATGGGAATGTTAGTTAAGGGAACTACCCAAGGTATCAAGGTATACAGCGATTTAGATGCTGTTGCTGAAGATTTTGAACTCTACTCGCCATTTTGGAAAAAGGCACGGGCATATTTTGCTGCCAATGGTGATGCTTCCAATCTTTTAGCTTTGACTTTTGCTCCAGGCACTTTAGAAGCAGCGCCTACCCCAAGCAATGTTACTGCAACTCCAACCAAGGACGGCGCACTTATTAAAGCAGCTGAGGCTACTAGCGATGGTTCAGAATTATCAGCTGATGCGATTGGTGCAGTGACAGCACTTAAGAAATATTATTTCGCAGGTCCTCAATTTTGGATTTTGGCAGAATTTGATGATGAAGTCTCTCATGCTATTTCTAATTTTGTTGAACTACAAAATACTGGCGTTTATGTTGCCTATTCTACTGACGCAACTAAGTTACAAACTTATGCTGACAACAAAAAGACTCAGCTCTTAACCTTGCCAGAAGTAGATGATTCAACAGTTGAAATGCAAGATCAATACAATAATGTGTTTGATGCTGCTTATGTAGGTGCTATGTATGGTCGTAAGCCTCATTCAGCTACTAAGTATGCTTTAGGCGACTTGCCATACACACAACCGCAAGATCGATATGAATTTACTCCAGACGATCAGGCTGAACTGGATAAGTATAATATCGTCACCTATGCATATGTACTTGATTTGCCACTACTAACGAGTTCAAGAACAGCTGCTGAAAACATGCATATTGACATCATTTTAGGATGGGATTGGATCCAAAACTCAATTAATGCACGCGTTGCAAATTTATTTGTTCAGAATGCAAAGCAGGGAATTCCTTACTCAGAAGTGGGATTTAACTCAATCGCCAACGCTATTAAAGGCGTATTTATTGATGCTGCTGACTTGGATATTATCGCACCAGCAGTAGATGCCAATGGCTTAGAAACTGGGAAACCAGACTATCAAGTAGATTTTGTTCAGCCTGGTCAATTACCTAAGTCATATGAGACTAAGCGTGAAATGCGCGGAGTAAATACTAAGTACCACCCAATGGGCATGGTAGAAGACGTTTATATCGAAAATACGATTGTGATGTAAGGAGGATAACTTAATGGCTGAAAATTTAGCAAACCAAGCACTTGAAGATGATGAACCATTATTTGACGCCGCTGATGTAGCGGTGTTTTTAGATGGAAAACTAGTTAAGTATTTTAACGGCAATGATATGGTTTCTGTTTCTTGGACTACTGATAACGTTACTTTGGATATTGATGCTCAAGGTGCTGGTACTGCGGTACGAAACCACGATGGCCGAGGAACTATTACGATGCATTTAAACCGAGCATCAGATACTTGGCAAGACATTATGGGGTATGGCGTATCCACTGGTTACCACAAGATTGATATTTCAACCCCATATGAACATGTTTACGCTGGTAAGGCTTTGCTTACTAAGAATCCTGATATCAACGTTGGTGGTACTGCTCAAACCGTTGATTGTGCATTCTCATGTGTAAATATCGCTCTTGAAGGTAACAAAAACAAATAAAAAGTGAGGTAACCGTACTATGGAAAATGAAAATTTAGATGATGTATTAGTTCAAGAACAATCAGCAAACGAAGGAGTTCCTACAGGATCAGTAGATAACCAAGCAACTCCACTAGAAGATTATTCAGGCCAAAAACAAGAAGTGACCAAGGCTGAAGAAACTCATCCAGAAGTGTTGGACTATATGCCATCGATCAAACGGCAAGAAGTTTTAGCCGTTGATGATAATTTTAACTTTGTTTACGTTTTGAAAAACGGTAAGAAACTTAAAACGTCAGTTGCTAAGCCTGATTTGGCGATCAGTACCGAACTATCTGACACTACAATTCGCTTTAATCAAACCAATGATGGTAATCAAGAAATGATGGTTAATAACTTTGGTGTTTATAAATTAATTATGGAAAAACTCATTCGAGTAATTCTTGTTAATGAAGCACCACTTCACACCGTAACTTTTAAGAGTTTGTCAGAAATTGGGATGACCAAAGGCGAACTAGATGATTATATGGGCATCATCGCCACGTTTTACCTCGAGGAGTAATATTTTTTTCAATAAACGTCAAATTGAAAAACTATTCGATAAGAATCCCGGTCTAGCGATGGAATGGTCCGCTTATATTAACGGATCTGTAAACGTTACTCGTGAAGAGATCCGTAATATGAACGGCAACGAACTAAGCATCTTACAGTATGCAACCCAAGAGAGGTTGAAAACTAGTCGCTATAACCAAGCAATGGCAATCGCACTCGCATTTGGCGGTAAGGAGGGATCCTAATGGCTGAAATCGCTGGAGATCGTATCAGTTACAAAATTGATATTGATGGTCTTTCCAAACTAGATGGCATGCAAAGAGTTATCAAGCAAATTGATAAGCTTATGCCTAAACTAGATAAATCTGTTAAAGGCGCTAACGATAGTTTAAAGAAACTAAACACTAACATGAGTCATGGACAGACTAGTGGTTTAGAAAAAGATAAACGAAAAGTTGATGCGATTGGCGATAGTTTAAAAAAGACTGGAAAAGAAGCTGACACAACTAAATCTAAAGCAACGCGACTGGGCAACTCAATGGATAAATCCTTTGGGAAGTCCTTTTTTAATAGGCATACTCGTGATTTGGGCAAGTTGGGCAGTCAGATGCAAAGTTTTGGGACTAAAGCTACGGCAGTTACAGCGGGAATTACAGCAGGCGCTGCTATAGCATTAAAGACTGCTACAGAGTTACAAAATCGCTACAAAGTTATCACCAACTTGGCGGTAACCGGCGGTGAAAAACAGACTGAAGCTCAGCGTAATGTTAGCCAAATGCAAAAAGATGGGACAAAGTACTCTAACGAGTATGGTGTTTCAACTAAAAAGATTGGTGAAGGTTACGAAACCTTGGTTCGCCGTGGTTATACAACTAACCAGGCATTGGGATCTCAAAAATCTTACTTACAAGGTGCGATTGCGTCTGGTGATAGTTATACTGACGTGGTCAATAATGCTGCTTCTGCCATCGAACAATTTGGTATGAAAGTTAATTCCGTTAAAGGGATGGCTAACGCTAGTAAAACTGCTATTAACCAAATGGCTTACTCGGCTGATTTAACCGCTACTTCATTCGGTGACTTGGGGGAAGCTCTTAAGTATGCTGGGCCTGACGCCCATGCGGCTAACCAAACGTTGCATGAAACAGTATCAGCGATTGGCGGCTTGTCGAACTTTGGGATTTGGAAACTGTCCTCGCAACCAGAAATGGCTGCGTAATAAATTCCGTTAATTCGGGGAAGACTAAATGATAAAATAGAGTTATGAAAAAATTAACTCAAAAAGAAGTTCAAAAAAGAATAGATATTAAGCAAGAAGGACAATACGAATTACTTGGTAAGTACAAAAATAAAGACTCAAAAGTATTAATTAGATGTAGAATTTGCGGAATTGAATGGGAATGCATACCCAATACTCTATTCAGAAATAGAATTGGAAAAGAATGTAAACACCACATAAATATGACTTATGAAATGGTATCGGATCGTATTTTTAAATCTACCAATAATACAATTAAATTTATTGGTACGTATAAAGGTGCTAGAACACCATCTTTGATGCATTGCAATAAATGTGGTTATGAATGGGAAACTGAACCGTATGTAATTTATGCTATGGGATTTGGATGTCCTAGTTGTTCTGGTATGAGAAAAAAAGATACGCAGTTGTTTCGCAAGCAAATTAAAAAATTAGTTGGGCTTGAATATTCCGTACTGGGAGAATACGTCAATTCGACTACATTGATTAAATTTCGTCATAATAAATGTGGATATGAATTTAACATGACTCCGCATGCATTCTTGGCTGGTCAAAGATGTACGCGTCCTGAAGAAGTGAATATTAGAAGAACCGCTCCGCAAATCATGACATTAACCCAAGCGAATGATCTTTTGAAGTCTAACAGAAATGGTGAATATGTAATTATTGCAAATTATAGTAAAGCGACCTCAAAAGCTACTATAATGCATACAAAATGCGGAAAAACATTCAGTGCGAAACCGAGTCCAATAATTCATAATGTTTCTGGTTGCCCTTATTGCTACGCTTCACATGGAGAAGATGCAGTTCGCCAATATTTGTTAGACAATGATTTTTCTTTCGAAGAACAATATACATTCGATGATTGTGTTTATAAGAGACGATTACCATTTGATTTTGCAGTATTTAAAGATAATCATTTAATGTTTTTGATTGAATATCAGGGGGTTCAGCATTATAAACCAAAATTTGGATCAGAAGTATTTAAATTAACAAAAATTAGAGACCAAATTAAGAAAGATTATTGCGAATCTCATGGCATTACATTGGCTGCCATTCCATACAAAAGGTGGTATTCTTTTGATTCATTGAAATCTCAAATCTATTCATATTTGAATAATTTTTTATCACATGTTGATCCCGAACCAAGCCCAGAAGGAAACTCTGGGAAGGCGTAACGACTAGATAAAATAACCTAAGCAAAGACACTCTAATGAGTGCCTTTTTTGTATGGTGAAATATCCACGAAGGCGGAACACCTAAACAGTTTTGCTGTAGGTGAAAAGATAGTCTGAACTGTATGGAAACATATAGAAGTAAGGGATAAATAGCCCTTACGATAACAATTTGAGATGGTTCACAAGCCGGTACCTCAATGCGTCAAATTTACCAGCGCTTAACTAGCCCGCCAACTAAAGGTAAAGCACCAAGTGCCATGAAAGAGTTGGGAATGGATTATGATGATTTCCGCGACGCAAATCATAACTTACTACCCATTCAACAGGTATTTGAGAAATTAGCAACTCGAATGGACAAAATGAAGATGAGTCGGACCGACAAAGGTGCTATTTACGCAGCTTTATTTGGTGTTAATGCATCTAGTGCGGCTCAGGCTTTAGGTGAAAGCTACAAAGATGTTGCAAAACTGGACAAGAAAGTTCAGCAATCCCAAAACATGAATAAGGGTCAAGGATACGTGGCCCAACTTTCACAAAAGAATATGGACACTTTATCTAAGCAGTGGGATCGTATCAAACAAGGGTTATTAAACTCCGGTGTTGAAATCGCAAATGCATGGATGCCAACGCTAACAAAGTTAGCTAAAGGCGTTGCTGATGTTTTGGAAAAATTTCAAAGATTACCAGAACCGGCTAAGAAGTTTGTAGGATTAGCTGCTGTTGTAACGGCTGCCATAGGACCATTAGCAATACTTGCCGGAACTTTATTAAAGGTAAGCAAAAGTATTAAGGCAGTTTCTAAATTTATTGGCGGTAGTAAATTGGTTCCTAAAGCCGGCAGAAGTGTAAGCAAATTATTTGGAGCAAAAGCTACTGGCAAAGCACTTGGTGAAACTGCAGAAAAGACATTGCCTGAAGTTGGATCTAGAGTTGCTAAATTTGCTGGTAAAGGCAAATTTTTGAGTGGTATTAAGTCTGTTGCTGGTAAAATACCATTTTTAGATATGGCGGTAGCAGGTTCAAATTTAATTGGTATTAACAAGAAAAATGCCGGAAGCAAAGTTGGTAGAGCTGGTGGTATGCTCGCGGGAATGGAAGGCGGTGCTGCTGCAGGCGCCGCTATTGGTTCTATTATTCCTGGTGCAGGTACTGCAGTCGGAGGATTATTAGGTCTTGCTGGTGGCGCATTAGGCGGTATGTTTGGCGGCGATTTAGGAAGCAAGATCGGTAAAAAAATCCAAAAAGCTTTACCTAAGGTTAAAAAGTCTATATCGAGTTTATTTACCAACATTGGGAAAGCTGCTTCTAAAGCGGGAAATAACATTGGTAAATGGTTTGGCGGAATTAGCAAATCAATAAATAAAGCTGTTATCAAGCCGGTAAAAAAAGCTTTTAAGGGTTTCGCTAAGGTAATTTCATATCCGTTTGTAACAGCTGTAGGTTTAGTACGTATGGCTTGGGATAAGATGAAGAAGCCTATTAACAGTTTTGCTTCTTGGATTGGTAAAAAACTTAAAGCGATGGGGAAAACTATTAGCAAAGTTTGGAATACCATTACAAAACCCATCGCCAAAGCATGGTCTGCCGTTTGGTCATCGGTAAAGAAGGCTTGGAATGGATTTAGTTCTTGGATTGGCAAGAAATGGTCATCGTTTGTCGGAATGACTACTAAATTATGGAATGCTATTACCAAACCCATCAAAAATGTTTGGCATAGCGTTAGTTCTTACATTAAAGAAACATGGAGTGGCATTTCTTCATGGCTAGGAAAATCCTGGGATTCCATATCAGGCGTAGCTTCTAAAGCTTTTAACGCAGTAAAAAATGCCATAGTAAAACCAATTAAGGACGCTTGGGATTCTGTTAAGGGAATCTTTGATAAGATTGGTAACGCAGTAGGAAATATACTTGATGGTGTTAAGGGATTTACAGGAAAAGTAACTAGCAAAGTTGGTAAGTTCTTTGGAAAAGCTCATGAAGCTGGTGAAGAAACACTCAAAGGACACGCTGATGGTGGCCCAATTAATCGTACGCATGTTGCGATGGTTAATGAAGCTGGAACCGAAATGGCTTACGATCCTCGAAAAGGACGTTTCCGCTTGCTAGGCAACGGACCCACTTTAGCTAAGGTTCACGCTGGAGAACATATCTTAAATGCCAAGGATACTGCTAAAGTGCTGTCTGGCGGTCTTGGTAAGGGTAGGACTTTACCCGGATATGCTAAAGGTACTGGTAAGCTAAAAGTAGCTGCTGTACAAAGCTCGGTTAGTTTGAAAGGGTCAGGATTAGATGGCAGTGCTCGTTCGGCCAAAAAATCTATGCGTTTAATTACTAGTACCATTACTAATGGATATAAAAAATCTAACAAGAATGGATCGAAAGAACTTAATCAGTTGAATTCTAAGTCCACCAAGATTTTCGGATCCTTAAAAGTTGGTACCAAGAAGCAAACACAACAGATTCAACGGAATACTATTCGTGATTTTAACGATATGCAAAAAGGATCAGTGACTCAAGTTAAGCAACTTAATAAGGGCATGAATTCTGTTACATCAGATATTGTTAAGGATAGCGACCGTAACGTCGGAAAACTTCACAAAAATACTGTTAAAGATTTTGACCAAATGCAGAAAAGTTCAATCGTTCAGATGAATCAAATGCACAAAGGAATGAACGCCGTTGCTAATGCAATGGTAAATGATTTCTATAAAATCTTTGGACGTTTAGACAATTACGCTCATAAAGCTATGGCAGCTGCTATTAAGCAACTTAATGGCGGTATTAGTGGAATTAACACTGTTCTTAATAAGTTCGGTGGTGGTGGAAGCGTTCTGCCATTGATCCATTATGCTCAAGGTTCTAAAGGACCCATAAGCAAACACACCATGGCCGTAGTTAATGATGCTAAAGTTGGCCCTCGTCAGGAAGCGATTGTTAAGCCTAACGGACGTGTCTTTATGCCACAAGGTAATGATGTAGTTTTACCATTAGGACCCGGAGACGAAGTCTTAAATGGTTCTGAAACTGCTAAATTACAAGATGTCGGGGCTTTGCCACACTTTGCTAAAGGTACTGGCGGACTGAAACGATTGATCCAAAAGAACAATAAAGACCCTAAAACTGCATGGAAAAACGACTTCACTAGTAAGGCTCAAGGCAAGGTCAGCACCTTTTTAGCTGGTGCTTTATCTAAGACGTCTAAAGGTGCTTCTAATAAAGTAGGATTACCTTGGAATACTGAAGTTTGGTCACAATTAAATGATGCATTATCTGGTGGAGGAGCAGGAGGAAATTGGTTAAACAGTCCCGGATCTGGTTGGAGTACTGGTAGTGCAGGACAAACTTTTGGGTCTAATGGTGGTCGGGGATTTGCCCATGACGGGGTCGATTTTGGTGCTGCTTTAGGCACTCCATTTAGAGCAATGCACGGCGGTACAGTTACTAAAACTGGTCACACAGGCTGGGGAGGCGGTGCACTCGGAAATGTTATTACTATCAAATCTGATGATGGTTGGCAAGAAATCTATCAAGAATTTGGTAGTTCTAAAAATATCAAAGTTAGCGTTGGTGATGTTGTTAAGCCAGGACAAGTTATTGGTACTTTGGGAGCCCTTCAAGGTGCAGGATCTGGCGCCCATTTGCATGTTGGTGTATCTCATGGTTCTTTATGGGACCATGGTGGAACATCGACTAGAGGTTGGTACGATATTACTAAAATGCATGGAAAAAGTAGTGGTACTACAAAAGACAACAAGAAAACTAAAAATCCTGCATTAACCAAACTAGTTAAAAAAGAATTGGGTAACCGTATTAAGTGGGTCACTGATAAATTAGGAGATGATGGCGATCTGGGCACTATTGGTGCCGGTCCAGCAAATGCTAAAGACCTTGTTAAATTAATCAGAAAAGCAGCAGAAGAAATGCATGCCACTATCCCTGGCGGTAATTACATGAAGTATCTTCTTGCGATGATTAAAAACGAGTCTGGTGGTCGTGCTGGCATCACTGGTATTAACGATGGTGATGGAACTGGCGCAGCTATGGGATTGCTTCAATATAAAAAATCTACGTTTGGTGCATATGCAGTTAAGGGACACCATAATATTTTATCTGCATGGGACCAAATGTTAGCGTTCTTTAATAACAGTCACTATAAAACCGATATCGGTATTGGGTATAACGGTAAATGGGGAGAATGGCGCGGAAATGCGTCAGGACCTTCAGGTCACCGTCGATTTGCTAATGGTGGTTGGGCAGAAAATGGTAAGGTTAATGTCTTTGGTGAAGTTCCTGGTCAAAATGAGGTTGCTATCAATACTAGCCGTCCTTCAGCGGATAAATTGATCATGGAAGCTATGAGCGATCGTGCTTCTAAACAACCAAATGGTATTTTTGGTCAGCTTAAAGAATTTGCGAAGATTCAAAATGAATTCAAGAAGATGAAACTATCGCGTGATGATTTCAATGAATCGGTTAAAGCAAATTCTGTTGGTCAAAAAGCGGTATCGATAAAACCAAATATGAATTACCACCCAGAAATTCATATTGAAGGTGCTAGCGATCCAGAACGGATTGGTGACGTTGTAGCTAAACAACTTACGGAAGATCAAAGGAAGTTTGAATCAATGGCTAATAACCTGTTCAGCAAGATCCTTGCTGCGCAAAATTAAAAGAGTTTCCTTAATTGGAAGCTCTTTTTTATACATATAAAAATAATTTTAGGAGGTAAAACCATGGCTAAAAAGAAAACATTAAAAACATACGAGAGTGCATACAATAAAGCCAAATCTAATTACAACAAATTCAAAAAAATTTACTTAAAAGATGTTAGCAAAGTTAAAGAATTAGAGGCCAAATATAAGAAAGCAAATAGTAGCCAAAAAGCGAAGCTTAAAGAAAAGATAGCTAGGGCTAAATCGTCAACCTCACATGCTAAAACTAATGTATCAAAAGCAAAAAGAAAATATTCAACCGCTAAAAAAAGTTTAAGCACATTTAAAAAGAACTCAGCGGCTAACAAACGCAAAGCGGCTTTAAAAACTAAGAAAAAAGTTATTACCAAAATGAAGAAGGACAAGCCTGGATATTGGAAATCTGGAAGACCATATTTTATTCCAAAATATCCTGGATCCGAAAATAGTTACGTCTTCGTTGATAATACTTCTGAAAGTGAAACAACGTCTACTGAAATGACTACTAATACCATTTCACCAGGGCAATATGTTAATCACTACACACAAACCCAACCAATTCAACGCCAAATTGAAGGTAAACTAGGTGGTTCGTCAGTTTCTAAAGTTTCATATCTAAAAAAACAATTCAACATGCTTAGACGATGGGCTACTAATGGCACGGAGCTGGAATTTCATGGTCAAAAATATAGTTCTAGTACTGTTTTAACTTCAGTAGCTGCTAATTTTGACCAACCAAGAGATAATGCACTGGCGGTTTCAATATCTGCACAAGATGTTAAGTGGGCTACTAGTACTAATAAGAAAAAATCAAAAAAGAAAACAAATACCAGCAAAACTAATAATACTGGTACTAAAAGTCCAACTAAAGGAGATAGAAAGAAAACTAAACCTAAAGCAGGTAAATATCTCACAATTAAAAAAGGTGATACCTATTGGGGTTACCACATGAAATTCGGCACTTCAATTGCCAAGCTAAGAAGTTGGAATGGCTACCCGGATAGATACCTACCGATTGGTAAAAAAGTCAGAGTTAAGTAGGTGGTTAATATGTATAGGGACACGATACAATTTAATAAATTTCAACTACCAGAAAAATTTATAGTAACCCTCAGTGGCAATGACTATGAAATCACAGTTAATTATAACGAGGTAAATGACCGACTTTATTTAACTTTGGCTGATGAAAATGGTGAACCATTAGTAACTAATGAAAAACTAGTGGCAAGAGAACCATTATTTGCTGACATTAGTGACGCTAATTTGCCAAGTGAAGATCTAGTTATGATTGATGAAACTGGAAAATCTACCTGTGTTAATTTTTCCAATATTAATGAGGAGATTTTCATTGCTATCGATGATACTTTTACTGGCGAAATGGATCCGGATAACACTAATGATGGTGTTTACAACCCAGACGGAGATGATACCAGCATGGGGATGGATGACGATGATTCAGACGACTCTATGGATGATGAAGAATTCGATGGCCTAGATGATTTCATTGAGGATCGAGGTGATGCTTAATGAACTTTGTACACCGCTATTTGCGTGTTTACGTTAAATGGTCCGGTCACCAAAAACACTTTTTATCATGGGACAAAGCGCCTAATAATCGATCTATTGAAATGACCTCACCATTTACTACCGGCGTTAATCCTGACATGAATTCTTTGACCTTATATAACCTTACTAAAGATGAATTTAATTACTTTCAAAAAGGCCGGCAAGTTGCGATAACTGCCGGTTTTTATAATTCCGATGCTAGCGCCAAAAATGGTGGCCTTATCACTACTGGAACAATCAAATCTATGACACCAATGTCCTTAGACGGTGTAGATCGATCAATTCAAATTAACTTTAATCATTTTCCGGACATTTCAGAAGATGTTATTAAAGTAAAAAAAGTGACTAAAGTTAGAGTAGCGGTTAAAGCTAGCGCTAGAAAAAAAGCCGGCACGGTTAGTGTTTCGGATTTAATAAGTGCATATAGTAAGGCTAAAACTGTTGAGTACAAAAAATGGTTGGCTGCCCACCCTAAAGCTACATCACACGAACGAGGAAGAAAGCAAAAAGAATTCACCAAAGCACGTAAAAAATATAATTCAACAATTAGAAAAAAGCATTCTAAAAAAACAAAAACAAAAAAGGCTCAGGCCCATTATGCTAAGCAAGTTCATTACGCTAATCTTTCGTACAAAAAAGGGACCAAAGCGTCGACTATCATTAAAGATATTGCAAAGCGGGCGCATATCCCATTAGGCGCTGTGAAACTTAATTACGATCATAAATACGCTAATGGTTTTACCGTCAGTGGCAAGCCATTAAGCGCTATTAAAAAAGTCGCTGATGGTGCTAACACTGACATAGTGATCGAAGGTAGCAAACTTTATATTCGTGAAATAACTACCGGTCAGAAAGCCACGTTGAAATTGAACCCAGAAACGGGCTTAATTAGTCATCCAACGCCTTCAGATGACGGTGCATATGATGGCCAAAAATTCGAAGCTCAAGCTCTTATGCGGAAAGAAGTCAGGGTTGGAGCGTTAGTTTATATCGATGATGGGGTTAAAAATTACGGTAAATGCGTGATTCTTAGCGGTCAACGAGAATATACGACTTCAACTAGTACCGTTACTTTTCAATTCGTTCCGTACAATGCTTATAAAAAAGCTAATGCGGCCAGCCTTAAGAAAGCTAAAGCTAATGCCGCTAAAGACAAAGCCAAGGCTAAGCTCAAAGAAAAAAATGATCGTGCGAAAGACAAAGTTAAAAAGGATGCTACTAGAAAAAAACGTAGGAAACGAAAAACAAAGAAGAAAGGAGACGGCAAGAAGTGAAAGCAGGAGAAAACTCATTAGTGCCATTAATTAATTTACTAATTGAAGAACATGATTCCGGCCCTCACATATACCGGGGTAGAATCATCTCTACATCACCGTTAACGGTTCAGCCCTCTAATTTAGATTTCGATGGTAGTAAAAAAATGCCAATAGTTGAGTGTGAACAACTTGATTTTAGCTTCTATATTAAAGGCTCAGATGATACCGGACACACACGAGAATTAAAAGTGGGCGATGAAGTATTGGTACTGGTCTTTACTGACAGCATGGAAAATTATTCTAAAGGTAAGGACTTCCGTGAAGATCCACTTAGAAAGAACAGCGTTGATTCCAGCATTATTGTGGGGGTGGTCAAGTGAGTACGGATGTAAGGCTTGATGAAAATGGTAACCCTAACTTGAGTAATGGCAAAGACTACGTTACTGGGGTTGATGAGCTACGACAATCGTTAGAAATGAGATTACTCTCTCAAGTTGGCTGGGCTGTAGATGATGTCGATTTTGGTGTTGAGTGGTTGGATTTCTTCGGTGAGTTTCAGGATGCTGATTTAGCTGCTAACAAAATAGCTGAAGCACTAGAAGAAGATGACCGTGTTGCTGTTGTCACTGATGTAACTGTAGACCCAGACTACAAAACCAGAAAAGCAATGATTAAAGTAACTATGCAATTATCTGACAGTGATTTGATAGCTGATAACGGTGATCCAAACTTAGATTTCAATACATCGATTACCATTTAAGGAGGTGAGAATGTTTGCCATTATTAGAAACAGGATTTGAACCATGGGACTACTACCAGTGGCTTGATTCCTTACAAACTAGTCTAAGAGCTGACCCGGAAATAGGTAATGATATTGACCTATCTACGGGTTCTTTTTATGAAAATATGGCCGAATCATTGGCTAGACAACTGGCACAATCGGATTTAACTAAACTAGATGTATACGACTCAAGATTTGTTTCCCTAGCTGAAAATATTTCTTTAGATCGACTTGCTAGTAACTACGGTATCTCACGTAATGTGGCCAATTATGCAACTACAACTTTAACAATTAAAGGAACTCCGGGCTATGTCATTGATGCTGAGTCTATGTTTAGTAATAATCAAGATATGATCTACCTAACGGACTCCGAAGTTACTATTGGTTTAGATGGAACCATAACAGTTAGAGTTTATGCTGAAGATACTGGTGAAGAATATAACTGTGATGCTAATACCATAATTAACCAAGTGATGTATGTAGAAGAAATTGAAGAAGTGACCAATCTTGAAGCAGCATCTGGTGGAGCAGACATGGAAACTGATTATGATTTGCGGGCCAGAATTAAGTTAGCTCAAAAGAGTGTTAGTTCCTCAACTCCTAATGGGGTAGCATCGGCGTTATTTAGCATTGCTGGCGTTAAAAGTGTTCGATATGTAGTTAACGCTGCAGCAACAACCAATAGTGCCGGAGATCCGCCTTATACCACACATATTTATGTGCTAGGTGGAGAACGGCAAGCCATCGCTCAGACAATTTCAGATAATATTGCATTAGGAATCACTTTAACTGGTACAGAAAAAATTGATATTCCACTAGATAATGGCGACGTTAATCACGTCGCTTTTTCTGTGGGCTCAAGTCAAACTATCTATATGCATATTGCTGTTGAATTTTCACAGGTTGATGATACTACTCAAGACGAAATAATAGCTGATATTCGCGATAATATACAAGTTTGGCTAGATTCGTTTTCTATGGGTGAAACACTTAAATACACTCAACTTTTTGGCATTATTTATGATGTTGAAGGCGTAAATGATGTAGTGGATTTAACCTGGGGAACTGAACAATCCAGTCTAGGACGCACAAACATTGAATTGACTGATTTTGCAACTGCAATTACTAATGATGATGCAATCGAGGTGGTAGCCAGTGACTAAATCGGATTTTGAACTATATCACGAAGATGAAGTTTTATCGATACCAACTAACCGTATTAATACGACTCCAGGAAGTCCTACAGAAAGACTTATGAGGGTCTTTGATAAATTTATTTATGACGATATGCAAGATGCTGAAAATATCGCTAAATTAAGTGATTTAAATAATGCGGTCGGTGGTCAATTAGATGACATTGGTGATGATTTTGACTTGCCTAGGCTAGGAAAGCCAGATGATTTATATCGATTTCTGTTAAAAATGAAATCAGTTAATCGAAGTTCTCAATCCACCTTTAATGATTTGATTCGCCTAGTAGCTGCTACATTTGATATTGATAAAACAGAAGTTCAAGTTAGAAATGATTATCAAATTCAAGAAGATGGAACTGCTAAAGGCGATCCATTTCATGTTTCAGTAGAAGATTTACCGCTAGATAATATTGAACATCCAGAAATCGTTCAACTTTTTATCGATGAAATCCAAAATGCTTTAGCGCTTGGAGTTACCTTATCTAGAGTAACTTTTCAAACTAGCTTACCGAGTGATATTTATGTAGGAACTGCACTAGTGACAATGAATGTTGTTGAGCTAGAAAGTGATGTTAATACTGAAATCATTGAACATGAACTAACTAATACAAATTACATGAGATCGGCACAAACTATTTCTACAGTTTATGAAATCGAAAGCGAGGAGGTATGAAATGGCAAAATGGAATAAAATTGTTATTACTAATGCTGGATACCAATTATCAGCCGCAACCTTAGCCGGAAACACAATCCGCTACACACGCGCTCAAACAACCGATAAGGATATGAGCGGATTAACGTCAGAACAATTAAAAGAAATTACTAAGTTAGAAAGTGTAGTCCAAGATTTACCCCTTGGAACAGTTTCAGTACAAGATGATCACACTGTAAATGTTCCAATCAAGGTAATGAATAGCGATTTGCAAGAAGATTACTTACTATATGGTATTGCCATTTTTGCAAAAATTGAAGGTGGAGAAGAAATTCTATATGGAATCGCCACCTCGGTAAATCCGGATTTGATCCCAGCTCAAAATGGTTCTACAGTTGTTGGTACAACTTTTAAAGTTAAATTACATGTTGGTGATGCGGCTAACGTAACTATTGTTGTCTCTCCGGATGGATCTGTTTCTAATGAGGAATTAGAAAGTATCCTTTCCAACTATGTTTTAAAAACAAATATTGATGAAATGATTCCGGATACCTTAACTGACTCAACTAAAGCAGAACACATCACTGGTCCGTGGGACTTCGAGAAGGTACCAACAGTGAATGATGCTGATGTTGCCACCAAAAATGATTTAAAAAACTACATCGATAAAGATAGTTTGTTAATTGGTGGAAGAAATTACTTTTTAAATAGTGATTTTTCTAAAGGACTAGATAACTGGCTAGGAGATTTATGGAAAATTGATTCAACCACTTTCCATGGCGATGGGGTAGTTACTGCAACTCCAACTAAAGCAGCGGTGACTGGCGAAAATTCCATTAATCAAGATTTTATGTCTGCCATATCGAATCAAACGGTCATTGTATCTTTCTGGGCCAAAGCGAGCGTTACCGGGGCTAACTTTCATCTGGAAGCTCATGGAGGTTACAGCAAGACAGATCTTAGATTAACTAAAGACTGGAAACGCTACTCTTACAAGTTGACTCTAGGCGATACTGGCAGAGTCTATATCATCGCAGTTGATGCTGGTACTCAGTACTGGCTATCAGAACCTCAAATTGAACTTGGCGATTTTTCAACGGACTACAGTCCAAATCCAGATGATAATATTTTACCGGAAAACGTTTTAACCGCAGACAATATTGCTGATTCTTTGCCAAGCGATTTAGTTTACTCGGACAAAGATGTTACTGTTAGTGGACAATTTACTTTTGACAAAGCACCTAAACTCTCTAATGGAGCGACTTTATCTACGTCTGATGATGCTCAAAAACTAGTGGATCAGATTGCTGATTTAAAGGGGCAAATTGATGCTCAAATGAAGTGGGTTACCATATCACAGGCCGATTATGATACTACCAAAGCAAATGGAGCTTTGGATTCTGGGACGGCATATTTAATTTACTAAGGGGGACAATAATGGCGATCATTAATAATGAGCATCAAATTACTAAGATTAGTGTTGGCGACAAAATCATTATGGATACAACTAAATCGGATGGTTGGATTAAACTAGACCACGCTGATAATTTAATTACTGACTCATTAATTCTTTTTAGAGATAACGGTGATGGCACGGCTAGTATAACAGGTGGAATTAAATTTTCTGGTGATACTGATAATAGCATTACAGTAGTTAATCCACCGGATGGTTACAATTTTACAGGAGCAAAAAATGATAATGTACCTTTCAATTTTGAAAAGAGCAGTGGGCCAAGAAAAGCAAAGACTAGTATTGTTAATGGGAAACTCGTTGTTACACCCGTAGATTCTATGAATTATAGTTGGGACGATTGGAATACAATTTTATCTCTTTCGGCATACAGCGTTGACTGTCCTAGTTTTAATGGTATTCATCCTTATTTAACAGTGAACATTTCAAAATTATAGAAGGATAAAAATGAGAAAAAATAGAAATACTCTAATTATTTTTTTGGGGGGCTAGAAACCCGTCCCTATAGTCCTTCTAACCACTTTCTAATTTTAGGAGGTGGTTATTTTGGCTATTAATATCGGTGACAAAGAAATATCGAAAATCTATTTTGGCGATAAATTAATCATAGATGCCAATAAAGTTAATGGTGTTGGTCTTATTACGGGATCTACAGAAATTATAAGTGAGTTCAGATTGTCTTATATCGATAATGTACAAGATAAAACAATCTCTATTACGTATACAGGATATATTGTGGATTCCCTTCCAGATACATTAAATTTGGGAAGCTGTTTAAACGTTGCGGATTTAACCAGTATTTTAAGCGGTAAAACTATCAAAAGTATTTCAATGTCCGCAAATTTAGTCGGTGGAAGCAATACAGTTCTTTGTAGAATATCTCCAGATACTAATTATCTTCAAATGAAAAATTTAAGTTTGCAAGCTCAAGTGGTGACATATGCACCGATGCACTATGGAAAAATGGCAGAAATTTATTATGAATGAGGAGGTGCCACGATGGCACAATACTATGTACAACTAGATAGCAATCGTTATATTACAAAGGTTCAATCAGAGCTTAGTTCAACGGATAAAGATTTTATCCATATTTACGTCCCAACCCAATTCGATGAAGTCTTTGGCGAAACCTGGGACAAATGGGGCGTAAACGAGTTGGGTACACCAATCCACGGATGGCTACCACCAATCACCCGTAAAGATTTCAGCGATCAAGTAGATGATCTCGATGGCAAACTAGCAACAGCTAGCCAAACGATCTCGGATCAAACTAAAAAGATCAATGAACAGCAACAGACTATCACAGATCAAGGTACCAGCATCGATACTTTGACTACTGACAATACCACCTTAAAGAAGATGGCGGCTGGTTTGACCATGCAAATTGCCCAACTTCAAGCAGCGGTTACCCCAGTAGAAACTCCAAAGGAAGGTGAATAATCATGGATATGTACGCAATGATTCAAATGTTAGCTTCAATGGGTATGCTTACTGACGAAGACGCTATGGAGTATGTTCGAATCGGAACTATCACAGAAGATCAATATAAAGACCTTATGGGCAAAGAATACGTGGCGCCAACTGCTTAGGAGGCCAGGTTATGAATTACCTTTTTTATAAAATTAAGCAAAATCCTTTTCATGTAACTATCGGGTTAACCATGTTACTGACTGGGATTTTTTTAATTACCCACGATCGTTATTTTAAGTGGCCGCCAATGGCAGTGGGCTTTTTTAATGACGATATTATTGGCGGGCTGTTTAGCTTAGTCGGAACAGCGATGATTGTTTGGGCGTTATGGAAAAGACAATCTACCACTATTGATCACATCATTTTAATTGTTGCTAGCATGTTGATGATGTTGCTAACAGCGTACCAATTTCTACACTGGGTCATTTTAGGGTTAGATATGCCGTGGATTTCTAATCTCGGCTTAACCCTCATCATCAATATTCTAGCGTATCGGAGTGATGCAAGTTGAACCAACTATGGAGCCAGATCATTCCTCTTGTACCAACGATTATCACGGGATTTTGGACTTATCATTTAAGCCGACAAAAATCACAGCACCAAAAGGAACAAGATGATGTGGATTCTTGGCGGACGTTGTACACGGAAATGAAGACCAGGGCCGAAAATGCCGAAGCACGAGCCGATAAATTACAAGCTGAAATTGATGAGTTAAGAAAGAAGGAAACATAATGGATATTGTAGAACTGTTAAATCAAGTGAACGCAAATGTGGTGATGACCATTTTTGTAGTGACCTACGTAATTGTAGGAACTTTAAAAGTAACGCCATACTTTAACAAAAACCAATATCTTCCTATTGTAGCGTTGTTTGTTGGTATGATTTGTGGCGCTATCTGGGGTGGTTATAGTCCATCAACCGGACTCTTAGTCGGTGTTGCTGACGGTATTCTCGCCGGTGGATTTGCATCAGCTGGCGGACATGAGTTGATTAGCTCAATTTCAGAATTAATCGGGAGGGGCAAATAATGAGTTATCCTATTAATAAGTCTTACGCTCTAAGTGGCTCACAAGGCGATTCACGGATTGCGTCTAAAAACTACATCATTATCCATGATACCGGTAACGATAATAACAAAGGGTCAAATTCAGCTGGCAACGAAGCAAGTTACATGAAAGGTCATTGGCAAGCTGCTTATACTCACTTCATCGTGGATGACAAAAATATCTTCCAAGTAGGTGAACCCGGTTACGTTGCATGGGGTGCTTTAGATGCTAACCCTTACTCACCAATGCAAGTGGAACTAGCTCATGTGGATAGTCAAGCACGGTTCAACGAAAGTTATAAGCGTTACATCTGGTTAATTCGCAAGTATGCTACTAAATATGGCATTCCCTTAACCTTAGACGGAGCTGGAACAGGTGTTAAAACTCATCAATGGGTCACTAACAATTATGGTGGGGATCACGTTGACCCTTATGGATACCTCGCTAAATGGGGCATTAGTAAGAGTCAACTAGCTCACGATATTAAGTATGGCTTGAGCGGCTCAGAATCCACCACAGCTAAGCCATCTAAACCTAAGAAGGCTGAATACTTTAACTGGACGCCTTATAAAATTTACGCTAAGAAGCAAGTAGCAGCTTATGCCAAAGCTTCTCAAGTGGGTTCTGGTAAGAACGTTAAAAAGATCTATAAGCCCAAAGCAGTAATGGAAGTTGCCAAACTTGAAGGTCACCGTTTCAAACTAATCGATGGCACTTACGTAACCGCTAATAAAGACTATGTTAATAATCTTTATTACCTGCCTAAATCAAAGATCAAGCAAGTGCGATCAGTTGCTGCAAAAGGCAGTGGCCGGTATGATGACATCAAGTTTAACCACAAGAACGCTCATTTCCCTAAGGGAACGTACTTTGACATCGTTAAAGTTATGCCATATGGCAAAGCGTCACGCTTCTTGTTAGCTAATGGAGACTACATCAGTGCTAACAAACTCGTAAACAAAATAGTAAAATAAGGACATCTAGAGAATTCTAGGTATGTAAACCTTATAACCCAAAGAAACCCTCAACCGTAATGGTTGGGGGCTTTTTTGTTTGAAGTAAATGAAAATTATTGAATGCACTAAACGAGTATGTTATGATTTACCACGGTTTAGTTTTAGTAGTTATTATGAAAGTAAAGGTGTTTGATATTGTGTAGTGAGGTATCATTTCATCTCTATCATGGAACTTATGAAGAGAATGCCAATAAAATACGAGAAAAAGGCTTTGATGCTATTTATTTTCCGAATGTTGGACAGATTAATATGGGAAAAACTCCAAAAGATCCCGGTTCACTGGGATATGGTTTATATTGCTTTGAAAATAGTCGCGAAAATGCTTTTGAATTTGCAAAGGGGTTTCATACAGACTCTGCACAAGTGATATATTTTAATTTTGTTTCAAACAATGACTATATTCTTGATTTACGTGATTCTGAGGATTTGAAATTATTTAATGAGTGGATAAATGATGATAAAAGAAGTAGATTATTTAATGAGTTAAGAAAAAAATATTCAAATAATGGTCATCAAAAATCACTTGATGGAGCTATCCTAGAACTATATATATATGATTTAGTGAAAAGGTTTAAGTACGTAACAAAATTAGACGCTGTAGTGGCAAATACACACACTTATTTTAACGATAGTGCTTCTAAAATAACTACATTTCCCAACGGAGTTGAAGTGTGCATAAGGAACTTAGATGGTATAGATTTGGAAAGTCTTAATGTTTATAATTGATTTTCTTTCATATGATATGTTAATGTTAATTTAACGAGGAGGTGTTTGTATGGCTAAGTATAATAAATCGTTTGAAGAAATGTCGAAAGCATTTAGTGATTTTTCATCAGAATATGAAAATGATCTTTTAAAACAATTAGCTGACATGGGATTTTCACTTGACGATGAAATTTACTTTAACACTCCAATAGAACACAATAAAAACAAAATTACTGAAGATGATGATAGTATTTTTGTGGTTGAAGATTCATTGAATTTTCCAACTAGTAATATTATTTATACTGATAATATTTTAGCAGCGTAAAAAAACAAAGAGTGGATGATAATGACAAATCAGAATGCACCTGTTATTAGTTTTGAAGGGTATCGAATTGCTAATTTAGAATATAAAGCATATTCGGAAGAAAACTTTATAAAAAGATCTTCCGAAGTAGATATGACAAAATTTAAAGTTGAAATTTCTATGGATTTTGAAAATAGAATATCTCAAATCAAAATAACTGTTAATTTTGCAAACGAAAAAAATTTACAAATTGGATTGTTAACTTTTTTAGGGCAATTTAAAATTGGAGACGCCGTTACTGATGAAGAAGAGGCAAGAAAATATTTATTAACTAATGGTACGGCTATTATGTTTCCGTATGTTAGATCTTTAGTTTCCATGATTACAGCCCTTGATAAGGGTGATGTGACTGTTTTACCAACATTTAACTTTTCAAGTGGATTCCAAGAAGAATAATATAAAAGCACCCATAACTGGATGCTTGAAAAATATGTAAGAAGAACTCGATTTAGTCGTTGAGCTCATTCTTGCATATTTTTTTGACAAGTAAAGTTATTTGTATAAAATTTTATACATTTGTATCTGTTAATTACTCCAGTATTTTTTCAATCTCTCTAAACTCATCTAAGCTCATGATGTAGTGCAGGTGTTGCTCTCCATATCCAACTTGCAGCAGAACAACATCTTCGCTCAAGTTACCCTTGGCAATGATGCAAAAATGACCAGCGTGCTTGTGATACCAAAAATCAGAATTCATTTTATCACTCCCTTTATCTTATATAGATAGATACGAAAAAGGAGAGCGATTTTTTTAAATTTTGCGCACAAATTTTTGCGCGTGCAAAAAACGTGCATGAGTCATTAACGTTCTTATGGCTTCTTATGCTTTTTAAAAATAAAAAAATAGCCTAAATCCTTGATATAAAAGGACTTAGGCTTTTTTGAAATGCTTCTTATTGTTACTAAAATGGAGTCGGCGGGGTTTCATTTGTGAATTTTGTGTATTGCTGTTATACCGGCAATATCAAGGCATTAAATAGCTTTTAAAAGCTTGGTGGTTGCCATAACGGTTGCCATTGGTTGCCAATCAACATATTAACCACTTAAAAGGTATAGGGTTAGTTCTAAGTGGTATGGCTGACCTATTCAGTAATATAATTGGCCAACTTTTCCGCTGTTTCTCTTTCCTTATTCTCGGTAACGTGGCTATAAACGTTTAAAATAACGTCCATATCTGCATCACCCAACCGAGATTGAACTTCTTTAATTGTTGCCCCAGATTCTAACATCATAGTGGCATGAGTGTGGCGGAACTTGTGAATGGTGATTGGTGTAAATTCCTTTGGCCGATCATCTATGATACTATGCAACCACTTGCCGGGGGTATTTAATGATTTAAGACCGTTCTTAGTGTTGGCAAAAACTAATTGTTTAGGCTTGCTGGTGTTAAAACCTAGAATGGTGTACTGTTCTTTCTGTTTTGCTTGCCAACGTTTCAGCAAATCAATAGTAACACGATCTAAAGTTATAACCCGTTTGCCTCGTGCTGTTTTGGGGGTCTGAATGATTTGTTTACCGTTCTGGCCTTGGGCAACAGTCTTATTAATATCAAGGGCGTGCTTATCAAAATCAACATCGCCCCATGTAAGTGCTAAGCACTCACCCCGGCGAATACCCGTAAAGGCCAACACTCTAAACAGGGTGAACTTTTCTAATTCTGTTTCTGGGTCAATGTAACTAAAGAACCGAGATAGTTCTTCTTTTGTCCAGTAGTTATTGCGATCGTCTTCCCATTCACCTTTGTGCTGGGGTAGGGTAACAACGTTGACGGGGTTCTTTTGAATGTAGCCCCGTTGTAGAGCAAATTTAAAGACCATATTAGTGTAATGATACCACTTGCGATAATTTACCTTAACTTCATCAAACCATTGGTTAACAGCCTGCTGAACGTTTCTGGCGGTTATGGTTTTAATGCGTTTATTGCCAAAAGCTGGTAAAATATGGTTGTCAAACATTTTAGGAACACGCAAGGCGGTGCTTTCCTTGACGGTATGAATATAGGTTTCATACCATTCAGAGTAAACATCACGAAATAGAACATGCTTTTCCTTGTTTATTCCACCGTTTTGTATTTCTAATTCCAACCGTGAAGCCATTAACGTGGCTTCTTTTTTTGTCTTGAAACCCCGTCGGTGGATCTTCACTGGTTTACCAGTTTGGGGATTAGTCCCACCATATAAATGAATTGAATAACGTTTTTCGCCTGCTTTAGTTAAATATGTGTTAATGCTTGCCATAATAAAAACTTCCTTTATAACGGCCAATGCGGGGCATGTTATGTAAGGTTGTTTGTGGCGTTGCTGCTATGTGGTTTATTTGTAGGCTTTTTTGACTACATCAAAGAAGCGGCTAATTGTTTCTAATTGATCGAACTTCTTATTTTCTAGCAGGTTGTTGTAAAACTTGGTGAAGTAATCTAGATCTTGTTGGTACATTTCCCCTAATTCTTTGGGGGTTTTTTTTTCGGGTTCAAATAGTTTAGCGATTTTCTTTGCCATGGTTTTATTGTCGTAATAGTCGGATTCTTCATCAATTCCCATAAGGTAGGAAACTGAAACATTAAAATAATCCGCCAACTTATTCCATGTTTTTATTTTTGGTTCTCGTTGTCCTTTTTCATAAAGGCTAATTGATTGCGGTGTAACCCCAGCTATCTTTGCTAAAGCCGATTGGGAAAGGTTTTCTTTTTTCCGTAATTCTGAAAGTCTATTCGTATTACTCACCCCTTTTCATACAACAATTATAATGCTAAACAATACAAAATCACAACTAAAAGTTGAACAAGCATTGACAACAACAAAAAGTTGAGTATGATAGAGTTACAACTAAAAGTTGAATATTGATAGTTGAAAAGAGGTGAAAAACATGCCAGAAGTTAACCCAGATCTTTTATTAGCGGTAAGGCGAAAGCGTGGGGAACTTAATTTGACGGTTGCGGAATTATCAAATTCCACTGGGATAAGCCGTTGGACGTTAAGCCCTATTCTTTCAGGAAAGCATACCAGCGCCAATAGAACCACGATTAAAAAGCTCGACAACTGGCTATACCAACACATCTAAAGGGGTGACAAAAAAATGGCCATATCAGTACCGTTAGAGCTTCCCGAGGAAGCCCTAGAGCAGATTAAAGCAACAATGTTTGAAACGGCTGTAGAGGCATTTAAGACCGCTGGCAAGAAACAAGATTTTCCTAACTGGATGAATTTAACTCAAACTGCTGGCTACATGGGTGTCTCAAAAGCCACTTTGAACAATTTCATTAAACAAGGTCTAAAAGTTGCAACGATTAACGGCATTCAACGGGTTTGCCAAAATGAAGCAGATCGCTTTTTTATTGAACATCAGATTTAAATAAAATACAGGCCAATGCGGGGCGTTTTTATTTAAATTCAATGAAGGGAGGTGAAAAACTATGTTAGCTTACTTAATGCTGTTTTTTCTAAAGCTTTATCTTGCTGGGGGAATTGGGGTAATCATTTATAAGATTGCTCAAGATCCGAAAGAATTTTTCAAGTAACAACACACACCAACGGAGGTCAACACATGAACAAGGAAATCAATACCCTAACCAGCATTTTATTAGATTTATTGGCTGATTTAGAAGCCGACGCGACGGAACCCAGCGTAATCATTAAGGCGGAAGAATCGCACGTTATTGCCAGCTTATTGTACGAAAAACTAAAAGAAAAGAAGGATTATTAATGATGAAAAAAGTGCAAAAAAAGACACCTTGGTGGGCATACCAAAAGGCGTCATGTATCCGGTTGTTGGACTGTATTAATTATAACACTCCTGATCTAAAAAGCAATGAAGGGGGTGTTGTGAATGGCTAATGAACTAATGTCGCCTTATCTTTGGATTAACCGGGGATTTAAAGTATTCCCACTCGCAGCCAATAGCAAAGTCCCTAATTTAGGCCAACGCGGTTTTAAGGACGCTGTTGAAAGTGAAGATGATTTTAACAGTTTACGAAAATCACCGGAAGATAATGTAGGGATTGTGCTAGAAAATACCAAGTATTTAGTGATCGATGTTGATCGCCATAACGGTGTAGATAACGTGGCCGCTCTGGGTACGGATTTGGAAGAAATGAAAGAGACTTATTACGAAACAACTCCCAATGACGGCTACCACTTCTTCTATATGATCGATCCTAAAAAGAAGATTGGTGTACGTAAAACAATTCCCGTTACTTTAGATAACGGCGCACATGTTGAAATTAAAATGCAGCATGTAGTTGTTTCCCCCTCCAAGATTGACGGGAAAGCCTACACGCCACACGGCAATTGGGACGATGTTAAAGTCGCCCCGGATTGGGTTAACAATGCTATAGCTGAGGAAAAGAGATTAAAAGAAGAACAGCAATATACAACGGAAAGTATTGAACGGGCTTATGTAGACGATACTACTGCAATTCGAGCCATTCAAAATTACATCGAACGTCATTCCGATGACCTGCAAGACGAGGCGAAATACAAAACATTCTTATTTGAAATTGTGGGCAACGTTTTGGATAACGAAATTAGTAAGACCGTTGCTAATCGTGCTGTGGTTTTGGCTGCTAATGGTGATCCCGAATGGGTGAAGAACAACAAACGGGATTTAGCTTATCGGCTAAATAACACCGCTCCCGGACAAAACAAACTTCCATTTAAAACTTACTTTGGTCTTAATAAAGCGCCAGAATACCAATATGAAGAAGTACCGGAAGACACCGACGAGAGCCAACCAAAGCAAAAGCGTTTGAATATAGCGGCATTGGCGGATGAATATCACGAACAAGAACACAGCGAAAAAGCTCCCGACACGACCCATGTAATGGGGCTGATGATGACTGAATATAAATTTGTAATTCTAGGGCATGAAGAAAATTCACCACTTGCCGTATATGATAAACAACAAGGCTTATATAGAACTTCTGATAATTTTATTGATTTTCTTATTTTACAGGAGGCCCCACGGCTAACATCTCGCCAAATCACTGAAGTTCATCAGAAAATCAGTTGGCAAGCCCTAAGCTGTAATCGTGTTGAACCCACCAAGGATAAAAATTTGATTCCGGTTAAGAATGGTATTTTTAAGGTTGATACCGGTGAACTACTTCCGTTTAGTAGCGATTATATTTTTACTTCCGAGATCGCTACACCATTCGACCCAGACGCCAAAGAACCAGAGTTAGGGCCGAATAATTGGAAACCGTCAGAATGGTTAATGGGAATTGCAAACGGTGACAAAGACGTTAATACCTTACTTTGGCAAGTGATACATGCGTCAATCAACGGATCATTTTCATACCGCAAAAGTATTTGGCTGCTTGGTAAGGGTAACGATGGTAAGGGAACATTTCAAGAACTCATCATGGGAGTTGTGGGACAGCAAAACACGGCGGCATTAAAGATTAACGATTTCTCACAACGGTTTGCTATGGCTCAACTGGTTGGCAAGAGTGTGGTTATCGGTGATGATGTTCCGGCTGGTATTTACCTTGACGATTCCAGTAATTTTAATGCAGTGGTAACTGGGGACGTTGTCCAAGTAGAGCAAAAGAATAGACCGGCATACGCTATGCAGCTAACGCCAACAGTTATTCAGTCTACTAATGAAATGCCAAAGTTCAAGAACACTTCCAACGGTACTAACCGGCGATTAATTATTGTTCCGTTTAATCATCAATTTACTAGTAACAACGACGACTGGAGAATTAAAGACGAATACGTAACGAATCCAGATGTAAGTAAATGGGTACTCAAAAAGGCCCTAACAATGGATAGATTCGAAAAGTTTATTGAACCGGATATAGTTCAAAAACAACTGGAGATCTTCAAAGAAGACAACAACCCGCTTTTTAATTTCAAGAGTGAAGTTTTTGACAAATACGAACCCGAAGTTATTCCAGTAGGCGCGGTTTATGTTTACTACGTTCAATACCAAAAAGATAACGGCCAACGAAATATCATGAGCCAACGAAAGTTCACTAAACAGTTTGGGGAACTCATCGCAGATGATTACGAACGGAAAAGTTACCGGCTGAAAGATAATTCATGGAAGTTTGAAGAGTTTACCCGCGGTAATAATTCGGACGTTGGCCAGAGATTACTTCAATATGAAGGTGCTGACATGAATAAATGTTATGTGAAGGTAAATATCCCTCGCCATTTAAATCAATTCAAATAAATGCCGTTACCGAAATAGCCTGCTGTTACCAGTTTGTTACCGAAATTTATAATTTGGGTAACGGCACAAACCCTTGTGGGAGTGGAGGTTAACCAGTGCTGTTACTCTGTTACTCTATTTTATAACTTTTTAATATAATATATGGCCCCAATAAACTGCTGTGTATACAGACAAATAAAAAGTTTCGGTAACAGCACCATTTCGGTAACAGCATAGCCTAAACCACTGGTATAACAGCATTCTGCTGTTACCGAACCGAAACCAGAACGGTAACAAAACGGTAACACCAATCCCAAACCATTGATATAACAGTGTTTTAGTTCGGTAACGCCACAAACCAAATTTAAAAGAAAGAAGTGGAATTGTTGGCAATAACAGAAAATGAAAAAATCACCAGAGAAGCACTTTCGTATTGTGGGAAGTTGCTTGAGAAATACCGAGATATGCCGGAAGCCATGACCAGAATAGAAGGTTACCTAATTGATCCTAGCAGTGAAGACAATCCGAAATTAACAGGTATATTAACAAACCGACTTCACAACTATAAAAAAATGTACGATATTCTCGATTCCTTTATGAATGATTTGAAGGAATCTGATTACGAACTCTATTCTATGGCTTATGAACATTGGCTATGGAAAAAAGAAATTGTGTACATCGCTTTGGATCATCATGCTTCTGATAGCAGTGTTGATCGTCGCTTGAGAGAGGTTAAGAGGCTGCTTGCTGAAAGGTTAGAAATGATATGAAATTAATTACTCATTGTATGTGGTAGGGGCATGTGTGTGCCTGAAAGGCAATGACCAGCCCTCGCACTAGCCTAGCCAGAATAAAGACACGTGTTATAATATAGTTATGCAATTCTTCTTGTAATCAACGAACCAGCCCCCAACTTCAAACGGTTGGGGGTTTTAGTTTGCTGTTGTGGCATGGCTCAAGCATTGAGCGAAAATAAAATAATGTTATAATATATTTATAGGTTATTAACCTATGCAGGGCTTTGTATGCTGGAGCAAAAGTCATAAATCTTTCTATCATTTATTAGATACATCAAAAGCAATCCCTATCACTGTAATGGTGGTGGGGTTTTTATTTGCCCAATGTTGGCCCACAAATGACCCACACGATTATTTAAAGCAGTCTATAATATAGTTATGCAATGAAGCGGAAAATTCATTGCAAATATATCCAGAAAGGGCCTTACTTAGGGCCTTAGTTGTTGCTTTACTGTTGAAGCAGCACGGCGGTATTAGATTGAGAAGTAACCAACGGGGGTTAGTTGCTTCAATGTTTGATCACATTGCACCCATTAGATATTTGCTGATTATGTTATGATCGGCCGAGCTAAGAGAAACTTGTTGACGGTGAGCGAACAATTTAATTGTTCTGCTTAATACGATCCATATTATTTTCATGATTCATTACTTCCTTTATGTATTATTGTTTCTGTCGTGGTTTCGTTATTTTCTAATATTTATCTCCTTATTTTTGTCCCCGTAACTTTAATAGTTGCGGGGGTTTTTGTTTGGGTAACGTTGGTAGTATTTTACGGATTTCAAATCGCTAAATTAAATGGCCTATTGATTAGTACCCAATAAACACGGATAATATAGCCCAAAAGGAGTTGAAAGAAATGAAGAAAACAATTGGAATTATCATGACCGGTTTAATGGCTGTTGGGATTGGTGTATCGGCCAATCAGCAATCAGTACAAGCAAAATCAACGATCAAACGTATGTGGAAAGTAATCAGCGTTGAAGATGTTGAAGCATATTATACTGCTTCTAACAAGAGTGCCTATGTTTGGAATACTAAGTTTACTAAAAGAACTAACAATTTAAAAAATTACCCCAATACCACATGGTATGTTAGTGAGCAAGTAAAGTATAATCATCGAGTGTATTACAAGATAAGCGGTTTAAGTGGTAAGGTTTATGGCTATACTTGGCGTGGCAATGTTGCGCCGTATATTTTAAAACCAATGAACAGTTTTAAAGGTGATGCCGATTATTTAAATTATCTAAATACTGATAAATCCCAAAAGGTTGCACGGGCCATTTTAAAGTTAATGCCTAATGCTGAAGTGGATTATAAATTATCTTATGCAGCTGCTAAAGCGTCAGACTTATCAAAAATTAATGGATACAGCAATGTTATTCCATTGTCTAATTTGGAAATGAAAGTCAAAGATGAGGTCGGGTTTAAGTACTCTACTTACATTAGGTATCAACTCCAAACTAATGCTCCCACTGCAGCGGAGACGGCTAAGAATGTGAAAGCAATTCTAGAACATCATGGGTATACCTCTGAAAAATTAGATAGTTTATTTAAGCAAGGATATAAACTAGGGATCTGTGTTGATTGTTCTGGCGCTTATAGTGCTGGAAAATATGGATATCCAAGTGAGCTTAAACAACATTCAAACGATGGATCATCTCGGATGGGTACGCTTGTATTGGCTAAATAATAATAATAATATAAAAGTAAGTCCTAACCACAACGGTTAGGGCTTTTTTGTTTGGCTAAAGTTGGCCCACAAATGACCCACATGAAAATACTATACGAAATATAATAATACTATAGACAAATGTTGTATTCAGAAAGAGGGTGAAGTCTATGAAGTCACGAGAGGATCTGTATAACTTCTTACTAACCAAACGGCCAGCAGAATTACCATTAACTAAGCATGATATTGAGTTAATCCAATCTGCTGTAGAGATCATGGAGCAAGTAGCAGCACAACAGAAAAGTATTGAGAAGCTACAAGCAGAAGACGACGCTAGAGCGCTTGAAGTTTATGAGCAAGGCGAGAAGTTAGACCGTGCTTATCTTGCAAGAGGATTGTACGAATTAAACGTAAGCAAAATGTTGATCAGTCGCCAAGCTATGAAGCTATTGAAGTTGGCTGGTGTAGATCTGGGAATTGATTTTGATAAGCCATTTATTTACTAACTTAATATTGGGAGGTTGCTGTTATGTCGTTCAATGCCAAGAAGTATATTGAATCAATCCTGCACGATTACCCTCGTTGCGATCAGTACATTGATGATCGAGTTAAGAACATGGTTCAAGAAGCAGCAGAAGAATCGTTGCGCAATAGTAACAAAGATCTGACTGAAAAGCAGATCAAAGAAGCCTTGTACGATGGGTACAAAGATCCCACGATCAAAGACCCTAAAACATGGGCTTTAAAACGTGATAACAATTTAGCAGGATTACAAGAGAACCAAGACGTAATTAATAGTTGCTTGGCTGAACTAAACGAGAAGGATTTAAAGACTATTGCAGCAGTGTTCTTTAATAATTATCTGACAGCCAGAGAAGCAGCGGAACACTTGCATGTTTCTGGCGCAAAAGTATCACGAGTTACAAATAAATTTATTAAAGCAGTAGCCAAGCACAAAGGATTTGAATTATAAACTTATGATTCTGATAACAATCTAGAAAGTTTGGTGTACCTAACAAAATACCCCCGGCCTTACTCTCCCAAGGCTTTCCGCCATACAATGGAGTCTTCTCACAGAAATGTTCAAAAAACGAGTATAAAAGTATAGGGGGGTAACTGTTTTAAACGTTGATATAACAGTATCTTTAACAAAAAAATATAGAAAAAAGCACCACTAAACTAAATAAAAAAGATAGGGGGCTATAGATTGAGTATTTTCAAAAGAAAAAAGGCTATTGAACCGATTAACGATCCCATTTTTGAAGTGATTAGTAGCTGGGCCGATAATCCCGGAGAAGTACCACTAGATAGTGGCTACAGAAACAGTGCTATCTTTTCAGCAGTAAGCCTAATTGCTGGGGATCTGGCCAGTAACCGGATTAAGTCGGATAGCAGCAAACTAGAAAAGATCTTAAACGATGATCCCAACGACTTTACTAATGGCCACGATCTAAAACAGTCATTATTCACTAATTTACTGCTGTACGGTAATTCATTTTGTTACGTTGACCGCTCAAGCTTAAACAATGCCGTAATTGGCTTTGAATTTATCCCATATGGTAATGTACGGGTCGAGTATGATACTGACGACCAAGAGCCAACTTATTACTGGGCGGATAGTTCCAAACGTAAAGGCCAAATTAAGAACGCTGATATTTTGCACTTCAAGTTATTCCCGGTTAGGGGCGTACAAGGGGTATCACCACTACAAGCCCTACACCAGCAACGCAACGCCATGAACCAAGCGGATAGCATGCGGAATAATTATTTTAATATGGGTTATTCTAAATGGCATTTAACATTAAATGCTGGTGCGGTTGACCAAGAAGCAAAGGATCATATCAGAAACGCCTTTGAGAGTTCTATCACTGGGGATAATTCTGGTAGAACCATTGTCACAGATCAAACCATGTCCGTCGATCCCCTGAACTCAAATACTGACGCTGGCATTGTTAAGTTGATTAGTGACGTTCAGAACGCCAGTAAAAAAGATATTGCGACGGTGTACGGCATTCCGGTTGATTGGCTGGGAATTGAAAGTGAGCATAGTAACGCCGAGCAGGCTAAAAGCTTTTATGTAGAACATGCCTTATCTAATTATATGGCCGCAATTACTAGTGAACTAGAGTTTAAACTTGGCCAACACTTTGAATATGATTTGAGTAGGCTACTAAACACTAACGTTCAAGCTCAATCAACCATGGCCATGGAACAATACAACGCTGGAATCATCACGATTAATGAAGCCCGTAAAATGATGAACTTGGAACCATTAGAAAATGGGGACGAGAGAAAGGACTTATTAAATGGGAACTAATTTAGAAAAATTGTTGTTAGATGATTCGGAAGTTAGAGCTAACGAACCGACAGACGACAAAGAAGACACTGGCAAGAAGTCAGATGATACCCAACAGGATACTGACGATAAGAAGCAGGATACTGAACCCAAAGACGATCCTAAAGAAGATACTAGTATTAGCGGTTACGCTTTGAAGTTCAATGCACCCAGCAAGGATTTAGGGGGCTTCATTGAGATCATCGACCCTAATGCGTTGGCTGATACGGATTTATCTAAAGTAGTCTTGTTATTTAATCATGACTATAACCAGATCCTAGCCAGTGTGGCCAACAATAATCTTACTTTAGCCATTGATGAAACGGGGTTGAAGTTTGACGCCCAACTAGATACTAGCGTTAGTTATATTGCCGACGCTTACAAACAAATCCAAAACGGTAACTTAAGCCACTGTTCATTTAGCTTTGATGTAGCTGATAACGGTGACGAATTTACTACTGATACTGACGGTAAGACGGTTAGAACCGTTAAGCAGATCAGTAATTTATATGATGTGAGCGTGGTTTCGATTGCGGCTTATGATGAAACGGAAGTTTCTACCGCCGCCGCCCGCTCATACGAAAACTATTTAACTAAAAAAGAAAGCGAGGGCAAACATATGCCTATTGAAACTTTAGATCCAAATAACGAAACGAAACAAGCAGAATTAAGATCCTTTGATAACTATATCCGTTCCCACGGTGAAAAGCGGGACGGTTTAACTACAGCAGACGGGAATATCGTAATTCCTGAACTAGTAGCCCAACCAGTAATGGAAGAACTATCTAAGCAAGATTTAGCTAAATATTCTTATGGCTTAACGGTTAGTTCTTCAATGGGTAAGATCCCAGTTATTTCTGACAGTCAAGCGGTATTAGCTACTAAAGAAGAACTTGCTGCAATCCCAGAAACCGAAAACGGCATTGACGGGGTTAAGTATGAAGTGAAAACCCGTACTGGTAAGATCATTTTATCTAATGAAATCCTTGATGATTCAGCAGTAGACTTATCTTCTATCATTAGCGATCAATTAAAACGGTTAGTCTTGAACACTAACAACGCCCAAATCTCGACTATCTTAAGCGGTTTAACCGCTACCCCAGTCACCACCATGGACGATATTATTAAAGCCTATGACGGTAAACTTGACCCTAATTTCAAAGAAATTGCGGTTACTAACATGACCGGGTTGGCTTACTTGGATACTTTGAAGTATGAAGACGGCCATTTCATGTTAATGGACGATGTAAAGGCACCTAGTGGTAAAGCTATTTTCGGTTTACCTTTGTTAGTACTTAACGATAAGTTCCTAGCTGGTACACCATTATTCATTGGCTCATTGCGGGAAGCGGTGGCCGTAATTACTAGGAACAATCTAGAAATTAAGTACGATGTATTTGATAACTATGGGACTGCATTCGCTGCAATCTTAAGAACTGATTATCAGTTGCTTAATCCGGACGCAATGTTAAACTTAACTTTGCCAGCAGGAACAGCAGCCGCCAAAGCTAGTACCAAGAAATAAATAGTTACCCAATTGCCTACCATGTAAGAATGGTGGGCTTTTTGTTTGGCATGACGTTGTACAGGCGCATTCTGCTGCACGGTTTAAAAGTGGGGTGGTTAGTTGTGGGTTTGGGTGGCTCTAATAATATGTATGTAGTTGGATATTGTTAAATGACCGTGCTACAATACTCCTTGAAATAAAGTAGCATGATGAGTTACCAAAGCCCCCAACTATTTGGAGTAGTTGAGGGCTTTTATTATGAATCGTTGTCTGTTTTTTGCGGTTATTATGTCAGTAAGTAACCAATAAAACCGTAAATATCTATTTTGCCAAAACAATTCCAGGATAATCGTCAAAAGTTTGATTTTTGGCATTGGCATAATAGAAAATACCAATTTTATAGTTACTTAAAGAATTACGTTTTGCTTGAGTATAACCGGCATTATTCAATGCTGATTTAATTAAATTAATTCTAGTTTTATCGGAAATATTCTTTTTATATATAATATGATCCATGTATTTCGTAGCTGCTGGGAAAGCCAAAACTTTGGAATATCCTAAATTATCTAAACTTTCATATTGCTCAAAGTTTTGGGTTAGTTTTAATGAAATTTTGGTATTTGGAAATAGTTTTAATACTTCACGGGTTACTTTTTGTGATGGTGATTGTTTAATATAGTTCATATATTCATTATCATTCATAAAGCGGAAAGGGCTAACGTCATTTAAAACTTTATAATTTGTATTGAAACCACGATCTAAATAACCATGCCAAACCATACCAACTTTTGAAACATATTTATGTGATGGATCATAGCTAGAAACGTAATAATAAATTGCTTTTTTACCATTATGAGATACTACAGCATTTTTACCATTATAAATCCAACTGTAATTTTTGTAGTTTTTTAAGTTAGCTTTTACTTTAGTTCGAGTTGAATTCCACAAATAAACATTTTTAGATTTGTTTTTGACGTGGTAAAAATTTTCTGAAATGCTACTGTTTATTGTGACTTTTTCCACTTTATAGCTAGATGCACTTGAATTATTTTGATGAATAATCAGGCTCATTCCTGTAATAGCTAAAGTTGCCACAGCAATTTTAGCAATTTTTTTTATATTTTTCATGTATGTATCTCCTCAATGTTTTTTTTCAACTCTTATTATACAGTAGTATAGCCGCGGTATAACTAAAAAATATGTTATATAGGCGCATTCTGACGCACGGTTTAAAAGTGGGGTGGTTAGTTTGTGGGTTTGGGTGGCTCTAATATTATAGTAGTAATGCCAAAATAAAACCCCTCGACCAAATAGGCGAGGGGGAATCAAAAAGCAATACTTCTTCAAACGAGCAGCGGTTAATCGCTGCAACTAATTTTAACATCACAGTTGGCAAACAACCAGCAAGCATTTAGACAAATAAAAAACTGTTACCCAAAAGGATAACAGCACATACACGCCCCGCACGGTCTATATTAAATTGGTATACCTAATATAATGGTTGCCAAAACGGTTGCCATTGATTAGCAATTATTGGCCTTTGTTGGCAATTCTAAAAAATAGAAATGCCTTTATACCAGTACTTTAACCGCCGTTACGATTTATTAAAAGCTATAAAATGGAGTCGGCGGGAGTCGAACCCGCGTCCGAGCATATCGCCACCTGAACATCTACGTTCATAGATTTACTATTTAAATTTCACTAATAAAAACGCCATAAATCAAGGCTCTCGTTATTAGCTAATCTGATTAGTCTCTTCAATTGACTTCAGATGGGAGCCAATTGCGTAAGCCCACTTATTTATAGGACCCAGATCTATCTCATGGGCGAAGATAGGAGGATCTACGTTAAGCGCTTATTAGGCAGCTAAAGCGTAAGAGTTTGAATTATTTTTTGCAGTTATAATTTTAAACTGGGTGGTTTAACGTGGCACCGCACGAAACGCAGTCCAGGCTCGACCTATACCCGTCGAATCCATAACGACCCCAAAATTGTATCTATAATTGTAGCACATTTCAGGGAAATAGCAAAAAATTTAGATTAAATCAAAGTGTTTGAGACCGTTTACGATACCGTGATCGGTGTTAGCCGTGGTAACAAATTCGGCATATGGTTTAACGTGGTCTAATGCATTACCCATTGCAACGGCATGATCTACAAAATCAAGCATTGGAATATCATTATTACCATCACCGAAAGCATAGGTAGGAATATCTTCAAGTCCGGCATTTTTAATTAATTCTTGAATCCCGTGACTTTTAGAGTTGCCTTTGATGACAATATCCATACTAGATGGAGTATTACGATAAAAAGTAAATTGATCATCAAATTTATCTCGGTAATCTTCATCATGTCCCTTGGTCATTACTAGCATCATATAAACGGGATTGGCAAGCCAAAATTCTTCCGCACCAACTGGGGGAACCGTACTGTTAACAGAGTCATAAGCTCCTTGAGCAAACTCCGTGTTAAAGTTGATCCGGGCACCTTTATCATTTAAGACTACGATGGATTCTTCAAAAGTCTTAGCATATTCAGCTAATTCTTTTGCTTGCTGATTGGAGAAGGTTGCTTCGTACACCGGCTTACCTTCATAAACCACGAAGTCGCCGTTAGCTGAAACCACTGTAGAGATTCCAGTAGCCTCCATAACGTGTGGGATCTCGAAGAGATTGCGTCCAGTTGAAATCACCGGTAAAATGTTATTGGACATTAATTGGTGCATAGCATCTGCCACTTCAGGATCAACTTGGGTTTGAGCATTTAACAGTGTATTATCTAGGTCAAAAAAGGTGAGTGCTTTGTACATAAGATAAGGACCTTCCTTTAATTAAATTAGCAATAATAGTATTAGCTTCAATTTTAGCATAATTATTCGCTTAGTTTGTTAACATATTGCGCTAATTATTGGTAAAATAAAGATAAATGGGGTGGAAAAATGAAAAAGACAACGGTAGCCGATGAACACACCAAACCGTTTTTTGTGCGATTGCGTAAAATCCCTGGTGACCATTGGTACCTACCAGAAAAAGGCAATACTAAAAATAAACAAAAGATGCCTAAAAGTTATTTAACACATGATTTTAGTATTAATCAGATCAGTTTTTTTAATAACCAAGTCTGGTATTATTTTGAAGGGGAAAATACTTCAGGCTGGTTAGCTAAGCGAAATATTAGTAAGGCATTTAGAAGATTGGCTGTAAAGCCATTGAAACAGCGAACAGCTACAGATTTAGACAATTACGTAGCTGCTTTAATGATGTTATTTGACTATGCCGACCAACCAATGGATGAAGCCAAATTAAGGGATTGGGTCCAAGGTTGGCACGATAATTCTCGTAAATTATTAGATTTAAGTGAACTAATTATTAATCAAACTAATTCTATTCGAGACTTAAATCAAGCAGATTTTCGTCAGTTGAATCGACAATTATTGAGGGGAAGACCAATACTATTACGAGTAAATGGATTAGATAACCTTAAATCCAATGTGATTGTGTTAACTGGATTTAATCGTAAATTGTATTATTATAACAATCCTTGGTCTGGAAAATTAGAAGTGATTTCACAAAAACATTTAAAGCATTTTTGGAAAAATGGCTCGTATGAAGCTATTAGTTATTAAGGAGATTAAAAATGAAAGTATTAATGGTAGAAGATAATAAATCAGTGTCGGAAATGATGGCAATGTTTTTTCAAAAAGAAGACTGGGATGTAACCTATGCCTATGATGGTGAAGAAGCAGTAGATAAATTTAAAAAAGAAGCCGATGATTGGGACATCATTACTTTAGACTTGAATTTACCTAAAAAAGACGGAATGCAAGTAGCTAAAGAGATTAGAGAAATCTCTGAAAGTGTTCCTATCATCATGTTAACGGCTCGTGATTCCGACAGTGAACAAGTTTTAGGATTTGAAATGGGAGCAGACGACTACGTTACCAAGCCATTTAGTCCTATTACGTTAATCGCTCGAATGAAAGCTGTTAGTCGCCGTTCAAATAACGGTAATGGTTCAGCTGGAGCAGATGCTGAAGACGGGTTTGACGTAGTGACTGATAACTTTAAGATGAATAGTGGGACTCGAGAAGCCTATTTAAATGATCAATTAATTCCTGACCTAACACCCAAAGAATTTGACCTATTAAAGGCCATGGCCAAAAAGCCTCGCCAAGTATTTACCCGGGAAAAATTATTACAAGAAGTATGGGATTACGAATACTATGGTGATGAACGGACAGTGGATGCTCATGTTAAAAAATTACGTTCTAAAATTGAAAAGGCTGGCCCCCAAGTTATCCAAACAGTTTGGGGGGTAGGTTACAAATTTGATGATTCTGAGGCTGCTAAGTAATGAAATTAATTTATCAGCAAGTTCTTTCGTTTTTTGCGGTCATTGCCGTAACGATTTTACTGCTGGGAATTTCTTTTAGCAGAATGACCAAGTCATTTATGTACAACAATAGGTGGGATCAGTTAGAACGTTATTCTGATGGCTTAGTCGAGCAATCACTTACAGCGAACCGTAAAACTGGTAAGACGGCCTTTAATATAAAAAAATTAGATAATTATGAAGCTTTTCTAAAAAATCAATCAGTCCACTTTACGATATATCAACCAAATGAAAAACCGCTTTACCCTAAAAATCAAGAAACTGATAAAATAACTTCTTCAGAGTGGAAACGGCTGAAGAACAACCAAATGATACGTAAAACCGATGAAATTACTGCTGAAAATAAGAATAATAATAACCCGGCAATGCTTGAAGTGTTAAAACCGTATTATTATAATAATAAACTTTTAGCTGTGATCGGAGTGGGGTTATATACATCGGAAGTAAACTCAACTCTTAATAAAATTAACCGGGACTTAGTTAAAGCGTTAATTATTTCCCTAATTGTATCCATGATTATTAGTTTCTTTATTTCCAGAAGGCTAAATCGGCGAATTAATGTGCTACGAGATGCAGCTAATCAGGTAACTAAGGGAAACTATAGAATCAGATTGGTAAATCAAGGTAAAGATGAAATAGATGAATTGACTACTGATTTTAACCATATGACCGAAAATTTAGAAAAATCAGCTGACGAAATTCAACGTCAAGAAGAACGGCGCCAAGAATTTTTGGCAGACGCAGCACACGAAATGCGGACGCCATTAACTACAATTAATGGTATTTTAGAGGGTGTTAAGTACGATATAATTCCTGCAGATTCAAGGGGAAAAAGTTTGGATCTAATGATGAGTGAAACTCAACGATTAATTAGATTAGTCAATGAAAATTTGGATTATGAAAAAATTCGTTCCAATACTATTCCGTTACATGAAACTAAATTCAATGCTTACGATGCAATGCACCAACTTCCTGGTCAAATTTCTGCTAAAGCAAGTGCTGCTAACGATGAGATTGTAATTGATGCTCCTAAAAACTTTCCGGTTTATGCTGATTATGATCGTTTTGTTCAAATCATGGTTAATATCAGCACCAACGCAATTCAGTTTACTAAAGACGGGGTTATTACAGTTAAAGGCTTCAGAAATAAAGAAGATAATGCTGCCGTTCTAGAGATTAGCGATACTGGGATTGGGATGTCTAACGAACAGGCTCAAAATATTTTTGAACGTTACTATAAAGCCGATGCCTCCAGACGAAGCGGTAAATACGGTGAATCTGGGCTAGGATTAGCAATTGTTCATCAATTAGTAGAACAGCATGGTGGAACTATTGAAGTTAGCTCTGAATTGGGAGTCGGAACAACGTTTACGATTACTTTCCCAGATGAAAATAGTAAAAAGCAGGATGATGAATAAAAAAGGTATATACCAAATTTCTGTAAACGGTTAATTTTTGAACTAATTTGTAGTAAAATAATGTTGTTAAGTTAAATAACATAAAGTAAGGATTGATATAAATGGCATATTTGAACTTTGATAGCTCCAAGTTAACAAAATTTGTTCATGATAACGAATTAGCAGAAATGCAAGCAATGGTAAATGCTGCTGATTCTGAATTACGAAACGGTACCGGTGCTGGTAGCGATTTTCGTGACTGGTTAGACCTTCCTACTAATTATGATCACGAAGAATTTGATCGCATTAAAAAAGCTGCTGCTAAGATTAACCAAGATTCTAAATATTTAATTACTATTGGGATTGGTGGTTCTTACTTAGGTGCTCAAATGGCATTAGACTTCTTACACAATAATTTCTACACTCGTGAAGAAGAAACTACTCAAGTAGTTTTTGCCGGTAATTCATTAAGCTCTACTTACTTACAAGATTTAATCGAATTAGTTGGAGATGCTGATTTTTCTATCAATATTATTTCTAAATCAGGGACTACTACTGAACCTGCAGTAGCTTTCCGGGTATTTAAGGAAATTTTGATTGCTAAGTACGGTGAAGAAGAAGCTAATAAACGAATCTACGCTACTACTGATGCTAACCGCGGTGCTCTTAAGGAAGAAGCAGATGCCAATGGCTGGGAAACTTTTGTGATTCCAGATGGTGTCGGTGGTCGTTTCTCAGTATTAACTGCCGTTGGTTTACTTCCAATTGCTGTTTCTGGTGCTGACATCGATGAATTAATGAAGGGTGCTCGTGATGCACAAAATGAATATGTTGATGCCGATTTAACTAAGAACGAAGCATATCAATACGCTGCTTTGAGAAATATTTTGTATCGTAAAGGGTTTACTACTGAATTATTGGAAAACTATGAACCTAATATGCGGATGTTTTCAGAGTGGTGGAAGCAATTAATGGGTGAATCTGAAGGTAAAGACCAAAAAGGTATTTACCCATCATCAGCTAACTTCACTACTGATTTGCATTCATTAGGTCAATACATTCAAGAAGGTCTACGTAACCTCTTTGAAACAGTAGTTAAAGTAGACAAGCCAACTAAAGACATTAAGATTCCTAGTCAAGAAGGTAACTTAGATGGTCTTGAATATCTTCAAGGTAAGTCAATGGATTGGGTTAACACTAAAGCCTATGAAGGGGTTGTGTTAGCACATACCGATGGCGGTGTTCCAGTTATGACTGTTCATATTCCAGATCAATCCGCATATACTTTGGGTTATACTATTTACTTCTTTGAAGTAGCTGTAGGAATTTCTGGTTATTTAAATGGAATTAATCCATTTAATCAACCCGGAGTGGAAGCTTATAAGACCAATATGTTTGGTTTATTGGGCAAACCCGGCTATGAAGAAATTGGTAAAAAATTAAACGATCAACTTTAAATAAAAAAAACGATCCTGCATTTGTAGGATCGTTTTTTTAATTATTTAATTGTTGAATTGCAGATATAATATTTTTTTTAGCAGTGAAACTTTGTAGTTGAGGTACGGATACTATTAAAGTATCTCCAGGGCGAATGAGGCTATTACCGTTAGGAATTAGTTGTTTTTCTCCCCGTTGGATTTTTACAAGTAAACAATTTTTAGGCCAAGGAAGTTCTCTGACATAAAATGGTTCTACTTGATGAGATTCAAAGACCGGAACTTGAATTTCGGTAGTATTACCAACATGACCAATATTGCTTGGTACTAATCGTTCTCGCAACTCAGCATAAATAGGTTTACCATTTAATAGGTCATCAATTCCGTAAGCCACTAAACTTAAAACGGCTAACGGCATTAAATGTTCTAAGGAACCAACCATTTCAGTAACCAATAATATAGCGGTAAATGGAGCTTTACCAATAGCGGTAAAATAACCAGCCATAGAAATAATAATTAAATTATACACGTATTGAGGAGCAAGTAAGTGAAGTTGACTCATTCCCACTCCATAAATCGCACCAATGATAGCACCTAACGACAAGATAGGCAGAAAAATACCACCAGGTAATCCTGAACCGTAGGACAGCATTGAAAAAGCAAAACGTACTAGCAAAAGAATAACTAAGGTCGCTAAAGAGTAGTTAACAGTATTAAAACTTAAAATAATTCCATTACCGCCACCCAACCACGTAGGGTGCCAAATTCCTAATGGAATTAGCGCAGCAAAAGGAATTAAACCCCACAACAATTTAGGAACCCAAGTGAATAACTTATAAAAATCAGTTTGGTGGAGAAGTACCCATTGGTATATACGCCCTAAGACCCCAAGGAGTATTCCTAGCAGAATTAAATGCCAGTATTGAGAAATAGGAAGAGAATGTTGATAGTGTAAGCTTAATACAGGCTGCATTCCAAAAATATATAAGGAAACTAAATTAGCACTCACTGCACTAGCTAATGAGGTAATCCAGACTGGATAAGAAAAATTATGATAAACTTCTTCTAAGACAAACATGGTACCCGCAATTGGAGCATTGAAAGCTGCAGCTAACCCACCAGCAGCACCGGCAGCAATCATTATCCGTCTGTCAGATCCGTGATTGTCTAAAAATTTAGCGGCTCCTTGTCCAACCGCAGCCCCTAATTGAATAGAAGGACCTTCGCGACCTAGTGCCAAACCAGGTCCAATTGCTAAAATACCACCAATGAGTTTTCGCCAAAGGACTGACCACCAATTGTAATTAAGTTCATCATCTAATTGAGCTTCAACTTGAGGGATTCCTGAGCCACTAATGTTTGGTTGCTGTTTGATTAAAAGACCAGCAACAATGGTGGCTGCTAGAATCCATATCAAAAGGGTGAGTAAAGATAACCAGTGCCCATGTTGAATGGATCTAAACAGTTGCTGTGATTGTTTAAGTGAAATTTCAATTCCGTATCTAAAAAGATCAGCAACTATTCCGGCAAAAAAACCAATGAGGAGTCCGTTGACTATGTAGCGAACTTTACCATAGTTAAAGTGAAAAGAATGTGTAGACATGGCAACCGTCCTTAATTAAATTTGAACAATACAATTCATTATAGTAGAAAATGCTAATGAAATACAAATGACGAAACAAAAAGCCAGGAAAACAGTAAAATTGTTTTCCTGGCTTTGATTATCACCCGCACGGGGCTCGAACCCGTAACTCCGCCTTGAGAGGGCGACGTCTTAAACCAGTTTGACCAGCGGGCAATGCTTTCAAACTACTATAATAGTTTAGCTGATTTGTTATCCTTTTGTCAACGCTTTTTAATTTTTCCTATTAGAATTATTGACAAAGCTATATTATTTAGCTAATATTATTAGATGTAATATTCATTGGGTATTCGCCAAATTGGTAAGGCAGCGGACTCTGAATCCGTAATTTACTGGTTCGAGCCCAGTATACCCAATAAGCGTATATCAGCCGTTCTTGTAAGCTTGTAAAAAGCTTATGAGGACGGTTTTTTTGTATAAAAAAAGCATTTTAATACTGGATAATTCCAGTACTAAAATACTAATTTATACATGTACAAATGTATACAGATTGTTTGTAATAAATTACTACTTACTTTTCATCATCATTATTTAATAGCGCCAAAATTCCAATACATACAATCCAAAGTATTTGCATTTTTTACCTTCTAGTTTTTAGTAGTGATACCAATAGGCATATTTTCCGAACCTAGTATAAGGATCCATTGCAGATGCATAGCTTCTAAGTGCTACTCTATGCTTCTTAGTTTTAATCCGTTTAAAAGCATCTCCAAAAGTACTAAATTGAGTTTCAAATTTATAGTAACCATTTTTTAAATGCCCCATATATAGGCGTTGATATTTTTTACTTCTAGTTGGTTTAATTGTCCAATAAGTCTTACCTGATCCTGAATATTTATCGGTGATTGTATATTTTCCGATTATTTTGTAGTTATATTTGTGGGTGTAAGGATCTTTTGAACGCCACTTACCACGAATGGAAGTGGGGATAGGCTTAGTTTTGGCTTGCGTTGCGGTTGGGGTAGCAATAATTCCGACCATGCCTAATGATAAAGCAACCGTTGCTATGAAAGTTTTCTTCATGGTAAAAACTTCCTCCAATACATAGATAGTTTATGTAGATATGATCCACACATGGAGCATATCATGGGATTATAAGCTTTTCAATATTAACTAATAACTTATTTAGCTAAAAGTTATAAACTATAAAACAATCTAAATTGTAATTGGACTAATTCAAAGTATGAATAAAAATCTTTAAAATAAAAACACCTATTTGAAGGTGTTTTTTATTATTCAAATGACAATTCCACCATATACTTATTGGAATCTTGTAAATGGCCTGTGGTGACCCATAGTTCATCGTAACTTTGATCGTTTTGTTTAGTAAAGTCGTAAAAGTAATCTAATAAATTACTATTGGTGCTAATAAACTCTGGAGACATTCTAGTAACAACAATTTCGTGATCTGGAAAGTACATTTGAGCATTACCAACCGCTACTGTGTCGTCGATAAACATTCGGACGGCGTTGGTATACTCGGTAGCTGAAATAATTATGCTTTTAGGATGGCTCTTTATATAGGTAAGAACTTGAAAAATCGAGTCCGAATTACTTAGCATTTGTGTCCTCCGCTGTTAGTATTCTCATGTCTATTTTAACAAAAATAATGGAGAAAAGTTAGAAAACAATTTACTGCAAGACAAATTACTCTGGATTTAAAATTCTCAGCAGAGAACTCTTTAATTTAAAAAATAAGAAGCGTATAATGGCTTAATGCTCTATTTTCTAATTAAAAACTCTGAAAGTATTTGGGGGTAACATATTGTTTAAATTAGCAAAATCACGACTGAACTGGTGGGCCGTTTCTGGGGCCGTCGTGTTCATGATTTTACAGGTTGCTTGTGACCTGTACTTACCAACTGTAACGTCCAATATTGTTGATAAAGGGATTTCCCTTAACAATATTGGCTACATTTGGAACGAAGGATTTCGAATGATCTTCGTCTCATTTTTAGGATTATTAGCAGCAGCTGGCAATATTTATTTTGCAGCTACTCAATCTATGAAAATGGGACGCAATATTCGAAATGACTTGTTTAAAAAGGTAATGAACTTTTCTGACGAAGATATGGATAAATTCGGAGAAGCTTCATTAGATACTCGAACTACTAATGACGTTGTCCAAATTCAAAACGTGATGGTTCAGATTTTAAGAATGATGTTGATGGCGCCCATCATGTTAGTGGGAGCTGGGGTGATGGCCTATGTGAAAAGTCCACGCCTAACTACCATTTTTTTGATTTCTTTACCATTATTAGCAGTTCTAGTAGGGGCCATCATGTTTTTTGCGGTACCGTTGTTTAAGAGTTTGCAAAAAAAGACTGACCGTATTAATTTGATTTTCCGAGAAGGATTAACTGGGGTTAGGGTTATTCGTTCCTTTAACCAAGATCAATTTGAACAGGATCGTTTTGATTCTGCCAACAAGGACTTTGCCCAAACTGGGATGAAGGTTTTTACGATTGTGTCCTTTGTAATGCCAGTGATGACATTGATTTTGAGCTTAACCAACGCTGGTATCATTTGGTATGGTGGAAAATTGATTTCAGTTCAAGCTTTAGAAGTTGGAAACTTAATTTCATTTATGACTTATTCAGCTCAAATTTTAATTAGCTTTATGATGCTCTCAATGATTTTTGTCTTTATTCCTAGAGCTTCAGCTTCAGCAGCCCGGATTAATGAAGTGTTGGATGTTAAGGATTCTATTCAAGACCCAAGTAATCCGGTCCCTATTCAAGAAATTAGTAAGGAAAACTCACTTGCATTTGATCACGTGAACTTCCGCTATACTAATGCTGAGCAATTAGCCTTAACCGATATTAATTTTAGTGCTAAGGCTGGTCAAACGGTGGCGATTATCGGGGGTACGGGTTCTGGTAAATCTACCTTGGTTAACTTAATTCCACGTCTATTTGATCCTGAAAGTGGTCAAATTTTGATTAACGGTACGGCTAACAACCAAATGACTCAACATACGTTACATTCTTTAATTTCAATTACTCAGCAAAAAGCAGTATTGTTCTCTGGCACCGTTCGAGAAAACATGAAATTTGGAAAGCCTGATGCTACTGATGATGAAATTTGGCATGCTTTAACTATTGCCCAAGCTGCTGATTTTATTACGGATGATAAGGGCGGCCTAGATTATATGGTAGAGCAAGATGGAGCTAACTTCTCTGGTGGTCAGAAACAACGTTTAGTCATTGCTAGAACTATCTTAAAAAAGGCTGCGGTTTATATTTTTGATGATTCGTTTTCAGCTTTGGATTTTAAGACTGATGCCGAGTTACGAACTAGTTTGAAGCAAGATAAGCAAATTCAAAATGCTGTTAGTGTAATTGTAGCCCAACGAATTTCTACTGTTGCCAGTGCTGATTTAATCCTGGTAATTGATGAAGGAAAAGTTGTGGGCCAAGGGACTCATGATGAACTAGTTAAGTCTAATAAAGTTTATCAAGATATCTTGAACTCCCAAATTAAGCAGGAGGTGACTTCTGATGCGGAATAGTAAAGCCATTCGTAAACCCAACAATTTTTGGCAATCTACTGGTCGGTTAATCGGTTATACTAAGCGGTGGATGCCGGGGATTATTTTAGCCATTGTGATGGCCATTTTAGCCGTTTATCTTCAGATTGTAACTCCTAAAATTTTAGGAAAAGCTACCACTCAAATTTACACCGGAGTGATGGCTGGGACCGCTCAATTAAAAGCGGGATTGGGAATTACCCATTTACCAATCAATTTCACCAAAATTCTTCATATTATTAGTGAAGTAATTATTCTCTATATACTAGCTGGTTTAGCACAATTAGTTCAACAAATTGTGATGTCTAGAATTTCTCAAAGTATTGTTTACCAAATGAGAAAAGACATGAAAGCTAAAATGGAACGGTTGCCAATTTCATTTTACGATCAAAATTCTAACGGGGATATCATGTCCCGAGCAGTTAATGATATGGATAACATCAACACTATGTTGCAGTCCAGTTTAACTCAATTAATTACTAGTTTCTTTATGTTCTTTGGGGTGTTATACATGATGCTCACGATTAGTTGGCAATTAACACTGGTTGCTTTAGCAACTGTGCCAGTGAGCGGAATTATTGTTGGCATTGTGGCTCCTAAATCTCAAAAATTCTTTGGTACTCAACAAAAAGAATTAGGGAATTTAAACGGCATGACCGAAGAAAATTACTCTGGTCATAACATTATTAAGACATTTAACCGTGAAGAAACTACTATTGATGATTTTGAGAAACAAAATGAAAAGTACTACCAAGCTTCTTGGAAAGCTCAATTTGTATCTAGCTTTTTGTTCCCATTAATGAACTTAGTGAAAAACTTAGATTACGTATTTGTAGCGGTAATTGGTGGGATTCAAGTTACCCGCGGTCAAGTTACTTTAGGTAATATCCAAGCCTTCTTACAATACACGAATATGTTGTCACAACCAATTACTCAATTGGCTAGTTTGTCTAACACTATTCAATCTACGATCGCTTCTGCAGAACGAATTTTTGCTATTTTGGATGAACCTGAAATGACAGATGAACCAATAGACGTTCCTGTAGATAATGCTGATCACAGTATGATCAATTTTGAAAACGTAGACTTTTCTTACGTACCAGAGAAACCTTTAATTCAAAACTTTAATCTGCGAGTTAATCCGGGTGAAATGGTAGCCATCGTTGGACCAACCGGAGCCGGAAAAACTACTATCATTAACTTGTTAGAGCGTTTTTATGATATTAAATCTGGATCTATCAAGATGAAGGGTAAAGATACTCGCGAAGAAAGCCGCTCAGAATTGCGGTCACACATGGCAATGGTCTTACAAGACACCTGGCTCTTTACAGGTACTATTTATGATAATATCAAGTATGGTAATGAAAATGCTACGGAAGAAGAAGTATATGCGGCAGCTCGTTCAGCTCATGCAGATACTTTTATTCGCGAATTGCCTAATGGTTATCAAACTGTATTGAACGAAAATGCTAGCAATATTTCTCAAGGCCAACGCCAGTTGTTGACGATTGCCAGGGCGTTCTTGGCTAACCCAGAAATTCTAATTTTGGATGAAGCCACTTCTTCAGTTGATACAAGAACTGAAAAAATGATTCAAGATGCAATGGATAGTTTGTCAGCCGGACGGACTAGTTTTGTGGTAGCTCACCGACTTTCAACAATTCAAAATGCAGAAAATATTGTGGTGATGAACCATGGTCAAATTATTGAAACAGGTAATCACGATGTTTTAATGAAACAAAATGGTTTCTATGCAGATCTATATAATTCTCAATTTATTGGTAACGATTTAGCATAATTTAAATAACGAACAGCTTAATTTGGGCTGTTCGTTATTTTTTTGTACAATGAAAAGGAGGTGATAAAAATTAATGAACAGGTGATAGATTATTTACAACAGTTAATTGACCAAAATATTATTCCGGGTGCTAGGGTAGCAATTATTAATGCAACCCAGGAGGAGGAATTTCAATTGGGTAACCGAATAGCAATTCCCAAAAGAGAATCCTTTTCTCAGAAAGAAGCGTTATATGATGTGGCTTCTTTAACTAAGGTTATTGGAACTGTACCGCTAATTTTACAGTTGATCTCTCAACATCGATTACAGTTAACTGATTCAGTCAGTAAATTTTTACCTGAGTGGCAAAGTCCTCAAGTGACCGTTAGGCATTTGCTTACTCATACTAGTGATATAGTGGGATATATTCCCAACCGTAATTTTTTGTCAGCTGCTGAATTAACTGCTGGATTATTAGGATTACGGGCGGGGGATAAATTAGGGCAGGTCGTTCATTATCAAGACGTTAATTTTATTTTGTTGGGATGGATTGCCGAGTCCTTGACGGGGCAAAGTATTCAAGCTGCAATTTCTGACCGAATTTTGCGTCCGCTACATTTACCGAATGCGACGTTTGATCCAAATAGTAGTCCGTTAGACGTAATTCCTACTGAGTTAGATTCGCGCAGAGGATTGATTGTGGGACAGGTCCATGATCCTAAAACTGCGATTTTAGGTGAACACAGTGGAGCAGCAGGGTTATTTACTTCGCTGGCAGATTTAACTATTGTGGCCAAGTGGTTATTAGGTCAAACAAGTTATCCCCAGGTTGTACCTGATGAATTGATAACTGCATGTTTTGTTGATCAGACTCCTATGCATTCTAATAGTCGTTCGTTTGGTTGGGATTTGCGACAAGAAAGAACAGGAAATTACATTGTTCATACCGGATTTACCGGCCCCTTAATGGTAATTGATCGGGTAAATCAACGGGCTTTAATTTTATTAACGAATCGGGTAAATTTATTTTCTACCCGTCAAGAATATAAGCAGTATCGTGAACGGTTAACTCAAATTTTTATGCAAACAAAAAAAGACTGATTTCTGTTAGAAATCAGTCTTTTAATATTAATAAGTTGCGGGAATAGTGACTTTTTCTGCGTTAGATAAGTCAGCATCTGGATACCGACGTTTTAAGGCATTGATCAAAATATGTTTAGCTAATTCACCGTTGCGAGCCAAAATTGGTCCGTGGAAGTAAGTGCAGTAAACATTTTTGTAAATGGCTCCTTCAACGCCATCTTCACCATTATTACCGTGACCCTCAAGAACGTTACCTAATGGGCGTTCGTTTTCCCCCAAAAAGGTAATACCTTGGTGGTTTTCAAACCCGTGATATTTATCACCAGTTTCTTGGTTTTGAATTACAATGTCGCCGATAAAACGGTTATCTTCTTGCTTTTCGGTGTAGTGATCTAGCGCACCGATACCAGGAATTTTTTCGCCATCAGCCCCAACGTAGTAGTGGCCTAACAATTGGAAGCCGCCACAGATAGCTAACACTGAGCCGTTATCTTCGATAAAGTTGGTTAGATCAGCTTTTTTAGTTTGGATATCTTTAGAGACAATAGTTTGTTCAAAGTCCTGGCCACCGCCGAAAACGACAATGTCAAATTTATCCGGATCGAAATGATCGTCTAAACTAACTAGTTCTGAAGTAACTTCAATTCCCATTTGCTTACCAAAATATTGAAGTACTAAGATATTACCAATATCTCCGTAAGGATTCATCAAGTCACCGTAAAGATGGGCAACGTTTAAATGGTATTGCATTATTCCATGCCTCCCTCAATAAAGCCTTTGCTAGCAAAAATTTTCCGCAATTGTAACATAGCTGTGTAAGTTGCGCAAATATATACCTTTTTAGTAGGTAGGTCGTCGATCATTTCTACTACTTTATCTAAATTAGGTTCTACCATATGATCTTCATCTGGGACACCAGCCACTTGTAAACGGAAGGTAATATCCTTATAGCGTTCACCACCAGTGATGTATTTTTTAATATTCAACTGGGTTAGTCGTTCAAAATCACCATCCCAAATCCAACTAGTATCGATTCCGTCTGCATAGTTAGCGTTTAACAAACCAACAAATGAAATCGGATCTTTATCGGTTGCGATCGTGTCTAATACCTGGTTTAAACCAACCGGATTCTTTACTAAGATTAGAGTAACTAACTTGTCGTTGACCTTAATTTCTTCTTGACGCCCAAAAATTCGTTCGTCACGTTGGAAGGCTTTTTGAGCTTGGGCAGGAGTCACTCCCATGAAACGACCGACAGCGTAAGCTGCTAAGGCATTGTAAATATTGTAAACTCCACCAATTTCAATTTTCATTGGTTCTCCATCAATTTCAAAAGAAGAAGACTTGGGAGTTAATTCAGTTAACTTGGTTACCTGATAATTTAATTCTGGCCGCTTGTAACCACAATGAGGACAGAAATACTTACCTAAGTTGGCGTAGGTAATAAAGTTATAGTGTAAAATATGTTGACAACGAGGACACAAAACGCCATCCGTGTTAGGAGTGGCTTTAATATCACCGTCTGCTTGGTTATTAAAACCATAGTAAATCATCGGGTTAGGTAGATTAACCGAATGGAAAATAGGGGCATCTCCATTAGCAATTACCGTAGCGTTAGGAGCTAAAGCCACACCGTCTAAAATTTTCTTGTAGGTAGTGTAAATTTCGCCATACCGATCCATTTGATCACGGAAAATATTAGTAAACACGAATGCCTTTGGCTTAATGTGTTGAGTAACTTTAATAACGTTAGCTTCGTCAACTTCTAAAACTGCTAGAGGACGCTCATTTCTACCTCGTTTAGCGGTTAAGAAGGTAGTAACAATTCCTTGTTCCATGTTGGAACCAGAAGGGTTAGTGAGGACGTTATCGTATTTCTCTTTTAAAACTGAAACCGTTAAAGCTGTAGTCAGAGTTTTACCATTAGTACCGGTAATCACAATGACGTCGTAGTTTTTGCCTAATTCATCTAAGATGTTAGGATCTAGTTTTAACGTGATTTTCCCAGGAAGTGAACTACCTCCGTTGCGAAAAGTGTGCAAAAACCAGTAAGAACTCTTACCAGCAGCAGTTGCAATTGAACTTTGTAATGACATTTATATCTGCTCCTCTAACAATTAGTCAGCGATTGTTCATCAAAATGATAGTTTACCATAAAAAGACCAATATTTTCTGGATTTACTAACAACTTTGCACAATCCAAATAATTTGAATGGTAGAAAGCAGAAAAGTTATCGAAATCTAGGGGTATTTTCTGTATAATAAAAACGAGTACGCAAAGAAAGGTGATCAACGTGGCGCAATTATTTTATCGATACGGAGCAATGAATAGTGGTAAGACTATTGAAATTATTAAAGTAGCTCACAACTATGAGGAACAAGACAAAAGTGTCATTATTATGACCAGTGCAATTGATACCCGAGAAAAAGAGGGGATGATTGAATCTCGAATCGGACTTGAACGAGAAGCTTATTCAATTGCAGATGACACAAATATCTTTGAAGAAGTTCAGGCAATAGATAGAAATGCCAGCTGTGTGTTAATTGATGAGGCCCAATTTTTAACCAAGCAACACGTTTTGCAATTAACCCAAATTGTTGATGAGCTGAATATACCGGTAATTGCTTTTGGATTAAAAAATGATTTTCAAAATCATTTATTTGAAGGCTCTCAGGCATTATTATTGTATGCAGATAAAATAGAAGAAATGAAAACAATTTGTTGGTTCTGCGGCAAAAAAGCTATTATGAACCTGCGCATTCACGATGGTAAACCAGTATACGAGGGTGAACAAATTCAAATGGGTGGTAACGAATCTTACTATCCAGTTTGTCGCCGGCACTACAATCATCCCTTACTATAAGAATAGTAGAAAGGATTAATAATGGACGAAATTTTTGATAAATTACAAGCGGTTGTCGACCGCTATGATGAACTAAATGAATTAATCAGTGATCCAGAAATTATTTCTGACACTCAACGGTTTATGAAGCTTTCTAAAGAAGAAGCTGATTTACGAGAAACTGTTGCGACATTTAATCACTACAAGGAAGTTAGTTCTCAACTAGATGATGATGAAACTATGCTTCGTGAAGAAAACGATGCAGAATTAGAAGCTATGTTAAAAGAAGAAATCTCTGATTTACGTAGTGAAAAGGCTGAATTAGAAGACAAATTAAAGGTCTTGTTACTACCTAAAGATCCTAATGATGATAAGAACATTATTATGGAAATCCATGGGGCTGCCGGTGGAGATGAAGGTAGTCTTTTTGCTGCGGATCTTTTTAACATGTATTCTCGGTATGCTGAAAAGCAGGGCTGGAAGGTTGAAATTGTGGATCGTAGCGATACCGAAGTTGGTGGTTTTAAGGAAATTGTCCTTATGATTACTGGTAATAATGTTTATTCTAAGTTGAAGTTTGAAAACGGGGCTCACCGAGTTCAACGAATTCCGTCAACGGAATCTGCCGGACGGGTTCACACATCTACCGCTACGGTTGGTGTGATGCCAGAAGCTGAGGACGTAGATATTGATATCGATCCTAAGGATATTCGAACTGATGTGTACCGTTCTTCAGGGGCTGGTGGTCAGCACATTAACAAGACTTCTTCAGCTGTTCGGATGACTCATTTGCCAACCGGAATTGTGGTAGCAATGCAAGACGAACGATCCCAGCAACAAAACCGGGCCAAAGCTATGCAAATTTTGCGGGCTCGTGTTTACGACTACTATGCACAACAAGAACAGGATCAATATAACGCTGAACGTAAGTCGGCTGTCGGGACTGGTGATCGTTCTGAACGTATTAGAACCTATAATTTTCCTCAAAACCGAGTCACTGATCATCGAATTGGCTTAACTTTAAACAAGTTGGACCGAGTAATGAACGGTGAACTAGAGGAAATTATTGACGCATTGATTGTTTCAGATCAAGCACAAAAATTGGAAAACTTGAACAATGAATAAGCCAGCTCAGCCAACCTTTTTTCAGGCTCGTCAATGGGGAATTTCTGAATTAGAGGCTCAAGACATGGGTGACCATTTTGATGTTGATTTTATCCTAGAACAGCGACTGAATATGTCGGCAGTTGAGTTATTAACTCACTATCAACAACCGATGCCCGCTAGTGATTGGAAACAATTTCAAGTAGATATGGCTAAGTTGTTATCAGGTATGCCGCCACAGTACGTGATTGGACAGACCACATTTTATGATCTTCCCATTAAAATTAATCAATCTACTTTAATTCCTAGAGTGGAAACGGCGGAATTAGTAGATTGGGTTTTGGCTGATAATGAATCTGATTCAGAGTCTGTCTTAGATATTGGTACGGGAAGTGGTGCAATTGCAATTGCAGTTAAAGCTAATCGACCTACGTGGGCGGTAATGGCGTCTGACATTTCTGATGAGGCGTTGATAGTAGCTAAAACAAACGCAGTAGCAAATCAAACGGCTATTACGTTTGTCCATAGTGATGTCTTGGCTGAAATTGATGGTCGCTTTGATATCATCGTGTCTAATCCTCCCTATATTGATATAGCAGAAAAACCGTTGATGGATCAACGCGTATTAGAATTTGAACCCGAAACGGCTTTATTTGCGTTAGATCGAGGGCTAGCAATTTATCAACGCATTATTGATCAATTGGCAGAGCATTTGAAGAAAAATGGACAGTTATATTTAGAGATTGGTTTTAAACAGGGTGACGCAGTGGCTAAAATGTTGCGGCAGAAATTCCCAACGGCTCAAATCGAAGTTCGCAAGGATGTTGCTGGTAAGCCACGAATGATTCGGATGAAGATGGGGCGGTAAAATGCAAACTAAAACATTAAATCTTGAAACAATAAGTGAAGCAGCAGAATTAATTAAAGCGGGACAGCTGGTTGCTTTTCCCACCGAAACAGTTTATGGATTAGGTGCGGATGCAACTAACGAAACCGCTGTTAAGCAAGTCTATTTAGCTAAGGGACGACCTAGTGATAATCCATTGATCGTTCATATAGCCGATGTTGAGACAGTAAAAAAGTATGCAGCTAGTTTAAGTCCAGATGCTTTAAAACTAATGGATGCTTTTTGGCCGGGACCATTAACGTTGATCTTTAAGTTAAAGCCTAACGTATTATCACCAGCGGTCACTGGCGGTTTAGACACAGCTGCCTTTAGATTTCCAGATAATCAAGCTACGTTAGCTTTGATTAAAGCCGCAGGGGTGCCAATGGTCGGTCCTTCTGCAAACACTTCTGGTAAACCTAGCCCAACTACTGCTGAGCATGTTTTACACGATTTATCTGGTAAAATTGCAGCGGTAGTTGATGACGGTCCTACCAGAGTGGGGGTGGAATCTACGGTTTTAGATATGTCAGTGGAGACGCCAACTATTTTACGACCTGGTGGAGTTAGTAAAGACGAGATTGAAGCGGTCTTAGCTCACCCTATTAATGACGAACAACACCATGTTGGAATCAAAGAAGTCCCTAAAGCTCCTGGGATGAAATATAAGCATTATGCTCCTAACGCTCAGGTTTATATCGTTGACCAACCAAATGATTGGCCAGCAGTTGTCCGCTGGATCAATCACCATCCTCAAGAAATTGTTGGGGTGATGGGGACCGATGATATTATTAATAATATTGATTGGCCTGAAAATGCACGGGTAGTATCACTAGGAGCAGACGTGCAAAGTGCTAGTCATCGCTTATTTGATGAACTTCGTGAATTTGATAATCATTCAGAAGTTAAATCTATTTTTACACAAGCGTTTGAAACGACTGGCTTAGGGGAAGCTTATATGAACAGGTTAAATAAGTCTGCTGGGCAAAGTCATTTTGACCAGCAAATGATGGAAAACGCTGATTAAATCGGTAAAGATTGTGATACAATAGTATGAAATAAAAAAGGAGTGAATGAGTTTGGGTAAGTTTCAGGTTATGGATCATCCGTTAATTCAACATAAATTAACAATGATTAGAGACAAAAATTGTGGTACTAAAGAATTTCGGGAAGTTGTTAATGAAATCGCAACTTTGATGGCTTTTGAGGTTTCTCGTGATATGCCATTAGAAGATGTTGATGTTCAAACTCCTGAAGGAATTGCCCATGCTAAACAAATTTCTGGCAAGAAGGTCGCAATTGTACCTATTTTAAGAGCCGGAATTGGAATGGTTGATGGAATTTTAAATTTAATTCCTGCAGCTAAGGTTGGCCATATTGGTATGTATCGTGATGAAGATACATTCGAACCCCACGAATATTTTGTTAAATTGCCATCAGACATTGAACAACGCCAAGTTTTTGTCGTTGATCCAATGTTAGCTACTGGTGGATCTGCCATCATGGCTATTGATGCTTTGAAAAAACGTGGTGCAAGTAACATTAAGTTTGTTTGTTTAGTTGCTGCTCCTGAAGGGGTTGCTGCTTTACAAGAAGCTCACCCAGATGTTGACATCTATACAGCTGCATTGGATGAAGGTCTTAATGATCAAGGCTACATTATTCCAGGGCTCGGAGATGCTGGAGACCGATTATTCGGAACTAAATAATTTTAAATCAAAGAAAAGGACATCTTATGATGTCTTTTTCTTTTTTTATTGACAAATGTTGATCAAACATTAATATGCATTTTTATGACCATATATTGAATATAAATACATCTTTTTGCCGCTTTTTTGTAATTTAAAAACATATTCCAAATTTGTTAATTTGCTTTGAACTTTGGTCTAGTTGGTGGTATTATTTCAAGTGTATTTGATCGCCGGTCTGGGGCAAATACTCGCATAATGAATTCGATTTGGTTTAACCATCTTGACTGACGTTGCGAAATCTATAACAGAAAGGGGTGAGAACCTATGGGAGAACCTACTTCTACTTTTACGTTTCTGGGATTAACGTTTAACGTTGGGAATCTAGTCTCAATTACCGTTGCTTGTTTGTTGGTGTTGGGGCTCGTTTTTGCATTATCACGGCAAGTAACGTTAAAACCGGGTAAAAGGCAGAATGTTTTAGAGTTTATGATTGATTTTACCAACGGAATTGTAAAAGGATCGGTTTCGGGTGAAACTGGTAAGCAGCTAGGATTATGGGCGTTCACGCTATTTTTCTTTATTTTAATTGCTAACTTACAAGGACTCTTCTTGCATGTTGACATCTCTGGTGTCGTTTATGTGAAAAGTCCAACAGCTGATCCGTTAATTACCTTGACGTTATCATTAATGACGCTGACTTTTGCTGAATTTATGGGAGTTCAAAAGTTAGGGTATAAGGATCATTTCACTAATTACCTTAAACCATTTGCGCCTTTTATCGTTCTTAATGTGTTCGAAGAATTAGCGAACTTCTTGACGTTAGGACTTCGTTTGTTCGGGAACATTTATTCCGGTGAAATGCTTTTGGGCATGATCACTAGTTTGGCAACTAAAGGAGGTCCATTAACTTGGATTGCCGTGTTGCCGGTAGAAATGGTTTGGCAAGGCTTCTCAGTCTTTCTTGGGTGTATTCAAGCGTATGTGTTTGTTACACTATCATCTGTATATATTTCTCGGAAAATTGAAATCGAGGAATAAAAATTTAGGAGGTTTTTTATTATGGGTGTAATTGCAGCTGCTATTTGTATGTTTGGTGCCGCTATCGGTGCGTGTGTTGGTGATGCTATGGTTATTTCAAAGACTTTGGAAGGCATGACTCGCCAACCAGAATTATCTGGTCAATTACGGACTACAATGTTTATTGGTGTTGGTCTTGTTGAAGCTATGCCAATTATTTCCTTCGTTGTGGCATTGTTACTTATGAACAAGTAATAATTTTAAATTTAAACGAAGGAGGTGCCAATAGATGTTTACGTTTTCTGTAGTTGGAGCTCAACTTTATTATGGTGATATGCTCTATATCATGGTCAGTTTCTTAATCTTAATGTGGTTAATTAAAGTCTTGGCTTGGAAACCAATCACTAAGATGATGAAAGACCGGTCTGATAAGATCGCCAATGATATTGATTCTGCTGAAAAGTCTAAGGCTGATGCTTCAAAACTTGCCAGTCAACGACAAGCTGAATTGGCGAATACTCGTCAAGAAGCAACTGGGATCATCAATGATGCAAAGCAAACTGGTCAAAAGCAACACGATCAAATTATTGAAGATGCTCACAATGATGCTGCTAATATGAAAGTCGCCGCAGAAAAGGATATCGAGCAACAACGACAAGAAGCTTTGGCTAACTCTAAGAAAGACGTTGCTAGTCTATCTATTGAAATTGCTTCCAAGATCATTACCAAAGAACTTAATGCGGATGATCAAAAAGCGCTCATTGATTCTTATATCGAAGGGTTGGGGAAGCCAAATGAGTCAAGATAGAATTGGAATTGCAAAGAAATATGCAAATGCCATTTTGGCAGTCTTAAAAGAGACTAACGATGTCGAATCCGAAAGACCGGAATTACTATCCTTGGGTCAAATCTTCTCTGAGAACCCTCAATTGGGATCGGTTTTAGATGATAACGCCGTAAAACCTGAAGTAAAATCTGCTTTGCTTGCGCCTATCGAGAAACAAGCATCTGCTTTTACTAAGAAGTTATTAGAAGTTATTAAGCAAAACCGACGTTTTCCCGATTTGGCGTTAATTATTGATGAATTTGAAAAAGCCGCTGAAGCTGATGCTCAGGTGGTTCGAGCTGAGGTAACGTCTGCTACAGAATTAGATGCTGATCAAAAAGCTAAGATTGAAGCTGCGTTTGCTAAGCGAGTAGGTGCTCAAAAGGTAATTTTGACCACTAAAGTGGATTCATCAATTATTGGAGGACTAGTAATGCGTTCCAACGATACAATTATTGACGGAAGCGTTAGATCTAGAATCGACAAAGTTAAGAAGTTGTTATTGAACTAACGATATCTATTAAAGAGGTGAATTTTATGAGCATTAAAGCTGAGGAAATCAGTGCTCTAATCAAGCAACAGCTGCAAGGCTATAATAATGAACTCGATGTTGAAGAAACAGGTATCGTTACGTACATTGGTGATGGTATTGCCCGCGCTCACGGGCTCGAGAATGCCTTGTCAGGTGAATTGCTTGAATTTTCAAATGGTGTTTATGGAATGGCTCAAAACCTTGAAACCAATGATGTTGGTATTATGATTTTGGGTGACGATACGGGAATTCGCGAAGGCGATTCCGTTAAACGAACTGGTCGAATCATGGAAGTTCCTGTTGGGGATGCCATGGTAGGTCGGGTTGTTAATTCAATTGGTGAACCAATTGATGGTAAAGGGGCTATTAAAGCTGACGATCATAAACCAATCGAACATAAAGCTCCTGGTATTATGGACCGGCAATCAGTTAGTGAACCACTTCAAACTGGTATTAAAGCCATTGATTCACTTGTTCCAATTGGACGAGGACAACGTGAATTGATCATTGGTGACCGTAAGACTGGTAAAACTTCTATTGCGATTGACACCATTTTGAATCAAAAAGATCAAGATATGATCTGTATTTACGTAGCTATCGGTCAAAAGGAATCAACTGTCCGGGCTTCCGTAAATACTTTAGAACAATACGGTGCTATGGACTACACTATCGTAATTTCAGCGGGTCCTTCTGAACCTGCTTCATTACTTTATATTGCTCCTTATGCCGGTGCTACTATGGGTGAATATTTCATGAACAAAGGTCAACACGTTTTGATCGTGTATGATGATCTTTCAAAGCAAGCCAATGCTTATCGTGAACTTTCCTTGATTCTTCGTCGGCCTCCTGGACGGGAAGCATATCCTGGTGATATCTTCTATACTCATTCACGTCTATTGGAACGGGCTGCTAAGTTGAGTGACAAATTGGGTGGTGGTTCAATGACTGCCTTACCAATCGTTGAAACTCAAGCGGGGGATGTTTCTGCATATATTCCAACCAACGTTATTTCTATCACTGATGGTCAAATCTTCTTGAATTCAGACATGTTCTATTCAGGGGTACGGCCAGCCGTTGATGCCGGGACTTCAGTTTCTCGGGTTGGTGGGGATGCCCAAATTAAAGCTATGAAGAAGGTTGCCGGAACATTACGTTTGGACTTGGCTTCTTATCATGAATTGGAATCATTTGCTCAATTCGGCTCTGATTTGGATGCAGCTACCCAAGCTAAATTAAATCGTGGTGCTCGAACTGTGGAAGTTCTTAAACAACCACTTCATTCACCACTTCCCGTTGAAAAACAAGTATTGATTCTCTATTGCTTGACTCACGGTTATTTAGATAAAGTTGAATTGGACGATATCGAACAATATCAAAATGAACTTTTTGCTTACTTTGATAGTAACTATTCTGATTTATTGGCTGAAATTGCTAAGACTGGTCAATTACCAGATACAGATAAATTAGATGCAGGCATTAAAGAATTCAGTCAAACTTTTGAACCTAAAAAAACAGATGAGTCAGCAGCTGTAGTCAACGATTAAAAAGGAGGGCGAGAATAATGGGCGCATCGTTAAACGATGTCAAACATCGAATTGCATCTACTAAAAAAACACGGCAGATTACCAATGCGATGGAAATGGTTTCACAATCAAAGTTAAACCAAATTCTCAAGCATACCAAGAATTATGATGTGTATGCTAGCCAAGTTAAATCCGTCGTTTATCATTTGGCTCAAGCCCACATGTTCGACGATTTGGCTAAATCCTCCGATCAAGATGCAGCAAATACGACTAAAAGAAGTGCTTACTTGGTGATTACTTCTGATCGTGGAATGGTTGGTAGCTACAATAGTAATGTCTTGCGTGAAACCAACCAATTCATTAAAGAGCATAGCCAAGGAAATGACTACCAAATTTTAGCAGTTGGTGGAACTGGTGCTGATTTTTATAAAAAGCAAGGCGCTAACGTAACGTTTGAATATCGTGGAGTTAGTGATGTTCCTACTTTTGATGAAATTAGAAGCATTGTTAAAACATTAACGACTCGCTTTGAGGATAATCAATTTGATGAGCTTTATGTTTGTTATGAACATTTTGTTAACCGAATTACCTCATCATTCCGAGCTGAAAAAATGCTACCAATTGATGGTGAGGCTTTGAATACCGAAGCTTCTAAATCAGTTGAAGTGATAAACATGCACACCGAATATGATGTAGAACCATCTAATCAAGCAGTTTTAGATGCCATTTTACCGCAATATTCTGAAAGTCTAGTTTACGGTGCCATTTTGGATGCTAAGACCGCTGAACACGCTTCTAGCTCTACTGCCATGAAGTCAGCTTCTGATAACGCTGATGATTTAATTGGCCGTTTGGAACTACAGTTTAACCGTGCTCGGCAAGCTGCTATCACTACTGAAATCACTGAAATTACTGGTGGTCAAGAAGCGCTTAGTCAATAGTCAAATTTTTATAAATAGAGGAGTTAATACACATGAGTACTGGTAAAGTTATTCAAGTTATCGGACCCGTTGTTGATGTTGAATTCTCCTTGGATGAAAAACTTCCAGAAATTAATACTGCTTTGGTAATTCACGAAAGTGAAGACAAAGATCTCGTGGTCGAAGTTGCGTTGGAACTTGGTGATGGGGTTGTTAGAACTATCGCCATGGACGGAACTGATGGTTTACGTCGTGGGATGGATGTTGAAAATACCGGAGCATCTATTAGTGTTCCCGTGGGTAAAGATACCTTGGGACGGGTGTTTAACGTTCTTGGTGATCCAATTGATGGCGGTCCTGATTTTGGACCGGATGCAGAACGGTGGCCTATTCACCGGGACGCACCTAAATACGATGAATTAAGTCCATCGACTGAAATTTTGGAAACTGGAATTAAAGTTATCGACTTGCTTGAACCATACATTCGTGGTGGTAAAGTTGGGTTGTTCGGTGGTGCCGGTGTTGGTAAGACCGTTTTAATTCAAGAATTAATCCATAATATTGCCCAAGGTCATAATGGTATTTCTGTCTTTACCGGGGTTGGTGAACGAACCCGTGAAGGTAATGATATGTACTATGAAATGAAAGAATCAGGTGTTTTGGAAAAAACTGCCATGGTTTATGGGCAAATGAATGAACCTCCTGGAGCTCGTATGCGAGTTGCATTAACCGGTTTGACTATTGCGGAATACTTCCGTGATGTTGCTGGTCAAGACGTGTTGTTATTTATTGATAACATCTTCCGGTTTACCCAGGCCGGGTCAGAAGTTTCTGCCTTGCTTGGCCGAATTCCATCTGCCGTTGGTTATCAACCAACTTTGGCAACTGAAATGGGTCAATTACAAGAACGAATTACTTCTACCAATAAAGGGGCGATCACCTCTATTCAAGCCGTTTACGTTCCTGCCGATGATTATACAGATCCTGCTCCGGCAACTACTTTTGCCCATTTGGATGCTACTACTAACTTGGAACGTTCATTGACTCAACAAGGGATCTATCCTGCCGTTGATCCATTGGCTTCTACTTCATCTGCCCTTGATCCACATATTGTTGGTGAAGAACATTATGAAGTGGCTACAGAAGTTCAACATATTTTGCAACGTTACCGTGAATTGCAAGATATCATTTCCATCTTAGGGATGGATGAACTTTCTGATGAAGAAAAAACGATTGTTAACCGGGCTCGTAGAATTCAATTCTTCTTGTCCCAAAGTTTCTCAGTTGCGGAACAATTTACTGGTTTACCTGGTAAATACGTTACTGTTGATCAGACCGTTCAAGGCTTCAAGGAAATCTTAGAAGGTAAGTATGATGATCTTCCAGAAGATGCCTTTAGAAACTGTGGCCCTATTGAAGACGTGGTAGCTAACGCTAAAAAAATGCAAGCAAACGTAAATAACTAAGGAGGGATTTTGAATGGCTGAAAATTCAGTTATTGAAGTTAGTATTGTAACTCCTGATGGTAAAGTTTACGCAGAAAATGCAAAAATGTTAGTGGTCACTACCAAAGTAGGCCAACTAGGAATCATGGCAGACCATGTTCCCTTAATTGCCAACTTAGATGTTGACCAAGCACGAATTGAACGTGATGGTAAGACTGATATAGTTGCTGTTAATGGTGGGTTTATTGAATTTGCAGATAATCATGCAACCATCGTTGCGGATTCAGCAGAAAATCAAAGTGATATTGATGTGGCTAGAGCAGAAAATGCAAAGGCTAGAGCTGAAAAACATATTCAAGAAGCCAAAGTTCAACACGATACCGATAGCTTGGCGAGAGCTCAAGTGGCATTGCGTAAAGCGGTTAACCGAATTAACACTTCTAAAATTTAGCAACTAAATTAGGCTCAAATTAAAAGTTCAACCTAGGATTAATTTTAATCTTAGGTTGGGCTTTTTCTTTTTGTTAAGAGTTCAAAAAAAAGCTGATTTGTAAACCTTTATGTGGTATATTGAGAACGTTAACCGGAGGATTAAAATATGAAAATAGTAGGAATTCAAGCTCTGATAACTTTAATTTCTTATGTAGGATTTATTGGGCTTGCATTTTGGAGTATTCAAGATTTACATATTGAACGTTTTATTCCAATGCGAGCAGCTCAGGGCAAATTATTAATTGTTTTATTATCAGTAGTAATTGGTTATAGTACCAGTTCATTTTTTCTCTCGTTAATTGATAATATTCGGAATTTAATTTTTCTTGTAAAATAACCTGGAGGTATTTGTTGTGGAAAAAATCATTGTACATGGCGGTAACCGGTTGGCGGGAACGGTACATATTGACGGTGCTAAAAATGCTGTTTTACCGATCCAAGCAGCTATGATTTTAGCTAGTGAAGGTACCAGTGAATTATCTAATGTTCCATTGCTATCAGATGTTTACTTAATGAATAAAGTGCTAGAGTTCGTTAATATTGATGTTGATTTTGCAGAAGATAAAAACACAATTACTTTTGATGCCACTAAAGAACTATCTAGTGAAGCCCCTTTTGAATACGTAGCTAAAATGCGGGCTTCAATTGTTGTTATGGGACCTCTTTTGGCTCGTTTAGGACATGCCAAAGTTGCTTTACCTGGTGGTTGTGCTATTGGTTCACGTCCAATTGACCTTCATTTAAAAGGCCTTCAGGCTTTAGGTGCTGATATTAACCAACACGACGGTTACGTTGAAGCATCAGCTCCTAATGGATTAACTGGTGCAACTATCTATCTAGACTTCCCAAGTGTGGGTGCTACCCAAAACATCATGATGGCTGCTACTTTAGCCAAGGGAACTACAACTATTCAAAACGTTGCTAGAGAACCAGAAATTGTTGATTTGGCTAACGTATTGAATAAAATGGGGGCCAAGGTTTATGGTGCCGGAACAGAACAACTTCGAATTGAAGGGGTAGACAAGATGCATGGAACTACCCATCGTGTAGTTCAAGACCGAATCGAAGCTGGAACTTTTATGATTGCAGCGGCCTTAACTCAAGGGGATGTCTTGATTGAAGGCGCAATTGCTGAACATAACAAACCATTGATTTCTAAGATGATGGAAATGGGAGTTCAGGTGACTGAAACCAACGATGGTATTCGGATAGTGGGGCCCAAAGAATTAAAGGCCACCGACGTTAAGACAATGCCTCATCCAGGTTTTCCAACGGACATGCAACCTCAAATGACGATTTTGCAATTAGCTGCTAATGGTAGTAGTTCTATGACTGAAAACGTATTTGAAAATCGCTTTATGCATTTAGAAGAATTAAGACGGATGAATGCTCAATATACGATTTCTGGCAAAACAGTTGTAATGGACGGTCCTACTGATTTTAATGGTGCTGAAGTTGCAGCTACTGACTTGCGGGCTGCTGCTGCATTAGTATTAGCCGGTTTAGTTGCTAAGGGATATACTCAGGTTTGCAATTTAAACTATTTGGATCGTGGTTATCATGATTTCCATAAAAAATTATCAGCTCTAGGTGCTGAAATTAAGCGAGTAGACGTTAGTGACGAACAAGTAGTAATTAATAATCCAGTTGCTAAATAATATTTAGGGCCGAGAATAATCTCGGCTTTTTTATTTACAGAACATTAAACATGTTAACGTCTTGAATATGATATAATTATTGATTGAGATTAAAGAACTTTTGGAGGACTTTCTTAGATGGCAAAAGATATTGGAATTGATTTAGGAACGGCTAACGTACTTATTTACGTTGCTGGAAAAGGAATCGTGTTAAATGAGCCATCGGTGGTTGCAATTGACACTAAAACAGGTAAAGTGCTAGCCGTTGGTGAGGAAGCTTACAAAATGGTTGGTAGAACGCCAAGCAATATTCGGGCAATTCGGCCGTTACGGGATGGCGTTATTTCAGACTTTGATATCACCGAAGAAATGTTGACTTATTTCATTAATAAATTAAACGTGAAGGGCTTTATGTCCCGGCCTAAGATTATGATCTGTGCACCAACTAACGTTACGGAAATTGAAAGAAACGCAATTACCCAGGCTGCAGAAAAAGCTGGTGGTGGTACTGTCTACTTAGAGGAAGAACCTAAAGTAGCTGCAGTAGGTGCTGGAATGGATATTTTCCAACCAAGAGGCAACATGGTAATTGATATGGGTGGTGGAACTAGTGATATCGCCGTTTTATCATTAGGTGACGTAGTTTCTAGTAAATCAATTAGAGTTGCCGGAGATAAAATGAATTCTGAAATTGTGGCGTTCATTAAGCAACACCATGGTTTACAAATTGGGGAACACACTGCTGAGAAGATCAAGATTGAAATTGGGACTGCTAGACCATCTGAGGACAATGTTAAAGAAATGGAAGTCCGTGGTCGAGACACGGTTAGCGGGATGCCTAGGGCCGTTACTATTACTAGTAATGAAATCGCCGAAGCAATCCAAGATACCATTCAATTGATTATTGACGGCGCTAAAGAAGTATTGGAAGTTACACCTCCAGAATTAGCATCTGATATTGTTGACCGTGGAGTAATGTTAACTGGTGGTGGAGCCTTATTGGCTGATATTGACCAAGTTATTGCGGATGCTTTAAGCTTGCCAGTGATTATTTCTGAAAACCCACTAGATAACGTTGCTAAGGGTGCTGGAATCTTATTAGAACACTATAATAAGGACGGAAAGCCAAAAGCTAAAGCTGAAAAGAGCAAATAAGAGGTAAAACTTGAAAAAGATAATGATTGGGATGGTTCATGACTATCAACGGTATATTTCACCGTTATTTCCACCGTCATGTCGTTATTATCCAACTTGCAGCAATTATATGATCCAAGCAATTCAAAAGCACGGTGCTATTAAAGGCGTTTTAATGGGCAGTGCCCGGATTTTAAGGTGTCATCCCTTCGTTAAAGGGGGATATGATCCGGTGCCGGATCACTTTTCTCTGCGGAGAAATAAAGAAGCTGCAAGTAAGTATCGAAAAGAAATGCGACTATAATTACAAGTAGGAGTTGTAAATGAGTAAAGCAAAAAAGAGTATTGAAGTAGAAATTACTGAAAAAAAAGCGGGTAATGGCAAGACTGTTTCCGAAGTTTACATTGGAAAACAGTTCCTAGGTAACGTTAGAGAAGACGATAATAAGTTTTTGATGACTACCGCAAAAAATGAAAGCTTTAAGGTTAATAGCTTCGATGAGGGTATTCAAGAACTTATCAAGGAATTTCACTTGCATCACTAAAAGTGGAAAGGAAGTGACGGTTTGGAAAATACACGCAGTCGAAAAGACGAAGACGAGTCACGAATTGATTGGGGAATAATTTTTTGTGTTTTAATGCTAGCTTTGATTGGGTTGGGTTCTATTTATGTAGCAGCCTCTCACGATTCTAGTTCTACTAGCGTGGTTAAAGCAGTATCTTCTCAGTTGATTTGGTATGTACTAGGAATTATTGCAGTTGCCATAATCATGCAGTTTGATTCAGAGCAGTTGTGGAAAATTGCCCCTTACGTTTATTGGCTTGGAATTGGTTTGTTGGTGGCCGTGCTATTCTTCTACAGTCGTGCTTATGCGGCGAATACGGGTGCCAAAAGTTGGTTTGCGCTGGGGCCGTTTACGTTTCAGCCGTCTGAGGTAATGAAGCCGGCCTATATTTTGATGATGGCCAAGGTAATTGTTGAGCATAATGATGAACATCCGTTAAGAACGACGAAAAGTGACTGGATCTTATTAGGTAAAATGGCGCTTTGGACTTTGCCAGTGGTTGCCTTGCTTAAATTGCAAAATGATTTTGGTACAATGTTAGTTTTCTTTGCTATCTTGGGAGGATTAATTCTTGTTTCCGGAATTACCTGGAAAATTATTTTGCCGGCGTTCATACTTATTGCTGGAATTGGCGGAACCGCATTGAGCTTAGTGGTTACCGATTCTGGTCGAAAAATCTTAGAGCATTTTGGTTTTCAAGCTTATCAATTTTCACGAGTTGATACTTGGCTGCATCCTTCATCGGATACAACCAATCAAGGGTATCAATTATGGCAAAGTATTAAAGCCATCGGCTCTGGCGGTTTGTTTGGTAGCGGATTTAATCAGTCACACGTTTATGTTCCGGTGCGAGAATCGGATATGATTTTTTCCGTGATTGGTGAGAATTTTGGATTTATCGGCAGTGCTATCTTGATTTTGTTGTACCTACTGTTAATTTATCAAATGATTAAAGTGACCTTCGATACCCGAAATGTTTTTTATGCCTATATTTCTACCGGGGTCATTATGATGATTATTTTCCACGTTTTTGAAAACGTGGGGATGAGTATTGGACTGTTACCGTTAACTGGTATTCCGTTGCCATTTGTAAGTGCAGGGGGATCGGCGTTAATTGGGAACATGATCGGAATTGGATTAATTATGTCCATGCAGTATCATAATAAGAGTTACATGTTTGGCCAAGATAAAGAATTTTCTTAGGAGGCAAAAACCATGGAAACAAAATATTATTGGATGAATGAAGTTGATGGAGTAACTACAATTGGGCTAAGTCAAACTGGGCGCGATGAATTTGGTAACATTAGTTTTGCGACCCTGCCTAAAGTGGATAGCACTTTAGCAGAAGGGGATACGTTGTTAAACATCGAAGCTGATAAAGCCGTTTCTGATTTGGCTACCCCAATTGCTGGTAAAGTTATTGAGATCAATCAAGAACTCAAAGCTAATCCGGATTTATTAAACAGTGATGATCAAGGTATTTCGTGGATTGCTAAAATTAAGGCTTGACGAATAAATAAAATGTAAGTAGAATTGGACCCAATAATTATTAAGAGCAAATGAAAAGATGAGTAGAAGATGTGAAGTCGTTTAGAGAGCTTGGTAAGGTGAAAGCAAGCCGATGGATATTTTCGAATATGGTCTTTGATATTGCGTTTATTGATGAACTTGCGCAAGTAAATTAATAATGGTTGACGTTCATTACTACGTTATTAGAGAACTTTTAAGGCTGAATTTAAATTCAGTAAACAAAGGTGGTACCGCGAGGTCTTTCGCCCTTTGATTGCAATAAGCAATTGGGGCGAAAGACCTTTTTTTATTTTAATAGTTAAGAGGTGAGATCATGATTGAATTTAAGCATGTTTCTAAAGTATATCAAAAAGCAAATACGAAATTGGTAGCCAATGATGACATCAGTTTTACCATTCCTAACGGTCAAATTTTTGGGTTAATTGGTTTTTCTGGAGCCGGTAAAAGTACTTTAGTTAGGCTTTTAGCCGGATTAGAGGTTCCTACCAGTGGTGAAATTTTAATTGATAACGTGAATTTGAACGAATTAAAAGGCAAAGTTCTACGCGAAAAACGTCAAAAGATTGGCATGATTTTTCAGCATTTTAATTTATTATGGTCTCGCACTGTAATTGAAAACGTAATGTTGCCCCTAGAAATTGCTGGGTTAGCTAAAGAAAAACGAAAGCAGCGAGCAACAGAACTATTATCGCTAGTAGGATTAGCAGATAAAGCCACTGCTTATCCAGCAGAATTATCAGGAGGACAAAAACAGCGGGTAGGAATTGCTAGAGCGCTAGCTAATAATCCGGATATTTTAATTTCTGATGAAGCAACTAGTGCTTTAGATCCAGAAACTACCAATGAAATTTTAGATTTGTTAGTGGATATTAACCAACGATTGCAAATAACAATTTTACTAATTACTCACGAAATGCACGCAGTGGCAAAAACTTGTCAAGAAGTAGCAGTGATGCAAGCGGGAAAAATTGTAGAAAGCGGCCGGGTTAGCCAAGTTTTTAAGCATCCACAACAGGCAATTACCAAACAATTTGTTAACGAAGAATTTCATGATGAGTTTAATGTTTCAAACTTAGATTTAGATGCTAGAACTGAACTAGCTACTGGGCAAGTTGTGAGATTAACTTTTCATGGGACTCAAGCCAGTTTACCAATTGTTAGTGATGTGATTCGGCAATTTTCCGAATTAACCGTCAATATTTTTCAGGGTAGTATCAAGCAGACTCGAGATGGAGCAATTGGCATGTTAGATTTAGAGTTAATTGGTTCAGATAATGAGGTCATGAAGGTGTTAGATTATCTGGCAACTAAGGATGTGGAAAGTGAGGTGCTTAAAAATGATGGACGCCACCGGAATTAAATCCTATTTTCAATTTCAAAATGTAGATTGGCAAGCAATGCGATCAGCTACCTGGGAAACGATCTGGATGACTGTAGTAGCAGCTATTCTGGTAGTAATTATTGGTTTACTATTGGGGTTACTTTTATACCAAACTCGCAATTCACAAAATGGGTTGTTAAGAATTTTGAACTGGATAGTTAGCTTATTAGTGAACGTTTTTCGGTCCATTCCGTTTATTATCTTAATTGTCTTGTTACTTCCAGTTACCAAGGACATTATCGGAACCATTATTGGTCCTAAGGCTGCCATTCCATCACTAGTGATAAGTGCCGCTCCATTTTACGCTAGAATGGTCGAAGCTAATCTGCGAGACATAGACTCTGGGGTTATTGAAGCGGTAACTACAATGGGAGCATCTAACTGGGAAGTTGTTACTAAGGTATTATTACCAGAGAGTAAGCCGGCTTTGATTGCGGGAGCCACGGTAACTACGATTTCATTAATTTCATATTCAGCGATGGCAGGGGCGATTGGCGCTGGTGGTCTTGGTAACTTAGCGTATTTAGATGGTTTTCAGTCAAATAATAATACTGTGACGTTAGTGGCTACGGTGATTATTGCCTGCATTGTGTTTATAGTTCAATTCATAGGGGATCGTTGGGTCAAAGCGATTGATAAGCGAACGATTTAAATATTGGAGGAGTTCTACATGAAAAAAAGATATTTAGCAGCAATTGGCTTAGGGTTAGCACTATTATTAACTGGTTGTGGTAAATCCAATCAGAGTAAGTCTCAAACAACTCTAACCGTGGGGGCGTCTAATATTCCTCACTCTCAAATTTTGCAACATGTTAAACCTGAGTTAAAAAAGGAAGGTATTGATCTTAAGATCGTTACTTTTCAAGATTATGTAATGCCCAATAAAGCATTAGCTAGTAAGGCATTAGACGCTAATTATTTCCAACATGAACCGTTTTTAAAACAGTGGAACCATGACAACCAGCAGAATTTGGTGAACGTTGGAAGTATTCATTTAGAGCCGATTGGAATTTATTCCAAAAAGGCTAAAAGTTTAAAGGATTTAAAACCAAATTCAACTATCTTAGTTAGCAATAGTACTGCTGATTATGGGCGAGTACTTCAGTTATTTAAGGATGCGAGACTAATTACATTGAAGAAGGGCGTAGATGTTACGACCGCTACTTTCGATGATATTGCTAGTAATCCTAAGCACCTTAAATTTAAGCATAACTACGAGCCTAAATTAATGGCCCAGATTTACCAAGGAGGCGAAGGCGACGCAGTAGTTATTAATTCTAACTACGCTGTTCAAGCTAAGCTAGATCCTAGAAAAGATGCCATTGCGTTAGAGAAAGATACCTCACCATATGCTAATATTGTTGCTGTTAGAAAAGCTGATCAAAATAAGCCAGCTATCAAGAAATTGGTCAAGGCATTAAAATCTAAGAGCACGCAAAAATGGATTAATCAAAATTACAAAGGTGCGGTTCTCCCAATTTCGTCTAGTAAATAAATAGAGGTAAAAAATCGAAAGAGTAAATCTTTCGATTTTTTATTGACTCAATAGGTTTAACGCTTTATAGTTAGTTACATGAGTGATTAACCAAATAAGGAGGGATGAAATGTTCGATTTTGATTTTAATAGTGGGGAGCCAATTTATCGGCAAGTGGCGGAACAAATTGAAGAAGCCATTATTAATGGTAGTTTTCCAGAAGGAACTCAAATACCATCGACCACGGAAATATCGAACCAATTCCATATCAACCCTGCAACCGTTTTGAAGGGAATGAATATGTTAGTAGCTAATGGCTTAATCGAAAAAAAGCGGGGAGTCGGCATGTTTGTCGTTCAAGGAGCTCAAGAAACGGTTAAGGGTGCTAGACGAGCTACCTTTTTTGAAAAAGAAATTCAAACTTTAGTAAAACAAGCTAAAAGTTTAAGTATCTCGGAAACCGAACTACTAAAAATGATATCTAAGGGGTATGAGCAATGAGTGTTTTAGATGTAAGCCATATTAGCAAATCATTTGGCAATCAAACAATTTTAAACGATGTTAACTTGAGTTTTAGTGGTAATAAAATTTATGGTTTATTGGGGCGTAATGGCGCCGGCAAGAGTACGCTACTAAATATTATTACTAATAGATTACTTCCTAATGGTGGGAAAGTTACGATTAATGGCGATACGGTTGATAACAACGATGAGGCTTTAAGTCATTTATTCTTGATGAGTGAAGTAAATATGTATAGTAACGGTTCTAAGCTTAGTAAAATTATTGATGATACTGAGTTATTGTACGGTTCAATAGATCGTCAACTGGTTACTGAGTTAGCAAATAAATTTGAATTGGACTTAAACCAAAGATTTGGCAAATTGTCCACTGGGTACCGGTCTATTTTTAAATTGATTTTAGCTTTATGTTTGCCGGTAGAATATGTTTTACTAGATGAACCGGTTTTAGGATTGGACGCTAGCCATAGAGAATTGTTTTATTCAGAAATGTTAAAAACGTATGCAGATCAACCACGAAATTTTATTATTTCCACTCACTTAATTGAAGAAATTGCAACTATTATTAGCGACGTAATTGTATTGGATAACGGTCATGTATTGCTACACGATACAGCGGAAAATGTTTTGGCACAGTCATCAGTGGTAGTAGGACCCAAAGCAGATGTTGAACAATATACTCAAGATCTCAATGTAATCGGAAAGGAATCTATCGGACAGTTAGCTGCATTTTACATCTACGGTGAACTAAACGATAGACCAATTCCCGACACGGTAAAAATTTCGCCAGTTGATTTACAAAAGATCTTTATCTTCTTAACTAATTATACAAACGGAGGTAACGGGAGTGAAAAATAAGGTAGTATCCAAATATTTATTCCAGAAACATATTAAATTATTAGCCGTTGCATACTTATATGCTCTTATCATTTTAGTAGTGATGCCGATATTTTTTGCTATTATTAGCGGTACTTTTGGGACGTTTTCTATTAGTAACACCATCGAAAATAGTAATGTTGGATTCATTACAACATTGATATTAGGTGGGATGGCATTATTATCATATGAGGATTATAAATTTCTAATTCAAAACGGAATTTCTCGCAATACTTATTTTAAGAATCAAATTAGTTCGTACGGTGCTATTATTTTGATTGGGGCTGTGATTGATGAGCTTTATTATCTAGCTATGCATTTCTTTTTAAACGGTACTAATTTTTATCAGGGATGTTATAGTGATTTTATTTCTAATGGATTTTTAAATGAGATAGTGGGATTTTGCTACCATCTTCTATGGCTGGTTGCAGTAGTTACTTCTGCTTTGGCAGTAGGCTCATTTTTATCATTATTCTCTAAAAGAGTTCAACGGCTAATTATTATTTGTGGTTTTGTAGCGATGATAGTATTAATGGGTATTGTTAGTTCTTCTATAAGTACAATTGCTGTTACCTGGATAGATGATTTTATTAAATTTATTTTAGGCTACCAGGGGCAAAGAACTGTTACTCCTGTATATTCCATGCTGTTTTTCTTTATTTGGTCAGTGATAATGATTGGGTTTAGTCACATCTTTTATAATCGCAAACAAATCAAACGAGTTTAAATAAAAAACGGGATTCAATACTCAAAAGTATTGAATCCCGTTTTAATTTGATTAATTAACTAGCTAGCTGAATATTAGCATCAGCAATTAGATGCCGATAGAAGTTAGAATACGTAGCCGAAGCATAAGGAATGACCCAAATCAATCCAATTCCTAATGTTAGAAATCCTAAAAGATACCAACCAATAAAACTAATTTGTAAGACGAAGTAATCCCACTTGTGACCGTTCATTAGTCGACGACTTTCGGTAATGCAGTCTAAGTAACTAACGTTTTGATCACCAGCATCTACATGGCTTTTGTAAACTAAAAAGGCTTGGGAATAAGAATATCCTTTAATAATACCGGGAATAACCAATAATAAAGACCAAAAGAATATAAAGATGGTTTTTAAAACAAAGATAGCTAATGTAGATGTAAAGTATTTTTTGGTGAACACCATAAAGCTAGTTTTAGCTGGACTAGATGGTTGCTGGTTGGAATTTAACCAATCTAGGTAACCATATGATGCTGCTACAGCTACAAATGTGGATAAGGTAGATAATAGAAAAATAATGACTTGATACTTACCACTAAAATTAGTAACAACGTTGTTGCCATTATCCAATTGTACTTGGCTTTGATAGTAACTCTGAACCATAGTACTTAAAACATCAAAAATGTAAATTCCTAAGGCCATTAAAATAGCAACACCCCATTTGTGAGAAAATAGGCGTTTGACCTCTTGCTTTAATTGCCCACGGACAATATCTTCTGTATTCATAAACGATCCTCCTCAACGATTAATTTTACCATAGTTAAGAAATTATGATAAATAGTGTTTGTTTTTGACGCTTAGACGGTCATTAAGGTAAAATTCATGTTATACTTAAGATTCTGAAATATATACGAATAGGATGAGCAATCATGGAAAATAAAGAAAAGTTACGAGTAGCACTCTTATTTGGAGGTAACTCCTCTGAACACGACGTTTCAAAGCGTTCTGCACACAATATTTACGATGCAATGGACAAAGATAAATACGATGTTGCTTTGTTCTTAATGACCAAAAATGGAATCTTTTTGTCTGAAGAAGCTTCTAAGCGAGTTTTTGATGGCGAACCAGAAGATCAAGTAGTGGCAGAAGAACTTCCTAAATTAGATATGAGTAATCCATTGGCTCCAATCATTAACTTGGGTAATACGGAAAATATTGATGTCTTTTTCCCAATTATTCACGGTAATCTAGGAGAAGATGGAACTATTCAAGGCCTACTAAGATTACTTAACAAACCTTATGTAGGAAGCGAAGTTTTAGGATCTGCAATGTCATTTGATAAGGATATTACTAAAAAAATCCTTAACTTAGCAGGTGTTAGAAACACAGATTATGTTTTATTAACTCCCCAAACTGCAGAACGTTATACTTATCAAGAATTAGCTGATAAATTAACTCCAACACTATTTGTTAAACCAGCTAACCAAGGTTCCTCTGTTGGGATCCACATGGTTACCTCAGAAGCAGAATACACTTCAGCATTAGAAGATGCATTTAGATATGATGATAAAGTCTTGGTTGAAGAAGCCATTCAAGGACCTGAAGAATTAGAAATTTCTATTCTGGGAAATTATCATCCAATTGCTTCAGTAGTTGGCGCAATTAAAGTTCCATCAGAAGACGAATTCTATACTTACGATAATAAATTCGTGGATGCTAGCCAAGTGATTTTTGATATCCCAGTTGACATCCCAGTTGAATTATCTCAAGAAATTACTGAAATGGGCTTAAATGCATTTAAGGCATTGGGCTTACGTGGCCTTGCTCGTATTGATTTCTTAGTTTCTGAAGATGGCGTTCCTTACTTAGGTGAAGTTAACACCTTGCCTGGTTTTACTAACATTAGTTTGTACCCTCAAATGTGGGAAAAATCCGGTATCTCATACGTTGAATTAATCGACCGCCTAATTCGGTTGGCTGAAGATGAATATGATCACCAAGCTAAAATCCTTCATGACTTTAAGGCTTTGGATCCTAAAGATCAAGATATTTAAATATGTTAAAATTGAGACGATACTAATCGTCTCTTTTTTTTGGAGGAAAATCGTGCAGACTAAAGTCAGTTTAAATGGTACTGAATTAATGTTAATAGTTCTTATTTCAGTAGTAGGACAATGGAGCACCGGTCAAGATACTACGTGGAGTTTTTTGGTGCCAGTATGTTTTTTAATTATTATTATGGGATTAGTTTTTATTGGCAGACAAATCTTAAGTAATCAAGGTAAACCTCAATCTATAATAATTGGATTAGGAATTTTAGGGCTGGCCCCGTTGAATTTCATGGGGCTACTGGCAGAGGTGATGACCTACATCCCAGTTAGTGGGGCGTTCATTTTATTTTTAAATAACCATTTTAAACTAGTCATTACTTCAGGAATTGGATTTACCATTATGGTGTGGGCACTCTTAGCCGTTATGTTGGCCCGTTTTTGGCATACGAGCGTTAAGCTACAACTTGTGCAAATATTAAAAAACTTAGGCTGGTATGTTTGTTGGCTAGCGGGATTAACCTTGATTTTAATATTAGTTGCTAATGTTTTTAAAATACAGTGGATGCTTGTAATTTTAAATGCAGGATTGATCTTAGGATTATCTATTGGCCAACTTCGCTTTTTAGTTCATGTTTGGGCCGGTAATTTGCCTGTCCAAATCAAGAATCAGTTAGTAATTAATATTATTATTTGTATTTTAGTAATTACCCTAGGAGTTAGCATAACCAATGTGATGTTCACTACTGCTCCTCAGCAAATAATTGCGCATCGAGGAGTTTATCGCAATGACCAAATCCCTAATTCTATTGCTGCTTTAACACAAACAAGTCACCAAAAATTTAACTTTGTTGAAATGGATGTCAGAGAAACAAAGGATCATTATTTTGTTTGTCAGCATGATGATGAATTAGACTGGGGAAAAAATCAAAGGAAACGAATAGAAGATTTAACCCTGAAACAAATTAAAAAACATGACCGAGTAGAATTATTTGATGACTATATAGCTAGAGCTAATCAAAAGCAGCAAAGATTATTGGTGGAAATTAAGCCTGGAGGAAATAATGCAAAATCTGCAGGTACTGATTTTGTTAGTCAATTTAAGAGTTCGATGGAACAAAATCATGGTTTGGTCCATTCCATGGAACTAGATTATTTACAACAAATTAAACGGGAGACTAACAAGATTCCGGTGGGGATAGTGGTTACCATTAACACGGGAGACTTAATGACTAAGGCGGTTGATTTTTATTCTGTACAAGCATTTACCTTAAACCCAGCATTTTTTCAGCAAGCAAACCAGCTTAAACGACCAGTTTACGTTTGGACGGTACGGCGGCCGCTTCAAGCACAAATTTTGGCAACTTTACCAATAACGGGACAAATTACAGATATTGGCTCTGTAGTTCGCCACATAGAAAAGTCTGCACCATCAAATAAAAGTATGTTTTTAGTGGCAACTGCGTGGAATTATTTGTAATTTTCCGTATTTAACTAGTAGAGGTGATTTATTATGAATAGATGTGATTGGGCGACTAAGAGTCCAGCATTACTTTATTATCATGATTCGCAGTGGGGAAAACCGGTTACTGATCCCCAAGACCTGTTTGCGGCACTATGTTTGGAAATTTTTCAAGCAGGACTGTCTTGGGACACAGTCTTAAAATATAGATTGGGATTAGAGACGGCGTTACTAAATTTTGATTATCAGCAATTGGCTCAATGTAATGAAGTTAACGTTGATGAATGGATGCATGATGATCGAGTTATTCGTAACCGAACTAAGTTAGAGGCGGTAATTCATAACGCCAAAATAGTTGCTAACCTAGAAAAGTCATTAACTGACTTGGTCTGGCAACCAGTAAACTATACTCCGATAGACCACCATCTAAATAAATCAGTGGCGGAGTTAGACTATACAGAATTTGTTAAACCCTTTGTAAGCAACTTTAAGCAACTAGGATTTATTCGAGTAGGAGATAAAACCATGTATAGTTTTTTGCAGGCGGTAGGGGTGGTTAATGATCATATAGAATCCTGTTCTTTTAGGTAAGTAATATTAATTAAATCTACATGTTGACTATGATTTTTAGTTATATTAAGATAAAGACGGATGTTATGAAATCGGTTTCTATAATTGCTATTTGGGGGAAATATAAGCAAATAGGAGTTTACCGTCAATGAAAGTTAATGGTTCAACAATTAGAAATAAAAGGCTTAAGTTAGGATTATCTCAACGGGAGTTAGCTATTGATATTTGTACCCAAGCAACTATTAGCTTGATTGAAAATCGTTGTGAGTGCAAAAATAATGATATTTTAAATAAAATTTGTAATCGAATAGGCTTATCGCCCGAAGAAGTTACCAATAAATATAATTATGGTGATCGCGCATTGGAAATAGTGGAAACCCGATTGTTTAACTGTCAATTTGAAATGGCAGACAAGCAGTGGAGACAAATCAAAGAGCAGCGACTTGATACCAGTAAAAATATTGATCGTTATAATTTATTTCAAGCCATTATTAGATTAGTCAGATTACAAGATGCTGATGAAGCCTTGTTTATTTTAAATGAAATAATTAGACGAAATAACTTTTCTAAAAACGACCATTATATTGCTTGGTGTTTTATTGGAATTGGGCGTTCTTACTTGCAAAAAGGGCATTTAGAACGTGCTAATAATTTTTATCGAATTGCTTTAACTAAGATTAATGAGACGGCGTTACAGAAGCCAATGAATTTAAAACGGGTGATAGATATATATAATGCCATAATTAGGTCTGCCATCTTATCTCGAAATTATGAATTGGCTGCTAAAGCATCTCAGTTGGCAGTGAAATTATTGGGTAAAAATCAAAGCTTGTATCGGTTAGCACAATTATTGGAATATAATTGTCAGGCTCATTTCTTGCTTAATCACCGTAAACGGGCAAGTAAAATGGCGTTATTAGCTTATTGGACAAGACAATTTAATGATTCTGCTGCTAATATTAATGAACAGGTTCCTAAGGTATATGTTCCAACGGTCGATGAATTAATTACAGATATTATGGATCACCAGTTAAGCGAATAGAATAGTATTGGCACTCAAAAAGCCACTAACAATTAATTTTGTTAGTGGCTTTTGTTTTAACTAAGTTAAGTTGTTAACTAATTTTCAGGCTTTTTGGCTGGTTGGTTATCCAAATCAGTTCTGACTACTAAAACATCACAGAGAGCAGTTCTAGTTACAAACTCAGTGACTGAACCGATTAAGAGACGTTCAACCGCATTTAAACCAGTAGCACCGATCATAATGAGGTCAATGTGTAAGTTACGTGGCAGATCTTTAGCGATTACGGATTTAGGAGCTCCGTATTCGATTGAATAATCAATATCCTTTAATCCCGCTTGATGGGCTTCTTGAACATACTTTTCAAGAGTTTCCTTAGCAGTATCCGTCACCTGTTCGACCATGGAAGTATCAAAACTAGAAATATTTTGAAATGCTCTCGTATCGACAACGTGAACTAAGTGAATAGTTGCTTGATTTCGAATCGCAACTGCAACGGCTTTTTTGAACGCTAATTCAGCTTCATAAGAACCATCAACAGGAACTAAAATCTGTTTATATTGTTGTAACATAGCACTCACCCCTATAGTTTTGTTACTTTTATTGTACGTTATTTTAGGGAAAATACAAAATATTAAAATCGATTATTTGATTTTTAAATGGTTAAATAGGATAAATTGAATGGTTGTAGCTACTACAGTAGCGATTAATAAAACAATGATAATAAAAATAGAGTTTTGCAAAAATAAGGAAACGACCCCTAATAAAGCAATAAATAATAATGAAATTCCGCCCCAATTAGCTACGTTATGCACAACGGAATCGGTAGTGGGATCGAGTGATAAAAAAGTTTTATTACGGTGACTAACTAGGTAGCCACCCAAAAAGGCAGTGATAAAAACGACAATAAGAACTAAAAGATTGATTAACATGAAATTCCTCCAATTAAACGGGTTTTCCCTGAGCTTTTCTTAGCTTGTAGTACTGATTGTTTAATGCTGTTTCGTACTTGCCGTTAGCCTTAGGTTGATAATATTGATCAAACTTGATTTTATCAGGTAAATATTGTTGTTTTACCCAGTCATTAGGAAAGTCGTGAGGATATTTATAATCAATACCGTGACCTAGTTTAGCTGCTCCTTTATAATGAGCGTCTTTTAAGTAGGCTGGAATCTGACCATAGTTACCGCTTTGTAGTGCTGTTGTTGCAGCATCAATGGCTGAAATACCCGAATTAGACTTAGGACTTAAACATAATTCAATGATGGCATCAGCTAACGGGATACGAGCTTCTGGCAACCCTAGTTGTTTAGCAGCGGAAACTGCCGCAACAGTGTGTTCACAAGCGTTTGGATTAGCCAAACCAACATCTTCATAGGCAATTACTAGTAATCGCCTCATTAACGAGATTAAATCACCAGCTTCGATTAACCGAGCAGCATAATGTAAAGCTGCATCTGTATCAGAGCCTCTAATAGATTTTTGCAGAGCAGAAATAACATCGTAATGAGCGTCTCCATCGCGATCTGCGTTAATGGCTTTTCGTTGGAGACATTCTTCCACGGTCTGTAGGTCAATATTAATAATTTCGTCATTGTCAGGAGAAGTAGATTTTACGGCTAATTCTAAAGCATTTAATGATGAACGTAAGTCACCATTAGTAGCGGTACTTAAAAAATGTAGTGCTGAGTCGGATAAATTTACTTGGTAGCTACCTAAACCATTTTTTACATCTTTTAATGCTCGTTGGATAGCAGACTGGATGTCTTCGGGAGTGAGGGGATACACTTCAAAAATTTGAGTTCGACTTCTAATGGCGGGATTAATACTAATGTAAGGATTTTCAGTGGTTGCACCAATTAGAATAATTGAACCATTTTCTAATAATGGCAGTAAAAAATCCTGTTTCACTTTATCAAGTCGGTGAATTTCATCTAGTAATAAAACCACCGTTCCACTCATCTTAGCTTCTTCAGCAACTATTTGAAGTTCTTTTTTACCATCAGTAGCGGCATTTAATTTGCGAAAAGCATATTTAGAAGATCCGGCAATTGCGCTAGCAATACTGGTCTTACCAGTTCCTGGAGGCCCATACAAAATCATCGAGGAAAGCAGTTTAGCTTTTACCATCCGGTCAATAATTTTACCGGGGCCTACTAGATGTTGCTGGCCAACAACTTCGCCGATTTGAGTGGGGCGCATTCTATAAGCCAATGGCTGTTGCATGATGAAAACCCTCCTTAATTACTAAGTCAGTGCAGAGCAGTATTATACCATTTTTTTACCAAATAAAAAAAGTGCTTTGCCGTAGCAAAACACTTTGGAAAGGCTAATAAATTATAGCTTGTTGTAGTATTCAACGATTAATGATTCGTCGATATCTGCATCAAGTTCATCACGTTCTGGTAAACGAACTAATGAACCTTCAAGCTTGTCAGCATCAAATGATACGTATTGAGGACGACCAACAACAGCTTCAACGGCATCCTTAATTACTTGCATATCCTTTGACTTATCACGAACGCTGATTACTTGGCCGATTTTAACTTCGTATGAAGGAATATCAACACGTTTGCCATCAACAGTGATGTGACCATGGTTAACCAATTGACGAGCTTGACGACGAGTAGTAGCCAAACCTAAACGGTAAACCATGTTGTCCAAACGTTGTTCCAAAAGAACCATGAAGTTAACACCGTGCTTGCCGTGACGGATCTTACCGGCACGAACGAAAGTGTTAGCGAATTGACGTTCAGTCAAACCGTACATGAAACGTAACTTTTGCTTTTCGCGAAGTTGCATTCCGTATTCTGAAAGTTTTGAACGACGACCTTGACCATGATCACCTGGTGCATAAGGGCGACGAGCTAATTCTTTACCAGTACCTGATAAAGAAATTCCTAAACGACGTGAAACACGCCAACTTGGGCCTGTATATCTTGACATAAATAGATTCCTCCAATATTTTGTTGGAGTAAAATAATCCATTGTAGGTTTAGTATTCGTGCATGCTGCTTTGTAACTTTCGCTCAAGCAGCCGTTGAGTTACTAATCAACCCTAGTAAGGGCACCAACATGTTGACGAGCTTACCGCCTACCGCTGCATTATTTTACACAATGGACATTCTATAGGTTTTCTGCAGAGTTGTCAACGTGATTTAAAAAGACATTGGCAAGCTCAACAATTAAATCTTCATCTTCTAGTGAAAATCTATCTATAATAGGAGAATCAATATCTAAGACACCTAGTAGTCGTTCGTTTTTAATTAAGGGCACCACAATTTCAGAATTAGAAGCAGCATCACAGGCAATATGGCCTGGAAATTCATGAACGTTTTTTACTCTAATCACGCTCTGCTGCTCAATGGCAGCACCACAAACACCATCGCCAGATTTTATATGCATACAAGCAACTTTACCTTGAAAAGGTCCTAAAGTTAGTGAATTATTAGAATAATCATATAAGTAAAAGCCAGCCCAATTAATCTTAGGCAAAGTTTCATTAATTAAGGCAGAAGTGTTGGCCATGTTGGCGATCAAGTTAGTTTCGTTAGTTAATAAAGCGTCTAATTGCTTGCTGAGTAAATGGTTAAGATTAGTCATAATTATTACCTCTCGTCTAAATTTACTGATTTGAATGGATTATACTATGATATAATGCTTTTTAGATGCACTACAAATGAATTTATTAACAATACATAATAATTGTTTTGAATACTATAATTCAAGCAAAACTTTTGATTTGAAGGACGGGAACCAGAATGCTGAATTTTTTGCTCATTATTATCACAGTTTGCGTACTTATTTATTTAGTGGTTGCTTTTTACCAACACCGAATTAATCAACAAGCCACCGCGATTTATGAAAATAAAAAACCCTTATTCGAAATTCCTTTGGATCAAGAATTTGAGTTAGCTCAAAATTTAAACTTAACGGGAGAGTCACAGCGTAAATACGATCAACTGTTAAGTCAGTACAAAAATATTCATGAAACTTTAATTCCCAGTATTGATGATAAAATTAAGGAAGTCAAAGAAGACACCAAAGGGGTTAACTTCATTCGCTCTCGTCAAAAATGGATAGAAACTAATCAATTAATTGAAGATGTTGAAGATCAAGTTAAAAGCATTCAAGCTGGCTTGGTTCAATTGCAAGATCTAGACAAGCAACATAATATTGCGATTACGGATTTAGAAAAACAATATCAAGATTTAAGACAGCAATTATTAGAACAAAACGAAAAATTGGGTCCTAGTATTGATGCGTTGGAAAAAATGCTCGCCAATATTGAAGACCAATTTGATGAATTTACTACCTTAACTAAAAAGGGCGATCATGACAGCGCTGAGACTATCTTGTCTGAGTTAAATGCCACGACTGACCAACTTAAGGACTACATGGAAATCATTCCGGGACTAAATCAAGAACTGCAAACAGAATTTCCTGAACAGATACAAGAATTGGGCAGGGGATATCAAATGATTACGCAACAAGGGTTTAATTTTGAAAATGATACTTTTGAAACCCAATTAGAGCATGTAAAAACTCAGGTCAAACAAAATAACGATAATTTGGCAGCGTTAAATGTTGATGTGGCTAAGGACGTTAATATTGATATTTCTCATCGAATTGATCATCTTTACCAATTTTTGGAAGATGCTATCGAAGATAAAAAAATAGTAGATGAGAAAGTAACCGTTATTGCTAAGTATATCGATCATTTGCGTCGACAAAATACCGATCTTACTCGTAAGTTGGAACGCTTAAATATTGATTATGTTTTGGATCATAAAGAAATTGAAAATAACCGTCAATATACCGAACAAATTCGGGCGATGGGGATGGAAGCGATGCGACAAAAAGAAGCCATTCAACGGGGACAAGCCGTTTATAGTCGTATCCGAGCTGATCAACAACAAATTATGCGTAACCTAGAGCAAATCGAGGCGTCACAAAAAGAACTTTATAATCAAGTAATTGATCTTCCGGCAGAAGAGGAACAAGCCCGTCAAACTCTGCGTAAATTTGATTTAGAAATGCGTAATAAAAAGCGTCGAATTGATAATCATAACTTACCCGGAATGCCTAGCGATTACAGCAATAGTTTTAACGCAGTAATTAAGGAAATTGAACGGTTAAGTCAAGCATTGAACCAACCTAAAGTGGATGTTGAAGAAGTATCTAAGCAAGAATTAATTATCCAATCCGATATGGATAACTTAGAAGAGATGACCACCAAGTTGATTGATGATGCGGTTTTGGCCGAAGAATCGTTACAATTTGCTAACCGGTTTATTAATACTGACCCAGATATTGCTGCAGCTAGTAAAAAGGCCCATATAGCATTTGATCACGACTTTAACTACACTAAAAGCTTGGCAACTATTGCTACTGCATTAGAAAGCCAGTATCCGGGATCATACCAAAAGATTGAACAAGAATACTTTGCTGCTAAAGCGCCAGTTACTAATAATGAAAGTCAGGAAACTGAAGAATAAAAAACGTCCGTAAGGGCGTTTTTTTATTTGTATCGAAAAATTTATGTAATTCTACTTTAGCAAATTAAAGGGGGATTTTTATTTTACCTAGAATGGTGTATTATAGTAGATCGTACAATTGTTGGAGTCGAACCAATGATTAATAGAAGAGGTTTTGTAATGATTTATTTTGATAATAGTGCCACAACTCAGGCATTGCCTGAGGTTGTAGATACCTATTCAAAAGTAAGTGCAAAGATTTGGGGTAATCCTTCAAGTTTGCATAATTTTGGAGATCAATCTTTCAACTTACTAGAACAATCCAGAAAACAGATTGCTGATTTGTTAAAGGTTAACCCTGATGAAATTTATTTCACCAGTGGAGGAACCGAAGGCGATAACTGGGTTATTAAAGGAACTGCAATGGAAAAACGAGCTTACGGTAAACATTTGATTACTAGCTCTGTTGAACATCCAGCTGTCCATAACACAATGCAACAGTTAGAAAAACTTGGCTTTGAGGTTACGTATTTACCGGTTGATGAAGCTGGCCAAGTTTCTGCTGCAGACTTAAAAGCGGCGATTCGTCCTGATACTATTTTGGTATCTGTTATGGCGGTTAACAACGAAATTGGAACAATTCAACCTCTAACCGAAATTGCAGAAGTTTTAAAGCAGTATCCTAAGATTCATTTTCATATTGATGCGGTTCAAGGAATTGGTAAAGGACTACACTCTGAGATCTTTAATGAACGAGTAGATTTTGTGACTTTTTCTGGGCATAAATTCCATGCTCCCCGCGGAGTTGGCTTTATGTATGGTCGACGGGGCCGGAAGTTGGCACCGCTATTGACTGGTGGAGGTCAAGAAAAAAATCAACGAAGTGGAACTGAAAACGTGCCAGCGATTGCAGCCATGGCTAAAGCTTTACGATTATTATTGGCTAATGAAACTCAAGCTAATAATAATGAAATAGCAATTAGAAGGGCGATTGCAGATCACGTCAAGCCGTTTGAAAAAGTTACTTTGTTTTCCCAAGATGACGAACGGTTTGCTCCACATATTCTTTGTTTTGCTATTCAGGGAGTACGGGGTGAAACGATTGTTCATGCCTTTGAAGAACATGGAATTTATATTTCCACTACGAGTGCTTGTTCCTCTAAAAAACACATGGTGTCTAGTACTTTAGCAGCAATGAAGGTGCCTAGTGATTTATCAACTAGCGCGGTAAGAATTTCGTTAGGGGACCAAAACACTATGGCTGAAGCTGAGGCTTTTAACCAAGTATTTGATGAATTATACACTGAGTTTGATAAATTAAGTTAGGAGTTTGGAATGCAATATACTGAAATTATGGTTCGCTATGGCGAACTTTCAACGAAGGGAAAAAACCGAAAAGATTTTATCTACCGGTTAGGGATGAACGTTCGGTCAGTTTTAAAAGACCTTCCTGAAGTTGAAGTTAAGGCTCAACGAGACCGGCTGCATGTTCAATTAAACGGTGCTGATGCTAATGAAGTCATGAACCGACTGTCCCTAGTTTTTGGGATCGAAAACTTCTCACCATCGATTCGAATTGAAAAGAATATGACTGACATTAAGCAAACGGTGCTGGAAATGATTAAGCAACAATACCAACCCGGAATGTCATTTAAAATTAATACTCGCCGCCAAGATAAGGATTTTGAGTTTGATACTAACCAAATCAACCTGCAACTAGGTGATCACGTTATTGATAATATTCCTGGAATTAAAGTATCGATGAAGCAACCGGATATCTCAGTCAGAGTCGAAATCCGAATGAACGGGGCCTATATCTCTTCAGAAACCATTAAGGGGGCTGGCGGATTACCGGTTGGAACTGGTGGTCATGCTACCATGATGCTTTCTGGCGGAATTGATTCTCCGGTAGCCAGCTACTTAGGCATGAAACGGGGCGTTAAAATTGATATGATTCATTTTTATAGTCCCCCATATACTAGCGAACAGGCTTTAGCTAAAGCGAAGGAATTAACTGTTAAGCTGGCTAAATTCGGTGGCAATATTCAATTTATTCAAGTACCATTTACAGAAGCCCAAGAAACCATTAAGGAAAAGGTCCCAGAAGGGTACTTAATGACTGTTCAGCGGAGAATGATGTTGCGAATTGCTGCTGAAATTACGCGTCAAAGAGGGGCTATGGGGATTTTTAATGGGGAATCCTTAGGTCAAGTAGCTTCTCAAACCCTTGAAAGTATGGCGGCGATTAATGACGTTACCACTTTACCAGTGTTGCGGCCGTTGATTTCCATGGATAAAACCGAAATTATCAAAATTGCAGAAAAAATTGACACCTATGAACTTTCGATTTTACCTTATGAAGATTGCTGTACTATTTTTACTCCACCTTCGCCTAAAACTAGACCGAACTTGGAAAAATCTCGTAAATTCGAACAAAACATCGATGTGGAAGGCTTAATGCAACGGGCAATTGAAGGCATTAAAGTTACTGACATTGCTGCTACCGATGAATTTATGAATGCAGATGTCGAAGCATTTGCCGAATTACTATAGGGATATTACTTGCTTCTTAAACATTTTTGGGCTATCTTATTGTTAATTAAAGGCAATAAGGAGTGAACTGGAATGCAAATTACTATCGGTGGTCAAAGTGAATCATTATTCGGTAATCCTCCAGAAGTAGGAGATCAATTACCTAAGTTTAAAGTACAAAATGCTGAAGGTAACTGGGTTAAAACCGCGGACATTATTGGCAGGATTACTATGTTATCAACTGTTCCTGATATTAATACCCCGGTTTGTAGCTTAGAAACTAAGCGTTTTAACAAAGAAGCTGATATGTATCCAGATGCACGGTTTATCACCGTATCGAACAATACAATTGAACAACAACGAGATTGGTGTGCTGCTGAAGGAGTAGCTAATTTACAATTACTCTCCGATGAGGAACTATCGTTAGGCTACGCAATGAAGGTTTACTTGCCTAATAACGGGACTCTGGCTAGAACAATTTTCTTAGTTGATCAAACCGGTAAAATTGTGTATCGGCAGATTGTTCCAGAACTACATGATGAGCCTGATTATAAAGAAGCCTTGGCCGCATTAAATCAGATTACTCAACGGCGTGTTGACGACTAAGTAATTTTTGGTTAGAATTAAATTGTATTGAAGCGTTGAACAAGAGGAGTAAACCAGCTCTTTGCTCAGAAAGAAAATGGCTGCTGTGAATTTTCCGAAGAACTGGTTGAAGGTAGCTTGCGAGCTTTTGCGATTTAGCACGGTTTAATCGACCGTTAACAATGATTAATTAAGTGGAGTTTTTTAACTCAATTTAGGTGGTACCGCGAGCACTTCGTCCTATATATTTGGACGGAGTGTTTTTATTTTGGAAAGGAAAGTGACCATATGACTAAAGAAGTTAATATGTCAACTAAGTACAACCCAACAGAAGTTGAAGCTGGACAATACCAACGTTGGTTAGACGAAGATTTATTTAAACCTAGCGGAGATCAAAAGGCAAAGCCTTATTCTATTGTTTTACCTCCACCAAACGTAACTGGTAAGCTACATTTGGGCCATGCTTGGGATACAACATTACAAGACATGATTATTCGCCAAAAACGGATGCAAGGATTTGATACCCTCTGGTTACCAGGGATGGATCATGCCGGTATTGCTACCCAAGCTAAAGTCGAAGCCCGATTAAAGGAACAAGGAATTAGTCGTTATGACTTAGGTCGCGAAAAATTCGTTGACAAAGTGTGGGAATGGAAGGACGAATACGCTGCTACCATTCATGCTCAATGGGCTAAGATGGGCTTATCCCTAGATTATGGTCACGAACGGTTTACCTTAGATGAAGGTCTTTCAAAGGCAGTTACTAAAGTGTTTGTTGATCTTTATAATAAAGGCTTAATTTATCGTGGTGAATACATCATCAACTGGGATCCGCAAGCCCGGACTGCATTATCAGATATTGAAGTAATTCACCAAGACGATGAAGGTGCTTTCTACCACGTTAAGTATCCATTTGCTGACGGCGTAACGTTCAACGGCAAAGACTACATTGAAATTGCTACCACTCGTCCAGAAACTATGATGGGTGACGTTGCTGTTGCTGTCCACCCTAGTGATGAACGCTACAAAGAATTAGTGGGCAAGAAGATTGTGGTTCCGTTAGTAAATCGTGAAGTGCCAATCATTGCTGATCAATATGTTGATCCAGAGTTTGGAACTGGGATGGTTAAAATTACTCCTGCTCACGACCCTAACGATTTTCAAGTTGGTAACCGTCATGACTTAGAACGAATTAATACCATGAACGAAGATGCCACCATGAACGAAAACGCTGGTAAGTATGAAGGTATGGATCGTTTTGAAGCTAGAAAAGCAATTGTTAAAGATCTACAAGATCAAGACTTAATGATTAACATTGATCCAATTGTGCATTCTGTTGGTCATTCAGAACGAACCGGAGTCCAAGTAGAAGCTCGACTTTCTACTCAATGGTTCGTTAAGATGGGACCATTAGCTAAAATGGCATTGGATAATCAAAACACCGAAGAAAAAGTTAACTTTGTCCCAGAACGATTTGAAGGGACGTTTAACCATTGGATGGAAAACATTCATGATTGGGTTATTTCTCGTCAACTATGGTGGGGCCATCAAATTCCTGCTTGGTATAATAAACAAACGGGTGAAACTTACGTTGGTGAAACAGCTCCAGAAGACATTGAAAACTGGCAACAAGATCCCGACGTATTGGATACTTGGTTCTCATCTGCTCTTTGGCCATTTTCAACTATGGGTTGGCCAGATGTTGATGATCCAGACTTTAAGCGTTATTTCCCAACTAATACTTTAGTTACTGGTTACGACATTATCTTCTTCTGGGTTTCTCGAATGATCTTCCAAAGTCTTAACTTTACCGGCAAACGACCATTTAAAGATGTCTTACTCCACGGTTTAATTCGTGATGAACAGGGCCGCAAGATGTCCAAATCATTGGGGAATGGAATTGACCCAATGGACGTAATCGAAAAGTATGGGGCCGATGCTTTGCGGTGGTTCTTATCTAACGGAACAACTCCAGGCCAAGATTTGCGATTTAGTTACGATAAGATGGATGCAGCCTGGAACTTTATCAATAAGATCTGGAATGCTAGCCGTTATGTAATCATGAACTTAGATGGTGTTGATAAACCAGAATTGCCAGCTAAGGATCAATGGCAATTATCTGATCGCTGGATTTTGAGTCGATTGAATGAAACGGTAGAACACGTTACCCGTGAATTTGATAAGTATAATTTTGGTGAAGCTGGTCGAGCATTGTATGACTTTATCTGGAATGATTTCTGTGATTGGTACATCGAAATGAGTAAGGCAACCTTACAAAGTGACGATGAACAACAAAAGAAAAATACCCAGAATATTTTGGCATACGTATTAGATCAAACTTTACGCTTATTACACCCAATCATGCCTTTTGTCACTGAAAAAGTTTGGCTCAGCATGCCGCACGTTGGAGAGTCATTAGTAACTGCTGATTATCCAGTGGTTCACGATGAATTTAAAGATACAGCCGCTGAAAAACAAATGCAACTATTGATTGAATTAATCAAATCAGTTCGAAACATTCGGTCAGAAGCTAATGCACCAATGTCATCTGCGATTGATTTGTTAGTCCAAACTGATAGTAAAGAAGTGGCTCAAATCTTTAACGATAACTGGACTTATATTAACCGTTTCTGTCATGCAGAAAAATTAGAAGTAGGAACTAGTGAAGAACTAGACATTCCAACTTTGGCATTTTCAAGCGTGATTACCGATGCTACGGTTTATATTCCATTAGCTGAATTAGTTGACTTAAATGATGAAGTGGCAAGATTAGATAAAGAAGTAGCCAAGTTTGAAAGCGAAGTTCAACGCGCTGAAAAGAAGTTAGGTAACGAAAAATTTGTTGCTAATGCTCCTGCAGCCGTTGTCGCTAAGCAAAAAGAAAGTTTAGCTGACTACCAAGCTAAATTACAAGCTGCTAACGATCGTTTAGCCCAAATTAAAGCTCAAATGTAACAATGAGAGGCTCGTACGGTAAAAGCGCCGTGCGAGCCTTTTTGAGAGGAGCAATATTGAATGATAAATACTTATGAAGATGCTCTAGCGTTTATTCACGGCCGAGGAAAATTTAAAAAAATTCCAACCTTAAAGCGTATGCAACGATTTATGGATTTGCTGGAAGATCCCCAAACTAAAATTAGACCAATTCATGTAGCGGGAACCAATGGCAAAGGCTCGACAGTAGCCTTTTTGAGATCTTTATTTGAACAACAAAATTTAACCGTAGGAACCTTTACTTCACCGTTTTTGATTAAATTTAATGAGCGAATTAGTGTTAATGGAATTCCGATTACGGATAATGAAGTGACGGAACTAGCCAGAAAAGTAAAACCCATTGTGGATCAATTGGATCAAGAACTTCCCGAAGGTGGCCCCACTGAATTTGAAATCGTTACTGCGATGATGTTTATTTATTTTGCTAGTCATCCAGTAGATGTAGTAATTGTGGAAGTTGGAATTGGTGGGTTATATGATTCAACTAACGTTCTCACTCCGGCATTATCCATTATTACGACAATAGGCTATGATCACATGCAAATTTTGGGCAATACATTGACTGAAATTGCGACTCAAAAGGCGGGAATTATTAAACCGGGGGTTCCGGTAGTGGTTGGAAATATTGGAACGGAAGCAGCTGCTGCTATTTTGAAGGTAGCAGAACAAAATGGCGCGCCGGTAAGCCAATTAGGACGAGAATTTAATTATCGTAATTTGGTAGAGACCCAAAGTAGTGAACAATTTGATTTTATAAATGAGCAAACAAATATTAGCCAAATCACAACCCAATTAATCGGTAACTATCAAGTAGACAATGCGGTAACAGCAATTCAAGCTTTTGAGCTTTATCAACGACAACAACAGAAGCCTTTTACGGTAGAGATGGTCAAAAAAGGAATTCAAGTGGCCACCTGGCCAGGGAGATTTGAAGTTATTCAACAAAAACCAATGGTGATAATTGATGGGGCTCACAACATACCAGCAATTGAAGCTTTGGTCTCTACTCTCAAAACTCAATTTACCAAGGAACCAATTTCAATTTTAGTTGCTGTTTTAGCTGATAAGCAGGCGGAAAAAATGATGTCTAGGTTACTAATGATTGAAAACGTGGAACTATACTTAACGACGTTTAATGCCCCTAAAAATCGACAAGTTTCATCCATCACTAAGTTGGCCCAATCATTAAATTCTAGACGGGTTCATGTGGTGGAAAACTGGCAAACAGGATTAGCCGAATTAATTAAAAATCAACCAGATAAAGTCATTTTAGTAACCGGTTCGTTATACTTTATTTCTGATGTGCGAAGGTGGTTAGTTAAATAATCCATTAAATCGCAATCAGTTTGTTTACCAACTATTTATTTATCAGGTTGGTATGATATACTTGTTTCGTTAAACTAATCTAGAGATATTAAACCGACATTTAAAAAAATGTGATGATGAAGGGATGAATAACTTGTTTGGACTTGGAAATAAAAATATTGGAATAGACCTAGGGACTGCCAATACGATTGTATACGTTGATGGAAAGGGAATTGTACTAAGAGAGCCGTCCGTAGTTGCCAAGAGTACCAAGACCGGTGAAATTATCGCTGTGGGTGCTGAAGCTCGTGATATGATTGGGAGAACTCCGGGAAGTATTCAGGCTGTTCGACCTATGAAAGATGGGGTAATCGCAGATTACGATACTACCGTTTCAATGATGAAGTATTTCATCGAAAAAGCTATTGGTAAAAACTCTGGCAAACCATTTGTTATGGTTTGTGTTCCTACTGGTATCACCGCCGTTGAAAAACGAGCAGTAATTGATGCTACTCGAGTAGCTGGAGCTAGAGATGCTTATGTAATTGAAGAACCATTTGCAGCTGCTATTGGTGCAGGACTTCCCGTTATGGATCCCACTGGTAGCATGGTGGTTGATATAGGTGGTGGTACTACTGATGTAGCTACCATTTCTTTAGGTGGGATTGTTTCTAGTCGTTCTGTTCGAATGGCTGGAGATAAACTCAATGATTCAATTGCTCAATATGTTCGTCAAAACTATAATTTGTTAATTGGTGAACGAACAGCTGAACAATTGAAGTGGGATATTGGCTCAGCATCTAAAGAAGCTGCCAAGGAAATTGGAGCTGTGCCAGTGAGAGGCCGAGATTTAGTTTCTGGTTTACCAACAACCGTTGAAGTTAATGGTGAAGATGTCAATAACGCAATTAGCGAAGGCCTAAATGAAATCATCGAAACAGTTAAAGAAACGTTAGAAGAAACTTCTCCTGAAATTGCTGCTGACGTTATTGATCACGGAATTGTGTTAACTGGTGGCGGAGCTTTGTTACGTAACCTTGCAGAAGTCATCGCTGACGCTACTCAAGTGCCGGTTTCAATTGCCAATGATCCATTAGATTGTGTTGCTATCGGTACTGGAGAATCTCTTAAAAGTATCGAAGTTATGAAGAAAAAACAATAATTTCAATTTTTAAATTAAGAAACACAAACGATGGAGGCAACAATGCAAAAATTTTTCTCAAATCGAAAACTAGTGATTTTTATCATTTGTTTAATCATTAGTTTCGGGTTGATGACTGTGTCAGTTGCCGTTAGAAATAAGCGCAGTACACCGCCAGTTGTTCAACAATTTGGCAATGACATTGTGGGATTTGCTGATAACGTAGTGGCAACACCGATGAACGGTATTCATCACGGCTTTGTTTCTATTAAAAACTTGTTAAATACCTACGAAGAAAATCAGCAACTTAAATCACAAGTTAATCAACTCACACAGACTAAAGTTAAAGATCAAATTTTAACTAAAGAAAACAAGCAATTAAAGCGCCAAGCTAAGGTTGGTAATACATTAACCAGTTACAGTAAAATTAATGCTGCGGTTATTACCCGAACGCCTTCATCTTGGAACAGCCAAATTATTATTAACAAAGGACAAGCTGCCGGGATTAAAAAGAATATGCCGGTAATTGCTGGTAAAGGATTGATCGGAACGGTTTCTGAAGTTAATAAGACTAACAGTAAAGTAGTCTTGGTTTCTAATACTTCTCAAAATTCTAACCGATTTGCTGTCCAAATTATTAACGGTGCAGGAAAAGTGGTTAACGGAATTATCACCTCCTATGATGGTACTAACAACCAAATTACAATGGGAAACGTTACATCTAAGGCTAAGCTTAAAAAGGGTGATAAGGTCACCACTAGTGGCTTAGGTGGTGTAATGCCTAAGGGAATTTACGTTGGAACAGTCGCTAAAATAACTGAAGATGATTATGGTTTAGCCAAAAAAGTATATATTACACCGGCAGCTAATTTGAATGATATCGAAGTGGTGTCGGTAGCTGTAAGGAATTCGGGGGTGAATTAACCCATGACAAAAAGAATTCCAGTTGAAGTCATCTTTTTTGTAGGCTTGATTTTAATGTTTTTCCTGGATGGCTCGGTTAGCTTAGTGTTCTCTAACGAACTGTATGCTTTTCCTAATGCGATGGTTCCGTATCTTACCGTTTTATGGTTAATGCTGAGCATGATCTTTATTGATAGAAGTTCTTTACGAATTGGATTGTGGGCAGCAGTAATTGGTTTTATTTTTGATATGTATTACACTGGATTGCTTGGTGTATTTGTTTTTATTTTTCCACTAGTTATCTATTTGGGTCGGTTGATATTTGAAACCTTACCTCCTAATTTCTTCAGTAGTTTTTTGGTTTACTTCATTATGATCACCTTAGTAGAAGGAATTAGTTGCTTAGCCAATGTAGTAGTGGGCTTGGTTAATATTTCAATGACCGATTTTTTAGTTAATATTTTAGCGCCAACACTAGCATTAAACTTGGTGTTGTTCGCAATTTTGTACTTTCCGATTGAACGGCTCTATCAAGCTTTTAACCGGTAAGAAGGAGTTTAAAGGATGGAAGCAACGACACTTAAGGGGACTCAAGATGGTTACGAAATTATTTTAAATGATCAAGCTGCCATGGATGCGGCATTTGAGACTTTAGAAAAAATTTTGGACGGCTTAAAAACTCAGATGGCAACATCTGATAAGCATATTACGTTCGATATTATTACCGGTAACCGTTTATTAACGTCTGCTCAACGGCAACGGTTAGAAAATATATTTGCTAATTACCAATTGTTTTCTATTCATAAAGTAATTTCTAATGTAATTACAAAAGAAAAAGCACAGCGAATGAAGGATCTCGAAAATGTACATATTTTAGATCGGGTAATTCGTAACGGCCAAGAAGTTAACGTTGAAGGTGACGTTTTATTTTTGGGCCAGATTCATCAGGGTGGTAAACTTTTTGTAAGTGGCAATATCTTTGTAATGGGGACGGTTGAAGGAATTGTCCAGGCGGGCTTTCCAAATATTGAATCTAAATTTATTATCGGGGACATTAAAACAGCGCAACAGGTTAGAATTGGCGAACAATTCGAAATTTTGGATGATTCAACACGTAGTAAAATCAAAACTAACACGGTCATTTATGTAAATGACCTACATACATTAGCTTTTGGTGAGCTTGAGGATTTAAAGCAAATTAGTCCTAAGTTCTTTAATCAGATTGGAGGAACCATCAATGGGTAAGGCATATGTAATTACGTCCGGAAAGGGAGGAGTAGGTAAAACTACCTCCACTGCTAATATCGGAACGGCTTTAGCAATGATGGGCAAACGAGTTTGTCTTATTGATTTGGATTTGGGGCTTAGAAACCTAGACGTTGTTTTAGGATTAGATAACCGAATCATGTACGATATTGTAGACGTTGCAGACGGAAGAGCTAAATTAGGCCAAGCATTGGTAAAGGATAAGCGATTTGATGATTTGCTTTACTTGCTACCTGCAGCTCAAAATACTGATAAAGATGCATTAAATGAAGACCAGGTAATGGAAATTGTAAATGACTTGAAGCCGGATTTTGATTATGTTTTAATTGATTGTCCAGCCGGGATTGAACAAGGATTTATGAATGCCATTGCTGGTGCTGATAGTGCTATTATTGTTACCACTCCAGAAATCTCAGCAGTTAGAGATGCTGATCGAGTGGTAGGCTTGTTGGAACAACATCCATTACAAGAACAACCTCATCTAATCATTAATAGAATTCGTAAGCACATGATGGCTGACGGTTCTGTTATGGATGTAGATGAAATTACCCATCATTTGGGAGTGGAATTACTGGGAATCATCGTTGATGATGATGAAGTTATTACAACCTCTAACCAAGGTGAACCCGTAGTATTGGACCCCAATAACTTAGCAGGTCAAGGTTATCGTGATATTGCTAGAAGATTGGAAGGCGAATCCGTGCCATTAATGAGCTTAGATGTTGAACAACACCCGAGTTTTTGGCAACGAGTAACTGGTTGGTTTAAGCGTAGTTAAAAAAAGCTTGACGAATCCAGAATTGCTCATTATGATAGTTTTAATTAAATAACTTATCTACTTAGATCGGAATGGTTTAGTATATTGCTAACAGAGAGTCTCAGCTAGCTGAAAATGAGATTAGGAATTGCTAAACTGCACATCCGGGAGTAATTTTTCTGAAAGACAGTAGGAAAAATCGTTGAACACGTTATTGTTGAAGTTTAGTAATAAACTCGTTGAGGTTAATTATGTGAATAATTAACGCAGTTGGGGTGGCACCACGATTAAAATCGTCCTCTTGGTCAGTTATTGATCAAGGGGATTTTTTATTTTATTACTAAACTCACAGAGATGATCAGTGCGAGCTGATCATGAACTGAGGTGGCACCGCGATAACTCGTCCTCTTAAACTATTTGTTTAAGAGGATTTTTTTATTTAGGAGATGAAATAATGGACTATATAATTTCAATATTACCAGCATTATTGGCTGGTACTAAAATGACTTTATCAATTTTTTTTACTACGATTATTATTGCTATTCCGTTAGGCGCGGTGATTGGCTTAGGATTAATTGGTAAAATCAAGCCTTTAAAATGGTTCTTAGATTTTTATGTTTGGTTAATGCGGGGAACCCCGTTACTACTACAATTGATTTTTATTTTTTATGGTTTACCATTAATCGGTATCGTTTTTCCTCGATATGATGCAGCCTTAATCGCCTTCGTATTAAACTATGCGGCATACTTTGGTGAAATCTTTCGGGGAGGATTTCAATCCGTTCCTAGGGGGCAGTTTGAAGCAGCTAAAATGTTGGAATTAAACTATTGGCAAACTATTCGCTACATTGTAATTCCACAAGTATTTAAGATCGTATTGCCATCGGTAGGTAATGAAGTCATTAATCTAATTAAAGATTCTTCATTAGTCTACGTTATCGGCTTAGGAGATTTGCTGAGAGCAGGTAATATTGCTACTGCTAGAGATGTGACATTGGTACCGTTAATCTTAGTAGGAATTATTTATCTATTATTAACTGCTGTATGTACCTTAGCATTGCGAATGATTGAAAAGCGAGCCAATGTTTGGCGTTAGGAGGCTACTATGTTAGAAATTAAAAATTTAACAAAGCAATTTGATGGACGCACCATTATTAATGATCTTTCCATGACGGTGGCTGATGACGAAATTCTAGCCATTGTGGGTCCTTCGGGAGCGGGAAAAACAACCTTGCTTCGTTGTATTACCGGCTTAGAAAAACCGGATAGTGGCCGTTTTTACTGGAACGGTCAAGAGTTTACTCCCAGTGACAAGAAAAAAAGCCAATCAATTATTGGGGCGGTATTTCAAGATTACCAATTGTTTCCTAATTTAACGGTTTTAAGAAACATTACCTTAGCTCCACAATTAGTTAAAAAAATGGAATCAGCAGAAGTAACAGAAGAAGCGCTGAAATTATTGAAACGTCTGGGATTAGAAAACAAAGATCAACTATATCCTTATCAGTTATCTGGTGGACAGAAGCAACGGGTAGCAATTGTTAGAGCGTTAGCAATGAACCCTAAAATTTTGTGCTATGATGAACCAACTTCTGCCTTGGATCCAGCTTTGCGACAAGAAGTAGGTCAGGTCATCACCGACCTCAAACAGACTGGAATGACCCAAATTGTGGTTACTCATGATATGGACTTTGCAGAAAATGTGGCGGATAAGATTATGAGAGTAGAAGCATTAAGCTAGGTGGGTGAAAAATGAAAAAAGTCTATCGATATTGGCTAGGTATAATTTTAATCAGCTTACTCATAATTTTGAGCGGGTGTACTAAGTTAAATAATTCTAATCACCAAGCTGATAATGGTCAAGCTGAATGGAAAGCTATCCAAAAGCGAGGAACTGTGGTGATTGGACTGGACGATAGTTTCGTTCCGATGGGATTTCAGCAACGTAATGGAACCATTAGTGGTTATGATGTTGATTTAGCTAAGGCAGTATTTAAACAGTACAACTTAAAAGTTGACTTCCAATCTATTGATTGGTCGATGAATGTTACTGAATTACGAAATGGAACGATTGATCTGATTTGGAATGGCTTTTCGATTAATGATCAACGCAAAAAAGTCTTAATGTTTAGTGAACCTTACCTTCAAAATAAACAAGTTTTGGTTACCAAAACGAATTCTAAAATTAATTCTTTAAAGCAAATGAACGGAAAAGTATTAGGACTGCAATCTGGTTCAGCTGGGGCGTTAGATTTTGATAAATATCCGAAATTATTAAAAAATCAGGTGAAAAACCGTGATTCGGTACAATATGATTCATTTACTAATGCATTTTTGGACCTTAATGCGGGTCGGATTCAAGGATTATTAATCGATAGTGTCTACGCTAATTACTACATTAATCACCAAAAAGACAAAAGAAGCTACAAAATCATTGATACCAATTACCCAATGGAATATTATGGTGTAGGAATCAAAAAGGGTAACACGGTATTACAACAAAAAGTTAATCGGGGATTAAATCAGTTAGCTAAGTCTGGGGAATTAGCTAAGATTAATCAAAAATGGTTCGGTGATACCGCTACTTCACCCTTAATAAAAGCAAACGATGGTAATAATTAATGCAAAATAGTTTACATTTTCAATTAAAGGTACAAAAAAGTACTAAGTTTAAAAACAACATTCTTTATATTAACTTTATCGAACCCCTCAAGGCAGATAATTTAGCCAAGAGGGCTTTATTAGCAGAAATGCTGGGAAATTTTTCTCAGTCATTACCAAGTGAACAAGCAGTAGCTAAAAAGTTGTCTTATTTGTATGGGGCAAGCTTTGGTGCTAGCGTTTTAAGATTAGGAAGCCAAAATGTGCTCCAATTTAAGATTTCATTTGCTAATAGCAAGTTCTTGCCTAATCAAGTAAATTTGTTACCTGAAGTTATTGCATTTTTGGACCAAATGATTAGTGAACCTTTGGCTAGTGATAACAGATTCAGTGATAATGTGTTTAAGCGACGACAATCTAATTTATCCCATTATGTTGAAACAATTGATGAAGACCACGCTTTTCAAAGTTCATTGCTGGTGCGGAAATTATTTTATGGTTCCGAAAACGACAATAGTGAGTACATTTTAGGGACTTTGGGTCAAATTAAAGCAGTAGATAATCAATCTCTATATTCCTACTATCAAGAGATGCTTAATAGCAACCAAGTAGTAGCCGTTGCCGCTGGAGATCTGTCAGAAAAACAATTACGTTCATTGTTGGAACAAACCAAACTAAACCAAATTTTGGATGATAAGTTAACTGCAAATATCCCCAATTTACGCGTTAGGTTTACCCCACATAAAGTTAATCAGTCAGTTACTAAGTATCAAGGGGACCAGACGACCTTATCGATGTCGGGTTACTTACCAGTTTACTGGGGAGATTCTCAATACTTTGCAGCCCTTCTAGGAAATTATATTTTAGGGGGGTCCATGCAATCGTTATTGTTTATGAATGTTCGTGAAAAGGCTAGCCTAGCCTACGATGTTCATAGTAATTACGATAGTTTAGCAGGACGATTAACAGTTCAAACCGGGATAGCGGCTACTAATAAAGATCAAGCTCAAGAATTAATTAGGCTACAGGTTAAACATCTTAAAGAAGGTGATTTTTCCGAGACCATGTTAGAGTCTGCTAAAAACAGTTTATTGAATCAACATTTGTCGGGAAGTGATAGTTTAAGAACGGAAGCTAATCGAAGCTTTTTAAACTATTTTGCTGCTGATATGAGCGAAAAAATATGGCAACAGAGATTAAAGGCCGTAACAATCAACGACATTCAGAATGTATTTAAACAGCTAGAATTACAAGCTGTTCACATTGGATTAGGAGAATAAGTGAGGGTGGTTATGAATAAAGAATATGTAAAAACAATGCAACTGCCCAATGGTTTTCGCATTCACGTAATCGTTAAGCCTGATTATGTCCGAACATCAATGGCACTAACGGTTAATTTTGGATCGGTGGACAGTAACTTTAAGTTAGATGGAACTTTAATTACTCAACCGGCAGGGATTGCGCATTTCTTAGAACATCAGTTATTTGACAAGGAAGGTTACGACGTTACTGAAAAATTTGCTGCTTTGGGAGCAGATTCTAATGCTTTTACTTCCTATACCAAGACCAGTTATTTAGCTTCCACCGTTGAAAATCCAATGGAAGTAATTAAAACCTTAGTTAATTTTGTAACCACACCATATTTTAGTGCCGAAAACGTTGCTAAAGAAAAAGGAATCATTAGCCAAGAAATTGGAATGTACACGGATGATCCTGACAATCGGCTGTACGTTAACACTGTGGAAAATATGTATCAGGAAACTACTCTAGCCAATGATGTGGCTGGATCAGTTGAATCTGTTTCTCAAATTACACAGGATGATTTAAATTTGGCATATACAAGTTTTTATCAACCTAACAACATGAATTTACTTGTAGTAGGCAATATCAATGCACAACAGGTTTATGAATCTGTATTAGCATCTTTTGGATTGGACACTATTTCTGAATCTAAGGTTCAAAAAAATAGGCAAAGTCTAACCGGAAAGTTAAATAAGAGCTTAAATTTTACTGCGCCAGTAGTTTTTCCTAAGTTTGCTTTGGGATTAAAGGGGCATGATAAAGTTCCGGAAAATTTAGCAGGCATTAAGTATGAAATTGCCGTTTCAATTGCTTTGGATCTATTCTTTTCCGAAACTGCATCAACTTATAATCAACTTTATGAAGCAAACTTGTTAGATGATTCCTTTAGTTATGAGTTTGAGAATGAAGATGGATTTCATTTTGCGATGTTATTAGGAAATGCACTTAATCCGGTAGAGACGATTGATCAGCTTCAAAAAGTAATTCGAAGTATTCCTACTGAATTACCTAAGATGCGAGAACAGTTTGAACTCCAGAAAAAGGAATTAACTGGTAATTATATCGAAATGATGGATTCCGAAACGGCAATTGTATCTCAGTTCAGTGATTTTGGAGAGGAAACTGATTCGGTATTCGATGAGTTAAAGCTCATTACTGAATTAAACTTTGATGATTTAATTAATATCTGTATCCCGTTTTTTGAACAAGTGGAAGTTTCACAAACAATTATTGAAGCGTAGTAATTTTTTACGATTCTTTATAATTATTGTTAACTTTCATATGATATACTAAATTTAACGACTATTGTAAAGTGTGGAGAGAGTTATGAACGACGACAAAGAAAATGTAAACAAAGGTTCGATTGGAAAAACTTTGCGAGATGCCCGAGTTGCTAAGGGGTATACCCTTGACGATTTACAAAAGACCACTAAAATTCAAAAACGATATTTAATTGCTATCGAAGATGACGATTTCGATGCTTTACCGGGTGAATTTTACGTGCGTGCCTTTGTGAAACAATATGCAGATTCAGTGGATTTAAATGGAAATGAATTATTAAGTGAATATAAGACTAAACTGCCAGATACCCATTCGGCAGAGTACGTCGATCGGGTTAATGGTGATAACCCTGAAAGTCGTTCGGCTCAACGAAAAGTTGACGAACGTAATTCTCGAATTCGACACTACATTCCAATTGTTGCAGTTTCGATCGTTGTCCTTTTGATCTTAATTGCGATCTGGGTAGCGGCAGCTAGAAATACGCATGATTCTTCTCAAACTAAGATTGAAACCAGTAAAGTAACGGTTTCTTCTGATTCTGATAAGGATAAAAAAGCTAGTTCTACAGCAGCGCCTAAAGTGAATAAGACCAAAAAGACGACCACAAAGAAAGTCGTTAAATTTAAGAAAACTGCCGCTTCTGGTAGTGATCTTACATACACAGTTAGTGGGACAGCTAACAAAGCTAAGGTGGTTAAAATCAAAGCCACTGAAAGTGCTTGGACTTCCCTAAGTGTTAATAGCACCATTAAATGGCAAGCAGCTCAAACTAAGGGGCAAGTCAAAAAAGTTACACTGCCTGCAGACACAACCCAAGCATCCATTAATGCGGGAAATGCTACAGGAATTAAAATTTATGTGAATGGAACACGACTTAAGTTGGCTCAACCAGCAAGTGGTTCAAGCGACCAAGTTCGAACCATTACCATGAACTTTAAATAATTGTTGGAGGGGTTTTAGATGAATTTACCAAATAAATTAACTGTTTTTCGGATTATTTTAATTCCATTTTTTATTATAGTAATGTCACTGTCGTTTGGCGGCAGCGTTATGGTTTTAGGAACAAGTATTTCTATTTCCAGACTATTAGGCACTTTGATTTTTGTCGTAGCATCTTTGACCGACGTTATGGACGGTAAGATTGCTCGAAAAAATCATTTAATTACTAATTTTGGTAAATTTGCGGATCCATTAGCTGATAAGATGTTGATGACCACTGCGTTCTTTTTCTTAGTTGCAGCGCATACAGTTCCAGCATGGGTAGCGGCAATTATTGCTTGTCGTGAACTAGCGGTTACTGGTCTTCGATTGATTATTGTTGAAAGCGACGGAGAAGTCTTCGCAGCACAATTACCAGGCAAAATCAAAACGGTATCACAGATGTTTGCAATCTTTTTCTTATTAATGAATAATGTGATTTTTGACCTAATTAATATTCCAATGGACCAAATTTTATTGTACGTTTGCTTATTCTTTACTATTTACTCTGGAGCTGATTACTTCATTAAAAATAGTCATGTATTTGCAGACTCTTTTGGAAAATAAAGGTACCACTGAATTTTTTCGTAATTTAATATAAAGGGCGAATCGGCGAACAAAGAAAATCGAACTTTTGTTCGCTTTTTTCTTGCTTTTTGTTCTGAATGTTTGTATAGTTACGAAGTAGACTTTCTTAAAGAAAGACGGAGGAATTTGAATGGCTGATGAAAGAAAAGCGGCTTTAGATAAAGCTCTAAAGAACATCGAAAAAGAATTTGGTAAGGGCTCTATTATGCGAATGGGTGATAAAGCTGATACTCAAATTTCAACTATTCCTACGGGCTCGTTAGCTTTAGACGAGGCTTTAGGGGTAGGTGGTTACCCTCGTGGTAGAATTGTTGAAATTTACGGACCTGAAAGCTCTGGTAAAACCACGGTTGCTCTTCATGCAGTAGCCGAAGTTCAGCGCCGAGGGGGAACCGCTGCGTATATTGATGCAGAAAATGCCTTGGATCCAGCATATGCAACTAATTTAGGCGTTAGCATTGATGATTTATTATTGTCGCAACCAGATACTGGAGAACAAGGATTGCAAATCACAGATGCCTTAGTTTCTAGTGGGGCTGTTGACATTGTGGTTGTGGATTCTGTGGCTGCCTTGGTTCCTAGAGCGGAAATTGAAGGCGAAATGGGAGATCAACATGTTGGTCTTCAAGCTCGATTAATGTCTCAGGCATTAAGAAAATTATCTGGAACTATTAACAAAACAAAAACAATTGCCATTTTTATTAACCAAATTCGAGAAAAAGTGGGCGTAATGTTTGGTAACCCTGAAACTACTCCTGGTGGCCGAGCTTTGAAGTTCTATTCTACGATTAGACTAGAAGTTAGACGTTCGGAACAAATTAAAGACGGTACCGATATTATTGGTAACCGTGCTCGAATCAAAGTGGTAAAAAATAAGGTAGCACCACCATTTAGAAAAGCTGAAGTTGATATTATGTACGGCCAAGGAATTTCACAGTCTGGTGAATTAGTTGACATGGCTGTTGAAAAAGATATTATTAATAAATCTGGTTCCTGGTATTCATATGGTGAGGAACGAATTGGTCAAGGTCGTGAAAACGCCAAGGCTTATTTGGAAGACCATAAAGATATGTATGCAGAAGTACTAAAAAAGGTACGGGAAGCATATGGAATTTCTAATCCTGAAGACGAAGCTGAAAGCGAAGTGGTTTCAGATGATAAAAATGCTAAAAAGACCACCGCTGATAAATTAGATTTAGAAGGTAAGTAAAGAGACGTTTAAGCGTCTCTTTTTTATTTGGCTAATCGGTGAGATGATGGGCTTATGTGATTGACACTGTAAGGCTTAAACATTAAAATAGTACTTGTGTCAATAATCAAAAATCTGAAAACCGATTAAGAGATTAATCTTTTTGATGATGTGGAGGTAAAACCGTGACTACTATAGTTGAAATGGTTACAATAATCCTCGCAATCATCGCTATTGTTATTAGTTTTGTTGCTGGTAAGGCCATTCAAACTAAAAATTTTGAAGCCCATATTAAATCCGCTAATGATTCTGCAGAAGGAATCATTAAAGAAGCTCAAAAACAGGCGGATAATACGGTTAAAGAAGCTAGTTTGACGGCTCAAGAGAAGGCTCACGAATATCGTTCCGAAGTTGAAAAGGAATTAAAGCAACGACGAACTGAAATTCAAAAGCAGGAAGCTCGACTTTTGCAGCGTGAAGAAGCGCTAGATAAAAAGGATACGGCCTTTCAAAAGCGAGAAAGTTCATTGAGTCGAAAAGAGCAAAAATTGTCCCGTGAACGACAAAATATTGCAAAGCAACAAGATAATGCCAACACCCTCATTCAAGAACGACAAGCTGAAATTCAGCGAGTAGCAGCTTTAACGCAGGAAGAAGCTCGAGACCTATTACTAGCAGAAACCAGTAAGCAGTTAGAAGACGAACGAGCTAAGATGGTTAAGGAAAGTTATCGTCAAGCACAACAAGATGCTGATCAAAACGCTAAGGACTTGATGGTTCAAGCGATTCAACAAAGTGCAGCCGACGTAGTTTCTGAGACTACAGTTTCTGTAGTAACGCTACCCAATGAAGATATGAAGGGGCGCATAATTGGGCGAGAAGGACGAAATATTCGAACCTTTGAAACCTTAACTGGAATTGATTTAATCATTGATGATACTCCTGAAGCAGTTGTTTTAAGTGGCTTTGATCCAATTAGAAGAGAAGTTGCCAAAATGGCTTTAGAAAAGTTAATCAAAGACGGTCGAATTCATCCGGCTCGGATTGAAGAAATGGTTGCTAAAAGTCAAAAAGAACTAACCCAACGAATTCAAGAAATTGGGGAACAAACTTTGTTTGATCTAGGTATCCATTCGATGAGTCCGGAATTGACTAATCATGTCGGAATGTTGAACTTCAAAATTGGTCATGGTCAAAACCTATTGGCCCATTCAATTGAAGTAGCTAAGCTAACTGGTGCTTTTGCTGCTGAACTTGGCGAGGACGTTACATTAGCAAAACGCGCAGGATTATTACACGATATTGGCAAGTCAGTCAACAATGGGACTGAGGGTTCCTATGTTGAACTGGGAGTCGATTTAGTAAAGAAAAACCATGAAAGTTTTGAAGTGGTTGATGCCATTAAAGCTTATCATGCTGATCATGAACCACAATCTATAATTGCAGAATTAGTAACGGTTGCTGAAAAAATTACCATTTCTCGTCCAGGAGAACATAGTGATTCTTTGGAAAGCTACGTTCACCGACTTGAAAGTTTGGAAAAAATTTCAGACAGCTTTGATGATGTTGAAAAAAGCTATGCTATTCAAGCAGGTCGTGAAATTCGAGTGATTGCTAAGCCGGATAACATTTCTGATACCCAGTCAATCGTACTGGCTCGTAAGATCAAAAAGAAGATTGAAAATGAAATGAAATATCCAGGCCATATCAAAGTTACCGTTATTCGAGAAACCCGCTCAGTTGAATATGCAAAGTAAAAGATCAGATAAAACTGGTCTTTTTTTTATTAGTAAAATGGTACAATGGAACCTACTAAACAGAAAGAATTGGTAACTTAAATATGCGAATTTTATTTATTGGTGATGTAGTTGGAGATCGAGGAATGGAAATGCTTGAGTCTAGAATTAGTAGTCTTAAGCAACAATACAAACCACAAGTAACGATTGTTAATGGTGAAAACTCCACTTCTCAAGGTCGCGGAATTACTAAAGCCATCTTTAAAAAAATGATGGGAATGGGAGTCGACGTTGTGACGTTGGGAAACCATGCTTGGAATAACGAAGAAATTTACCAATTCATTGACGATACCCCTAAATTAATTAGACCAGCTAATTATCCGGATGCCCCGGGAAATGGTTATACGATTGTTAACGTGAATAATACTAAATTGGCAGTGATTAACATTCAAGGTCGAGTATTTTTGGATACAATTGATAATCCGTTCGTAGTCTTACAGCAACTAGTTGACAAGCTCCAAAAGGAAGTTGATTATATTTTTGTTGATTGCCATGCTGAGGCTACTAGTGAAAAAATGGCTATGGCAACTTTTTTGGATGGAAAGATTTCTGCACTAGTGGGGACCCATACACATGTTCAAACTAACGATGCTCAAATTTTACCCCACGGAACAGCCTTCTTAAGCGATGCTGGAATGACAGGCCCTATTGGCGGCGTGTTGGGTATGCAAGCTGAAAGTGTGCTATCACGTTTCTTAAATGCGCGGCCAGTACGCTTTAACGTCGTAAGTTCTGGTGCCGCTGTATTGGGTGCTTGTGTTATCGATTTGAGCGACAAAGATGGGCACGCCCTTAAAATAAAAAATATGGTAATTAAAAGTGATGATCCAATAGAAAATTAAGAAAGGAATAAGTATATTTTGGCGAAAAACGAAACGACTCCCATGATGGAACAGTACCAACAAATTAAGGATCAATACCCGGATGCTTTTTTGTTTTATCGATTGGGAGATTTTTACGAATTATTCAATGATGATGCAATCAAGGGCTCTCAAATTATGGAATTGACTTTAACTAATCGGAGTCGTAATTCTGAGCATCCAATTCCCATGTGTGGGGTGCCCCATAAAGCCGTTAAAAACTATGTTGATATTTTAATTGATCAGGGATACAAAGTCGCCATTTGTGAGCAAATGGAAGACCCGGCGTTGACTAAGGGAATGGTTAAACGTGAAGTAGTTCAGTTGATTACTCCAGGTACCCAAATTGATACTGGAGCTGAAAACGCTAAGGATAATAATTATTTAACTGCTATTATGTCTCAAGATGATGGAGAGAGTTATGATTTAGCTTATGTAGATTTAGCTACTGGTCAACTACAAGTAACTACTTTGGCGAGTTTTGATGAGTTAACCAATGAAATTATTAATTTGCAAACTAAAGAAACGGTCTTGCCAGCAGAGATTAATTTAGAAGTTACCGAGTTATTAAATAAACTGGGAATTTTAATTTCACATAACGCCAACCAAGAGGTTAATTCTGCAACTAGTTATTTAAGCCAAAATATTGATAGTGAGGGCCAAAAGGCAGTTCTAGCCCAATTATTGGAGTATGTTCGAGCTACCCAAAAACGAAGTTTAGACCATCTTAAAAAAGCGGTAGCTTACGAGCCCAATTACTTCTTAGAAATTGATCATAACTCTCAATACAATTTGGAATTAACCAAAAACATTCGAACCGCTAAAAAGAGTGGAACCTTATTATGGTTGCTGGACCAGACTAAAACGGCAATGGGCGGTAGAAAACTAAAGCAGTGGGTAGAACGGCCATTAATTAGTCGAGATGCCATTTCCAAACGGCAAGAAGTAGTAGAAGATTTATTAAACCACTATTATGAACGTAATCAATTAACCGATGACTTAATTAAAGTGTACGACTTGGAACGATTAGCTAGTCGGATTGCTTTTGGTAGTGTGAATGGTCGAGACCTGATTCAATTAAAAACGTCATTGGAACAAATGCCTAAAATTAGACATGCTTTGGATAGTTTCACGGCAACTAGCCTGAAGAAACTGAGCCGCAACATTATTTCTGTAGATGATTTAGTTGATTTAATTGAGCAGGCTATTGCCGATGAACCGCCAATTTCGGTTACCGAAGGTGGAATTATTAAGGACGATTACGACAAGCAACTGGATGCTTATCGGGATGCCAGCAAAAATGGTAAGCAGTGGTTGGCAAATTTAGAGGCCCAGGAACGAGAAATTACTGGTATTAATAACTTAAAAATCGGCTTTAATCGGGTATTTGGCTATTATATCGAAGTGACTAAGGCTAACTCTAGTAAGGTACCAACCGAGCGTTATCAACGAAAGCAAACACTAACTAACTCTGAACGTTTTACTACTCCGGAGCTAAAAGAAAAAGAAACTCTAATTTTAGAAGCTCAAGATAAGAGTCAATCATTAGAATATGAGTTGTTTGTTAAAATTAGAGATACTATTAAAGAGTCTATCGACCGTATTCAACAATTAGCTGATATTGTCGCCCAAATTGACGTTTTGCAAAGCTTCGCTAGTGTTAGTGAAGAGTATCGGTTTGTTAAACCAGAATTAACAAAACAACATGAAGTCAAAATTATTGCTGGTCGGCATCCGGTAGTTGAAAAGGTCATTGGTCATCAAAAATACATTCCTAACGATATTTTAATGCCGGAAAAAACTAATATATTATTGATTACCGGACCTAATATGTCAGGAAAAAGTACGTTTATGCGGCAGATGGCGTTAACTGTGATAATGAATCAAATTGGGTGCTTTGTTCCGGCAGAATCAGCCGTGTTACCAATTTTTGATAAGATTTTTACCAGAATTGGAGCAGCTGATGATTTAATTTCTGGTGAAAGTACTTTCATGGTAGAAATGAAAGAAGCCAATAACGCATTGCAACATGCTACTTCAAACAGTTTGATTTTATTTGACGAAATCGGACGGGGAACTGCTACGTACGACGGAATGGCACTGGCGCAATCTATTATTGAATACGATCATAATAATATTCACGCTAAAACTTTATTTTCTACCCACTACCATGAGCTAACCACGTTAGAGTCTGAATTACCAGAACTCAAAAACGTTCATGTAGGGGCAGTAGAACAAAATGGAGAACTTGTCTTTTTACATCACATTGAAGATGGTCCAGTGGACAAATCTTATGGAATTCACGTTGCTAAATTGGCAGGCCTACCTTCTAGTTTGTTAGATCGAGCAGATACTATTTTGACAGAACTGGAAAGTGAACCAACCAAGACCATTTCGGCAAACGTGACACCGACGCCAACTGAACAAATTACTCCAGCACCAATAGATGTAAAAGATCAGCAGATGTCGTTATTTGCCGAACAATCCTTGGATGAAAATGATGAACAAGTATTACATGCTTTACGGCATCTAGATCTAATGGGAAAAACTCCTATGCAGGTTATGAATCAAGTCTATCGTTGGCAACAGAAGTTAAACAAAGAAACGAGTGATTAAACGTGGCTAAAATTCACGAATTACCAGTCCTTTTGGCTGATCAAATTGCTGCCGGAGAAGTGGTTGAAAGACCAGCTTCAGTAGTTAAAGAACTAGTTGAAAACGCCGTTGATGCTAACAGTACGGAAATTAATGTGAATGTTGAATCCGCTGGTTTAAAGGTCATTCAAGTAATTGATAACGGTGATGGGATCGCTGGCGACGAGGTTCAGACTGCTTTTTTACGTCATGCTACAAGTAAAATTGCTGAACAACGGGATCTATTTAGGGTTAAAACTTTAGGGTTTAGGGGCGAGGCTCTTCCTAGTATTAATTCTGTTTCTGATTTGACAATCGAAACTTCTACTGGAGATGTTGGAACGCAACTACAGTTTAAGGGTGGCAAATTAGTTAGCCAAGGGATTGCCGCTCCCAGAAAAGGGACAACGGTAACTGTTAATCAGTTATTTTATAATACCCCGGCTAGGCTAAAGTACCTCAAATCACCCGGAACCGAGTTATCACAAATTACCGATGTGATTAATCGCTTAGCTATTAGTTACCCACAAATTAGTTTTTCATTCACTTCTGATGGTCGTGAATTATTGAGAACAGCTGGTCGCGGACAAGTTGACGCTGTTTTAGGAGCGATTTATGGGCAAAAGAATCTAAACAAGCTGGTGCCGATTACTAAAGAAAATTTGGAAATTCAGGTGACGGGTTATACTTCCTTGCCTGAATTAACCAGAGCTTCACGAAAATATATGTCGTTAATTTTGAACGGAAGATACATTCGTAACTATCAGTTGAGTCGAGCGATTGTAGATGGTTATGGTTCCAAGTTAATGGTTGGGCGATATCCTATTTCAGTGATTAATATAACCGTTGACCCAGCGTTAGTAGATGTGAATGTCCATCCCACTAAGCAAGAAGTTCGAATTTCTAACGAGCAAGAGATCATGACGCTGATTAGTCAGGCAGTTGATGCTGCTGTTAGTCCTCAGGTTAGAATTCCTCAGGCAGATCCGGTTCCTAATCTTAGTCAGGCAATTTCACGACCCAAACCAATAGTTGCAGAAAGTTCGAAGTTACCAGCTAATACAGCTCCAATGCTGAAAGCAACAGATCCTACTGCCGTTGTTGAACCCATCATTATTACCAATAAAGCTGAATTAGATTTGCCTACCATTCAACGATTTGATGAACAGGTAGCTAAGATGACGGCTTCAAATAATGAGGTTGAAGAGCAACCGGTTGCGCCTATATCTAAGCCTGAAGATTTAGAGCTGTTTTCAGAAGAAACGAAGGATACTAAATTTCCCGAGTTGAGATATATTGGGCAATTACACGGAACGTATTTATTAACCGAAAACCAAAACGGCCTGTATCTGGTAGATCAGCATGCTGCTCAAGAACGGGTAAACTACGAATATTATCGAAAGGCAATCGGTGAAGTTAGTGATGACCAGCAGCGCCTAATGGTACCTATTGTTCTCGATTATTCCACTTCTGATTTTCTCCTTATTTCGGAACGGTTAGATTTATTAGCTAACTTGGGAATTTATTTGGAAGAGTTTGGGCAAAACAGTTTTATTCTAAGAGAGCATCCAACTTGGTTTAAGGCAGGACAAGAAGAGGATACCGTTAGGGAAATGATTGATTGGATTTTAACTGATCATCATATTTCGGTGGCTGCTTATCGTGAAAAAACGGCTATAATGATGAGTTGTAAGCGGGCCATTAAAGCCAATCATCATTTAGATGATCAACAGGCTAAGGCACTTTTAGAGCGGTTGCCAGAATGTGAGAATCCTTATAACTGTCCTCATGGTCGCCCAGTGTTAGTGGAAATTACCACCACTGAAATCGAAAAAATGTTCAAACGAATTCAAGATTCACATGATTCTAAAGAATTCTGATAAATTCCGCCGAGTAGATAACTAATATGATACAATCGGATAAGCAAACATATGTTTAGAAGGGAACTGGAACATGTTCGAATTTTTAGAAGGTCAAGTGATTGACGTACGACCTGACGCGGTGGTTATTAACGTCCATGGCATTGGTTTTTTAGTTTATTCACCGGATCCATATCAATATGACATCTCTGAGACAACTCAGCGCATATATGTTTATCAATCTGTTAGCGAAAATGCCATGCTGCTTTATGGCTTTCATGATGTTGAAGATAAACAACTTTTTTTGAAATTAATCGCGGTTTCAGGTATTGGTCCTAAAAGTGCGTTGGCTATTTTAGCCGGCCATGATCGTAACGGGCTGGTTAACGCTATTGCTAGTGAAGACGTGAAATTTTTAACTAAATTTCCGGGGGTAGGTAAGAAAACTGCTCAGCAAATTATTTTGGACTTACGGGGTAAATTAGGGAACTTTAGTGCGCAAATGGATCTTTTAGCTCCAGAACAGTCTCAATTAACTGAGCCTGATAATCAAGCCCTAAGCGATGCTTTAGAGGCGTTAAAGGCACTAGGTTATACTGACAAGCAAGTTCAAAAACTTCAACCTGAGTTAGCAGAACTACCTAAAACGACAACCGATGAATATTTGAGTCAGGGACTTAAATTGTTAATGAAGTAGAAAAAGGTGAATGAATTGACGGAAAATGATGACCGCATTATTTCAGCCAATAATTTAGATGATAGTGAAGAAAATATTGAACGCTCAATCCGACCACAATTATTGGATCAGTACATTGGTCAGTCAGATATTAAAAGTGAACTTCAAGTTTACATCCAAGCAGCTAAACAACGAGAAGAAGCTTTAGATCATGTTTTACTGTATGGACCACCGGGACTAGGGAAAACCACTTTAGCGATGGTAATCGCTAATGAACTTCAAGTTAATATTAGAACTACTAGTGGCCCCGCTATTGAAAAACCTGGGGACTTATTATCATTATTAAACGAATTAAGGCCGGGGGATGTTTTATTTATTGATGAAATTCACCGCTTGCCTAAAATCGTAGAAGAAATGTTGTACTCTGCTATGGAAGATTTCTTTGTCGATATTGTGATCGGTCAGGGTCCAACAGCTCATCCAGTTCATTTTCCATTACCGCCATTTACGTTGATCGGAGCGACTACTCAAGCAGGGATGCTGTCAGCACCACTTCGAGATCGTTTTGGTATTGTGGAACACATGAATTACTATACGGTGAATGAATTAGAGCAAATTGTGCGACGAACTGCTGACATTTTTCAGACGGCAATTAGTGACGAAGGAGCTCATGAAGTTGGGTTGCGTTCTAGAGGAACTCCCCGGGTGGCTAACCGCCTATTAAAACGAATTAGAGATTTTGCACAGGTAGCTTCTAAATCAGAAATCGATTTAGAAATTGTGCAATATGCATTGCGTTTGTTGAAAGTAGACGATCTAGGACTCGATGATACTGATATTAAACTGTTAAAGACCATGATTGATTTTTATAACGGTGGGCCGGTCGGCTTAAATACGTTGGCGGCTAATATTGGTGAAGAGACGGATACGATTGCGGAAATGTATGAACCATATTTACTACAAATTGGCATGTTAAAACGTACTGCACGCGGTCGAATGGTTACGGATAAAGCTTACTTACACTTGGGTTACACCCCCAAACAAAAATAAACGAAGGGATGATCAACCGTGACAGAAAAATACACATTGGCAGATTTTGATTACGATTTGCCTAAAGAATTAATTGCTCAAACTCCAATTGAAAAGCGAGATACTTCTAGATTATTGGTGATGAACCACGAAACTGGTGAACTTACTGATAAGCATTTTTATGATATTATCGATTATTTAAATCCTGGCGATGCCTTGGTAATGAATGATTCTAAAGTAATGCCCGCACGGATCTACGGGGTTAAAGAAGATACAGGAGCGCACGTAGAAGTATTATTACTACACAACATTGAAGGTGATAGTTGGGAAACTTTAATGAAACCAGCTAGGAAGCTTAAGGTAGGGGCTGTTGTTAGTTTTGGCGATGGTCAATTAAAAGCAGTGGTAACTAAGGAATTAGACCATGGTGGACGTGAAATTAAATTTGAGTACGATGGTATTTTTATTGAGATTCTAGAACGATTAGGCGAAACACCACTGCCACCTTATATTAAGGAAAAACTAGATGATCCGGATCGTTACCAAACTGTTTATGCTAAAGAAATGGGATCTGCTGCTGCGCCTACAGCCGGTCTTCATTGGACTCCAGAATTATTAGATAAAGTGCAAGCAAAAGGGATCAAACTAGTTTATTTGACTCTTCATGTTGGGTTGGGAACTTTCCGACCAGTCGACGAAGATAACATTGAAGATCACAAGATGCATAGCGAGTTCTATCGGTTATCCGAAGATGCTGCGGCTACTTTAAATGAAGTTAGACAAAATGGTGGCCGTATTGTGGCCACTGGGACCACTTCTATTAGAACTCTTGAAACCATTGGTTCTAAATTTAATGGTGCAATTAAGGCTGATTCTGGTTGGACCGATATTTTTATTAAACCGGGTTATGACTGGAAAGTGGTTAACGCCTTTATTACCAACTTCCACTTGCCTAAGTCAACGTTAGTAATGTTGGTAGCTTCCTTTACTGGTCGAGATAATATCTTGAACGCGTACCAACATGCCATTGAAGAAAAATATCGCTTCTTTAGTTTTGGCGATGCGATGTATATCTATTAGTTTCAATAGTAACGGAGGATTCATATATGGAACCAGCGATTAAGTATCGCTTAATTAAAACCGAAAAACACACTGGCGCTCGTTTAGGAGAAATTATTACCCCCCACGGGACGTTTCCAACTCCAATGTTCATGCCGGTAGGAACTCAAGCCACCGTCAAAACATTAGCGCCAGAAGAACTGGATGAAATGGGTGCTGGGATTATTTTAGCTAACACCTATCATCTTTGGTTACGGCCGGGAGAAGATATCGTTGAACAGGCTGGTGGATTACACAAGTTCATGAATTGGGATAAGGGTATTTTGACCGATTCCGGTGGCTTTCAGGTCTTTTCTTTAGCTAGTAACCGAAACATTACCGAAGAAGGGGTAACCTTTAAAAACGAAATTAATGGTTCTAAGATGTTTTTATCACCCGAAAAAGCCATTCAAATTGAAAATGCGCTAGGACCGGATATCATGATGAGCTTTGATGAGTGTCCACCATATTTTGAAAGTTACGACTACGTAAAACATTCTGTAGAACGAACTTCACGGTGGGCAGAACGAGGATTAAAGTCACATCAAAATCCTGATTGGCAAGCCTTATTCGGCATTGTTCAAGGGGCCGGTTTTGAGGATTTGCGAAAGCAATCAGCTGCTGATCTAGTTAGCTTAGATTTTCCTGGATACTCAATTGGTGGACTATCAGTTGGGGAATCTAAGGAAGAAATGAATCGGGTGCTTGAATTCACTACACCATTATTACCAACCAATAAGCCACGCTACTTAATGGGCGTGGGAACTACCGATTCATTGATTGACGGAGTCATTCGCGGAGTCGATATGTTCGACTGTGTACTTCCAACTAGAATTGCTCGTAATGGTACGGTAATGACTTCTCATGGTCGACTAGTGGTTAAAAATGCTAAGTATGCACGCGACTTCACTCCATTGGATGATCAGTGCAACTGTTACACTTGTCGTAACTATACTCGGGCTTACATTCGCCATTTAATGAAGACCGACGAATCGTTTGGAATGAGACTAGCTAGTTATCATAATTTGTACTATTTGCTTAACTTAATGAAACGAGTACGCCAAGCAATTATGGATGATAACTTACTTGAATTAAGAGAAGAAGTTTTTGAACAATATGGCTATAATTTACCTAACGCCAAGAACTTTTAAACACTGGACGATTGTATGAGAGTTTGTTAAAGTTATTTTATACAGAAAGTGTGGGTGAGATATAGTGAACAGTTCTACTTATTCTATTTTGATGATCGTGGTTCTTTTTATTTTGATGTACTTCTTAATGATTCGGCCACAACAAAAGCAAGAAAAAAAGCGTCGGGAACAATTATCTAAGCTAGCAGTTGGCGACAGCGTTGTTACCATTGGTCGTCTACATGGTGTAATCGATGAAATTAACGAAGCTGATAAAACAGTTACTTTAGATTGTGACGGTATTTTCTTGACTTTTGATCTAAATGCGATTGCTCAAGTTAAAGAACGTGCAGTTACTTCAAGTACTAAGGAAACTAGTACTACTGAACAACCAGCAGAACCAAAAGAACAATCAACCGAAACTCCAGAAACTGATACTAAAGATTCAGATTCTGAAGCAAAATAAAGAGCTGATAACAGCTCTTTTTTTACCCACATGAAAAAACATATGTTCGGAGGTGAGCTGAATGAACGACCGCTGGATTATTCACGTTGATATGGATGCTTTTTATGCCTCGATTGAAGAAAGAGAGGATCCCAGCTTGAAAGGAAAACCATTAGTAGTGGCGAAAGATCCTCGTAAAACTGGTGGCCGCGGGGTGGTATCTACCGCTAATTATATTGCTAGAAGGTATGGAGTTCATTCAGCGATGAGCTCTAACGAAGCTCTGAAACTATGTCCGGCAGCGATATTTAGGTTTTCAGGTTTTCAATTATATCGTGCAGTTTCTCAGCAAATTCATAATATTTTTCATCACTATACTGACACAATCGAATCATATGCCCTAGATGAAGCCTATCTTGATGTTACCAACAATAAATTAAGGTTGACCGATCCCATCCAGATCGGCCGAGAGATTCAACAGAAAATTAAACAAGTGACTAAATTAACTTGTTCAATTGGAATTTCTTATAATAAGTTTTTGGCTAAAGAGGCCTCTGATTATACAAAACCGGCAGGATTTACTATTATTTCTGCTAATGATGCACCCAATTTTCTGGCACACCTACCCATCGAAAAATTTCGGGGAGTAGGTAAAAAAACGGTGCCTAAGATGAAAGAACTAGGGATTAATAACGGTACGGATTTATTAAAATTGTCGGAACTGGATTTAATGAAACATTTCGGCAAGTTCGGTTATGTTTTATACCGACGAGTACGGGGCATTGATGAACGGCCGGTGGAAGCTAGTAGAATTCGTAAATCAATTGGTCGAGAGCGAACCTTTGGGCCAGTGTTAGATTCCGAAGCAGCGGTTAGAACTCAATTAAGGTTAATTGCAACTCAGGTTGTTAAAGACGTTGTTACAAAGCATAAACACGGTAAAACGCTAGTCTTGAAGGTGCGTTATCAGGATTTTCAAACGGTTACTAAACGAGCAACATTTTTGGACTATATTGATAACGATATTGAAAATTACTTGGAAATTACCACCGAATTATTAGAAGAACTTCCAGAAGTCAATGCTGGAGTTAGATTATTGGGAATTACCTTAACTAGCTTGGATGATTTAAATTATGAAAATTTAGCGTTAAACTTGTTTTAAGCGATTAGTTTTTGAATTTTGACTAGTTATTCGTTATACTTAAGTGTTTAAGAAAACTGGGATGGAGCGATAAAATGACAATCCAAGAACAAATATTAAATGCAATTCAACGTTTTGATACCATTATTATTCACCGCCATAAGCGACCAGATCCAGATGCAGTAGGATCTCAAATGGGGTTAGCTGAAATTTTAAAAACTAGTTTTCCGGCTAAAAAAATCTATACGGTTGGTAAACAATATGCTAGCTTTGAATGGTTAGGAGTTACTGACGAAATTGATGATGATGTGTATCAAGATGCATTAGTAATTGTCGTGGATACTGCTAATCAACCAAGAGTTGATGATGATCGCTACTTGAACGGCAAGATGTTAATTAAAATTGATCACCATCCTAATGACGATCAATTTGGTGATTTGATGTGGGTAGATGAGCTAGCATCTAGTACGTCAGAACTGATTGGTGATTTTTGTTTCCAACTTAAAGAACAATTGTTAATGACGTCTAACGCCGCTAGACTTTTGTACGCGGGGATTGTTGGTGATACAGGACGGTTTAAGTATCCAGCTACTACGCCTAAAACCTTTGCAATTACTGCTAAGTTAACGGAATATGATTTTGATGCTAGTGCGATTAACCAGCACGAAGATGAAATTAACTTACCATTAGCTCATTTAGCAGCGTACACTTACGATAATCTAGTAATTAACGATAACGGTGCTGCCCATTTAATTTTAACCAACGCTGCATTAGAACCCTTTAACTTAGGGGATGAAAGTACTTCTTCAATTGTTCCTCTCCCAGGTAATTTAAAGGAAGTTACTTCTTGGGCCATTTTGGTGGAACAAAAAGAAGGAGACTATCGAATTCGTCTTCGCTCTAAGGGGCCAGCCATTAATGAACTAGCCAAACAATATGGAGGTGGCGGCCATCCGCTAGCCAGTGGAGCTGTGCTATCAGATGAAAAAGAAATTCCAGAATTTCTCGCTAACCTAGACAAAGTGGTAGATAAATACCACGCAACCAGATAACAGGAGAATTTATGACAAGTTTTAACGATTTTAATTTAAAGCCGGCATTGCTTGAAGCAGTGGCTGACATTAATTTTCAAACTCCAACTCCGGTTCAGGAAAGATTAATTCCTGAAGTTTTAGCCGGTAGAGATGTGGTAGGCCAATCTGCCACTGGTAGTGGGAAAACCCATACCTTTTTATTGCCAATTTTTAATCAACTAGACAGTAACAAAAAAGCGGTTCAAGCCGTAATTACTACTCCTAGTCGTGAATTAGCTTATCAGATCGCTGATGCAGCTAAACAATTACGCGGATTTGTTGATGAAGATATTTTAATCGGAACTTTTGTTGGTGGTACTGACAAAAAACGGCAAGTAGAAAGACTTCATAGAGAACAACCTCAATTGGTCATTGGAACTCCCGGAAGAATTTGGGATTTGATTGAGAGTGAGGCTTTGGATATTCATGAAGCTAATCAATTAGTAATTGATGAAGCTGATATGACGATGGATATGGGCTTTATGGACTTGATTGATAAAATTGCTACTCGTTTTGGAAAAAAAGTCCAAACATTAGTATTTTCAGCAACAATTCCTCAACAATTACGGGTATTTTTACGGAAATATCTAACTAACCCGTTAATCGAAGAAATCCCGGTAGCTACTGTTATTAATCCCAATGTTTCTAATTGGTTAATCTCAACTAAGGGTCGGGATAAAAACCAAATGATTTATGAATTATTGACCATGGGTGAACCTTACTTGGCGTTGGTCTTTGCTAATACCAAGGAACGGGTAAAGGAAATTGGTCAATTTTTAAAGCAACAGGGCCTAGACGTAGCAATGATTCATGGTGATATTAAGCCTCGAGAACGTAAACGAATTATGAAGCGGGTTAAGAACCTTGAATTTCAATACGTAGTTGCAACTGATTTAGCAGCTCGTGGAATTGATATTGAGGGAGTTTCTCACGTTATTAATGATGATATTCCCGAAGATCTTGAATTTTTTGTTCACCGTGTAGGTAGAACTGGTCGTAACAACATGAAGGGAATTTCCATCACGTTATACGAACCAGGCAAGGAAAAACGCGTTGCGGAACTAGAATCTATGGGTATTAAATTTGAACCCAAAGACATCAGAAATTATGAAGTCGTGGATTCTTATGATCGTAATCGACGAAAGACGCACCGGAAGAAAAACGAAAAATTAGATCCAACTATGATTGGATTAGTTAAAAAGAAAAAGAAAAAGATTAAGCCGGGATATAAACGACAAATTAAAATGTCGATCCAACGAAAAGATGAAATGGACCGTCGAATTAAGAAACGTGAAGAAGCCAGAGCTCAACGGAAGCATAAGAAGCAAAGCTCAACTCGTTATAAATAGGCTTTGATAAATTGACAGTTTTTCTGCTAAAAAGTATAATTTTAGTGTTAAATTTTGTCAGATTAGATTACTAAAAAGATTAAATTAAAGTGCCGGGAAGTAATGACCGGCTTTTTTATTTAAAGGAAGTGGAGAGTTTCGATGAAGGAATTAAGCAGTGGCCAAGTGCGGCAAATGTTTTTAGACTTTTTTCAAGAAAAGGGACATGCAGTTGAACCTAGTGCATCACTAATCCCGGTTGATGATCCTACCTTACTATGGATCAATTCTGGTGTTGCTACTATGAAAAAATACTTTGATGGTAGTGTTGTGCCGGCTAATCCACGAATGACTAGTTCACAAAAAAGTATCCGGACTAATGATATTGAAAATGTAGGGAAAACACCCCGCCACCAAACATTATTTGAAATGTTGGGTAATTTTTCAGTAGGGGATTATTTTAAGAAGGAAGCCATTCCTTGGGCATATGAACTATTAACTTCACCCAAATGGTTTGGTTGGGATAAGGACCGCTTATTCGTTACGGTATACCCTAAGGATACCGAAGCTAAGGAAATTTGGTTGCAAGCGGGTATTGCTCCAGATCATTTGATTGAAGCTGAAGATAACTTTTGGGATATTGGTCAGGGACCATCTGGACCAGATTCTGAAATTTTTTACGATCGAGGACAGGAGTTTAATAACGTTAGCGAAGATGATCCAGAAAATTATCCTGGTGGCGAAAACGATCGGTATTTAGAAGTTTGGAACATTGTCTTTTCTCAATTCAACCACACTCCTGAGGGCACCTATGAACCACTTCCCCGAAAGAATATTGATACGGGAATGGGACTAGAACGAGTAGTTTCCATTTTTCAAAATGCTAAAACTAACTTTGAAACTGATTTATTTTTACCAATTATTAAAGCAACGGAACAACTCAGCGCAGACCGTCATTATGGTAAAGTTGCCGAAGACGACGTTAGTTTTCGGGTAATTGCAGATCACGCTAGAGCTATCACAGTAGCCATTGGTGATGGCGCTTTGCCTTCTAATGAAGGACGTGGCTATGTTATTCGACGGTTAATTCGGCGGGCTATTGTCAAAGGCCACCAATTGGGAATTGAAGATGCTTTCTTGTACAAGATGGTACCGGTAGTTGGAGAAATCTTGCAATCATACTATCCAGAAGTTTTAAAGCAAAGTGACTATATTGCGTCAGTCGTTAAGTCAGAAGAAGAACGGTTTAATGCTACTCTTGCTGATGGTCTTAAATTATTGGAAACTGTTTTAGCAGATGCTCATGAAAATAATAACGACCAGATTAATGGGGCTGCTGCATTCAAGCTTTATGATACTTATGGTTTTCCTTTAGAATTAACTAGTGAAGCGGCTGCCGAAGCTGGCATTACGGTTGACCAAGAAGGGTTTGCTGATGAAATGCAACAACAACGGGACAGAGCCCGGAATGCTCGTAGTGGAGCCAAATCTATGGGTGTCCAACGAGACCTATTACTAGAAATTAAAGATGCCAGTGAATACGTTGGTTATGATCGGTTAACGGTAACCGGAGCTAAATTAATTGTAGCGATCGCTGATGAACAAAGAGTTACCAGCGTAGAACCTGGTACGACTGCCGAATTAATGTTTGACCAAACTCCATTCTTCGCTGAAATGGGTGGTCAGGTTGCTGATAACGGAGAGGTTTTAACTGCTGATGGTGAATTAGCTGCTAAGGTAGTTGACGTTCAACATGCTCCAAATGGCCAAAACTTGCATACCGTTGAAGTAGTGAAAACTTTGACTACTGATGATGAGTATATTTTAACGGTTGATCAACATCGTCATAGCAAGATTGAAAAGAACCATACTGCAACTCATTTGTTGGATCAAGCATTGCGAAATATCTTAGGTGACCATACGCAACAAGCCGGTTCTTTGGTAGAACCAAACTATTTGCGTTTTGATTTTAACCACTTTGGTCAAGTTACTGATGAGGATTTAGCCAGAGTTGAAGCATTGGTTAACGAACAAATTTTTAATGAATTAGAAGTTACCACGGTAGAAACCGATCCTAAGACTGGTAAAGAAATGGGTGCCATTGCTTTATTTAGTGAAAAATATGGTGATGTGGTTCGGGTAGTTAAAATTGGTGATTTCTCAATTGAATTCTGTGGTGGAACCCACGTTAAGAATACTAATGAAATCGGACTATTCAAGATTATTTCAGAATCAGGGGTTGGAGCCGGAGTACGGAGAATTGAGGCTGTTACTTCTGCAGAGGCTTATGAAGCTTTGAATCGCTCTCACAATGACTTACAGTTAATTGCTGATAAGCTAAAGGTTAGCCAAATTAAAGATTTACCTAACCGTTTAGATCAACAGTTAGAAGAAATTAAAGCTTTGAAACAAAAAAATGAAAGTTTAGAAGCTAAAATGGCTAGTCAACAAGCAGCTGATGTCTTTAATAATCAACAAACAATTAATGATCATACGTTAATTACTGGTATTATTAAGGATGCTGGTATGGATCAACTACGGCAATTAGCAGATACTTGGAGAACTAAAGCTTTATCAGACGTTTTAGTACTAGGAACTGGTAAGGACGATAAAGCTAATCTGATTGTCGCTATGAGTGATGAAACGGTCAAAGCTGGTTTAAAGGCTGGTGATTTAATCAAAGCTATTTCACCTAAAATCAACGGTGGTGGTGGCGGTCGGCCAAACATGGCTCAGGCCGGCGGTAAAAATCCAGCTGGATTAGCTGATGCAATGAAAGCGGCTGAAGATTGGCTTGCTAGTATTAAATAACGATTACATGATTGCTGGATGATTGTAGTTTGTGTAATTTTCGGTTAGAATTAGACCATACAACTTATGTTTAGGGGTGAAGGGTATGAGTTCACTAGATAAAACGATGTTTTTTGATTTTGGCGCTGATCAACCCAAAGATGTTCGGGATACTTTATTGACCGTTTATCGGGCCCTTGAGGAAAAGGGATACAACCCATATAATCAAATTGTTGGTTATTTGATTTCAGGAGATCCTGCTTACATTCCCCGTAATCAGGATGCTAGAAATTTAATTCGGCGTCATGAACGAGATGAGATTATCGAAGAATTAGTAAGATTTTATATGGATAATCAACCCAATGACGGTCAGAAAGGTTAACTAATGAAACTAATGGGACTTGATGTCGGCTCCAAAACTGTAGGAGTGGCAATGAGTGATGCTTTTGGTTGGACTTCTCAAGGAATCGAAATTATTCCCATTGATGAGGAAAATCAAGAGTTTGGATTGGATCGAGTTACGGAGCTAGTTGAACAGTATGGAGTTCAAGGCTTTGTAGTTGGACTACCCAAAAACATGAATAATAGCTTAGGGCCTAGAGCCGAGGCATCCCAACAATACGCTGAAAAGTTAACTAAATTGTTTAATTTGCCGGTGGATTTTGAAGATGAACGACTAACAACGGTTGAAGCTGAGAGAATGTTGGTGGAAAAAGCTGACGTCTCTAGAAAAAAGAGAAAAAAAGTAATTGATAAAGTAGCAGCTGGATTGATCCTTCAAAATTATTTGGATCGAAAAGGTAAACTAACACAGAAATAGTGAGGAGCTTATTATGGCTGAAGAAATTCAACAACAAATTACCATTGCAGATGAAAACGGTGATGAAACATTATATGATGTTTTGTTCACTTTCCAATCTGAAGATTATGATCGTTCATACATTTTGGTTTACCCAACCGGTAAAGGTGAAGATGAAGAAATTGAAATTTTGGCATTCGCATTACCAGACGGTGATAACCCAAGTGATCCTCAAGGTGGCGAATTAAAGCCAATCGAAACTGACGAAGAATGGGACATGATTGAATCAGTTCTAAACACTTTCTTAAATGGTGACGATGACGAAGTAGCCGATCAACCAAAAGAATAACACCAAATTTAATTAGTTGATTAGGATTGAACTAACTCAGTGGGTTGGCTCAGTCCTTTTTCATTCATAGGAGGAAAAAGATAGTGGCTGACAGTAAACGCCGATTTAAAACTGAAATTGATGGTAAGACGTATATTTTAGTAGGAGAAGGCACCCAAGAACATATGCAAGCCGTTTCTGATTTATTAAATGAACAATTAACGGAATTAAAGGAAGCTGCGCCGCAAATTACGGACAAAGACCGGGCTATTTTGCTGGCTTTCAATGCTATTTCTAAGCAATTAGACATGGAAACTAATTCTGCATTAGGGCAACAAGGAGAAAGATAACTAGTTTGATACTAAATATTATTATTATAATTATCCTGTTAATTTCCATTCGGACTGGTATCCAACGTGGTTTTATCCATGAAATTATTAATTTAATTGGTTATGGTCTTTCCATTTTTGGAGGATTGTTAATTGCTAGGCCAATTAATTTATTGATTCAGGATTGGCTAAACACTAATACAGACCTTAGTCCTTTTATCATTTTTGGATTAAAAAATGTTATTTTCTTTGGCGTTTTTGCCAGTATTTGGACGATTTTTAGGATCGTTAAACGAACGCTGATGCCTATTAAGAGTTTACCGATTATTGGACCGATAAATGGAGCCTTAGGTGGTTTAGCTAGTTTTGCGTTAACCTATCTAATCACTTTTGTAGTGCTATTTATTGTCCATGATATGCCAATTATTAATTGGCAATCTATGGTTGAAAATTCCGAAGTAGCTAAATGGATGTTAGCTAAAACTCCTATTATTTCCAGTCAGATTTTTGATTTATGGCAAAATTATGGAGGTGACATACGAATATGAATTCTAAAGTGTTAGATACTTTAGAGTATCAAAAAATTAAAGACCAATTGCTGCCGTTTTTAAGTACCGATCAGGGTCGGCAGGTGGTTAAAGAATTATTACCTAGTTCTGATGTAAATGTAGTGGCTAAATGGCTGGATCAAAGTGCGGATGGGGCCACTATTATGCGTTTAGAGGGAGAAATTCCGATTCCCAAACTAGATGATATTTCTAATATTATTAAGCGACTCAACATTGAAGACGCTTCTTTAAGTGGGACTGAGCTGGCAGCGGTCACCAAATTATTACGGACTACCCAAGCAATTTATAACTTCTTTGAAAGCTTAAAAGTTAACGAAGTGGAATTACGGACATTAAACCAGTTAGTAGATCGATTAAGTTTACAACCGGAAGTGACTCAACAACTGGTTAGCTCCATTGCTGAGGATGGCCGAATTTTAGACGGCGCTTCAAGGGAATTACGTTCTATTCGGGCACAAATTACCAGAACTCAAGCAGAAATCCGCGGAATTATGAATCATTTTATTAAGGGCGCCAGTGCTAAATACTTGAGCGAACCCATTATTACTATCCGTGATGATCGGTTTGTGTTACCAATTAAAGCTGAATACAAACAAAGCTTTGGTGGTATTATCCATGATCAGAGTGCTTCTGGGCAGACGTTATATGTGGAACCTAATAACGTAGTTGAAAAAAATAACCAGTTGAGAAGAGACAAATTGGCTGAAAGAGTTGAAGAACGTCGAATCTTAGCGGAATTAACCGAACTGCTTCGCCCAATTAGAAATGAAATGAAGTTCAACGGTAACATTATTGGTCAGCTTGACTTTATTAATGCTAAGGCTAAATTAGCCCATCAAACTCATAGTACGGAGCCTGCGTTATCAATTGATAACGACGTAAATTTACGGCAGGCTAGACATCCGTTAATTGATCCCCAAATGGTAGTGGCTAATGACATTGCTATTGGTAGTGACTACCGTACCATTATTGTTACCGGTCCTAATACGGGTGGTAAAACCATCATGATGAAGACTCTAGGTCTCTTACAGTTAATGGGACAATCTGGTATGTTTATTCCGGCTTTAGAGCATAGCCAAATTGGGATTTTTGACGATATTTTTGCTGATATCGGAGACGACCAATCCATTGAAGCTAGTTTGAGTACTTTCTCTTCGCACATGGATAACGTAATCAATATCTTAAATCAGGCCACTAACCATAGCTTAATTCTATTAGATGAATTGGGAGCTGGAACCGATCCTAAAGAAGGAGCGGCACTTGCGATGGCAATCATTGATAGGGTAACAGAGATTGGTAGTGAATTAGTAGCTACTACGCATTATCCTGAATTAAAGGCTTTTGCATATAATCGTCCCAATACTATTAACGCTTCAATGGAGTTTGATTTTGAGAAACTACAACCCACTTACCGTTTCTTAATTGGAATCCCTGGTCAAAGTAATGCGCTAAGTATCGTTGAAAAACTAGGTTTAGATAAACAGGTTGTTTCTAACGCTCGTGATTTTACCGATGAGGATAGCCAAGATATCAATACGATGATTGATGAATTGACTGAGCAAACTAAAAAAGCACGTCAGGAAGCGGACGAACTTAAAGTTGAATTAGCTGATGCCACTGATCTTCATCGTGATTTAACAACTGCTTATGAAAAATACCAAGCTAATAAAGAACAATTAGCTGAAAAGGCTAGAGAGCAAGCTAACCAAGTTGTGGAAGAAGCTAAGGGAAAGGCAGACACCATTATTGCCGATCTTAGAGCTAAGCAACAACAAGTAGCTAACAGCCCGGTAAAAGAAAATGAATTAATGGATGCCAAGGGAGCCCTTAACTCATTAGAAGTTGCTCCACAGTTAAAGAAGAATAAAGTTCTTCGACGTGAAAAAGCTAAGCATGACTTCCATGAAGGGGATGAAGTGCTGGTTAAATCCTACGGACAACCAGGAACTTTAGTCAGAAAAATGGGAAATCATTCATGGGAAGTTCAAATTGGTATTTTAAAAATGAAATTAGACGAAAGCGACTTAGAAAAGGGTAGTGCTCCTAAACCTAAAAAAGCCGCACGGCCTAGAGTTGCGAGAACTAAGTCTGCTGGGACCTCACCTACTTTAGATTTACGGGGACAGCGTTATGAAGAAGCTATGCATAGTCTAGATCAATATATTGATGCTGCTTTAGTTTCTGGTTATCCTACTGTAACCATTATCCACGGAAAAGGAACCGGAGCATTGCGCCAAGGGGTTAATGATTATTTGAGTAGTCACCCACAAGTTAAAAGTTTTGGTTACTCAGCCCCTAATGCGGGCGGGGATGGTTCGACCGTGGTAAAATTCAAGTAAAGCTAAACGTAATAGTTGCTTTTTTTTCAAAAGGTTGTAAACTACTATTATTAAGTAAGCATATTGCTTTTAAGGAGGATTACTATGGTTATTGAAACTACAGATAAAACTTTTGTTGATGATACAGCAAATGGTGTAACTTTAACCGATTTTTGGGCAACTTGGTGTGGTCCTTGTCGGATGCAATCACCAGTAGTTGAGGAATTATCAGAAGAAATGAGTGACGTTAAGTTCACCAAAATGGATGTTGATGAAAACCCTGAAACTGCTTCTAGTTTTGGAATCATGAGTATTCCCACTTTGATGGTGAAAAAAGATGGCCAAGTAGTTGATACTATTGTTGGTTATCATGATAAAGCTCAATTGAAGAAGATTTTAGATCAATATACTGATTAATTTCATAAAAATAGGGACGGTATCCTTTTAGATACTGTCCCTATTTTTATTCTGACTCGGAATTTTGTAAGTCGAGTTCAAACGGTGTTCCTTCACTAGGTTGATAATTTTTGGGATCTCCAATTTCAGTTTCAATGATAACGGTCCCTTTACCTTTATTAACTTTCATCACTTCCGACTCGGCAGGAGTTTCTAAGATCTCAGTTACATTTTGAGCAATGATTCCAGCCTCTAAGAAAAAGTCCACGTCATCTATTGCATCAATACGTTTAGTAACAATCTTTCCAGTTAAAGTCCAATTAATTTTATGCGCAGTTCGTTTAGTTAAGTTTAAGTTCCCCAGATTAAACTGTAAAAAGAAAGTTGAGATAGCCTCTAAATCAGCCAGTTGATATTTGCGAGCTAGTCGCTTACCAGCCCAGTATGATAGTTGGTGAATCTCAGTTCCTAAGATTTCTGGAAGGAGGTCGTCCCTGATTAATTCTTGACCTAATAATGAATTAAGTTGGTCATCATTTAAAATTTGCTTATATGTTTGGCTATCCATTTTTTATCTCCATCGCTTATGTTATAAAACATTATACAATATTTTTACTAGAAGGTGCTTGCTAGTTGATCACTAATCCAAAATGATCGATAATTAAGATGCGTAAGGATTTTAGTTCAAGTATAATTAACATTAATGAATGAAGGAAACTAATGAGGTGCGATAGCCATGAAACTATTGGTAGTCAGTGATAGCCACGGAGATCGGCAAATAATTGCTGATTTACTTGATCATTACCAAGATCAAGTTGAGGCAGTAATTCACTGCGGTGATTCGGAATTAAAGGCAACTGATTCATTACTGGATCGGTTAACTATGGTTCAAGGAAATATGGATCTAGCTAATTTTCCGCTCATCCAAAAAAAAATAATTGATAATCAAACTATTTTAGTAACTCATGGTCATCGTTTTGGAGTAAATGGTGGGTTACTTAAATTAGAGTTATTAGCCCAACAAGAAAATGCTAATTTAGTATTTTTTGGCCATACTCATCAGCTAGGGGCTGAAATAAGCCACGGTCAGATTTTTATTAATCCGGGAAGTATTGCTCAACCAAGAGGCAAATATGCGTTTATTGGCGGTACATACGCAATCGTTGAAACGCTTAATAATCAAGTAACAGTGAAATTCTACGATCGTAATTTTGATCCGATACCAGAACTAGAATGTCATTTTAACGAAGGAGACGATTAAATGATTGAACCATCGATTGAAGATGTTATGAACCGCAGTGAGAGAGATATTGTGATTCCTGCTGAAATGGTTGCTACCGTTAATGAAAATAATAACTTACAACATGTTTTTCTAGTGTTATCTAAAATTAAATATTCTAAAATTCCGGTGTTGGATAATGATAATCACTTTAAAGGTCTCATTTCTTTAGCCATGATTACTGATCAGATGCTAACTAACGAGGGCATTGATGGTCACCGTCTAGAAAATATTTTGGTTAAAGACGTTATGCAAACGGATGTCCATGCTATTTATGAACGGGAAAATCTAGAAGTAATTTTAAGATACTTAGTCGATGAAAACTTCTTACCATACATTGATGAAGATGACGTTTTTAAAGGGATTATTACTAGACGAGAGATTCTAAAGGAAATTAATTTTTTAACTCATAATTACGATAAGTATTATCATGCTGAGTCTAATCATGTGGTGATTTAAATAAAAAAACAACTTCAATTGAAGTTGTTTTTTTATTGATTGGGATAATTTTGACTAGGCAGTAAAATATCTGCTTGTTGAAGTGCCTCTAAGTAAAAGCCTAAGAAATCATGAGAGATTTTTCCTTGAGTTCCATTTTTAGCGGTAATGTTTATTTGAAGTGCTAACTTACCAGTAGGTAAAGTAACGGTGCCCAAAACATTTGGGGAGTCAACAATTTCTGGGTACTCAGGTGTTTTTTTGGTATTAACTTGTTCAATAATCTCTAATGCTTGTTGAATAGGGGTTTCCGGTAGAATTGTAATTTGAATCATGGCCACCATGTTATTACGAGACATATTAGAAATAGTGGTGATGGAACGGTTGGGGATAAAATTTAAGGTGCCATCATCTGAAACGATTTGAGTGGTTCGTAACCCCACCGCAGCTACCGTTCCTTTGATGGTACCGATCTGAACGTATTCACCGACTTCAGCTTGTTTTTCTAAAATAATGAAAAAACCGCTGACTATGTCACTAACGAATCCTTGGGCGCCCAGTCCAATTGCCAAACTAAAAATTCCAGCACTAGCGACTAGTGTTCCGACTGGAATACCAATCACTGATAGAATAGAATAAATCCAAAAGAACCATAATGAATACATGAAAACATTTAAGGATAGGGAGTGAAAGGTTGAAATTCGTTTTTCAACAAAATTATCCGCATATTTAGACCGATAACGCTTGAAAAAATGGTTGATTAAGCCACGACCAATTTTACGAATAATGATAAATAAAATTGAAAAGAAAATGATCCAGACAATTGACTGAATTAAATTAGTTAAAATCTTGTCCCATTCAAAGTATTGAAGGTACTTTTGCCAATTGATGGCTGAGTTTAATTTTTGATTGATCACTTGTTGGCCTCCTGCCTTTATCTGTTCTTATTTTAGCAAAGACGTTAATAGATTCAAAGCCGCTTAGGGAACAATTTCATTGTCAAACCAAGGGTTCAATGCTATTCTGGTATTGAACTACAATTAAAGGAGGGTGTGCAATGACAGGTGGTCAAGTAGCAGCGATCATTGCCGCAGTAGCATTTTTAGTATTGGTTTTATTCATTGGTATGTTTTTAATGAAAATCAATAAAACCATGTCTGAGGTTAACAAATCCATCAACTCAATTACTAGTGACGTTGATGTTATTTCCAAACAGACTGAACAAATTATGGCAACGTCAAATACTTTTATCAAGGACGTAAATGACAAAGTCAATATTGTAACGCCAGTATTTCAGGCCGCCGCTGACTTAGGTCAAAGTGTGTCTGACTTAAATGCTGCCACACAAAACCTAACTCAAAAAGTCAAAGATTCCGGTAAAACCGGTGCTAAGGCTGGAGTTGCAACCAAGGTTGGTAAAACAGCCTGGGGAATGTATCAAAATCATCGTCAAGCAAAACGAAATAAAGAAATTTAAACTTACTTTTGGAGGTCGAAGATTATGGGAAAAAAATTAGCGGGTAGTTTATTCATTGCAGCTGTTGGTGCGGGATTATATGCAGCTTATCAAAAGTTGGATGCTCAAAAGAAGCAACAACTTCAACACGACGCAATGGATAAGGCGGCAGAATTAAAAGATCGAGCAGTTGACTATGCTTTTTACGCTAGTGATGCCGTTGAAGACTTAAAAGAAGTGGTTAGAGACCAAATGGATCAAACTAAGAGTCAAATTAAGGACTGGCAAGCTCAAAACAATACTCCTGATGTTGGCGAAGAAGTTAGTTCTGAAATTAATGAAAAAGCCACTCAATTCCACGAAGCTCAAGAACGGCTTCGTTCTGAAGTTGCCAATGGTGTTGATGATTTGAAGGATGAAGAAGCCCAAGATGATATTGTAATCACTGCTGATGAAGCCTTACAAAATCAACATAAAGATCTACCAGAAGAATCAGAAGAAACTCCAAAAGAATCTAAAAAAGTAGCACCTAAAAAAGAATCTAAAAAAGAAGAAACTAAGAAAGATTAGTTTTAACTAAAAAGGGCCATCGCTTAAGCGATGGCCCTTTTTGTCTGGAATAACTTAGTCAACGTATTGAAGTTCTTTAGTAGTATGAGTAAATGGTTCTGCACCGGTTTCGGTAATGTGGACACAGTCTTCGATACGAACTCCAGCAACACCAGGAATGTAAATGCCGGGTTCAATTGAGAAACACATTCCCGGGCGTAATAGCATATCATTGCCTTCCATGATAGATGGGAATTCATGTTCACCCATTCCCATACCATGGCCTAGACGATGAATGAAGTATTCGCCATAACCAGCTTGGGTAATAATGTCACGAGCAATTTTATCGAGTTCGGAAGCCATCATACCAGGTTTAGCTGCTGCTTGAGCAGTTAATTGAGCTTCTAAACAGACATTGTAAATATCCATTGATTTTTGATCGGGTTTACCAACGGCAACGGTTCTAGAAGCATCACTAATATAACCTTCCCAAACAGTTCCAAGATCAAATAATACTAATTGATTATTTTCGATTTTAGTAGGACCAGTAGCGCCGTGAGGTTCAGCAGCATGAGCACCGGCTTGAATCAAGGTGTCGAAGCTCATTTCCATGATCCCTTCACCTTTCAAGGCATATTCAAGGTCTGCTGCTACTTGTTGTTCACTTGTTCCGATTTTAGCAGCTTCAAAGCCTTTGGCAAAAGCAAAATCTGCCCACTTACCAGCGACATTTAATTTTTCAATTTCATCAGCTGACTTGATTAATCTCATTTTTTCGATTTCAGGAGTGAGGTTTAAAGCGAAATTAGTTGCTGGAAAGAATCTTTGAAGGGCTTCTAATCTTTCAACTGGTAAATTAGCTTTTTCAATGGCAACTGTTTTTTGATCAACTAATAAAGCTTGAACTCGATCAGCAATCATTTTCCAAGGATTTTCATGATCTAAGTAACCATAAACGGGATGATTCCAGCCAGTATCTTTAATTGCTTCAACTTCTAGCGCTGGGGCGAAGATAAATGGTTCAGCGTCTTTAAATACTGCTAACATCAAAACCCGTTCTACTGGATCACTGTAGAATCCAGTTAAGTATTGAATTGTTTTAGGGTCGCTGATTAAACCAAAATCACCTTTGTTTTCAGCGATCCAATTTTGAATCTGTTCAATTTTGTTCATGATCAACCTCTCCTTAAGTATGAATTTAGGTAAGTATAGCATAGTTAAGAATACGTTTCACTTGAAAAAAGGAAACGAATAGTTTATCATTGGCTTTGAAAACGTTTTCAATTTGCTATTGGGGATTAATTTTGGTATATTTGATAGTGCTTTGAAAATTAATGAAAACAGATAAAATCTAGTAAGAAAGGGCTGTCACGATGGAAAAACAGACAATTACAATTTATGACGTTGCTCGTGAGGCCAACGTCTCAATGGCGACGGTTTCTCGGGTAGTTAATGGAAATACCAATGTAAAACCGGCAACAAGAAAAAAAGTGTTAGAGGTAATTGATCGACTAGACTATCGACCTAATGCCGTTGCCCGCGGTTTAGCAAGCAAAAAGACTACTACTGTTGGGGTTATTATTCCTGATATGACCAATATGTTTTTTGCTTCATTAGCTCGAGGAATTGATGATGTAGCTGCAATGTATAAATACAACATCATTTTAGCGAATTCAGATTCTAATGGAGAACGTGAAGTTCAAGTATTAAATACGTTGCTAACTAAGCAAGTTGATGGAATTATTTTCATGGGTAATGAAATTACCCCAGAATTAAGAGATGAATTCCGTCGGACTAAAACGCCAATTGTTTTGGCTGGATCAATTGATGAAGAAAACGTTAACCCTAGTGTTAATATTGATTACGTGGCTGCTGTTCAAGAAGAAGTGAAGAACTTAATTGATAGAGGTAATAAGAAGATTGCCTTTGTTTGTGGTCCACTATCACAAGCAATTAATAGCAAGTACCGTTTGAAAGGGTACAAAGAAGCTTTGAAGAGTGCCGGTATTCCTTATGATGAAAAGTTAGTTTTTGAAACTGATAACTCATACAAGTCAGGAATGTTATTACAACCTGCATTAAGCTCAATGGGGGTTACGGCTGCCATGGTTTCAGATGATGAACTAGCTGCCGGTATTATGAACGGCATGACTGATGCTGGGGTAAAAGTTCCTTCCGAATTTGAAGTAATTACTTCTAACGATACTAAGATTGCTGAAATTGTTCGACCAAAGATGTCATCAATTACACAACCACTTTATGATATTGGTGCCGTTGCAATGCGCTTACTTACTAAATTGATGAATAATGAAGAAGTTACTGAAAAGAACGTTTTACTTCCTTATGGATTGATGAAACGAGATTCAACTAAATAAATTACACAATAAGAAGAGTTTTCTGAAAAGAAAACTCTTTTTATTTTTGCCCTCAAGAAACTGACCCGATTTTTCAAGTCGCATTTGATAATTGATAATCATCATTGTTTATAAGTCATAATCTTTGAACTTGCATTTTAGAAAATTTATACTGATGTTTGTGAAACTTAATTACACAGGGGGAGTTATGTATGAATAATGAGGGGAAATGTTTTTAGAGCGTAAAAATGACAATCGAGTTTTTCCAATTTTAGATGATGCTAAACCATTGTCTCAGTCACGATTGTGGTTAATTGCAATCTTAACACCGTTAATTTTCTTTATTGGTGTGATACCACAAGTGCTTCATATTCAAAGCAAAAATATTTATTTGGATGCTTAATTCTTTGGTTGGTACGCCATTAAAAACGTACTTTCATAAGATTACTAAATCTGACTTTTGGGATGGCGTTTTGGTTTTAATCCTAGACGGAATTTATAGTACTGTGGTCAGTCAATTATTTACTACATATTCTTCGACTACATCCAATGCTAATAATCAGGGACTAAATCATATCTCAACCATCAAAATGGTATTAGTCTTTATTGTCGAAACAATTAGTAATGACACAACCCTTCTTTCAGAAGAATTGCTAGCATTGATTCCTATGTTAGTCTTTGCTACCTTGGCTAATAAATATTGGCACTTTAGTAGAGGTGGGGCATTATTACTTGGAACTATTATCTCTATCTTTTGTATTTGGGTTTATGCATTTTTCAACTTATGATTGGCACTGGGCCCAAATGATTATCCTCATTGGAGGTTCTCGAATTTTCTATAACGGGGTATACATTCGGACTAAGAACCTTTGGGTATCTTATCTTTGCCATTTCTTATGGGACACCATCACACTTGTAATTGTAATTGTATTACATCATTAGTAATCCCAAACGCCTTCCATTGTACGAGGCGTTTTTGTTTGGAAAACTAATCTTAGTAATTGTTATGCGATAAATTATTACCAAACTTAGTTATATTGATTGTGAATAAAATACGATATTATTTAATTCATTCAAATAACGGCTAATGTTCAGTCATAAAAGGTTTTAAGGTAAATGAAAAATAATTGCTGAATCTTTTTGAACGAAGTGATATAATGCTATTGTTAAGTTAATCACAAAAGAAAAGAGAGATATCATGACTAATAAAGTAGCGTTAGTAACCGGAGCGGGACAAGGAATTGGTGAAAGTATTGCTAAAAGATTGGCAAACGATGGTTTTGCAATTGCCTTAATCGGCCGGCATGCTGATAAAATTGATCGGGTAGCTAGTGAAATTAAAGAAAACGGTGGAAAGGCTATTTCCTTAGTAGCTGATGTTTCCAATCGAGATGAAGTATTTTCAGTCGTAGATCAAACCGTTAGTGAATTAGGCGATTTAAATGTTATTGTAAATAATGCTGGGGTTGCCCCAACTACACCAATTGATGAAGTAACGCCTGAGCAACTACAAAATGTCACAATGATCAATACCGGTGGGGTAGTTTGGGGCACTCAAGCCGCTCATGCTGCTATGAAAAAATTAGGTCATGGTGGTAAGATCATCAATGCAACTTCTCAAGCCGGAGAAGTCGGTAACCCTAATTTAACTGTTTATGGTTCTACCAAATTTGCGATTAGGGGAATTACCCAAACTACAGCTAAAGAATTAGCAGCCGATAATATTACGGTAAATGCTTATGCTCCAGGAATTGTGATTACTCCAATGATGGAAGATATTGCGCACGAAGTCGGTAAAAACGCCGGTGAAAGTGATGAATGGGGAATGCAAACTTTCGCCAAGGATATTACTTTAGGGCGGGTTTCCAAACCTGAAGATGTTGCTGCTGTAGTTTCTTTCTTAGCTGGGCCAGATTCCGATTATATTACCGGACAAACCATTACCGTTGATGGTGGGATGGTCTTTCATTAAAATAATGTGATAAAAAAGTTCAATTAATAATTCATTGAACTTTTTTTATTTGGTTAATGACCCTCAATTATTGCTTTTTACCTATTGATCTTTATCGTAAGTTTAAATGCCTGACATGCTTGGCTAACAGTGATACATTACAAATAAAAGATAACTTGGGGAAAATTATGGAAAATAATTTACAAATTGAGGTTCGCGGGGGCAAAGTTAATAATTTAAAGAACATAAATGTTAACATTCCCTTAAACAAATTTGTAGCTATTTCTGGATTATCTGGATCTGGAAAGTCATCTCTAGCAATGGGAATTTTGTATTCTGAGGGTTCTAGACGCTATTTAGATGCTTTGTCTACATATACTAGAAGACGGATTAGCCAGGCGGGAAAGGCTGATGTTCAGTCCGTTAAGCACATTCCATCAGCATTAGCATTAAAACAGCGTCCAGATGTCCCGGGGGTTAGGTCAACCGTGGGAACGATGACTGAACTTTATAACGTGTTACGGTTAATTTTTTCTCGGTTGGGATCTCCTAAATGCCCTAATGGCCATCAAGATTCGCCCACAATAAAGATTGCTGAATCCATGAATTTAACTGGTGATGCAATGGGATTAATTACCTGTCCAGTTTGCGGGGTACAATTTCATGCCTATAGTGCAGAAGACTTCGCATTTAATTCTGCCGGAGCCTGTCCAACTTGTGATGGATTAGGAGTAACTAAGCAAATTAATCCAGATAAATTAATCGATGATCCTAGTAAATCTATTAAGGATGGAGCAGTTGCTGCTTGGAAGTTACCCGGTCGTAATTTCATGCCTACGGTAGCTGAAGCTGCTGGTATTCCGATTGATATTCCGTACGAACAATTAACTGACCAGCAAAAGGACTTTGTTTTACATGGTCTTAAAAAAACGTATGACATTAATATACCGACTAAAACTGGTCGGGTTTTTCATATGGATAATGCCCAATACGTAAACGCCTATGATTCTATTTCTGAAAGTATGGCTAATACCAAAAGTGAAGTGGCTTTAAAACGACTTAATCGGTTTTATGAATTTTCCACTTGTCCTCTCTGTCATGGAACCAGACTTAATCCTAATCGATTAACTCAATTAGTGAATGGCAAAAATATTGCTGAAGTGAGCACCTTAGAACTAGCGGACTTAACTGATTGGGTGGCTCAACTAAAACAATGGTTACCTGATAATATGGCCAAGTTGGCAGATAATTTAACCACCGAATTATTAAATCAATTAAACCCAGTGTTGGAATTGGGGTTAGATTATTTAACGATGGAACGTTCGGGAGGGACGTTATCTACTGGGGAATTGCAACGTATTCAATTGGCTCGTACGTTGAGGACGGAGACTACTGGAGTCCTCTATGTATTGGATGAACCTTCAGTGGGCCTACATCCGGATAATGTTCAAGGATTAATTCATATTATGCGGGAGTTAATTAATCAAGGGAATTCTTTAGTAGTAGTTGATCACGAAACTTCAATCATTAATGCGGCTGATTGGATTATAGAAATTGGTCCAGGATCAGGAAAAGATGGTGGAGAAGTTATTGCTCAAGGAACTCCAGCGGAGATTAAAGCTGATTCTAAATCTTTAATTGGGCCCTTCTTAAAAGGAACGGCACCGTTACTAGTGAGAAAGCCTAAATCAGCTGAAGACATAATGACTGCTGGCAAAATTACTATGGCGATTAACGAACGGTTTAATTTACATGATGTATCCGTAGATATTCCCATTAATCGTTTAACTGCAGTTACTGGTTTTTCTGGGGCGGGTAAAACTACCTTGATTTTAGATGGTCTCTATAAGGCGTTACAGGATAAGCTTAACAATCAGCAATTACCTAGTTATGTAACTCAATTAACTGATCCAGATATTAACCAAGTTGTTAGTATCGATGCTACCCCAGTCGGGAAAAACGTCAGATCTACCGTTGCAACTTACACTAATATTATGAATGAACTAAGAAAATTATTTGCAGCTCAACCAGAGGCTAAAAGCAAACATTTTACTAGTGCTTACTTTTCTTACAACAATAAAGAAGGAGCTTGTCCAACTTGTGGAGGAACTGGGCAAGTATCATTAGATATCCAATATTTACCAGACATGGTAGAAGTTTGTCCGACTTGCCATGGGAAACGATATAATCCTAAAGTATTGACCGTTAAATGGCATGATCTCAGCATAGCGGATGTAATGGACTTGGAAGTAAAAGAAGCTATCAATACATTTAAAGACAATGATAAAATATTACAAACCCTTCAAATCCTAAATAATATAGGATTAGGTTATCTACTAATAGGTGAAGCCACTCCTAGTCTTTCTGGAGGAGAAGCTCAACGCTTAAAATTAACTACCCACCTGGCGCGAAAACTTAATCAGGCCTTGTTTATTTTTGATGAACCTACAATTGGGTTACACCCACTTGATGTTCAAACACTGATTCAAGTATTACAACAACTGCTAGATAAGGGAGCTACTGTTATTACGATTACTCATGATCTTGATCTGATGGCCAATGCCGATTACATGATTGACTTAGGGCCTAAGGGTGGAGATAATGGCGGTAAAATTATGGCTGCTGGAAGTCCATTGGAATTAGCTAAAAATTCAACTAGTTTAACTACGCAATATTTGGCCAAATTAATACAACGAACTAGCAATTAAATCTGAAGCGACTGTCTCATTGAGATAGTCGCTTTTTCATATTATGTACGGTAATGGAGCTTGATTCTTACCATCGTTATTTTATCTGTTTTGCCACCATAATGTTAAAATTGTTGTGACTACTAAAGGTAGTTAATGACGGGGGATGTTTTCAACTCTAAAAGTTGATAATGAGGTTATTTTAAAAAGGAGTGAAGAAAATGTATGACGATTTAAAAGAAAAAGTAGCAGTAGTAACAGGTGGATCGAAAGGAATTGGCTCCGCAATTGCTAAGCGTTTTGGACAAGAAAAGATGAAGGTAGTTATTAACTATAATAGCGATCAAGCTGGTGCCCAAAAAGCCGCTGATGAAGTAATTGAAGCTGGCGGAAACGCAATAATTGTACAAGCAGATGTGGCTACGGAACAGGGTGTTCAAGAATTACTAACCGCAGCTATTAATAACTATGGTGATTTAGACGTTTGGGTTAATAATGCAGGCTTAGAAATCAAATCCCCAACCCATGAACTTTCATTGGAAGACTGGAATAAGGTAATTGCTGTTGATCAAACTGGTGTTTTTTTAGGATCGAAAACAGCACTTGCTTACTTCAAAAAACAGCAGAAAAAAGGAAACATTATCAATCTGTCATCAGTTCACGAACGAATTCCGTGGCCCACATTTGCAAGTTACGCGGCTGCTAAAGGCGGTGTGAAATTGTTTACTCAAACTATTGCGATGGAATACGCTAAAGATGGTATTAGGGTAAATGCAATTGGTCCTGGGGCAATTAATACCCCAATTAATGCTGAAAAATTTGCTGATAAAGCTCAATATGATCAAACAGTTAATATGGTGCCTATGGATAGGATAGGGGACCCCGAAGAAGTTGCTGCAGGTGCGGCTTGGTTAGCGTCTAATGAATCTAGCTATGTAACCGGGATTACCTTATTCATTGATGGTGGAATGACCCTCTACCCAGCGTTTAAGGATGGACAGGGATAAAGGCAACCAGTTAATAGTCGAACTTATATTAATTTAGATTAGGTTATAGAGACTCTTTAATAAAGTATCGAAATGTGAAACAGCTCATGACTATTAGGTCTAAGGGCCGTTTTTATTTTTAGCAAAATTTGGAATTTAGATTAAAATGTATATTTTTTTAAATTAATGAGTATGCATATGAGACGAAAAAATCGAAGGCATTTCTGGTGAAGATATAATCAACCTTGAAATAGCTACTGGTGAACCAATAGTGACAAGGTGAACGTGGTATCAAAGACTAAGCTTGACTAATTAAATTGATTAAAATGAAAGAGACCGTCTCGATGTGAGAGGGTCTCTTTTTTGCTGACTTGCAATAACGTATGATAAAACGGTCACCAGTGAGAAACTACTATCTAAAAGTTATTGCAATTCAAAAACAATTACGTTAGCATGTTATTGAAAACTGAATAGATTTCTTCGGGGCAGGGTGTAATTCCCGACCGACGGTGACAACATAAGTTGAAGTCCGTGACCCGCTTTTGCGGTGGACCTAGTGTAAGTCTAGGACCGACAGTATAGTCTGGATGAGAGAAGAAAAAATAACCTTTCATAGTTTTAGTGACGGCTTTTTTGTCGTTGCTTCCTTCGTATGAAATCTTATTTAGCTTATCAAAATTCTAAGCCCTGCAATTTGCAGGGCTTTTTTTAATGAGGTGAGTAAGATTATAGCAACACAACGATATATGAATTTAGCTTTTTCATTAGCCCAAAATGGAATGGGGCAGACTTGGACTAATCCATTGGTGGGAGCAGTAATCGTCAAGGATGATCAAGTATTGGCAACTGGATATCATCAACATTATGGACAATCCCATGCAGAAGTTAATGCTATCAAAAATTTGCCATCAATAAAGATAGCTCAGGGGGCCACCATTTATGTAACATTAGAACCTTGTAATCATTTTGGTAAGACTCCGCCATGCACCCAACAATTAATTGATATTGGTATTAAAAAAGTGGTAATTGGTCAATTAGATCCTAATCCATTAGTTGCCGGTAAAGGGGTTAAACACTTACGAGAAGCAGGAATAGAAGTTACGATTTTAAATCAAACGGGTAATATAAATCAATTTTATAATTTCTTTTATCACCAACAACGTCCGTTTGTTACTTTGAAGTATGCGGTCTCACTAGATGGAAAGATTAATGGTCCTGAACCTAAACGGACATTATTAACTGGCAAGGAGTCTAAAGTAGACAGTCAAAAATTAAGACTTCAGTATCAAGCAATTTTGATTGGTGAAAACACTCTGACAATAGATAATCCTTTATTAATTGTGCCAAATCAACAAACGGATTTTCCAGCAATTCGAATTATTGTGGTTGATGATGCTAACCAGGTAAATCCTAATTTAAGACTTTTTACAAACTCTGCTCCGATTTGGCTTTTATCACGACAGCCAAATTATCGTCATTGGCCTGATTTTGTGACAGTATTTGACCAAAAAAGTTGGACACCTACAGAAATTACCAGATTACTAACCGAGCAAGGAATTCAATCACTATTGATTGAAGGTGGTAGTCGTACACACAGTCGGTTTATTTCTTCAGAAATTGTAGATCAAATAACTATTTATTTAGCGCCCTTAGTTTTAGGTGGTACTGCTTTACCTGCCGTTTACGGAACGGCCAGTTCGCAATTAAATTTTGAAATAAAGGCGATTAAACAAGTAGGTAAAGACTTAAGAATTGATGCAAGGAGAGAAAGCTAATGTTTACTGGAGAAATAAAGAGCACCGGCACAATAAAAGATATTAGAAATTGCAATAATATTAAGCGATTAAGAATAGAGCTTAATCAACCACAAAACTGGCAAATTAAGAATGGAGATAGTATTGCTATTGATGGAGTTTGCTTAACCGTTACGGATACGGACCAACGCTATATCTGTGTTGATGTTATGCCAGAAACATTGAACAGAACAACTTTAGAACAAATAAAAATTGACCAACAGATAAATTTAGAGCCAGCATTATTAGCAACAGAGCGATTGGCTGGCCATTTTGTATTAGGTCACGTGGATACTACTGGTTCAGTATTGAACATTGTGCGTGATCAAGAAACAATTAACTTAACAATTGCTTTTAGTAGTAAATATTTTCCTTATATTGTTGAAAAAGGGTCTATTGCGATCAATGGGGTTAGTTTGACAGTAACTGATGTGCAGCCAACTAACTTTACGGTCAAATTAATTCCATACACCCTTAAGCATACAAACTTAGGTTCATTATCTAAGCGGGAAAAGGTTAATTTGGAAACTGATATTATCGGGAAGTACCTTGTGCATTTGCAGGAGGGCGTAATCGATGAAAAATAAATCAATTTTACGTGTTGAGCAAGCTATTAGTAGTTTACAACGAGGTGGACTAATCATTGTTGCCGATGATGAGAGTCGTGAAGCAGAAGGTGATTTGGTGGGATTAGCTGAATATGCTACTAATGAAACGGTTAATATGATGGTAACAAAAGCGCGAGGATTACTTTGTGTACCAATGAGTACAGATTATATTCAAAAATTAGGATTGGCTCCTATGGTGGTCAACGAAACTGAGCCATTTGGGACGGCTTTTACTATAAGTGTTGATGCTAAAACCACTTCGACTGGTATTTCAGCAGCTGATCGTGCGAGAACCATTCGTAAGTTAGCAGATCCGTTGGCAACGTTTAATGATTTTTATCAGCCGGGACACGTTTTTCCACTTAATGCTAAACCACACGGTGTTTTGCAAAGAGGCGGGCATACAGAAGCAGCGATCGATTTAGCCCAACTGGCAGGTTCAGCTCCGGTGGCTTACATCTGCGAAATTCTCAAAAAGAACGGTAAAATGGCTAGAAGACATGATTTAAAAGCACTAGCTGAAGGTATGAAACTACCCATGATTACAATTCAAGATATTCGAAATTATCGTTATCTTAAAAATATTGATGTAGTTAGATCCATTGCTAAAGTTGATTTACCTACTAAATATGGTCATTTTAACTTAGAGGCTTTTATAACTAGTGAAAATCAAGAACCAACATTGCTCATAACCAAGGGGAAAATTAATCTTGAACGACCCTTACTATTAAGGCTTCATTCGGAATGTTTAACTGGTGATGTATTGGGTTCACAACGATGTGATTGTGGTGAGCAACTAGCAACTGCTCTAAGAATGATAGAAGAAAATGGCAGCGGGGCAGTGCTTTACTTACGGCAAGAGGGTCGTGGGATCGGTTTGGCTAATAAATTGCGAGCTTACCATTTACAAGAAAATGGATACGATACGGTAGAAGCTAATGAACACTTAGGATTTGGTGCTGATGAACGAGATTATGGTACCGCGGTAGCTATTTTGCATTCTAAAGGGATTCAAAACGTTGATTTATTGACGAATAATCCGGATAAAATTAAGCAACTAGAAAATTTAAGTATTCATGTTAATAGACGGGTGCCATTAGAGATAAAACCGACTAAAGAAGACCTTAAGTATTTGGAAACTAAAAAGCATAAATTTCATCATCTATTGAAGGAGATTAACTAATGAATAACCAGCAAACTTTAACTCAAAAGTCAACGGCCAAGATTGGTATTGTAGTAGCAGATTTCAATGAGATTGTAACTTCACGACTACTAGAAGGTACACTATCAGAGTTGAACCACTTAGGAATTCAAACGAAAGATATTAAAGTTGTCCATGTACCCGGTGCGTTCGAATTGCCACGGGCTGCTAAGCGATTAATGGAAACTGAGCTATTTGACGGAATCATTGCATTAGGAGCGGTAATTCGTGGTGAAACGTCACATTATGATTATGTTTGTGCTGAAACTGCAAAAGGTTTAGCAGAATTATCACTGCAAGGTGCTAACCCGGTTATGTTTGGGGTGCTAACTACTGATAATATTGAACAAGCCCTTAATCGATCTGGTGGTAAAGGTGGCAATAAAGGGCGTGATTGTGCCCAAGGAGTACTACAAATGATTAACCTTGATCGACGTGATTTTAGTTAATCAGTTGTATAATTTTTAAAATGAGAGCGTAAAAGAGCTAACCATAAATGTGGTTAGCTCTTTTTGTTATTTATATTCCAGATTAATAATGTGAACTGAATTTCCATGATCCTCAATTAATTGGATTAAATCTTGTGTTTTAATCCAGACAGTAGCGGTATTATCGTTAGGGTGAACACCAATAATTCCGGGCTGACTTAGGAATTCTTCGTCAATGAAGAATTCGATATTACTCTCAGTAGGGTTTAATAAGCCTAGTGGGGTGACAGCACCTGGAATTAGACCTAAGATTTGCATTAATTCATCTGGGGAAGCAAACGATAGTCTTTTGGTATTGTTATGATTGCGAAATTCCTTTAAATCAAGCTGTTTATCAGCCTTTGTTGTGATAAGATAATAGTTTCTTTTTTTGCCATCACGGACAAATAGATTTTTAGCATTGGCGGTGGGGTATGGCACATCTAACTTTGCGACCTCTTCCATATTGTAGACGGCTTGATGTTCTGTGACTTCATACCAAATGTTCTTGCTATCTAAATAATCAAATACTTCTTGTTTGTTCACTTTATAACCGGCTTTCAAGGTTTAATTATAAATAATAATAAGTAATTTATCATAAAAAATATTAAGTAAAGTAATAAAAAGGTGATAGGTTAAACGTGGTATCAAAGACTAAGTTTGAATAATTAAAAAGGAGACCGTCTCGATGTGAGAGGGTCTCTTTTTTTGGCTAACTTGTGCTATCTGCTGATAAAAAGGTAATTAATGGGTCGCTAATAAATGAACTAGTTGAATTTGTTTAACAGATGATAATGACTGGATTAACTTAATAAGTAGTTAGGATCTGGTATTAAATTGCATCATAATTTATTATTAAAAGTTTTTTATTGACTTAGAGTACACTCTAAGTGATTAAATGGAGACAATCTTAAGGGGGTGATCAAATGGAATCGGACAAATACTATAAAATTGGTGAATTTGCTCAGTTGGTAGGTTTATCGACCCATACGTTACGATATTACGAAAATGAAGGGTTGATTGTGTCCCAACGAGATACCAATGGCGTCCGTTACTATACTGATCAGGATGTTAAATGGTTAGGATTCTTATTGCATCTCAAAGGAACCGGGATGAAGATCACGGATCTGAAAACTTACGTTAGATTACGAGCGCAAGGAGACAGCACTATTGCGGAGCGGAGTCAGTTATTAGAGCGGGTGAAGCGAGAAAGTGAAGCCGAAATCCGGGAACGCCAAAATAGTTTGGCCGTCCTTAGTAAGAAAATTGACTGGTACGATGGCAAACTTGATCATTCCATTGATAAAGATGAAACTTTTGAAGAATATCTCAAACGATTTGAGTAAGGGAGTAAGTTCGATGGTAAAAAATGAAAATGTTAAAAATGGAATTATCTTTCCAGTTGGTGAACCTAACGTAGAGTACGGCAAATACTTTGTGGGCCAAAGTTATTTACAAGGATTAGTCAATGATCCGGCCGTTAATGTGGGAGTGGGCAACGTGACTTTTGAACCGGGTTGTCGCAACAATTGGCACATTCATCATGATGGTTATCAAATTTTATTAGTTACCGGTGGTGAAGGTTGGTATCAAGAAGCAGGGCAACCTGCTCAACTTCTGCATCCGGGTGACGTGATTGTGACCCATGACGGCGTAAAACACTGGCACGGAGCGACTAAGGATAGTTGGTTTGAACACATTGCAATTACTGCTGGCACTCCGGAATGGTTGGAACCAGTTAGCGATGCAGAATACGATCAATTGGAGGACTAATAATGGCAAAAAAACAAACAGCCGGTCGCGATAATTTAGGTGAGTTCGCTCCTCAATTTGCTGCTTTAAATGATGATGTTTTATTCGGAGAAGTCTGGGCTAAAGAGGATGAGTTATCAGCTCATAATCGAAGTATGATCACGATTTCAGCGTTAATTTCTGGCGGTAACTTAGAACAATTACCAGCGCACTTAAACATCGGTAAACAAAACGGGATTACTAAAGAAGAAATTGTCGCCATGATCACCCACTTGGCCTTTTATGTGGGCTGGCCGAAAGCTTGGTCAGCGTTTAATTTGGCTAAGGAAATCTGGTAAAAAGTAAACCAATATTAATAAGGTATTTACTTGATTAAACTTGCGTTTTAACAGAGGAGAACAATATGAAAGCAACTATTTTTGAACAATCAGAATTAGTCCAAGTTGAAGATGTGGATAAACCCACAATTCAAGCTGACGATGATGTTATTATTCGGGTAGTTAGAGCCAGTGTGTGTGGTTCGGATCTGTGGTCATATGCTAATGGTGACGAAAAACCGGCTCATTCCATTAATGATGGTCACGAAGCTATCGGAATTGTGGAAGAAATTGGTTCAGCAATTACGACCGTTAAACCAGGCGATTTCGTGATTGCACCATTTACCCATGGTTGTGGGGAGTGTGCTGCTTGTCTAGCTGGATTTGATGGCACCTGTGATCGGCATCCCGGTTACACTAACTGGTCTAACGGTTTTCAATCAGAATATATCCGGTTTACCTATGCCAATTGGGCATTGATTAAAATTCCGGGCCATCCCGAAGATTACACTGATGGGATGCTTAAGTCTCTCTTAACCTTAGCCGATGTTATGCCAACTGGTTACCATGCTGCGCGGTCAGCTAACGCCCAAAAAGGCGATAAAGTCGTCGTGATTGGTGATGGTGCGGTAGGGCAATGTGCCGTGATTGCTGCTAAGATGCGGGGAGCTTCCCAAATCATATTGATGAGTCGCCATGCAGATCGCCAACAAATGGCCCTTCAATCTGGCGCTACTGCGGTAGTTGCTGAACGAGGCGCTGAAGGGATTGCTAAGGTACGAGAAATTCTGGGTGGTGACGGTGCAGATGCTGCCCTTGAATGTGTCGGAACTGAAGCAGCCATTGAACAAGCTCTAGGCGTATTGCATAATGGTGGTCGTGTTGGGTTTGTGGGAGTACCACATTACAACACTCATCCAATTGGCTCAACTTTTGCGCAAAACATTGCGATTGCTGGGGGTTCAGCTTCAGTAACTACTTACGACAAACGCTTTTTGTTAAAAGCAGTATTAGATGGTGACATTAATCCCGGTCGGGTATTTACTAACACTTATGATTTAGTAGACATCAATCAAGCTTATCAAGATATGCAAAACCGTAAAACCATCAAGGCAATGATTAAAGTAGCGGATTAAATAATTAATTAAGATGAAAGAGACCTTCTTGATATGAGAAGATCTCTTTTTATTACCTGACTATATGGGGGTGATTATTAAGAAAGCAATTGATTAACCTAGTCAGTGTAAACAGATTCAGATGATATCATTAAGATAACAATTTAAACTAGATAGATCTTATTAACTTAATACGATAAGCAAGTTAGCTGCTAACCTTGAAACACCGCTGTTAGTTTGATAAAATAAATGAGTATGTAAACAGTAAATTAAATTAATTAAGAAAAGAGTTGTTTAAATATGTCAGGACATTCAAAGTGGCATAACATCCAAGGACGTAAAAACGCCCAAGATGCAAAACGTGGAAAAATTTTCCAAAAAATCTCTCGTGATCTTTATCAAGCTGCCAAAGCTGGTGGGGTAGACCCAGATAGTAACGCTCAACTTCGTCTTGTTATGGAAAAAGCACGGGCTGCTAACATGCCTAAGGATAATATCCAACGTGCATTGGACAAGGCTTCTGGCGTTGGTGGAGCTAAGTTCGAAGAAATCACTTATGAAGGATACGGACCTGGTGGGACTGCTATCATGGTTTCTGCCTTAACTGACAACAAGAACCGGACTGCTGCTGCAGTTCGTTCAGCTTTCACTCATCACGGTGGTTCACTAGGAGCCAGTGGTTCTGTTTCATACATGTTTAATCGTCAAGGTTACATTGTTATCTTACGTGACGGTTTAGATACTGATGAAGATACTATGTTGATGGATGCTTTAGATGCTGGCGCTGATGATATGAAGACTTCAGATGAAGTTTTCGAAATCTACACTGATCCTTCATCATTACCAGAAGTACGTGATGCTTTACAAGCTAAGGGTTATGATTTGGATACTGCTGAAGTAACCATGTTCCCAGAAAATACTACTGAAGTTCCTGAAGGTAAGGTTTCACAATATACCGGCTTAGTTGACGAATTGTCAGAAAATGACGATGTTCAAGATGTTTACGAAGCTGCTACCCTTCCTGAGGATGCTGAATAATATATTTCATAATTAAGAACCAATTGGAATTAATTCCAATTGGTTCTTTTTTCGTATGTACAAGTAAAGGAGGGAGAACATGGTAGTGGAAAATGCATTTAATGATTTAATGAAGGAGGCGGTCCAGAAAAAAGTAAGTGATATTTATTTGCTGCCTCAAGGAGATAAGTACTTCATTAAGATGCGGTGGCAAAATAAAATTGTATTGTACAAGATACTAACAATTATTGATGGTCATAAATGGTTAAATTACTGTAAATTTAAGGCTGATATGGCTATTAGCGAACATCGCAGACCACAAGTTGGGGCTTTAAATTGGTATGAAGGTAATCACGTTTATTCGTTAAGACTATCAACGGTAGGAGATTTTAACGCTCACGAAACACTAGTAATCCGGATTATCTATCCGCTAACATCCATGGAGAAGAGCTTGTATTTACCTGCAAAAACAGATCGGTTGCGGAAACTAGTTGCTCAACGAGGATTAATTTTATTTGCTGGTCCTACTGGTTCTGGTAAAACAACTTCTATTTATCAGTTAGCTCAAGAATATACAGACACTAGTTTGGTGATGACGATTGAAGATCCGGTAGAAATCTTGGAACCGCGTTTTTTACAGTTACAAGTCAACGATAAAGCGGATATGGGATATGAAGAGTTGATCAAGGTAGGATTAAGACATCGACCAGATATATTCATAATTGGAGAAATTCGAGATCCTGGCACAGCCAACGCCGCAATTCAATCAGCGTTAAGCGGGCATTTAGTGTTTAGCACCGTTCATGCTCAAAGCCCACTAGGAATCATTAAACGCCTCAGACAATTGGGAATTGAACCGGATTTTATTACACAAGCAGTTACTGGGCTGGTTTATCAACGTTTAATTGCTAACAGTGACAAACAGCTTAAGGCGTTAATGGTTGTTAACGAGCCAGGCGAATTATACGGACAAAATAAGTATGATTGGCGTGACTGGCAACAAAATCTCACAAAATTAGTGGAGCAAGGTGAAATTGATGAACAAAATATTGAAAAGTATTGGTGGGGATAAATTATCTAAAGAGCTACAAAGCCAACTGTTCAATAAATTAGCAGATTTATTAACAATCGGTTTTTCTTTAAATCAAGGATTAAAATTTATCGGGCAAACCTATCCGGGTCTAACTAAAACTACTCAACAAATAATATTAGGACTCAAACGTGGTGAATCATTTTCCCAAGCTTGCACAGAATTGGTAACTTCTGAAGTGGTAGATCAACTAAAAATAGCCGAGCAGCATGGTCAGCTCCATACAACCTTAGAGCAACTAGCTCGATTTAATTTTCAGCGAAGTGAGCAACGAAAGAAAATCAGGGCGCTATTAGTTTACCCATTAATGCTAATAGTGATTTTAGCAGTATTGCTAGCGCTGATTCATAATATTTTATTACCTCAGCTGGCTGATCTAAATGGAATGAGCGTTCGACCCAATAATCAGGCGCGCCCGTTAGCACTAATAGGAATAGCATTAGGATTTATTATATTTATAGGATTGATATTGAAGAAAATGCCAACGGTGAAACGATATAGTATTTTGATAAGGATTCCGTTGATAGGGAAATTGGTTAAGCAATATGTTAACTATTATTTGGCAACTAACTTAGCGGTTTTATTAGAAAACGGATTAACTAGCAAGGATATTTTAACGGTAATTTCCCAATTTAATCCCAATTCATTGATCTACGAATTGGGAAGTGAAGTTGCGTATCATTTACAAAACGGTGATAGTTATAGGGTTTCGTTATTTCGTCATTCATTAATAGATTCAGAATTAATTTCACTATTGGACAGTGGTGAAACGATCACAGAGATGGCCAAATTAATGACTGCTTATTCTCAACTGGTATTTAATAATTTAATTCGAGATTCAAATAAATTAATTTCTTTGATCCAACCGACAGTATTTATTGTTATTGGACTAGTAGTAACCATTGCCTATCTTCAAATCTTAATGCCAATATATCAATCTATTAGGGGGCTTTACTAATGAAAATCAGCGGCAAAAGGAAAGCGTTTACATTAATCGAAATGACTATTGTTTTGTTTGTAATTTCTCTGCTGATATTGATCATAATTCCCAATCTTACCAAGCAACGAAAAAATGCAGAAACGATCCATGCCGGTGCCATGACTTCTATTGTCCAATCTCAAATTGATGCTTATCTTAATGTGCATCCATCAGATCTCAATGTTACCTATGAAGAACTACAAGCTGAAGGGTATCTTACTAAAAAGCAAGTGCAAAAAGCTAAATCTGAAAAAATTAGGATTACAAATAATGAAGCTAATTAAAAAGAAAGCGGGTTTTACTTTAATAGAAACCTGCTGTGCGCTGTTAATTATGACTCTAGTTCTAGGAGTTAGTACAACTGCTATCGCCATTTTAAACCAAAGACAGGGGTTAGCCGAACAACGTTTTTTTGAAACCCTTAAAACTGCAGTGAATGAAAGTAGTACTTCAGCCAATATTTATAGGACTCCATTACAAATTATTTTCCAAAAAGATAATGAGGTTTTGGTTCAAATTAAAACGGCTAAGGCGATAACTATCAGGAAGATTCCAATACCTAAATCCATCAAACTAGCAGGTGGTCAGCTCGTACGGGTGGCTGCTAGTGGATTCATCAGTCCGCAAACTGTTAAATGGTATGCACTGAACGGAGAACTTAAGTATTTACAAAAATTTCAGTTAGGGTGGAGTGGATTTAAGATTGAAAAGAAAAAAGTTACTGGGATTTACAACCGCTGATTCTTTAATTGGTTTGACAATTATCACAATGTTTGGCTTTTTATATGGCGAAGTAACTGGAGTAATGAATCAAAAAATTATGCATCAAGAAGTTCAGATGCAAAAAGCCCGGAGAGCTTATGAACAAAAACAAATTAAAAGTACGAACCGGCTTTTTAATGATCGACAACATCGTTAGTTTATTATTTTGCGGAATGGGAGTGGGGTTAATTTGTTTGGTAATGCAAAACTTGATTAATCAAACTCATAGCTATCAATTAGATTATCAGCTATTTTTACGTACTATAGAAAGCAATGATTTTAAATTCAAGTTAGTGGATATTAATCCTAATACCATTTATTTTTATAGTCCAAAGACCAGGAAAAAATATCGCTTAACTAAGTATAATGATACGCTTAGATTACAAGGACTTACTAAAGGCCATATTCCCGTCTTAGAGCATGTGAAAGAAGCTAGTTGGAAATCACAAAGTACGACGCAGATTTTAATAAAAGGAGAATTCGACAATGGTGAAAAATTTTCATCAATTTCAATATTTAATGGCAACTAAAAGACGATCATCATTAACAGTAGCGGCGATTATTTTCATAAGCATCATAATGATTTTCGTAGTCTTACAATGTGTTGTTTTTTCCAGTAGGTTTAGTACAATTACGGAAATTACTAGACAATATTTAAAATAAGCACATAGAAAAATGGTACCCCTTTCATCGCTTTTGGGATAGTATTTTTATCGGGGTTAGTCTTGAATTATACCCCTAGTATCTGGTACTATTTACTGTGGTACTTTAATTACTGAAAAGGAGTTGATTGTCCTGGCAGAAAAACAAATCCAAGAATTGTTTCAAATTCTTGATGACTCTTCACTTTTTCTCCAAGAAAAACTAGATCTTTCATATATAGATTCATTAATTGAAAGCCTAGATATCATTCAAAATGTGAACGATATTGAAGGGATTGAGGGACTATCAGCACAAGATTTTGAAAATTTCACAAGCAAGATGAAAAGCTTCGATCTTCAAAACCTATCTGCAGAAGATGCCCGCAAGACAATTCAAATGGCCATGTTAAAAGCGATTAAGCAGGATAACCTTCAGGCTAACTACCAGATTACTCCTGATACAATTGCTGGGTTATTTAGTTATTTGATTAGTGGGTTATCTAAAAAAGATGAGGAAATTAGTCTGTTAGATCCTGCCGTGGGCTCAGGTAACCTGTTAGCTTCGGTAGTTAATTATTTACGAGAAGCCGGTAAAGTGGTTGTCGCTACCGGACTAGAAAATGATGATGCTTTAGCAGATTTGGCTAGTTTGAACTTTGAATTGCAAAGATCCGAAGTTAATTTATATCATGAAGATACAATTCAAGATGTAGTAGCAGGAAATGTAGATTACGTTATTTCTGATTTACCAGTGGGATATTATCCAATAGATGATAACGTGGTTCAGTTTAAAACGAAGGCTCAAAAGGGGCATTCTTATCTACACCACTTATTGATCGAGTTTGGAATGGAACACGTTAATCCAGGCGGTTTTGGATTATTCTTAATTCCTAGCAATATTTTTAAAGACAAAGAATCCAAAGCTTTACTGGAATGGGTAAAAGAATCCGTTTATCTACAAGGAATTTTAAACCTACCGGCTGAATTATTTCAGAATAAGGCGGCTGCCAAGTCTATTTTGGTATTACAAAAACCTGGTAAAGGCGCTAAGCAAGTAAGCCAAGTGATGCTAGGAGAATTTCCATCCTTCAAGGATCCAGCAGCAATGAAACGATTCCTAACAGAAATTGATGATTGGGAACTAAAAAATTTAAATAATTAGGAGAATTTAGTCATGGGAAAATCAATTGCTATTAACGCAGGGAGTTCAACTTTAAAATTTAAGCTTTATGAAATGCCATCAGAAGAAGTTATTACTAGTGGTGCCATTGATCGAATCGGTTTGGGTGATTCTGATGTTACTATTAAGTATGGAGACGGCGAAAAGTTTTCAGAAACTATGAACATCCAAAACCATGAAGAAGCAATTCAATTATTGTTAGATAAACTACTTAGCTTAAAAATTATTAATGATTATAGTGAAATCACTGGTGTTGGTCACCGAGTGGTTGCTGGTGGTGAATACTTTACGGATTCCGTTGTGATTGATGATGAAGTATTGGCTAAAATTGAAGATTTAGTTGAATTTGCTCCGTTGCATGAACCAGCTAATATTATGGGAATTAAGGCTTTTAAGAAAATATTGCCAGATGTTATTAGCGTAGCGGTATTTGATACTTCATTCCACACTACACTTCCAGAAACTAATTATATGTATAGTTTGCCATATGAATACTACGAAAAATATCGTGCTCGTAAATATGGCGCTCATGGTACAAGTTACCGTTACGTTTCTGCCCGAGCTGCTGCTATGTTAGACAAGCCTATTGAAGATCTTAAAATGATTATCATGCACTTGGGAGCAGGTGCTTCATTAGATGCTATTAAAGGCGGTAAATCTTTCGATACTTCCATGGGATTCACTCCGGTAACTGGAATTACTATGGCAACTCGTTCTGGAGATGTTGATCCTTCAGTATTACAATACATCATGCAAAAAGAAGACATCTCTGATTTTGATGATGTGATTGACATTTTGAACCATAAATCTGGTTTACTTGGTATTTCTGGTGTTTCTGCTGATATGCGTGATATTGAAAAGAAAGCTGGAGAAGGGGATCATCGTTCACAATTAGCCCACGATATCTTTATTAACCGAGTAGTACGTTATGTGGGTAGTTATATTGCTGAAATGGGTGGAGTAGATGCGATTGTCTTCACTGCCGGAATTGGTGAAAATGATAAAGGTATTCGTGCAGAATTAGCTGAAAAATTAGCTTGTTTTGGTGTTAAAATTGACGATGCCAAAAATGATATTCGTGGTGAAGAACGTGATTTAAGTTCTGATGATGCCACAGTTAAAACTTTATTAATTCCTACTGATGAAGAAGTAATGATCGTTCGTGATATTGAACGTTTAAGAAAATAATTTTAAATAAAAAAGCATTGCCGATTACGGGGTGCTTTTTTATTTTTCAGAAAATATGCTATCATTATTTAAAAGTTAAGAGGTGAGATAGTTTATGGAGAACAATTCTAATCACCAGCAACTATCACGAGAATTAAAGAATCGGCACGTTCAGTTAATCGCATTAGGCGGTACGATCGGAACCGGGTTATTCTTGGGTGCTGGTGAATCAATTCACTTAGCGGGACCGGCCATTTTACTTTCTTATATTATTGCCGGAATCGCGTGTTTCTTTTTAATGCGTGCTTTAGGTGAATTGTTACTTTCTGATTTAGAAACCAACTCGTTCGTTGATTTCATTCAAAAATATATGGGGGATAAGGCTGCTTTTGTAGTCGGCTGGACCTATTGGACTTGTTGGATTTCCATTGCCATGGCCGAATTAACGGCTGCTGGTTTATATGTTCAAATGTGGTTCCCTCATATTCCGGTGTGGGTAACGGCTCTGGTATTATTAGCAATTTTATTTGCGATGAATATTTTTACCGTTTCAGCGTTTGGTGAAACCGAATTTTGGTTTTCAATTATTAAAATCGTGGCAATCTTAGGTTTAATTATTGCTGGGATCGTAATGGTATTAGTAAGCTATAAAACACCATTTGGACATGCTAGCGTGTCTAACTTGGTTTCTAATGGATTTTTTGCTCATGGTGCTAAAGGATTCCTCCTTTCATTTCAAATGGTTTTGTTTAGTTTCGCTGGCGTGGAAATGATTGGGATGACGGCATCTGAAACTAAAGATCCAGAAGTCATTATTCCTAAGAGTATTAATGAAGTGCCACAACGGGTAATTATTTTTTATATCGGTTCGTTGCTAGCGATTATGTGTATTTATCCATGGCAACAAGTTTCTCCTAATTCCAGTCCGTTTGTGCAGGTTTTTTCTGGAATTGGTATTCAATCTGCAGCAGCAATTATCAACTTCGTAGTCTTAACTGCAGCAGCTTCTTCATGTAATAGTGCTATTTTTACAACTGGTAGAATGATTTTTTCAATGAACTACAACTCCAAATCTAAGTTTGGTAAGCAGTTGGGTTCATTGTCCCTCCGGCAAATTCCTCGCAATGGTATTATTTTTTCCACGTTAATAATTGCTTTAATAATTATTTTAGGGATTTTCTTGCCCGGAAACTTATTTACCTTTATATCTAGTGTGGCCACTACCTGTTTCTTGTTTGTTTGGAGTATGATAGTGATCGCCCATCTACGATACCGTAAATCAGTTAAGCAAACTAAAAGCGAGTCAAAATTAAAATTTAAAATGCCATTATTTCCATTATCAGATTACTTTGTATTGTTATTTTATGCAGTCGTAATAGTAGTTTTGGTGATGAGATTAAATACCTTGATCGCCTTGATTGGTTCGGTCATTTGGCTAGCAATTTTATGGCTGATATCTATTTTTCGAAAAAATAACTAAGTTTAGACGGTGGACGATGGTCTCACCGTTTTTTTAATGGTATTATCAAATTAGTTAGTAAAGGAGGGGCACAAATGCAGTATTTTACTTCAGACACCCATTTTTTTCATGATCAATTAGTGGGAGTTAACGACTTTTCTAATCGTAACTTCATTGATGCGGCAGACATGGATGAAGTTATTGTGCAAAATTGGAATGAAAAAGTGAAACCTAATGATACGGTATATCATTTAGGCGATATTGCCATGCTCCACACTAAACCCAGTAAATTAGCGGATGAACGGATTTTTGAAATTTTAAGTAGGTTAAATGGCCATTTAATTTTAATTAAGGGAAATCATGATAGTCGAGAACTGTTTAAGTACTTGGACCGTCATAACTTTTTGATAGATGGTCAACCTAAATTTGAGTTTCATGATGTGGGAGTCTTAATTAAAATGAACCATCGTCAGTATTATTTAACTCATTATCCGATGATGTTGGGAATTGTTAAGCAGATCATTAATGTGCATGGTCATTTACATCGCTATACGGTTCCGATTAAAGAAAATATTAATGTGGGACCTGACTCCGGAGATTTAGACTATTTAAAAACAGCAGTTCCGTTTGGGGCGCCCTTGTCGTCCACGGAACTAGAAGAGATTGTAACTCAGAAAGGGATCGATTTTGCTAAACGAAGATAATCACGAAACTATTTCTATTTTTCATACTAATGATTTTCATTCGCATTTTGCCAACTGGCCAAAAATTAAACGGTACATTCAATCTGGTAAACAACGAGATAGGGCCTTAGGGGACACTGTTTTAACGTTTGATATTGGTGATTTCATGGATCGCTTCGAACCCCTAACTGAAGCAACTAACGGTAAGGCCGGAGTGCAATTTATGAATGAATTAAATTATGACGGGGTAACAATTGGTAACAATGAAGGTTTAACCAACTCTAAGGAACAGTTAAATCAACTGTATCAGAAAGCCAACTTTGATATTTTATTAGCCAATTTAAAAGATCCGCAAACTAATTCTTTGCCTAAATGGGCTAATGAAGCCAAATTAATCGTTACGCCACAACATACCAGAATTTTGGTATTTGGAATGACGGCTCCGTATTCTAGTACCTATCCTAAATTAGGTTGGGAAGTTGAGGATGTTAATCAAACTGCAGAACGGATTTTAACTAAATATGAAGGACAGTATGATATTTGTATCTTACTATCTCATTTAGGACTGCCTACTGATCGTGAATTAGCGCAAAAATTTCCAGCTATTAACTTAATTTTAGGAGGCCATACCCATCACCTGTTAATGGAAGGAGAGCTGGTTAACCAAACAATGTTAGCAGCTGCTCAAAAATGGGGAAACTACGTTGGTCACGTTACGTTAACGTTAGATAATCATCAGATTACTGAACAAACTGTTTCCGTTCAAGAAGTGGCAGCATTGCCTTCTGAACCAGTAGATTTAAAAGAGATCAATAAGACTTTTAGCATGGGGACTGCCTTATTATCTGCACAAAAGGTTGCCCAACTAGATCATCCAGTAACTACACAATTAATTGGTGATTCAGAAATGGTTGATCTGGGATTAAAGGCGTTACAAGCTAAAACTAAAACTCAGGGTGCTGTCATCAATACCGGGTTATTTTTAAAGAGTTTACCTGCTGGAATAATTGATGAAAACCAAATACATGATGTATTGCCACATGCGATGCAAGTCATGAAAGTGACTTTAGATGGTTATAATCTTTGGCGATTAATTCAGGAAATGGAAAAAAACAGAAATTTCCTCTTACGTTACCCGCAAAAGGGAATGGGATTTCGGGGAAAAGTTTTTGGAGAATTACATTACCAAGGTATTGAATATCAAAAGGCAACGGGGAAAGTTTTATGGCATGGAGAGCCATTAAATCCACAGCAAAACTATGAAGTTGCGATGTTGGACCATTACCTGTATATTCCCTTTTTCCCAACTATCCAAATTTGTGGTAAAAATGAAATTTACTTTGATGAAAATTTACGGCAGGTATTTGCTCATTATTTAAGTGATCAATTTCCTATCAAGTAAATGAAATGAAACGGAGTAACTTATGGATAAAAATGAACTAAAGGATTTAATTGAAGAACGTAACGCAAAACGAAAACCAATGGTAAAAATTACGTTTGAAGATTTAACCTCGTTTTCTATTAATGATCATCAATATAAGATGATTAGTGATCATAATAATAGTTTTGATGTTCATCAATTTGAAATGGCATTTAATTCGTCATTTAGTAAATTTGATTACATTGTGGGCCAATTATTTGATAATCAATTACGACTGAGAGGTTTTTATGAAGCCGGTCGAGATAATGCAGACGGACCTTTTATTGGCCAATTGAATGATATTTTGGTTGAGCAACTGATTTTTAGTGACGATATTTATATTATTCAAAACCTAGAACCAAGACCTATTCCGGTTCCTAGAAGTAGTTCTAGGCGTCGACGTTCTAGAAGGGGTCGGCAACGCAATCGACGTAATTCAGATAATAAGAACGGCGGTTTTAAAACAACGACTACTAAAGTACAAAATAATGAAGGCAAACGTAAAATGGTAGTGAAAGAAAAACGCAAGAACGGTAACCATAATTTTGTGATTAAGGAAAATAAGAAGGGAAAATAATTTATTATGAAGCAATATCGAGGATACCTGATTGACCTTGATGGTACTGTGTATGCTGGTACTAAGAAAATTCCGGCTGCTAAAAGATTTATTGAACGCCTACAACAAAAGCAGATTCCGTTTTTATTCGTTACTAACAATTCAACTCAGCTTCCAGAAGCAGTTGCTACTAACTTAGCTAATAATCATGATATCTATGTAAATGCACAAAATGTTTATACTTCTGGCATGGCCACGGTAGATTATTTGAACCAAGAAACCAAAGATTGGCCAGCTGAAGACAAAACCGTATTAGTAGTTGGAGAGTATGGCTTAAAACAAGTGATTTTGCAGTCGGGCTACACACTAGCTATTGATAATCCAGCATTTACAGTTGTGGGACTAGATTCTGACTTAACCTACGAAAAGCTTACCCAGGCTGTTTTAGCGATTAGAAACGGTTCTAGATTTGTGGGAACTAATCCAGATACCAACATTCCTAAGGAGCGAGGATTACTTCCAGGAGCTGGGGCAGTGGTTGACTTTGTTCGTTACGCAACTCAGGTAGAGCCAGTAATGATTGGCAAGCCACAGGCTCAGATAATTAATACAGCTCTAAGACGGATAAATTTACCAGCAACGGATGTTGTAATGGTCGGGGATAATTACAATACCGATATCAAGGCGGGGATTAACGCTCAGGTAGATACACTACTGGTTTATACAGGGGTTTCAACGCCGGAACTGGTGGCTAAAGAAGCTATCCAACCAACTAATTTCATCAATAGTCTTGATGAATGGGAAGTTTAAGATGCTTAAAAGAGCGTTCCAAGCCCTGATTGTATTTTTGTTCATTATTTCGCTGGCTATCTTCGTTACGATTAATTCTGTATGGCTGTTTCGGTTATCAATTCCGTTATTTCACCTTACTGATCAAACTGGACTAACTACTTCGCAGATGATGCATGAATATTTAAAAATGATTAGTTATTTACAACTACCTTGGCAAACTAGCTTGCATTTTGATTTTTTTGCTAGTTCTAGTCAGGGTTTGCAACATTTTAAAGATGTTCGTTCACTAGTTATGGTTAATAACCTTGTAATGTTAATTAGCGGAGTTGCTAGTTGGCTAGTGCTAAATAAGTTGGTTCAAAATAAGCAATTATACAATTTATTAAATCCCTTAAGGATATTAGTAACAATCATAATTGGTATCGCGGGGATAATGCTCGTTAATTTTGATCAAGCCTTTATTTGGTTTCATCAGTTATTCTTCCGAAATGATTATTGGTTGTTCGATCCTAATCGTGACGAAGTAATTAATATGTTACCAGATGGTTTTTTTGCCCTTTGTTTTTTGCTATTTGGGGCATTAGTATCTATAGGAATCCTAGTGCTTTTGTTAATGATTCGTTATCAAATTAAAGCAGCAAAAAAGGACTGAATTTATCAGTCCTTTTTTGTTTTACGGTTATAAGGTTTTGATTGGGAAGTAAGTTAATTCCAAATATTGTAGCAGCTATCTAGACTAGATTCTCATATTTATGATGATTCTGTATAATTTTAGTTAACGGGATCTTCCATTAAAATCCATAGTACCAAGTAAGCTATGATTCCTGGAAACAGTGGGGTAATTGCTAATAAAACAAATAAAATCCGTACTAAATTGGTGTTCCAATTAAAATGTTCGCTAAGGCCGGCAATGACACCAGCGATGACTTTATTGTTTGATCGATGAATAGGAATTTTCATGTTATCACCTCTTTTAATCATAAGTCTATTAATAAATACCTAAGTTTTCAAACAAAAAGTTTCTTTTTTAGCCAAATAAGGATAGAATATAATAGTAATTTTGGTAGGAGAATAATAAATATGATAACTTTAAATTTAAATGGTAATTTAGGGAACCAGCAAGTTAATTTATCTAATGGCGCTAAGGGGCAATTATCGGGAGTACGAATTTTTGGCGGAATTCCTGGTCAAGTTCAAACGGTTCAATGGACATTTGTTCCAGGAGCACCAGAACTCGAAGGATTTGTTTTTGCAGGTTCTTTTGAAGAAGGACAAGAAATCAAATCAATTACTGGATTAAATACGTACAAAATTCATTTTATTTAACGTTACATAGACTGCTGGATGCGGTCTTTTTCTTTTAGGAGGTTATCATGAAAGTAGGAATTGACAAATTAGGATTTTACACGCCGGAGACCTATATTGATATGACTGAGTTGGCTAATGCTAGAGGAGAAGATCCCGCCAAATATTTGATAGGAATTGGTCAACGAAAACAGGCAATTGCCCCAGTCACCCAAGACGTGGTAACCATGGCAGCTAATGCTGCTACCAAAATATTAACGCCGGCTGACAAACAATCAATCAAAATGGTTTTGTTTGGAACTGAAAGTGGCGTGGACAATTCTAAAGCTACCGCTGTTTATTTGCAGACACTTCTGGGATTATCCGCTGATGTTAGGGCAGTAGAAATTAAACAAGCTTGTTATGGTGCTACCGCCGGAGTACAAATGGCTTGTGATTATGTGAGAAGTCATCCTACAGCCAGCGTATTAGTAATCGGGGCAGATATTGCTCGTTACGGTCTAAATACCCCTGGAGAAGTAACTCAAGGCGCTGGGGCAGTGGCAATGTTAATTAAAGCTGATCCTGATTTGATCGAATTAGAAGCCGAAAGTGTTTTTCATTCTGCAGATGTAATGGATTTTTGGCGACCACTTTATAGATCAGAAGCCTTAGTAGATGGCCATTATTCCAATAATGTCTATATTGATTTCTTTAATCAAACTTGGCAGGAGTTTCAAAATAGAACGGATACCAATATCAGTGATTTTGATGCTTTCCTATTTCATTTGCCTTACACCAAAATGGGGTTAAAGGCCTTACGAACAATTACCAGTGATGATCAACACTCGCAAGACTTACTGACCGAGTTTGAAGCTGCTAAAAAATTTAACGCAGAAGTTGGAAATATCTATACTGGTTCTTTATATTTAAGTTTAATTTCTTGGTTGGTTAATTCACAAACGCTTGCTTCAGGTAACCATGTTGGTTTCTTTAGTTTTGGCTCTGGGGCACAAGGAGAATTCTTTGCTGGTAATGTGGGCCCGTCAACACAATTACAGAATTTAAAAATGCAAATGGAGGCTTCATTGAATCAGCGTCGGCAAATAAGTATTAAAGAGTATGAAGCTATGTTTGAGGCCCGACGACCATTTGAAGCTGGTGATTACGCATTTGATCTTTCTGAAGAAAAAGCACAATTTTACTTGAAGGGTCAGCAAAATCACCAATTATTATATGTAAATACGAAAAATAATTAAATTTTGACTTGAAACGTTCGTATATTTCCCTTAAAATTAAGAAAAAACGGGAGAGTGACAACATGAAAAACATTTATCTAGCCGCACCATTTTTTAGTGATGAACAAAATGAACGAGTAACTAGGGTTGAGGAAGACTTAGCAGCCAATCCGACGGTTGGTGAAGTGTTTAGCCCCCGCAAAAATCAATTGGAACAATATGAAATGGGCACAAAAAAATGGGCTCAAGAAATTTTTAAGTATGATACCTCAAAAATTGACTGGTGTGATGTAGTAGTTGCAGTTGTTGATTTTGATGATGACGATGTTGACAGCGGTACAGCATTTGAAATTGGCTATGCATACAGTACTAATAAACCTCTTGTCATTTTTCATGAAAAAGACACTATTTTGAATTTAATGGTGTCAGAAAGCTTAAAGGCACACTTAACTACTGATAAACAATTACAAGACTATAATTTTGAAGACCTACCTTTAGTACCTTATGATGGCAAGGTAATTTAAAAAGCAAAAAGGAATTAACACTGAGTGTTAATTCCTTTTTTATTCAATCTCATTACGATAAAGACCAACTACTTTTCCTAAGATAGCAACTTGGGTCAAAATAATAGGAGCCATAGTATCATTTTCTGGTTGCAGACGATAATGGTCGCTTTCTCGATAGAATCGTTTACAAGTGGCTTCATTTTCATCAGTCATTGCAATTACGATTTCACCATTATCAGCGACATTTTGTTTTCTAACAATGACGTAGTCACCGTTTAAAATTCCAGCATTAATCATGCTTTCTCCTCGAATTTGTAGCATGAAGAGCGGTTGATCGGAGTTACCTAGGTTGGGTGGTAGTGGGAAGTAATCAGTAGCTTCTTCTACAGCCAAAATAGGTTCCCCGGCTGTTACAGTACCTAGCACGGGAATTTGTTTCTGTTCTGGTTCGACACCAAGCTCTTCTAATCCGGCAGCAGTGACTTCTAATGCTCTGGGTTTAGAAGGATCTTTAACTAAAAATCCCTTTTTTTCTAACCGGGATATGTGTCCGTGCACGGTGGATGTTGAAGATAAATGGACTGCTTCGCCAATTTCGCGAACGGTAGGCGGATAACCATGTTCGTTAACCTTTTCCCAGATGTAATGCAAAATTTGTATTTGCTTGTTTTTTGGTGAATCCGTCATATTCCTTACCTCAGTTTAATCGTTTGAATAATCACATTTTAGCATAACTAAGGTACCAATTCAAACAAATGTTCGGCTAATTTCTTAGCGTATTTAGTAACAAGCTGGTATAATGGTTGAGATAGAAAATTCGATAGGGGGCATTTTGATGGCTGAAGATAAAAAAGAAAACAAATTAGACCAAATTGAAGATGAGGTAATGAAACAAATTGTACCTCGAATTAACGAACTGGCTAAAAAAGCTAAGGCAGAAGGCTTAACGGAATTGGAAAAAGTGGAACAAAAGGACTTACGGGACAAATACGTTAAGAGATTCCGGGAAAACTTCAAATCACAAATTGAAATGATGAAGATTTACGATAAAGAAGGTAAAGAAGTTACTTCTGATAAAGTAAAGGATATCCAACGGGAAAAAGGGCTTCGGGACGATTAAATTTAAGATTCCTGCTTTTAATTTTGCCTACTCTTGTGTAGAATTAAAGGGTGAGATTATAAAGGAGGACTGAACTTGGCTACTTGGGTTTGGATTTTACTTATTGTATTAGCTTTGGTATTGGGACTTGTTGGTGGCTTCTATGGCGCACGTCGTTACATGGAAAACTACATCAAGGATAACCCGCCAATTAGTGAAGACCAGTTGCGACAAATGATGATGCAAATGGGTCAAAAACCTTCACAAAAGAAGATCAATCAAATGATGCACAGCATGAAAAATCAAAGTCGTAATCAAAAATAAAAAACCTGCCGTCTGGCAGGTTTTCTATTTTTTCTTAGAGACATCTACATATTTGAAGTCGGGATTAATTGATTTATCTAGCTGGTCAAATGCAGTTTGCATTTGTTCATCAAACTTAGCTTGATTCTCAGCAGTTAGCTTGGTTTTGCGGTCAATATAAATTGGCTCACCAAAATCAACGGTAACTGCTTTTCTACTAAAAAGACGCTTAAAAGTTAATGGTCCTTGGTAGACTGTCGGTACTAGTGGTAGGCCAGTCAGTTGGGCAATTAACAATGCTCCTCCCTTTAATTCTGATGAATGCCTAGTTCCTGATGGAAAAACAATTAACGATAAATCAGTTTTCTTCAAGATCTTAACTGGAGTTTTAATTGCGGACGGTCCTGGGTTACTGCGATCAACAGCAAAAGCATTGACGTGTAATAAAATCCATCTGATAATTGGATTTTGGAAAAGTTCCTTTTTGGCCATAAAACTAAATTTTTTCGGACTAGCTGCTAAGGCGTAATAAATGGGGTCAAACCAAGTTCTATGAGGACCGACGAGAATATAATTTCCTTTGGGGAGCCGTTCCTTGTGCAAGTAATGCGCATTACCATTAATTAAAAATAGTAAAAAACGAACGACAACTCTTAAAAATGAATATACCAATATTACTCTCCTTGATTATAAAGATACTAGATTAATAGTACGTACAATCAAAATAATTAGCAAGTTAAATTGTATTGAAAAGAGGATATAAGATGCTTAAAGACGGTGAAAGAATTGATCAGCTCTATAGTCAAAATGTACAAATTATACAAAGTACGGATGTTTTTTCTTTTTCTTTAGACGCAGTCTTGCTAGCCAATTTTAGTAGGGTAGGAGGTCGAGATCGCCAAGTAGTTGATTTATGCGCTGGTAACGGTGCTGTAGGGTTATTTTTAACCGGTAAAACTAACGCTTCAATTACGATGATTGAAATTCAGCCCCGGTTAGCAGATATGGCGCAAAGAAGCATAGAATTAAACTACTTAACTGAACAGGTAAAAGTAATTAATGCAGATTTGAAAGACAGTTTTGAATATTTAAAGAAGGACTCCGTAGATGTAGTTACTGTCAACCCTCCTTATTTTGTTAACTATGATGATAGTCAAAAGAATCCTAATCCACACTTAGCAATTGCTAGACATGAACTAGCAACTAATCTGGAAACCGTGGTTAAAACGAGCTCGGGGTTACTTAAGATGAATGCTAAATTCTTTTGTGTTTTTCGCCCTGATCGGCTAACAGATCTATTGGTGACGATGAGAACTAATAGAATCGAACCTAAACGAATTCAATTTGTTCGTTCACGTGAAGGTGATAACGCTAATATGGTATTAGTGGAAGGAATTAAAGATGGTAAATTGAACGGGGTAAAAGTGATTGAAGATATCATCGTTTACGATGGTGATCACTATTCAAAAACAGTGAAGAAGATGCTATATGGTGAACAATAATTACTATATGTACGTCATTGAGTGCCTAGACGGTTCTTTGTATACTGGTTATAGCACCGATGTGCTTCGTCGTTTTAAGCAACATGCTAGTGGTAAGGGAGCTAAGTATACTAAAGCTCACCCACCCAAGCGGCTTATTTATTATGAACAATTTGATAATCAGCATGCTGCATTACATGCTGAAGCAGAATTTAAGAAGAAAAGTCGCAAGCAAAAACTAACCTATATTACCGAAAATGAATCCGATTTACCTCTTCTAGAAGCCGGAAAAATGATACAATAATTTTATAGAACTGACAATTACAGGAGGTTTCACTAATGAAAATTGTTGCTTATGGAATTCGTGACGATGAACGACCATTTTTAGATCAATGGAGCAAAGAAAATCCAGACGTTGAAGTGGTAGGGAAAAGTGAATTATTAGATGACCAAACTGTTGCAGACGCTAAAGGTGCAGATGGAATTGTCGTCTACCAACAAAAACCTTATACTGCTAGCGTAATTAATAAGCTAGGAGAATATGGAATTAAGTTTATGTCGCTCAGAAACGTTGGGATCGATAACATTGATTGGCCAGCTATTAAAGCTAATGATATTCAAGTAACTAACGTGCCTGCCTATTCCCCCGAGGCAATTGGAGAGTACACGGTAACTACTTTAATGATGTTATTACGACACGCCCGTCAGTTTATACGTAAAGAGTCTCAAGGTAATTTTAAGTGGGCTCCAGATATTGCTGATGAACTTAATCAAATGACCGTAGGGGTTTATGCTACGGGCAAGATTGGTCGGGCAGCTATTAATATTTATCGGGGCTTCGGGGCTAAGGTAATTGCTTATGATATTTACCGTAATCCTGAATTGGACGCAGAGGGAATTTATGTGGATACTCCAGAAGAGTTATACGCTCAAAGTGACGTCATTTCTCTTCATGCTCCTGCCACTGCAGAAAATGAACATATGTTAAACGACCAAGCTTTTGCTAATATGAAGGATGGCGTTTGGATTTTAAATCCTGCTCGAGGAACATTAATTGATACAGATGCTTTAATTAGAGCCCTTGACAGTGGCAAAGTAGCTGGTGCCGGCTTAGATGTTTATGAAGATGAAGTTGGAATTTTCAATAGCGATTTTGGTAGCTTTGATGCCATTCCAGACGAACGACTCAAGGATTTAATGAAACGAGAAAACGTAATTGTTACTCCTCATATTGCCTTTTATACTAAGCGGGCCGTTAAAAATATGGTTTACTATGCCATGGATGCTAACAAAGACCTCTTTGAAACTGGTAAGTCTGATAAATTAGTACAGGTAGATTAACCAAACAATTACTTGCTATCTAAATAATAATTAGGTATAATTTTAAGAGTGTTTTAAATACACACCCGCAACGATGATGATTAAGTGCCGATTGGTGTGATCATCAGGTGAATTGCGGGGAGGAAAAAACTAAATGGAGGCTATTACAATGGCTGTTATTTCTATGAAACAATTGTTGGAAGCCGGGGTACACTTCGGTCACCAAACTCGTCGCTGGAATCCTAAGATGAAGCAATACATCTTTACTGAAAGAAATGGTATCTACATTATCGATCTTCAAAAGACTGTTAAGCTCATCGATGCTGCTTACAACTTTATGAAGGATGAATCTGCAAAGGGTGCTGTTATCTTATTCGTTGGTACTAAAAAACAAGCTCAAGATTCAATCGCTGAAGAAGCTACTCGTGCAGGTCAATACTACGTTAACCATCGTTGGTTAGGTGGAACTTTGACTAACTGGAATACCATCCAATCACGTGTTCAACGTCTTAAAGATCTTAAGGCAATGGAAAACGATGGTACTTTTGAACGTTTGCCTAAGAAAGAAGTTTCACTTCTTATTAAGCAACGTGAAAAGCTTGAACGTTTCTTAGGTGGTATTGAAGATATGCCACGGATCCCAGATGTATTATTCATCGTTGATCCTCGTAAGGAACAAATCGCAGTTCACGAAGCTCAAAAACTTAACATCCCTATCGTTGCTATGGTTGATACTAACACTGACCCAGACCAAATTGACGTTGTTATTCCTTCAAATGATGACGCTATCCGGGCCGTACGTTTGATTACTTCTAAGATGGCTGACGCTATCATCGAAGGTCACCAAGGCGAAGATGATGTAAACGAAGAAGTTTTTGTTGAAAAAGCTTCTGATGGAAACGAATCAATCGAAGAAATTGTCGATGTTGTTGAAAACAACGACGAAAAATAATTAATATTTAACAAGGCTGACTAGTCGCTCCGGACCTTACTGGCCTAGTGACGGTCAGCTTTTATTTTTAGGAGGGTTTTAAATATGGCAAGTATTTCTGCTTCTCAAGTTAAAGAATTGCGTGAAAAAACTGGTGTTGGTATGATGGACGCCAAAAAGGCTTTAGTTGCTGCTGATGGTGATTTCGAAAAAGCAACTGAAATTCTTCGTGAAAAAGGTGCCGCTAAGGCTGCTAAGAAGAATGATAAAGTCGCTGCTAATGGTTTAGCACGGATTGCCGTTCATGACAACGATGCTGCTATTACTGAAATCAATTCAGAAACTGACTTTGTTTCAACTAATGATACTTTCAAAGATTTAGTTGATATGGTTACTGATGTAATCGCAATTAAGAAACCTAACTCAATGGAAGGTGCTATGGCTCTTCCTACTGCTAAAGGTACTATTAATGATGCTATCGTAGAAACTACTCAAATTACTGGTGAAAAAGTTAGTTTGCGTCGTTTCCAAGTAGTTACTAAGGAAGACGATGAAGTATTTGGAGCATACCTTCACAATGGTGGTTTGATTGGTGCTTTGACCGTCTTGAAGGGTGTAGATGCTAGTGTTGCTAAAGAAGTTGCAATGCACGTTGCTGCTACTAACCCACAATTCTTGAACCGTAACGACGTTCCTGCTGAACGTTTGGCTCAAGAAAAAGAAGAATTAACTAAGGAAGCTTTAAACGAAGGCAAGCCTGAAAAGATCGTTGAAAAAATGGTTGAAGGTCGTTTGAACAAGTTCTTGGCAGAAATTTGCCTTGAAGACCAACCTTTTGTTATGGATCCTGACCAAACTGTTGGCCAATATGTAGCTGCTAAAGGTGGCTCAATCACTAGCTTCGTTCGTTACGAAGTAGGTGAAGGTATCGAAGTTGAACAAAAGAGCTTTGAAGACGAAGTTCGTGAACAAATGAACGGCTAAATTACCGTTTATTAAAAACCATGGAAAGTTTATTCTTTTCATGGTTTTTTATTTGACCAGATTTATTGTTGTGAATGTAGTTATTATGCTAAAATTGAATATAACGATTAACCATAGGAGGCATTTTGATGTCTGAAGTAAAATACAAACGTATCGTCTTAAAATTGAGTGGAGAAGCCCTTGCAGGTGACAATGGCTTTGGAATTAATCCACCAGTAATCAAAACTGTAGCAGAAGAAATTAAAGCCATTTACGAAATGGGAATTCAAATCGGCATCGTTGTTGGTGGCGGAAACATGTGGCGTGGTGAAGCCGGAGCCGAGATGGGAATGGAAAGAGCTCAAGCTGATTATATCGGCATGCTTGGGACTATTATGAATGGATTAGCTTTGCAAGACAACCTAGAATCCATTGGAGTACCAACTAGAGTACAAACTTCAATCGAAATGCGCCAAATTGCTGAACCATACATTCGTAGAAAAGCCGTTCGGCATTTGGAAAAAGGACGAGTGGTTATTTTTGCAGGGGGAACTGGTAATCCATACTTCTCTACTGATACCACTGCTGCTTTGCGGGCTGCTGAAATTGATGCGGATGCTATTTTGATGGCTAAAAATGGTGTAGATGGTATTTACTCTGCTGATCCAAGAACTAACAAAGATGCAGTTAAGTTTGATTCACTAACTTATATGGATATTTTGAGCAAGGGTCTAAAGGTTATGGATTCAACCGCAAGTTCATTATCAATGGATAATGATATTCCATTGGTAGTCTTTAACTTAAACGAACCAGGTAACATTAAAAAAGTTATCAGTGGTGATAACATTGGAACAACTGTGAAGGAGAAATAAAATGGCAGATGTAGATACAATTTTAAACGAAGCAAAAACCAAAATGAAAAAAGCCGAAGATGTTTTAGGTCGGGAATTAGGTGGAATTCGCGCGGGACATGCCAATGCCAGTTTATTGAATCGGGTAATGGTAGATTATTATGATGTTCCAACTCCATTAAACCAAATTGCTGCAATATCTATTCCAGAAGCACGGGTAATTATGGTTACCCCGTATGATAAATCTGCTTTAGAAAATATTGAAAAAGGGATTTATGAAGCTGATTTAGGAATTAGTCCAGCTAATGACGGGACTGCTATCCGGTTGGTTGTTCCTCAATTAACTGAAGAACGGCGTAAAGAAATCGCCAAACAAGTTAAAGCAACTGGTGAAAAGAGTAAAGTAGCAGTTAGAAATGTTCGCCGTGAAGCGATGGATTCTTTGAAAAAAGGTAACAAAGCTGACGAAATTACCGATGATCAACTACACAATTACGAAGACAAAGTCCAAAAAATTACTGATGATGCAATTAAAAAGGTAGATTCAATGGTTGCGGACAAAGAAAAAGAAGTTATTAGTGGTTAAGAAAGAGGGAAATAATAATGGCAGACGAAAATAATGAGATTGAAGTAATTCCTGGATCACCCGAATTTGAACAAATGTTGTTTAAAATTAATGGTGAAGTAAATAATGACAATTTAGCTGTCTTGAACTTTGGTGGTAACCAACTACAAGAAGTCCAACCTGACATGTATGCAATGCCTGCATATATTGATGATAATTTCAACTTATTTTTTATCGTTGCACCTCTAGTTGAAAACGACTGGGTAATTGCCTTTTCCACTGCTGAAATTGAAAATGGCAACGAAATTACTGATCTATCTGAACCAATGACTACCGGTGAAGGTTTAAATTCAATGGGTGAAGTTAGTCCAGAATCAGCTAATCAGTTATTACAATATTTCAATACTTTGGTTGACGCCAAACGTGGAGAATGGCGAATGATTGAAAAAAACCAGAACCCCAACATTGAAGAATAGTAATAAAGGATGAGTTAGACCTCATCCTTTATTTTTGAAATAAAATGATAAATAGGGAGGTAGTTGTATGGTTTTTAATACCAAGAAAATAGTGACCGATCAATTGGATAAAACCAATGTTCCTGAGCATGTCGCGATTATTATGGATGGTAACGGTCGCTGGGCCAAACGACGGCATTTACCCCGAATTGCGGGTCATAAAAAAGGAATGGATACTGTTAAAACTATCACGATGGCTGCTAGTGAAATGGGAGTTAAGGTGTTAACTCTTTATGCTTTTTCAACCGAGAACTGGAAACGACCGACTGATGAAGTTAATTACTTAATGAGCTTACCGACTACTTTCTTTAGCAGTTTCGTCCCAGACTTAATAGAGAATAATGTTTCAGTAAAAGTGATTGGGTATGTCGATCAGTTACCAGCCGCTACTCAAAAAGCGGTTAATGATGCCGTGGAGCAGACTAAAGATTGTACCGGAATGATTCTTAATTTTGCTCTTAACTATGGCTCTAGAGCAGAAATTACGACGGCGGTTAAAGAGATTGCTCAAGAAGCCGCTGAGGGAACTCTAGATGTTAACCAAATAAATGAACAAACCATAGATCAGCATTTAATGACTAAATTTTTAGGGAATTTGGCAGCACCAGATGTTTTGATTAGGTCTAGTGGTGAGGAACGGATTTCTAATTTCTTATTGTGGCAAATAGCATACAGTGAACTGATTTTTACTGACACATATTGGCCTGATTTCACTGCAGAACTTTTTGCCAGCTTAATAATTGAATATCAAGGACGTCACCGACGATTTGGTGGGTTAGATCCTGATAAAAAGGAGTAGGTGAAAAAAGTGAAACAAAGAGTTATTACTGCAGTAGTGGCGTTAATTATCTTTATTCCAATTATTTTAGCGGGAGGAATTTGGATTGATATTGCTGCTGCTGTCTTAGGGATTGTGGCTATTTCTGAAATACTAGTGATGAAGAAGAAATTATTAATTTCTCCTGAAGCTATTATTTCCTACATCGGGGTTTTAAGTATTATTGCTCCGGAAAGCTGGATTAATATCTTACCAGCTCATGCCAGTCAATTTTTCTTGTTCTACATCTTAGTTATGTTGTTGTTACTTTATACGGTCTTTTCTAAAAATCGGTTTTCATTTGATGATGCTGGAGTGCTCACTTTAGGAATGCTGTATATTGGAATTGGTTTTCATTACTTTTTAACTGCTCGACACGTCGGGTTAACTATGCTACTTTATGCTTTATTTATTGTTTGGACTACTGATAGTGGAGCATATATTTTCGGTAGAATGTTTGGTAAACATAAATTAGCTCCCCACGTTAGTCCCAATAAAACTTGGGAAGGATCTATTTACGGTTCTTTATTTGGAACTATCATTTGTAGCATCTGGGCCTGGTTCTTTCCAATTCCAGGGTTCAGTGGTATTCTGATGGTCTTAGTAACGTTATGCTTGTCAATTGTCGGTCAATTTGGAGATTTAGTTGAATCGTCATTGAAGCGTTACTATGGAGTTAAAGATTCTGGAAAGATTTTGCCAGGGCATGGCGGAATCCTAGATAGATTTGATAGTTTATTGTTCGTATTACCAACACTTCATTTGTTGGGAATCATTTAAAAAGTAGTTGGGAGGAATTACATCCTTGATAACAACGATAATTGTATTCATCATCGTCTTCGGGATTTTAGTAGTATTTCATGAATTTGGGCATTATATAATGGCCAAACGGTCGGGAATTTTAGTTCGGGAATTTTCTATCGGTATGGGGCCCAAGGTATTTTATTATCGCAAAAACGAAACTACGTTTACTTTGCGTTTATTACCTGTGGGTGGTTATGTCCGGATGGCTGGCAGTTCGGATGATGAGGATGAAGAGATCAAACCGGGGACTCCGGCAACACTGCAATTAGATGCTAATAATCGAGTTTCATCTATTAACATTAGCAACAAGACCTCTTTATTCCAAGGCATTCCATTAACCATTACTAATTCTGATTTAGAAGAAGATCTTTGGATAGAAGGATATGAAAATGGTGACGAGACTGAAGTTAAGCGATTCAATGTAGATCATGATGCTACGATTATTGAAAGCGACGGAGTGGAAGTGCAAATTGCTCCTAAAGATGTACAATTTCAATCAGCATCTTTAAAGAATCGAATGCTAACCAATTTTGCCGGCGTTTTTAATAACTTTTTATTGGCAATCATTGTTTATACAATTTTGGGATTTGCCCAGGGTGGTGTGATTACTAACACCAACAAGGTAGACGTAATGAGTCATGATTCGGTTGCCAAAGATGCCGGGATTAAGAACGGTGACCGTATTATTGCGGTTGAAGGCCACAAGACCGATGATTGGCAATCCGTTGCCACTCAAATTCAGGCACGACCAGGAAAAAAGACTGATGTTACAGTTAGTCGAAATGGTAAAACTAAGCAAATTGAGTTAACGCCGGATAAGCAGACTACAAATGGTAAATCAGTCGGAGTAATTGGTGTGACTCAACAGCTAGACCATAGTTTTAAAGCAAAAATTTTGTCAGGGTTTACCCAATCATGGTCAATGACTAAGCAACTATTTACCGCCTTAGCATCCATGTTTACTGGTCATTTTAGTCTAAATGATTTAGGTGGGCCAGTTGCTATTTTTGCTACTACCTCACAGGCAACTAAACTTGGTATTACCGGGGTATTAAGTTTCTTAGGCTTCCTATCACTTAACCTAGGAATTGTTAATCTAATTCCAATTCCGGGATTAGATGGTGGTAAATTAGTATTAAACATTATTGAAGCTATTCGCCACAAGCCAGTTTCGGAAAAAACAGAAACGGTTATTACTCTTATTGGCTTTGCCTTTTTGATGATTCTGATGATTTTAGTTACCTGGAATGATATTCAACGCTATTTCTTGCATTAATTATTAAAGGAGACAACACAATTGAAACAATCCATTATTTTAAGTCCAACCCTTAAGGAAGACCCAAGTGGTGCTGAGGTTTTAAGCCACAAACTTTTATTAAGAGCTGGATACATTCGCCAAATTTCAGCTGGGATGTATGCTTACTTACCTTTAGCATATCGAGTTTTGGCTAAAATTGAAGCTATTATTAGAGAAGAAATGGTAAGCACTGGTGCTCAAGAAATGTTGATGCCAGATGTTTTACCAGCTGAATTATGGCAACGTTCTGGCCGTTATGATACATACGGTCCAGAATTATTTAAATTTAAGAACCGTCACGAAACTGACTTCATTTTAGGGCCTACCCACGAAGAAACTTTTGCTGACTTAATTAAGGACTCCATCAAGTCATACAAGCAATTACCATTTTCACTTTACCAAATTCAAAGTAAGTATCGAGATGAAGATCGTCCCCGTTATGGTCTGCTAAGAAGTCGTGAATTCATCATGAAAGACGCCTATTCCTTTTCAATTAATGAAGAAGACTTAGATACTATTTTTAATTCTATGGAAAAAGCCTACGTTAATATTTTTGACCGTATTGGTCTTAAATATCGGGTAATCATCGGTGACGGTGGGGCAATGGGTGGATCTGATTCTAAAGAATTTTCCGCTCCTGCAGCTATTGGTGAGGATACCATCGTATATTCTGATCAAAGTGATTATTCAGCTAACTTAGAGATGGCAACTAGTTTAAATACCACTGAAGATGACACTAAGGAAATGTTACCTTTAGAAAAAATTGAAACTCCAGGTGCCAAAACAATTGAAAAGGTAGCAGAATTTTTAGATATTGATCCACTAACTACTATTAAGTCCATGTTGTATATTGCCGATGAAAAACCAGTTTTAGTATTGGTTCGTGGCGATGATATGGTCAACGAAGTGAAAGTTAAAAACTTATTAGGGGCCGATTTCTTCGAACCAGCTACTCCAGATGATGCTGTTAAGTATATGGGAGCCGGCTTTGGTTCGTTAGGTCCAGTTGGGGTTTCTGATGAAGTTACTATTTTGGCTGATAACAAAGCTGCTAAGGTAGTGAATGCTGTAGCTGGTGCCGATGAAGATGGTTACCACTATATTAACGTGAATATCGATCGAGATTATCAACCTAGTCAAATCGCAGATTTAGTTATGGTTAAAGAAGGCCAACCTTCTCCTGACGGTAAAGGAACTCTTAAATTTACTCGTGGAATTGAAATTGGCCATATTTTTAAGCTAGGAACTCGTTATTCTGATAGTTTAGGAGCTACCGTTTTAGATGAAAATGGACGTTCCAAACCAGTAATCATGGGATCTTACGGAATCGGAGTGAGTCGATTATTATCTGCTGTTTCAGAACAACAAGCTGATGAAAATGGGTTAGTTTGGCCTAAAGCAATTGCTCCGTTTACGGTTCACGTAATCCCGGTTAATGCCAAGAATGAAGAACAAATGAACATCGCTGATCAACTTGAAAGCGACTTAACCCAAGCAGGATTAGAAGTTTTAGTAGATGATCGAAAAGAACGAGCAGGTGTTAAATTCGCTGATTCAGACTTAATTGGGATTCCAGTCCGGGTAACGGTTGGTAAGAAGGCTGGAGAAGGTATCGTTGAAATTAAGGTTAGAAAAACTGGTGAAAGTCAAGAAGTTCCGGTTGCTAACGTTTTGGAGACGGTTAACACTTTATTAGCTTCAATTGACTAATTGCAAATTTTTGAAAATGTTTTAAGATAATATGAGAAACCAAAAAACTGGGAGCTTCCCAGTTTTTTTTAATCATACGGGAGGAAAATCACTTGGGACTGAATCAACATGAACTGTTCAACAAGTTATTAGAGCAGTTAAACTGGACCGAAATGAGTTCTAATTCGGTATTTAACGATGCCCAAATTGAAAAAATTGAAGTTCACCAACAAAGCCAAATTTGGAATTTTAATGTTCACGTGGAAAACATCTTGCCATTTGACGTTTTTACTGAATTTTATGCTCGTTTAAAAGCGGCTTTTCAAGAAATTGCCCATGTGGAACTCCAAATTAAGACTAATGATACTGAGTTTAGTGAGTCTTTGATGCAGGAATACTGGCAGTGGGCGGTAATGAATAGTGGGGTTACTTCCCCACTAATTCAAGAGCTTTGTGGCGGCAATAAATTACCTGTCTTGAATGATAAGCGGGTTGAATTTTTAGCTGAAAATGAAGTAGTTAAAAATTTTCTAACTACTCAGGCCCTGGGCCCAATCGAAGAAGCTTACCAAAGTGTGGGCTTTCCCAACTTTTCTATCCATACTTTTATTGATGAATCAGCTTCTCAACAAAAAATTGAGGCTTTGCAAAAAATGCGCGCTGACCAAGAAGCGTTTTTTGCTAAGCAAGCTAATGAAGAGAAAAAACAGTCCGATAATGGCCCCAAACAAGCTAAACCGTCTACCGGCAAGCTGGTGATCGGCCGTAAAATTGATCCGAAAGCACCTGTAATGCAAATGGCTAACATTGTGGATGAAGAAAATTCAGTTATTGTTTCTGGATATGTTTTTGACAAAGAAGTTCGATCATTGCGTTCAGGGCGAAAACTGTTAATGCTGAAAGTAACTGATTACACTTCATCTTTTCAGGTGAAGAAGTTTTCTGGTAAAGATGACGAGGCCTTGTTTGATCAGGTGAATCCAGGTGATTGGATTAAGGTCCGTGGGAACGTAGCTGAAGATAATTATTCTCACGAGCTAACCCTAAACGCTAATGATATCAATGGTATCTCCCATTCTAAACGGCAAGATACCGCTGAAAACAAACGGGTAGAGCTGCATCTACACACCCAAATGAGTCAGATGGATGCCACTAATAACATCGCAGATTTTGTTAAGCAAGCCAAAAGTTGGGGGCACTCGGCAATTGCCATTACCGATCATAGTGGGGTCCAAGGATTTCCGGATGCCTTTCACGCTGCTGAGAAAAACGACATTAAAATGATTTACGGCGTGGAAGCTAATTTAGTCGATGATGGGGTACCAATTGCGTATAACGATGCCCATGAAGATCTCAAAAATGCTGAATACGTTGTTTTTGATGTGGAAACCACTGGTCTATCGGCTATTTATGACCGGGTGATTGAATTATCAGCGGTTAAAATGCAAAATAATAACGTAATTGATCAGTTTGAAGAGTTTATTGATCCGGGATTTCCGCTATCAGAACAAACCACTAACTTAACGTCGATCACCAATGAAATGGTTCGTGGCTCTAAGAGTGAAGAAGAAGTTTTCAAGTTATTCCGCGAATTTTGTGGTGATGACATTATTGTTGGTCATAACGTTACTTTTGACGTAGGCTTTATGAACACTGGTTATTTACGGTATTCTATGCCAGAAATTGCTAATCCAATTATTGATACCCTTACGTTAGCTCGGTTCTTATATCCTAATCTAAAGGGTTACCGACTTAATACGTTGGCCAAAAAATTCGATATTAATCTAGAACACCATCACCGAGCCATTTATGATGCTGAAACTACCGGTCATCTAAACTACTTGTTTTTAAAGGATGCTGAAGACCGGTACGGTATTGAATTTCATGACCAGTTAAACGGTCATATGAATGATAATGACGCATATAAACACGCCAGACCTTCTCATGCTATTTTGTTAGCACAAACCCAAGAAGGCTTGAAAAACATGTTTAAACTGGTTTCTTTATCTAATGTAGAATACTTTTACCGGGTCCCTAGAATCCCAAGAAGTGCGTTAGAAAAATATCGTGAAGGAATTTTAGTTGGTTCTGCTTGCTCTAACGGAGAAGTTTTTACCGCTATGATGCAAAAAGGGAAGGCGGAAGCCAAAAGTAAGGCCAAATTATATGATTATTTAGAAATTCAACCTACGGCGGCTTATAAACCGTTAATTGATTCTGAAATGATTAAGGGACAAGAAAATCTCGAAGAAATTTTGACTAACATGGTTGAATTAGGAGCTGAATTGGATAAGCCAGTGGTAGCCACCGGTGACGTTCATTATCTAGACGCTCACGACTATATTTACCGGAAAATTTTAATTAATTCTCAAGGGGGCGCTAATCCCTTAAACCGGCAAACTTTTCCAGATCTTCATTTCTTGACTACTGATGAAATGCTTAGTGACTTGGCATTCTTAGGCGAGGAAAAAGCAGAAGAAGTGGTAGTTACTAATTCTAATTTAATTGCCGACCGAATCGATGAAGTTCATCCCTTAAAAGATAAGCTCTATACCCCGAGAATGGATGGGGCTGAAGATGAAATTCAACGCCGGACAATGGATACTGCCCATGAAATGTATGGTGAAACTTTACCTGAGATTGTAGATCAACGATTAGAAAAGGAACTGAAAAGTATCATCGGAAATGGGTTCTCGGTAATTTATTTGATTGCCCAACGGTTGGTAGCTAAAAGTAATAAGGACGGATACTTAGTAGGATCTCGGGGATCAGTTGGTTCCAGTTTAGTAGCCACTTTAACTGGAATTACGGAGGTTAATCCGTTGCCCCCTCATTATCGTTGTCCTAATTGTCAGTATTCTGAATTCTTTACCAAGGGTGAATATAGTTCTGGCTACGATTTACCGGTTAAAGAATGTCCTAACTGTGGTACAACGATGATCGGCGATGGCCACGATATTCCGTTTGAAACGTTCTTAGGTTTTACTGGTAACAAGGTTCCCGATATTGATTTGAATTTCTCGGGAGATTACCAACCAATTGCCCATAACTATACTAAGGTGTTGTTTGGGGAAAAGAACGTATTTCGGGCGGGAACTATTGGTACCGTGGCGGATAAAACTGCCTATGGGTACGTTAAGGCTTATGAACGAGATAAAGGTCAAGTGTACCGGCAAGCTGAAGAAGATCGGTTAGCCAAGGGAGCCACCGGGGTTAAGCGGACCACCGGACAACATCCGGCCGGAATCATCGTTGTGCCAGATTACATGGATATTTATGATTTTACCCCGATTCAATATCCGGCTGATGACCGATCAGCTGCCTGGCAAACCACGCATTTTGATTTCCATTCAATTCATGATAATATCTTAAAAATTGATATTCTGGGACACGATGATCCCACGATGATTCGGATGCTTCAGGATTTATCCGGAATAGATCCTAAAACTATTCCAATGAACGATCCCGGGGTGATGTCTCTTTTTTCTAGTCCAGAAATTCTAGGGGTGAATGAAGAACAGATTCAGTCTAAAACGGGAACTTTAGGGGTGCCGGAATTTGGAACTCGATTTGTTCGAGGGATGTTAGAGGAGACCCATCCAAAGAACTATTCAGAATTGCTACAAATATCTGGACTTTCTCACGGAACCGATGTGTGGTTGGGAAACGCGGAAGAATTAATCAAAAACGGTACTGCCACAATTGCTAATGTTATCGGATGTCGGGATAACATCATGACCGACTTGATTCATTGGGGACTAGATTCTGAAATTGCCTTTCAAGTTATGGAACATGTGCGAAAAGGCAAAGGGATTCCTGATGAATGGCAGGATAAGATGCGAGAAGCTGATGTTCCAGATTGGTATATTGAATCTTGTCTGAAGATTAAATACATGTTTCCTAGAGCCCATGCTGCCGCATATATTTTGATGGCTTTACGAATCGCTTACTTTAAAGTTTATTTCCCACTAGTTTATTATGCGGCTTACTTCTCTGTCCGGGCGGACGATTTCGATATCGTTTCAATGTGCCGGGGTAAGGATGGTATTAAAAAAGCCATGAAAGAAATTAACGATAAAGGCATGGAAGCCTCTACCAAGGAAAAGAATTTATTAACCGTTTTGGAATTAGCTAATGAAATGACTGAGCGTGGTTATAAATTTAAGATGGTAGATCTAGAAAAATCGGATTCTAGTGAATGGTTAATTGATGGCAATTCTTTGATTGCACCGTTTGATTCTGTTCCGGGATTAGGTTTAAACGTGGCTAAACAAATTGTGGCTGCTAGAGAAGACCGTCCATTCTTATCCAAGGAAGATTTAGCTAAGCGAGGGAAGGTTTCTAAGACCCTGATCGATTTTATGACCGATAATGGAGTTTTAGCTGGGTTACCAGATGAAAATCAACTTAGTCTATTTGATATGATGTAACTAAGATTTGTAGTTATGCAGTAGGTGTGTTATAGTTAATCTATTGAATAACTCGAAAGGAGTGAGCAGAAATGCTCGCTCTTTTTAATGGAAAAAATTAGGAGGCGCTTGATTGAGTGAAGTAGTCGAAACAGTCAAAGGGGTAGTTGAACCAATTTTGGCTGAACATTCCTTTTATCTTTACGATATTGAATTTGTTAAAGAACAAAAGAGCTGGTATTTGCGAATTTATATTGACAAACCCGGGGGAATCACTATCGATGATTGTGTATTAGTTAGTGATGAGGTCAGTGAAAAATTAGATGAAATGGATCCTGATCCAATCCCACAAGCGTATTACTTGGATGTTTCTTCCCCTGGTGCGGAAAGAACTTTACGTAACGAAAAAGATTTAAATGACGTGTTGGGAAGTTATATTCACGTTTCTCTTTACCAAAACCTAGAGGGACAAAAGGTATTTGAGGGTGACTTAACTGAAGTTAACTCCGACACTTTAGTATTAGACAATGTTGCAGGTCGTAAGACCGTAATTGAAATTCCACGTGATCAAATTGCAAAAGCACGTTTGGCGATTAAATTCTAGTTTTTAAAGGAGAATGGAAAATGAGTAAAGAACTTTTAGGGGCATTAAGTTCCCTTGAAGAGGAAAAAGGGATTAAAAAAGAGATCATTATTGAAGCGTTAGAAGCAGCATTAGTATCTGCTTACAAACGTAATTATGGTCAAGCCCAAAATGTTGATGTTACCTTTGATGAAAAAAACGGTGACCTTCACGTGTACGCCGTTAAAAAGGTAGTAGAGGAAGTTTTGGATCCCCAACTAGAAATCAGCCTATCCGATGCCCTACAAATTAATCGTGGATATGAACTAGGTGATGACATTAAATTTGAAGTTACCCCTAAAAACTTCGGCCGAATTGCTGCCCAAACTGCTAAGCAAGTGATTATGCAACGGGTTCGTGAAGCTGAACGAGAAATCGTGTTTGACCAATACAGCAAGTACCAAGATGAATTGGTAACTGGTGAAGTTGAACGCCAAGATACTCGTTTTGTTTACGTTGATTTAGGCAACGTGGAAGCCGTAATGGGCGCCAAAGATCAAATGCCTAATGAAACCTACCGGGCTCAAGATAAGATCAAAGTTTATGTAACTAAGGTAGAAAATGCTAGCAAGGGACCTCAAGTTTTCGTTAGCCGGACAGCTCCAGGAATGCTTAAGCGGTTGTTTGAACAAGAAGTTCCTGAAGTTTATGATGGAACTGTTGAAATTGTATCTATTGCTAGAGAAGCCGGTGATCGAGCTAAAGTAGCAGTGCGGTCTAACAATAGTGACATTGATCCTGTGGGTACTACCGTTGGTCCTCGGGGACAGCGAGTTCAAACCATTGTGAACGAATTACATGGTGAAAACATGGATATCGTTGAATGGAATGATGACGATGCTAAGTATATTGCCAATGCATTGAATCCAGCAGAAGTAGTTGATGTTATCTTTGATAAGGAAAACGATCGGGCATGTACCGTAATTGTTCCAGATTATCAATTATCATTGGCAATCGGAAAACGAGGTCAAAATGCTCGTTTAGCAGCACGGCTAACCGGCTTTAAGATTGACATCAAATCAGAATCAGAAGCTCAAGAGTTATTCAATGACGCTGATGATCAACAAGTAGATAATAGTGTGGATGTAGAAGCTGATGATGGTTTTGATGAAGCTCATTATGTTGAAGAATTAGATAATGATCAACAAGCTGCAAATTTTGAACAAGACAATTAATAAATATTAGGAGGTGGCACGAGTGAAAAACCGAAAAATTCCAATGCGAAAAGACGTCGTAACCGGAGAAATGGCTCCTAAAAAGGAACTGGTTAGAATCGTTCGTGACAGTGAAGGTAACGTGTCCATCGATGAAACCGGCAAAAAATCCGGACGGGGAGCATATGTTTCAATTAATGTGGATGTAGCCAAGAAGGCTAAAGCTCAGCATGCCTTTGAAAAAACATTCTCTGTAACGGTACCTGATGAATTTTATGATGAATTAATTGAATATGTTGATCATAAGCAGGCCCGAAAAGAGTTGTTTGAAAATGGACAATAAACAAGCTACTCTACAATTTTTGGGATTGGCACGGAGAGCTCGTAAACTAGTTACGGGGCAAGATTTAGTCTTAACAGCAATTAGAAATCAAAAGGCCAAATTTGTGTTTGTTGCTTCCGATGCCGGGGTTAATACTGCTAAAAAATTTATTGATAAATCAAATTATTACCATGTACCCGTTTATAACGGTTACACTAAGGATGAGTTAAGTACTGCCATTGGACAAAAACGTTCAATTATCGGTGTTTTAGATGCCGGAATGGCTAAAAAGCTGGTAACCCTTATCCATAATCAAAAAGGAGAGTGATGATATGGGGAAAAAGCGTATCTATGAACTAGCAAAAGAATTGAATGTATCTAGTAAAGAAATTATTGATGATGCAAATCGAGCTGGCTATGATATTAAAAATCATATGTCAACTGTCGACGATGCTCAGGAAAAGAGAATTCGCCAAGTGTTTTCAAAACAAAATCAAAAGAGCACTACTAAACCTACAAATACTGCCAGCCATACTAACAATGCTGGTAACCAAAATCATAACAGCAGTGATGCTAAACACTCGGCTAATAGCCAACATAATAACAACCATTCTAGCAATCAAAATCATGCTAATGGACAAAATAGAAATAATAATCAAAACCGTTCTAATAATTCTAATCGGAATGGTAACCAAAGCCACACTAGTAACCAAAATTATACTAGTAGTAGCAATCAAAACCGTTCGACTACCAGTAGCCATAAACCAGCTGGAAATCAATCCCATGGCAACAATGGTGGTGGCAGATACGGTGGTAGCTTGAACCGGAATAATAATTCAGGTAACCGTAACAGTAAGAAATTTAACAAGAAGCAAAACAAACGCCAAAAGAAACAAAAGAATCAACGGTTAAAAGAAACTGAACACCATGTATCTGTTCGAAAAGAACGGCCATTACCAGAAGTATTAGTTTATTCTGATGGCATGAACGCTCAAGATCTAGGAAAAATTTTGCACAGAGAACCAGCCGAAATCGTTAAGAAGTTATTTATGCTGGGTGTGATGGTTAACCAAAATCAATCTTTGGATAAAGATACTATTGAAATTTTAGCTGCTGATTATGGTATTGGTGCAGAAGAAAAAATAGAAGAAAATATTTCTGATATTGATACTTTGTATGATCAAGAAATGGAAAATACCGAACACTTAGAAAACCGGCCACCAGTTGTTACTATCATGGGCCACGTTGATCATGGTAAAACTACTTTGCTTGATCATCTTCGTCATTCTCATATTACTGCTGGAGAAGCTGGGGGAATTACCCAAGCGATCGGTGCTTACCAAGTTCGCCATAGCGACAATGTTATTACGTTCTTAGATACCCCCGGACATGCTGCCTTTACTGAAATGCGTGCACGTGGTGCTAACGTCACTGACATTACCATTTTGGTGGTAGCCGCTGATGATGGGGTTATGCCTCAGACTATCGAAGCCATTAACCATGCTAAAGCTGCCGGAACACCAATTATCGTGGCAGTTAACAAGGTTGATAAACCAGATGCCAATCCAGCCCACGTTACTGAACAATTAGCTGAATACGGATTAATCCCTGAAGACTGGGGTGGCGATACTATTTTTGTTAATATTTCTGCTAAATTTGGCGAAAATATTGATGAATTACTAGACATGATCGTCCTTCAATCAGAAATGATGGAATTAAAGGCTAACCCTGATCAAGCAGCTGTTGGTTCAGTTATCGAAGCTCGATTAGATCAAGGTAAAGGTTCTGTAGCTACATTGCTTGTTCAACAAGGTACGATGCACGTTGGTGATCCAATCGTTGTGGGTCATACTTTTGGTCGGGTTAGAACTATGACTAATGAACGGGGTCGTGATTTAAAGAAAGCCACCCCATCTACTCCAGTAGAGATTACCGGGCTTAACGAAGTTCCAGAAGCTGGGGATCACTTTGTAGTCTTCCCTGATGAAAAGAGTGCTCGAGCAGCGGGTGAAGCTAGAGCTAAAGAAGCTCAAATGGAAGAACGTCGGAAAACTAACCACGTTACTTTGGACAACTTGTTTGATTCCCTTAAAGAAGGCGAAATGAAATCAGTTGATATCGTGATTAAAGCCGATGTTCAAGGTTCAGTTGAAGCCTTAGCTAATAGCTTACAAAAGATTGATGTCGAAGGTGTGAAGGTCAACATTATTCATACTGGAGTAGGTGCCATTAACGAAAGTGATGTCGCCTTAGCTGCTGCAAGTAACGCTATTATTATTGGGTTTAATGTACGCCCAACTCCACAGGCCAAGGCTCAAGCTGAATCCGAAAAAGTTGATATGCGTTTACACCAAGTTATCTATAACGCTATCGATGAAGTAGAATCAGCAATGAAAGGGATGCTTGAACCAACTTACGAAGAAGAAGTAACTGGTGAAGTTGAAGTTCGTGAAATTTACAAGGCATCTAAAGTTGGTACCATTGCCGGTGGGATGGTTGTTAGCGGAGTAGTTAACAAGAATAGTAAAGTACGTTTAATTCGTGACGGCGTAGTGATTTATGATGGTGAACTTAACAGTTTGAAACGCTTCAAGGATGATGTTAACCAAGTTAAGCAAGGTTTCGAACTTGGACTAACTATTCAAGATTACAATGATATTAAAGTCGGCGACGTGATCGAAGCTTACGTTATGAAAGAAGTTCCAGTTAAGTAAGGAGGGCTATTAAATGGCTCAATATCGAGTAGGTCGATTAGAACAAGAAGTGCAACGAGAAGTAAATGATATTTTACTCAAACGGGTACGTGATCCTCGAGTACAAGGGGTTACCGTAACTGGAGTAGAAGTGACCGGTGATTTACAACAGGCCACCATTTACTACAGCATCTTGTCTGACAAGGCTGGTGAAGGTCAAAAGACTGCCGCTGGTCTAGAAAAAGCCACCGGTTTGATTCGAAAAGAATTAGGTTCTCGTCTTAGTATCTATAAGACTCCAGAATTAAAATTTGTTCGAGATGAATCAGTTCAATACGGTGATAATATTGATCGGTTAATTAACGAAATGAACCGTAAAGATTAATCTAGCAGCCATCTTCCGTCTGGAGGGTGGCTGTTTTTATGTTATAATTTTGACTAATAGTGTTTTAATATAGGAGATAAAAATGGACGGATTAATTGCTCTGTATAAAGAACGTGGCATGACTAGCTTTGATGCGATTAGAGCGTTACGAAAAATTTTGCATACTAAAAAAATTGGACATACTGGAACCTTAGATCCAGATGTCGATGGAGTTTTACCAATTTGTGTGGGAGAAGCTACTAAAATTAGTGAAATTGTAATGAATTCCGGGAAAATTTACCGGGGGAGTATCACTTTAGGGCTTGCTACGGATACGGAAGATCTGTCTGGTAACGTAATTGAGCAACAAGCAATTACGACTCCCCTTACCGATGATGAAATTAATGCAGTGTTAGCTCAGTTAACGGGGACAATTGAACAAATTCCCCCTATGTATTCTGCAGTTAAGGTTAACGGCCGCAAGCTATATGAATACGCTCGTGAGGGAATTGAAGTAGAACGTAAACCGCGAAAAATCACCGTTACTAGTTTTAAGCAATCCAAACCAGCTACTTATGATACTGAACAACAACGACAAACCATTTATTTTGAAGTGGCTTGTTCTAAGGGAACTTATGTTAGAACCTTAGCTACTGATTTTGGCAAGTTGATTAATGTACCTGCGGTGATGAGTGATCTTACTAGAATCCAAAGTGGTGGATTTAATATTGATCAAACCACGACATTACAACAGGTAGCTGAAGCTCAGGAAAATAATGATTTGACTTCGGTTTTAAAACCATTAAATGAAGCCTTAAAGCAATTTCCAGAATTAAATATTGATGAAGCCCAAAATGAAAAGGTTCACCACGGCGCTTTTATTAAGGGCAATCAAGTAGATCCTAAACCAGAAATCGTTAGGATAATGTATCAAAATCAACTGCTAGCTCTTTATCGTTGGGACGTTGATAAAAAGCTATACAGACCATATAAAATGTTTATTCATAGTTAGGGGATCAGGGACTGATGAAAGTAATTAAAATACACCATCCAATGGCAGATTCACTGCAATTTTCAGAGCCGGTTGTGTTAGCGATGGGCTTTTTTGATGGAATTCATTTGGGTCATCAACAAGTGATTAAAACTGCGGTTAACCGGGCTAAACAATTAGGAATTAAAGCTGCCGTGCTAACTTATGATCATCATCCGCAAGTTGTTTATAAGCGGTTAGATGAACATGATAGGCGTTATTTAACGTTACCAGAACAAAAATTTCAGCTTTTAGAGCAATTAGGAGTTGATCAAGTTTTTTTGATCAACTATTCTTATGCTTTTCAAGATCAGACTCCAGCAGAATTTATTCAAAACTACTTAGTAAGATTTAACGCACAGGTAGTAGTAGCCGGATTTGATCACACCTATGGTGAAAAGCAAATTGCTACTATGGAACGGCTACCTGAATTTAGTCAGGGACGATTTGAAATTATTACTGTTCCTAAATTGCAACAACAGGCCCAAAAGGTTAGTTCTACGGCAATTAAGGAATCACTGGATAGCGGTAATGTTACTTCGGTTAATAAAATGTTAGGCCGTAACTTTACTACCATAGGCACCGTTGTTCACGGAGAACAAGTAGGCAGAACTATCGGTTATCCCACCATTAATGTAGAGCATAATCCACTCCAGTGGTTGCCTACGATTGGTATTTATGTTGTTCGAGTTAAGATCGGTGAAGTATGGTATCAGGGGATGGCTTCCATTGGCAAAAACGTTACTTTTTATAACGATCACCCCGTGACGGTGGAAATTAACCTATTAGATTTTAAGCAAAATGTTTATGGAGAAGTTGTAACGGTAGAGTGGTTAAAGTATTTGCGTGGAGAAGAAAAATTTGCCAGCGTTGAAGAATTAATTGATCAGCTACAAGTTGACGAACAAAATACTAGACAATTTTTCGGTACAAACTCAAATTAGCACTCTAACAAAATAATTGCTAAAAAAACGCTGATATTTCTTGACTAATTGGTAAGGGTTTGTTAGATTATAAATGTGCCTTAGCACTTGAAAGAACAGAGTGCTAAAAAGAGGTGATAACTATGTTGACGGATAGACAAAAAGCAATTCTTTCAGTGATTGTTCGTGATTATACTAATACTGGTAACCCAGTGGGTTCTAAAGCGCTGGCTTCAGAATTAAATACTCATGTTAGTTCTGCCACTGTCAGAAATGAAATGGCGGCTTTGGAGGAAAAGGGGTTAATTACCAAAACTCATTTTTCTTCAGGCAGGGTTCCATCCATGGAAGGTTATCGGTACTACGTTGATCATTTAGTACAACCTGATCCAATTGAAGATAGCGTCGAAGATATGATTAAGAATTCCCTTCATGGCGAATTTAATCGAATTGACGAAATCATTCAAGAATCTGCCCGTGTTTTATCTGATTTAACCAATTATATGGCACTGACTTTTAACCCTGAGCGTAGTGATGATTTTAAGCTTGGCGGTTTTAGGTTGGTTAAATTAGATGAGCGCCAAGTAATGGCCATTTTGGTTACTCAAAATGGTCACGTTGAAAATCAAGTTTTTCAATTAGGAGATGTCTCAAGTGAGCAGCTAGAGATCATTGTTAGAATCATTAATGATCAACTGGTTGGTAAATCCTTGAGTGAGGTTTCCAAGGCGCTTCAATTTGAATTGCCGGCTCTATTAGCACAATACGTGCATAGTCCGGATGGCTTTATAAAGATCTTTGGTGATATGTTAAATAACGCCAGCAAAGATCGGGTGCATGTTGGCGGTAAGTTGAATTTATTAAAGTTTGCTGAACGTCAAGATTTAGACTATCTAAAGCCTCTTTATAACTTATTAGATACTGGAGATGGGATGGCTAAAATTATTAATCCCGATTCTAATAAGGTTCAGGTTAAAATTGGTAGCGAATTACGCAACGATTTACTGAAAAACTACAGCATTATTACCGGCACGTATGATTTAAAAGAATACGGTCAGGGAGTAATTGCTGTCTTGGGGCCTACTAGAATGCCATATTCTAAAGTGATTGGAATTGTAGGGGCCTTACAAGAAGAATTAACTAAAAAATTACTCGGTTACTACGAAAATGGTAATCGTTAAATCGATTAGGAGGCGACAAATTGGCTGAATTTAGTGAAGAAGCTAAGGATGAACAGGTTACTGATTCGCAAACTGATTCCACGGAAGATTCTCAAGATACTAATGCTGAAGCAAGTAAGGCTGAAAGCCAACAAGCTCAGGTTGATGAGTTAACAGCGAAAATCGATGAGTTGGAAAATAAGTACTTGCGTGCAGAGGCTGAAATTCAAAATATTCAAAGCCACGCCAAAAAAGAGCAAGCTGATTTGATTAAATATGGGGTACAGCCTTTGGCTAAAGATATCTTACCCATTATTGACAATTTAGAGCGAGCTCTTCAAGTAGAAGTGAGCGATGAAAGTGGTGAACAACTTAAAAAAGGTGTTTCCATGGTATCTGACCATCTAATTAGTGCAATGAAGGACAACGGAGTTGAACTATTGGATGTGTTGGGCAAACCGTTTGATCCACAGTTTAGCCAAGCAATCCAAACGGTCCCAGCTGATGACGATCATCCAGCTGATACGGTGGTTTCAGTTCTACAAGCTGGTTACAAACTCAAAGACCGGGTTTTACGGCCGGCAATGGTAGTTGTCGCTGCTGATTAAGATTATCAAATAATAAATAAAAAAGAGGTTTTATTAATGGCAAGTAATAAAATTATCGGTATTGATTTAGGTACCACAAACTCCGCAGTTGCGGTTTTAGAAGGTAACGAACCTAAGATTATTCCTAATCCAGAAGGTTCTAGAACTACTCCTTCAGTAGTTGCGTTTAAAGACGGTCAACCACAAGTTGGGGAAGTAGCTAAGCGTCAAGAAATTACTAATCCTAATACTGTGATCTCTATTAAGAGTCATATGGGTGAAGAAGGTTACACCGTTGATATCGACGGAAAGAAATACACCCCTCAACAAATTTCAGCTATGATCTTGCAATACATTAAAGGCTTTGCTGAAGACTACTTGGGTGACACTGTTGAAAAAGCAGTTATTACTGTTCCTGCTTACTTTAACGATGCTCAACGTCAAGCAACCAAAGATGCTGGTAAGATTGCAGGATTGGAAGTTGAACGAATTATTAACGAACCAACCGCCGCTGCATTAGCTTACGGTCTTGATAAGCAAGAAAAAGATGAAAAAGTTTTAGTATATGACCTTGGTGGTGGTACTTTCGATGTTTCCGTCCTTGAATTAGGCGACGGGGTTTTCCAAGTACTTTCAACTAATGGTGATACTCACCTTGGTGGGGATGACTTTGATAAGCGTATCATGGATTGGTTAATCGATAACTTCAAGGCTGAAAACGGCGTTGATTTATCCCAAGACAAGATGGCTTTACAACGACTAAAAGATGCTGCTGAAAAAGCTAAGAAGGATTTATCTGGGGTTACTGAAACTGAAATCAGCTTACCATTTATTTCTGCCGGTGCTAATGGTCCTTTGCATTTGCAAACTACTTTAACCCGGGCTAAGTTCAATGAATTAACTTCAGATTTAGTTGAAAAAACAAAAGTATCATTTGATAACGCACTAAAAGATGCTGGTCTTTCAACTTCTGATATTGATCAAGTTATCTTAAATGGTGGTTCTACTCGGATTCCTGCCGTTCAAGAAGCCGTTAAGTCATGGACTGGTAAAGAATCTAACCGTTCCATCAACCCTGATGAAGCCGTTGCTTTAGGGGCTGCCGTTCAAGGTGGGGTTATTACCGGTGATGTTAAAGACGTTGTCTTGCTTGATGTTACTCCATTATCATTGGGTATTGAAACTATGGGTGGCGTGTTCACTAAGTTGATTGATAGAAATACTACTATCCCAACTAGCAAGTCACAAGTCTTCTCAACTGCTGCTGATAACCAACCAGCCGTTGATATCCATGTCCTCCAAGGTGAACGTCCAATGGCCGCAGATGACAAGACATTGGGTCAATTCCAATTAACTGACATTCCTGCTGCTCCTAGAGGGGTTCCTCAAATTGAAGTTACCTTTGATATTGACAAGAACGGGATTGTTAACGTTTCTGCCAAGGATAAGGGAACTGGTAAAGAACAAAAGATCACCATCCAAGATTCATCTGGTTTAGATGATGCTGAAATTGATCGGATGATGAAGGAAGCTCAAGAAAACGAAGAAGCTGATAAGAAACGTAAAGAAGCAGCTGATTTGAATAATGAAGTTGACCAATTAATCTTCCAAACTGATAAGACCCTTGAAGAAGTTAAAGACAAAGTTTCTGAAGATGAAATCAAGAAGGCTACTGACGTTCGTGATGAATTGAAGAAGGCTCGTGAAGATAATAACGTTGACGAAATGAAAGCTAAGAAAGACGAATTGACTAAGATTGCCCAAGATCTTGCAGTTAAGTTATACCAACAACAAGATAATAGTCAAGAAGCTCAAGGCGCAGCTGACAATGGTAACGATGATGGTACTGTTGATGGTGACTTTAGCGAAGTTAACGATGACAAAAAATAAACCCTAATGTAAGAAGCCAAGACTATTGAGTTTTGGCTTCTTATTGAAATGTGGTATTCTATTTTAGAAGTTTAACATTTTTAGTGAGATGGGAGTTACGCATGGCAAATAAGGATTATTATGAAGTCCTGGGAGTTTCTCGGGATGCCAGCGACGATGAGATCAAGAAGGCTTATCGAAAGCTATCGAAAAAATATCATCCAGATATTAATAAGGCACCTGATGCTGAAGCTAAGTTCAAGGAAGTTACAGAAGCTTACGAAGTCTTAGGAGATAAGCAAAAGAGAGCTAATTACGATCAATATGGTTCTGCTGATGGTCCCCAAGGATTTGGTGGCGCGGGTGGCGGCTTTGGCGGCGGCTTTGACGGTGGTGGCTTCGGCTTTGATGACATCTTCAGTTCGTTCTTTGGTGGTGGCCAACGCCAAGCTGATCCGACAGCACCACAACGGGGTCGTGATCTACAATATGAAATGAATTTGAAATTCGAAGAAGCTATCTTTGGAAAGAAGACCCGCATTAAGTATAACCGCGAAGCGGAGTGTGATACTTGTAAGGGTTCTGGTGCTAAACCAGGAACTTCTCCAATTAAATGTACGAACTGTGGCGGAGCTGGTTTTGTTACTGTTGAAACTAATACTCCACTGGGTCGGATGCAAAGTCGTCAAGAATGCCCAGTTTGTCATGGGACTGGTAAAGAAATTAAGGAAAAATGCCCAACTTGTGATGGCCGTGGTAAGGTTGATGAACGTCATGAAATTGATGTTACTGTCCCTGCCGGAATTGAAGATGGTCAACAAATGAGACTTCAAGGACAAGGCGATGTCGGTGCTAACGGTGGACCTTATGGTGATTTGTACATCGTATTTTACGTCCAACCAAGTAAAGACTTTAAACGTGATGGTTCAACCATTTACTTCGACCAACCAATTAGTTTTGCTACCGCTGCGTTAGGCGGCACAGTTAAAACTAAAACCGTTCATGGTGATGTTGAGTTAACGATTCCTGCTGGTACCCAAACTGGGACTACCTTTAAGTTGAAGGGCAAAGGTGCCCCTAAACTTCGAGGAAACGGTAATGGTGATGAACGAGTTAAGGTAGCAATTACTACTCCTAAATCACTGAATAAATCTCAAAAAGATGCCTTAAAAGCATTTGCTGAAGCTAGTGGTGAAAAACCAAGTAGCAAAGGCGGCAATATTTTCGATAAATTAAAGGGCAAAAAATAACTAACTAAAAGTTTAAGGACAAAGTTCCTTAAGCTTTTTTGTTAATTCGGCGGTAAGATGCTTTATTAAAGCCGTTTTGATTGTTATAATGGTTTGAATACGTATGAAAGTGAGATTAACAACATGGATTTAGAACAAATGGCAGAGCACCAAAAATATATTCGGAATTTTTCCATCGTTGCTCACATCGATCATGGTAAATCAACCTTAGCTGATCGAATTTTGGAACTAACTGATACCGTTTCCAAACGAGATATGAAGGATCAACTTCTTGATAATATGGAATTGGAACGGGAACGGGGAATTACGATTAAGCTAAATGCGGTTGAGCTAACTTACCATTCTCAAGATGGTCATGATTATGAGTTACATTTAATTGATACACCAGGACACGTGGATTTCTCTTATGAAGTATCTCGTAGCCTCGCAGCCTGCGAAGGGGCTGTGCTGGTAGTCGATGCGGCCCAAGGTGTTGAAGCGCAAACGTTAGCTAATGTTTATTTGGCTTTAGACGATGATTTAGAAATCGTGCCGGTTATTAATAAAATTGACTTACCCTCCGCTGATCCTGAAAAGGTCAAACAAGAAATTGAAGACGTTATTGGAATTGATGCTGAGGATGCTGTTTTAGCTAGTGCGAAAAAGGGGATCGGAATTGAGGATTTATTAGAGCAGATTGTCCATAAAATTCCAGCTCCGGATGGAGAATTACGCAAACCGTTAAAAGCTTTAGTATTTGACTCCGTGTATGACGATTACCGCGGAGTGGTTCTTAGTGTGCGATTATTTGAAGGAACCGTTAAGCCTGGTGATAAAATCCGCTTAATGAACAGTGGTAGTGAATACGAAGTCACTGAAGTGGGAGTTAACTCTCCTAGTCCCGTTAAACGAGATTATTTAATGTCTGGTGATGTAGGTTATATTACCGCTAGTATCAAAGACATCACCCAAACACGAGTGGGTGATACTGTCACTAATGCTAATGATCAAGCAGATGAAGCATTACCAGGGTATCGGGAAATGAACCCGATGGTTTATGCTGGTCTTTATCCTACTGATAACGCTAAGTTTGATGATTTACGAGAAGCCTTGGAAAAACTTAAGTTAAATGATGCGGCATTGGAATTTGAACCTGAAGCTTCTCAAGCTTTGGGATTTGGTTTTCGGTGTGGGTTCTTAGGATTATTGCATATGGACGTAGTGCAAGAACGTCTGGAACGAGAATTTAATTTAGACTTAATTACCACCGCTCCTTCTGTAACTTATCGAGTTAACATGGCAGATGGTAGTGTTAAAACAGTTGATAATCCAGCGGATATGCCAGATGTTTCAGCAATGAAGTCAATTGAAGAACCCTATGTTAAGGCGTCCATTATGGTTCCTAATGACTACGTAGGGGCAGTCATGGAACTTTGCCAACATCGACGGGGCGAATTTGATACTATGGAATATTTAGACGAGTATCGAGTAAACGTGATCTATTACATGCCATTATCTGAAATTATTTTTGATTTCTTTGATAAGTTAAAATCAAGCACTAAAGGTTATGCTTCTCTAGATTACGAATTAGCTGGGTACCGACCAAGTGATTTAGTAAAAATTGATATTTTATTAAATAGTGATAAGGTGGATGCATTAAGCTTTATCGCTCACCGTCAATTTGCTGCAGATCGAGGCAGAGAAATTACTTCGAAACTAAAAACTATTATTCCCCGACAAAACTTTGAAATTCCAGTACAAGCTGCAATTGGTTCTAAGATCGTGGCTAGAACGAATATTAAGGCTTATCGTAAGGATGTTACCGCTAAAATTCACACTGGTGATCCTGATCGGCGAGCTAAGTTATTAGATAAACAAAAACGTGGTAAAAAGCGGATGAAATCAGTTGGTAAGGTGGAAATTCCACAGCAAGCTTTCATGGCAGTTTTACAGACCGGAGACGACGAAAGTGGCGCCAAATAGGCATTTTGCTTTTTGGAAAAAGTCCATAAATGCGGTTTTTCCTACCATTTTCCTACCTGATACAAAAAAACGACCATTACTGGTCGTTTCAAGCTAGCCAATGCGCATTTCGGTAATAATTTCAGTATCAATAACTGGTTGCTGGTTATCATCTAAATGGGTTTTTAACCTATTTAATAAGTGACGAGCCGTTAGCGCTTTGTCGAAGTCCTGTTTGGACATAGAATTTAAAATGTTTTTATCTTGGGATTGGTTTAATAAAACTCGATCTAAAATAAGATCAGGAGAAGTTACGGAGAGAATGTTTATGATTGCTTTAATTGCAACTGCTCCGTTTTTAAGGTGCTGAGAATCAATATTATCTCGATAAAATAATTGTCGACCTTCAAAGATAGGAGCACTTTGAGTTCCTTCAAGAGTAGCGACGTAATTGATTTCTACTGTATCTGGCTTGATCTTATTAATAAAAGAAATTTTAAATAGTTGCATGATATCCTCCGCCAATTGGATTAATAAATTTTTAACTGGAAATCATTCCGAATATGGTTTATTTTATATCATAACACGTTTCTTTTTTTCTTGACGAAAGGTTATCGTTAATTAACGTAATACTTTAATGAGTGAGGAGGTGGCCACAATTTTAGAAAGAACAAAGCAATTTTTGACCGATAATGGTTATAAGTATAAAAAAGAATACATGCGTCCGTTATTGACGCCTGCTAATATTTATATTTTCAAATTTGGGCGTGAAAAGCTAGATAATCGACTAATTATTCGTTATGACCATAAATGGACTGGGCGGCAACGAATTAAAGAAATCGATTTAAGGTTACACAAGCAACGACACCCACGTGTTTTTGCGACCGAAACAGATTTATTGGGTTATTTAGAAGACCATCTTCTAAGTCATGAAGCAAAGGTTCACGATAACGAGACTAGTTAAAATGAAAATTCTAAAGAAGCATCTCGTTAAAAGATGCTTTTTTTGTATTTTAAATTAAGCCTGGGAGGGTATTTTATGGAATGGATGCAGGTAGCAGTTCGAACAAGTAGTGAGGCAGTGGAAGCAGTAGCCAATATTTTAATGGAAACAGGAGCTAGCGGGGTAGCAATTGAAGATGCTGCCGATTTTGCAAATATTAAAGCTGGCAAATACGGTGACCATGGTGAAATTGTGGATCCTGATTCATTAAAACATATTGAAACCGGGGCATTGGTAACTGCATATTTTCCTGAGAGTGAACAAGTGGAAAAACAAGTTCCTCAAATTACCACAAGAGTATTAAACTTAAATCAAGCAGGACTAAATCCTGGAGCTGCCGAAGTAATTGCCAAGCCGGTTAACGATACTGATTGGGCTACTGCTTGGGAAAAATATTACTATCCAGTTCCGGTTACCCGTTTTTTGACGGTTGTGCCTGATTGGGAGAAATACACTCCTAAAAATAATGATGAACGCGTAATTCGACTGGATCCAGGCCGGGCCTTTGGTACTGGAACTCATCCTACTACTAAATTATCCTTACAGGGATTAGAATCAGTGATTCGTGGTGGAGAAACAGTAATTGACGTGGGAACTGGTTCTGGCGTACTAACGATCGGAGCTGAGTTGTTAGGAGCTAACGTAATTCTAGCAACTGACTTAGACGATGTCGCTGTAGATTCAGCTCAGAAAAACTTAGCGTTAAACCCTGAAATTGGTCCGGTTAACGTAATCGCTAACGATTTATTAAATGGAATTAATCAAACTGCAGATATTATCGTGGCTAATATTTTAGCTGAAATAATTGTCCCATTAGTTCCACAAGCCTGGAATAATCTGCCGGTGAATGGATATTTCGTCACCTCCGGAATTATTGATGATAAACTTGATTTAGTAACTAATGCAATGAAGCAACAAGGGTTTGCAATTCGCGAAACTTTAAAAATGGGTGAATGGTACGGAGTGATTGCACAACGACCAGATCCAACTAAGGAGTAAGACGTGCAACATTATTTTTTAAAACAATCTTTGGTAGTCGATCAAATTGTAGAACTACCTACTAAAATCAAACATCATTTTTTTGGAGTTTTAAGGTCACAGCCAAAAGCAAAATTAGAGTTGGTAGACGAAAACCATATTGTTTTTCAAGCAATTGCTATTGACCCGGAACTAGGAACCGTCAAAATCGAAACTCAATTAGACCGACAGACCGACTTGCCAGTTGAAGCCACAATTATCTGTGGACTGGCTAAGCAAAGTAAGCCAGAACTAATTGTCCAAAAAGCAACTGAGTTAGGGGTGGCTGAAGTAATTTTTATTCCTATGGAACGTTCAATCGTTAAGTGGGGAAGTAAGAGTGAGAAAAAAATTGAACGTTTACAAGAAGTAGCAGTTAGTGCCGCAGAACAGTCTCACCGCAATAGCGTCCCTAATATTAGGTATCTAGCTAAATTAACCGAATTAGCTGATCAAAATTATGACCGAGCTTTAATTGCTTATGAAGAAGCAGCTAAGCAAGGAGAAAAAGCGCAGCTGGTACAGAATTTGGAACAACTAAGTTCAGGTGAGTCAGTAAGTTGCGTTTTTGGACCAGAAGGTGGAATTACTGATACGGAAGTCAATTGGCTAACTGATCATGGTTATCAACCAGTTGGGTTGGGACCTAGAATTTTAAGAACTGAAACCGCCCCAATGTACTTTTTGAGTGCTGTTTCTGTTATTTTGGAATTAAGCCAAATGTAATTTGGGAGGAGGATAAAAATGGTTAAAATCGAATGGACTGCTGACCAAGTACTTCAAAAAGTTAGTGAATATATGAATGAAGAACACTTGACGGAAGTTAAAAAAGCCTATCAGTTTGCTCAAATCGCCCACCGTGATCAACGTAGACAGTCGGGAGAACCTTATATTACTCATCCCGTTCAAGTGGCCGGAATATTGGCGGATCTTCACATGGACCCTGCTACCATTAGTGCTGGGTTTTTACATGATATTGTAGAAGATACCGGTGTTGAATTAATTGATGTTCAAGAATTATTTGGTGATGATGTGGCTTTGATTGTCGATGGCGTTACTAAATTGAGCAAAATTAAGTACAAATCTAACGAAGAACGTTTAGCAGAAAACCATCGAAAGCTATTGCTAGCAATGTGTAAGGATATTCGGGTAATGATTGTCAAGTTAGCCGATCGATTGCATAACATGAGAACGTTGAAGTCCCTACGCCCAGAAAAACAACGTCGAATTTCTAAAGAAACATTAGAAATTTATGCTCCGTTAGCTGATCGACTAGGGATTGGAACCATTAAGTGGGAGCTAGAAGATACTGCTTTACGGTATCTAAATCCTCAACAATATTATCGAATTGTGCATTTAATGAATTCCAGACGAGATCAACGGGTTGACTATATTGATAAGGCGATTAGTGAAGTTCAGGATTCAATTAGTGATTTAGGAATTGAGACTGAAATTTACGGTCGACCTAAGCACATCTATTCGGTCTATCGGAAAATGGTTGATCAACATAAACAATTTGATCAAATATATGATTTACTGGCTATTCGGATTATCGTTAATTCTATTAAGGATTGTTACGCTGTTTTGGGAGCTATTCATACTGAGTGGAAACCAATGCCAGGACGGTTTAAGGATTATATTGCTATGCCTAAAGCTAACATGTATCAATCCTTGCATACAACCGTGATTGGACCAGAAGGCAAGCCGTTAGAAGTGCAGATTCGAACTAAGGAAATGCATCAAATTGCTGAATTTGGGGTTGCTGCTCATTGGGCTTACAAAGAGGGCATTACTGATGAAGTTGAAGGCACTAGCGATAACAGTAAATTAAACTGGTTCAAACAAATTATTGAGTTACAAGAAGATACTGACGACGCTGCTGATTTTATGGATGGTGTTAAGGGAGAACTCTTTGGGGACCGGGTTTATGTATTTACTCCTAAGGGCGACGTTTATGAACTGCCTAAGGGAGCGGGCCCATTAGACATGGCTTACATGATTCATACTGAAGTGGGTAATCATACTACCGGTGCTAAGGTTAACGGTAAGATCGTGCCGCTAGATTATCAAGTGAAAAACGGAGATATTGTTGATATTATCACCTCTACTAATTCAGCTGGACCTAGCCGTGACTGGATCCCATTGGTGCATACCAGGCGAGCTAGAAATAAAATCAAGCAATTCTTCAGACTTAAGGATCGAGATGAAAATATCGCTTCTGGTCGGGAAGCCATTTTGCATAAAATTCACAGTGAAGGCTTTGATGACTTTAACGTTTTAGATGACAATAGTTTAGAAGCTGTTGCTCAAAGTATGCACTATCAGCACGCTGATGATTTATTGGCAGCAATTGGTTTTGGGGATGTTCAACCTACCGGTGTTGTCAATCGGTTAACGGAGGACTTACGGGCTGCTCAAAAGCGTGAACGACAAGATCAAGCTGAACGAGAATTGCTAGAAGAACATCAAACGCTTAGCGGAAGAGAAGTGGATGAACGTAACCATAAGCCTAAGAGCAAACCATCGAATGGAGTTGTAATCGAAGGCGTAGACAATTTATTGGTGCGCTTAAGTCATTGCTGTACCCCTGTTCCAGGAGACAACATTATCGGATACATTACTAAAGGACGTGGAGTTTCCGTTCACCGTGATACTTGTCCTAACGTTAAGGAAGCAGAACAAAATGCTGAACGAGTAATTTCAGTTGCCTGGGATAAGATTGATGGCGATGGTAGTAATTATTTGGCTAATATTGCCGTTCAAGGTTACAATCGTGGCGGACTGTTAGCAGATGTCTTAGGTAGCGTAAGCAATGTTACTAAAAACGTGGCTTCTATTAATGGTAAAGTTGATCACAACAAATTAGTTACCATCTCACTAACGGTGGGAGTTAGAAATATTGAACAACTAGAGAGAGTGATCAATAGTGTTAAATCCATTAAGGACGTTTATTTGGTGGAACGGGTATTTAGATAGGAGGGGTATAGATGCGAGTTGTATTACAACGGGTGTCTCAGGCCCAGGTCAGTATTTCTAGTAAGATAGTCGGTCAAATTGATCGGGGCTACGTTTTATTAATCGGAGTTGCCGATGAAGATGGGGAAGCTGAACTTGATTATCTGGTTCATAAGATAACTAACCTACGAATTTTTGAAGATACTAATCATAAAATGAACCTAAGCTTAACGGACGTTAATGGTTCGATTTTAGCTATTTCGCAGTTTACGTTATTTGCTGATACTAAAAAAGGAAATCGACCAAGCTTTACTAAAGCCGGTAAGCCAGAACACGCTGAACAATTATATTTACAATTTGTTCAAAGATTAAAGGATGCCGGAATTGAGGTTGCCACTGGTGAATTTGGGGCTGATATGCAGGTAGAATTAACCAATGATGGCCCGGTAACCATTTTGTTTGATACACAAAATAAATAATTAATTATTTAGGAGAAACGATTATGATTAATCAACTTTTTTGGGATTTTGATGGAACGTTGTTTGATACTTACCCAGCAATGGTCAGAGCTTTTCATTTAACCTTGATGGACTTAAATGTAGACGAAGTTGAAATTGACGATCATTCTATCTATACCACAATGCGGCAACAATCACTGGGAACAGCATTTGACCAATACGGGGCAGAATTTGGACTTAATTTGGACCAATTAAAAATCACTTACTACCGTCATGAAGTTCAGGAAGTTGCTGGTGCAAAGCCAATTGCTGGAGTTGCCGAAATTTTGCAACAAGCGATTGATAACGGTGGAGCTAACTATTTGCTTACTCACAGAAACGATCAAGCTAAACAGTTATTAGCTGACAATGGTTTTAAGAACCAATTTGTGGATGCCGTAACTGCTGATATGCCATTTCCAAGAAAGCCCAAGCCAGATTCCTTGAATTATTTGATTGATAAACACAATGTTGACCGTAAAGCGGCAATGATGATTGGGGATCGTGAACTAGATGTGTTAGCTGGCCATAATGCTAATATTGCTTCTAGTCTATTTGATCCAGATGGCCTAATTGTCCAAACTGGTGATCCAGAAATTCGAGTTGCTGCTATGCCAGAACTAAAGTTATGGTTAGCTAAAAGTTAATAAAAAGACCTTTAATGAGTATCATCATTAAAGGTCTTTTTATTTTAAGCTTGCTTAGCAAAGTAGTTAGTTAGTCCCTTAGTTACTGAGTCAGCAACTTGATTTTGATAACTTGGAGATTTAATTTCTGAAAAGTTGGAGTCGGAATTAATATATCCAGTTTCTAAAAGAACTGATGGAACGTTAGTATCTCTAATAACTAAGAAATCGCCAAATTGTACTCCCCGATTAGGAAGTGGCAGAGTGCTTCTAAATTGGTCGTTAATGGCCGTGGCAATTTGTTTAGAGCGGCCAGGATGGTAATAATAGCTAGTTACACCACTGGCACTATTAGGATCATCAGATGAGTCTAGGTGGAAACTGATAAAAGCATCTGCGTGGTTAGCTTCAGCAATATCAGGCCGTTTATTTAGTGAAACGGTGCTGTTGGAATTTCTGGTCATGATTACACGTGCCCCAGTAGCTTTTAAGCGGTTGGCTACTTTTTGTGCAATTTTTAGGGTATAAGTTTGCTCTTGCTTTCCAGTGTTAGAAATAGCCCCAGTATCAGCTCCACCATGTCCAGGGTCAATGACGATGGTAGCTTCAGCAATTTTATGAGGGTTAGTAATTTGGGTATCGTTAACCAGCCACGAGGCAACCCAGCCTACTTGTCGGTGATTAGCGATTACTTTTAACCAATTATTTTGGCGTTTAATAACTTGTAGATGAGAACCCTTTTTAACAGTTCCCTTGACGGAGTAAGATATTGCCGGCCCGGAACGGACGTTTAATTCAGCCACTTTTACGGTAACAGAGTTGGAGAAAAAAATGGTTAATAAAATTGAAAAGGTAAAAATGGCAATTGTTCCAGCAATTATCCAACCTCGATTTTGTACAATCTTTTTCACTAAAATCCTCCAATTAAAAAATAAGAATTGCCATTATTATACCGCAGTTTTTTTATACCAAATCTATAATTGGTTGGATCTTGACTTTTTTTTATTTTTCAATTAGGCTAAATGCTGTTAGTAAACGATTAATTGCCCTTAATCGGACGATTTTTAAAAAACTTGCGCTTACCACTTTTAACCAAAAGTGGTTTTTTATTGAAAATTGGGAGGTTTGAAATGAAATTTCAACGGCCAAAGGGAACAGCGGATATTTTACCCGGAGAATCACAAAAATGGAATTATATTGAAGAAACAGCACGGGGTCTATTTCAAGATTATCGTTACTCAGAAATTAGAACTCCTTTATTTGAAAATTTTGAAGTTTTTTCAAGAACGTCTGGAGATACATCTGACGTAGTTACTAAGGAAATGTATGATTTCCATGATAAAGGTGATCGTCATATTAGTTTACGTCCGGAAGGAACGGCGGGAGTAGTTAGAGCTTTTGTAGAAAACAAGCTATACGG
>NZ_AYZR01000008.1:370752-614505 GCF_001436555.1 Lentilactobacillus senioris DSM 24302 = JCM 17472
AAGTATTCTACATGGGATCTATGTTTCGCTATGAACGCCCACAATCTGGCCGGTTACGCGAGTTTCACCAAATTGGGGTAGAAGCTTTTGGGAGCGATTCGTCTGCTTTGGACGTAGAAGTAATTGCTATGGCTATGGATCTATTAACTCGATTTGGTCTCCAAAATCTGCATTTAGTAATTAATACTCTGGGAGATCAAGAGAGTCGAGATGCCTATCGAAAAGCCTTGATTGACTATCTAGAACCTCATTTTGACGAGTTAAGTGATGATTCTAAGGTTCGCCTTCACAAGAATCCATTACGGGTATTGGACAGTAAAGACCCTAAGGATCAAGTTTTTGTTGCGGATGCTCCTTCTATTTTAGATTATTTAACACCAGATGCCGTAACTCACTTTGAAGAGGTTAAGCAGTTACTTGCTGATTTAAATATTTCTTACGAAGTTGATTCAACTATGGTTCGAGGGTTAGATTACTACAACCATACTATTTTTGAAGTGATGACTAGCTTAGATGGGTCAGACGATCTAACTACCATTTGTGCTGGTGGTCGTTACAATGGTTTAGTAGAAGAGCTAGGGGGACCAGAAGTCTCTGGAGTTGGATTTGGACTAGGAATCGAACGGTTACTATTGTTGATGGAAGCTCAAAATGTAACTATTCCTGACTTAGACGAATTAACTGCATACGTAGTAGGAATTGGCGAAGAAACTTCTGCGACTACTCTAAAAATTGTTCAAGCATTAAGACATAATGATATTGCTGCTGAGCGAGATTATTTAAATCGCAAACCCAAAGCGCAATTTAAATCAGCAAATAAAGATAATGCTAAATTCACAATTACCATTGGAGATAACGAGTTAGCTAACCAAACTGCTAATGTTAAGTCCATGACTACTGGTGAAGAAGTAGCAATTCCACAAGCTGAAATTATAAATGATTTTGCTAAAGCAGTTTCTACTTATTTTGATCTTTAAAAAAGGCCGGTAAACGGCCTTTTTTATTTTGGTGACCAGTTAAGCAATTTGGTATACTTAAAAGAGAAAATACAGACAAAGTTAGGAAGCAAACAATGGACGATTTTGGAAATCTTTTTAAACGGCATACTTATATTACCAAAGCATCAACTTCATTAATTTATGGGATCTTAGTTTCAATTGCGGTTAATTTCTTTTGGACCCCGGGTCATATTTATTCATCGGGGATGACTGGTTTTGCTCAGTTATTAAATACTATTTCTAGCCGTTCACTGCCAGTTACAATTCCAACCGGGATTGGATTGTTTATTTTAAACGTTCCATTATTCTTACTGGCTTGGCGGTCTATTGGTAAAGAGTTCACAGCATTTACTTTTATCACTGTATTACTGTCCAGTATGATGATTCAAATGCTTAACCCAGTTCCGTTGACTCACGATCCGATTATTTGTGCGATTTTTGGTGGGGCAGTCAATGGTTTTGGAACTGGTTTGGCACTTAGAAATGGCATTTCAACTGGTGGGCTAGATATTTTAGGAATAGTCATTCGTAAGAAAACTGGTAAAAGCATTGGAACAATTAATATTGCTTTTAACTCAATTATTGTAATTGCTGCTGGTTTTTTATATGGTTGGCCATATGCCTTCTACTCAGTACTGGGCTTACTTGTTAATGCTCGTGTGATTGATATGACTTATACCAGACAACATCAAATGCAAGTTATGATTATTACCGACCGGCCTAACACGGTGATTGATAGTGTTCAAAACCATATGCGTCGAGGAATCACCATCGTTAATGATGTAGAGGGAGCTTATCGTCACGAATCAAAGACCATCTTATTTACGGTTATTTCTGCTTTTGAGATGAGTGAGTTAGAAGAGGCATTGGAAGAGTCTGATCCTAATGCTTTTGCTAGTGTTTCTGATACCGTTAAAATCTTAGGAAGATTTTACGAGCCTAAGCCGTAATTTAAGAATTTATCATAATTCTAATTTGAATGTTGCAGCGATACGTGGTGTGATATAATACCGTCGTGTGAAAAAATGAATAAATTGAAAATGGTGAAAAAAAGTGAAAGTCATTTATCTGTGGTTGATTCGACTAGTTTCATTCTTTAATGGTTGGCGACCAAAGAAAAAGATCATCTACTTAATGAGTTTTGATAATAACGTTGGGTTTATTAAGCGTCTGGCTCAGCGTTTACCGCAAAGCACCCCAATTGTGGTGTTATACCGAAAGGAAACTGAAGCAGCAGCAACGGACTTAGCTGCGTTTGGTATTCAAACGATTGAGTTTCGTGATGATCTGTATTTTGTTACTCAACTAGTGCCACTGTTAGCTAGCGCTAAGTTAATTTTTTGTGATAATTACTACGCTTTCTTGGGAGGTTTTATTCATTCTAACCGGACTAAGATTGTGCAACTCTGGCATGCCGCTGGAGCCATTAAGAAATTTGGTTGGGAAGATCCAACTACTCAAAATAGGACAGTTGTTGCTAAGCGAAGATTTCAGCTAGTTTATAATCAGTTTGATGAGTACGTGGTAGGTTCACAAGCAATGGGGACAGTGTTTGAAGAAAGCTACCGAGAACCCCAAGCGAAGATTAGATTATTAGGTTATCCGCGTTCGGATCGGTACTTGAATTCCGAATGGCGCAAGCGAGCTCAACGGCATGTTTATCAAGTAGCACCTGATTTAAAAGGTAAACGGGTTATTTTATATGCTCCAACCTATCGAGATGATAAAAAAATCAAAATGCCTTCTGGAGTAGCAGAAGCTTTAAGTGCTGATCCTAATGCAGTAGTTGTTGTTAAATTACATCCCTTATTGCAATCGTTAGGGCAACGGCAGACTGATGACAATAGCAAGATTAGGTCTTATGATCAACTATCAACTAGTGAATTACTAACCGTTACGGATACTTTGGTAACCGATTATTCTTCGGTAGCTTTTGATTTTTCGTTACTACCCAATGCTAAAACCGCAATTTTTTATATGTTTGATTTGGATAGTTACCAAAAAGATCCAGGTATTCAAGATGACTTTTTGACTTGGTTACCAACTCCACCGGTAATGACGGTAGAAGAGTTGGCTAAAGCTATTAAAGCTAATCAAGCTACAGACTTTACGGCTTTTAACCAAAAATGGAATACTTATAACGATGGTAATGCCACGAATCGAGTAATTGATTATTATGCTGATTATTTAAATTTAAAACGTTAAGGAGTGCCTAGCTTTGAAAGAGGTCTATACATTAATAAAAGAGCAATTTGACAATATCGGAATTATTGGAAGAATTGCTAGGTACGAAGATAAAGCTGAATATCAGAGCCATTATTTAGGATTGGTTTGGGAATATTTATACCCCTTAATCCAAATTGCCATTTACTGGTTAGTATTTGGGGTAGGCTTAAAACACGGAAATGCCACGGATGGCGTAAGTTATTTGGCTTGGATGGTAATTGGGTATACTCCTTGGTTTTACATGAATAGAGCTACCTTAGATGCTTCTAAGAGTATCTATCAACGGGTAGGAATGGTTTCTAAAATGAAATTTCCAGTTAGTGTCTTACCCAGTATTAAAATTATCGGTAATTTGAGTTCTTTTTGGACGATGATGACTTTTTCTATTGTTGTAGGGTTATTATACGGAGTCCATCCCACCGTTTATTGGATTCAATGGATTTATTACTTTGTAGCCATGATTGCTTGGTTAATCGCTTTTGGGATCTTTAATTCCACGATTTCCGTGTTGATCAGAGATTACCATATCCTATTACAATCATTAATGCGGATGTTATTCTATATGTCTGGGGTCTTATTTAACTTCCAAACGGATGCATTTCCAGCCCCATTTGTTAGAATTTTAGAATTAAATCCATTTTTCTATATTATTTCCGGGTTCCGACAATCAATGGTTGGCCATACTTGGTTCTGGCAACAAACTACGCTTAACTTAGTCTTTTGGGGGATGGTTCTCTTCTTCTTACTAGTCGGATCTCACTTACATTACAAGTTCCGTACCAAGTTTGTAGACTTAATTTAACGGGAGATTAAAATTGAAAAAGCAATTAATTCATTTTTTAAAATTAATCGCTCGCTTAGGACTCATCGTGATGAACGATGGGTTTCTTTGTATGGCGACTAAAAAGGGTACGGTGGTATTCGAAAGTTTTAACGGCAAGGATGTCAATGATAATCCTTATGCTATATATCGGCAATTAGTGGCTAATAATCCGGAGTTAAAAGAAAAACTGTATTTTAGCGTTAAACCTAAAGAATATAAGCGGCTACATAAAGAACACCCGGAAATTAAGTTGGTTAAACGATTCACACCAGCGTGGGTGCCAATAATTGCTAGAGCTCAGTTTTGGGTTATGAATTCTAGAATGCCTGCCTGGTGGCATAAGAATAAAAATACCACTTATATTCAAACCTGGCATGGTACTCCGCTAAAACGTCTCGGAGCAGATATTGAAAACGTGGAAATTCCAGGTAAAACAACCGAACAGTATCACCAGGAATTTATTCAAGAAGCTCAGCGTTGGCAATACTTAATTGCTCCTAATCAGTATTCTAAGGATATTTTTACTAGGGCATTTCAATTCACCAATCACTTTTTGGATATTGGTTATCCTAGAAACGATGTTTTATACACAGACAATAATGCTTTTAAAATTAAGCACTTAAAGCAAACTCTCTTGGGACATAATTTTCGGCAAGTGATTTTATATGCTCCCACCTGGAGGGATGATGACTATATTCAACCAGGCCAATACCATTTCACGTTGCCATTTGATCTAAAGAAGTTTTTTGATATGGTTGGTGATGATGTTGCTCTAATTATTCGGCCTCATTATTTAGTTGCTGATCAGGTAGATGTGACGGGATTTGAAGATCGTGTTTTCGTTAGGACTGCAGAAGACATTAACCAGTTATATTTGATTAGTGATTTACTGATTACGGATTATTCCTCGGTAATGTTTGATTACGCTAATTTAAAGCGACCAATGTTATTTTACCCTTATGATTTAAAACACTACCAAAAAGAACTTAGGGGCTTTTATTTTCCATATGACGAGCAACACCTTCCAGGACCGGTGGTGACTAATCCAGCTGATTTTTATCAGCAATTAGCTATCTTTAAAGAAGCCGGAACATTTCCAGCATTTAAATCACAATTGCAACAATTTAACCAACAGTTTTGTCAATGGGAAAATGGATATGCCTCAAATGAGGTTGCTAAATTAATTAAAAAACTAATAACTGAAAGGAAGATGACGAAATGACAACTCCGTTTTTAATTGGCTCTCACGTTAGTATGAAAGGTAAACCTATGTTTTTAGGTTCCGCGCAGCAAGCCGCAGAACTTGGCGAAAATGTTTTTATGGTTTATACGGGGGCACCGCAAAATACGGTTAGAAAACCAATTGAAGAGCTTAATGCTAAAGCTGGTCAAGAGTTTATGCAAGATCATGACCAGGTTGAAGTAGTGGTGCATGCACCGTACATTATTAATCTAGGGAACGTTAATAAGCCGGAAAACTTCCATTTTGGAATTCAATTTTTAAAGAGTGAAATTCAGCGAGCCCAGGAGATCGGTGCTACCCAAATTGTGTTACATCCTGGCTCTCATGTAGGAGCTGGAAGTCAGGCAGCAATTGAACAAATTGCTAAGGGGTTAAATCAAGTATTAATTGATGACCAAAAAATTCAAATTTCATTGGAGACTATGGCCGGTAAAGGAACCGAAGTGGGAAAAACCTTTGAAGAGTTAGCGGCGATTATTAATTTAGTTGATCGTTCTAATTTATTATCGGTAACTTTTGATACTTGTCACGTTAATGATGCCGGATACGACGTAAAAAATGATTTTAAGGGTGTTTTGCAAGAGTTCGACGAGGTAATTGGGTTAGAACGAATTAAGGTGATCCACCTTAACGATTCTAAAAATCCGCTAGGCAGTCATAAGGATCGACATGAAATTATTGGTTTAGGAACGATCGGATTTGAGGCATTGAATCAGATTGCCCACAGCTCTGAATTTGCGCAGTTACCTAAATTATTAGAAACTCCAGCGTTAAAAGATCCGGAAAATAAAAAAGTCACCTACGATCCGCACGGATACGAGGTGGCAATGTTAAAACGGGGGCAAATGAATCCTGATATTTTAGCTGATATGATGGCAGCTAAGCCATTTTAGTTCATTTGGGTAAAATCAATATTAAGGCTCTCTAAAATAATGGAGGCTGTTTCTTCAATGGATTTATTAGCAACATTAATGGTAAGACAACCGATTTCTCGATAAAGTTGTTTAGCATATTCCAACTCTTGCTTGATATTTTCAGCATCTGAGTATGGGGTATCGGCGGCCAAACCATAAGAAATCATTCGTTCTTTTCTAATCTGGCTTAATTTTTCGGGAGTGTTAGTTAGTCCAAAAATATGGTTAGGATCAACTTCTTTTAATTCATCAGGTAATTGTAGCCCTGGTCCAATTGGCAAGTTCGCTACTCGTAGATTTTGGTTAGCTAGATACAACGATAATGGAGTCTTAGAAGTTCTAGAAACTCCTAAAATAACTAAATCTGCTTCTAGCATGCCTTTAGGATGCTTACCATCGTCATTAGCAACCGCAAATTCCATGGCGGCAATTCTTTCAAAGTAGTTTTCGTTTAAATCATGGATTAAACCAGGAACGCTGGCAGGTTGTTCGCCAGTAGCGGCACTAATCATTTCCATGGGACTTTGAATGCAATCAAAGGCAAAGAGATTGTTATCTGCGGCAAAATCCATCACCATCTGGCATAGTTCTCGATTAACTAGGGTGTGAAATAAAATAGCATTGTTTTCTTTAGCTAAATTTAAAATACCACGTAGGATTGACTTAGTTTGGACAAACGGGAATCTTTTTAATTGGGGATTTAGGTTAGGGAATTGGGACGCGGCGGTTTGAGCGACTGTTTGACTCGTGGCGCCACTAGAGTCAGAAATAATAAAAAATGTTGGGTTGGTAGCCATATTGGGCCTTCCTTTCGAAAATGATTTTTCTTTAGTTTACACGTAAATTGTTTTTCTCACAAATTATTGACGGCGGAGGATTAATTATGTATAATTTATGCTGGACCGTTGTTAAGTATTGTATTTTTGCTTTTTAACAGTTACATTTCAAGCGCGGAGGGAGGGAATTTCATAATGGCAAAGACAGTCGTTCGCAAAAACGAGTCTCTTGATGATGCTCTTCGACGCTTCAAACGAACAGTTTCAAAAAGCGGTACACTGCAAGAATATCGTAAACGTGAGTTTTATGAAAAACCAAGTGTTAAGAGAAAGTTAAAATCAGAAGCAGCACGTAAACGCAACAATAAGAAAAAGAAGCGCTTCTAAGAACATTTTAAGATCGGAATCTAATTTTATTAGGTTCTGGTCTTTTTTAATGGTAAAATTAAGGTTAGAAAAAATAAAGGAGACCTGGGAAATGAGTATGCAAGATCAATTGAATTCAGATTTAAAAACAGCGATGAAGGCTCGTGATAAAACTAGTTTGGATGTTATTCGCGGCTTAAAATCCCAGTTAACCAACAAAAAAATTGAATTGGGTCATGATTTAAGCGACCAAGAAGCCTCTGAAGTAGTTTTAAGAGAACTTAAGCAACAAAAAGAATCATTGGCTGAGTTTGAAAAGGGTGGTCGTGAAGATTTAGCTGAAGACCAAAAAGCTAAAATCGCGATTACTGAAAAATACGCACCTAAGCAAATGAGTGCTGAAGAGGTTAAGAAAGTGGTTGAACAAACTGCTAAGGACTTAAACGCTAGTGCACCATCAGATTTTGGTAAAGTGATGGGAGCAGTTATGCCTAAGCTTAAAGGTCAAGCTGATGGTAACGTGGTTAAACAAACGGTTAAAGAATTATTAGGTTAAGAATATAAGTAAAGGAGCTTATGTATTTGACTGATACTAAAGAAGTGACCGCAGAAGTAACGGTAATAGATCCTGCTAAATTAGCTGAATTGGTAGGTACTCAAAACGAATATCTAACAATTATTGAAGAATCATTGTCAGTTGTAATCAATCCGTTTGGTTCTGTGCTAAAAATTAGTGGTCAAGAAGAAATGGTAGCTGAAGCAACTGCCATCCTTGAAAACCTTGCTACCTTAATTAATAAGGACATTACCATTAATAGTAGTGATGTGGTGAGTGCTGTTAATATGGCCAAAAATGGCACTTTAGATTATTTTTTAGACCTTTATAGTCAGGTATTAATTAAAGACGTCAAAGGTCGTGCTGTTCGGGTGAAAACTTTTGGTCAACGCCAATACGTTAATGCGATTAAGCATAACGATATTACCTTTGGAATTGGACCGGCCGGTACTGGTAAAACGTTCTTAGCGGTAGTAATGGCCATCTCAGCTTTAAAAAAAGGGCTTGTTGAAAAGATTGTTTTAACTCGTCCTGCTGTGGAAGCTGGAGAAAGTCTTGGCTTCTTACCCGGTGATTTAAAAGACAAGGTTGATCCATATTTACGACCAATCTACGATGCCTTAAATGCCATTTTTGGGGTGGAACACACCGAACGTTTGATTGAACGTAACGTGATTGAAATCGCTCCGTTGGCTTACATGCGAGGAAGGACGCTCGACAATGCTTTTGTCATTTTAGATGAAGCTCAAAACACTACCAACGCGCAGATGAAGATGTTTTTAACTCGTTTGGGGTTTGGCTCTAAAATGATCGTCAATGGTGATATTTCCCAAATAGATTTACCTAACAAAGCTAAAAGTGGGCTAGTTGAAGCTCAACATATCCTCCAAAATTTAGATCAAATTGAGTTCGTTGAGTTTACCGCTCAAGATGTGGTTAGACATCCAGTGGTTGCTCGAGTAATCAATGCCTATGAGAATTTTGGAAAGTAGAAAGGAAATTTCATGGATTTAGAAATCTACGATAATACTAAGGACGGAGTACCAGCCGAACAAGTGGAACTGGTAAAAAAAGTTTTAAACTATGCAGGAAAGTACATCGATTTAGCAGATAATACCGAAATGTCGGTTACGTTTGTGAATAACGATGAAATCCAAAAAATTAATAATGACTACCGTGGAGTTAATCGGGCTACTGACGTTATTAGCTTTGCTATTGAAGATGAAGCGGATGATGATTTTCCGGTTATTATGGACGATGAATTAGCCGCTGAAATTCCACAAAATATTGGCGATATTTTCGTTTCCATCGATAAAGTTGGTGAGCAAGCTGAATTTTTAGGCCATTCTTTTGAACGAGAATTAGGCTTTTTAGTAGTTCATGGATTCTTGCATTTAAATGGATATGACCATATGCAACCCGAAGATGAAGCGGTTATGTTTCCACTTCAAAGAAAGATTTTAGATGAATATGGGCTTACAAGATAATAAACAAACAGAAAAGAATCACAATTTTTTTCAGTCGCTTAAACACGCTTTAGATGGTGTTAAGTTATTGATTGCAGAGGAACGGAATTTTCGGTTTGATATAATTATTAGCGCAATTACCGTTATTCTGGGACTAGTAGTGCAACTAAATATTAATGAGTGGCTTTGGCTTTGTGTGGCTTTTTCTACCGTTTTAGGTTCTGAAGCATTGAATTCAATTATTGAAAACGTAGTTGATTTAATCGTAGATCATCGATTTAATCTATTAGCTAAACGGGCTAAGGATATTGCGGCAGGAGCGGTGTTGTTATCTGCTTTTTTTGCAATTATTGTTGGTTGTTTAATCTTTATTCCTAAAATCATGCTCTGGTTTTAATTCAAAATAAAAGAAAGAAGTGTTATTGATGGACAATCCTAATTTTCATTCTGGCTTTGTAGCTATTGTTGGTCGGCCCAACGTAGGTAAATCAACCTTTTTGAATCGTGTGGTCGGTCAAAAAGTTGCCATTATGAGTGATAAAGCTCAAACTACTCGAAACAAAATTCAAGGAGTCTACACCACCGATGACTCCCAAATCGTGTTTATTGATACTCCAGGTATCCATAAACCTCAAAATAAGTTGGGCGACTTTATGATGAATTCTGCCCTGTCTGCTTTAAATGAAGTAGATGCAGTATTATTCATGGTGAACGCAACCGAACGTCGGGGCGCGGGGGATAATTTTATTATTGATCAACTTAAAACGGTTAAGAAACCAATTTTTTTGGTAATTAATAAAATTGATGAGATCAGCCCAGATGATTTATTTCCAATTATCGAACAGTATAAAGAAGCTTTGCCATTTACTGACATTTTTCCAATTTCAGCACTTCAAGGCAACAACGTTACTGAATTACTAACTAAGTTAACCGAAACGTTACCAGAAGGTCCCCAGTACTACCCAGAAGACCAGGTAACTGATCATCCTGAACGTTTTATTGTTTCAGAATTAATTCGAGAAAAGGTACTTCAACTTACTAGACAAGAAATTCCTCATTCAGTGGCCGTTTATATTGAAAAAATTGCAAACGAAGGGGAGAAAGTTCACATCCAAGCGACCATCATTGTTGAACGAGATGGTCAAAAGGGAATTGTGATTGGTAAGCAGGGTTCAATGTTGAAGAAAATTGGTACTTTAGCGCGGAAAGATATTGAAAACTTGCTTGGAAGCAAAGTTTATTTGGAACTCTGGGTTAAAGTAGTGCCTAGATGGCGGGATAAGGCTTCACTATTGCAATCATATGGTTACCGTAAAAATGATTACTAGGCTTTAATAAAGGAATGATCAAGTGAACTATAAGCATCAGACTACTGATTTTCACGCTATTATGATGTATTCGAGGCCCTATAAAGAACGAGATTTATTAGTTAAGTATTTCACCAAAGAGTTTGGCATTAAAATGTTTTTAATGCGGGGAGCCAAGAAACCTAATTTCAAAATGCGAGCGGCATTACTACCGTTTTCTGATGGTTGGTTTAGTGGTAGTGTTTCTGGCAATGGGTTGTCTTATGTAAACAACATTAAGGAAGTTCATCAATATTCTAACGTTAATGCTGACATTGTTTTAAATGCTTATGTCACTTACTTGGTTTCGTTATTAGATGCAGCTTTTGCTGAAGGGCAAGTTCAACCTAGTTGGTTTGCCAGGCTTCAGTTAGCAATTAAAATGATCGATTCTGGGGCAGATGTTGAGATCATCACTAATATTATGGAGATTCAACTGCTGACCGAATTTGGAGTTGCTCCTAATTGGCGGGACTGCAGTGTTTGTCATCGAACTGATTTGTCGTTTGATTTTTCAGAAGAATATGGTGGTTTATTGTGTCAAAATCACTGGTCTTTGGATCCTTACAGATTGCATTTAGATCAACGAACCATTTATTATTTAAGGTTATTTTCCGTGGTGCAGTTGAGTCAGATTAACACAATTGACGTTAATGAACAGACTAAAAAAGCTATTCGGCGCACCATTGACAAAATTTATGAAAATAGTGTGGGTATTGTACCTAAGAGTAAACATTTCTTGGACCAAATCGACCAATTAAAATTTTAAGCGTTGAGAAGCAGTTGACAAATTAAAGGTTGTCAACTATGCTAAAAAAAGTTGAATATTTAGCGAAGATAAAAGAAGATTATAAGTGGTTGTTCTAGCGACTGGGAAATGGTGCAAGCCCAGACAAGCGATTATAATTTGGCGCTTTTGGAGCTGACGTGAACTAAGTGCTGGCTATTACTAGTCAGAATTAGGGTGGAACCGCGAGATAATCGTCCCTATGTTAAATGAGCATTCATTTAGCATAGGTTTTTTTATTGGCAATATTTAGGAGGATAATAATGACTGAAAAGCTTTCGGTACAACAAATTATTTTGAAGTTACAACAATACTGGGCCGCTCAAGGTTGTATGTTGATGCAAGCCTATGATACTGAAAAAGGGGCCGGAACTATGAGCCCCTATACATTCTTAAGAGCAGTCGGTCCAGAACCATGGAATGCCGCTTATATTGAACCATCTAGACGACCAGCCGATGGTCGTTATGGTGAAAATCCTAACCGGTTATACCAACATCATCAATTTCAAGTAATTATGAAGCCATCACCTGATAATATTCAGGAACTTTACTTGAACAGTTTACGGGAATTAGGGATTGATCCGTTAGAACATGATATCCGGTTTGTAGAAGATAACTGGGAAAACCCTTCCATGGGCTGTGCCGGTGTTGGTTGGGAAGTTTGGTTAGACGGAATGGAAGTTACCCAATTTACTTACTTCCAGATTGTTGGGGGATTAGAAATGAACCCTGTAGCTTCTGAAATCACTTATGGGTTAGAACGATTGAGTTCATATATTCAAGACGTTAACTCTGTTTTTGATTTGGAATGGGCTGATAACGTTAAATACGGTGATATTTTTAAGGAACCTGAATACGAACATTCTAAGTACAGTTTTGAAATTAGCGACCAAGACATGCTACTTAAATTATTCGAAGACTACGAGTCTGAAGCTAAACGTTTACTAGACCAAAACTTGGTACACCCAGCTTATGACTATATTTTAAAATGTAGTCATACCTTTAACTTGTTAGACGCGCGCGGCGCGGTGTCAGTTACTGAACGAGCAGGTTACCTTTCTAGAATCAGAAATATGGCTAGAATTGTTGCCCGTGAGTTCGTGGAAGAACGACGCAAGTTAGGATTCCCATTAATTAAAGATGAGGCTAAACGGCAAGCATTACTTGCAGATGCAAATGAGGAGGAAACTAAGAATGGCAAATAATTTTCTATTAGAAATCGGTTTAGAGGATATGCCGGCTCACGTAGTCACTCCCAGCGTGGAACAATTAAAGAAAAGAGTGGCAACTTATCTTAAAGATCAGCGGATTACGTTTGCTAATATTGAAATGTTTGCTACTCCTAGAAGACTGGCTGTCATTGTTAAAGATTTGGCTGATAAGCAACCTGATATTGATGAAGAAGTTAAAGGCCCAGCTAAAAAGATTGCTTTGGATGCTGATGGCAACTGGACTAAAGCCGCTATTGGCTTTAGTAAGGGTCAAGGAGCTAGTGTAGATGACATTGTCTTTAAGGAATTAAAGGGTGTTGATTACGTTTATGTTCAAAAGCATATTCAAGGCCAACCGGTTCAAGAAGTCTTAGCTGGCTTAAAAGATGTAATTACTGCCATGACTTTCCCAACTTTGATGAAGTGGGGAGCTAATTCTCTCAACTATATTCGACCAATTAAATGGTTGGTAGCTCTTTATAATGAAGAAGTCATTCCATTTTCGATTTTGGATATTACGACAGATAAAGTTTCTGAAGGTCACCGTTTCTTAGGTCATGAAGCAGTTATTAATACACCATTGGAATACGAAGAAAAATTAACCGAGCAATTTGTGATTGCTAGTTTAAGTAAGCGTAAGCAAATGATTAAAGATCAAATTGCGGCGATTGCTCAAAATAATAATTGGCAAGTTCATATCGATCCTGAACTATTAGAAGAAGTTACAAACTTAGTGGAATGGCCAACCGCATTTGCTGGCGGCTTTGATCCTAAGTACCTAGTAATTCCTGACGAAGTTTTAATTACCTCTATGCGTGACCACCAACGATTCTTCTATGTTCAAGATTCTGAGGGTAAGTTGTTACCAAACTTTATCTCAGTTCGTAATGGTAATGACCATATGATTAATAATGTGATCGCTGGTAACGAAAAAGTGTTAACCGCTCGCTTAGAAGATGCAATGTTCTTCTTTGAGGAAGATCAAAAAGTTAATGTAGCTGATTACGTAGAACGCCTTAAAAAGGTTAGCTTCCACGATAAGATTTCTACTATGTATGAAAAAATGCAACGAGTGGGAGTTATTGCTAACCATATTGCTAATGCAATTTCATTACCAGATGCTGCTAGAGCTGATTTAACTAGAGCTTCAGAGATTTACAAGTTTGATTTAGTTTCTGGAATGGTAGGCGAATTCGCTGAATTACAAGGAGTTATGGGTGAAAAGTATGCCTTATTGCAAGGTGAAAATTCAGCTGTAGCCACTGCAATCCGCGAACATTATATGCCAATTTCAGCTAACGGTGAGTTACCAACTAGTACAATTGGGGCTATTTTAGCGGTAGCCGATAAATTAGACAGCGTTATGACTTTCTTTGCTGCAGGAATGATTCCAAGTGGCTCTAATGATCCTTATGCTCTTCGTCGTCAAGCGTCCGGAATTGTTCGGATTATTACTGATCAAGACTGGTCATTGAACTTAAACGATGTTTTGGTTGGAGTTGAAAAGGAAGAACAAGCTGCCGGAGTTGCTCCCGCAATTGATTTGGCAAGCCAAAATGAAGCGGTCATTGATTTCATTAAAGACCGTGTTCGCCAGTATTTAGGTGATTTGAAAGTACGTTATGATATTACGGATGCCGTGATTAACGGTTTAGAAAATAACATTTTATTTATCGTTAAGAGTGCTCAAGTGCTTACTAACCATAAAGACGATGCTGATTTCAAGAACGTAGTAGAATCATTAACGCGGGTACTAAGAATTGCCGATAAGGCGGAATCCTTAGTGACCGTTGATCCAGCACTATTTGAAAATGAATCTGAAACTAAACTTTACGAAGCGGTCTCTGAATTAACTAAAACGATAGCTGGATTAACGGCTGATCAACTTTATACTAAGTTAGTTGCAATTAGTCCTATTATCAGTGAATACTTTGATGCTACGATGGTTATGGCTAAGGACGAAGCAATCAAAAATAATCGCTTATCACAGCTTCACGAATTAGCTCAAATGATCTATCATTTAGGTGATTTAAACCAATTAGTGGTTAAAAGCTAATTATTGCTAAATATAAATATACGTGTTACTATATTTCAGTGTCTCTTAAATGTACTATGTAATCGCACCGCGAATTTTGGGGTGCGATTTTTGCAAGTCAGAATGGTTTTAGCTTAGGAGGATTGAAGTAATTGGTAAAAATTCCGGAAGCAACCATTGAACAAATTAGGTCTCAAACTAATATTACCGATGTTGTCAGTCAATACGTTTCATTGCATCAAGCAGGTAAAAACTTATTTGGTTTGTGTCCGTTTCATGAAGAAAAAACCGCATCTTTTTCCGTTTCAGAAAGCAAACAAATTTTCCATTGTTTCAGCTGCGGTCGTGGTGGAAATGTTTTTACGTTTTTAATGGACTTGGAAAATTTAAGTTTTCCAGAGGCAGTAATTAAAGTTGCTGAGTTTGAACATATTCCGCTTGATTCGCAATATACGGATCAAAAAAGCGATAATGGCAATACTAATAATTCTAAAGCTAGAGAATTAAGTGCCCTTCATGAAGAGGCTGCCAAATTATACCATCATATTTTAATGAATACTCAAATGGGACAGCCAGCGTTGGATTACTTACACCAACGGGGAATGTCTGATGAGATGATTAATGAATTTAATTTGGGGTATGCGCCTAGTCAACGATTGTTAAAACCGGTTTTTGATGAGCGAAAAGTGGATTACCAGGTATTAAGAAAAACTGGATTATTTTCGGAAACTCAAGATGCACAGCTAATTGACAGATTTGTCGATCGAATTATGTATCCCATTAGAGACGCAAGTGGGGCGACTATTGCGTTTTCTGGCAGATTACTAACATCTAATCCTGATTTACCTAAATATTTGAATAGTCCGGAAACAGAGATTTTTAACAAAGGACGAGTACTATTTAATCTAGATAAGGCTAAATTAGCAGTTCGAGAAAATCGGCAGGTAATTTTATTTGAAGGGTTTATGGATGTAATTACGGCTTATTCTGCTGGAATTAAAAATGGTATTGCTTCAATGGGAACTAGCTTAACGGATGATCAAGTCTATGATATTAAACGAATTGCTCAACAAGTTATTATCAGCTACGATGGTGATCATCCGGGACAAAAGGCGACTAAACGAGCTATCGATATATTTAAGCAGGTCCCTATCCTAACATTAGGCATTGTCCAAGTTCCTGACGGCAAGGATCCCGATGAATATATTAAGTCTGCAGGTGGTCCAGCATTTCAAGAGCTACTGAATTCAGCTCAACCGGTTGTAGAATACCAATTGCGCCTATTAAAGCAAGATGAAAATATGCATTCAGAATCGGGTCAAGCTGAATATATTAAGCAAGCATTAGGATTAATCGCAACGATTAATTCACCAATTGACCAAGAACTGTATTTAAATCGGTTGGGAACGGAGACCAAAATTAGCAAGGAAATTCTGAGATCACAATTACAACAGATGGCTAAGTCAACTCCGCATCCTGTAGCACAACCGACGCTGCAACGTAGAATTCCTACCAATAGTGTTAGCAATGAACCGGCTCTTTCGTTAGTTGAAAAAACAGAACGCCGGTTACTCAAACGAATGTTATATGATCGGGATGTTTGGCTACAAGTGAATAATATTTCCGGTTTTGCGTTTATTGATGAAAAATACCAAATGCTGTATTTATTGGCTGAAGGCTACTTTGCCCAATATGACCAATTTCAAATCGCTACATTTAGCAATCTGATCAAGGAACCCGGATTACAGCAATTGTTAATTAGTATTGATTTGATTGATTTACCTGAAATGGTTTCTGCTGGAGAAATTGATGATTATGTGAATGTAATCATGAATCAAGCTCCGCTAATTAATCAAATTGCTGCTAAAAAGCAAGAATTGCTGGACGCTGGGAGAGTCGGTGATCAACAGCGTCAACGACAACTATTGGTTGATTTAATTGCATTAGAACAAAAAAAGCGAGCTAAGTAAACAAAGTGGAGGCAATTTAATGGCTGAAAAGAAAAGTGGCAAGTCAGGACAAGTAAAAGTAGAAAAAACGTATCAAAAGGTTTTTAACGAATTGGTTAAAACAAATAAACCAATTGGGCACGTTGTCTATTCAGAGCTTGAAGATAAGATCATCACTCCATATACCTTAAATGATAAGGGAACTGAAGAACTTTTAGAAATGGTAGAAGATGCTGGGATTAGTGTCGTTGATGAAAATGGTGAACCAGATCCTCGGGCTATTGGAGCTGCCAAAAAGGTTACTAAAAAAGAGTTAGCCGATGTCTCTGCTCCTACTGGGGTTAAAATTAACGATCCTGTTAGAATGTATCTTAAAGAAATTGGTCGAGTACCATTGCTAAAAGCTGATGAAGAAATTAGCTTGGCAAAACGAATTGAAGACGGTGACGAGTCTGCTAAGCAAGAACTAGCTGAAGCCAACTTACGTTTGGTGGTTTCTATTGCTAAACGATACGTTGGTCGGGGAATGCAATTCTTAGATTTAATTCAAGAAGGAAACATGGGGTTGATGAAAGCGGTAGAAAAGTTTGATTACCGTAAGGGATTTAAATTCTCAACTTATGCTACTTGGTGGATCAGACAAGCAATTACCCGGGCTATTGCGGATCAAGCTCGGACAATTCGAATTCCAGTCCACATGGTTGAAACGATCAATAAATTAATCAGAATTCAACGACAATTACTTCAAGATTTGGGTCGTGAACCCCTTCCGGAAGAAATTGGGGCTGAAATGGATATGCCAACTGATAAGGTACGAGAAATTCTTAAGATTGCTCAAGAACCCGTATCATTAGAAACTCCAATTGGTGAAGAGGACGATTCTCACTTGGGAGACTTTATTGAGGATCAAGATGCAACTTCTCCAGCTGATCATGCAGCTTATGAATTGTTAAAAGAACAATTGGAAAGTGTCCTAGATACACTAACTGATCGTGAAGAAAATGTTTTACGCCTTAGATTTGGGTTGGATGATGGTAGAACCAGAACTCTTGAAGAAGTTGGAAAAGTCTTTGGGGTTACTCGGGAACGAATTCGACAAATTGAAGCTAAAGCATTACGGAAGTTGCGTCATCCATCACGGAGTAAACAACTAAAAGACTTTTTAGAATAGCGAGAAGCGAGAGAGATCTCGCTTTTTTTATTGGTTTCATAAAAATGATTAATTAATTTATAGCTGAGCATAGTATAATAATTGTAATTATAAAATAAGGAGTTTCTCTTCCATGAATAGTTTTCATCTATCTGAGCGACTGCAAGCAGTTGCCAGCTTTGTCCCTCAAAATAGTCGGTTGGCCGACATCGGTTCTGATCACGCCTATTTACCAATTCACCTAGTACAAGAGCATTTGATTTCATTTGCCATTGCTGGAGAGGTGGCTAAGGGGCCGTTGGCTAATGCAGCTCATGAAATTCAGCAAGCAGGATTAAGTAATCAAATTTTACCGCGTCTAGCTGATGGATTAGCAGCTGTTAATCTAGATGATCATGTTGATGCGATAACTATTGCTGGTATGGGTGGAACGCTGATTACTAAAATTTTAACTAGTGGCAAAGCTAAGTTAATGGAAAAGCCACTGTTAATTTTGCAACCTAATGTGAATGAAGATTTAGTTAGAACTTGGTTAATGAACAATGGTTACCGAATTAAAGCGGAAACTATTTTGCATGATTTAGGTCACACTTATGAAATTATTGTGGGTGAAGCAGTGGAGCAACCAGTTCACTATTCAGACCTAGAGGTTAAATTCGGTCCGTTTTTGATGCAAGAAGTTAATTTAGCGTTTCGAAACAAGTGGCAACAACGCTTAGATACCCTAGCTAAAATTAAGGTTAATTTGCAGAGGGCAAGTCACCTAGACGATGCTAAATTACTAGCGGTGGAACAAGAAATTAAAATGATTAATGAGGTGTTAGACGATGAAAGTTAAAACGTTAGTTGATCGCTTTGAAAAGTTTGCTCCGAAAAAAATAGCTGAAAAAAATGATCCAGTCGGCTTGCAGATTGGCTCGTTGGATGCCGACGTCCATAAGGTAATGGTGACGCTAGATGTTCGCCCAGAAGTGGTAGATGAGGCTATTGAAAAGGGTGTTGACTTTATTTTTGCTCACCATCCAGTGATGTTTCGTCCAGCTAAAAATTTAGATTTGAGTGATCCGCAAAACGCAATGTACGCTAAAATTATCGCTAATCACATTACGGTCTATGCTGCCCATACTAATTTGGACTCTGCTAACGGGGGCTTAAATGACTGGTTAGCTGAGACTTTAGGATTAGAAGAAACTACTGGTTTGGTTCCTGGAGTAGTGGAACAGGTTTACTTGCTAACCGTCCAAACCCCTAAAGTGTATTCTGAAGCTATTCGGATGTCGTTAGAGGATGCAGGTGGCAAGCTCCAATTGCCTGATCAAGATGGTTATACTTTTCAATGGGATGGTACAACTAGATTGACCACCGCTAGTAATTCGGCACTGCCTCAAACTAGTAGTAGTCAAAATGATACTCGCATTGAATTTGAAGTTCCGGAATCTAACCTTACTGCGGTAATGATGGCCTTAAAGGATGTTTTTCCTGGTGATAATCCAATTTATAGATTGGTTAAACTAGAAGATAGTCGCTTGCAATACTATATGGGCCGAATTGGTAACCTACCTGAGTCTATGACCGTTCTCGAATTTGCTAATAAATGCAAGCAAGACTTTAATGTTGCTGGCTTACGAGTCATCGCAGCTAATCTGGATCAAAAAGTTCAACGAGTAGCGGTTTTAGGCGGCGATGGTGGTAAATTCTTCCGCTTAGCTCAACAACAGGGAGCAGATGTTTACGTTACCGGTGACGTTTACTATCATACCGGCCATGATATGTTAGCGGCCGGATTACCAGTGGTAGATCCCGGACATCACATCGAACAAATCGTTAAGCCGAAATTGACACAATTATTTACCGAATGGGCAATGCAATCCAACTGGTCCATCGAAGTAATTGCATCTACGATTAACACCGATCCGTTCACATTTATTTAAAAGGAGTGCTGATAATGGCTAAATATGATAACTTAATTCCTAATTTTTTAGACTTTGTACGGGTAAATACTCGTTCCGATGAAACCTCAACAACAATTCCTTCTGCTCAACGTGAAGTTGATTTCTTAAATTCATTAAAAGAGTTGCTGACTAAAATGGGCTTACAAGACGTTCATACTAACCAACAAAGTGGTTATGTCTTTGCTACATTACCAGCTAATCAGGACAAATCAGTGCCTACGGTAGGATTTATTTCCCATGTAGATACAGCTGATTTTAATGGAGAAAATGTCAATCCTCAGATCGTTGAAAATTATGATGGTCAATCCGTGATTAAACTGGATGCTGCTGGCGAATTTGTATTGGATCCAGCCGTTTTCCCTAATTTAAAAAATTATGCTGGCCATACACTAATTACAACTGACGGTTCTACTTTATTAGGAGCGGATGATAAAGCGGGGGTGGCAGAAATTATTGCCGCAGCAACTTATTTATTAGCTCACCCAGAAATAAAACACGGAGACATTAAACTTGGTTTTGGTCCGGACGAAGAAATTGGTACCGGAGCCGATCACTTTGATGTGGCCGACTTTGCCGCTGATGTGGCGTACACCGTTGATGGCGGTCCTGCTGGTGAGTTAAGTTACGAAACTTTTAACGCTGCAGATGCCAGAGTTGAAATTAAAGGGACTAACGTTCATCCTTCAGAAGCAAAAGGAGTAATGGTGAATGCTTCTCAGGTAGCCATTGATTTTCATAACCGTTTGCCTAAAGACGCTAGACCAGAAAATACTGAGGGCAGACAAGGATTCTTTCACCTTTATGAAATGAAGGGGGACGTAGATGCTAGTCAACTACGTTATATTATCCGGGATCACGATCGAAACCAATTTGAACAACAAAAGCAATTAATCACTGACATTACTGCTGATATGAATCGCCAATTTGGTAGTGACCGAATTAAATTAACTCTGACTGATCAGTATTACAATATGGGCGAGGTCATTGCTAAGGACCCAACGGTAGTTGATGTTGCTGAGCAAGCCATGAAAAATGTGGGCGTAGTACCTAATATTTTCCCAGTTCGCGGAGGTACTGATGGTTCTAAGATTTCTTTCATGGGACTACCAACGCCGAATATTTTTGCAGGTGGTGAAAACATGCATGGTCGTTTTGAATATGTTTCAGAAGAAACTATGGAAAAAGCGACCGATGTAATTATTGAAATCGTAAAATTATACGCAGAAAAGTAATTGGTCAAAATTGGTCAAATTATTTCTCAATACTTCATTTATCTGTTAATATAGGTTTACAAAGTTTGAAATGATAATCATTTCAAACTTTTTTAAACTAAAAAATTAAGGTGAAATATATGAATCCAGATAATTTAACTGAAGCGGTGACGCAAGCAATTGCTCAAGCTCAGCAAATTGCTGTCACCAGAAAACAACAAGAAATTACAGTTGCCCACCTCTTTAAATTTTTGACGCAGCCCGGCCAATTAGGTAGGCAGATTTATTCTGAAATGGGTCTGAACTTAGAGGATCTGGAACATGAATTAGATCAAGAAATTGATAATATTGCTACTGTTAGTGGTAGTAACGTGGCGTATGGCCAATCTATGTCTAGTAACCTAGCTCAGTTGCTACAACAGGCAGAACAGGTTAAAAACCAATTAGAAGATGACTACATTGCTGTTGATACACTAACTATCGCTTTAATGCAGTTAACTGGAGAACGGTTTACTGATTACCTAAAGGATCATGGAATTACCGAACAACTGGTGCGTAACGAAGTAGATAGTATTCGAGGTGGTGAACGAGTAACCTCGAAGAACCAAGAAGATGGGTATCAAGCCCTAGAAAAATATGGGATTGATTTGGTTAAGGCCGCTCGTAACAATGAATTGGGACCCATTATTGGTCGAGATGAGGAGATTTTAGACGTAATTCGAATCCTATCCCGGAAGACCAAGAATAATCCCGTGTTAATTGGTGAACCCGGAGTTGGTAAAACTGCAGTTGTTGAAGGATTGGCTAAGAGAATTGCCATCAATGACGTGCCAGAAAACTTACAAAACAAGGTTATTTTCCAATTAGACATGAGTGCTTTGATCGCTGGTGCTAAGTACCGGGGAGAATTCGAAGAACGATTACAGGCAGTTCTTAAAGAAGTTAAAAAAGCTGACGGCCAGATTATTATGTTCATCGATGAAATTCATAATATCGTGGGAGCCGGCAAAACTGAAGGTAGTATGGATGCTGGTAATATCTTAAAACCAATGCTAGCACGAGGCGAGCTTCATTTAATTGGGGCTACAACTCTAGATGAATATCGGCAGTATATGGAAAAAGATAAAGCCTTAGAACGGCGTTTCCAACGGGTAATGGTTAATGAACCCTCTGTTAACGACACCATTACTATTTTACGGGGCTTACGTGAAAGCCTAGAAATTCATCATGGGGTTAAAATCCATGATAATGCGTTAGTGGCAGCTGCTAGACTTTCGGATCGTTACATTACGGATCGTTATTTACCGGATAAGGCCATTGATTTAGTGGACGAAGCTTCTGCTGAAATTCGAGTCGAAATGAATTCTAGTCCAACAGAGTTAGACCAAGCTAACCGTCAGTTAATGCGATTGGAAGTAGAAGAAGCAGCTCTAAAGGAAGAAACTGACGAGGCATCTCGAAAGCGACTTCAAGAAGTTACTCGCGAGCTTGCTAGCATTAAAGAAAAAGTCAATGAACTCAATGCACGTTGGCAGGACGAAAAGAAATCTTTGACCGCTATTAGTGATAAGAAAAAAGAACTGGATCAAGCCAAAAACGAATTACAACAGGCTGAAAGTAATTATGATTTAAATTTGGCTGCTAAATTACAACACGGCACCATTCCTAGTCTGGAAAGTGAACTAGCGGAATTAGAAAATACCGATCGACCAGATGAATGGTTGGTAGAGGAGTCCGTTACTGAAGACCAGATTGCCGATGTAGTTAGTCGGCAAACTGGAATTCCGGTTGCTAAGTTAGTAGAAAGTGAGCGAGAAAAATTATTGCATTTAGCCGATAACTTGCACAAACGAGTAGTGGGACAAGACGACGCAGTTAACGCAGTTTCTGATGCCGTTTTGAGATCTAGGGCCGGATTGCAAGATCCAAGTAAACCATTAGGATCATTTCTATTCTTAGGACCAACCGGGGTCGGAAAAACGGAATTGGCTAAAGCGTTAGCAGTCAATCTGTTTGATTCAGAAGATCACATGGTTAGAATCGATATGTCCGAATACATGCAAAAAGAATCGGTTTCTCGTTTAGTAGGGGCAGCTCCGGGATACATTGGCTATGAAGAAGGGGGCCAACTTACTGAAGCAGTCCGACGCAATCCATATTCCATTGTCCTTTTTGATGAAATCGAAAAAGCTCATCCGGATGTCTTTAACATTTTGCTTCAGGTCTTAGATGACGGTCGCTTAACTGATGGGCAAGGCAGGACCGTGGACTTTAAGAACACGATTTTGATTATGACCTCTAATATTGGTTCTCAGGCTCTCTTAGATGGAGTTACTGAATATGGGACTATTCCTAAGGCCACGCAAGATGAAGTTTTAAGTCTGTTGAGAGCACACTTTAGACCTGAATTTTTAAACCGAATTGACGAGACAATTATGTTTACGCCGTTGACCTTAGCTGATATGGCGCAAATCGTTCAAAAATTAATTGATCAATTAGCGGTTAGAATGCATGATCAAGAAATGGGCTTAGAGATTACAGATGCGGCTAAAAACTGGATTGCTAAACAGGGATATGAACCTCAATTCGGGGCTCGGCCACTTCAACGATTTGTAACTAATCAAGTAGAAACACCAATTGCTAAGTTAATCATTGCTGGAACTATTAAAAAGGATATGACCGTTAAAATTGATTTAGCTGATGATAAATTAGTATTTAGATATTAAAAAAGAGCACAAAAAAACCGGGAAAGCTTCCCGGTTTTAATTTTGCCCTTTTTGTAAAAGGTAAATTCCGTTAACACTAGCAACTGCAGTGATAACAGCGGTAATTCCTACTTGAAGTGCACTATATGGCATTAATTCAAGTGCGGAACCAATATAGCCAATAATTTCACCAAAGATGAATGACCAAAAAATAATTGTCAAGTTTGCGCTAATAATTTTAGGCAAAGATACCACCTCACAATCATGATGATTTTAGCACATTTTTTAATAAAAATGAACTAATATCCTGATTGCTTATCGAGTAATTCTAAAATTTTGATATACTTTTATACGAAAGGAAGTGAGAAGATGACGTTTGTACCCCTACAATTAATTAGTTCATACAGTTTATTACAAAGTCCCATTAAAATTAATGATTTAATCCAAATTGCTAAGCAAAGGGGATATCAAGCGCTAGCCCTCACCGACATTAATGTTATGTATGGTGTCATTGAATTTTATGATGCCTGCATAGCTGCGGATATTAAACCCATCATTGGCTTAACACTCGAAGTAAGCAATCAGGTGAACTTTGAGCACGAAACTCAATTGGTCTTAATTGCTAAGAACCAGCAAGGGTATCAAAACTTAATGACCCTTTCTAGTCATAAATTAACTACCGATGAATTTTCGGTTAACGACCTTAAAAATCATTTAGCCGGATTAGCGGTTATCGTATCCGAGCAATCAGAGTTTTATGATGATATTTTACGAGGACAAACAGCAGAAGCAGAACAATTTTTGCAACAACTACAAGAATTAAGCGATTCTACTACTGATATCTTGGTAGGGTCCACATACATGCAACCTACTAATATCATTCAAGCAGCTGCTACCACCGCTGCAGAGGTGGGAATAAAAGTGGTGGCTTTCAAACGAGTTGAATACCTAGATTCTGATGATTACTTTGTCCAACGAGTCTTAATGGCTATTGATTCGGGAGATAAGTTAACTGATGTAACTGCTTTAGCTGCTAGTCAAGGCCCTAATTGGTTGCAATCAGTTAGTGATGAAGTGAATAATTTTGAAAGCGCCGGGATTAAAGCGGGATTGACCAATCTAACTGAGTTAATAGCCGGAATTCAATTAGAAATTAAGCAGCAAGTTCCTATTTTACCCCAATTTGATACTCCAGATAATATTTCAGCTGGTGATTACCTAGCTAAACTTTGTGAGCGGGGCTTACTTAAGCGATTGAAAGATAATCAAATCACAAATTCAGCACCATATTTTGAACGCTTGACCATGGAATTAACGGTTATTGCTGAAATGCAGTTTAATGATTATTTCTTAATAGTTTGGGATATTATCCGCTTTGCTCACCAGCAAAACATTTTGACTGGTCCTGGTAGAGGATCTGCGGCAGGTTCTTTGGTAGCGTACTGTTTGGGAATTACTGATGTAGATCCACTGAAGTATGATTTACTATTTGAACGATTTTTGAACCCCGAACGAAATCAAATGCCTGATATTGATATAGATTTACCTGATGACCGTCGAGATGAAGTGATTCAATATTTGCAGACTAATTATGGTCATGATCGTACTGGACAAATTATCACTTTTGGAACTCTAGCAACTAAACAAGCTTTACGGGATGTTTCTAGAAGTTTTGGTCTATCAGTAGCACAGCAAGACCAGTGGAGTAAGGCAATTCCAAACTCTCTGCATATTAGCTTGAACGATGCTTACACTGACTCACAACTGTTGAAAAATTTAGTGGCTGATTCTGAAATTAATAAATTAATTTTTGAAACTGCTAAGAAACTAGAAGGATTACCTAGACACTATTCCACACATGCCGCTGGAATTGTGTTGAGTCAGAATAACTTGGTAGAACAAGTGCCAGTCCAAGATGGTAATGATGGCTTATTAATGACTCAATACTCTAAAAATTATGTTGAATTAGTGGGTTTATTAAAAATTGATTTGCTAGGATTACGAAATTTGACCACCTTAGCAGATACTTTAAACAACGTTAAAATAATTAATAACCAAACGATTAATCCGGCTACCATTCCCTTAGATGACCCTAAAACTATCACTTTATTTCAGCAGGGCAAAACCGATGGTATTTTTCAATTTGAATCACAAGGCATTCGTCGTGCGCTACAGGAGGTTAATCCACAATCTTTCGAAGAAATTGCATTGGTCAATGCGCTGTACCGGCCAGGGCCCATGCAAAACATCCCACAGTTAGTAAAACGGAAACGAGAAGGGCGAAAATTAAAGTTCAATGTTTCCCAAATTGAACCAATCTTAGCACCAACCTTTGGGATTATTGTCTATCAGGAGCAGGTAATGTTGGTTGCTTCCGTCATGGCTGGCTTTTCTTTAGGGGAAGCTGATTTACTGCGTAGAGCTATGAGTAAGAAAAACTTAGCTGCGATGGATCAAGAACGAGATAGGTTCGTAAATGGTTCAGTGGCTAACGGGGTCGAACGAAAACGAGCGGTTGAAATTTTTACTTATATTGAACGATTTGCTAATTACGGATTTAATAAATCTCATGCAATTGCTTATAGTAAAATGGCTTATGAACAAGCATACCTTAAAGCCCATTTTCCAGCTGCTTTTTATGTAGCCTTATTAAACTCAGCTCAAAATAATGACGTGAAAATTAAGCAGTATTTAAATGAACTGAAGAGTCTCATTGGGGTCAAAGGTCCCGATATTAATCTAAGTCAAGAACAGTTTGACGTATCCGAACACCAAATTATTTTTGGATTGAATGCCATTAAACGGTTAAGAAAAGATACCGTAACAGCAATTTTAGAAGAACGAAATGCTAACGGAAAGTATGTCAGCTTTGCTAATTTTATTAGCAGGTTGCCTGAAAAATTTAGAACTTCGGATCAGATTGAAATTCTAATTTACTCAGGTGCTTTAGATTCTTTTGGATATAATCGGGCAGAATTACTAGCCGCCACACCGGAGTTCATTAGTTCGGCAGAATTAAGTGGGCAGTCCATAGAATTATTAACAGCCTTGATGCCTAAAATCAAAAAGCGAGATGAATTAGATTTAACAGATAAGCTACAAAAAGAAAATGAGTTGTTGGGTGCTTATTTATCCGGACATCCGGTAGAAAAGTACAAACGATTGCTAAGAAAATTAAACGCTGTAGCAGTAATTGATTTAGAAGTAGCTAATCAAGTTGCCGTGGGGCTTTACCTTACTAAAGTAAAGGTAATTAGAACTAAGAAAGGAAGCCAAATGGCGTTTGCCGCTGGTAGTGACTCTACCGGAGATGTAGACGTGACTATTTTTCCAAAACTATATTCTCAAGTGAGCGGTTGGCTTCACCGAGATATGGTAGTGGTAATTAGTGGTAAAGTAGAGCAGCGAAATGGTTTGCAGATTATTGCTGATCAGATTACACCTGCTGCTAATCTTGTGCGGAAACTAGGAACTAATGAACAACGGTGGTTCTTACGAGTTTCTGAAACTCAGTTGCAAGATAAACTAGCTCAATTATCCCAAATTGCTGAAACTAATCGAGGCAAAACTAGTATTGTTTTAATTGAAAAGACTAACCATAAAATAACCAAATTAAGCTCTAATTTTAATTTAGCAGCTACTAAAACCGTTCAAGTCCAATTAGAAGAACTCTTTGGTAAGGACAACGTAGCACTTCAATAAACTTTTTTAAAATATATTTGACAAACAAGTAAAGGCTTTCTTTGCTATTACACCAACTTTTAATCATTTACTTTTTTGAGAAACCTAATAACTCGGGCAAGACAATGAATTTTAAAAGTGATAAAATACGTTTTGAATAAAAGCGGACAGAACAATTGTCGTGGAGACTGTTGGAAATTCGCAAGCTAAAAGGAGAGATACTACTTATGAAGAAAACCAAGATCGTAAGTACCCTGGGACCAGCCAGTACCGATGTTGATATCATTGCACAATTGATTGAAGCCGGTGCCAATGTATTCCGGTTTAACTTTTCACACGGTGATCACGAAGAACACTTAGACCGTATGAACAAAGTACATGAAGCAGAAAAGAAGACAGGTAAAACTGTTGGTATTATGCTTGATACTAAAGGAGCCGAAATTCGGACTACTGTCCAAAAAGGCGGCAAACTTGAATTCCATACCGGGGACACTTTCCGGATTTCAATGGATGACAGCATCGAAGGAACTCCTGAAAAGATTGCGGTAACTTACCCAGGTCTTTATGATGATGTTCATGAAGGCGGTCACGTTTTATTTGATGATGGTTTATTAGATACTGTTATCGATGAAAAAGATGACGCTAACAAGGAATTAGTTGTAACTGCTCAAAACGATGGTTTATTAGGTTCACGTAAAGGTGTTAACGCACCTGGTGTTTCAATCAACCTTCCTGGTATCACTGAAAAAGATTCAGATGATATTCGTTTTGGTTTGGATCACGAAATTGATTTCATCGCTGCTTCATTCGTTCGGAAACCTCAAGATGTTCTTGATATTCGCGAACTTTTGGAAGAAAAGCACATGGAACATGTTCAAATCTTCCCTAAGATCGAATCACAAGAAGGTATCAACAACTTTGACGAAATCATCAAGGTTTCAGATGGTTTGATGATCGCTCGTGGTGACATGGGTGTTGAAATTCCTGCTGAAAACGTTCCTTTGGTTCAAAAGACTTTGATCCGGAAATGTAACGCAATTGGTAAGCCAGTAATTACTGCTACCCAAATGCTTGACTCAATGCAAGAAAACCCACGTCCTACTCGTGCCGAAGCATCTGACGTTGCTAACGCCGTATTTGACGGTACTGATGCAACTATGCTTTCTGGTGAAAGTGCCAACGGTGATTACCCTGTAGAAGCAGTTTCTACTATGGCTCGAATCGATGTTAAGGCTGAAAATGCTTTCCCTAAATTTGGTACTCCACGTCCTCAATTCATGACTAACGACGTAACAGAATCAATTGGTGATTCAGTAACTCGGGTAGCCAAAGAATTAGGTATCAAGACTATCGTAGCAGCAACTAAATCTGGTTACACTGCTCGAATGATTTCTAAGTACCATCCAGATGCTGATATTTTAGCTATTACTTTTGACGAACGTACTCGTCGTGGTTTGATGATCAACTGGGGTGTTACTCCAATCGTTGTAGACGAACCAGAAAGTACTGACGCTATCTTTGATTTGGCTTCTAAGAAGGCCGTTGAATCTGGTCTTGCTAAAGAAGGCGACTTGATCTTGATCACTGGTGGTATGCCAGTTGGTGAAAGTGGTACTACTAACTTGATGAAGGTTCAATTAATCGGTTCAAAGTTGGTTCAAGGCCAAGGTGTCGGTGACAAAACTGTGATCGGTAAGGCTGTTATCGCTGATAACGCTGCTGATGCTAACAGTAAAGTTACTGAAGGTAGTATCTTAGTTACCAAGACTACTGACAAGGAATACATGCCTGCTATCGAAAAAGCTAGTGCTTTAGTAGTAGAAAATGGTGGTTTGACTTCTCATGCTGCTGTGGTTGGTATTTCTATGGGCTTGCCAGTCATTGTTGGTGCTGAAAATGCTACTGATAAAATCTCTGATGGTGAATTAATTACAATTGACTCTCACCGGGGAATTGTTTATCATGGTGCTTCAAACGCTATCTAATATTTAACCAATAAAGAGTTTAGGGTTTTAAACCCTAAACTCTTTTCTTTTGGCCGCGGAAACGTGTAGAATAGGTACAGAATCAGGAAACGGAGTGGACGAAATCGAAACCATAGGACGTATATTAACTGGCCAAGTAATTGATGAAAATGATCAAAATTACTTTGTGCAAATTGAAGGAACTACTTTTTTATTAGCTAAAGAAGAAATTGAAAAGCCCTTAAAATTAGGTGCTAATTTTACCGGTTTTACTTATGAAAATGAGCACCACAAACTTCAAATTACTAGGTTTAGACCTAAAGTTCAAATTGATCAATATGCCTTTGCTAAGGTTGTGGGACAAAAACATGATTTAGGAGTCTTCGTAGATATCGGCTTAAGTAATAAAGATATTGCCGTATCTTTAGATGAACTTCCAACGGTAAGATCATTGTGGCCAAAAGAAGGCGATCAACTTTTAGTATGTTTAGGAGTTGATAAGAAAAACCGGTTATGGGCACACTTAGCTGACGAAGATATTTTCGCAGCAATTGCTCGACCAGCTGGATCTAATTTGAAGAATAAGAATGTTAAAGCAATCGCCTACAGATTAAAAATGGCGGGCACTCGCCTTTTAACGGAAAATTACGAATTAGCATTTATGCATCCCAGTGAACGGGTAGAAGAACCTCGCTTGGGTCAACAAGTAGAAGCTAGAGTAATTGGTATGTTGCGGGATGGTAGTATTAATTTATCTACCTTACCACGGGCTTACCAAGCCATTGACGATGATGCTGCCATGATTTTGGCTTTATTAAACCGAGATGCTGAGCATTTCTTGCCTTATACTGATCATAGTGATCCTGTCTTAATTAAAGAATTCTTTGGGATCAGTAAGGGAGCCTTTAAGCGAGCAGTGGGGCATTTGTTAAAAGCCAGGTTAATTGTGGAAACCGATGCCGGTATTTCATTAATTGAAGATGAGAGTAATGAATGAACAAATTGATAATTATATTCACTATTTAAAAGTAGAACGTGCGTTATCTGCTAATACCCTGACTAGTTATCGTCAGGCGTTGGTTATTGCCGTTGCTTATTTTAAGAAAAAAGTTAACAGCTGGCAGGAAGTAGATCAGTATTTAATTTTAGATTTTTTGGATGAATTAAACCAAGAAGAACGATCCAGAAATACCGTTATCCATATGGTATCTACATTGCGAAAGTTCTTTTTGTATTTACAGCGATATAAAGTGATTAATGATGATCCAATGGCTAAAATTGATTCTCCCAAGAAGGCAACGGTATTGCCTGATGTATTAACGGTGAACGAGGTTAATAATTTATTAGAACAACCTAATTTAAATAAGCCCTTAGGTATTCGCGATAGAGCCATTATGGAAACTATGTATGCCACCGGAATGCGAGTAAGTGAGTTAGTGAACCTAAAGGTGGGAGACTTACATTTGACTATGAGTATGCTCCAAATTTTGGGAAAGGGTGATAAGCAACGAATTATCCCAATTAGTGCGGTCGCCATTGAATGGTTAGACCAATACCTAAATTTCGTAAGGCCTAATCTAGTAAAAAAGAAAACCGATTACGTTTTTTTAAATGCTAGAGGGGGACAGTTGAGTCGTCAAGCAATTTGGCAGATGTTAAAAAAATACGTTACTTCTACTACCATAACCAAAAAAATTACTCCCCATACTTTACGACATTCGTTTGCAACTCATTTGTTAGAAAATGGGGCGGATTTAAGAATCGTACAAGAAATGCTGGGTCATTCTGATATATCGACAACTCAAATTTATACGCATGTATCTAGTCATCATTTAAGCGATGTCTATAATCAATTTCATCCCAGAGCTTAGGAGAATTACTATGTTATATCAATACCGAAAGGACTACGAAAAAGTGACGATGGGGCTACTATCGTTAATCGATAGTCTCGATAATATGGATTTAGTAGAACAACAACTAAATTGGTATGTTGAAAATGATGATCATCACTTATGGTTGTATCGCGATCCTAATAACAACTGGACTGGATTAGTGGGAACTGAGGAACGGCAAGGTCAGTTACTCATTCACCAAATTATTTGTACTCCTGGTGAACATAAGCAAAATACGTACAACCAAATGCTGAATGAACTAAATGAAGCCTATCCTAAACTTAAAATTGTAGCTAGTTTAGCTAATCGGCGCATTTGTTTAGAATGGGAGAATCAGCTTCGTGAATAAACAGCCGGAAATAACGACTGATAACTTTGCGGGACCATTAGAGTTGTTACTAAAACTTTTAAAAAAAGAACGACTGATGATAACCGATGTGTCCTTAGTCGCAATCACGGACCAATATTTGTCATATTTAAAACGAGCTTCAGAAATCAATCTACCATTGGTAGGTGAATATTATATTTTGGCGACTACCTTGATGACGATGAAGTCGCAAGCTCTATTACCGATTTTAGAAGTTGACGATGATGATCAAGAAGATGATGCTTCTATTTTGGTGGCTAGATTAAAGGAGTATGAACGGTATCGACAAGTTACTAGTCAATTTAAGCAGTTAGAGCAAAATGGACAAGAGCACTATACTATTGCACCGTTGATGCCTCCCAAACTAAAACCACAATTAATTATTCCGGCAATCACTAGTAAACAAGATTTAAAAACATCTTATGTTTATTTGCTTAACAAGAATAACCAAACTCATAAAGTTCCCAAAATTAGGAATACTTGGCGCTATTCTATTGATACTCAGACTGGATTAATCCGGAAAAAATTACTAACTGCTGGTTCCTTTTTGTTCCATAGCTTAATTGCAGATAATGATCGGCAAGAAATCGTTACTAATTTTTTAGCAGTATTAAATATGGCGAAAGATGGGGAACTATTAATTAATCAGCAAACTCAAGATGAATTAATAATTAAGAGGGGTGGTTCTCATGGTAACTAACGAAGCTAAGATTACAGCTTTAATTTATGCTGCTGGTAGCAAGGGAATCACCTTAACCGAGCTGGCCAATCATGTGCAAATCAGCCCAGCTGCTTGCAGACAACTAGTTGAAAAATTAACAAGCCAGTATCACCAAGATACTCAAATGGGATTAGAGATTAGTGTGACGGATGAAACGTATCGCTTAGCAACTAAAGGTGATGTGGCGGAATTGGTTAATGATTATGTATGGCATGGACAACCTCAACGATTATCTACTGCTGCCATTGAGATTATTGCTATTATTGCTTATAATCAACCAATTGCTAGAGTAGAAATTGATGCCATCCGTGGTGTTAATTCTAGTGCTACATTACACCGCCTACAAGAACTTAATCTAGTTGAAGTAGTCGGTGAGAAACAAGAAATTGGGCATCCAAAGTTATACGGGGTTAGCAACTACGGGTTAAAATATTTTGGATTGAATTCACCAAAAGATTTGCCTGAATTGCCAAAAGCCACACCAGAATTGTAAAAGAAAACAAGAGGAATTTTATATGAGTGAAAGGTTACAAAAAGTAATTGCCCAAGCGGGGATTGCTTCTAGAAGAAAAGCAGAAACACTAATTACTGCTGGCAGGGTTCAAGTTAACGGTGTAACCGTGACTGAATTAGGAACTAAGGTAGACTCTAAGGATACTGTAACGGTTAATGGGGTTCCTATTACTAAAGAACAATTGGTATATTATTTGTTCTACAAGCCTAGAGGAGTGGTGACCACTGTTTCGGATGATAAAAAACGTAAAACGGTGTTGGACTACTTTGAAGAGGTTCCAGAAAGAATTTATCCGGTTGGTCGATTAGATTATGATACCTCTGGGTTATTGTTGTTAACTAATGACGGTGAATTAGATAATCGTCTAACCCATCCGAAATATGAATTTGAAAAAAATTACGTTGCCAAGGTTAAAGGAATCATTAGCAATAACGATCTTAAGCAACTTAGATTAGGTGTAATGGTAGATGGTAAGAAGAGCGCTCCTGCCAAATCCAAATTAATTAGAACCGATAAAGAAAATAAAACTAGCATTGTAGGGCTTACGATTCATGAAGGTCGAAATCATCAAGTTAAAAAAATGTTAGCGGCAGTTTCTCATCCGGTGATGAAATTAAGCCGAGAATCTTATGGATTCTTAGACTTAAAGGGCCTCAATCCTGGAGAATGGCGGCGCTTAAGGCCTCATGAGGTTGAAGAATTAAAGAAAGCCACCGGCTTAGCCTAAGTTATTGACAAAGACAAATTTTTTGTTATATTTAAGTAAGTAAAATAATTCTGGTTTATCTTCAGGGCAGGGTGCAATTCCCGACCGGCGGTATAGTCCGCGACCTACCTTTTGGTAGTTGATTTGGTGTAATTCCAAAACCGACAGTAAAGTCTGGTATAAAGAAGGTTAAATGTAATTGACCAAAGCCGCCCGGAGTCCGTCTCGGGTGGCTTTCTTTTTTGAAGATAGCCAATGTTTAGAGGAGACATTGTGCAATGGAAAGACATACCAAAGGATTAAAGAATGGTTTTGTAACCGCTGACATAGTTAGGTTAGCTGTTTTAGCGGGGAGTTCGTACGTATTGATGTTTTTTGCTTTTCCGGTGATTCCGTTAGTATCGTATATGAAAATTGATTTTAGCGACATGCCGGTTTTGATCGCCACCGTTATTACTGGACCCCTGGGAGGCATAATTGTAGCGGGAGTTAAATCCCTTCTGTATTGGATTACTACCGGAGCTTCTATTCCCAATTTAATTGGAGTTGGATCCTCGTTTGTTTCATCAATAGTAATTGTTGAAGCATTTTATTACTCCGAAAAGTATTTGCATAAGTTCAATCGACCAGCTAGAATTACACTAACCATTTTAAATATGGCAGTAGCTCTGGCAGTAGTGATGGGAATCTTGAACTGGTTGGTAGTAACGCCGCTATATATGAACCTATTAGGTTTAAAACTATCGATTCCCGTTACCCAGTTAGTTTTAGTAGCCGTGATTCCGTTTAACTTAATTAAGGGAATTTTAGTAGGGTTAGTATTTATTTTTGTTCGGCAACGAGTACTACCTAGGCTTAAAATAAAAGAATAATAGTAAATGATCTGATACTGCGGTATCAGATTTTTTTGGAGGAATGAAATGTGGCACCAGATCTGATTTTGTTGTTTACTAATACAACTGAATATAGGCGTCCCAAAGTATTTGAAAATATTTTAAATGGCAAGAAAACCGTTTCTAATTTATTTTGGGGATTAGAGTATGGTCTATTACCAGAACTGGGAATGCTACACGGTAAAAATATTCAAATTAAACCAGAGGACATAGGTAACTTAATTGAAAATAAATTGGTGGTTACTGATGAATCTGGAGCAATTAAATTAACTGAGCTAGGGGATCAAAAGCAACGTCAATTAAGTCGGTTATTACCGCCACTATTGGGAGATGTTACTAAATCTTTAAGGGTGAACCAGTTTAAGGACCGTTTTTTATTAGCTAGTCAGGTTACTTCAGAGTATAGTTATCAAAATACCAAATACTATCCATTGAGTATTCAATTGTTCGATTCTTTTGTCGTCAAACGTTGGTTTCAGGTTAACAAAGCTCAGTTGCCTACTGCGTTATTAACGCCTTTGACTCAGTACCTCACTGATTTAAAACCTCAATTAGCGGATATTTTTGCTAGGGAGCTAGTTGGACATGAGAACGGGGGACAAACTTATCAGCAGCTAGCCTTGGAATTACAAGTGACTCCAGAAATCGTGGAGTTAATTAGTTTACATTTATATACTAACTTTGCTGATTATTTGATGAACCATTCTCAAAATACACTGCAACCATTAGTTACTGATTTATGGGGTGATAACTGGACTACCAGTTCTAAGCAAACCTACCAGTTATTTATTAATCATCATGCATCTATTGAACAAATTGCTAAGCAAAGACAAATCAGACCTTCTACGGTTAGAGAACACTTATTAGAGGCTGCAATTTGGTTACCAGTTGCTAATTTTCCGTATGCTAATATTTTAACCAACCAAAATTCAACGACTAATAATAAAGAAATTGAGTTTTTTAAATTTAGATTGAAACAAATTTATAGGAGTAAGGTAAATGAATGATAATGAACGCCTTTCATTTTTACAAAACCATTTTGGCTTCGAAAATTTTCGCCCTGGACAGTTAGAAGTAATCAAAAATTTGCAAGATCATCAAAACACCTTAGCAATTTTACCCACGGGAAGCGGTAAAACATTACTGTATCAATATTATGGTTTATGGAGTAATAAAGCGGTGGTAGTAATTTCACCACTACTTTCATTAATGCAAGACCAGGTTAGTCGGTTACAATACTTAGGATCAAAACGGGTAGTAGCAATTACATCTCAACTAACGTTTGGCGAGCGTCAATATGTGTTAGGGCACATTAAACATTATCAATATATTTATGTATCTCCAGAAATGTTAGATCAAGAGCCGGTATGGCTAGCTTTACAACAATTGAATTTAGGATTAGTAGTGGTAGATGAAGCGCATTGTCTTTCAGAATGGGGACCTGATTTTAGGCCTGATTATCTATCCATTAAAGACAACTTGGCTTTCTTAGGAAACCCACTAGTGTTGATGTTGTCTGCTACCGCCGACGAAACTACTCGGGCAGATATAATTGCTAAGTTAGGACTACAAAGTTCTCAAGTTAGTCAAGTGATTAAATCGGTTGATCGCCCTAATATTTATTTAACGGTTCAGCAGCTAGAAAATGAAACTGACAAAAACTATCAATTGGTAGAACTGGTTCAAAAGTTAAATGGAACTGGTGTTATTTATTTTAGCAGTAAGAAAAAAGTTAATGAAATCAGTCAACTATTGACGATGAAAACCGACAAGAAAGTGATGCCCTATCATGGAGATTTAGACCCCTCCCAACGAGAAATGATCCAACAGCAATTTATGAACAACCAAATCGATGTGATTTGTGCAACTAGTGCTTTTGGAATGGGGATTGATAAAAATGATATTCGCTACGTAATTCACTATCATATTCCGGGAAGTTTGCAAGCATACGTCCAAGAAATTGGTAGAGCTGGTCGGGATGGAGATGATAGCATTGCTATCTTGCTATATACTACTGGCGATGAATACATTTCACGGGCTTTAAATGATGGAGCCTATGTTGCTGACGAATTAGTCGATTATTATTGGCGTAACTCCAACCCTGATTTGGAAGGTCAAGACGTTAGGCTCTTGAACTACTATTTCACCCATGGATATACCAGCGATCAAGTTAAGCAAATTTTTGTGCAACAGCAAAGTAAACGCGAACATAATCTGCAAAAAATGATTGCTTATGTAAAGTGTGAATCATGTTTGAGAAATTTTATTAAAAATGAATTTGGGGAAGACACATCCGTTAGCCAACATCATTTTTGTTGCGATCGAGATGGCCAGTTTATGGGGGATTGGTCACAATTTAATGCCGAATATTTAACCAATACCACAATGAATATAGATACTCAAAATTGGCAAGAAGTGTTAAAACACCTATTTTTAGCGAAAAATTAAAACACTTACTCTCTTAAAAATGATAAACTTAGATACGATTATGTAATCTCAGAATTGTTAGGAGGTTTCAGACAGTGAATTCAGATAATCAAAAAAAAGACGATCAGCCTTGGAATCAGACTTTTAACGAGGGTCGCGATGAGAACGGTAATCTTTCCCGGATGCAAATGCGTAAGGAAAACAAAAGCCATAATTTATTAACCGTTGGCTTAATTGTGATTATTGGGTTAATTGCATTAGCTTCCATTGTTTATGGTTTATCTCGTCAAACTGCTTTAGGCCAAAATGAATCTAAAGCCAGTTCATCCGTCCAATCTAGTAGTGTTGTTAGTTCAAAAAAAAAATCGAGCAGTTCCAAAGCTAGTAGCGTAAAAAAGAAGAAAAAAGCAGCTCAAAGCGCTTCTAGTTCTAATGCTAGTGACGCTACCGCTACGGATACTAATGACTACCAATCAAATAGTAGTCAAAGTAGTGATAATGAAAGTACTGACTCCAGTCAAAATACTGGAAGTAGTTACGATGGCTATACTGAGGGTTCTGGTACTGCGGATAGTAGTACAAGTTCAGCTACTACTTCGACTGACCAATACACTACCAAGGACAGTAGCTCTGCCACTAGCACTAATAATTCGGCCGCAAGTAACAGTTCATCAACTAGTAGTAATAATCATTCTAGTGATACTGGAACAGCAGGCAGCAATGGCGGCCAATATGCAACAGTTCAAAAAGGGCAAGGCTTGTATCGTGTAGCTGTTAATAACGGGTTAACCACGTCAGAGTTAATGGCTTTAAATGGACTTTCTTCTTCATCGGAAATTCATCCCGGACAAAAATTACGAGTTAAATAGCAAATAAGGTAGGATTAATAATGCACAAAAACGGTTTACAAGTGGCCATTGATGGACCAGCATCTGCCGGTAAAAGTACGGTCGCTAAATTAGTAGCTTCACGGTTTAATTATATTTATTGTGATACAGGAGCGATGTATCGAGCAATTACTTACAAGGTTCTCAAAAACGGAATTGCTTTAGATGACATCGAAGCCATCACTAAAATTGTTGACTCATCTCAAATTACGTTTGAACCAACGGCTCACGGACAAAAAGTTTTTATTGATGGTGAAGAAATTACAGAAGCCATTCGCCAAGAAGACGTCACTAACTCTGTTTCAGCAGTTTCTGCAATTCAATCAGTGAGAACTAAACTAAGTGCCGATCAAAAGCAATTAGCCGCTAATGGTGGGATTGTTATGGATGGTCGCGATATTGGTTCAACCGTTTTACCCAATGCTGAAGTTAAGATCTTTTTGATCGCTAGTGTTGACGAACGGGCTGATAGAAGGTATAAAGAAAACGTCAGAAAAGGAATTAACACTTCTTTAGAGGTTTTGAAGCAAGAAATCAGGGATCGTGATTATAAAGATTCTCACCGTGAAATCTCGCCATTAACTAAAGCTGACGATGCTATTGAGGTAGATACAACTTCAATGGCAATTCCTGAAGTGGTTGAAACCATTTCTAAGATAATTTTAAAAAATATTAATTAATAATTAAGCAATTGACTGGCATTAAATTGCTTTTTACGATAAAATCAACTGTAGAGTTGTTTCAAGGAGGAAATGTCGCATGAATGATAGTAACGAAAATAAAGACTTACTTGACGCTTTAAATAGCGTTAGTGAGGTTAATATTGGTGATGTAGTTAGTGGTGAAGTTTTAGCCATTGATGACGATAAGCAATTGATTGTTGGGATTGAAGGTACTGGTGTTGAAGGGGTTGTTCCTCAACGAGAGTTATCTGCAAACCAATCAGTTGACGATTTTAAACCAGGCGACACTTTGGATCTTGTAGTTACCTCAAAGATCGGAAACGATAAAGAAGGTGGCAGTTATCTATTGTCATCACGTCGTTTAGAAGCACGTAAAGTTTGGACTGAATTAGCCCAAAAAGCTGAAAATGAAGAAACTATTAAAGCCCCAGTTACCCAAGTTGTTAAGGGTGGGTTAGTTGTTGATGCTGGTGTTCGTGGTTTTATCCCAGCCTCAATGATTTCAGATCGTTTTGTTGAAGACTTGAACCAATTTAAGGGTCAAGATCTTGAATTGAAGATTGTGGAAATCGATCCAGCTTCTAACCGTTTGATCCTTTCTCACAAAGCTATTGTGCAAAAGGAAAAGGCTGAAAACCGAGCTAAATTGATGGATACTATCAAAGAAGGCGACGTTATGGAAGGTACTGTTGCTCGTTTAACTAACTTCGGTGCCTTTGTAGACCTTGGCGGAGTGGACGGATTAGTTCACGTTTCTGAAATTTCTTACGAACGAGTTGCTAAGCCTTCTGATGTTCTTAAAGTTGGCGAAAAAGTAACTGTTAAGGTATTGGCTGTTGACTTTGATCGTGATCGGATTTCACTTTCAATTAAGCAAACATTGCCACAACCATGGGATGGAATTGAAGACAAGGCTCCAGAAGGTAGTATTCTTGAAGGTACCGTTAAGCGTTTAGCTGACTTCGGTGCATTCGTTGAAGTATTCTCTGGTGTTGAAGGCTTGGTTCACATTTCTCAAATTTCTTACGAACACGTTGATACTCCTGCTGATAAATTATCAGTTGGCGACAAAGTGCAAGTTAAGGTATTAAGCGTTGATCCAGAACGTCGTCGTTTGGCACTTTCAATCAAAGCTTTATTACCAGAACCAGAAAACAATAATAAACCAGCTGCTAAAAAGCATTCTTCAGCTCATGTAGCTGATAACTCAACTCAAAACGCTCCTGAAGAAGAAACTGGTTTCACTTTAGGCGATATTATTGGCAAAGATTTGAGTAGTTCTGACCAAGACTAATCAAACAAGCGAAAAGATTATCCTTGTTGAAGGATAATCTTTTTTATTCTAAAAAGGGAAGTGAATTAAATGACACTACCAACGGTTGCCATTATTGGCAGACCTAATGTGGGGAAATCCACTATTTTTAATCGTATTGCTGGAGATCGTATTTCGATTGTTGAAGATACTCCTGGAGTTACACGGGATCGAATTTACTCCCATGGTGAATGGTTAGGTAAATCATTTGCCATGATCGATACTGGGGGAATTGAAATCAGTGATGCTCCGTTTATGGAGCAGATTAAAAGTCAAGCAGAAATCGCGATTGACGAAGCTGATGTTATTATTTTCATGGTTAGTGGCAAAGAAGGATTAACCAGTGAAGATGAGCAAGTTGCTAAAATTTTATATCGCTCAGATAAACCAGTAGTTTTAGCAGTTAACAAAGTAGATAATCCCGAAAAACGGGACGATATTTACGACTTTTATGCTTTAGGGTTTGGCGATCCATATCCTATCTCTGGGGTCCACGGTTTAGGCTTAGGGGATTTATTAGACCAAGTCATTGCTAGTTTTCCAGAGGAAACCGAGCAAGAACCTGACGATAGTATCCACTTTAGTATTATTGGCCGACCTAACGTTGGAAAATCTTCGATGGTTAATGCTTTGCTAGGTGAAGATCGTGTGATCGTTTCTAACGTAGCTGGAACTACTAGAGATGCGATTGATACTCATTTTACTGCTGATGGAACTGACTTTACGATGATTGATACTGCCGGAATTAGAAAACGGGGTAAAGTTTACGAAAACACTGAACGTTACAGTGTTATGCGAGCTATGAAAGCTATTGACGATAGTGATGTAGCTTTATTTGTAATTAATGCTGAAGAAGGTATCCGAGAACAAGATAAAAAGGTTGCCGGGTATGCACATGAAGCTGGTCGGGGAGTTATTATTGTCGTTAACAAATGGGATACTCTGAAAAAAGATAACCATACCCAACAAGATTTTGAAAATGTCATTCGTGATGAATTCCAATATCTTAGCTACGCTCCGATTATCTTTGTGTCAGCTAAAACTAAGCAACGTATTGAAAAGTTACCAGCTTTGATTAAGCAAGTTAATGAAAATCATAAGCGGCGAATTCAATCATCCGCACTTAATGACGTTATCATGGATGCAGTTGCTATTCATCCAACGCCAACAGTAAGTGGTAAGAGATTACGAATCTACTATGCTACTCAAGTAGCAGTGGGGCCACCAACCTTTGTGATCTTCGTTAATGATCCTGAACTAATGCATTTTTCTTACCAACGATTCTTAGATAATCAAATTAGAGATCATTTTGATTTCACCGGAACTCCAATTAGAATTATTAAAAGAAATCGGAAGTAATCAAACAATAAAATAAATAATATAGGTGCTAATATATATTATTAAAAACCGTGGAAATTAAGGACAAAAAGGTAAAAAACATTGCAATGACGGCATTCTTATGCTATCTTTGAAAAAGAAATGGTACTTGGTTAAGTGCTTTTTCCAAAATTTTAGGTGTACTAAAATTTTAGGTGTTACATACCTATTTGTTGAGGAGGTGAATACTCATGGCAAACAAAGCAGAATTAGTTACTGATGTTGCAACTGCAACTGGTTTGACTAAAAAAGACGCTACCGCAGCTGTTGACGCAGTATTTGAATCTATCCAAGCTAGCTTAGCTAAGGGTGAAAAGGTACAATTGATCGGCTTCGGTAACTTCGAAGTTCGTGAACGTGCAGCTCGTAAGGGTCGCAACCCACAAACAGGTCAAGAAATTCAAATTCCTGCAAGCAAGGTACCAGCATTTAAGCCTGGTAAAGCTCTTAAGGATGCTGTTAAATAGTATTCATCTGTTTAGGCCAGCCCGGCATTTTTGTCGCCTGGCTTTTTTTATACAATTAAATCCAAAAAGGTGGTGGCTTGAATGAGTTATTCGGCTGAAGCACTTGACCAATTAGAAGCAGGGCAATTGGATAAGTTTCAAGAAAATTTTGCCTTAGCACTTAAGAACGATGATGATGATTTATTATTTTCGTTAGCAGAAGAACTTTATTCGTTAGGCTTTACGGATAATGCTAAACAAATCTATGAGCAATTACTTGCCAAATATCCGGATGAAGGCCAATTGAAAATTCAATTAGCTGAATTGGCTATCGATGATCAAAATGATGAATTAGCTTTAGAATATCTAACTACTATTACTAAGGATGATTCTGATTATGTCCAGGCCTTACTGGTAGAAGCTGATTTATATCAAACTCAAGAATTATTTGAGATTAGTGAACAAAAATTATTAGAAGCTAGAGCAATTGCTCCTGATGAACCGGTAATTGATTTTGCTCTAGGAGAATTTTACTTTGCTACTCGTAATTTTAATAAGGCAATTAGTATTTACTTAAAACTGATTAAAGCGGGTACCTTAGAAGTTGCCGGAGTTAACTTGGTTCAGCGAATTGGAGTAGCTTACGCACAAAGCGGCAAATTTGAGCAAGCACTAGGATATTTAACTCAAATTAAGCCAGTAGATATGAATCCAGATACTAGGTTTGAATTAGCCTTTACCCAATTTAATCTTCATGATTACGTAGCAGCTATTAAAAATTTTGAAGAGTTGCGTGAAAATGATCCTCAGTATTCATCTTTGTATCCATACCTGGCGGACGCATATGTCCAACAAAATGAAAATGCAGCCGCTTTGAGGACGATTCAAGAAGGATTAGGTGTTGATCAATATAACGAACAACTGTGGCTTAAAGCAGCTAATATTGCCCAATTAGTGGGTGATGACGAGCTAGTTCAAGAATATCTAAACCAAGGTCTCGCTATTGATCCTGAAAACTTGGCTATTATTACTCAGTTGGCTAATTGGCAAATAAAGCATGATCATTTTCAAGAAGTAGTAGATTTATTAGCTCCCTTACAAGAAGAAGAGCAATTTGATGCAGTACTAGCTTGGAATTTAGCCACTGCTAACAGTCATTTAGGAAACGTAAAAGCAGCCCAACATAATTATGAGTTGGCCAGTGCTGAATTAAGTAATGATTCAGATTTTCTTAAAGAGGCTGGACTTTTCTATCGTTCCTTAGGAAAACCAGAAATAGCTCATGATTACTTTAAACGTTATTTAACTCTAGTACCTAGTGATTTTGAAATTGAAATGCTCCTTGACGAAGATTTATAGTTTTAAGAGCTAAAAAAGGCCTTGCATCCAGGTGGGTGCAGGGCCTTTTATTATCTTATTCATTTTAAAGAATCTTGAATCTTTTAGGGCGTTTATAGGTAAAACCTTCCCCGATGGCTTCGTTAACATCAATGATGGACATGAAAGCTTGTTCATCAACGTCAGAGACAATGCCCTTTAAATCGTGTAATTCATTAGGCGCTACTACGCAGTAAATTACTTGTTTAGGTTCGTGAGAATAACCACCTTGAGCATCTAAATAAGTCACTCCTCGACCCAACTGCGCCATAATATTGTTGGCAATCTCATTAGGTTTAGAACTAATAATTAAAATTCCTCGGGCTGTATAAGCACCTTGTTGAGTATAGTTAACAACTTGTGAGAAAATAAAAACGTAAATAATTGTGTAAGCCATTTGGCGGACGTCTAAGTAAACTAAAGATGAAAGTAACACTAAAACGTCAATTACTAATAAGGACTGTCCCATTGGAATACCCTTAAAACGTTCAAACAAGCGAGCGATAATATCAATTCCACCGGTAGTACCACCCATCCGAAAGACTAATCCAACCCCAAAACCACCAATTAAACCGGCGATGATGGCTGATAACAGTAAATCGTGTTGAATATTAATGGTTAGCGGAACCTTTTGCCATAGCCATAAAGAAACCGAGAGAACTCCGGTGCCATAAAGAGTATAGAGCATGTCTTTATGGCTTAAAAACCGAACCCCAATCAATAGCAAAGGGATATTTACAAATACCGTTGAATAAGCAGGATTAATATTAAACAGTGCCTTTAAAATCAAAGTAACCCCGGTTACTCCTCCGTCAGCCAAATGGTTGTTCATGTTAAAAAACACGATCCCAAATGAATAACATGAGGACCCAATTCCAATAACAATTAGGTCCCAAATTTTAACTAATAACTTATGTTTGGTAGCCGACATGTCAAAACTCCTTTTCCCAAATTGTTAAAACCATCATACCAATTTACCTAAAGCTCTGGCAATTCTTTTTAACCGACAATGAATCTGTTATCATGTTTAGTAAGAGTTTTTTTCGATAGGAGGCCCTAAAAAGTGCAACTAAAACAACTGCCGGAAGAATTTAAACAAGCGTTACCTATTTTAACAACCATTACTGCCGCGGGCTTTGAAGCTTATTTTGTAGGAGGGTCAGTTAGGGATACCATTTTAAATAAACCGATTCACGATGTGGATATTGCATCTAGTGCGTATCCTGCAGAAGTCAAAAATTTATTTAAAAAAACGGTGGATACCGGGATTCAACACGGTACTGTGATGATTTTAGATCATGGTCATGGATATGAAGTAACTACTTTTCGAACTGAAAGTGGTTATCAGGATTACCGTAGACCGGATCAAGTGACATTCGTCCGCTCATTAGCTGAGGATTTAATGCGTCGTGATTTCACAATTAATGCATTAGCCATGAATGCTAAGGGTGTGGTAACTGACTTGTTTGGGGGATTAACAGATCTTAATGATCATGTTATTAAAGCAGTCGGTGATCCAGCTGCTAGATTTCACGAGGATGCTTTACGGATGATGAGAGCCGTACGGTTTAGTAGCCAACTTAACTTTCAAATTGAAGCAGAAACTAAACAAGCGATTGCTAGCCAAGCAGAATTGCTTACTAAGATTGCTATGGAACGAATTCACGAAGAATTCGTCAAATTAATGATGGGGCAGGCAGCCAGCCAGGGCGTAGAGCAATTAATATCTACTAAACTTTACCAATACCTACCAGGGCTAAATGAACGTGTTAGTGAATTAAGACCTTTAGCCGACCAAAAATTTGAACTAGCTAACGAAAACCAGGTCTGGAGTTTTCTGGCTATGACATTGGGCATTTCCGCTTCTCAAGTCAGTGATTGGCTAAAAAAATGGAAAACGGCTAATAAAATCGTTAAGGACGTTACCGAAATGGTTCAGTTATTGACGGTGATTAAAAGCCAAACCGTTTCTAATTGGGATCTATATGTAGCAGGAAGACAAAACGTCCTGGATGCTTTAGCCGTTAGTCGTTGGTTAAACATGCCCTACCGTCCTGATCTACTTCAGCACTACGACCAATTAGTGATTACCCAAAAAAAGCAATTAACTATTTCAGGCAAAGAACTAATGCAAAATCAAATCGTTACTGCTGGTCCCGTATTAGGCCAGGTTTTAAGTTACTTGGAACAACAAGTAGTGGCGGGCGACTTAGCAAATGAACCGGATTTGTTAGTATTGGCAGCTAAAAATTATGTACAGGAGATATCGAAATAATGCAAACCATGAGAGTTGATAATCTAACTAAAACATATGGGGAGAAAACCTTATTCGATGATTTAAACTTTATTATTAACGAAAAAGATCGAATTGGGTTAATTGGTACCAATGGTACTGGAAAATCTTCTTTATTAAATTCATTAGTGGAATCTGATCATGATTTTACTGGAACCATCACCACTTCTAATTCATATAGTGTGGCTTATTTACGTCAAGATCCAGATTTGCCAGAAGATATGACCATCATGGAAGCAGTGTTCGCTGGTGCTCAGCGAGTGTATCAAACTATTCGCCACTACGAAGAAGTCCTTACAAAATACTCAGCCCATCCAGAAGACGAAAAATTACAGAAACAGTATGAAAATGCTGAAGCTAAGATGAATGAAGATGATGCTTGGAACGCTTCAAATGAAGTAAAAACCATTTTAACTCAGCTTAAAATTACTGATTACGATCAAAAAATTAAAAATCTTTCTGGTGGCCAAAAACGGCGAGTGGGATTAGCCCAAGTATTAATTCAATCTCCGGATTTATTATTATTAGATGAGCCAACTAACCACCTGGATTTTGACTCCATCGCTTGGTTGGAAAAGTATTTAGCAGCCTATAAAGGAGCTATCTTACTAGTAACCCATGATCGGTACTTCTTAGACCGGGTTGCTAACCAAATTTGGGAATTGTCTTTTGGAAAATTGCATAAGTATCAAGGTAATTACCAAGATTATGTACGATTAAAAGCAGAACGAGTAGAAGGTGAAGTCGCAGCTGAACATAAGCGTCAACAATTGTATAAGAGTGAATTAGACTGGATGAAGGCAGGGGCGAAGGCGCGCTCTACGAAGCAACAAGCCAGAATTAACCGGTTTAATGAATTGAAAGATAATGTGAACACTTTACAGTTAGAAGATTCTGTTGACATTAACTTAGGCCAACAACGTTTAGGTAAACAAGTTTTTGAAATTCAAGATGGTAATTTAACTATTGATAATAAAGTGATCTTAAAGGACTTTAATATTTTGATTCAAGGAGCCGAACGAATCGGAATCAGTGGTGAAAACGGCGCCGGCAAGTCTAGTTTGCTGAATGTCTTAGCACAACGATTACCCTTGGATAGTGGAATATTAAAAGTTGGTGAAACCGTCAAATTAGCTTACTATACTCAGCAAATTGAACCTATTCCAGAAGATAAACGGGTAATTACCTACTTATCTGAAATTGGTCAACAGGTTAGTACCAAGAGCGGGCAAAAAATTAGTGTTGCTGAATTGCTAGAACAGTTCTTATTCCCTAAATTTATGCATGGAACGTTAATCAGAAAGTTATCCGGTGGTGAAAAACGGCGCTTGTATCTGTTAAAACTACTAATGGAACAGCCCAATGTATTACTACTGGATGAGCCAACTAATGATTTAGATATTGCTACCTTAACTGTCTTGGAAGACTATATTTCTAACTTTAACGGCACCGTCATTACAGTATCTCATGACCGTTACTTCCTAGATAAAGTTGCTAATCGACTGCTTTTCTTTAAGGGTAACGGTGTGATATCAGAGCATCGAGGAGTTTTTACTGACTTCTTAAGTGAACTAGATCAACCTAATAGTGAAAAGACTGCTCCGACTAAAAAAGCAGAATCAAGCACCGTGGCAGAAGAACCTAAAGTAAAAACTAAAACCAAACTAACCTATGCTGAACAAATGGAATGGGATCATCTAGAAGATGATATTGACGATCTAGAAACCCAAAAGGACGTTGCCGATCAGCAAATGCAAGAAAATAGTGACGATTACGGGAAATTAGCCGAATTACAGCAATTAAAAGATCAATTAGATGAAAAGATCAATTCCAAGATGGAACGTTGGGAATACCTTAGTCAATTTGTTAATTAGGAGGTTACTAGATTGAATGAAGAGCAATACCTACAACTGGAGCGTTACGTATTAGAACACGGGACTAAAAAAATGGATCGAACCAATACTGGTACTCTAAGTACTTTTGGTTACCAGATGCGATTTGATTTACAAGACAGTTTTCCGCTATTAACCACTAAAAAAGTTCCATTTGGATTAATTAAAAGTGAACTGCTTTGGTTTTTAAAAGGTGATACCAATATTCGTTTTCTGCTAGAGCATAAAAACCATATTTGGGATGAGTGGGCTTTTGAAAAATTCGTAAACTCTAATGATTATCAGGGACCTGATATGACTAATTTTGCTCACAGAGCAGAACATGATTTAGCCTTTGCAAAGGAATATCAAGAGCAAAAGCAACTTTTTTGTGATCGCATTCTAAACGACGACCAATTTGCTGCTCAATACGGTGATCTAGGATTAGTTTATGGTAGTCAATGGCGCAAGTGGCAAACTGCTAATGGCCAAACCATCGATCAAATTCAAGATGTGATTAATGCCATTCAAACTAATCCGGATTCTAGACGCCTAATTGTTTCTGCTTGGAATCCAGAGGATATTCCAACTATGGCATTACCTCCTTGTCACACAATGTTTCAATTTTACGTTGCGGATGGTAAATTAAGCTGTCAATTGTATCAACGTTCTGGTGATATTTTCTTAGGGGTGCCGTTTAACATTGCTAGTTATGCGTTATTAACTAGTTTGATTGCTCGACAAACCGGATTAGAGCCCGGTGAGTTTATTCATACCTTAGGGGACGCTCATATTTATTTAAATCATTTAGAACAAGTCAAGGAACAATTAAGTCGGACGCCTAAGACGGGGCCCAAATTATGGCTTAATCCCGACAAAATCAACGTTGCTGATTTTACGATGGCAGATATTAAAGTAACTGACTATGATCCCGCACCGGCAATTAAAGCGCCGGTAGCAGTATAGAAAAGGAGCAACAACATGATTTCATTTATTTGGGCGGAAGATCTTAACGGCTTAATCGGTAAGAATAATCACCTACCTTGGCGGCTACCTGCTGATGTTAAATACTTTAAGGACACCACTATGGGGCACCCCTTGGTTTCAGGCGCAAACACTTTTAAGAGTTATCCGGGAGTGTTACCTGGGCGCCAAAATATTGTTTTAGCACAAAATGACGACTTCCCAGAAGAAGTAACGGTGGTTCACGAATTAGAACAACTATTAACCCTAATTAAAAACGATCCAGAAACGGAATACTTCATTTCTGGCGGGGCAACTGTTTTTAAACAACTTTTACCGTATGTTGATCGGCTATACGTTACTACGATTAATGATACGTTTATTGGCGATACCTTTATGCCAGTAATTAACTACAGTGAATTTGAACTACTATCTAAACAAGAATTTAAAGCAGATACAGATAATCCTTATAACTATCAATTTGAAGTTTACCAACGCATAACAAACGGTGATGAATAATGTTAGGTTGTCTGCTATAATAATTCATATGGTCTTAGAAAATTAAAGAAACGAGTGGACTCAATGGCAAACATCAAAATTGTGACTGATTCCTCTGCCGGGTTAACCGAAGAAGAAATAAAGCAATACGATATTACAATCATTCCTTTAACGGTAATGATTGATGATACGATCTATGTAGAACATGAAAACATTACTAACGATGAATTCATCGATAAAATGTTGACTAGCAAAACGCTTCCCAAGACTAGCCAACCACCAGTTGGCAAGTTTGTTGATGTTTTCAACGAATTAGGAGCTGACGGCAGTCAAATTCTTTCTATAAATATGACGGAAACGATTAGTGGTACGGTTCATTCAGCTGAACAAGCAGCAACTTTAAGTAGCTCAGACGTTACCGTTATTGATAGCCAAACCACCGATCGGGACTTGGCCTTTCAAGTAATTGCAGCCGCAAAGAAAGCCCAAACAGGCGCTGATATGCAAGCAGTAATTGCTGAAACTGAATTTGTTCGTGATCACAGTTTCTTATATATGGGAGTTATGACCCTTGATAACATCGTTAAGGGCGGCCGGCTCCATCCAGTGGCCGGTGCGATTACTAACTTTTTGAACATTAAATTAGTGTTGGAAGTTACCGATGGTAAAATTAAAATTTTATCTAAAGGTCGCGGAAATAAGTCCGTTAAAAAATTTTTCCAAGGTGTTTTGGCAGATATGCAATCCTTAGAAAATATTCAGCAAATTGGTATTTCTTACGTAACAGAATCAGAATTAATTACCGAGTTAGTTAATCAAATTAAGCAAGCCTTCCCAACGGTTCCTTTTGTTTTTCGAAAAACAACACCAATCATTGCAACTCATGCTGGTGAAGGGGCTTTTGCTTTAATGTATTACAACGATCCTCGCTAAATTTTGTAAAAGACTGACCAAAATTATTTGACCAGTCTTTTTTTAGGTTTAAAATGCTGATAGATTAGTCTATGATTTAAACCGAATTAGTTTAAAAGAGGAGTGGTAAAATTTAATGGTAGCTAAACAAAATACACATCGCTGGTTAATCAGTATAGGAGTCATCGCTATTATTGGTGTGATTTTAGCCGGGATGTATTTTGTAAAAACAACTCAAGTTCCGCACATTCAAATCACAGCGGTAGGTGATTCTTTAACTCAGGGAATTGGTGATGGCAACCAGGGTGGTTATCCTACTTTAATTTCGAAGAAAATAACTAAAGAAAAAAAAGCAATTGTCAAAAGTTCTAATTATGGCATTGCTGGTGAGACTACTGAGCAAATTAATGCGCGAGTTGTTAAAAATAACAAGGTAAAAACTGGCATTAAGAAGGCTAATGTGGTTACCATTACTACCGGTGGTAATGATTTATTGGCATTTTTTAAAGCTAATGCTTTAGAAACTGATACTAGTAAATTAACGCAAAAAGTTAATCTTGCAGCGAAGGATTATCAAGCTAATTTGCAAGAATTATTGACCAATGTACGTAAACTAAATCCTAAGGCCAATATTTATCTATTTGGTATATATAATCCGTTGTATGTTTATTTTCCTCAAGTCAACTTATTAACCCAGACAGTGACTAAATGGAATCAAACTGCACAAAAAACGGTGTCTCAAAACAAATGGGTGTATTTTGTGGCTATCGATGATCAACTATCTAATGGCCAGTACCACACCGCTGAACAGCGGGCAAAATTAAAAAATGATTCGAATAAAGTTAATTCTAGTTTAACCTTAGATACTAATTCCATCTCAACTATTTTCAGTGGTTCTGGAAAAGAAATTAATGATTATCTATCTAACGATGATCATTTTCACCCTAATCATAAAGGCTATCAAATTATGACTAATGATCTGTATAAATCAATGACCAGCCATGAAAATTGGCTAAAGGAGAAATAACAACATGCGAAGTGAAAATCGACAACGTAATCCATGGAAGTGGGCATTTTTGGGCTTATTGGCTATTTTAGTAGTTGGGGTAGCAACAGCGGCCATTCTAGCTTTTTCCAATTCTGAGTCACCAGTGACAGAGTCTGCTAATCAAACGGATTCGGTTCCGACATCGGCAACCTTAAATAAAAAACAGTTAAATTCATTAGTAGCTTATTATTTGGACAAACGGCAGGTAAACAGTACTAACCAATACCAAGTGAAGATAGAAGATCAAGTAATCATTTACGGCTCTGTAAAAGTTTTGGGCAGTAACGTAAACTACTCACTATTCTTAACCCCTAAAGCTGAAGCCAATGGTAACGTAACCCTAAAAGCAACAAAATTGTCGGTAGGCAAATTACAATTACCAATTAGTTTTGTGATGTTGTTTATTCAAAATAACTATGACTTGCCAGAATGGGTAACTATGAATGCTAATAAGCACGAAATTTATTTAGACATTACTCATATGAATAGTGACGGAATTAACTACAAAGCTAAAGAAATTGATACCAGTGGCGCTGGTAAATTTAAGTTTGAAATGTTAATTCCAAAGACTGATGTGGAGGCTGGGAATGCGTAAAAGTTTTTATCAATTTTTAATGACTAAAAGAAACCCAAGTAGCACTGAATCAGTTGCGGAGTTTGCTAACAATGCATTTTATGATCAGTCGTTTCCAAAACAGTCCACTGACTTTGATGAGTTATCTAAGTACCTAGAAGAAAATGCGAACTACCTTCCTAGCATGATAATTTTTGATGAGGCTTGGACGGAGTTTATTGAAACAAATTAGGAGGTTACTATGGCAGTAACAATTCAGTGGTTTCCGGGCCACATGGCAAAAGCAATCCGGGAATTTGAAGAAAACATCTCATTAGTAGATATCGTATTCGAACTAGTGGATGCTAGAGCTCCATATTCTACTTTGAACCCCGAAATTGCTCGTATTTCGGCAAATAAGCCCCATCTGTATATCCTAACTAAACGAGATTTGGCAGACGAAAAATTAACTAGACAGTGGCTTAATTATTTTCACAGTCAAAATAGTGCTGCGATTGCAGTGGATGCTAAAGGCAAATTTGGAGTGAAAGATATTTTAACCGCCATCAATCCGTTATTAAAGGATAAATTAGAACGTGAACTAGCTAAGGGAATGAAGCCTCGGCCAATTAGAGCCATTGCCGTAGGTGTCCCTAACGTTGGTAAGTCTACGGTATTAAACCGTTTAGTTAAACGGCGGGCTGCTCAAGTGGGGAATCGTCCGGGGGTGACTAAGGGTCAACAGTGGCTCAAAGCCGATAATCACTTGGAATTGTTAGATACTCCAGGAATTTTATGGCCTAAATTCCAAGATCAATTAATTGCAGATAAATTAGCATTGACCGGAGCCATCAAGGATAGCGTCTACCACAGTGATGATATCGCCCTATTTGGCTTAGAATATTTTGTGGCTCATTATCCTCAAGCTTTACAGGAACGGTATAAGTTAACTGAAGAAGATTTAGAGCTGCCAACCGCTGACTTGTTACTTTTAATTACTAAAAACATCGGTATGCGTGATGACTATGAACGCGCTTCTAACAGAATTATTTTGGATATGCGAAGTAAAAAGGTAGGCCCCTTTACTTTGGATACGTTAGAGGATATTGATAATGAGTGAACAGTTAACGGTTAAACAAATTGAAGAACAATTAAAAAAGGTGGATTCGCTCAACGATCCCCTTTTTTTGAGGTTAAAAACAGATCCTCGCTCAGGAGTTCAAAAAGCCATCGTTAAAAATGAACGACGGTTACATAAGCAGCAAGAACGCCAAATTGAATTTCAAAATCGTTTTAAGTATGAACAAGAATTTTGGCATCAGGGAATTAATTATGTTGCTGGCATCGACGAAGTAGGTCGGGGACCATTAGCCGGTCCGGTAGTGGCTGCCGCAGTGATTTTACCGAAGAATTTTGATTTAATCGAAGTTAACGATTCTAAACAACTATCTGCTAATCAACGGGCTAATTTAGCGCCATTAATCCAACAAGAAGCATTAGGAATTGGTATTGGCGAAATTGATAACACGATAATTGATCGGGTTAATATTTATGAAGCGGCTAAATTGGCGATGCAAGAGGCACTATCTAACTTAACGCAAGCACCAGAACAATTAATTATTGATGCGATGAAAATTAATACGGTGATTCCGCAACTATCTTTAATCAAAGGTGATGCTAAAAGCATCAGTATCAGTGCTGCTAGCATTGTGGCTAAAGTGTATCGAGATCAAATTATGAGTCAATATGCTCAGCAATATCCGGGTTATGGGTTTGAAAATAATGATGGATATGGGACTAAAGAGCATCTAACCGGGTTGGAATTATACGGGGTGACTCCAATCCACCGCCAATCCTTTAGTCCGGTCAAAAAATTCATGAAGTAACGCTTAATTTATCGTATTTATCCTTTAAAAGGGGTTAAACGATGAAATTACGAGATTTGCTTTTAAGAGTCCATTTAAGTAAGGGAATTGGTATTAAGGGCCGTTATTTAGCGTATCGTTTCTTATTAACACAACCATTTTTAAGTAAAGTAACCGCAAAAACCATTATTCAAGCAGGAATCATTGCTCCTAAATATCAGGCTGTGTTTGAACGCAGTTTTAATCGGTTGTTAACGGATCAACAACTAATAAATCGATTAGTTGATAATGAACAATGGGTTTGTATTTGCGATAATGACTATCCTGTGCGATTGAAAGAAAGTTATTTACCGCCAATTATTGTGTTTTATCGAGGTAACTGGCAATTAGTTCATAAAACGACCTTAGCTATCGTTGGATCTAGAAAAGCTAGCCTGTATTCAGTTCATGCTTTGAATAAATTACTAACTCCTATTTGCTGTCGCCAATTAGTAGTTGTATCTGGACTAGCTAAAGGGGCTGATACATTAGCTCATACTAGAGCCATTCAACAGCGTGGTAAAACCATTGCCGTTATTGGTACTGGAATGGACATTTGTTATCCAATTAGCAATCAAAAGCTACAGCGATACATTGCTGCTAATCATTTATTAATTAGCGAATATCCAAATGGCACTCGTGGGTATAGAAGTCACTACCCCGAAAGGAATAGGATAATCTCCGGCCTAGTAGAAACTATTTTGGTAACTGAAGCTGCTCAACGGTCCGGAAGCTTAATTACGGCAAATCTAGCATTGCAAAACAATCGCAATGTTTTAGCACTTCCAGGACCTATAACCAGTGCCTTATCCGTTGGTACTAATGAACTAATTGCTGCTGGAGCTAAACCAGTCTTGAATACTCAAGACCTATTAGAAGAGTTTGTTAGTTGACAGTTTCTAAAAGCTGCAATATTATGTGGTAGATTCGTTTTTAAAATTTCTACTATTATATACATTAATTTAAACATCTAAAATCAAAAAATTACCTAAGGAGACATAATGGTAACTAGTACAACAACTAAAAAGAAAACCAAACCAAAAGTTAAAAGAAAACCTGCCAAAAAGAACTTGGTAATTGTTGAGTCACCAGCCAAGGCTAAAACCATCGAAAAGTACTTAGGCCGCTCTTATAAAGTAATTGCCAGCAAAGGTCACGTTCGTGATCTACCTAAGAGTTCTATGGGAGTAGATATTGAACATGATTACGATCCTCACTACATCTCTATTCGTGGTAAGGGCGATACGATTAAAGAACTAAGAAGTGCCGCTAAAAAAGCTAAGAAAGTGTATTTAGCAGCCGATCCGGATCGTGAAGGTGAATCAATTGCTTGGCACTTATCCCATATTCTGAAGTTAGATCCTAATGATGATAACCGGGTTGTTTTCAACGAAATTACTAAAGATGCGGTGAAGGAATCATTCAATCACCCTAGAAGTATTGATATGGATTTAGTTGATGCCCAACAGGCTCGAAGAATTTTAGACCGGTTAGTAGGCTATTCTATTTCTCCATTATTATGGCAAAAAGTAAAAAAGGGATTAAGTGCTGGTCGAGTTCAATCCATTGCTTTATGGTTGATTATCGAACGAGAAAAAGAAATCACTGCTTTTAAGCCTGAAGAATATTGGACCATTGATTCCGAGTTTCAGAAGGGCCGTTCTAAGTTTAAAGCTTCGTTTTATGGAGTTAACGGCAAGAAAAAAGACCTACCAAATAATGAAGTTGTTCAAGAGATTCTTAAACAATTGGATCCAAAGGCGCCATTTGATATTACTAAGGTCACTAAAAAAGAACGCAAGCGTCAACCTCAGCCACCATTTACTACCAGTACCATGCAACAAGAAGCTAACCGGAAATTAAATTACCGAACTAGAAAAACCATGATGGCCGCCCAACAATTATATGAAGGAATTAATTTGGGTAAGGAAGGTAATCAAGGTTTGATTACCTATATGAGAACTGATTCTACGCGAATCTCAGCTATTGCTAAGCACGAGGCAGCCCAATACCTTCACAATGAATTAGGCGAGCAATACGCTGCTACTAAGCCCATTAAAGGTAAGTTACCTGAAGGAGCTCAGGATGCCCATGAAGCTATTCGGCCAACTTCCGTATTTAGAACTCCAGATAGCGTTAAAGAATACTTAACTAAAGACCAATTCCGGTTATACCAAATGATTTGGTCTCGATTCGTTGCCAGTCAAATGACCCCGGCAGTTATGGATACCATGACGGTTACTATTGAACAAAACAACGTAATCTTTAGAGCCAATGGTTCTAAAATGAAGTTTGATGGGTTCTTAAAAATTTACGGCGATGGCAAAGAAAAGGATAATTTACTTCCTGACTTGGCAGTTGGCGATCAAGTCGATTTGGTTAATAATAATCCGGATCAACATTTCACTCAGCCGCCTGCTCGTTATAGCGAAGCTACGTTGATTAAAACCTTGGAAGAAAAAGGGGTGGGAAGACCATCAACCTATTCTCCAACTCTAGAAACTATCCAACGTCGTTATTACGTTAAATTAGTCGGTAAACGTTTTGAACCTACCGAATTAGGTGAAATTGTTAATTCTATTATCGTAGATTATTTCCCAGATATTGTTAACGTTGACTTTACTGCTAATCTAGAAAATGAACTAGATGAAATTGAAGAAGGTCAAGAAAACTGGGTTAAAGTAATTGATGAGTTTTACCAACCATTTTCAACGGAAGTGCAAAAAGCCACTGAAAATATGGAAAAAGTGCAAATCAAAGATGAGCCTGCTGGGTTTAACTGTGATATCTGTGGGGCACCAATGGTAGTTAAGATGGGGCGCTATGGTAAATTTCATGCTTGTTCTCGTTTCCCTGATTGTCGTAATACAAAAGCGATTGTCAAAGAAATTGGAGTTACTTGTCCTAAATGTCATGAAGGCCAAGTGATTGAACGTAAATCTAAGAAGAATCGGGTCTTTTATGGTTGTTCACGCTTTCCAGAATGTGATTTTGTTTCCTGGGATAAACCAGTAGGACGTAATTGTCCTAAAGATCAACATTTCTTAGTAGAAAAGAAAATTAAGGGTGGAACTCAGGTTGTTTGTCCTAATGGCGACTATGAAGAAACTCCCCAAAAATAATAAAAAAGCAATTCGAATAATTTCGAATTGCTTTTTTATTATTTATTTTTTCCACTACGGAAGGAATAGAAGATCAAAGCCACGCTTCCGAAGAATAGTGGTCCCATAATTGTCCAGAACGCAGTAACATAATCATGCGCTAAGATTGGTTGCAATGCAGTAAAGATAATTCCTAGAGAAATTACAATTAAAATAACGGTCACAATCAAATTAGTAATGATGGGATTTTTATAGGCTACAAAAGGTCGTTCGATATTTTGTTTCTTCTTAAAGAATGGAAAGGCACCAATTAGAAATAAGAATGGAACTGAAGTTGAGATGTTTCCCATGTCCGTTAGGATTAGGTAGAATTTTTGAGCCCCGGCACCACCAAAGGCAATCAGAAGAATGAAAACTGCTACAATACCAGCTTGAAGCCACATTGCAAATGCAGGCATACCAGCTTTATTTAGTTTGGTCATTCTCTTAGGCCAGAGTTCTTTAGGAGACCCCATAATAAATGACTTTAATGGAGAATAGGTAAGAATAAAGAACGAACCACAGTAGGCAAAGAACATGCTTAAACCGGTGAAACGAGAAAGTAAAGAGCCAATCATTGCTGAAGTACTGTTGGAAAGTCCTAAACTATGTCCAAAGAAGTTACCTAAATTATTCATTAACACATACGTAACGTTTCCTAACGTAACATTGTCACCACTGATTACTTTAGTCCAGTTAGTATTAATCCCCCAAAGAAAGATAGACAATGAATAAAAAATAGTAATGAAAAAGGCTGCGAACATAATTCCTTTAGGGAAAGTCTTTTCTGGTTGGTCTAGATCATCTACTAAACCACTCATAGATTCCATCCCAGCGTAAGCAAAAATGGCGTACACCACAAATGACATCACCGCAATAGGCGAACCAAATTGCGGGTTAGGGGACTTAACAAAACTAGAAATACCATGGATGGGTTGTTGTAATTCACCATGATTAACAATTAATAAGATAATGGAAGAAACAAAGAAAATTCCAGTTAAGACCATTACGAAAACCCCACCAATTGAAGCAATTCTGGCAATAGATTTAACACCTCTGGTGGTAAAGAATGTTACTAAAATCATCCAACATAAGGCTAATAAACCAACAGTTTGAACGGAGGTTAATCCTAGAAAATGCCAATTTTGAGTTTGGTCAGAACCAAAAATTAAAGTAGATAATGGAATCCAAACTTTAGATGAAGTTGAAACCATCCAGATTACCCAAGTAGAAAGCCAGATAAAGGTTCCTACAAAGGCATAGCGATCACCAACTGATTCAGATAACCAAGAATAAAAACCACCATGAGATTCCTTAAACGCGGCTCCATATTCGGCAAACATTAATCCAGAGGGTAAGAAAAAGATAATAGCAGCGAAAATATACCAAATAATACTAGCGTACCCCATTTGGGCAAATGCAATAGGGGTATTTGCAAAACCATAGATAGAACTAAAGATCATTAGGATCAGTCCTACTAAGGAAATTTTAGCTTTGTTTTCCATAGAGATAACTCCTTATAAATTCGTATCGTGTTTGTAGTTAAGCGGTGACATATCAGTAGCTAGAGTAATTAGTTCACTAGTTAATTGCCGATATTTAGTTAAGCCTAATTCCGCATTTTGAAAATTAACTTTCGTCAATAACGTCTTTAACTCGATATCAGAATAGTGCATTACCTTTTGATCCGTATCGGCGATAATTTTACCAAAATGTTGCCGAAGCTCCGCTTGAGCATCCTGAAGTTTGGACTCGAATAATCCGTAATGAGCGTCTACTAAAACACTGGCATGCTTGTAAACCCAGTAAGCATTGTCGGGATTAAACGTAGCTTGAGCATTATGGTAACTATCAGGGGTTTGAGTAGCTCCGGAGTAGAATGGTACAAAAGTACTTTCGGCAGCTACTCCCATGGCTAGCCATTGAATTCCAGCAGCTTCCTTAGGCATATTAGGACGGAGTTGTAAAACATGGGATTCTTGAGTTTTAGCAAGACTAACGGGGCGGAATCGTTTCTTATCAGCGACTGAACTGTTCCCCACAGGATCATACTGAGTTCCTTGGTAGTGAGATGCTAAATAGGCCTGGGCATCATTAACACTTAGTTTGCGGTTAGCTTTATTAATAAACGGCATATCGTTACTAGTGGGAGTATATTCTAGTTCAGGTGAAAACATTTTTAACCCGTACCATACTCGTGGATAATTATAATATTGGTCCTGCAAACTATCGGTTCCAAAAATATTTCTGAAGTTAAAAGACCCATCTAAAGCTGGATTTAAGTTGTTTTGAGTTACAAATTCAACAATGGAAGGGGCCCACATGAAGTTTTCAGGATCAGCAAAATCAATGTTTTGAATTGCCAATTGGTTGGAAACAACTGCATAACTATCATCGGGAATTCGTTGGGCTACCCATTGGTGTCCACCAGCAGTTTCCATATACCAGGCTTCATTGAGATCAGCAAATAAAATTCCGTTAGTTTCACAGGTTCCATAGCGTTCCACAATTTGCCCTAATCGTAAAACACCTTCTCGGGCCGTTTTAACGTATGGCAATACCACGTTAAGCATGGCTTCTTCACCAATTCCATCAGCAACTAGTGGATCAATACTTAAAACATTGTCATTAGTATAAGCACTTTCAGTAGCACTCATAGCAACGTTAAATTCATTAATTCCGTCTTCTTCGAAATAGCCTTCGTCTAACGTCCATTCTGGAGTGGCTGAATACTTATAAGCCAATTTAGGAAGGGGCATCGTAAATTTATTAGCATTAGATTTAAAAATTTGAGAATCAACGTGCATTTCTCTAGGGTGAATGATATAATTTTTCGGCCACGCTGCTTTACTATCTTCATTGCGACCAATCATAATAGAGCCATCAATACTGGCTTTTTTACCAATTAAAATACTTGTACAAGCCGAATATAATTGTTTTTCAATCAATTTTCATTCTCCTTTTTTAGATATTTTTTAATTTTATCATATAAAAAATAATCCGATCATTTTTTTGCAAAATTCTTTCATAAATATGCACAATTAAGCTTTCTTTTCTGAAAGTTAAATATTATTAAGCAGGATTTGAATGAAACGGTTTCTTAAGGTACAATTAGGAAAGATTCAATCCGTGACCGAGGAGGGTAACTATGCCAATTGTTAATATTGACTTGCGTGAAGGGCAGGACCCTAAACAAATTAAAGCGCTAGTTGCAGATGTTACACAAGCAATCGCTAAGAATGCTGCTGTTCCAGAAGAACGTGTTCATATTATTGTAAATGAGCACGATGAAGAGCATTTTAACTAGTAAATAAACTTTAAAACATTATCAGTGAGGTAATTTTGCCAACCATTGAAATGATTTTAGGAGGGGAATTATGCCAATCGTTAAAATTAACTTGGTTGCTGGACGTACTCAAGAACAGTTACGAGGAATAGTCCGTGATGTGACTAAAGCCGTAGTAAAAGACACGGGTTGTCAGGATTCTGATGTTCACGTGATTTTAAATGAAATGCAACCTGACCACTACAGTGTTGGTGGAATCTTAAAAAGTGACGAAAAATAATAGTTAAAACCTAGGTTATCCTAGGTTTTTAACTGTCTAACAACAGATTTTAATTAATTAAATGGTTAACATCATTTAGTTTTCGCAGTATGGTTGCTACATACTTATTAAAATTAGAACGGAGAATTTTTAATGAGCGATCAACAATATATTATGTCTATTGATGAGGGTACAACCAGTACCCGGGCGATTTTATTTAATAATAAGGGTGAGATTGTCGGTAAATCGCAAAAAGAATTTACCCAGTTCTTTCCACATTCTGGTTGGGTAGAACATGACGCTACTGAAATTTGGAATGCTGTTCAGTCAGTTATTTCAGAAGCGCTAATTGAGTCTGATATCCCACCATATAAAGTCCGCGGAATCGGTATGACTAATCAACGAGAAACCACTGTTATTTGGGATAAAAATACCGGTGAACCGATTTATAATGCCATTGTTTGGCAATCTAAACAAACTAGTGATATTGCAGATAAGTTAAAAGTAGACGGTTATCAGGATCTAATCCACGATAAGACCGGACTAATTATCGATTCTTATTTTTCAGCTACCAAAATTAAATGGATTTTAGATCACGTTGAAGGTGCGCGTGAAAAGGCCCAAAAGGGTGACTTATTATTTGGGACCATCGATACTTGGATCTTATGGAAATTGACTGACGGAAAAGTCCATGCTACTGATTATACCAATGCTAGTCGGACTATGCTTTTTAACATTCACGACTTAAAATGGGACCAAGATATTTTAGATATTTTGGATATTCCTAGCTCAATGCTACCAGAAGTTCATTCGTCTTCAGAAATTTTTGGCTACACTGCTGGCTATACGTTCTCTGGTGTTCAGGTTCCAATTGCTGGAATTGCTGGGGACCAACAAGCCGCTTTATTCGGCCAAATGGCTCTCAAAAAAGGTATGATTAAAAATACCTATGGTACTGGGGCCTTTATCGTTATGAATACTGGTGAAACTCCTACCTTATCCAATCGAGGATTATTAACCACTATTGCTTACGGAATTGACGGCAAAATTAACTACGCTTTGGAAGGTAGTATTTTTGTGGCGGGTTCAGCAATTCAATGGCTTCGTGATGGTATGGAGATGGTAGAGCATTCTTCAGAATCAGAACAAATGGCTATTAACGCTAATGATAGTGGCGGTGTCTATGTGGTTCCAGCCTTTACAGGGCTAGGTGCTCCATACTGGGATCAACAAACTAGAGGGGCTGTTTTTGGTCTCACTCGGGGAACTACTAAAGATCAATTTGTACGAGCTACATTGGAATCACTTGCTTACCAAACTCGTGATGTCATTGACACAATGGTAGCTGAAACTAATATTGACTTGGAAACGTTAGCGGTTGACGGTGGAGCTGCTAATAATAATTACCTTATGCAATTTCAGGCTGATATCTTAAATACTCCAATCGAACGAGCTTCTATTTCTGAAACTACCGCTTTGGGAGCAGCCTTTTTAGCCGGACTAGCAGTTGGCTTCTGGCGGGACATTGAAGAAATCAAGCAAACTATTCATTCTAGAGATGAATTTATTCCTAATATGAACACTGCCACTAGAGACCACCTATACAATGGTTGGCAAAAAGCAATTAATGCTACAATCCAGTTCCACTACGATGATTAACTAAAAAGACCAACACCTAAAAATAGGTGTTGGTCTTTTTAATTTGCAAAGTTATTCTGCTAATTGTAAATCTAACTGATGATTTAAGAACTTAGCAACACCATCTTCTTCGTTGGTGTACTTAGTAATCATATTGGCAGCATTTTTAATGCTAGGAATTGCGTTCTTCATGGCAACTCCTAAACCGGCATAATCAATCATAGTGGTATCATTATGTTCATCGCCAATCGCGATAATGTCAGCTTGAGAAATACCATAGTAATCTGATAGAATTTTAACTCCAGTTGCCTTTTGAATTCCCTTAGCAGCAATTTCCACGATGGAATACTTGCCTCCCCAAGGGGAGATGCTAACTTGATCGCCAAAGTGGGTTTCCACGTATGAAGTCATAGTTACCATCGCTTCGGGTTCAACAGCTACTGTGATACTAATTGGATTGTGATGGTCTTGTAGGTTTTGATGGGTTAATTGTTGCCCGGCCTTTAAAATAGTGGGGAAAAAGCCCATGTCAATGGTTGCTCCTCGATTAGCCATAAATAGATCTCGGCCTTCAATCGCAATTAGCTTAATCCCTAATTCATTATTTTTGCTCAATAATTCTGCCACAATGTCCTTGTCGACATTGTATTCGTATTCTAATGGCCATTGTTCGTGAGGAAGAATCCCCAAATTACCATTAAAATTAATCATTGGTGATTTCAATCCTAATTGGTCGTAAAATTGTTCAGAAATTCGGTTTGGTCTACCAGTCACAATACTAACTACGTGTCCGGCAGCAACAGCCGTTTTTAGAGTTTTAATTGTTAGTTCACTTAATTGGGAGTTGTTATTTAACGTTGTACCGTCTAAATCCAGCGCAATTAATTTCTTATTAATGATAATCACCTCAATATTGTCCCATATCATGTTATAATATCTAAATGTGTGTCGATAGTCAATTGAAAAACTTGCAGGAGGTCCTTTATGCAGTTACCAGCGGACTTTATTTTAAAATACCAACAATTATTTAAGGAACCGGAAGCTAGCCAGTTTTTAGCTAGTTTTGAAACGGAACCCCTCCACGGATTTCGAATCAATCCTTTAAAACAAGCTACCCCAGTTCAAGAAGATTTGAGTAATCCCATTGCTTATAGTGATTGGGGTTATTACGGCCGGGTTAGCGGCAAGACTAGCGATCATCAAAGTGGGGCGGTATATAGCCAAGAACCTAGCGCAATGTATGTAGGGGAAGTAGCAAGTCCTCAACCCGGAGAAAAAGTTTTAGATTTATGTGCTGCGCCTGGTGGTAAAACTACCCACTTAGGCAGCTTCTTAAATAACACCGGTTTTTTGTTAGCTAACGAAATCGACGCTTCTCGTTCTCAGGTTTTAACTGAAAATGTAGAAAGGTTCGGTATGACTAATACGATCGTTACTAATACTGACACGCCAACACTTGCCAAACATTTACCGGAATTTTTTGACAGATTATTAGTAGATGCTCCTTGTTCGGGAGAAGGTATGTTTCGAAAAGATCCGAACGCTACTACCTACTGGTCATTAGATTATCCTAAAGAATGCGCTATGCGACAAAAAGAAATTCTAACGGATGCTGTCAAAGTATTACGTCCCGGTGGAGAGTTAATTTATTCTACTTGTACGTTTGCTCCAGAAGAAGATGAACAAATTGTTGCCTGGCTAGTTAAAGAGTATGGTTTTGAAATTCTACCAGTGAAAAAATACCCCCAAATGAGTTCTGGGAAACCCGAATGGGCAGATGGAAACCCTGATTTAACTAATTGCGTTCGCCTATTTCCTCATCTTTTTCCAGGGGAAGGCCATTTCATCGCTAAGTTAAGAAAACCAGGTAGTGATTCTCAAGTTAATCAAAAACCCGCTAAAAATATTAATCCTGCCGTGAAGGAATTAAATAAAGAGCAAGCTCAACTTTGGCAACAATTTGCTAAAACTCATTTAAACACCCCAGTGACTGGAAAATTAGTGGTTTTTAAAGATCAACTGTATAGTATTCCTGAACAAACACCAAACTTAACCGGAATTAAAATCAGTCGGTTAGGTCTTTGGCTAGGAACTTTTAAGAAAAATAGATTTGAACCTAGTTATACGTGGGCACTTGCTTTACACCCAACTGATTGGCAAAAAGTTCTAACTATCACTGCCGATGAATGGCAAAAATATGTGGCTGGAGAAACGTTTATGTGTGATGCTAGTTTAGCAAAAGACTGGTATCTGTTAGTCCATGACCAACAACCAATTGGTTTTGGAAAAGTGGTCAACGGCACGGTGAAAAATTTCTTTCCTAAGCGATTTAGATTTAATCTTTAATATTAAAATAAAAAGACCTAATTAATTCTGACTGGAATTAATTAGGTCTTTTTATTTTAGGTTGCGCTGTTGGCGATAGTTTTGAATTTTTTCATTAAAGATAAGAGGAGTCTTTCGCAAATCAGCTAGAGTAGGCGTATTTAACATGGCCATAATACTTTTAACTCCGTACTGCCATTCTTTAATATTAGTGATAATTTCCTCATCGGAAAAGTGAAATAATTGATTCAAAAAGTAACCAGCCACTCCCACGGCTGAACTTCCAAGCGCTAGCGCCTTAGCAACTTGACTAGGATCTTGAACCCCACCTGAAGCAATAATGGATAATTGCTGTTGGACTGGTTGACTTTCTAATAAAGATTCTACAGTAGATAAGCCCCAATCAGTAAGGTATACCATATCCTTATTAGGGCGTCTAAAGTTTTCGATTTGAGCAAAATTGGTGCCACCGTGTCCACTGATATTGACATTTTGAACGCCTAATTCCTTTAATTCATTGAGAGTTTCTAGGCTCATCCCAAATCCAACAGCTTTAACGATTACAGGAACTGTAACGGTGGCTAAAATGTCTTGAATGTTGTCCCGAAAATTAAATTGCCGGTTTCCTTCGGGCATGATTAACTCCTGTGCTACATTAACATGCACTTCTAGTAAATCAGCATTAATCATTTCTATAACTCGTTGAGCCTCTTCACCCGAATGATCTGCTCCGATATTAGCAATTATTACACCGGTAGGATTTTGTTGCCGCACTACTTGAAAACTAGCAGCTAACTCAGGTTGTTTTAACGCTACACTTTGAGATCCCACCGCCATTGCCAGTCCAGTCTCTCTGGCGATAATAGCTAATCGTTTATTTAAACGGCCGGTTTGTTCACTTCCGCCCGTCATTGCTTCGATATAGAAAGGGTGGTTTAAAGTAACGCCCGCAATTTGAGTACGATAGTCTACATCGTTAATCGCTGTTCGTGCTAGTTGTTGAGGTACAAATCGAACGCCATCAAAATCGGAAGTAGGTTTGGAAGAATTAAAAAAATGCTGGGCAATAGAGACGTGTTCATCTTTTCGGTGTTCGTGTTGTGAAGTCATTGTCATTCTCCTAATCTAAATCAGTTACCATATGAACCGCGAGGGGGAGGATTTGAACACCGTTAGCTTGTAATTCGGCAATTAACTGAGTGTCAGATACCGTTTTATCGGTAATCATGATGCCACAATCACCACCGCCAGCCCCAGAAGTTTTGGCTGCTGCCTGATGCCGTTCAGCAATCTCACACATTTTAGTTAATAGTGGAGTTTCAATGTCCACTTGAGTTAAACGGGATAATTTTTGTAATAATTGCCGATTATGGGTAATCCCTAACTTAATCTTTTCAAGATTATTTAATTCAAATCCACTAATAATATCATTTAAGCACTTAGAACTAGCTTGTAAAAACTTATGATAACCAGTTAACTGTTGGCCTTTTTTAAAGGCGACTTTATCCACTAGTCTAGACGTAGAAGCAGGTGATCCCGTCCAGCCAATAAGCAGTTTTAAGTCGGTTGGCGGGGTTAGCGGCCGAATATCTAACTCTGGCCAAGGAATATCAATCAAGTTGGTCAAATCTTCTTCGTAACGAGCACTTTTAAGCCACTCTCGATCAAATGACCGATAAGCAATCCAACCACCGTAGACACTAGCAGCAATGTCTCCTAGAGAGCCATTTCCCTGAACGTCTAAATGAGCGATTGCAGCTAACTTGAAGAGGCGGTCTTTAGTTAAAGGTAATTCATAAAACTGACATAGAGCATTAATAGTAGCGACAGTGACAGCAGCTGAAGACCCCAGTCCGTATTTTTTACCATCTGGACTGTCTAATTCACTGTTGACTTTGAGGTGATATGTTTCCATATTACACCCCAATGATTGGGCATACTCTTCCGTTAACCGAATTGCTGATAGGATATAGTTAAAAGTATTGTCACGGTTATCCAAAACGATTTCACCGCCACGGCGCTGCCATTGAATCGAACTGTCTTGGTATTGTTTAGAAACAATACTTCCGTATTTCTCACTTTTTTCAATGGTTACATTTACAAATTGATCAAGCGCAACGATTATTGCAGGATTACCAGTTTCAACAACCGCATATTCTCCAGCAATATATAATTTTCCTGGTGCTTTAGCTGAAATCAAACAATCATTTCCTTTCACTTTTCAAGATATTCAATGCCAGAACCAGGAGTTGTATAAATAACGTTTTCCGATCCTAAAAGCTGATTAAAGTGGGTCATAATTTTGCTAGCATTTTCCTTTTGACAAAGGACCTTTACATTGGGTCCTGCATCAATTGTGGCATAGCATTCAATTCCCATTTTTCTTAGTTGCCGAATTTCGTTTATCATTTCAATTGTTTGACCCGTAAAATAAATAAATCCAGGATCAGCACTGAGAGTTAACGCATGCATTCTTAAGGCATTAGTTTCACTAATGTGTCCTACAGTAGTGAAATCATGTTGGTCAATTGCCTGCTTAATTTGCTCAATATCACTATTAGCTAATTTAATCCACTCAGAGTAAAAAGGAGAGGTAGTAACAGATAATTGCATACCTTGGCGACTAGAGACTTTTTTGCGTGATTTTTGTAAGGTTAATGCTATTACTCCGATATCCCAGTCAGCAGCAGAAGCATACTGTTCAGCGTAGGAAGTTTCATCGTCATTACCAGTATGCCATTGGACAAACCCAGCAAAGATTGAACGACTAGCAGATCCGGATCCTCGCCGAGCTAATCGAGATAATTCAGTAAGATCTAGTTTTAAGTCTGCCGCTCTACTAGCGGCTGCAGCTAAAGCAGCAAACGCTGAAGCTGACGAAGCAAATCCAGCAGCAGTGGGGACGTGATTAACCGAATTGACATTAAAAAAACGATCCGGAGTCTGTGCTTTTTGGCGCACAATATCTAAGAAATCAACTACCCGTTGGTAATCAGATCCTTGAGCCACTTCATTATCTATTAGGACAGCATCGGCAGTTAGCGTAGGATCAAAAGTAACGGTGGTATCCGTATAAAATTGATCCAAAGTTAGTGATAGGCTATCATTTTGAGGAATAATCAAGTTTTCGTTTTGTTTACCCCAGTATTTAACCAGTGCGATGTTAGTATGAGCTCTGGCAATAACGGGGCGATTTTTATTCATCATCTATTAATCCTGCTTTTCAAATTGATTTAAAGGTTGTATCCAAGTAGCAGATGCTCCCACTAGAAGTAGGTCATCAGCTACTTTTTGAGCTATTCTAGAATTAGGAGCGATGGCTATTAGGCAACCGCCTAATCCGCTACCAGTTAACTTAGCTCCTAAGGCTCCTGATTTGAGAGCCTGTGCCTGCATTAAGTCTAGCTGAGCGGTACTAACATGTAGCTGACGCAACAACTCATGATTTTGATTCATTAATGAACCAAGTGATACCACATCATTTGCTTTTAAGGCAGCCGGAACCTGTTGAGCGACACTTCCCATTTCAGCAATAATATCCTTGGTTTCAGGATTCATTATTAGTTGCTCTTTTACCTGATTAACAGCGACACTCGTTTTTCCCTTAACACCACTATCGGCTATTACCATTGTGGCTTTAGGAAGGTTAATCGGCAATTGGGTGTTTTCTTGATTTTTGACGTACCAGATTGGCCATTGGGCACTAGCAGTAGCCGCATCTAGTCCACTGGGATTACCGTGAGTAACTTGTTCAGAAACGTCAGCAATCTTTAGTAGGTCTGATCTGGTAAGATGTCTTTCAGCTAAGTCAAAAAAAGCCCTAGTGATCGCAACAGCAGTGGCCGCTGATGAGCCCATGCCTCGTTCAGCTGGGATAGCACTATCAATAGACAACCGAAATGTAGTTGAGGGTAGCTGGAGATTATTTGCTACGTATTCTGATAGCCGTTTAATGCCATTCATTTCAGCAGGAATTTGTTGCCAATCTCCATCATAGTAACGACTAAAGATTTGACTGCTACTTTCAGAACTAGTTTCGATTTGGGCAGTTACTTCGACAGCAGGTAATGGTAGTGCAATAGCTGGTTGTCCGTAAACTACACTATGTTCACCAAACCAAATAATTTTTGCGGAGCTTGCTCCGAATCCAATTTTTTTCACAATAATCGCTCACTTTCAAACATTCCAATTTTAACATACCGTTTAATAAAGACCTACAATGGGTAAGTAACTTTAAAGATTTATAAAATAATGCGCTTTTAACAATATCCACAACAAAACTATTGAATTTCTTGTAAAATGGATAGTAATAGTTTGCAGATAGCGTGGTGAAAAAATGAATTCTCAAACCGTCTTTGCAGTTGTAGACCTAGAAACAACTGGAACTGATTTACATGCAGAAAATCGAATCATTCAATTCAGCTGTAGTTTGGTGCAAAATCAACAAATCATCAAAACTTTTTCTACGGATATTAATCCTGAAAGGTCCATTGGCTATCGAATCACTCAGTTGACTGGTATCAGTGCTGAGAGGGTGGCATCGGCGCCTACATTTGATCAAGTTGCTGCTCAGATTTTTCAATTATTAAACGATACGGTCTTTGTGGCTCATAATGTAAACTTTGACTTTCCGTTTTTGAATATGGAACTTCAAAGAGCGGGGTATCCGGAATTAGATAATTTAGCAGTGGATACCGTAACAATGAGTCAAATCTTATTGCCTACGTTAACCAGTTATCGTCTCCAGGACTTAAGTGCTTACTTTAACATTCATCACTTGCAGCCTCACTCAGCTGATAGTGATGCAACGGCAACCGCTAGATTATTAACAGTGTTAATTAATCAATTACATCAATTGCCAACCGTAACTCTTAGTCAAATAGTGAATTTAAATCCAGATTTGCCCTGGGAAACAATGACTGTCTTTAAGGATGAACTAGATAACCGAACTGAAGATGATTCCCGACTGGCAGACCATCTTATTTTACATCATGGAATTGTGCTTAGAAAACGAGAAAAAGTTTTAAAAAGTCAAATTCCTGAAGATGCAAAGTACCCCAAAACCACGGCCGCTAAAACTAAATTATTAGTCAATTTAGATGTTCGCCCTGAGCAAAATAAGATGATGAACTTAATTTATAATAACTACGCTGCAACAAAGGTTCATCCAGCCCAAAATTTGGTTATTGAGGCTCCTACCGGAATTGGAAAAAGTCTCGGCTATACGTTGCCGCTTAGCTACCTATCACGTCCTCATAAACAGGTTATTATTAGTACTTCCACTACTTATTTACAAGAGCAATTAAAAGAACAAGCTTTACCGCTATTAAACGATATTTTGCCATTCCCAGTCATCGCTGCTGTTTTAAAGGGAAATAAGCACTATATTGACTTAACTAAGTTTATGGAACAACTAGCGATATATGATAATTCTGCTCAAACTAAATTTGTTAAAAGTCAAATTCTAGTTTGGTTGACCGAAACCCAAACTGGAGATTTAGATGAATTACACCTCAATGCAGAGCAAGTTCCATTTTTGAATAGCATTAAACACGACGGCGTTAAATGGTTGGACAAACAAAGTGCTTTTTACAGCGACGATTTTCTACGCTACGCATTAGCTCAGGCCAAACGAGCAGATTTTGTAATTATTAATCACGACTATCTACTAAATAACACGGCTAAATTCGCTGAATTACCAGAAAAGCCATACTTAGTTATAGATGAGGCTCAAGATTTTGCTGATCGGGCAGCTAGAATTAGCCAAAAGCATATTCGTTTATTTGATGGCATTGCCACTTATAATAAAATTATCGCTATGTGGCAAAATAATCACGATAGTCAAATTAAAGAATTAGTTGGTTCAGATCTGTCTGTTCAATCAGTGGTGGTTGATATTTTAAACCGACTAGATGGCGTTAAGCTGTCCCTTAATCAACTTATTGACCAAACCTTTAACAGGTTTGTTGCGCATCGCAGGCTCCATAGTAGAGAAGAGAACTTTGAGTGGCTGATCCCTAATAACCTATTACAAAATTTCTTAGGGGAGCAGCTAGTCTTAATAAGTCAATTAGCAGAAGCAACTAATAAATTACCTAAAATGTTGGAACGCCTTAAAAAACGGCTAAACCAAGTATTAAATACTGCTAATCCGACAGATGCAGTTAAGTTAACCAAGTTCGTAGATCTAATCCAACAACTAGTAACTTACTTAACTGACTTAATGGATGCCTTAAACATTAATGCGACTACCTTAAACGAACGGGTATACTGGATTTCTGTTAATTCAGCCAAAGACCCGTTAACTATTCGGTTAAGTTTTGGAATCTCTCCAGACGTCCAATTTTTGGCTAATAATGTTTATCCATTTTTTGAACCGGTGACTTTCACTGGAGCAACGTTATTGCCTTCTAAGAAATCCCAGTATACTTTTAACTCATTACAAATTAAGCCAGAAGAAACTAAAGTAAGACGAATGAAGAGTGAATACTCCGCAGCTAGCAAAGCCAAAATCTTTTTAGTTGATGATTTTGCTACTGGTAAGGTAGATAGTCCAGAGTTTAGTGAGTTTTTAGCCCATAGCATTATGGAAATTTTCCAGAAATCACAACGACAGACCTTAGTTTTATTTAACTCGCTTGCTATGATAAGAAGTGTTTATCAAATTATGCACCAAGAGGGATTTACCGCTAATAATTTAGTATTAGCTCAAGGAGTTCACGGAACTGCTACTAGGGTTAGCCGTCGATTCATTCATAATGAACCAGCTCTGTTACTAGGAGCTAATACATTTTGGCAAGGGGTTGATTTCCCGGGACATTTGTTAGAAAATTTAGTGATTGCTCAACTACCATTTGATTCTCCAGAAGATCCATATAACCATGCCCGTTACAGTATTGCCAAACGACAGGGACATAATCCGTTTTATAGTATTACTATTCCTCGTACAACTTTGAAATTACGACAGGGAATTGGTCGACTGTTACGGACTCCTAACGATTTTGGAACAATCTACGTATTAGATCCCAGATTATTAACTAGGCATTATGGGGAAACTATTATTGCTAACTTAAGAACCGACATTCCAATTCAACGAATAAATCTAGCTCAAGCGGTAAATCAAATGGAACAATTTTTTGCTAAACAACCTATTAATCGAAAGGACTAACTATGCAACGTCAACGACAAACCAGAATTAAACGGGGCAGTAGAGTGCCATTAATAATTACCGTCATCATCTTAATTATTGTTTTTGCATCTGTAGTAGTTCTAACAACCGCTACTAAGCCAATGAGAACGGCCAAGGCTCAAACGGTTGCTATTGCCAAAAAATATGGTAAGGTAACTAAAACTACTAGCTTTTACTCTTCCAATCTTGGAAAAACTTATTATAGTGTGGCTGGAACTACTGGTAAAGGGAAAAAAGTTTACGTTATAGTAGCTAAAAAAGGTGGCCACGTAACCGTTATAAATCAATCAGATGGGGTTTCTGAATCTCAAGTTATTCAAAAAGTAAATCAAACTAGAAAACCCAAACGGATTTTAAACGTAAGTTTAACTTTAACTAAAGCCAAACCATATTGGTCAGTTAGTTATTTAAATCAAAAAGGCAACATGTGCTATGCTATTTATCGATTCGATAATGGCAAATTATATAAATTAATAACCAACGTATAGTTAAAACGGGGCTAGATAATTAGATTTAGCTCCGTTTTGATTTTAGAAGGGATGATTAGATGGATGCATTAGCTCAACAACTAGTTAGTGCTGGCAGTACTAGTATTTCTAACGTAGTATTACAAAATTTTAGACAACTAGGGATGACAACTGATGAGCTAGTATTATACTTACTAGTCAAACAAAACAATTCAACTAAAGTATTAATGCCTGATACTAAAAAATTAGCTGAGCAAATGGGGTTATCTGAGAAACAAATATTTGGATTGTTTCATCAACTAATTGCTAAAAAATTAATGGCGATTACTTCTCAAGCCATTAACGGTAAGCAAGTTGACGGATATGATTTTACGCCCCTGTATACTAAATTAGACATGCTAATTGGTAACCAAGAAACTCAATCTAACCCACCTCAACCAGTAAAGAATAAGAATGTTTCAGTAGCTAGATTAACCCGGCAATCATTATTTAGTAGTCTAGAAAAGGAATTCGGGCGGACTCTTTCTCCAATCGAAATGGAGACGGTTAGTCAATGGCTAGACCTAGATCATTATTCGCCTGAACTAATTAATTTAGCGTTGAAAGAAGCGGTGTTAAACCAAGTTTATAACCTTAAGTATATGGATCGTATCTTAATGAACTGGGAAAAAAAGAATCTTAAAACTGCAGCTCAGGTAGAAAATGCTAAAAAAAATAGTACCCGTTCTAGTAAAGAAAACGGGTTAAACAACTATAATGGCCCGGATATTCCGTTAATTAATCTAACAGATCAATAAAAAATACACCCTCGAAAGAATAATAACTTTCGAGGGTGTATTTTTTATTTAATCATTGTTATCTGTATTATCGGTATCAGTAGTAGTGGTTGTAGTGGTGTTTGAATCTGTTTGATTATCATCATCACTAGTAGAACTGTCACTAGTAGCAGAATCAGAACTTGATGTAGTATCAGTACTGGAGTCTGTAGTAGCGTTGTCATCAGTATCATCGTCACCACCGTTACTTCCCGACCCAGAAGGGACTTGAGTTTGATTTGAAGATGAAGTGGAACCGCCATAATTATTATTTGAGCTATTACTTGTGGTTCCACTAGTAGTAGGCTCTGTCACTTGAGAATTAGCACTACTACTAGTAGTGGCAGCTGTAGTAACACTAGAATCAGCTGTTACACCTGTTTGACTAGAACTGTCATCCGTACTAGTTCCTGGGTAACCAGCAACATAGTACTCAGTTTTACCGTTCTTTTCGGTCTGAACTACATCGCTAGGTTGTTGCCAATCGATATTTGATTTATTAGCGGAGGCAGCTGCCATGACTTCTCTATAGTACTCTTGAGAAAGTTTGCTTTGTTCTTGAGTGATATAGTGACCAGTCTTAAATTGACGATCATATCCAGTCCAAATTGAAAGGGCGTAGTGACGAGTATATCCAGTGAACCAAGCATCCATAGAGGAGCCTTCTGGAACTTTGTTAAGGTAATCAGAAGGATATTGGGTAGTCCCGGTTTTACCAGCTTCATAAAGCCCACTAATCTTAGCAGCAGTTCCAGAACCATCGCTAGAGTCCATAACTCCCTTTAACATGTTAGTAATCATAAAGGCAGTGGATTCAGACATTGCTCGTTTACCTTTGCTCTTATAATTAGTTGTTTTACCATTTGACTGAACAACTTTTTTGATTAGGTATGGTTCATAATATGTCCCACCATTAGCAAATGCCGCGTAAGCAGCTGCTTCTTGCTTTGAAGAGACATAAAGACCAATCCCGTTTTGTAATTCTAGAGGCTTATCGAACTTCATGCCTAAATTAGCAAGGAAGCCCTGGGCTCGATCGACACCTACATTTTCCAACGTCCTAATGGCAGGAATATTTCTAGATTCAACCAATGCCTTGCGCATGGTAATGGTACCTTGATATTTATTATCAAAATCCATTAAAGATTTATCAGTACCGGGATACGTATATGGAGTATCCTTAACCGGTTGGTAAGTAGGGTACTTAAGGTACTCAATTGCTGGACCAAAGTCCATTAATGGTTTAGCAGTGGAACCACTAGAACGGTCAGTTTGAACTGCTCGGTTCAATCCAAATGAAACCTTGGTTTTTCGGTTTCCTTGCATAGCTACTACTTTACCATTATTAACGTTCACCATTGTGGCACCCAATTGGAAATTTTTACTTGGATAGGCAATGGTAGTGCTGCTATTAGCGGTTTTATACATGCTCTTTTGAGCTTTCATATTTAAATTAGTATAAACCTTTAACCCGCTATTAACTTTATATCCCTTTTTTTCTAATTCAGAAATAGCATCTTGCAGGTAAGCATCGATATATTTAGCAGTCTTCAAACTAGTATTAGTTTTAGTGTGGGTTTTAGCCAAACCGGATTGAACGTTTTGAGCTTCTGCCTGTGTTGCCTGATCAGAGGTAATAACCTTGTTCTTGACCATCGCTTGTAAAACGTCATTTCGCCGTTTGGTAGCATAGCTAGGATACTTATAAGGATTATAGTTGGTTGGTGATTGTGGCATTCCGGCAAGCATAGCCAATTGAGCTAAACTCAATTTTGATAATGGTTTGTTATAGTAATATTCTGCTGCCGTTTGCATCCCGTAAACGCCATTGCCCATATAGACTTTATTAATGTAAAATTCCAAAATTTGGCTCTTGGAATACTTATTTTCTACTTGAATAGCAAGCCAGGCTTCTTGAGCTTTCCGTTTAAAGGTTTGATCACTAGCTGCTGTGGAGAACACTGATAACTTCACTAATTGTTGAGTTAAAGTACTCCCACCTTGAAGTCCAAGCGAAGAACCAGTAACGTTAGCAGTAGCAGCTCCCATGATTCTAATAGGATCAACCCCATGGTGCTTGTAAAAGCGTCTATCTTCAATAGAAACTACTGCGTTCTTTAAATTCGTAGGAATATCTGCTGATTTGACATAATCTCTATTTTGAGCTCCCATTCTAGAAATCAGCTTACCCTTGGAATCGTAAAATTTAGTAGAATTATCACTAGATAATGAATTATATGTTAGTTTCGGGGCACTTTGTGCGTAATAAATGAACAATCCCAATCCAGAAGCACCAGCCAAAACAATCAATCCTAATATAATTAATAAAGCTGTTTTGAGCTTGCTACGTTTCTTTATCTGAGAATGACGAGGTTTTTTCCCCGGATTTGTCTTTCGTGGCATTTTTTCTCCTTTAAAACACTTAATGAATTATTTGATCCACCGCGTCCAAATACGGAACGAGGGGATTAATACGATAATCAATCTGATACGCTTTAGCTTCAATTTCTTTACGAGGTATAGACTTTCGTCCGCCATCGAACTGGGCATCCCAAGCAGAAATTAGATCTGAAGCCTTTAATACAAAAATAGCTTGGTCACTTACGAATTTGATGATTGCAAAACAAATTCCTTGCTGTTTTAGGCACTGACGCATATGCTCAATTTGATGTTCGTGAAAATTTTGAAGCGGAAACGAAGTTTTATTTTGAGTCTCTTTGGCGTCAAAGTCAATATAGTGTCCTTGATAAACACCATTGTAATCAGTAGTAGAGGCTCTTTGAAAATAAGCTTCCTTAATCTTAGCAGCACTTCTTCTAGGGTAATCCACTGAAACAATTTGAATGGGAGTCGGTTTTTTGTGAATAACTGCAATTCCGTTAGCTAAGTAATACTGATTACTCTTGTTAATTTCATCTTCTAGTGTCATCCCACGATTAGAAAAGGAGACTGATTTAGTAGATGAGTGGGAATTTTCCCAGCGATTCAAAGCAAAAGCTTGACCGTTGGGGTAGTTAATAGTCATTTAAATACCATCCTTTTTTATTTGTGGGGTTCGCACTAAAAAATCAGGAACAATGTTATTATAGCAATCAAATGAAATTTAACAAAATTAAGTAGGTGATTTTTTGAGCCGATTATGGATAACGGGATACCGTAATTACGAGCTAGGTGTATTTAATGATTCAGATCCTAAAGTAACCATTATAATGTTAGCACTCAAAAATGCAATCGAACAATCAATCTTAGACGGTGTCGATTGGATCATATCTGGTGGACAATTAGGAACGGAACAGTGGGCTTTAAAAGCTGCTTCCAAGCTAAAGGAACAATATCCTGATGAATTTCAGACTGCTATGATGTTACCATTTGCCGAATTTGGGAATCAATGGAGTGAAACTAATCAATTAGCTTTTAATCAGGCCAAAACCACCGTTGATTTTGCGGCCAATGTTAGCGATAAACCGTATCGTTCGCCAGAACAATTAAGAAATTACCAAGAATTCATGTTAACCCATACTGACCAGGCAATCTTGCTATATGATTTAGAAAGTCCCGGTAAGCCTAAATACGATTATGAGCGAATTGTTAAATTTGCTGATAGCCACGAATATCCTTTCCGGTTAATCACATTTGATGATCTTCAAGAAACTGCCGAAGAATATCAAGAGAATCTAAATAATAGTTTGCAAGATAGTTAAATTATGATATGATTTATACGATATGTTGCAAATTAACGACGAGGTGTAATGGATAGATGGAAAATATTAACTATACTCCCAATGATATCCTTCAAAAAGAATTCCGCCAGAAAATGCGGGGATATGATCCTAATGATGTTGACAGCTTCTTGGATGATATTATTAAGGACTATGAGAGTTTCAGTAAGCAAGTTCAAAGTCTTGAAGACGAGAATGAGCGCCTTCGAATTCGTGTTGATGAATTAAATAAGCAAGTTGCAGTTGGTGGTCAATCAACTATGACTCGTAGTAATTCATCTCAACCTATGTCCAGTGCAACTAACATGGATATCCTTAAACGGTTGTCTAATTTGGAACGAAGAGTCTTTGGTTCACAACTTGATGGTGGAAATAACGATTCTCATCGTCTATAATAAAATATGGTGTAAATTGTGAGTAATCGCGGTCGGCAACAGTCGGCTGAGGAAAGTCCATGCTCGCACAGGCTGAGATGCCTGTAGTGTTCGTGCTCGGTGAAAAAATAAGCCGGGGAACTCATTTTGAGTTACGGCGGACTTCACGCTAAGGCCTTTGGCTATGCTAACAAGTCCTTAAGGTGCCACAGTGACGATACAGATTAGGAAACTTTTCTGGTGGAACGCGGTAAACCCCTCGAGCGGGAAACCCAAACTTATGGTAGGGGAGCTTCACACACGGAAATTGAACCAAGTGTGGGGGGAAGGTGCAAGCCTTCGAGATAGATGATTACTACTTAAGCAATTGCCCTGGAATTGTTTAAGCACAAAACATGGCTTACAGGAATTTACACTTAACAGGATGGTGGGAGCTTGCTCCCACTTTTTTATTACCATCAAATAAATTTTACACCCCAAGGGGGACTTAATAATGGAATTTAATTTAATCGCTACATGTGCGGCCGGCATCGAGGCACTAGTAGGCAAAGAATTGCGTGACTTAGGCTACGAAACCCAAGTGGAAAATGGCCGAGTTCGGTTTACAGGAACTGAAAAAGACATTATTCAAACTAATTTGTGGTTACGTACAGCTGACCGGATTAAGATTGTGGTAACTGAATTTCCGGCTACTACCTTTGAAGAGCTATTTGAAAATACTAAAGCCATTAAATGGGAAACAATGTTACCAATGGACGCTGCCTTTCCAGTAGAGGGGCGTTCTCACAATTCAAAATTACACAGCGTCCCAGATGTTCAACGAATTGTAAAAAAAGCAATTGTTGATGAATTAAGCGAAGCTTATCATCGCCGCGGCCGTTTAGCCGAAACCGGTGCTACTTATCCATTAGAAATCGTCATGAATAAAGACCAAGCCATGATTACATTAGACACTACTGGTCCTAGTTTATTTAAACGAGGATACAGAGTAGAAAAGGGTCCTGCGCCTTTAAAAGAAAATATGGCTGCCGCTTTGGTAATGCTGACCAACTGGTATCCTGATATGCCATTCTTAGATCCATTTTGTGGTTCAGGAACCATTGCAATTGAAGCAGCTTTAATCGCTAGAAATATCGCTCCTGGATTTAACCGGGATTTTGCATTTGAAGCTTGGGATTTAATTGATGATCAATTAACCCAACAATTGCGAGACGAAGCCGATTCTAAGGCAGACTACGACAGTGAATTAACCATTATGGCTAGTGATATTGATGGTTCTATGATTGAAATTGCCAAAAAGAACGCCTTAGAAGCTGGAGTATTTGCTGATATTAACTTTAAACAAGTGGCAGTTGCTGACTTTAAAACCGACCTTATTAACGGGGTAGTAGTGGGAAATCCTCCTTATGGTGAACGAATGGCTGATAAGGATAAAGTTACTCAGTTATACCGACAAATTGGTGAAGTCTTCAAACCAATGACTAGTTGGTCTAAGTATTTCTTAACTAGCGATTTAGACTTCGAAGCTGCCTACGGGCAAAAAGCTACTAAAAAGCGAAAACTGTATAATGGTGCCTTACGTGTTGATTATTATCAGTACTGGGGTAAAAAAATTCGACCACAGCAAACAAATGCGTGATCGCTTCCAAAATATGCTAAAATATTAGTGTTATGATTCCCGTAATGCCTGCAATGCTAGCCGATGAGCTCCTTCATTTTGTCGATCAGCAATCCATTGGTTGACAACCACTGCGTATTGATCTTCTAAATGAAGTAACTGATTTAGCTCTTCAACATAGTGTTTGGAATACTCTTTATTTAAGCTATCAATCACTATCCGGCTATCACTATAAAATAAGATTGGTTGGTCAGGTAAAGTTAATTCTTGTAAGGCGTTAAACCCAAAATTAGCAGCCAAAAATTCTGCTTGGTGGTTATTCGTTGCGTTAACTTTCTCTTTAAACTGTAGTTGGTTACCATCTACAACTATTAAAGTTCCTGCAGCAGCTAAGCCACTATGGGGATCATAAGCTCCATCAGTATATAATTTAATCATTTTTACCTCGTTGTATTTACCAGATTGGAGGAGGACAATGTCGACTCAAAAACGTAAATTTTTGTATCAACCAGCTCCATTATCCAGCGTAATTTGCTGGAGCTGGACTCTCATTATTTTCTTTGTTGGCATTATTATATGGCTTGAGATTACACATTTTCAATGGATAACATTATTCTTCCTAGCATTTTTTTGCTTAGTTAGTTGGGCAGAGATTCGGTTTAGAACCGTTTCAATTGACCAAGGAGTAATGTCTATCAGCCGTTTAATTAATCCCAAGTCCTTGGTGGTCAACGTTTCCGAAGTGAAGCGGGTAAGTATGTCTAAGCATCAAATTGGTTTTATCGCTCAGGGTAAAATTTATCATTTGATTATGCCTGCTAATTCGGTAATCGAACTTAATGAGTTAATTACTAACAAATAACTTTTTTAACTCGGAGGTTTTTAACAATGAAAAGCGATATTGAAATTTCTCAAACCACTAAAATGGATCCCATCTTTGAAGTAGCCCAAAAATTAGATATTAATGCTGATTCTTTAGAACAGTATGGTAATTATAAAGCTAAAGTTAGCGTTCCTTTGGATCCGCAAAACGTTAAAAGTAAATTGGTATTAGTAACTTCCATTAATCCTACTAGTGCCGGAGAAGGTAAAACTACGGTTAGTGTTGGTTTAGGTGACGCATTGTCCCTTCTAGGTCAACGAATTGCATTGGCATTACGGGAACCATCTTTAGGACCGGTAATGGGACTAAAGGGTGGAGCCACAGGTGGCGGCTACTCCCAAGTTGTGCCAATGGAAGATATTAATTTACACTTTACGGGTGATTTTCATGCTATCACTGAAGCTCACGATACTTTAGCCGCACTAGTAGACAACCATATCCAACATGGTAATCAATTAAACATCGATCCGCGGCAAATCGTTTGGAAACGAGTATTAGACGTTAATGATCGTGAACTGCGCCAAACTGTTATTGGATTAGGTGGTAAAACTTCTGGTGTTCCGCGTCAGGATGGTTTTGATATTACGGTTGCTTCTGAAATCATGGCTATTTTATGTTTAGCTAGCGACTTAGAAGATTTAAAACGTCGGATCAGTAAAATCATTATTGGTTACACATACGATGGTGAAGTAGTAACCGTTGCTGATTTAAAGGTACAGGGGGCTTTAACCTTACTCTTAAAAGACGCAATCAAGCCCAACTTAGTTCAAACATTAGAGCACACGCCAGCCTTTATTCATGGTGGTCCCTTTGCTAATATTGCCCATGGTTGTAACAGTATCTTAGCTACTCAAGCTGGTTTAACAACTGCTGATTACACCGTCACTGAAGCCGGATTTGGTTCGGATCTAGGTGGTGAAAAATTCATGGACATCGCATCCCCAGCAATTGGTAAACGACCAGATGTAGTGGTCGTGGTAGCTACTATTCGCGCTCTTAAGCTTAATGGTGGCCAAGACGCTAAAGAATTAAAACATGAAGACTTAGAAGCTCTCAAGGCCGGAGTGGTTAATTTAAAACGTCATGTCCAAAACATGCAACAATTTGGTCAACCGGTCGTGGTAGGCATCAACAAATTTGCTACCGATAGCGACGCAGAAGTGAACTTCTTACATCAATATGTAGCCGACGAACTCCACGTAGCAATTGCTGAAGTTGATTGCTTTAGCGAGGGTGGTAAAGGGGCAGTTGATTTAGCTAATCTAGTTATCGAAAATAGTGAAACTGCTTTTGTCTCACAAAACATTTATGATGCTGATGATTCGTTAGTAGAAAAATTAACCAAAGTGACTCAAAAAGTTTACGGTGGCAAAAACGTGGAATTAACCGCTGCTGCTAAAAAGCAATTAAAGCAGATTGAAAAGCTAGGTTATGCTCACTTACCAGTTTGCATGGCAAAAACCCAATATTCATTTAGTGACGATCCTAAGCTGTTAGGGGCGCCATCAGGTTTCATAATTACGGTCAGAGAGTTACAAATTAAAGCGGGTGCTGGCTTTATTGTAGCAATTACCGGTAACATTTTAACTATGCCTGGGTTGCCATCTCATCCCGCTGCATTAGACATGGATATTAGTGCTGACGGTACAATTACGGGACTCTTTTAATGGCAACTAAACTAAAACCAATCCTAAAATACTGGATATTAGCACTTTTACTAGTTGGTGTGGATCAACTAGTAAAGCATTGGACCACTAATAATCTAACTTTAGGACAAGAAAAATCAGCTATCCCTAACATTTTATCTATTACCTACTTACAAAATGATGGGGCTGCTTGGAGTATTTTAACTGGTCAAAGATGGTTATTTATTTTGATCGCTGCCGTGGCTATTCTTTTAATCACGGTACTAATGATTCATTTTAGGAGCCAAGAATCTTATTTAATAGGGTTAACGTTAGTATTATCTGGAACCGTTGGTAACTTAATTGACCGTATCATAAACGGATTTGTTGTTGACATGTTTCAACTAGACTTTATTAATTTTCCTATTTTTAACTGTGCTGATTTGTTTTTAACTTTTGGAATCGCATGGTTAGCTATTTTAATTATCAGAGAGGATTAAAAATAACGTGCAGACGTATAAAATCACAACCGAATCGGGACGAATTGATAAGGTTGCTTCTGAATTAGATCCAACCTTATCTCGTTCCGCAGCTAAAGAAATGATTGATTCCGGACTTATCAAAATTAATGACACCATTATTAAAGCTAAAACCACGGTTAAAGCAGGAGATATTGTTTCTATTACGGCTAGAGAGCCAGAAACCCTTGAGGTGATTCCAGAAGATATTCCGCTGGATATTGTTTATGAAGATGATGATGTAATCGTAGTAAATAAGCCTCAAGGAATGGTGGTGCACCCAGCTCCCGGCCATACCAGTCATACTTTAGTAAATGCGTTATTATTTCATAGCCCTCTTTCAACGATTAACGGAACATACCGTCCTGGAATCGTTCATCGTATTGATAAAGACACTTCTGGCTTACTAATGGTAGCTAAAAATGATAATGCCCACCAATCGCTATCCGCGCAGCTTAAAGCAAAGACTAATTTACGAAAGTATGTTGCTTTAGTCCATGGCATCATTGAAGAAGATGAGGGTACTATTAACGCTCCTCTAGGACGATCTCCTAAAGATCGAAAAAAACAGGCAGTGGTTGCCAACGGTCGTGAAGCCGTTACTCATTTTAAAGTATTAGAGCGTTTTGAACACTATACGTTAATTGAATGTCAACTGGAAACCGGCAGAACCCATCAAATTCGAGTTCATTTAAAATATATTAACCATCCAATTGCAGGAGATCCAATTTATGGTCCTAAGAAAACCCTAAAGGGCAATGGACAATTTCTACACGCTAGTGAACTAGGCTTTGCCCATCCAGTAACAGGAGAATTCTTAACTTTTAAAGCACCACTACCTACTATTTTTGAACGTACGTTAGAACAACTTCGTTTAAATGATAAAAGCTAACTTGACAATCGTTTCGTAGTTCCATATTCTAAATTTAATGACATTGTATTAACCGGGAAAGTACCGCTTCCCGGTTTTAGCATATCTACAAGTAAAGGAGAACATAATGGGCAAAATCATCTTAGATCAAATGGCAATGCAACGAGCATTAACCCGAATCACATATGAAATTATCGAAAAAAATAAAGGGGTAGAAGACCTCGTCTTGATCGGAATTAAAACTCGAGGTGTTTACTTGGCCCAGAGAATCGCTAATCGATTAGAACAACTCGAAAACGTCTCAGTTCCGGTTGGGGAACTAGACATTACCAATTACCGTGATGACATCGAACATGATTCTACTGATGCTACGTTAACCATTGATAATAATACTGATGTGTCTATTGAAGGAAAACGAGTGGTGATTGTTGATGACGTCTTATATACTGGCAGAACCGTTAGAGCAGCATTAAGCGCTATTATGGACTCTGGTAGACCTAAATTAATTAATTTAGCGGTTTTAGTGGACCGGGGCCATCGAGAATTGCCAATTCGGGCTGACTTTGTTGGCAAAAATATTCCTAGTTCTCAAAAGGAAAAAATTAAAGTTTCGGTTACCGAAATTGATGGTAAAGACGCGGTAGAAATTACAAAATAATGGTGGGTTAAACTATGCCAACAAAACGATATTTAATCCTTTCTGATGGAACCAGCTATGCCGGCCAAGCGTTTGGTTCGCTAGCTACTACTACTGGTGAAATCATTACTAATTCAACAATGAATGGGTATCAAGAAATTATTACCAACCAAGTTCATCATAATCAAATTATTGTTTTCACCCAGCCGTCTATTGGTAATACCGGCTTAGATCAAAATGCCTATGAATCTATTCTGCCATCTGCCAAAGGAGTTGTAGTGCGAGAATACGAAAATCTGGCAACCGATCATCTTAAACGGATTTCGTTAGATCGTTATCTTAAACAACACGGAATTCCTGGAATTTACGGTATCGATACCCGGCAATTACGGCACCACTTGCAGCAAACCGGGACATTAACTGCCAGCATTGTAGACGTTAATGATGAACATGCTTTTGACCAATTAACTGCTACCGTATTGACTAATCAACAGGTATCACAAGTGGCCACCCCGAAACCTTATCCTAATCCCGGAGAAGGCGATAATGTAGTAGTGGTAGACTTTGGATTAAAGCACGGTATATTAAGAGAATTGGCTAAGCGTAATTGTAATGTTACCGTGGTTCCTTGGAACACCACCAGTGAACGCATATTAGATTTAGATCCGGACGGGGTCGTCTTATCTACCGGCCCAGGATCTCCTAACAATTTACCAGATTCCGTGTTAACCATGATTCAAGAAATTCAAAGTGCAATACCGTTGATGGCAATTGGTTTGGGACACCAATTGTTTGGTCGTGCTAATGGTGCTACCGTAGTAGCATTACCAGTTGAACATCACGGTAGTAATCATCCCATCAAAGAAATTATTACCAATGAAACTTTTTATGCCGATCAGGAACAAGGATACGAGTTGGATACGACTTCAGTCGATCACTCTAGATTATTTATCACCTATATTGACGTTATCAACGGTAGTATCCAAGGATTGCGCCATCGTGACTATCCGGCTTTTTCAGTTGAATTTTTGCCCGACGGTGCTCCAGGTCCCAAAGATCGAGTGGATTTATTTGATGATTTCATTGAAATGATGGCGGTAAGGAGACGAAACGATAATGGTGCTACATATTAATAAAGTTTTATTAGTCGGTAGTGGTGCAACCAGTATTGGCAACGAAAATGAATTAGATGCAGCTGCTTTTGAAAAGTTAATGGCTTTTAAAAAAATGGGCACCAAAGTCTTGTATCTTGATGATAACCCGTTCTCAGTAGTTAGCGACGAAATTCAACCAGCTGACGTTTTTATGCAACCAATCGATCTGGAAAACATTGTTAATCTAATTATTCGTCAGCAACCAGATGCGATTTTATTTAGCGTAGCAGGGCTAAAAGGACAGGCTCTTGCCAGTCAGTTAATTGATTCAGGTATTTTAGAAGAACACCAAGTTGCTTTATTAGGTATTTCTGTGGCGGGCCTACAAACGGTCAATAATAATGACATGTTGCGACAAACATTAACTCAAATTAATGAGCGGGTGATTGCCTCTAAGACTGTAGAATCAGAAGACGAAGCGATAGAATTTGTCCGTGAAATTGGTTTTCCAGTTATTGTTAAGCCCATTTCACGTAGTCACGATACTAGCAGAATTATTTGCTTTAATTCAGATGATTTAGAGGCGGCTTTAGAATACAGCTTTGATCGAGCTTACATTAATCAATGTTCCATTGAACAAAGCATTGTGGGTTATAAAGAAATTGAAATGGTGGGGATAAGGGATTCTAACGGAAATAAGATCCTAGTTTCTGGCTTAGAGGATATGGATCCAGTAGGAATTCATTCCGGTGACTCTATTATTTTTGCCCCCACCCAAACTTTAATTAATGAAGAATACCAACGTTTACGAACTGCTACCTTTAAAATCATGGATACGTTAGGGATTACGGGCAGTTGTCATGTTCAATTTGCTCAAAGTAGAACTAATGAAGAATTTTATGTTACTAAAGTCAGCCCGTTCTTTACCAGAAACACTAGCTTGGCTGCTAAAGCTAGTGGTTATCCAGTAGCATATATTTCAACCTTTTTAGAAGCTGGGTTTACACTGGCTGAGGTAAAATTGCCTGCCAAGTATAGTCAAATTAAGCCCTTAATGGAGCCGACCCTCGACCATATTTTGGTTAAAATTCCACTTTGGCCGTTTGAAGACGTTCCAGATGCGGATCAGCACTTAAACACCATTATGAAATCAGTCGGTTCTACTATTGGTGTTGGAAGAACCGTAGAGGAAGCCATTATTAAGTCGATGCATAGTTCTCAATTTTCTCCACGGGATATTTTACCTAGTGTGCGCTCCATTGATGATGATGAAATTATTAGTCAACTAATTCACCCGTTAGCCAGTCGAATTTTAATTTTGATTGAAGCCTTACGACGTGGCTTTTCTATTGACGACTTAGCAGAGCTTACCCAGATAGACCAGTTTTACTTTTATAAACTAAATCAACTATTAAAAGCGCAAAAATTTGTTCAAGATAATCCATTAACAGCCGAAGCTGTTTTGACTGGCCACCAGTATGGATTTGGTGATGGAATGCTAGCTGAACTGTGGCAAGCCGATATTTCCGCTATTGAGAAACTTAACGAAAATAATCACTATCACGTTACTTACAAAGAAATTGAACCTAGTGCAGGGGAATTTCTGGAAAATACCAATATTTTCTACAGTAGTTACGAATTAGAAAATGAAAGTCAACCATTTGAGAAAAAAGTGGCTTTAGTAATTGGTAGAGGTGGTAACCAACTGGGGCCAAACGCTGGAGCTGATTACTACACTTCGCAAACTTTAATTCAATTACACAAGTCGGGTTATAAAACTATTATTATGAATAATAACCCTAATGCTGTCTCGCTTAGTCCACAACTTAGTGATAAGCAATATATTGAGCCTATTCAACTAGGAAATATTTTAAATATCATTAAGTTAGAAGAGCCAGAAGTAATTATCTTACCTGGAAATCGACATTATTTAGCTAAACAGCTTAAAAAGCGTAAGGGGCTAAAAATTATAGTCTTACCACCAGATCAAGATGTTGCTCAAGTGGTAAGACCTAAGGTTACTACTGCCATTGACTTCTTTATTGATGGGACTGAAATTATTCCAATTGCCTCTATTTCCTATGGGGTAGCAAGCCATAAGGAAACCCATGAATATAATACTAATTACCAACTTCCTATGGATAATTTTGTTAATGATCAAGAGGGACTAACCATAATTGGTAAAGAAAAATTAACTAATGGTGAGTGGCAAGGATTAGTCCAAGTTCTCTTTGAAAAACATGATTCTGGCAGTTATGAATTTGCCGGAATTCGGCCAATTAGAATCACTGAAACTGCCTTTTTAACCAAAGCAACAGGAATAAATTGGGTAAGAGTATTAGTAAAAAAATACTTAACCGGAGTAGATTTAGAACGATTAAAGCAAGATTTACAGTTACGATTAAAGCCCAATCGTTACGCCACTATGACTGGTCGTTTCCCGTTTGGGCAATTAGGAGCTAGACGCCATGCTGGGGCTAGTACCCAAGAAATTGGCGCTATTATTGAATTTAAATCAGTAGAATAACAAAAAAGCATTGATTAACATTTTCTGTAGTTAATCAATGCTTTTTATTATTGGCGTAGCTGTTTAATTAATTGTGGGTCGGGATCTACTAACACGTTAGTTTGACCTTCATAAATTACGAAACCTGGTTTAGTGCCATTAGGCTTTTTAATAGCTCTAACCTTAACGTAATCAACTGGTACCTTAGTACTTTCTCTAGCTTTAGAGAAATAAGCAGCCAAGTTAGCAGCTTCCAGCAAAGTTTGCTCAGAAGGATCAAAGCTACGAATAATTACGTGAGAACCAGGTAAGTCCTTAACGTGCAACCAAGTATCACGCTTATCTGCAAAGTGAAGGGTAAGCTGTTCATTTTGCAGGTTATTTTTCCCCACCAAGATTTCTGTTCCGTCACTAGCAATAAACTTCTCCGGTTTATTTACTTTATGACGCTTTTTCTTATTCTTTTGATGCTGTTCATGATTTCTCAAGTAACCCTGTTGTTCTAGTTCATAACGAATTTCTTGTAAATCTTCAGGATTAGCTAACTCAATTTGAGCCTGAATATTTTCAAAATAACTAATTTCAGAATTAGTCTCCTTAATTTGTTCAGACAGATAAGAAATAGCGTTTTTTAATTTTTGATACCGTTTAAAGTATTTTTGAGCATTCTCAGATGGAGAAATTTGATTAGAAAGGGAAATCTTAATCGGTTCATTTTCAGCGTAAAAATTAGTTAATGTTATTTCCGTCATTCCCCGTTGAACTTGATTAAGATAAGTGGTTAAGATTTCTCCTTTAATTCGATATTGGTCAGCATGATCAGTTTCAGCCAATTCTTTTTGAAGCTTCTTTAATTTAGTCCGATTCTTCTTAAGCTGGTTTTTAACCACGTGAATTAAGACGCTGCCTTTTTCACGAACGCGATCGCGTTGAACCTGGTCATGGTAAAATTGATCTAGCAATTCGCTTAAAGACGAATATTCAACATCTGAAACGGTGTTGGGATATGGAAAAGCGGTGTAATTATACTTGTTATTAGCAATTTCGCTAATAGTAGGGGTTGGATGATCAAATTGATTGAAGAAATCAGAAAAATTATTGGCCAAATCTCCAGGACGATGCAGGTAACTTGCTAATGCCAAAGATGTATCCTTACCCAATCCTTGTAATTTATTGCGTAGTTGGTCCGCTAACACATCCACATTGGGATATTCACGAACAATATTATCTATTTCTTGATAATCATTCATATTAAATGGATCCAATACATCTTGCTTCGGCGGATTAATATACGTAGATCCTGGTAGTAAAGTCCGATAACGGTTAACGTCACTATTCACTCGTTTAATGGAATCAATAATTTTATTATTAGATTGATCAATTAAAATGATGTTACTGTGTCTGGCCATGATTTCGATGATTAATCGTAGTTCTACTTGATCACCGATTTCATTGCGAGAGGTAAAATCAAAATGAAGGACTCGGTCGTTTCCTGGTTGTGTAATTTGCTTTAAAATTGCTCCATTTAAATACTTTCGAATTAACATCGTAAAGTTACTAGGAACATCGGGATTAACCGCGTGAATTTGTGTGATTTGAACCCTTGCGTAAGTGGGGTTAGCCGATAAAAGCAATTGTTGACTTTTTCCATGCGCTCTAATTGTTAAGATTAACTCGTTAGGATATGGTTGATTAATTTTACTGATACGACCCGTTGTAAGTTGCTGGTCTAATTCGTTACGTACTGCATGTAGAAAGGATCCGTCAAATGACATAATAATTCAGCTCACTTTCTTTAATTATATTAGGTTAACGATCTTCTAGTATACAGCACTTCGCTTAGAAAAGCTAAGAACTGGTCATTTATTTGCCCAGTGCAAATAATTATTGTATACTGTCTTTTCGGAGGTATTCTTAAGATGAAGGACACATTAGTTGCGCTGAGAAGCACTGAGAAGAAATATCAAAAAATTTTACTTAAACTTACCAAGTCTGTAGAGTTGACTATTTCAGAATGGCAACTGCTAGCTAAAGTAATTTCGGGAATCCAAACCCAAGATCAGTTAGCCGCTGCTAGTTCATTAGATATTTCTACTTTGTCTCGGCAATTAAAGAGTTTAGTAGCTAAAGATATGATCTCTAAAACTGCAGTGGGTAAAGATAAACGGCAACTAATTTATCAGGTAACTGATAAGGGCTTGCGATCAAATCAACAAGCCGATCAGCTATACCAAGAATTAACTGCCAATGTTTTTAACCATTGGACCGATGAAGAACAACAATTATTAAAAATCTTATTAAACCGCTTAGAGCAAAGTATTAATCGGATTAAAATCTAGCAAGTAGGTGACCTAAATGAAAATCGCAGTTGTTACTGATAGTACTGCGTATTTAACTACACAAGAAGCAGAACAGTACAATATCAAAGTAGTGCCCATTCCGGTAATCATTGACGGCAGAAGCTATGATGAGGGAATTGATTTAACCACTGAAGAATTTTATGATAAACTCAGAAATTCTAAGTCATTTCCTAGTACTTCTCAGCCTCCAATGGGCGAAATGATTGAATTATACAACTCCTTAGCTGATGAAGGCTATGATACCGTTATTAGCATTCACTTGGCTAGCACAATTTCTGGATTTTATAACTATCTGGAACAAATTGCTCCAACTATTGAGCGCATCAAAGTAATTCCCTATGATTCTCAAATCACAGTTAAATTAATGGGGTATCTAGCAATTCAGGCTAGCAAAATGGCTGCTAAAGATTATACGGCTGATCAAATCATTTCTTATTTAGATGATCTTCGGTCAACAATCGATGAGCTATTTATTGTAGATGATCTCCAAAACCTAGTAAGGGGTGGACGTTTATCCAATGCCTCTGCATTTATCGGTGGAATCTTAAAAATCAAACCATTATTAACATTTGATGATAATAGTCATGAAATTGTTGCGTTCGAAAAAATCCGTTCGCGTAAAAAAGCGTTAGCGAGAGTAGAGGAGTTGTTTATAAAAGCTAACCAGGAAGCCTCTTATCCACTTAGAGCATTAGTATTAAACGCTAACGACCCTGCGGCTGGTGATGCTTGGGCTAAACGAATTCAGCAATTATATCCATCAATGACGGTAGAACAGAGTTACTTTGGACCAGTCATTGGTACTCATTTAGGAGAGAAAGCCTTAGCATTAGGCTGGCTCCGTGATTTTGATAAAACAGATCAATTTTAATTAGCTATTATTTAGCAATTAATTACTTTTTATTAGTAATTAATTGCTTTTTTTGTAGGATATGCTATGCTTTAATAGTTACAAAATAAATGGGGTAGGATTCAATGCGTTAAGGACCAGCGGAACGGAATGTGAACGTTGGTAGAAGAACTTTAGGTTCGCGTCATTGTTTTCGCATTCACCAATCACTTAACTTAATATAGGTCTAGTATGGTGAGCTCCTTCGAGGAGATGTTTTTTTATGATGAAGTCAATTACAGACTCATTTACGTTTAAAAAACTACGGACATTGGATATCGTGGTTTTAGGATTGTTACTGGCAGCTGGTTTAGTGTTAAATCAACTAACGTTTGGTACTCAATTCATTCAGTTAGGATTTGGTTTTGTAGTTACGGCACTAATTGGTGCCTGGTACGGCCCGTGGTGGTCAGCGGCGGTAGCGGCCATTGCTGATATCGTGGGAACCATCTTAACTGGGGGCGTTTACTTTCCCGGTTTCACCGTTTCTGCCATCCTAGGCGCCGTTATTTACGGAATCTTTTTTTACCAACAAAAGGCAACTTGGGCTAATGTGATTATATCCCAACTCATTATTGCCGTAGTGGTCAATACGCTTTTAAACACATTGTGGCTAACTTTAATGTATAAAACTCCGTTTTGGGCTTTGGTATCTACTAGAATAGTTAAGGAAGTAATAATCACTCCCATCCAAATTGTTATTTTATATTTGGTTTTAAACTCTCACATAATTAAAATATTAAATAATAGATTAAATACTAAATAAATAAAAAAGACAGGGCTAATAGTCACTGTCTTTTTTATTATAAGGCTTTTTGCTTATCAAATTTTTAAACTTTGATAATATATAAGTTAAGAATAATTATTAGTAAGGGGACAGGGGAAATGAAAAGAAGACTGGAGGCTTCTCCAAAATTAAGAAATATATTTATTATTTTAGCAGTGGGATTAATTATTATTTCACCTCAAATTTTTCAACATGGCAATATAATGTTATATACTGACTCAATTTTTCATCTTAGCAGATTTTATGATACTTATATGCAAATCAAAGAACACAATTTTCAACCATTTATTATGATGTATGGATTTAATAGTACTGGCCGCTACATAAACGTTTTTTACGGACCAATTTTGGCATACTTTAACGGTTTACTACTATTTATTTTAGGTTCATACTATAAATTTCAATTATTAGCAAATTTTTTGGTAGTTATTTCAGCAGGGCTTAATTGCCTTTATATGCTTAAAGTAGGCAAAGTAAATCCTCAATTAAGACTATATGCATCGATTCTTTACATGACATCATACGCTGTTTTTTCATGGGTTTTAAACTCAGAATTTATGGGGGTAGGAGCTGCTTTTATTCCCTTAGTAATTGCCGTTGGAATTAGAATGGCAACACAACCAAAGCAACCGGTTAAAATCAGTGAAATGGTAATTGCAGTCACCATTTTAATTCAGATTCATGTTTTATCGTCAGTGCTTTCTATTGTTTTTTTGATGATTACGTTTAGTTACTCACTATTTCAATCTACTACAAATAAGAAACAATTAATTAAAAACACAGTAATTGCAGCAGCAATAACTATTATTTTAACCATCAATATTTGGTTACCATATATTGTTTTAAATACTCAAAATAGACTAATAAATCCTTTTCCATATGCAGATCCTCAGTCACATACTTTGAACTGGTCCGGAGCTGCGGTTTTATTAGTATCTTTAATTTGCATTTTGGGTTGTGCAGTACTATTTGTTAGTGTTAAAAATATTAACAATAAGTCAACAAAATTTTTGGGGTGGCTTGGTATCGTTACTTTAGTACTAGCATCCGGATTTTTTCCATGGAATTTATTATTTAAAACGTTCAAATTTCTATACATTCTTCAATTTCCATTTAGACTAGCGCCAATAGCGTTTTTATTATTAATTTATGTTGGTTTTATGACTTTACAAGAAATCAATTTAAACGAAACTGGACAAAAATTTGTCATACTTGGACTTAGAGTCATGGTATGTGTAACAATTTTACAAGGTGTATCAGTATTTAACTCAATGTTAACTAAATGGAACAAAGCTATCGTCACTTATCAAGGTCTTATGGTTAACAAAGCTAAAGATACACCATTTAAACTACAAAAAACATTTGCCAGTAAAGATCTAGGACAGCCATGGCAGCAAATTGCTAAACCAGTGACCGATTATTTACCAGCTACAAAGCAAATGATTGCTTGGACTAATCCAGCGGCTAGTTCTAATGCTAAATTAGATAATGTACGTAAATTAGCTGATATATATACCAAAGTATATTTAAATACTAAGTTTAATAAACAAGTTAAACACGGACACATCGTAGTTACTTGGCATCAAAACCAAGCTGAGCCAGTAACGCTGCCAATCGCACATTATAAAGGAACTCGTTACGTCTTAAATAACCAAAAATTAACCGCTGGTCAAATTAAAACTGGTCAAGCTGGTGCTTCAGTAATTAATGGTCAAGCTGGTGATAACGAAGTTAAAATTAGTTATCATTTTGGTATTAATAGCTAAACCTTGAAATTTTAATAGGTAGTTTGAGAGGGACAGATTAATATATATTTTACTTTACATAATATATATTATCCGAAGTGGACGTATAGAAATTTATTCCCCCGTTAACCCCCCTGAAGAAAATATTTTTCAGTTTGGTAACAAAAATCAATTTAGCAAACGCTTTCTTATATCATTTATAATAATTTTTTTCAATCTGATTGAATTTCGTCACCAAAAAGTCTAAAATACCCGTGTTGCTATTTTTTAAGTCGTACTTAAAAATAATGCAGACTATTAGAAATTATTTAGAGAGAAATGAGAGTGAACTTATGCCTTTTGTTGTATTGATTTTAGGTATTTTGCTGTTGTTGTTCTTAATCATTAAGTTCAAGCTGAATACCTTCGTTTCCCTTGTTGTAACTGCCATTGTAGTTGGTCTTGGATTAGGAATGAATCCAGCCCATATTGCAGATTCCATTAAAACTGGGATTGGTGGTTCCCTTGGTGAACTAGCCATTATCTTTGGCTTTGGTGCCATGGTTGGTCGTTTGGTTTCAGATGCCGGTGGTTCCTATCGAATCGCCAAAACTCTAATTGATAAATTTGGTAAAAAACGACTTCAATTAGCGATCGTTTTAGCTTCATTTATCATCGGAATGTCACTATTCTTCGAAGTTGGCTTGGTATTATTAACTCCAATCGTGTTTGCGGTTGCCTTGGAAGCAGATGTACCATTCGTGTACCTTGGAATTCCAATGGCTACAGCACTATCAGCCACTCAAGGATTTTTGCCTCCACAACCAGCTCCAACCGCGGTAGCAACTGCTTTGGGTGCTAACATTGGTCAAATGCTTTTGTACGGAATTATCGTAGCCATTCCATGTGTGATCATTGCTGGTCCACTGTACACTAAGTTAGCTCAAAAATGGGTTCCAGAAGCCTTTGTAGTAAAGAAGAGCTTACCAGCTTTTGGGGAAATCAAGGAATTTGATTTAAAAGATACTCCTAGTTTTGGTTTATCCGTTTTAACCTCATTATTCCCTGTTATCTTCATGGCAATTTCTACTATCTACACTATGATCTTCATGGGTGGTAAAACCCCTGCTAACCCACATGGCTTAGACGCTATCGTGGTAATGCTTGGTAACCCAATGATTGCCATGGTAATTGCTTTGCTATTTGCCATTTGGTCAATGGGCTTTCATCGTAATAAGAGCATGAGCGAAATTACCGTTACCATTACTGAAGCCATCAAATCCATTGCTATGCTCTTGATGATTATCGGTGGTGGTGCCGCCTTCAAACAAATTTTAATTGATGGTGGTGTTGGTAAAGCTGTTCAAGACCTTATGATGCACACTAACCTTTCACCTATTATCTTAGGCTGGTTAATCGCCGTTATTTTACGGGCTTCATTAGGTTCAGCTACGGTTGCTGGTATGACCGCTGCTGGATTGGTTACTCCATTAATGAACAGTTTAGGCGCAGATCCAATCATGATGGCTTTAGCTATCGGTGCCGGATCACTTGCGTTATCTCACGTTAATGATGCTGGTTTCTGGATGTTCCAAGAATACTTCGATATTTCAGTTAAGCAAACTATGCAAATCTGGACCGTCCTAGAAACAATTATTTCTGTTGTTGGTTTATTGATGGTCTTATTACTAAACACTATCTTGCATTAATTTAATGCCAATAAAAAACCCCTTAACTTAAGTGTTAAGGGGTTTTTATTAGCTTTTTAGTTTAAAGCGTCAGTTAATTGTGGTACTACTTGTTTTTTACGAGAAACAACGCCTGGTAAGTCCATAACGTTATCAGTTAGCTTAGCAGCAAAAGCCTTTTCAACTGCAGCGGTTGGTTCACCAACTACAATCATTTTAGAATTACTGTTTAAGATATCAGTAACCAATACTAAAAACAAATCATAGCCTTCGCTTTGAGCTTCATTATTCATAGCCGTCATGATGCTTGATTGACGTTTTAAGACATCTTCAAAGTCAACTACGTTGATTTGGTCAATTCGCACGTTTTTGCCGTTAATATCGAAAGATTTGGCATCAGCATCGATTAATTCTTGATCACTCTTAGCATCAACGTTAGTACCAGCTTTAAGCATTTCAATACCGTATGATTTGTAATCTACATCAGCAATTTGAGCTAAAGCACGTAGAGCTTCTTTATCTTTATCAGTAGTAGTTGGTGACTTCAAAAGTAAAGTATCTGAAATAATAGCAGACATCATCAAACCAGCCAATTTAACTGGAATTTTAACGTCTTTTTCAGCAAACATATTAGTTAAAATGGTGCTGGTACAACCAACTGGTTCTGCTCGGTATTCCAATGGTTGATCAGTATTGAAATTAGCAATTCGGTGGTGGTCAACTACGTGAGTGACTTGAACTGATTCAATATCTGAAACACTTTGTTGGAATTCATTATGATCCACCAACATTACAGCATCTACTTCTGGCTTCACAGTGGTAACAACCCGTGGAGTTGGTTCGTCAAAGTGGTTTAATACATAAGCTGTTTCAGCGTTAGGTTCACCTAAGGCTACTGCTTCGGTGTCATAACCTAGTTGGTTTTGTAGGTACGAATATGCCTTGGCAGCAACAATCGCATCTGTATCAGGATTTTGGTGACCAAAAACAAGTTCTTTACTCATAATATGAATCTCTCCTATTTTGTTTTATCTTTTGTAGCTATTTTTTCGAGCCTACTTAAATAATCCTCGTCTTTGAGGTATTTGTCAAAGGCATCTAAGAAAAATTTAATTCGTGGAATTTCATTTTTGTTTTTCCGGAATACAAAACTTAGATCAAGTTGGACTTTAGGTTCCAAGGTAGTCATCCAAGTATTTTGTTGTTCCAAAAAGTCAGAATTAATTCCCTTTAAAAAAGATACTGGTAACGCCGTTGCTGTATTAGCATGAATGGCGAAATTTAATAATTGTTCTGGCAACGTAAAGCGACCAGCGATTTTAGGAAAATCTACCATTTGATTCTTAAACGCATCGTGTAAAGTTGCATTTAAGAAATAGTTTTGTGGATAAATAACCCATGGCGAATCGGTTACGTCCTTAAACCGAATATATTTGCGATCTTTTAATTCTGGTTGGTGGTGAACATACATTAGTTCATCGGATAGTATTTTTTTAGAACTGTAAGGTTGCCAGTTTTTAATTGATGAATCTGGCAAGTACATAATGGCTAAATCAATCTTATTATTTTCTAGATTTTCCCAAATTTCTTTTCTAGTTAACATGTGAAAAGAAATGGTTAAATCTGGGTATTCTTTATATAACTCAATTGCAAATGCTTGTAAAACTCGCGTTTCAATTGATGCTAAAATACCTAAATTGATTTCACCAGTTGTCTCACTAGATGACTGTTGAATTTCATCAGTAGCTTCGTTTAGCAATTCATAAATATCATGTGTAGTTCTCAACATGGTATGCCCAGCTTCAGTTAAACGTAGCTTTTTACCTACTGAATAAAATAACGGTGCCCCTACTGTGCGTTCTAATTTTTTAATTTGTTGTGTTAACGCAGGTTGAGTAATTCCTAAAATTTGAGCAGCCTGCGTGTAATTCATAGTATCCGATAATTGTAGAAAATAACTTAATGTCTTAGAAGAAAAAATATTTTCTTGAGTTGTTTTCATTGACAAGTGCCTCCCCCAGTTGGAACAGAATTTATTTTGCTGACCATAATATAATCTTTATCTTAATGACTGGCAAACTATTAGTCCCATTAAATTAATTAATTATCAATTCTAATAACTTAGGTTGAATCGAAATTGGTTGTCCCTCAGCATTAACATCGATAACAAAGGAGCCGTTAGAATAACGTCCACCGTTACTAAACTCGTTAGGTAACAAGTCATGTTCCTTACTGTGATCGGTATAAACTACCAGTGGTGCATCAAGTTGGTTAATAACGGTAAAATCGACTACCCGATGAGGATCATTTTTAAGTTCGCGTAAAACTAGTACTCCTTTACGAGCCCTTGAGGTAGGTGCAACTTCGCTCACCTTCATCTTCTTAAATGCTCCTCTTTGAGTAATCAATCCAACAGACTGATCTTCACTAACAATTTGAACGTTAGTTACCCAATCACTGCTCAAATTCATTGATTTAACTCCAGTTGTTCTAGCCCCATTCACCGGAATTTCAGCTAAATCAAAACGCAATGCATAGCCCAAATGAGAAATTAACATTACAGACATATCATCAGTTGGTTGAGGCAAGTAAGTAACGTTAATTACCTTAGCAGTAGGTGTCTTTAATTTTTCATAGACAAACGCGTGCTTTTTATATGTGCGCCCTGGTGTAAGACTTTCAAACGCTACTCGCTTAATATAGCCATCATCAGTAGCAATTAAAAACTCACCAGTTTCTTTCAAGCTCTTAAATGAGTACGTCGCAATTACCATTTCATCGGACTCTAGTCCAACGGTTTGGGAAAGGTGCTCTCCGGTATCTTTCCAACGAACATCGCTTATTTCAAAGACCGGCCGATAAATCAAGTTACCCTTATTAGTAAACATCAACAAGTGATCGCGAGTATTAACCTTAGCTAAAAAGACAGGATGATCAAAATCTTGCAAGCCATTTTCTTCACCATTAGAAGCAGTATATGAACGAATACTACTCCGCTTTAAGTAACCTTGTTGACTAACCAAGACAATTACATCTTCGTCAGGTACCGTTACCGTTTTACTAATCTTGAGATCAGCTACTTTAGCTTGAATTTCGGTCATTCTAGGTTGCCGGAACTGTTTACTGATCTGCTTAAGTTCTTTAGCCAAAATGCGATTTAATTCATTATCATCAATAAGAATTAATTGATCAGCTTCAATTCTAGCAGCCAAATCAGCAGCTTCTTTTTCTAACTGAGTTACGTCAGTATTAGTTAATCGGTAAAGTTGTAACGCTACAATGGCATCAGCCTGAACGGTAGAAAATTCGTACGCTTTAACCAAATTATCTCGGGCATCCTTACGATTTTTGCTGGCTCGAATGGTTTTGATTACTTGGTCTAGAATTGATAGAGCTTTAATTAGTCCTTGAACAATATGTTGTCGATCTTGAGCTTTTTTCAGATCGTATATCGTTCGCTTCTTAATTAATTCTTGTTGAAATTCTAGGTAAGAGATCAACATGGTCTTCAATGATACCCGTTCGGGCCGCATATGATTAATTGCCACCATGTTAAAAGTATATGAAACTTGCAGATCAGTATTTTTAAATAGGTAGTTCAAAATTCCATTAGAATCAACATCACGCTTAAGTTCTACCACAATCGTTAACCCATCACGATCACTTTCGTCACGCACTTCAGCAATTCCATCAATTTTTTTATTAATCCGAATTTCATCAATTCGTTTGACTAACTGAGCCTTGTTAACTTCGTAGGGAATTTCTGTAATTACAATTTGGCTTTTATTCCCCCGAATAGACTTAATCTCGGTCTTTGAACGCACTACCACCCGGCCATGTCCAGTTTCGTAAGCTTGACGAATACCATCCAATCCTTGAACGATTCCCCCGGTTGGGAAATCAGGACCAGCTACAAATTCCATTAATTTATCGGTTGAGGCATCAGGATGCTTCTGCAAATACAAAATTGCATCGATGACTTCACCTAAATTATGAGGAGGAATATCGGTAGCGTATCCCGCTGAAATACCAGTAGAGCCATTAACCAGCAAGTTAGGGAATCTAGCTGGTAATACAGTAGGTTCGTATTCAGTATCATCAAAGTTTAAAACCCAGTCTACCGTTTCTTGATCAATGTCTCGTAACATTTCACCAGCAATTTTGCTTAACCGAGCCTCAGTATATCGCATAGCAGCAGGAGGATCACCATCCATAGAACCATTGTTACCGTGCATTTCAATTAACGGTTCTCGAACCTTCCAATCCTGACTCATTCGGACTAACGCTTCATAAATTGAACTATCACCATGGGGATGAAAGTTACCCATAACGTTTCCGACTGACTTAGCAGACTTTCTAAAGCCTTTATCGTAGGTATTACCATCTTTATTCATGGCGTATAAAATCCGACGCTGTACCGGTTTTAATCCGTCTCGAATATCTGGTAAGGCTCGTTCTTGGATAATTGACTTGGAATAACGAGCAAATCGATCTCCCATTACGTCTTCTAAAGTTAAATTTTCAATTTTACTCAATTTGCTAGTCACCTCTATTCATCAGCTGCATTATCCAAAATGCTGCCTTCATCTTCCATCGTAAATTTAACGTTAGCTTCAATCCAAGCCCTTCTAGGATCTACTTTATCACCCATTAAGGTAGTAACCCTGCGTTCAGCTAAAGCAGCGTCATCAATTCGAACTCGAATTAAAGTTCTGGTTTCTGGGTCCATAGTGGTTTCCCATAATTGATCCGCATTCATTTCCCCTAAACCTTTAAACCGTTGGAGAGATGCGGTTTTACCGAAGTCTTTTTCGATTTCTGCTAACTGATCATTGGTCCAGGCATATTCGATTTTAGTTTTAGCACCAGTACCTTGTTGCATCTTGTATAGCGGTGGCAACGCAATATAAACGCGACCAGCATCAATCATCGGACGCATATACTTGTAAAAGAACGTTAACAATAAAATCTGAATGTGAGCCCCATCGTCATCGGCATCGGTCATAATAATGATCTTGTCGTAATTGGCATTATCAATATTAAATTCGGATCCAACGCCGGCCCCGATAGTGTAAATCATTGTGTTAATTTCTTCGTTCTTCATAATTTCTGGTAACTTAGCTCGCTCAGTATTTAATACTTTGCCTCGTAATGGTAAGATCGCTTGATGCTTGCGATCACGCCCCTGTTTAGCAGAACCGCCGGCAGAATCCCCTTCGACTAAGAAAAGTTCGTTTTGGCTATAATCTTTAGACTGAGCTGGGGTTAATTTACCTGATAATAATCTTTCTTGCTTCTTAGCCCGTTTACCATTTCGACTTTCATCACGAGCCTTTCTAGCAGCTTGGCGGGCTTGGCGAGCTCTTAAAGCTTTGTGCACCAACGTTTGGGCGAATTCCCCGTTTTCCATTAAGAAATAGCCAAGTTGTTCACTGACAACGCTGTCGACAATGCTTCTGGCTTCTGGAGTTCCCAATTTTTCTTTAGTTTGGCCTTCAAACTGAAGTAATTCTTCTGGTACCCGCAAAGAGATCACCACAGAAAGACCTTCTCGCACATCGCTACCGTCTAAATTTTTATCTTTTTCCTTAAGTAAACCGATTTTACGAGCATATTCATTAAACGCTTTGGTCCAAGCTGATTTTAATCCTGCTTCGTGAGTTCCACCGTCACGAGTTCTAACGTTGTTAACAAATGACAACATGTTTTCGGTGTAGCCATCGTTATATTGCGCAGCAACTTCAACTTCGACACCTTCCTTAGTGCCATCAAAGTACATAATGTCGCCTAATACATTCTTATCTTCGTTTAAGTAACTAACAAACTCTTTGATTCCGGATTCGTAGTGAAAAACTTCTTCTTGCTCTTGCCCTGGGCGTTCATCAGTTAACGTAATTTTAGTTCCCTTAAGTAAGAAAGCAGATTCTCTTAATCGTTCTGCCAAAGTACTAAAATTGTAAACCACTGTTGTAAAAATGCTGGAATCGGGCTTAAACGTTACCATAGTTCCACTTGGTAACCCAGTTTTTCCTAGTTTACGTAGGGTTCCTTTAGGATGACCACCATTTTCAAAGTCTTCTTCGTACTTCATTCCGTCACGAACTATCGTCACGGTTAAACTAGATGATAAGGCATTAACCACGCTAGCCCCCACACCGTGAAGACCACCTGAGGTTTTATAACCGCCTTGACCAAATTTACCACCGGCATGTAGCATCGTTAAAATAACTTCTGGTGTAGGTTTTCCAGATGCATGCATACCAACTGGCATTCCCCGACCATGGTCTTTAACCGTGATACTATTATCCGCGTGAATAATCACATTAATTTCTTTTCCGTAGCCCGCTAATATTTCATCAACGGCGTTGTCGACGATTTCATAAACCAAATGGTGAAGACCTCTTACTCCGGTAGAACCAATATACATACCGGGCCGTTTTCTGACGGCATCGAGCCCTTCCAAGATTTGGATTGAAGAATCGTCATATGTTTGTTTTGCTTTTGCCATTCGTATGCAGACTCCTTCTTTTAATAACAATCTATTTTATGATAACCTAATTTTTTTACTTTGAAAATGAAATTTTATTGGAGTCCCTAGTTAAACATGCTAAAATTAAAGACATTGTATAGAACTGTTTGAATTAAGGAGTGGTGGAACTAGACATGGACTCTAATATAGGGCAAGTCGTAGTCATGCTCATTCTAGCTTACCTGCTAGGATCAATTCCCAGTGGCGTTTGGGTGGGTAAACTTTTTTTCCATAAAGATATTCGACAATTTGGATCTGGTAATATTGGAACAACCAATACCTATCGGGTATTAGGACCGATTGCTGGAACTTTAGTAATGATTTTAGACATTGCTAAGGGATCGATCGCAACTATGTTACCAGTTTTCTTTCATAGTTACACAATTTCTCCCTTAGTATTTGGGATTGCGGCAATTTTAGGCCATACTTTTTCAATTTTTGACCATTTTAAAGGTGGCAAGGCCGTGGCTACTAGTGCGGGTATGTTATTAGCATACCGACCAGAGTTATTTTTAATTGCCGCCGGGATTTGGATCAGTTTGATCTTTATCACCAGTATGGTGAGTTTGGCTAGCATGATTGCCTTTAGTATAATTACGATCATTGCTTTTGCGATGCAGGAACATTTATTGGCTATATTAGCTTTAGTGCTAACGATCTTTATCTTTTATCGTCATAAAACTAATATCAAACGTATTCTAGCTGGGAACGAAAATTTGGTTCCCTTTGGTTTATATTACTGGTGGCGTAATCGCAACCAGCAAAAATAAGATGACCCCATTATAATGGGGTCATCTTATTTTTTAGAAAAAGGTCATTGAAAAATCAGCTGTAAATTGTTGTTTAGTAGCTAAATGATTAATAGCAAATTTATGCTCTAACTTGCCATCAGTATCCACCGGATCAGCAAGTCCCCACCATGGCTCTAAGCAAACGAATGGAGCTTCCTTAGGGTATGGAGACCAAATTCCTAAGTATGGGGCATTAGCCACCGTAAGAGCCACTCCATGGTCATTTTTAACGGTTTCTAACATTACCGTTATCTCTTTACCCTCTAACTCTAAAATCACCGCATCGTTTTCGAATAATTGGTGAGTTAACGCTAATGGTTGACGAAGATTCAACTCATGAGTATTTTGAGGATCACTCAACGGAGCCCGCAATGGGACCTGTTGGTAGTTAGTAGCCGGAGCTACCCTTAAGACATAATCCGTAAAGCTAGCTTCATCGGTCACTAACGGAATATTAAATCCGGGATGGGCACCGATCGAAAATGGCATTTCAGCCTCGCCCTGATTAATCACCTCGTAACCTACCTTTAAGCTATGTTGGTCTAAGGTGTAAGTGATTCTCAAACTAAAATCAAACGGAAATTTAAGCTTAGTATTTTCATTAGACTTAAGTTCTAATGTTACGGCAGTACTAGTTTGTGCCACCACTGAAAAATGATTATCTCTTGCAAAGCCATGCTGTGACATGGAGTAAGTTTTGCCGTCATATTGATATTGATCGTCTTTTAAACGTCCCACAATAGGAAACAATACTGGCGCATGGCGACCCCAGAAAGCTTTATCCGCTTGCCACATAAATTCGATGCTATCCGAATTAATCACGCTAGTTAATTCTGCACCCATTTCATTTATTTTAACCGTTAAATCATTATTAACTAACTCAATCATGCTACTCCTCCTAGAGAATGTAACGAGAAAGATCTTTATTTTGAGCCAATTGGCCTACCTTGTCGTCAACGTATTTTTCGGTAATGGTAATTTCGCCCATTTGCATATCAGGGCCTTCATAGAGGATATCTTCTAATAGTTTTTCTAAAATAGTGTGCAACCGACGAGCACCAATATTATCTGTGTTGTGGTTAACATCTGTAGCAATTTCAGCAATTTTATTAATAGCTTCAATTGTAAATGTAACCTTGATGTTATCAGTTCCGATTAGAGCAATATATTGTTTAACCAATGCGTTGTTAGGCTCGGTTAAAATTCTAACAAAGTCTTCTTTAGTTAAATCATTTAATTCTACTCGAATTGGGAAACGTCCCTGTAATTCAGGAATTAAGTCACTAGGCTTGCTCTCAGCAAATGCTCCCGAGGCAATAAACAAGATATGATCAGTGTTGACAGTACCATACTTAGTATTAATTTGAGAACCTTCCACGATTGGCAAAATGTCGCGTTGAACGCCCTCACGTGAAACTTCCCCACGAGATTGAGAGGAACCTCCAGTAATCTTATCAATTTCATCAATAAAAATAATTCCGGAGTTTTGAGCATTTTCAATTGCGTCATGGTATAAATCTGCACTGTTTACTAATGTTTCAGCTGCTTGGCGAGTTAAAACGTCGCGAGCTTCGGCAACACTGACAGTTCTAGTAATCATTTTCTTAGGCATAATGCCAGCTAAAGAATCATTGAGGTCAATTCCCATTTGATTAAGCATGTTATTATTACCAACATTAGACTGACTAGGATCTGGAACTTCGATTTCAACCATTTCGTTTTCTAATAAACCTGCTCTTAACTTGTCAGAAGTAGAGAGACGTTTTTCTCTAATATCATCAGTTAATTCTTCTTGTTGTCCCGCATTGATATCCGGTGTTTCTCCCTTTTGCATTGCAGAGAACATGTTCATGATATTTTGCATATCATTTTGGTTGTTTTCTTTTTTCTTAGCGGGAACCAATAGCTTCAAAAGTTCATTATTAGCCTGTTTAACAGCGTCAGCATTCACTCGTTTATAAGCTGCTTGTTTTTCTAACTGAACAGCATTTTCTACTAAATCCCGAACCATAGATTCAACATCGCCACCAACATAGCCGACTTCAGTAAACTTAGTGGCTTCTACTTTAACAAATGGGGCGTTAACGATTTTAGCTAATCGTCTAGCAATTTCCGTTTTCCCTACCCCAGTAGGTCCAATCATTAATAGGTTTTTAGGAGAAATTTCTTCTTGCATTTGAGGACTTAATTGCATCCGGCGGTAACGATTTCGCAAAGCTACCGCTACCGCTTTTTTAGCTTCATTTTGGCCAACGATATATTGGTCTAAAACGTCAACAATTTGTTTAGGGGTTTGTACATTTTCCAAATCCGTTACCTCCTACAATTCTTCTGAAATTACGTTTTGATTAGTAAAGATATCGATGCTACCAGCAATATGGATTGCAGCTTCCGCAATCTCTTTGGCGGACATATCAGTAGCATGATGTTTCATAGCTGTAGCTGCTGCTAAGGCAAAATTACCACCAGAACCGATTGCTAAAATATCATCATCTGGTTCAATTACTTCTCCAGAGCCAGAAACTAGTAACAGATCCTTATCGTTCATAACGATTAAGAGGGCTTCTAATTTTTGTAAAGCTTGATCTGAACGCCACTCTTGGGCTAATTCCACGGCAGCCCGTTTTAAATCACCATCATACTGGTTTAATTTCTTTTCAAATCGTTCTTCTAAATTAAAGGCGTCGGCAACACTACCAGCAAAGCCGACTACCACTCTGTCATTGTAGATTTTACGAACTTTATGAGCAGTTCCTTTCATAATAACTTTTTCGCCCATCGTAACTTGGCCATCGCCAGCCATAGCTAAGTGGCCGCCATGGCGAACGGCACAGATAGTGGTTGCTTCAAATTTAATTGGCATGAGTAACTCTCCTTTTAATTTTTAGATTGGGTGCGTGGGAAAAACGAATTATAATCCCGTAATAAATGCTCTTTAGTAATATGGGTATACAGTTGTGTCGACGACAAACTGCTGTGACCTAATAACTCTTGAACGGTCCGTAGATCTGCTCCGTTGTTTAATAAGTCCGTAGCGTACGTATGTCGTAACATATGGGGATGAATTGACGTAGTTAGTGAACTACGTTTTACGATTTGATCTAACACGTATTCAATCCCACGAGTCGTTAACGCTGTGCCTCGGTGGTTAATAAATACTGCTTGATGATGTTGATCATTTTTAGTCATCACCGGGCGCCGACTGTCAGCATAGTAATTTTGCAGTGCTTCTTGAGCATACCTACCAAAGGGAACGTAGCGCTGCTTATTTCCCTTTCCCTGAATCAACATTACCTTTTGTTGTAAGTCGACTGTTTGAATGGTTAATCCTGCACACTCACTTACCCGGATTCCGGTCCCATATAAAACTTCGAGCAGTGCTTGATCACGTAACCTCATTTGTGGATCTTTATTTAGTTTCGCGGCCTCAAAGAGTTCTTGCAGTTCATTTTGGTAAAAGAATCTCGGCAATTGATTATTATGCTTCTTTAACTGAACAAACTCAAACGGATTAATGCTGATTTCTTCATTTTTTTCCAAAAAATTATAAAATGACCGCATTGCGGATACTTTTTGTGAAATAGAATTCCAAGCATAATCCTTATCGTATAAATCACTCATATACGCTTCTACTGCCAGTTGATCTACCTGGGTAAATTCATATTCAGCATCTTCAGAAATCACCAAAAACTGTTGAAATTCTTTTAATGCTTCTTGATAAGCCCTGATGGTATCACTAGAATATTGTCTTTCACTTTTTAAATATTTTAAAAACCAGTTTACCTGTTCTTCATTTTTGCTCATGCTTATTCACCTAGTTATTGGTAGATACGAAAAAAGGCTGATACCAAGCCAAGCTTGATTCAACCTTTAATTTCTTAGAATTAACGTCCACGACGTGATTCTTTAATACGAGCAGCCTTACCTTGAAGGGCACGCAAGTAGTAAAGCTTAGCACGACGAACACGACCATAACGAACAACTTCAATATGGTCAACACGTGGTGAGTTTACTGGGAAGATTCGTTCAACACCAACACCATTACTTACTTTACGAACAGTGTAAGTAGCTTGGATGCCAGCACCTTTACGCTTGATAACTACTCCTTCGAACAATTGGATACGTTCGCGAGTACCTTCAACAACCTTTACGTAAACCTTAACAGTATCACCGGCCCGGAATTCAGGAATATCATTTCTGATTTGAGCTTGGTTAATCTGATCGATCAATTTGTTTTGACGCATAATACTTCTTCCTTTCACTAACATTCATTATCGACTGGACAGCGGAATGTTGTTTTCGGCCTAAGCCAACTTAAATTCTAACACAATTTTTCAATTGCTGTAAAGTTATTTTTCTTGACGCTGTTCTTCTTCTTCACGCACTTCTCGCAATAGCCGTTTTTGCAGATCAGTCAACCTAGAATGATCAATTAAATCTGGCCGGCGTAGATAAGTTCGGCGTAGAGATTCTTTTTGATTCCATTCGGCAATTTTCTTATGATCCCCACTAATTAAAACATTGGGTACCTTCATACCACGGAAATCAGCTGGTCGAGTATATTGCGGTCCTTCTAATAACCCAGTAGAAAATGAATCGTCAACACTTGATGCGCCGTTTCCTAAAGTTCCCGGTAATAGTCGAGAAACTGCATCAATCATGACCATCGCTGGGAGTTCTCCTCCAGTTAAAATGAAATCACCAATGGAATACTCATCAGTAACAATTGAGCGGATCCGTTCGTCATACCCCTCATAATGGCCACAAATAAACGTTAAATGCTCTTCTGTAGCCAATTCCTCGGCTACTTGCTGATTAAAGGTCTTACCAGCGGGATCGACTAAAATGACTCGACCTTTCTCAATTCCTTGGTCTTGATTTTTAACGGCTAAATCTTCATAAGCATCAATAATGGGTTGAGCTTGCAAAAGCATACCAACTCCACCACCAAACGGATAATCATCTACGTGGCGATGTTTGTCAGTGGTGTATTGGCGAAAATCTGTGACTTCAATGTCCAAAATTTGCTTTTCAATTGCTTTACCGATAATGGATTCTTGCATTGGACCGGTAAACATATCCGGAAACAGACTTAAAACATCAATTTTCACTAGTCTAAGCCCTCCATAAGTTCTACAGTCACCAGATGGTTAGCTAAATCCACTTTTTTAATCACCTGATCAATTTTAGGCAATAATAAATCACTTTGTCCCGGACGCTTAACAACCCAGACATCATTCGCTCCTGGTGCTAAAATTTCCTTAATAGTTCCTAATTCTTCGCCATCCACCGTAACAACGTCTAAGCCAATAATATCGTGGTAGTAGTATTCTCCTTCCTCCAGATCATCATTTGCTAACGCCGTTTCATCAACGAATAAATCTGATGGCTTCAAGAATTCTACATCATTAATATTAGGATGATCCACAAAATGAAGAATGATAAAGTTTTTATGCTTGCGAACTCCGTCGATAGTTAGTGAATGCATGGAGTTGTCTTTAGCTAATTTAGCGTAGACCGTATTGCCTTTTTTAAACCGTTCTGATTCGAAATCCGTAATGGAGACTACTCGCACTTCTCCACGAATTCCTTGAGTATTAACAATTTTGCCAATTTTGTAATATTCCATTTTGTCCTCCAAATTAAAAAGAGATAAGAAAAAAGGTTCTAAATAAAACCACCGTTTTATCTAAAACCCTATCCCTTATCTTCATCAATAACTAAGCGTACTAATTTGCCACCATTAGTTGGTATGCTGTACAAAATAGTCCGGATAGTTTGGATCACATGGCCTTGTTGCCCGATAATTCTACCAATATCATTTTCATTTAACTGAAGATGATACTCGTTAAACCGGTCGGTTGTTTTAGCAACAACTGCGATTTCTTCAGGGAACTCAACAAGTGGCGTAATAATTGTTTTAATTAAGTTATCAATGCCTACCATGATATCACTTCACTTTTTACTTTTTAGCGTACTTAGCTTCGTGATACTTTTGCATAATGCCTGCATCTGAAAGTAAGTTACGAACTGTATCAGATGGTTGAGCACCATTGTTTAACCAGTTAAGGATTACTTCTTCCTTAAGAGTAACTTGTGCTGGTTCTGTTAGTGGGTTGTAAGTTCCAACGTTTTCGATGAAACGACCGTCGCGAGGACTTCTTGAGTCAGCTACGACAACACGGTAAAATGGACGCTTCTTTGAACCCATCCGCTTAAGACGAATTTTAACTGCCATGTGTAAAACACCTCCTGTAATTTCTTAACGTTAATAATATACCAGTAATTTAGATGGTTGTAAAGGTTTTTTTCTTTACACCGTTAAAAGCTGATTTTATCGTTTTTTGCGCTTGTTTTTAGCCCGTTTCTTTTGGTTTTTCTTCATTTTGCGGCCCATTTGCTTCATGGCTAACTTGGATAAAGCTCCACCACCCATACCAGTAGCCTTCATCATGTTTTCCATTTCACTCATATTTCCGTTAGACATCTTATTCATCATTGTTTTCATTTGGTTAAATTGCTTAATCATGCGATTAACCTCTTGAATTGGTCGGCCTGAACCACGAGAAATTCGCCGCCGTCTAGATGGGTTAATTACATCCGGTTCCGTTCTTTCTTGTTCGGTCATGGAGTAGATAATGGCCTTAATATGTTCCATGTCTTTAGGATCCATATTAACATTAGCTAGGGCCGGATTATTAGCCATTCCGGGAATCATCTTCATTAACTCGTCTAATGGCCCCATTTTTTGAATCTGGGCTAATTGATCTAAGAAATCATTAAAATCAAACGAATTTTCTTTAATTTTAGCAGATAATTCTGCGGCTTGTTTTTCATCATATTCCTGTTGGGTTTTTTCAATCAACGACAACATGTCGCCCATACCCAAAATTCGTGAAGCCATTCGATCAGGGTAGAAAATATCTAAATCAGACATTTTTTCGCCTTGTCCGACAAACTTAATTGGCTTGTCAGTAACGGCTCTAATAGAAAGTGCAGCCCCACCACGGGTATCACCATCTAATTTGGTTAAGACAACCCCAGTAATGCCTAAAGCATCGTTAAATCCTTCAGCAGTTGCCACCGCATTTTGCCCAGTCATGGCATCTACAACTAATAGAATTTCATCAGGGTTAATTTCAGCTTTGATGTTTTTTAATTCATCCATCAAATCAGTATCAATTTGCAGCCGTCCAGCAGTATCGATAATGACGTAATCGTTATGATCAGCCTGAGCTTTTGCCAATCCTTGCTTAGCAATTTCTACTGGATCAGTATCGGTACCCATTTGGAAGACGGGAACGTCGATTTGTTTACCAACAGTTTCTAATTGTTCAATCGCAGCTGGACGGTAAACGTCATCTGCTACTAGTAATGGTCTAGCATTTTCTTCTTTTTTTAGTTTAAGGGCAATCTTACCTGCAGTAGTAGTTTTACCAGCCCCTTGAAGACCGACCATCATAATTACAGTTGGAATTTTAGGAGATTTGTTCAGCGGAACTGCTGATTCCCCCATCATTTGAGTTAATTCTTCGTCAACAATTTTGACGATTTGTTGTGAAGGATTTAATCCTTCTAAAACTTTAGCACCCTTGGCCCGTTCTTCAACGGTTTTAACAAATTTTCGAACTACCGTAAAGTTTACATCGGCTTCTAGTAACGCCAATCGGATTTCACGCATCGTAGCTCGTAAATCAGATTCAGAAACTTTTCCTTTACCGCGCAAGTTGCGCATTGCATTTTGTAATCGTTCTGTTAAGCCTTCAAAGGCCATATCCAGTCACCACTTTCACTCTTCTTCGGTTATTTCTAAACTATCGATGAGTTCGCTTAACTGAGAATCATCGGGATAATGCTCTTGAGTATATTGCTTAATTTGATCTAATTTTTGATTTCGTTGCTTAAAACTTTGGTATAATCCCAGTTTAGCTTCATACTGTTGCAAAATTTTTTCAGACCGGCGGATATTGTCATATACAGCCTGACGGCTAATATCAAATTCAGCAGCAATTTCACCTAGGGAATAATCGTCTACGTAATAACGTTCTAAGTAGTTAACCTGCTTGGTAGTTAACAACGGTGAATAAAACTCAAATAAAGAATTAATGTAGTTATTTTTTTCTAGTTCCATCTGGTTCCTCCTTGGGTTATCACCGCCATTAAGCCTATCTACTTTTACTCAATTAGTCAATTACGAAATTAATCCTTTAAACAAGCCGTAGACAAATTCATTAGCATCAAAGACTTGTAAATCAGTCACTTTTTCGCCCAATCCCACATATTTAACCGGCAAATGCAGTTCATTGCGAATTGCAAACACAATTCCCCCCTTAGCCGTTCCGTCTAATTTAGTTAATACAATTCCAGAAACATCAGTGGTGTCTTTAAACATCTTAGCCTGATTCAAGGCATTTTGCCCAGTGGTACCATCAAGTACCAATAAAGTTTCATGAGGAGCATCCGGAATTTCACGAGTAATGACCTTTTTCATTTTAGCTAACTCATTCATCAAATTAACTTTATTTTGTAATCGGCCAGCAGTATCCACCATCAAAATATCATAATTTTCTGCTTTAGCCTTCTTTACGGCATCATAGACTACCGCTGCAGGATCACCTTGCTCTTTACCCTTAACGATATCTACACCGTCACGTTCGGCCCAAACATTTAATTGAGCAATGGCTCCGGCTCTAAATGTATCTGCAGCAGCCAAAAGAACTTTTTGGCCTTGGTCCTTATACATCTGCGCCATTTTACCAATGGTAGTAGTTTTACCTACTCCATTAACCCCTACAAAGAGAATTACTGTAGGTCCTTGATCAGCAAAATTAATTTCAATGCTTTCATTATCACCAGCAGCATCGTAAATATCGATCATTTTTTTGATTACAACGTTTTGAACTTCTTTGGTCTTTTTAACGTTTTTGAGCTTAACTTCATCACGAAGTTCATCTGTAATCTGCATAGCAGTTTCAAAACCGACATCAGACTCAATTAACATATCTTCTAGATTAGTAAAGAAAGATTCATCAACACTTCTGAAATTAGCAAATAAAGCATTCAATTTTTGTCCAAACGTTGACCGAGACCGTGCAAGACCCCGTTCATAAATATCATCATCAGCGTTTTGCTCTTCCGCAGTCTCATCGGTGTCTTTAGAAGCCGCTTGTGTAGATTCATCATTTTTGTCTTCTTGCGGAGCTGCTACATTTTCTAGTATTGATTCATCGGAAGGTTCAGTTGTAGTAGCTGTTGAAGCTTCTTGGCTGGTTTCTTCTAAAGGATTGCTAGTTTCAACCTGAGTAGCTGAGTCTTCTTGCGTTTCTGAACCACTCTTCTCTACTGAGGCCAAGGATTCATCATTAGTATCATTGGCTACGGGTTCAGAGATGGACTCTTCTTCTGGTTTTGGTTTATTCTCTGGTTCACTAGCAGCTTCGGAGAAAGAATCAGGTGTCTTTGGATTCTCAATTTCCTCCTCACTGACGGTATCAGTATCCAAAGGTTGAGAGTCATCTGATGCTTGATTATTATCAGTGGCTTCAGAGTTATTATCAACCTCATTAGTTGAATCTGAGTCCGCTACTTGTTTCTCACTATTGGTTAAGTCCTCATTATCAGTAGTAGTTTCAGACTGTTCAGCCGGCTTTTCTTGGTCTTTCTTGTTACGTCGTTTAAATATATCAAATAATCCCATTATTTTCTCACCTCATCATCTGTTTGTAATGCTACGGAAACCACTTTTGATACTCCCGATTCTTGCATGGTAACTCCGTATAATTGATCTCCGTAGACCATAGTCTCTTTTCTATGGGTAACTACAATAAACTGGGTTTTAGATGCAAATTGTTGAATATATCGAGCAAATCGATCGACGTTAACCGGATCCAACGCTGCTTCTGCTTCATCCAAGATCACAAATGGTACCGGTTTAATCGCCAAAATCGCAAATAATAATGCTATGGCAGTTAATGTGCGTTCTCCACCAGATAATAGAGATAATGCGCGATATTTTTTACCAGGTGGCATTGCCATTATTTCGATTCCAGTAGTTAAGGGATGCTTAGGATCAGTCAACTCTAATTTTGCTTTGCCGCCGCCAAATAATTGTTGAAAAACTTTCTCAAAGGATTGAGCCAATTGATCAAACGTATTTAAAAAGCGGTTTGTTGATTCTTGATCCATAATTGCTATGGTGTCTTTTAACTCTTGAATCGAATTAGTGAGATCAGCTTTTTGATCAGTTAAAAATTGGTTGCGTTCCGTAACTTGCTGGTACTCTTCAATCGCATTAACATTGACTGGTCCTAGCTCTTCGAGTCCCTTTTCCAATAATTTAATTTGATTATCAACATTATTATCTTGTGCCTGACTAACTTTCTTCAAGTCACTTAGCTGATAATTAAATCGTTCCACCAAAATTTGTTGGCTATCCTGCTTCAATTTTTGCTTACTTTCGTACTTATCAAGTAATAAAGTTAAGCGTGAATCTAATTTAGTCAATTCCACTTTTAGTTGATTCACTTGTTCTGAAAGGTTTTCCACCCTTAAGCTTAGTTGCTCTTGTTCATTTGTTAATTGCTGCTGTAATCCAGTCGTAGTTTGCTTTTTTGTCAGGATAGTTTGAAGTTTTTGCTGAATCTCAGTTTCGTTAGTAATTTCCAAATCAGCTTGTAATTTTTTAATTTGTTGCTGAATTTGTAGTTGATCCTCTTGAGATTTAGCTAGCGACTCTTGAGTTTCTTGTTCATTAGCCGTCAAATATTTGGCCTGAGCCTGCAGTTGATTAGTTGTTTGTTGAATAGTCGCTAATTTTTCTGATAACTCCGTCTTCCGCTTAGCCGTTTGTTCATTTTGCTGCTCTTGAGCAATTAACTGCTGCTGAACGTTAGTGATTTCCATTTGTAACTGCTTAGGGTCTAATTGATCAGTTACTTGTGGCATTTGTTCATATTGTGCTTGTTGTTCATTATTTTGCGTCAATAAACTAATAATCTTATCCGTAGCCTCTCGATTGCGAATAAGTTGCTGTTCGACCGTTTTTAACTCCTGTTGCACCTGCAATTCAATACGATGCTTTTCAACAATTGTCTGTTTAACGGCTTCTAACTGTTGTTGAACGCTTTTTACGTCAGCTTCTTCTTCAGTGACACTTTTAGTATACCTTTCAACTTCTTGTCTGAGTCGTTGAACTTTTGATTTAGTGGTTAATAGCTGTGTTTTACCTCGAGCACTTTTTCCACCAGTAATTGAGCCACCCAAGTTGACCACTTGGCCATCCAAGCTAACCACTTTAAAACGTTGATGTCCCAATTTACTAATCCGAATAGCTGCCGTCAAATCACTACTGATCAAAATGTTAGCAAACAGGTAAGCCTTTATAGCTTTAAATTCAGACGGAAAATCCACTAACTCTTCAGCACTCCCTAAAAAGCCAGGTACCTCCCGAATATCAGAAGTAATTTTACGGTGAGTTACTGCCTTTATTTCACTAACCGGCAAAAAAGTTACCCGACCTGATTTAGAGTTTGTCAACCATTCAACTATCTCCTTAGCAGTTTGATCGGTATCAACTAGAATATTTTGAAGACGACCACCTAAAGCTGTTTCTATTGCGATTGTATATCGGTTGTCAGTTTTAATAAAATCAGCCACCGGACCAAACACTCCGGAAAATTGAGCTTGCTGGTTCATCACATTAGCAACTCCCTGATAAAATGGTTGATATTCATTTTGCTGCTGATATTCTAACTGCCCTTTTATCGTTTCTAACTTTCTTAGCTGAGATAACCAACTTGTTTGTAATTGTGAATATTGTTGAGTCAATTGCTGTTGGATCTTGGATTGTTCTGCTTGTTGCTGCTGCAATTGCTCTTGCTGTTTTCGTAAAATTGCTAACCGATCCGTCAACTGTTGCCGTTGTTCAATCAAATTAGTTTGTTCTAACTTTAGGTCTTTATTTTGCTGGTTTAATTCTTTTAACTTTTGTTCTCGTTGCTCTGACGCTTGTTGATGCTTTACCCGTTGTTCAGTAGCACTAGATTGTTTTTGAATTAATTCAACGTATTGAACCTGCAGTTGAGCTAACTTATGACTGCCATTTGACTCTAAGTCATTTAATTTTTCAGATACGTTTCGGGAACGTTGTTGATAATCGTGCTGTTGTTGCTGATTATCAGTTAGTTGGTAACGAATATTTTCCAATTTGGCAGTCAAATCTTGTAGTTGCTGGTTAGTACTAGTCAATCGTTGCTCTAAATCTAGTTTGGTTTGTTGCTGAAATCGATTCTCTTGTTGCGTTAGCTTAATCGCAGAATGAAGTTCATTTTCTGCTTGAGTCAACTGCTGTAACTTATCAGTCTGCTCAGCTATCAATTGCTGCTGGTTAGTCGCCGTTAGTTTAGTAGCAACTAATTGTTGTTGACTATCGGTTAAGCTTTGATTGAATTTCTCTTTAGTATCCTGCAGATTCTGAATCTGATTTTCTAATTCAAGAACGTCAGCAGTTACTTTACGCCAGTTACTTAATTCCCTTTGCTCTTTTAGCTCATTTAACTTCTTTTTTTGGTCCAAATAATCTAGGGCCACATCTTTTTGCTTAGCCAGAGCAGGTAAACGGGCTGACAATTCAAAACTAATATCGTTGACGCGGCTCAAATTATCTTCCACTTTAACAATTTTAGTTTCGGCGGTCTTTTTTTGCTGTTTGTATTGAAAAATACCGGCCACGGTCTCCACTATTGAACGTCGTGATTCAGCAGTGCTATTAAATACTTCTTCAACGTTCCCTTGTGAAATTATTGAAAATCCGTCAGCACCGATCCCAGAATCCATAAATAAGCTAGTAATATCTTTTAACCTGCATTCTTGACCATTAATGCCATACCAACTCTCTCCGTTGCGAAATAGCTTTCTAGTTACCTCCAACTCTGAGTAAGGTACATCTAGATAATGATCAGAATTGTCAAATAGCAAGCTAACTTGAGCTAAATTCATTGCCGCCTTTTGCTGGGCACCAGAAAAAATAACATCTCCCATTTTTTGTCCCCGCAACGTCTTAGCAGATTGTTCTCCTAAGACCCACCGAACCGCTTCGGTGATATTACTCTTACCGCTACCATTAGGACCCACAATAATAGTGGCTCCAGGTTGTAATTCAATTTTGGTTTTTTCGGCAAACGATTTAAATCCCGAAAGTTTAATGGTCTTTAGTTGCACTTTAATTCCTACTCATTTCAATTAATTAATCGCTATAGTGAGTTAGCGCTTGTTGGGCTGCCTTTTGTTCGGCATTTTTCTTGGAACTACCAATTCCCACACCTAATTCCTGACCGTTTACTAACACGCTCACTTTAAACTGTCTATCATTTTCTGGACCGAACTCTTCTAGTAATTCATAGTCAATGGTAACGGGGCCATCGTGTTGTGCCAATTCCTGTAATTCAGTTTTATGATCAAAAAAGTCCGCAAAGACTCCTTGGTCCAACTTAGGAAAAATAACGATGTGGCAAAATCTCTCAACCGCTTTTTTTCCTTGGTCTAGGTATAGCGCACCTACAAAAGATTCGAAAATATCACAAAGTAAAGAGTCCCGTTGACGAGCATGAGCTTTCTCTTCACCTTTACCTAGACGAATATATTGGTCAAAATGACATTCTCGAGCAAAGCTACTAAAACTTTGTTCATTAACCATCGCCGCTCTTAGCCGAGTTAAGCGCCCTTGAGGCAACTTGGGGTATCTTAAAAAGATATATTCAGAAACCACCAATTGTAAAACGGCATCACCTAAAAACTCAATCCGTTCATAAAACTTCAAGTGTTGTTCTTTGTGTTCATTAACGTAAGAAGCCTGAGTAAAAGCTTCGTCTAGTAGATCCGGATTGTTAAAATGAATATCAAAATCTTTGGCTAACATTGCATTTAAATCGGCAATCATTAAATTTCTCCCTTTTTTAATTCATACGAAAAAAATTGAAATCCATTCCTGCTGGAATAATTTCAATCTTTTCAAGTTTTATTTACTTTGTTGCGCCAAAATATAATTAACGGCCTCGTCAATTGTATTAAGCTTTTCGGCATCTTCATCCGAAATTTCTGCGTTAAAAGTATCTTCTAATTCCAAAACAAATTCCACGAAATCAATTGAATCAGCATCTAAATCAGTTTTAAAATTTAAAGTTTCTGTAATAGTACTACGTTCTACATCAAATTGATCTGAAATAATATCAGCAATCTTATTAAAGATTTCTTCTTTTTCCATGTTTTCACACCTAACTTAATACGTTTGTTTTTATCCGTACTCAATAAACTAATTATACCAAAAGCTAACTACTTTTTGGTGGTCATTTTAATTTCTTCTAATTGCTCTTTATTCTCGGTAACATAATCTTTTAGTTGTTCTACTAGCCCGGAAGCCAAAATCACTTTAATTTGGGCCATTGTGTTGCTAACCGTTTCAGCTTTGCTACTACCGTGCGTTTTCACTACAGGTGCATTTAAACCTAATAAAACGGCTCCTCCGTGCTTGGAATAATCCATTTGGTTAGCCATACCCTTTAGGCCATCTTTGAGCATTAAAGCTCCTAATTTGGCTTTTAGTCCTCCGTCTACCACTGCAGATTTCAGCAATTTCATCATAGCCAAGGCGGTTCCTTCAATGCCTTTTAACACCGCATTACCAGTAAAACCATCTGTAACTACCACATCGGCTACTCCATTAAGAAGATCTCGTGATTCTACGTTGCCAACAAAATTAAGATCGGTATTTTCAGCTAATAAGTCATGAACTTTACGATGGTTCATATCTCCTTTATCAGCTTCGGTACCATTATTAAGTAATCCTATCCGCGGATTATCAATGTGCATAACATTTTCAGCGTAGAATTTACCCATTAATGCGTACTGATACATATTAGCTGGTTTAGTATCAGCATTAGCCCCTACATCTAACATTACAAATTGTCCGTTTTCCGTGTTAATAACGGGCAACGTAGTGGTTAATCCGGGTCTATCAATCCCTTTAATTCGACCAATTACAAATAGTCCAGCTGCTAAGACTGCACCGGTATTTCCGGCAGAAAAGAAAGCATCGGCTTCTTGATCTTTAACTGCTTGAGCTGCCATTACCAAGCTAGAATTTTTCTTTTGGCGTACAGCCTTTACCGGTTCGTCCTCCATCGAAATGACTTCATCGGCTTGAACTATAGAGATATTTTGTTTATTTTTCAACAATTGATTAATTTGATCGGTTTGTCCATATAGAACAAACTCAACACTTGAATCATTATCACGAGCCAACTCCACTCCCTTAACAATTTCATCAGGAGCGAAATCGCCGCCCATTGCGTCAACCGCAATTTTCATTTTTACTGCCTCACATATTATCTAAATTTGGTTTAATCATTTGTAAATACATAGCTAATTTTACATTTTCTGGTTTTGTTTGCCAATTTTTTTCACTAGTTATTTTCCGGGCAACTTGAGCAGCTACGGTTAAAATATTTAAATCTCCAACCGGATCAGCCAATTTGAATTCTGGTGTTCCAGACTGTTTCAATCCCACCAAATCACCTTGCCCCCGAAGTTCTAAATCTTTTTGGGATAAATAAAAGCCATCAGTACTTTCTACTACCGCTGTCATTCTTTGTTTTCCAATTTCTGTTTTTGGGTCAGCAATTAAAATACAATATGATTGTTGTGATCCACGGCCTACCCGTCCTCGTAATTGATGTAACTGAGCTAATCCAAAATGGTCAGCGTCTAAAATAACCATAGTAGTCGCATTTTTAACGTCCACTCCAACTTCGATTACCGTAGTAGCTACTAACAATTGAAATTCACCTGACGCAAAGGACTGCATTACCGAATCCTTTTCTGCATTATCCATGCGACCATGCAAGAGACCGACTGAGTAATGCTCACCGTAAATTACTCGGAATCGCTCAAAAATAGCTGTCGCGTTCTGCATATCTACTGCATCAGATTCCTCAATTAATGGGGCTACCACATAAACTTGGTACCCGGCTTTTAATTGCTTGCCAATAAAATTCAAGGCTTGCTTAGTCTTGCTAGTTGGCAACCATGTGGTTTTAATGGGTTGGCGATTAGCCGGCAACTCATCAATAACTGAAACATCCATATCACCATAGGTAGTAATTGCCAACGTTCGTGGAATGGGGGTTGCAGTCATAGATAAGACGTTAGTAGCCCGTCCCTTGTTTTTAAGTTGAGCTCTTTGATTAACTCCAAAACGATGCTGCTCATCAATTACCGCTAATCCTAAGTCATGATACTGGACATCATTTTGAAATAAGGCATGAGTCCCCACAATCAAATTAACTTCTCCACTAGCAATTCGAGGTAATAATAATTTACGAGCGGCTGGCTTGGTAACACCAGTTAATAAGCTCACCGTAATAAAGCTTCCCGCAAACAAATCAGCCAATTTATTGGCATGCTGCTCCGCTAATATTTCAGTAGGTGCCATAATTACTGCCTGCTTACCAGCAGAACAAGCAAATAGCATAGCGGCCGCAGCAACAATGGTTTTACCACTACCAACGTCCCCTTGCAATAAGCGATTCATTTCTTGGGGAGCTAGTAAGTCGGAAGTAATTTCAGTAATCACCCGTTGCTGTGCCTGCGTTAGTTCATACGGCAAATTACCAATGAACGTCTCTAGCTGATTATTATCACCATTTATCACCGAAGCTGGTTGTTTCTGACGTTGAACTTGACGAAGTTGTTGAATCTGCATTTCATACAACAAAAATTCAGTAAATTTAGCAGTCCGAATTGCCCTTTGAGCTTGCCTAGGATCAGTAGGAAAATGCATTTCTCGAATCATATCAACGAAGTGTTCTAATTTTAACCCCTGTCTTAAATTTTCAGGGATAATTTCTGGAATAACATCTTGATACTCTTCAAAGGCTAGTTTAACTAACGGACGAATAGTATTTTGCTTAACCTCCTTGGTTGCAGGATAAATAGAATCAAATTGATTATCAGCAGAATTAATAATCTTAATCCCAGTAATTGATCTTCTGGTTTGATCAAACACACCGTGGACCATAATCTCTTGCTGTGCATTTAACTGTTTTTTTAACCAGGGTTGGTTAAAGAAGGTTACTGTGTATGGTTCATCGTTTACCAACAGCTGAAAATTAAGCCGTACTCGTTTCCGGCCAAACCGAATTAATGTAGGTTCTCCTAAGATAGTTCCTTTTACTGTGACCTTTTGCCCATCAGAAGCAGCAGCTAAGTCAGTTAAAGATAAATCATCGTAACGCCTGGGAAAATAAGTTAAGAGATCATTAATGGTTTCAATCCCTAATTTATTTAAGGCCACCGCTTTTTTAGGTCCCACGCCTTTTAGTTCGGTTACCTTATCTGATAATTGTTTCATGGTAATTTTCCTTCTAATAGCACAAGGGACCGGTAACAATAACGTTTCCGGCCCTTTAGGGAATTAACTATATGTTTTATTCTACTGAAATGAGGAATGGATAAACTGGTTGATCACCTTCGTGAACTTCGACTTCCAACTCATCATCTAATTCAAGAATACTATCAGCAACTTCTTGAGCCACAGTCTCATCAGTATCAGTTCCCCAGATAACGGTAATAGCTTCGCTGTCTTCATCCAGCATGTCCTTTACCATTTCTGTAGCAGTTTGGACTAATTCATCGCCAACCACCTTGATGTCGCCATCCACAATACCCATTAATTGACCTTGTTTGATTTCTAAACCATTTAGGCTGGTATCTCTAATGGCAGTGGTTACTTGACCTGATTTAACAGTATCTAAATTAGCTTCCATCATTTCTTGGTTATCTTCAAGGCTAGCTTCTGGATTATATCCTAATAAAGCGGTAATTCCTTGAGAAACTGTTTTACTATGCACAATCTTAGCTGGAATATTAGCAACTTCGGCTGCTTGTTCCGCGGCTAAGAAAATATTCTTATTATTTGGTAATACAATTACATTCTTAGCATTCGAAGTATTAATCATATTAACGATATCTTCAGTGCTAGGGTTCATAGTTTGTCCCCCACTTAAGACTTCATTAACACCCATACTTTCAAATAACTTAGTTAACCCTGCACCGCTAGCAATAGCGATCACTGCGGTTTCTTTAGGTTGTTGATCAGTAGCTTGGGCACTTTGTTCTGCATCTTCATCTTGTTCGATAATGGTTTCTTGTTGTAAACGCATATTATCTACTTTAACTTTAGCTAAGTCACCAAATTCTTGGCCCCAAGCAATGACTTTTCCAGGATGTTCAGTATGCACATGAACTTTAACAATTTCTTCATCATTAACAACTAATAAAGAATCACCTAAATCAGCTAAGTAATCGTAAAAAGTTTGGTAATCAAAGTTTTGATCTACCTGCTTGCCTTTACCGATTCTCACCATAATTTCAGTACAGTAACCATAAACAATGTCATCTGGGTCTAATTTGCTTTGGACACTTTGATGATGAGTAGCATCAATCATTTCAGTCATTTCAGCATCATTAGGTTGATGTGGATCTTCACTTTCAACCTCACGACCGTTTAAAATATCATCGAAGGCTTCTAAAACAAAAGTTAAGCCTTGACCACCAGAATCAACTACGCCTACTTGTTTCAAAACTGGAAGCAAATCTGGAGTTTTAGCTAATGCTGTCTTAGCATTTTCATAAATTGCGTCCATTACCAAGGTAATATCATCTGTAGTTGCAGCTGTTTCTTTTCCTGCTTGTGCTGCCAACCGTACAACCGTTAAAATAGTTCCTTCGGTAGGTTTCATAACGGACTTATAAGCTGTTTCTGTAGCAGAAACAAAGGCGTCAGCTAAATCCTGAGCCCCAAGACTTTCTTTACCGTTAGTAGACTTAGAGAAGCCACGAAAAATTTGAGATAAAATAACCCCAGAATTACCACGAGCCCCCATTAATAAGCCTTTAGCTAAAGCATTAGCTAAAGCACCAACGTTATTACTTACTTCTTGATTGACGTACTTTTCACCACTAGCTAGTGATAAAGACATGTTAGTTCCTGTATCTCCATCAGGCACCGGAAACACATTCAATGAATTAATAAATTCCGCATTTTTAGTTAGTTTGCTAGCTGCGGCTTGCACCATCGCAGTAAACTCGGTATTGGAAATTTTGGTCACTTTCAAAAACTTAATCCTCCTTGGTCAATATTAAATATTAGTCTGCGAGTACTTGAACTCCTTGAACAATCACATTGACCGAATTTGCAGTAACCCCAAGCATACTTTCGAGGTTGTACTTAACTTTTGATTGAACGTTTTTTGAGACTTCAGAAATTTTAGTTCCGTAACTAACGATAATATAAACATCAATAGAAATGCCATTATCATTTTGGGTAACTACTACCCCACGTGAATAATTTTCACGCTTTAAAATATCATTAACGTTATCACGTAATTGGTTTCTACTTGCCATTCCAACAACGCCATAATTATCAGTAGCAGCTCCGCCGACTACTGTAGAAATAACGTCGTTATCAATATCAACCGTTCCAAATTGGGTTTTGATTTTTACGGCCATAGGACACAGCCTCCTTGAAATTAACAATTTTATAAATTACATCAATTTATAATACCACAAGTAATGTTAAAACTAAACTTAATGCCAATTCTGAATGCTGTCAAGTATAATTACTTGAAAGAAAACTATTGCAATGGCGCCTAACATATGATAAATTAATCAAGTGGAATAAAGCAACGCTTTAAATATATACCGATAAAGAAAGGGGATTTGTTACCCATGGCTAAAGATTTTATCAATGGCAAACGGACTCATTTTGGTAACAAACGTTCACACGCCTTGAACTCAAGTCGTCGTAGCTGGAAGCCAAACTTGCAAAAAGTACGCATCCTTGTGGACGGTAAGCCTAAAAAAGTTTGGGTTTCTGCTCGAACTCTTAAATCTGGAAAAGTTACCCGGGTTTAGTTAAACTTTTAGATCAACACTCTTGTTGGTCTTTTTTATTTACAAAATTAAAATCCCGTACAGCGTTTTAACGTTGTACGGGATTTTTTATTGCCAATCTTTACTTTGAATTACACAAACTACACCACTATCAAAACTAAAATGACCAACCTCACCTACAAATTCATTACTAGCAAATGAAATCGGACGGTTAGCCGTGAAATTAGTTAACCGGTACTTTTCATCATTTAAAGTTAAATTAGTGACCGGAGTTAATGGAACAAAAGCCAAATACTTCTTGTCTACTTCCTTAGTAATTTGGTAATTTCCAGGCAAATAAAAGCTAATCGTATTTTGCCGATCAATCATTCTAATCTTTGGAGCATTTTTACGAAACCTAGGTTCTAAAACTAACCATAAATTAGCTAAAAAATGATCAATTCGCCCACCAGTGGCTCCATAAATATCGATTTGATCCGCATGAAATTCGTTTAAAGCAACTAATAACCCTAATTGTGTATCGGTATCGTCTTTTTCAGGAATCGATTGCCGAATATCAGTAACGTGTTCCTTGACGATTGCTAGTTCATCGTCAGACATGGAATCAAAATCACCAATCGCTACCAACGGGTCAATTCCTAATTTTATTAAGCGGAGATTGCCTCGATCTATTCCGATCCAGTCACCTTGAATTCTATTATCCAAGAGACTCTGCGGCCATAATTCTTGCGGTCCACCGACTAATAAATTTAGTTTAATTGTCATTTTACTTAGTAGCTTCCTTAATTGCGTTAACCTTGCTTGCTGGATCAGCATCATCAAATACATATGATCCGGCTACGGCTACGGTTGCCCCTGCTTGGTATGCGGCTACCACGGTTTCGTTATTAACTCCACCATCGATTTCAATATCAAAGTCAAGACCCTGATCCTTCTTGATTTGATCTAGTTCTGCAATTTTTTTAATAGTTTCTGGCAAGAACTTTTGACCACCAAAACCAGGGTTAACCGTCATGACTAATACTTGATCTACCATGTAAAGAACTGGTTTGATCATTTCTACGGGAGTACCTGGGTTAATTACTACTTCAGCCTTAGCCCCAGCATTCTTAATCATTTGCAATGCCCGGTGAATATGTGGAGTAGCTTCAACATGAACCCCAACTAAGTCAGCCCCAGCGTTAACAAAATCTTCAACGTAACGTTCTGGATTTTGAACCATCAAATGAACATCCAAGATCATATTAGTAATTGGGCGAATGGCTTTTACCCAACCAGCACCATAAGAAATAGCAGGTACGAATTGGCCGTCCATAACATCAATATGCAAGTATTCAGCCCCAGCGTTATCAACTACTTCAATATCCTTTTGTAAATTAACATAATCTGCACTTAAAATTGATGGTGCTACTTTAATCATAATTAGTTCCTCACTTTTTATTATAAATTGGTTTGCGATTTTTAATATCCATGTACAGTTGAAGATAGTTTTCATAACGACTGTGCATTATGAGTTCTTCTTCCACTTCTTTTTTTACTTCACAGTCAGGTTCATTAACATGAACACAGCCTCTAAAACGACAAAATTTAGAAGCCCGTTTAAATTCAGGAAAATACTGAGCTAATTCATTAGCCTGGAGTTCAAACGGATCATAAGATGAAAATCCAGGAGTATCCGCAATTAATCCATTACCGATTTTTAGTAAACTAACCTTTCTGGTGGTATGCTTACCTCGGTTTAAAGCCTGTGAAATTTCACCAGTGGCTAATTTTAATTCCGGAGCAATATGGTTTAACAGAGTTGATTTACCAGCTCCAGTTTGCCCCATAATTACCGTTTCATTGCCGTCTAATATTTGTTGCACTTCTGTTAAGGAAACTTCATCAAACGAAGTTTCTGGCAAAATCACTTGATATCCGATTCTTCGGTAACCTTCTGCTAACTGTTGAAAGTATCTTAACTCGCCTGCCGATAGTAAGTCAGTCTTCGTAAAGTAAATCACCGGCTTAATCTTACTAATCTCTAAAGCAATTAACTGCCGATCTAATAAGTTACTCGAAAAACTCGGTTGAACTACAGCAGTTGCTACGATAGCTTGATCAATGTTAGCTATTGGTGGTCTGGTTAATTCATTTTTACGCGGTAGAACTTTTAAGATATAGCCCTGATCATTATCATCTAATTGAAATTCCACTTCGTCGCCAACTAGGGGCGTTACTTTTTTATTTCTAAAATTGCCTCGCGCTCTAGTACGATAAAGTTCACCATCAGAAATGACATCATAAAATCCACTCAATGATTGTTGAATCTTTCCCTGTTTCAATAATTCACCTCCCAAAAAATGCTTCTTCACCATTATAAGCGAAAAAGCATTTCTTTAGGTAATAAATCTTCAATTAATTGGAATCCGCAGTGACATTGTTTTCACGTAAAATAACTTTGCCATTTCTAATCACCTTATACTTACCTACTTCATTATCACCTAACTTAAACGGTAAGATAACATTAGTATCCTTAGTGATCACCATCTGCTTATAAACGCTAGCAAACGTATGATCATGATCCTTTAAGTAAATTAAGACGATATTTTCCGTAGGCTTGGTAGGGCTGCTATCCGCATCAGCAGTAGAATCTTCATCCGAACTAGAACTACTAATTTCTGAGCTACTATTCGCCTCTGAACTTACACTATCCGACGACACAGCTAGGCTAGGATTAGCTTTTCTTTGACTATAAGCTGTATTAGTCGTTTTATTTTGTCCGGTGGTAGTGGCGTCCTCAAATGGTATTTTTATCCGGACATTAAAGCTAGTAATAGCCTTTTGGGTCTTTTGTTTCCCACGAGACAAATACACCACTACACTGCTGCCTTGTTGAATAGTCTGTCCAGCTCCCGGACTTTGTTTTACAACCTTACCCTTATCTTGAATGTTAGAGTAAACATAATCAAATACCGGATTAATGCCCTGTTCGTTCATATAACTAATTACCTGTTCCTTAGACATACCAGTTAGATTCTCTAAGGTGATTTGTTTAACTCCTGTGGAAACTATAAACGTTATCACCTTGTTTTTAGGAACTGCCTTCTGGCCGGGCTTAAAATCCTGTTGCAAAATTTTACCGGCCTTAAAGGTGGAAGAAGATGCATTTCTTCGTTTCACCGTAAACCCCAAAATACTCAACTTATTAGCAATCACTTTATAGTCTTGACCTACATAATTTTCTAACTTAATAAGTTTGGGTCCTGAGCTTACGGTTAAATTAACCTTGGTTTTTTTCCTTACCGACCGTCCGGCTTGCGGATTAGTTTTAACCACGTTATTTTTTTCAACTTCGTCATTGGCTTCATAGGTAATCTTACCAACCGCCAAATCATTTTGAGCTAATCGCTTAATGGCAGTCTGGCGAGTTAAATTAGTAAGATTGGGTACGCTAGCTTTACTACCAATACGAGCTAACAGTACCATAGTCAATCCTGACAAGACTAGTATAACTACCAAAATAGTTAATGCTACTTTTCGTTTATATTTTCCCGGTTTCTTTTTAGGACTGACATTACGATTTTCTGTATCTTTGACATCGTCTTTAGCTGATTCGTCATTGGCTTTAGCTGCCGCTTCTACTAATTCTGGACGTAAGGGAGCAAATGGCATCACCCTGGTCTGTTCTGCATCATCATCTAACTCAGAAGTAAATTTGGCTTCATTAGCTCGTGATTGATCTAATGAAGTTCTTAGGTCATCAGCCATTTGTGCCACAGTATCATAACGGTTACGTGGATCTTTGGTGGTAGCCTTCAAGACAACATTCTCTAACGCCTGGGGAATTCGTGGATCAAAATCTCGAACCGATGGAATTGGAGTTTGAGAGTGTTTAATGGCAATTGAAACGGCTGTTTCTCCGTTAAACGGTACTTTGCCAGTTAACATTTCATATAAAATGATGCCCAAAGAATAAATATCAGATTGTTGGTTTGCTACCTGGCCTTTAATCTGCTCTGGAGAAAGATAATGAATAGAACCAACGATTGATCTAGTTTGGGTCATCGTGTTTTCTGATTCTGCTTTAGAAATACCAAAATCAGTAATTTTAGCATAGCCATTTTTATCGATTAATACGTTTTTGGGTTTTAAATCCCGATGAATAATATTATGGCGATGAGCTTCGTGAACAGCAGATAAAATCTGTTCCAAAATATCAATAACTTGAGCATAAGGAATCGGAAAATGATTTTTAATGTAGTATTTTAGATCTTCACCATCAATATACTCCATGGCTATATACTGCATCCCATCCATCTCATCCACATCATAAATACCTACAATGTGTGGATTATCCAAAGCAGTGGCAGCCATCGCCTCATGTCGAAATCTTTCCTGAGCTTTCTTATCATCCCTAAAATCTAAACGTAATACCTTAACCGCAACTAGTCGATCCAAGATTAAATCTTTGGCCAAATAAACATCAGCCATTCCGCCTTCTCCTAGACGCTTAATAATTTGGTAACGGCCATTTAAGACAAAACCCTTACGCATCATTAATCACCCCGGTATCGTCTAGAATTAAAAGAACTGTAATATTATCGGCTCCTCCGTTCTGATTAGCCGCTTTGATTAGGCGATCGCACTTTTCACTTAAAGTGACACTACTATTTAATATGGTTTTAATCTTATCGGTAGAAACCATATTAGTTAAACCATCAGTACAAAGCAACAATTGGTCTCCCACAACTACTTGAAATTCATGGTAATCGGCTTTGGCCTCAGCGTTGATTCCTAAGCTCTTGGTAATAATGTTCTTATAGGGGTTATGCTCTGCTTCAGCTGGAGTTAAGTCACCATTTTTAACTAGCTCATTAACGTATGAATGATCCTCAGTTAGTTGTAACAATTCATCTGCGTGTAATACATAACCGCGACTATCGCCAATATTAGCAATCACTACTTGTTCGCCAGAAATTAAGGCAGCCACCAAGGTGGTTCCCATTCCTTCTAAATTAGGATCCTCAGCAGCATAGTCTAAAATTTGTTGATTAGCAATTACTAACTCTGAACTTAGCCATTCTTTGGCCTCGGATAGGTTCGCTACGGTACTCGTTTTAAACTGAGTACCTAAATAGGTCACTGTCATCTTAGAAGCTACCTCACCGGCTCGGTTACCGCCAATACCATCCGCTATAATTGCCAAACTAATATCCTGAGAGTTTTTAAACGCTCCGACCGCGTCTTCATTTTTCTCTCGGACCATCCCTTTGGAAGATTGATACGCAATTTGCATACTAGTTTCACTCCATCACTGTTTGATTAACGTACAAACGTAAAAACCATCTGACAAATAGTCATCTGGATAAATTCGTAGATCTGATTGATTTCGATCTGCTTTTAAATCTAAATCCGTATGGGTATATTGTACTTCAAATTCTGGATGGTTAATAACAAATTGGTCAATCACATTTTTATTTTCTTGGTTCACGATAGTACAAGTACTATAGGTTAATTGACCACCTACTTTTAACTTAGGGGCTACCGCAGTTAAGATTGCTAGCTGAATCTGGCTTAATTTTTCAATATCTGCCGGTGTTTTTTGGTATCTAATTTCTGGTTTTCTCCGTATCAACCCTAATCCAGAACAAGGGGCATCTACTAAGATTTCATCAAATAATCCATCTTCAAATACATCGCCAACGTTTCTAGCATCCAATGCTTGGGCTACCACTTGCTCACTAACATGTAGCCGCTTAGCATTTTGATTAATTGGCTTCATTTTGTTTTTGTGAATATCTAAAGCAACTACTTGTCCCTTTTCAGCTGCACTTAATCTTGTAGCGATTTGGGTAGTCTTGCCACCAGGAGCAGCACAAGCATCTAAAATCAAGTCACTAGCTTCAATTGGCATTGCTTCCGCCGGTAACATTGCACTTTCATCTTGGACAGTTAGTTTGCCATCAATAAAGAAATCAGATTGAGTAATTGGGATTTCACTATGTTCAATGACAATTCCCTCACTAGCCACTTCACTAGCCTTAGCATCATAACCGGCCTCATTTAGCTCGTTGAGTAATTCATCCCGACTAATTACGGCTAAATTAGCTCTAACCGATTGCTTAGGTGGCTGGTTTAATGACATTAAAATAGAGGTAGCTTTGTCTTTTCCCAATTGATCAATTAGGAGTTCCACAATCCATTGCGGCACACTACTAGTAACAGCTAGCCGTTCAACCAAATCTTCAATTTGATTGGGGTCAGCTAACTTTTTACGATCCATAGCATGTAATACTCCAGTTACCATTCGTCTAATCCCATCGTGTCCCATCTTTTTAGCTACTTTAATAGTTTCATCAAAAATAGCACGTTTAGGAATACGATCTAAATACTCCATTTGATACATTGCCGTATATAGTAGTTGAACTACCCATTCATCGACTTGAGCTGGATTTTTTAAAAATGGAGCTAGTTGGTACTCAAACGTCATTTGGTGCTGTAACACTCCGTAAACGATAGAGGTATACAGTCTTCTATCGGCTGAACTTAATTCAGCTTGCTTTAAGTCTGTATCTACCTGTAAATTGGAGTATGCTCCCTGCTTAGTCCGCGTTAAAGTTGAAACGGCTAATTGTCGGGGATTTGTTATTTTATTCATTAAAAATCACCTGTTGTTCCTCTTTTAAATTTTGACCGCTACCATTTAGATAAGCGGTGATATCTTGTTTGGGCTTACCAGCCGGTTGGATAACTTCTAATTGAAGTACAGAATGTTCACCCGCTGCCACCCACAATTGATGCTTAGTTTTCTTAACAATTTGACCGGGCTGTAAGTCCGTAGTTTCTGTTAAGGGAGTAGTTTGCCAAATCTTGGTCCGTTGACCATTGAAGCTAACGTAAGCTCCAGGAGCCGGTCTCAGACCCCTTACCTTGGCATCTACCAAGCGTGCTGGCTGAGTAAAGTCCAATTTTTCTTGATCTGGCTGAATGTTAGGAGAAAAGACTACTTGATCTTCTTCTTGGGGGATGGAAACAATACTACCATCAATCACCTTAGGCAAGGTAGTTAATAGTAAGTCTCGACCAACAATGCTAAGCTTATCAAACATCGTAGCCACATCGTCATCTGGTCCAATCGCAATAGCCTGTTGAGCTAAAATATCTCCGGCATCCATTTTCTTTTCCATGTACATGATAGTAATTCCCGTTTCAGCATCCCCATTCATAATAGCGTACTGTACAGGAGCTCCTCCCCGGTACTTAGGCAGTAATGAACCATGCACGTTAACTGCCGCAATCTTAGCTGCTGCTAGTAGTTTGCTAGGTAAAAATTGGCCAAAAGCCGCCGTCACAATTAGGTCTGGTTGCATAGCGATTAATTGCTCTAATTCTTCACTACCACTTAACTTTTCTGGTTGCAAGACTGGTAAGTTCAATTCAGTAGCTAACTGCTTTACTGGTGAAGGGGTAATTTTATGTTTTCGGCCCACTGGTCGATCAGGTTGCGTTACCACGGCTAAAATGTCATAGTGATTATCCACTAGTCCTTGAAGGACCGGGACGGAAAATTTAGGAGTTCCCATAAAAATTACAGAGGTCATTTTAATTCCTTCTTTCAAGTTAATTACATAAAGTCCATTGGTTCATTATCAATGCCAATTTGGATTCCTGATTTACTCTTTTGTTGAGCTTGATTTAATAATTCAGTTAAAGTGGTGGATAATGTTGGTTCTTGTCGGTATTTGATGATTATTTGGTAATAATAGCGTCTATTAATCCGCTTTATTACCTTCGGAGTGGGTCCTAAAATCACCGCATTAGGAGACAAACGCTGTTGTAGTTGATTTAATACGGCAAACGACTGTGCCACCACTTGCTTTTCATTTTCAGCACTAAGAGTGATTTTAACAGTAAAATAGTATGGTGGATATTTACCTGCGTGTCGTACTTTCATTTCCGTGCGGTAAAACTCTTCGTAGTTTTGCGTTTGGGCTAATAAAATGGCGTAGTGATCGGGATTAAACGTTTGGATAATTACCTGTCCAGCTTTATCGGCTCGACCAGCTCGCCCTGCTACTTGAGTAAGTAGTTCAAAGGTTCGTTCACTAGAACGAAAATCTGGAAACTCCAAACCAGTGTCGGCATTTAATACCCCTACTAGGGTGACATTCGGAAAGTCCAGCCCCTTAGCAATCATTTGGGTCCCCACTAAAATATCAGCTTGTTGTTCACTGAACTGTTTAATAATCCGTTCATGAGCACCTTTTTTTCTAGTAGTATCAACGTCCATTCTTAAAACCCGCGCGGTTGGAAATAACCGGTTGACTGTCTCTTCTAGTTTCTGGCTTCCCATTCCTAATTGACGTAGTTTGGTACTTCCACATTGATCACATTTACGGGGCATTGGTCTAGTAAAACCACAATAATGACATTTTAGTTGCCCTAGATCTTTATGGTACGTTAATGAAATATCACAGTTAGGACATTTAGGAACGAAGCCACAATTACGACACAGGACAAACGAAGAGTATCCCCGGCGGTTCAGCATTAAAATAATCTGTTCATGGCGCTTTAATTTCATCTCAATTGCTGTTAATAAGGAAGCTGAGAGGTCACTATCTGGGCCACCAGCAATTTCTTGCTTCATGTCCACAATCTCGACTTCTGGTAGTGCCTGATCATTAATCCGGTGGGCTAATACTAAGCGTTGATAAACACCCTTACCCGCTCTAGCCCTAGTCTCTAATGACGGTGTCGCGCTTCCTAAGACCACCGGGCATTTATGATAAGCCCCGCGCCATTTAGCTACATCCCTAGTTTGATAACGGGGATTTTCTTCTTGTTTATAACTACTATCGTGTTCTTCATCCATAATGATAACCCCGATGTTATCAAGTGGGACAAAGACAGCAGATCGTACCCCTACCACTACTTTGGCAGCTCCGGATTCAATTCGCCGCCATTCATCAAATCTTTCTCCCACTGACATGGAGGAATGCATCATTGCAACTTGTTCGCCAAATCGACTCCGAATCCTCCCCACAATTTGAGGAGTCAACGTAATCTCTGGTACTAATAACATTGCGGTTTTTCCCTGCTGTAAAGCATTCGCAATTATCTGTAGGTAGACTTCAGTCTTACCAGAACCAGTTACCCCTTCCAGTAAAAAGGTTTGATTAGCTCCTCGATCGATACTAGCATTAATTGTTTGAACAGCATTAGCCTGTTCGGGGTTTAGTGTTAGTGGTTGAGATTTAGTCACCGCCGAAGTAAACGGATTACGGTTCTTAGCCACCTGAATTTTTGTTAACCAGCCTTTTTGCTCGGCCAACTTAATGGTACTGCCAGTAATCTTATGATTAGCAGCTTCAGTTTGTAAGATGGGTTCAGTTCCTTGCTTTAATAGTTCTAACAATCGCCACTGTGCCTTAGCATTATTGGGTAGTTCGTCTTGAATTTTAGTTAATTCTACTTCCGACTTAGCCGCCTTAATTGCTGTTTGGGTTAATTGATGGGCATGATTACTCAGACTATAGTGCTCCGATACTAATCCTTGTTGAATTAAACTACTGATTCGCTTTAATTGCGATTTGTCCAATTCTTTAGCTACGTATTCAATTTGAGCGTGGCCTTGAAAAATATCGGCATTATCACCCAATACAGCTTCATCAGTAACCGTCAAAAATTTCTTGGCCTTAGTACGCATCCCCCCAGGAATAATAGTCTGTAAACAGCTTATTAAAAACGAATACGTATCTGCCGCCATCCAGCGAGCCAATTGTAATAGCTCCTTATTTAAGACTGGTTGCAAGTCTACCGGGGCGATGATGTTCTTTAATTTTCCTGAGAAGGTTTGATTATCAGTTAGCTTAACCACAAATCCTACTACCTGACGGCGACCAAAGGGAACTAAGACTCGCATTCCTACTTGAATAATATCTAATAATTGATCGGAAATTCCATAGCTATATGGAGTATTAGTCTGGGATGTAGGAACATCAACAATAACTTGTGCAATTGGCAAAGTGCTTATTTCTCCTTTAAAATATCGGTTGCAATAATATCAACTATTTCCTCAGCCACTTTAGCTTTAGATTCAATCGGAGTTTGCTGTTGACGTCCATCAGGCCACATGAACGTTACCTGATTGTCATCAGAGTTAAAGCCAATCTGACTCTGACTTACGTCGTTAGCCACCATCAAATCTAGATGCTTAGCAGTTAATTTTTTTTGAGCATTTTGTTTTAAATCATTAGTTTCTGCTGCAAAGCCCACTAAAAATTGATCGGCCCTTTTCTTAGCGCCCATAGTAGCCACAATATCAGGATTTTCCACTAATTCCAAGGTCATGCCGGGATGATCTTTATCTTTTTTAATTTTATGGTCAGCTGAAGTAGCTGGACGAAAATCTGACACCGCTGCCGCCATCACTAATCCATCCGCGCTAGCAAACTGTTCATTAACTGCCTCGTACATATCATTGGTCGACGTCACTGAAATAACGTTAATTCCAGTGGGTGGCGTCACTTTCATACTTCCAGCTATTAAAGTTACTTCAGCTCCGGCTTGTTGAGCAGCAGTAGCCACCGCTACCCCCATCTTGCCTGATGAGTCATTAGTTAAATACCGAACGGGGTCAATTCGTTCTCTAGTACCACCAGCGGTAACGATAATTTTCTTGCCCGCTAATGATTGAGGAGTTGGCTGTAACCGTTCTTGAACCCAGTCTAAAATTGCGGTTGGTTCTGGCATTCTGCCTTTGCCTTCATAACCTTCCGCCAAAAAACCAGTTGCTGGAGGCATAACAGCAATTCCAAAACTGGCTAATTTAGCCAAATTGGCATCAGTTGCTGGATTAGCCAACATATGACTATTCATTGTAGGAACCACAAAAACCGGACTAGTAGTGGCTAACAATGCAGAAGTTACAATATTATCAGCAATTCCGTTAGCCATTTTAGCAATTGTATTGGCGGTTGCGGGAGCCACAATTGCCACATCAGTTTGATCTGCCAAAAAGATGTGATTAACTCTGTCTGCGTTAGGCGTTTCAAATTCATCCACGTACACATGGTTTTTGCTAACCGTCATAAAGGTCAACGGAGTTACAAATTCTGTTGCAGACTTAGTCATTACTACTGTAACGTTGTTGTGTTGTTTAACTAACAGTCTGGTTAATTCCAAAGATTTATAAACGGCAATACTGCCAGTCACATAAAGGGTTACATTTTTATTTTTGAGCATTTTATCACCCCTGAATTCAATTTCTGTATTTATTGTACCAAAACTATTCTAGAAAAAAATAAACCGAGAATTATTAAATTCTCGGTTTACTCGACTAATCAAAGTCTTGTTCGGTTGGATCAATTTTTAAGACTCCAGCTTCGATTTCTTCAAGCGCCTTACCAACTGACTTATCAGATTTATAATCTGATTTTGGTAATAATAACTTGGCTCCAGCATCAATTTCATGGGCCCGTTTGCTGGCTAACATGATTAATGAGTAACGGGAATCAATTTTATCTAGTAATTTATCAACTGATGGGTAAAGTAGCATAATTATTCGTCTCCTAACATTGATTCATATTCGGGCATTACCCGATTAACTTTCAAGCGTTCACTTTTAATAATCGTTTTAATTCTTTCAACTGCCTGTTCAACTTGGTCGTTTAATACCGCATAATCGTAATTACGCATCATTTGAATTTCAGAGGCGGCTTTTTTGATTCGTTTGTTAATGACTTCAATGTCATCAGTACCACGACTAATTAAACGGTGTTTTAATTCCATTAAATCAGGGGGAGTTAAAAATACGAAAATGCCATCCGGACAATTAGCCCGTACCTGCATAGCTCCATTAACTTCGATTTCTAAAAATACGTCTTTGCCTGAATCCAAAGTTTCATTAACGTATTTTATCGGTGTTCCATAGTAATTGTCAACGTACTTGGCGTATTCTAACATTTCGCCGTTTTTAATGTTTTCTTCAAATTCTTCTTTGCTAACAAACAAATAATCTACCCCGTCGACTTCTCCGTCACGTGGTTGTCTGGTAGTCATTGAAATAGAGTATTTGAAGTCAACATCTGGTTCTTGAAATAGCGCCTTACGAACGGTCCCTTTTCCTACACCAGATGGGCCTGACAATACAATTAGCATTCCTCGTTTGGTCATTGAACTAACCCCTTCAATAATTGTTAATATTAATCTATTATCACCTTTTTTGCTTACAATAACAACTACATTTCGCAAATTTAGTAATTTACCGAAAAAAGGTTGCATTTCCGAACGGCTGTTCGTATAATAAAAACACAAACAAATGTTCGGGGTGACGATTATGCAAAACAAATCTAATAGTTTATACGCTTTTACACGTGGTGCACGGCAAAAATATCACCATCTTTTTGCCCCGACATTTACTCAATTACGCTTGAAGCAAATGCCAGTGTTCCAATTGCAATTATTTTTGGAGCAAGCCATTGACCACAATTTAATGGTTCAAGTAGACTTTAATTCAGGTGGAGAATCAGTAATTGGCAATGTTAATCAACTAAATGACAACTGCTATCTAATTACGACTCAAAACCAACGTTTTACTAGAATTGCCAAGTTATCTAATATTAAAGCAGTTCAACGTATTTAGCTAATAATGGTCCGTCAGTTAACTGACGGACCATTATTTATTTGGCTGAGGAAATGATCTCACCTTTTTCCCTAATCGCTAAGTCAATTAATTCATTGGCATGTTCTTCAGTTAGCTTAGTAATTTCGGTCCCAGCGAACATTCTAGCAATTTCTTCAACTCGCTGAGCTTCACTTAGTTCTAATACACTAGTTTGGGTCCGTTTGTTAACAATTTGTTTGCTAATAAAGTAATGATGATCACTCATTGCGGCTACTTGAGGTAAGTGGGTAATACATAAAACTTGGGACTTAGTGGAAATGGTAAAGATTTTATTACCAATTGCCTGAGCAACTCTACCAGATACACCAGTATCTACTTCATCAAAAATAATGGAAGTAACTCCTGCTGCCTTAGCAAACATAGTTTTTAGCGCCAACATAATTCGAGAAAGTTCTCCTCCCGATGCACTTTTCACCAATGGTAAGACCGCTTCTCCCGGATTGGTTTGGATGTAAAACTCTACTTGATCACGGCCTGTTTCAGTCAATTCATTGCTTGGGGTAATCCGCACTTCAAAAACTGCTTTTTCCATAAAGAGATCCATTAACTGATGGTGTACGGCCTTTTCCAACGACTTAGCCGCTTTAATTCTTAAAGCAGTTAGTTTGGTAGATAATTGCTCTAGCTCCGCAGTTAGTTGTTGTCGCTGTTGCTCTAGCGCATCACCATTACCTTGATCTCCCTGCATTTTGTCTAGTTCTTTTTTAATTTTAGCTTCATACTTTAGAATTTGATCGATGTTATCACCATATTTACGTTTTAATTGAAAAATAGTGTTTAACCGTTGTTCTACTTCTTCTAATTCTTCTTGGTCAAATTCTTGGCTACTTAACTGCTCAGAAATTTCACTACTAGCATCTTGTAAGCCATAGTAAGCACTACTTAACGACTCGTAAATTTTTTGAAAATCAGGATCTAAATCGCTAATGTCTTGCAAGGAACTCATCGCTGTTCCAATAAAGTCTAGTGGACTGTTATCGTCATCACCATTAATATTCATAAAAGCAGAGGCTAATGAGTCATGAATCTTTTGAAAATTATTTAACCGGTCCCGAGTCGCCGTTAACTCCTCTTCTTCACCAACTACTAAGTTAGCCCTGCTGATTTCATCATATTGAAACTGTAGCATGTCCACTCTTTGGGCCCATTCTTTTTCATTTTGAGCTTTTTCCTTAATTAACCGGGTTAAGTCCCTATACTTAGCAAATTTTTCCTGGTAAGTTATCAATATTTTCTTTAGCTGGCTGCCAGCCACCTCATCTAATAAGTGAATGTGCTTATCAGGATTCATTAATTCTTGTTGATCATTTTGACCTTGAATATCAACAATGGTACTACCAATTTTTTTCAGTATTCCTAGATTAACCAAAATACCATTGACCCTGGCACTGGTTCTTCCGGACGCAAAAATTTCACGTTCAATGATGATAGTACCATCATCATATTCAATACCATAGTCGTCTAATACTTGATAAGTGGAACTGTCCTCAGGAAAGGTAAACTGCCCTTGAATAATAGCCTTTTTAGCCCCACTTCGAACAAAGTCATGGGACGCCCGGCTACCAGCTAACAGACTCACCGCATCAATTATGATGGACTTACCAGCCCCAGTTTCACCAGTCAAGACGGTCATCCCTTCTTGAAATTGAATATCTAGGTGCTCAATAATGGCAAAATCCTTAATTGCTAGTTCTAATAACATAGGCGCTCCCTTCTTAGTTTAATTATACTGAATCATTTGGTTAATTTTGGTTTCTAATTGTTTACGTGGATTTTCAGCGGTACAGATAACTAAAACCGAAGAATCATCTCCTAAGGTACCAAATACCTCAGGAAAGGCCATCTGTTCTAATAAGTTAGCCACTACTGGTCCACTACCTGGAATCACCTTAATAAAAAGAAAATTATCCTGAGTCCGCATGGAAACAAATGAATCACTAATGGTTTGTTGGAGTTTCCGAGAAGCATTTACCGTTTTTTGGGGTGGTATGCTATAACGATAGCCGCCATTTTGAGCAGGTACTTTGAGTAACTGCATTTCACTCATATCCCTAGACACGGTTGCTTGAGTAACATCTACACCTTTTTCTTTTAATAGATTCACAAAGTCTTCTTGTTTTTTGATCTCATGATCAGCCAGTAACTGCCGAATAATATTTTGGCGTTCTTGTTTTTTCAACGCCCTCACCTCACTATTCTTTACTTTTTAAGTCGTTATAAGCTGCATCAATTACTGCATCAATGGAAACCGTAGTTGCGATTTCTGGTTGTTGAGTTGCTTTTAAGTGAACTAAAAATTCAATATTACCACTACCGCCTTTAATTGGTGAGAAGTCTAAATTTAAAACGGAGAAACCGTTATTTACCGCAAAGGTTAGAATTTTATCAATTACAGCTTCGTGTACCGCGCGGTCCCTAACAATTCCGTGCTTACCAACATTAGCCTTACCAGCTTCAAATTGAGGCTTAATCAAAGCTACCACGCTGCCGTCTTCTTTGATAATTTTACGCAGTGGCGGCAAAATTAATTCCAATGAGATAAACGAAACATCAATAGAGGCAAATTCAGGTTGCCCCTCGGTAAAGTCTGCTAATTCTGAATACCTAAAATTAGTATGTTCCATAACAACCACTCTAGGATCTTGACGCAGCTTCCATACTAGTTGATTACTACCCACGTCTAAGGCATAACTGAGCTTAGCCCCGTTTTGTAACATTACATCAGTAAAGCCACCGGTAGAAGAACCGATATCTAAGACCACTTTATCAGCCACACTAATTCCAAAAACTTCTAGTGCTTTGGCTAGCTTAAAGCCACCGCGACTAACGTAAGGCATGGGTTCACCCTTGATGTGTAATTCGGTATCTACTGGAATTTTAACTCCCGGTTTGTCTAACCGCTCTTCGTTATCACCCAAGACTTCTCCAGCCATAACGGCGCGTTTAGCTTTTTCTCTGGTATCGAATAACCCCTGTTCTACTAGTAAAACGTCTACTCTTTGTTTTTCCATTAATTACTTTTCCTCATCTAACTTAAAATACGAAAAAAATGATGCTAATAATGATGTATCCATTCCCGTTTGTTGTTCAGCTAGCATTAAAGCCTGCTTCCCCTCAGCAATTGTAACTGCTAATTTTTGGTAGGCTCCATCCAATCCTAGCAAATTAGGATAGGTATTTTTGTTGCCATCCTGCGCTACTGGTTTGCCTAGTTCAGCTTCATTACTGGTAATATCTAAGATATCATCATAAATTTGAAAAGCGAGTCCGAAACTATCAGCAAATCGCAACCACTGGGTCCGATCATTAATCTCGGCCATGATTAACCCGCTTAATACAGCATAGTGAATCAAATCACCAGTTTTTCGTTTATGCAACTGCATCAGTTGGTCAAGAGTCAGTTGATTAGCTTCGTTTGCAACATCGTCAACTTGACCAGCTACCATCCCGTTAGGACCAGCTGCCTGAGCCATTCCCATTACTAACTGTGCCTGTTGATTGGCAGGTAATTGATTAGTCGCTAACCATTCAAATGCCAAGGTCAACAGTGCGTCTCCAGCCAAAATAGCAATATCTTCTCCAAATTGAACATGATTAGTGGGTTTGCCCCGTCGCAAATCATCATTGTCCATTGCCGGCAGATCATCATGGATTAAAGAATAAGTATGTACTAATTCTAATGCTGTCGCTGCTTTCATTTGATCTTCAGTTATCGTAACACCAAAAGTGGTCAAAGTGGCTAAAGTTAATAATGGCCGTAGTCGTTTACCACCAGCAACTACAGAATAAGCCATTGCTTTCCTTAACAAAGGCTGTTGAACCTGCTGGTTTAACTGACTAGTTAAATATTCATTGATTTTTGCCACCCATTGGTTTTCAAATTCATTCAACCTATTCATTGCCGTTATCACTTTCGTTAGGGGCTTCAAAATTCGTTTCGTTACCATTTTGATCGATCATTTTAGTCATAGTTTCTTCAGCCTGACTTAGAGTTTGTTGTAGCTCATTAGTTAGGGTAATTCCTTTTTTAAACTGATCCATTGCAGCCTCCAAAGGAGTATTACCTTGCTCTAATTGTCTGACAATTTCTTCTAACTGTTGCATTTTTGCTTCGAAAGTTAATTCACTATCTGCCATCGTTTCCTCCATCTGATTGTTGTACCTCTATCGTTTTAGCAATAACTTGACCATCATGAAATTTAATGGTTAATTCTTCATCTTTGGTAATCTGCTTAGTACTATTAATGATTTTACCTTGGTTATTAGTGGCCACCGTAAATCCGCGACTCATTATTTTTAACGGACTAAGGTGATCTAAAGACTCAGCCAACAACTGTAATTGTTGTTGCTGTTGATTAAGATCATTGCGGATATTTTGTTGTAACTGTAACGCTAAAATATTTAAATGCTGTTGAGCTGCTTTGATTTGGTTGATCGGTGTTGTTAATTTCAAATCAGTAGTATTTGAGGCTAACCGCTGCTGTTGATTTTGAATGCTTTGTTTGGTTGCACTCGTTAACCGTTGGAACAACAAATCGATTTGTTGACTATAGTTCTCATAAATCCGTTGCGGGTTTCTCATCACCGGTGACTCTAGTAGTCGCGTCAGTTTAAGTTGCTGCTGTTTTAAAATACCTGAAATTCCATTTACTAATCGAACTTCATCAGTTGAAAGGGTTGCTTTTACCTGATCTAATCTAGGCACAGCCAATTCAGCGGCAGCCGTTGGCGTAGCTGCTCGTCTATCAGCCACTAAATCAGCAATCGTGGTATCAGTTTCGTGACCCACCGACGATATTACCGGGATAGAACTATCAAAAATAGCCCTAGCAACTACTTCTTCGTTAAATGGCCATAGATCTTCAATAGAACCCCCACCACGACCAATAATTAAAGTATCAAAGCCACCCAGTTCGTTAACCTGATTAATTCGATTAGCGATATCGACAGCAGCTTGATTTCCCTGAACTAATGCTGGAAATAACACAATTTGTGCAATTGGAAATCGCCGTTTTACGGTAGTAATGATATCACGAATCACTGCTCCACTAGGAGAAGTAACCACAGCAATCTTTTTAGGAAATACTGGTAATTCCTTTTTAGGAGCGTTAAATAAACCTTCCTGATCTAACTTGCGCTTTAATTGTTCTAGAGCTTGATAAAGTTGTCCCACTCCATCAGGTTCCATTCGTTCTACATAAATTTGATAACTACCAGACGGTTCGTAGAGGGAAATATGCCCCATTACTAGAACTTTCATTCCTTCTTCCGGCCGAAATTTAACTTTGTTAAACGCTGATTTAAACATGATAGCGTTAATTTTAGCATGGTCATCCTTTAAGCTAAAATATTGATGGGCATTAAGGCGTAGCCTAAAATTAGAAATTTCACCGGTTAGATACACCTTACCTAAGTACGGATCATAATCAAACTTGCGCTTTAAATACTGAGTTAACGCCGTTACAGATAAGTATTCACTTGCCATTTGCTAACCCCCATTCCGTTAAATCTACCGTCTGTTGCATCAAAGTAGCAATTGTCATCGGCCCCACTCCGCCAGGAACCGGGGTAATGGCAGCAACTTTATCCTTCACTGCATTAAAGTCAACATCGCCAACTAAATGACCAGTTTCATCCAAATTTTGACCAACATCCACAATTACAGCACCGGGTTTTACTGCCTCAGCACCTAATAATCGTAAAACACCCGTAGCTGAAATGATAAGATCTGCATCTCGAGTATACTCGGCAATTTCAGTCGTATAACGATGCAAAATGCTAACAGAGGCTCCTGCGTTTACTAACAGAGCTGCCATTGGTTTTCCTACAATTGCACTTCTACCAATAACCACTGCTTTTTTGCCACGCAAGAAGATATCATACTTCTCTAACAGGGTCATAATCCCCTTAGGTGTACAGGCTACCGGGTAATTACCGGTTAAGTTCAAATAAAGTTGACCAACATTCACTGCGGTAAAGCCATCCACATCCTTGGTTGAAGAGATAGATTGCATAATGCGTTGCTCATTAATATGTTTAGGTAGTGGATCCTGTACTAAAATTGCCTGTATAGTCGTATCTTGATTCAATTCGGTAATCAAAGCTAACAATTGAGCTTCAGTAATCGATGCTGGGACTTCCTTAATAACGGAATTCATACCTAGCTTTAAAGCTAGCTTGTGTTTGTTTCTGACGTACCGTTGACTCGCCTGATCTTCTCCCACAATCACTACTGCTAAGCCCGGAACGATACCGCATTGCTTAAGTTTTAAGATTCGCTTGCGAGTAGTTTCATTTAGTTCACTCGCCGTTTTTTTGCCATCCAATAAAATTGCCAAATTTTCACCTCATTTATCTCTTCTATTTTAGCGTAATTTAGCTCAACTTGGGGATACAAAAAAATAGATTTACAAAAAATTGCAAATCTACTTTTCAATATTCTCAAGTTCATGTGATAAAACGCCGTTCACAAATTTTCGAGAACGATCATCACTAAATTTCTTAGTTAGCTCTATGGCTTCATTGACCGATACCTTAGCAGGGGTATCTGGGACAAAATGAATTTCATAAAGCGCTAATTCCAAAATAATTAAGTCAGTCTTAGCTAAACGGCCTAGTGACCAGCCCGCTTTTAAATGTTTAGAGATAATTGCATCAATGTCTGCTTTATGATCGCTAACCCCTTGTACCAAGGTAGCTAAGTAGTCAGGAAATTCATCGCCGTATCGACCATCCGTCAATACTTGATAAAATTCTTCGCGATCAGTATCCGGATTAGTGGCAGAAGCAAAAAGAGTTTGGAACGCAATTTCTCGAATTTGGTGTCTGTTAATATCCACTACTATTCCTCATTTTCTGAATTGGCAAACGGATCATTAGGGTCAACTGTGTTGGCCGTTTCCTTTTCAGGAACCACTCCAGCAACATGAACGTTAACCTGTTGGGCTTTCAAATTAGTCATAAACAATAATTGTTCTTTAACCTGATCTTGAATTTCTAAGGCAACTTTAGGAACAGAAACGCCGTAATTCAGAAAAACCGAAATATCAACCGTTAATTGATCTCCGTCGTAGCTGATTTTCACGCCCCGACTGTGTTCCTTACGCCGTCCAAATAACTCGTTAACGCTTTTAGATAGTGAATTACTTTGCATACGATTAACGCCGTCAACTTCAACAGCCGCAATTCCTGCAATAATTTCCAAAACTTCGGGAGTTATTTGAATTTCGCCCAAATTGGGATTATCAGATTGCAAAATGATATTAGTGTCTTCAGCCATAGTTAAGCCTCCGTTATAGCAAATTTAGCCTAAGCTCGTGAAATATAAGTACCATCAGTAGTATTAACTACCAACTTATCGCCTTGGTTGACAAAGAATGGAACTTGAAGAGTCAAGCCAGTAGTCATAGTAGCTGGTTTAGAACCACCAGAAGCAGTATCACCCTTAATTCCTGGTTCAGTTTCTGCTACTTCTAAGGTAACAGTGTTAGGTAATTCTACCCCTAAGGTTTCTGAACCAAATTGGATAACACTAACTTCCATATTTTCTTGTAAGTAGTTTAATTCATCTTTGATTTGATCGCCAGGAATAGAAATTTGATCATAAGTATCCATATCCATAAATACGTGATCAGTACCATCAGCGTAAAGGTATTGCATCTTACGAGTGTCGATTTGAGCTTGTTCCATCTTAGCTCCGGCACGGAAAGTCTTTTCTTGAACGGCACCAGTTCGTAAGTTCTTTAGTTTTGAACGAACAAAAGCGCCCCCTTTACCAGGCTTAACGTGTTGAAAACTAACGATCCGCCAGATAGCACCATCTACTTCAATGGTTAAACCATTTTTAAAATCAGCAGTTGAAATTGCCATGATTATTTTCCTCCTCAAATTAACAGTACATGACTGTATTATATAATATTTATTCGTTAAAATAGTAATTTTTGCTAAAAAAAGGGCCTGAAATAGGCCCTTTTTTGATTGAATTACTTAGCTGCAGCTTCAGCGACTGGGTATACAGACACTTGACGCTTGTCACGGCCCATTCGTTCAAAACGAACAACACCATCAACAAGAGCAAATAAAGTATCATCGCCACCACGACTAACGTTCTTACCTGGGTAAATGTGAGTTCCCCGTTGACGGTAAAGGATTGAACCACTGGTTACAGTTGAACCATCAGCTGCCTTAGCGCCTAAACGACGACCAGCTGAGTTACGACCGTTGGCAGTAGAACCGCCCCCTTTATGGTGAGAGAAGAATTGCAAATTCATTTCAAGCATAGTATTACACCTCCAAAATAACTTTTAATTGATAACAGCTGTCTGGATGTACTGACCATATCGAGCAGTGACGTCTAACAGCCCTTTTTCGAACGTTTGTAGAATGGCCTGAGCCTGCAAACGTTGCTTTTCATCCGAAAGACTAGGAATGACAACGTGCATAAAGCCCCCATTTTCGTCATCCATGTCAACATCAACAGTTACGTTAGCAACTGACGTTAACCCGTTAACAGTCGAAATTGTTAATACTGAAGCGGCAGCACAGACAATGTCCGAGCCATACTCAGCAAAATCTGCATGACCTGTCATTTCAAAATCAACAATTTGACCTTTTTCATGGGTAATTTTAGCCTTAATCATTCCACCACTTCCAAACTAAGCGTTGATAGAGTCGATAACCACTTTAGTATATGGTTGACGATGACCCTTCTTAGAACGAGAACCCTTCTTAGGCTTGTAACGGAAGATAGTAACCTTCTTTTCACGGCCTTGCTTTTCAACAGTTCCGTTTACAGAAGCACCATCAACTAACGGAGTTCCGATCTTGGCGTTGTCGCCACCGACCATAACAACTTGATCAAAAGTTACTTTGTCGCCTTCGTTTGCGTTCAACTTTTCAACGTAAATTGCGTCGCCTTCTGAAACTTTATATTGTTTACCACCAGTAATGATAATTGCGTACACGATGTGCACCTCCTTGTTTTGCTTAGACTCGCCGAAATAAAGCGGCCAAATGGCACTTACAGCTCAAATCGTGCGGTTGTAGCTGTGGAAGCCACAATTACAACAGTCCTGATTATATCTAAGAATAGCAAACTCGTCAATACCTCGATACTAAAAAAACGACCAATAACGGTCGCCTTCTTACTTCTTAGATGCTAAATGTTTACTATTTTCCTTAATGGACGTTGAGCTATCGACATAAATCTGAATAAGGCCAGCAATAACTGAAACTGAAATAATAACAATTACGAATCCCACAACTTCCACCTCCAAAAATTAAACTCCCAGAACAATTAGGATAATATCATTATCTAGGATAAAGCCCTTGAATTCAATTATGATGACTAAATATTAACGCAACTTAAGAAAACCGGGATTTCCTTAAGCAAATCATAATAAGTTAATAGGTTTTATGGAACAATATATAGATAAGTCACTGCCAAATTACTGCCAAATGATTTCAAAAACTATGTAAATCTATGGGAAATTGCGTTAATTTAAAAAATTACACAAACAAAAAAATAAGCTCAATCCCTTTATGTATAAAGGATTAAGCTTATTTTTTAAATTACTTATGTGAAGCTATATTATTCTCAGATGTCGCAGGAGAGATTCGAACCCTCGACCTACGGTTTAGAAGACCGTTGCTCTATCCAGCTGAGCTACTGCGACAAATCATCTTATATTATAAGTAAGAAATGATTAACCGTCAATAACAAATTAACTTTCTAGAGCAAAAAGTTTTTAACCTCTAATAATTGTTCTGTTGGCGTTCAAAATTTAATTGATTTTTTTGTTGAAAAGCAGCTTGAATTTGCTCTGGACTGAACTGAAAATCGACTAACCCTAATTTCAAGAATAAGTGCCATGCATGAGCAAAGCTACTTTGATCATGATTAAAGTAGCTCTTAAATAACATCTGTTTCAAAATCAAATACTGCTTGTCTAAAAATTGCTCTGGCTTTTTAGCGGCAATGGCAGTTAACTGATCTTGGGAATCCAAAATAACGGCCGTCCATTTTTTCAAACTAGCCAGCAATAAAAAGAAATCAAATGCATCACAATACTCAACCAACAAAGTTTCTTCCGGAGTTTTTCCTTCATCATGCTTACCACGATGAGTTTTCCAAACTTTAAACCACTCAGAAGTATTAGCCACTTCTGCTAGTTCCACATCCAACGCAACGTAAGCATTAGCTAAACGGCGTTCCGGATTCCAACTCAATCCCTTTTGTTGTTCGATACTTCGATTTAAATTTACCGAAGCCATTAACATTTGCTTTAAATCCATAATTGCTCCTAACCAAACGTATATGAATCAGCCAAAATAGCTAAGCTCTTATTATTTCTCAGATACCATTCACGAATAAATGGGTAATCTAATAATAAATCTAACCAACTTTCTTTTTGCTGTTCATCATGTACTAAAGCTCCCCACTTAGGTAAGTCTTCACTACCAGAATTCATCACGGTTAGTGTAATATCGTGGTCTAATTCCAAAACTGCTTCATCCTTAGGGCCTGACATCAACATGTAGTCGCTCTTAGCTGCGTCAACAAACAATTGATCCAAAATATCACGATCGATATCTCCAGCCGCAAAGGCGTAAAACTCACCGTTAACACTATCCAAAATGTTAAAGTCGACTTTAAAGCCAAAGTTTTCTTTTAAAATTTTGGCAAAATCAACTAAAACACTGACAGCATTTTTAATGTTAGCTGTTTCGGTACCTTCTAGGGTAACCACAAAGTAATTAACTAAGGCATCACTATTAAATAAAACTTCTTTTTTCTGTAAGTTTAAATAAAACAATGGTTGGTGGTTTCTAGTTGCAGCAAAGAAGAAGCCACTACGGTTTTTAGGAGACTTAAAGAATGAGAAGTTGTCTTCGTTTAATAACTTGAACCGCCCTTGTAATTTTTCTACCCGCTTAACTTCATTAACAGCAAAATTACGTGGAATTTGCTTTAACTGTAGCATTCTATCCATGAAGATAAGTTGGACATCTTCATCTGAATATTGGTGGGGAAAGGTAACAAATTCAGAATCTAGCTGAAAATCAGTCAACCCGATGGCAGCAGTTAGTAATTCATTAGAATCTTGAGTATTGCAAAGAGTAGTAAATAGTTCTACATACTCATCCCCCCGCTTTAAACCTCTGCTAATCGCATCGCTATAACGAGTTAAAGAATCGGTACTAGAAATAATTTTAGATTCAGTTTCTTTAGTCATTAGCATTCACCTGGTCTTTCTCATCAGTATTGTCACCGAGGCTTCGCAGGTATTTTTGGTAAAGTTGGTCATTACTCTTGGTAAAGTCTTCAAAGCTACCAAAAATTTGTTTGATGCTTTGCCGTTCAAATCCTAAGATGGTTTCTTCCTTAGAAAGTTTTAAAATTTCAGTTTCATTTTTCTTAATCTGCTTGCTAGCGTCCGCAGCTTGTTGATCTAAATTCAACAATGATTGTAATTGATTTTCTAATTCTTGTTTTTCTTCTTTAACCCTTGCTGATTCCCAAGGCATTGCTGACTTATTATCATAATCTCTTAGTTGATCTTGGAGTTGCCGCTTTTGAACATCTCGTTGATCTTGTTCAGCTACCAATTGGTTTAAACGTTCCGTATCATCAGCTAAATGATGCATCTGAGGTGCGTTAACTTGCTGGTTATTAGCTTCCAAGCGGAAAGATTGGGCTAACTTATCGTATTCTTCTTCGTTGAATTCAAAAGCGACGTTAATAACATCTAACTTTCCGAATAAGCGATGATCCCACCAATTACCGAAATAAATGTCAAATTGTCCTAATTCATATTCATGGTAGTAAAAGAAAGGATATTCTTTTCCCAAAAAATCAATCAGCTTATAACTAAGGTGGTGGCTTAATTCCGCCGTTAAATCCTCAGCCAAAGAAAAATCATAAGTTTCTGTTGATGAGCTAGCAATATCATCACCGCTAAATTGATCTAAATATCTTTGATTATTAATTAATTGATAAACGTGTAAATCATTACCGCTTTCGATCGAATTTTGGAGGTCGTTCAAATACTCCAGTTTTCCATTTAAGGATGCTTTGAGGACTGAACCGTTTTGTCCAAATTGATCGGTACTTTTTTCTTCGACCATTGTCATTTCCTCGTTATTTTATTGTTTTGTGGATACATATTTAATGTTATCTGAATTGTTTATATAAATAAAGACATTTTACTAAAATATTGAGTTTTATTTAAGTAAAAGAATCAATTTAAAAAATACCCAAAAAGGTTTGTTTTCCAAACACTTTTTGGGTATTTCTAATACAGACTAATATTTATCTAAATATTGATCGCGTTCCCATTCAGAAACTTGAGTTCGATAGGAATCATATTCTAGATTTTTAGCTTCCACGAAGCTTTGGCAAAGTCGTTCACCAATTGCGGCCTTCATAACGTCATCCTTAACCAAATCCTTTAAGGCATTGTGTAAGGTATCTGGTAAGTTTTCAATATGATTTTGTTTCCGTTCAGTTTCACCCATGCTGTAGATGTTACGATCAACACTTTCCACTGGTTCTAACTTGTTCTTTAAACCATCTAGACCAGCCTCTAGAACTGCAGAAATTGCCAAATATGGATTAGCTGCTGGATCAACACTTCGTAATTCGATTCGGGTTGAATTACCCCGGGCACTTGGAATTCGAATTAATGGTGAGCGGTTAGATCCTGACCAAGCAACGTAAACTGGAGCTTCATACCCTGGAACCAAACGCTTATAAGAGTTAACGATTGGGTTGCAAAGCGCGGTATAAGCACGGGCATGCTTCAATAAACCGCCTAAGAAATGATAAGCAACGTCAGATAATTGCATTTCACCGTTTTCATCATAGAAAACATTGCCATTGTCGTCAAACAAAGACATGTTTAAATGCATCCCAGAACCATTAATCCCACTTAGTGGTTTAGGCATAAAGGTAGCATAAAGACCATACTTTCTAGCTACCGTCTTAACTACCAACTTAAAGGTTTGGATGTTATCAGCCGCTGCTAAAGCATCTTCATACTTAAAGTCGATTTCGTGTTGACCAGGAGCTACTTCATGGTGAGCAGCTTCAACATCAAAGCCCATTTCTTCCAAGGTCATAACGATTTCGCGCCGACAGTTTTCACCTAAATCCATTGGGGCCATATCAAAATAACTACCTTGATCGTTTAGTTGCGTAGTTGGTTGGCCATTTTCATCCATCTTGAAAAGGAAGAATTCTGGTTCCGGACCAATGTTGAAGTCTTTAAAACCAGCAGCCTTCATGTCCTTAAGCACGCGAATTAAATTATTACGGGGATCTCCTTCAAATGGTTTATGATCAGTAGTATATACTTCACAAATCACTCGAGCGATTTTGCCTCGTTCGGAGCTCCAAGGAAAGACCATCCAAGTAGATAGATCCGGATATAAATACATATCACTTTCTTCAATTCGAACGAAACCATCAATAGAAGAGCCATCAAACATCATCTTATTGTTTAAGAGTTTTTCTAATTGGGTAATTGGAACTTCCACGTTTTTAATTGTGCCAAATAAATCGGTAAACATTAGTCTCAAGAAACTAACATTTTCTTCTTTAACCATTTGTCGAATATCGTCTTTAGTGTAATTATGCTTGGTTGCCATTATGGGCTCCTATCAAATTTAATTTGGTTTGTTAACTTCTAATGAAGTGGTTTGTGGTGAGGATTAATTAACCCTCCGCTACGCATTAATTCTGATTGCAATAACTTTCTAGCAGCACTATCGGACAATTGGTCCTTAGCCTGCTGTTTATGTTCCAGATGCTTAATATCTTGAATCGTCATTCCACTTTCCAAGTAATCTTTAATTAATAATAACCGGTCTATGTCATTTAGCGAGTATAGGCGGTGATTACTAGCACTTCTGTTTGGTGAAATTAATTCCTGACTTTCATAATATCTTATCTGGCGAGCAGTTAGCCCTGTCAACGTTATTACCGTTCCCATTGGTAGAACGGACATCGATCTGCGTAGTTCTCGTTCACTCATTACAGCCTCCAAATCTTGAACTTATGTTACCACTGGTATAGAAAGTGTCAAGATTTGATGTTAGATAATCTAACATCAAAATATTAATTTTTAGTTAACAGCCAGTTAGCAACATCAGTCTCTATTTTTGTTAATTCTGCTGGCTGTGCCACTAAATCGTACCAACCATTAACTTTAGTTTTATTTCTAAACCACGTTAACTGGCGCTTAGCATAGTGCCTGGAGTCCTTTTTGACCTCTGCTACTGCGTTTTCAAGAGTAGAATTACCGTTAAAGTACGGATTAAACTCTCGATAGCCAATCCCCTTACCAGCTGGTAAACTTTCCCCTCCTTGGTCATACAACCAATGAGCTTCTTTTAGTAACCCAGCTGTCATCATTTGCTCTACTCTGGTATTAATGCGATCATACAATACAGCACGTTCTGTAGTTAACGTTATTACATATGGATCTATTTCTGGAACATGGTTGGTTTGCTCTAAAATAGAGTGCCCCGTTTTTTCTTTTACTTCAATTGCCCGAATGATTCGAGAGGTATTAGCCGTGTCAATTTGAGCTGCTGCTAACGAATCAACTTTCTGTAATCTGGACAACAAAGCTATTTTTCCTTGTTGTTCAGCAATGTCTAACAACTCTGTTCTTAATTGAGAATCAAAGTCATAGTCTCCTCCCAGTTGCAAACCATTTAATAATGCCGATATGTAAAAGCCAGTTCCACCCACAATAATTGGTAACTTATTACGTTTACTGATTTCATTAATCGCAGTTTGAGCATCGGTTACAAAATCAGCAACCGAATAACGTTCATTCACATTTTTAATATTTATTAAATGGTGTGGAATTCCTTGCTGCTCATTTGGCAAGATCTTAGCCGTGCCAATATCTAGCTTTCGATAAACCTGCATAGAATCCCCAGAAATGATTTCACCATTAAATTTTTGAGCTAACTTGATAGACAAATCAGTTTTACCTACTGCGGTGGGACCAACAATCACAATTATTTTTTGCATTTTTTCACCTGAATTAGTTGTTTTTTAATCAATTTACTAGATATAACCCCTTAAATAAAGCATAATGGAACTATAGATAAAAGTAAGGAGGGATTATTTATGTCTAAATTCGCCAAGGGAATCGTAGTCGGCGTTGTCGGTACCGTAGCTGCGGTAGCCGGTGCCTTACTATCATTCCAAAAAACTGTTGTTGAACCTATTGAAGTTCAAGAACAAAAGTTTGATGATAACCGAAAGAAAGCTATGCGTAAGAGCCGTTCCGCTCATCATGGCTAATTAATTTAAAATAAAGGGTTTGAGCATTTGCTCAAACCCTTTATTTATTACTCTTTTTTTCTTTTCCATCCCAGTTTTGGTAGCCAGAATTTAAAATATAAAGTTGGTTATAACCTTTTTTACTTAAGAATAAAACAGCTCGCTTACTGAGGGTCTTTCCTTGGTCATAAAGGTAAACTGGCAAGTCAGGTCTAATTTGGCGATAGAAGTTTCGAATAGTTGAATATGGAACGTTTCTAGCTCCTAAAATATGACCTGCATCAAAATTACTTTTTTCTCGTAAATCAATAATTTGGGCCCGCCGCATTCCGGCCTTAAACTCATCGTTACTTAAGTATGTGGCCCGCTTTTTAACCCGAGAATTGTCGTAAAGACGGTAACCTAGCCATCCTAATAAAAGCACTACTACAATAATAGCCAACACTTCAGTGCTGTTTAATGCTGCAATAATCAAAAAAATCTCCTCACCTTTGTAAAAAATTAAACGTTCATTGAATTTTTAAATTGCAGAGCTAATGATGCAGCACCGATAACTCCAGCATCATTTCCTAACTGAGCTAATTTAATTTTAGTTGAATCTCTAACAGCTGGAAAGGCATTATCTTGGAAATACTTAGTAGTTAATTGGAGTAATGTGTTACCAGCATTAGAAACACCACCGCCGATAATAATATTTTCAGGATTAAGAGTATTACCAACGTGCGATAATGCCAATCCTAAATATTTACATACTTCATTAACCACTTGATTAGCCAAAATATCACCATGATCAGCTAAGAAAAAGACAGTTTTAGAAGAAATACTTTGGCCGTTATCAATTTGATCTTTCAACTGAGAATTACCATGAAATTGATTAGCCATGTCTAAGGCAACATTAACTACCCCAGTTGCAGAAGCATAACGTTCTAAGCAACCTCTCTTACCACAGGTACACAAGAAACCATTAGGTTTAACGGTAATATGACCAATTTCGCCACCTCCACCATTAACTCCGTGGATTAAGTGGCCATCAGCAATAACTCCGCCACCTACGCCGGTTCCTAAAGTAACAAAGACAACATTATCTGCTTCACTACCCGCGCCCTTCCAAAATTCACCTAAAGCTGCAGAATTAGCATCGTTTTCTATCACAAATGGTAATCCTAGCTCTTGTTGAATTTGTTCTCTGACTGGTTGGATAGTTCTCCAATTCAAGTTAAACGCTTCGTTTACTTCTCCAGCATCATTGTCGACTGATCCTGGGGTTCCCATTCCAATCCCAGCAAAATCTTCAACAGTAAAATCTTCCTTAGCCATCCGATCCACAATGGACTTAGAAATATTAGGAACAATGTGAGAACCTTCATCACTGACATCAGTGGGAATTCTCCATTGTGACAAAATATTGCCATCCATATCTAAAAATGCGAATTTAGTAGTGGTGCCGCCTAAGTCAATTCCAATTAACTTTTGCACTAAAGGTCCCTCCCGTTATTTTTTTGCTCTTCAATGCGGTGCTGTTGGGTCAAAACTAATTTCGCTTGAATAAACTCATCTTGGGTAATAAGTTGAGCTTGATGGAGATGATCCAACTCCAACGCCATAACCTCAATATCCCAAATTCGTTTTCCAACATATACATAAATGTTAAATTTCTTTAGTAGTTGTTGAACGTCATACAGCGTTTTCATTATCTCACATCCTCACTAAAAATGCTCGTATTTCTGCAAATTAAAATTGATTAGTCATACCCATTCTAAACAAAGCAAGCGCCACTATAATTACCGTTATAGCAGCAATAATTCGTTTAGGAGTGCTAACTTTAGCACTCGGAACCCCAAGTACGTATCCTAACAAGAAGCCACCAACCAAGCCACCTAAATGACCATAGATATCAATTCCACTGACGAATAAATCAGTTCCGATATTTAGCACCACAAATAAAAGAAAATTACGGGCTAAGGCACGAATTGCTTGATTTTCAGAAAAGCTTTCACCTAGCATCATGAAGGCTCCAAAAAGGCCAAAAATAGCCGTACTAGCTCCTGCCGAAATGTTTGGGGAAAAAGCAAAACTGGCTAAATTTCCCATAACTCCTGACAGTAAGAACAATAGTAGGTACCGCCAGTGTCCAAAAAAGCGCTCCACCCAAGGACCAATGAAATAAAGAGTAATAGAGTTCATTAAGATATGGGTAAAGCCGATATGAATAAACATTGGCGTAAATAACCGCCAGTACTCTCCTGCCCTTATCAACGGATTATACTTAGCCCCAAATAAAACTAAATTATATGAATCTGTTGTCCCTCCATTAATAGTCATAATGATAAAGACTATAATCATTATTCCTAACAGACCGTACGTAACAAATGGTTGATTTTTAATTGTCTTCAATAACTGCTCCTCCTGGCGAAGTTGTAAGTACCTGGTCGACCTTAACATCAAAGTCTTCAACTGGCCAGATTGGTTGATCAAAATACTGTGGTGGGACAGCCAATGACACGGTATTGCCTTGATAATCTGATAAATAACGATCATAAAACCCAGCTCCAAAGCCAACCCTAACCCCAGTTTGAGTAAAGGTAAGTCCTGGTACTATCATTAAATCAATTTGAGCTTTAGTTACCACCGTACCAGTCTTAGGTTCTACCACACCAAATTCTGTTTTTTCCAATGTTAATTTATTATCAATTTGATAAAATTCCATTTGTAACTGAGGTAAGGTTTTGGGAATCACTACCTGTTTTCCTAAAAGTTGAGCCATATTAATAATGGGTAAAGTATCCAATTCACCTGGCATACTCATAGTAGTTGCAATAACATTAGCGGTCTGAAAAACTGGTAGAGATCTTAACTGTTGATATAAATTTAAGGTATCAAGAATTGCGTCGGCCGTTTGGAAATAATTAGCTAACTTATCCTCTTGGTTTTTTCTTAATTCTTTTTTATTAACCACAATTCATCATCCTTTGTAATAAAAAAAGGTTTGGGTAAAATACCCAAGCCTTATTTTGTTTCGCGATGTAATGTAACTTTGCGTTGACGTGGGCAATATTTATCAAGCTCCAAACGATCAGGGTTGTTACGACGGTTCTTGCTGGATAAATAATTACGTTCGTGGCATTCAGTACATTCTAAAGTAATGTGTACTCGCATTGAGTTATACCTCCAAACCTTTAATTAAAGTGAAGCTAATTAGATAGCTCTAACCTAAAATAGTTTATCATTAATTAATTCAAATTACTAGTTAAAAAGCAATTAAATGTTAAGTATTTTTACTTAACAGTAGATGAAGACTGAACATCCTTCCAATAGGCACTGTAAATTTTCTTAGCCAATTCCATGTTATTGCTTTCTGCATCGGTACCTAAGTTAGGCATTGCTAAAGCAACTACTACTTGAGGATCATCAGAAGGAGCATAAGAAGCTAAACTCAAAGTAACCGTTTCGTTTCCGTTATAGAAAGTTTGGGCGGTACCAGTTTTTGCTGAAATCCCTGGTTTGATTGAGGCAAGCTTCCCACCGGTCTTATAAGCATTATTTCCGTGGACCACTTGATAGAAACCACGCTTAACAAGTGCTTTTTGAGCTTCTGTCATCGGAATCGTATTTAGCACTTTAGGCATAACAGTCGTCTTCACTGCTCCTAACTTACCATCGCTGTTGGTTCCCCGAATGGATTTTACTACATGAGGTTGAATTCGATAACCTCCGTTAGCCATCGTGGACATATACTGAGCAACTTGAATCATAGTATACGCGTCATAGTTACCAAAGGAAAGGTCTAAGGCATTACCAATATGAGACTTGGTACTTGGACCAGCAATCCCTGTAGTTTCACCAGGAATATCAATTCCAGTTTTAACCCCTAATCCAAATTGTTCGAAGTAGCCTCTCAGTTTACTAAAAATGTTAGTAGACATATTAAGAGCTCCACCAGAGACGTAATTAAAGTTAGCTTCCTTCATTGCTAATTGCATCATATACGAGTTAGAAGAAACTTCCAAGGCACCAGCCGCATCAACAGCAATATTTTGGCCCCCGTTTTTGTTAAACCAAGAAGTTTTCTTTACCCCACCAATGTTAATTGGCATATCGGTTAGAGTACTGTTAGTCGGAGTAATAACACCATCCATCAAGGCACCAGAGACCATCGCCCCTTTAACAACGGAACCCATAACGATCGAATTGTTAATAGTTCCTAAAACGTTATTGGTGATCTTAGAAGTGGATGGATCTCTATCTACACCAGCCATTCCGATGATGGCTCCGTTCTTCGGATTCATAACTACCGCATAAGTACCAGTAGAGTAGCCACCAGCTCCTTCTTCAGCAGATTTAACAGCTGCTTGGAGATCCTTTTGGAATTTAGCATTAATGGTCAACTGAAGATTATCACCTTTTTGACCACCATACTTTTTAATTTCCCTGGTGATTTCATTATCACTATTTAGTACCACTTCAGTTTGAGATTTAGTTCCATTCAAAACAGATTGATATTGTTTTTCCAAATAGCTTTGACCAACACTATCATTTCGAGAATAACCTTCAGCCAATAATTCATTCACTCGGTCGCTAGGTAAACCAGTTTTTTCGTTAGAAACGGTCCCAGCAATATCTTGAATCGACTTTCCATTTGGATAGCTTCTAGTCCAACTAGTCCCTACGTTTACCCCGGGCATTTCGGCTAAATGTTCACCAACTTCAGCCAATTCTCGTTGTGATACTCCAGAATCTTTAATGTAGGTAGTAGAAAGTTGATAAGAACTACTCATTTTGGCAAAGATAACTGCTGCATTCTTCATTGCTTTAGTAAAATGAAGTTGTTTACGATTCTTTTGAACATAGTCTAAAGCCATATCATATTGGGCCGTCGACGTATATTTACTGATGTTAGGAATCTTAGCCATAATGTTTTTTAAGTTAGTATTATCAGCTAGGTAGTAATCTGCTAACTGACGAGAGGTTAAAGAGCTACGAGATACCTTTACGTATTTAGATAGCGTGTTAGCCGTCTTATAAATATCACTAGATAGTTCATTGACCCCTTTGGTATAGGTAATGGCTTGGTGAGCTGAATTTCCCACTAATACCTTACCAGTTGAATCATAAATCATTCCCCGTTGAACGTTTCCAGTCATCGTAGAAGTATCTGATTTGTTAACTTCTGCTTTGAATCGGGCTCCGTACATAACCTGGAGATATGCTAATTGAGCCAGTAAAGCGGCAAATAAAATTCCGACAATTACAAAGATGATGTTTAGTCGGAAAGGTAACGTGGATCCTTTTTTATTCTTGTTGCGGTCGTTTTTCTTTTTAAATATTTTCAAAGTCTACATTACTCCTTACCATGGTAAATATTCTATCAAATTTAAGGGTTAAAAACTACCTGCCATAACTAATCTTAAACATATTATGGTAACCTAAAATAATGAACCAAACCAGAAAGGAAGTTAATATGAAACTAAAACAGCATCCCTTAATTATTAGTTTTTTACTCCCGGTGATTATCACCACCGTCTACTTTGCATTTAGGGGGATGGCCCCGTTTGGTCAGTCATCCATTTTAACCGTTGATCTCGGCCAACAATACATCGACTTCTTTGCTTATTTTAAGCATACCTTATTAACTGATCCAAGTGGTTTTTTATACTCATTTTCTAAAGGGCTTGGCGGTGACATGCTAGGAACGTGGGCTTATTACTTAATGAGCCCATTGAATCTTATATTGTTATTTTGTTCCACTAGTCAATTACCTAGTGGCATATTAATTTTAACCGTACTTAAATACGGGCTATCTGGTCTAACCTTTGCTTATTTATTAAAAACAAACAAATTTAATTCGGCTTTTATTCCCATCTTTGCCATTTCTTATTCACTAATGGGATGGGTCATTGCCAACCAATTAAACATTATTTGGTTAGATGCCGTGATTATCTTACCAATAATTTATTTAGGCTTACAGCGGTTAATTTTGCAGCGAAAAGTAGGTACTTATATTACTTGGTTGGCTATTATGTTAATCGTCAACTACTATTTTGCTTTTATGATTGCCATTTTTATGGTTTTAACTAGCTGGTTTTTAAATATTAATTTCAGCACCAGTCGCCGTCAATTCTGGCAAAATCAATGGCGGTGGTTATGGAGCTCACTAATTGCCGGCGGCATATCTGCAATTATCACTATCCCCACCTTTTATTCGCTACTCACAAGTAAGATTAATTACTCCGAAAACAAACTAAATTTGAAAATTGAATACCTGCCATTAAAATTTTTTGGTAAGTTCTTTACCGGTTCACTAGATTTCAAACAATTACCTAGTGGGACCCCGAATGTATTTGTTGCTAGTTTAGTCTTAATTTTATTTGGTTATTTTTACTTCTCTAAGCAGTTTAGTCGGAAACTTAGAATCACTCATGGTGTTATCACCTTAATTCTCTTTATCTCAATGTGGTTTGAGCCACTAGACTTGTTTTGGCACGCTATGCAGATGCCTGTATGGTACACCTATCGATTTGCCTTTTTATTTTCATTTTGGCTCATCGTAACTGCTGCTAAAGTTTTCAATACAGTCTTAGTCGAAGGTCTGTCTCTTAGCGCCCTTCGTAAAACTTTGGTGATTAGTACGTTGATTATTGTAATGGTTGGTTTCTTATTGCCTCACCTAGAATATCTAACTCTGACTAATTATATTTGGGGCATTGTTTACTTTGCACTTACCGCAACTTTAATAATCTTAGTGCAAAAATTTCAACTTTGGCAGGTGGACTATCTTCCTGGGCTCCTCTTACTTTTAGTAGGCGCCGAAATGACTTTCAACCTGGTGAATTCATTAAATAACTTGGCTTACCTCTCAAAGGATGAATACAATGTACCAGCTTCCATTATTCAACAACAAGCCAACCGGTTACCGCAAAAAAGTAACGATTTTTACAGGGTTGCTAGTACTTTTATGAGAACTAAAAACGATGCTTTAACTGGAAACTATAATGGGACTTCTGTCTTTAGTTCTACGTTAGAAAGTAATAGTAGTAAATTTTATGGCCATCTTGGGGATCCCGATGGCGACTCTTTTATTGCGTACACTAACGGAACGACCTTTAGCGATGCTTTATTGGGCGTTAAGTATTATTGGAGCGCTGATGCAGTCAAAAATCCTATTACCAAAAAAGCAGTCACCTCACCACTAGAAACCCAAACTACTAGACCTGATCTTAATAGCTACCCCGTTATTAATAAAGATAAATATGTTTCTACCCATAAAAATAATAATGCTTTACCAATAGGGTTCTTGGCGGGATCCAATGATTTTAAATATCAAGCTACTAACTCCCCCATTGCGTTTCAAAATGAACTCTTCACTCAGATTACCGGGCAGCGGCAATCCTTAATTGTCCCCACCAAATTGCCCACTTTAAACTATCAAAATCTTTATCCAATTAAGAAGCTAACTGGCTCAGTGCTAAGAAAACGTCAGCTATTGAACCCAGCATCGTTTAATTTTACACTCCAAGCTAAAAAAGGTCATTCATACTACTTAACCCTAGGTCCAGATGTTTCCAGTAAGGAAGTAGCTATTTACGTAAACGGGAAAAAATTAAAACAATATTCTAATTACCGCCATACCGTAATTGCTAACTTAGCCAGCACGGATAAGGATAAAGACATCGCAGTATTATTTGTGGTTAAGAAAAATAATGCATGGCTACAAAATGTTAACCTCTATCAATTAAATAACCAACGGTTAACAACGGCGTTAAAAGATGTTCAAACACGGTCTTTAAAGTTAACACACGTTTCTAATACCAATATTTCCGGTAGGATTACAGTTCATCAAAAGCATCAAGACTTACTAACTACCATTCCTTCCTCCACTGGTTGGCATGTTAAAGTTGACAATCACCCTATCGAAAATCAAACCTGGGGCCAAATGTTTCTTAAGATTCCCCTGACTAAGGGCCAGCATCAAATTCAAATTACCTATTGGCCTCAAGGATTAACTGCTGGAATTGTTATAACCAGTTTTTCATTATTGTTACTAGGTGGTTTGTTAATTCTGAAACGACGTAAATAAAACCAGCCCCCGGAAACTGAAGGCTGGTAAATAATTATATTTTAAAGTAACTAAGCTCATTGCAATTATTCATCGCAATGAGCTTTTTTATTAATCTTCTTTTTATTTAAAGTTCCCCATTTTCTGTGTAGGTATAAATTAGATTTTCGCCCTTATCAGGGTCAAAATCAATACCGAAATCTAAACCTTTAAAGAACCATTCATCCGGCATGGCAACAAAATAATTAATGCCGTCTTTAATAGTGCTAGCATACATTTCTCCTGGATCGTCATCTCTAGCCATAGCTAAAGAAAAACCATTATGGACTGGTGTTTTACCATACACTTTACCGTAAAATCGAACTCCATTCCCACTAGTTAATCCCATTTCATCTTGAAACCACTGACTAGCTGCATCGGACACCGTAATCTTCATCTAGAACACCTCTTAATTCATTATGAATTCGGTTACATTATATCATTGATAATCTTTTTTCACAAAGTTTTAATTGTAAAAAAATAGCTTACTGGTTTATCAAAAATAAACCGTAAGCTATTTTTATTTAATATTATTTAACTTCTGTAATCTTAACGTTCATTGGTCCAGCAGGAGTTTCAATAACTACTTCTTCATTTACTTTATGGCCAACTAAAGCCTTAGCAATTGGAGATTCATTAGAAATCTTGCCCGCCATCGGATCTGCTTCAGCAGCCCCTACAATTTGGTAAGTTTCTGGTTCTTCGTCAGGTAATTCTTGGAAAGTAACCATCTTGCCCAGTGTTACTTCGTCTTTATTACTTGAATTAGAATCAATGATTTCAGCATATTGAAGCATGTGTTCAATTGTTTGAATTCTACTTTCTAACATACTTTGTTCGTCTTTAGCAGATTCATATTCGGAATTTTCAGACAAATCACCATAACTACGAGCGATTTTAATTCTTTCAACTACCTTAGGTCGTTGGTTAATTTTTAAATCTTCTAATTCTTCTTCTAATTTGACGCGCCCTTCAGCGGTCATTGGATATGATTGTTGTTCAGCCATGTTTTTTCCCTCTTTTTATTAAATGGTAGAATCGACGTTATTTTCGACCTGAGTGTTACCTCGTTTACTTAAAATGGAACGAATTTTAGTAGTCAACAAATCAATCGCTACCTGATTTTGTCCACCTTCTGGAACGATAATATCAGCATACCGTTTAGAAGGCTCTACAAACTGATGGTACATCGGCTTAACCGTTGACAAGTACTGGGTGATGACACTATCTAATGAACGCCCACGCTCTTTAGTGTCTCGTTGAATTCGACGAATCAAACGGATATCGTCATCAGTATCAACAAACACTTTAATATCCATTAAATCACGTAATCGTTGATCATCTAAAATTAAAATACCTTCCAAGATAATTACTTCTCGCGGTTCCTGTCTAACAGTCTCGGAACTTCTAGTAAGCAAATTATAATCGTAAACTGGTTTTTCAATTGCTTGGTAGTTCAACAACTGTTGCAATTGCTCAATTAATAAGTCCGTATCAAACGCCAGCGGATGATCATAATTAACGGCTGCCCGTTGTTCCATAGTCATGTCCGCTTGATCGTTATAATACGAGTCTTGTTGTAAGATCGTCAAGGAGTAATTGGATAATTGATCAAAAATTGTACGGCTGACAGTGGTTTTACCACTACCAGAACCACCGGTTACCCCAATTACTACTGGTCGTCGTTTTTCCGTCATTTAATATTTCCCTTCTTAGTTTATTCCATGTATTTAGCAACGTTTGCTTGGTGTTGTTCATACGTTTTCGCATAATAAATTTTTTGAGTCTTAGTATTAGCTACGAAGTACAAGTAATCCTTCTTTCGATCCAGAGGATTAAGAACTGCCTTAATAGCACTAATAGATGGACTATCAAATGGTCCTGGACCATAACCAGCATTGACATAAAGATTATAAGGAGAATCAACCTTCAAATCTTTGGTTGTCAACGTTTTGCTATTCTTATGAATTGCGTAAAGAACGGAGATATCTGATTGAATTGGCATTGAAATATCAATTCGGTTCAAGAAAACTCCTGCCATTCTCCGTCGTTCAGTTTGATCAGCACCTTCCCGCTCAATCAAAGAAGCTAAAGTTAAAACTTCTTGAACGGTCATTTTGCTCTTCTTAATCTTACTGTAGTAAGGTTTCAAAACAAAATTAGTTTGGGCAACCATTTGATCAACTAATTCCTGGAGAGAAGTGTTTTTCTTAACTTCATAGGTTGCAGGATATAGATATCCTTCCAACAAGTAACGAACATCTTTGGCTTTCAAAGCGGAAGTTAATAATTGTGGGTATCTAGTTGCTAATTTTTTAACAAAAGCTCTGTTATTAACTAATTTCTTAAAATCACTTGCAGAAAAATCAGTTGTATCTTCGATTTGTTGAGCAATTTGATCTACATTAGCCCCTTCACGAACCAACAGTTTACCAGTACTACTTTGAATAGGTTCGTCACTGCCACCTTTTTGCAAATCTTTAGCAATCGTTTTTAAACTCATCGAAGGCTTTAATTGATAATAACCAGCCCGAAAATTACTCATATTGCTGGATTTAACATAGTAGTCAAAGACCATGCCACTACGAACAATTCCCTTATTTTGTAGGATTGAACCAATTTGTTTATTAGAAGCCCCCAAGGGAATATGGATTTGAGTCACAGTATCATCTTTAGGGTTTAATGGCTTTAGTGATTTTTGGAAGTACCGATATCCTAAAAAGCCGACCACTAATGCCAACGCCACTAAGATCCCAATCACCCAAATAATTATTTTTTTGCCCATACTGGGCTTTTTTTCACTTCTCATCAGTAGTTCCTCCTTGTGATTGATTATACAACGCGAGCCTACCGAATCGAGGCGTTTAATTCTTCAGTTAAGTGTTTTTTAATTTTATCAAAAGCGGCATTGACCTCTTCGTCCTTTAAAGTATCTTTAGGGTTAACGTAGGTCAATGAGTAAGCCAATGATTTCCGTCCAGCAGCCACCTTAGAACCGGCATAAACGTCAAACAAGTTAACTTCCTTTAGATATTTACCGCCACGTTTGTTAATAATGGCCATCACTTGACTATTAGTAACGTCTTTGGCTACTTCAATCGCAATATCACGCTTAATAGCTGGATACTTAGCTACCGGTTCATAATTACTATCTTGCTTAGGCATGTCAATTAGTTCTTGTAAATTAAGTTCAAAAGCATAGGTAGTTCCAATTTTAAATTGTTTGGCTACTGAAGGATGAATTTCACCAATAAAGCCAACTTCATGCTCATGAACCAAAATTTTAGCGGTTTTACCAGGGTGCATTTCAGGAAATTCAGCAGTGGCAACGTATTCCACCGGACCAACAACACTGAGATTAGTTAATAATTGGTTCACAATTCCCTTTAGTTGATAAAAATCAGCTGGTTGAGCTGCTTGATTCCAACTGGCTGAACCAAATTCACCAGAAATTACCCCTGCCAAATGCTCTACTTCTACTGGTCGAATTTGATCAACATCAGTCTTATAAAATACCCGGCCTTGTTCGTATAAAGCCACATTTTTGACGTGATGCGCGTTATTATAAGCCACATCATCTAGCAATCCACTAACCAAGCTCATTCTTAAGACTGAGTGATCTTGAGTCATTGGCCAGTTGAGTTTAGTTAACTCACTAGGCTGCATCAAGAACATCTTAGCTTTATCAGCAGTAGTTAAGGAATAAGAAATAGCTTGAGTCAAGCCTAATCCTTCTAATACATGACGGCTAGCTCGAGTAATTTTTTGAGCGGCGGTTAAACTACCAACTGTTTCTTGAGCAACAGGTAAGGTAGTAGGAAGTTCATCGTAACCATAAATTCTGGCAATTTCTTCATATAAGTCAGCAGCTTCAAAAATATCCCAACGTCGAAGAGGAACTGTAACCGCAATAGCTTCATTATTAACTTGTGTTTCAAATCCTAAGCGGTCAAAAATAGCAATTATATCGGCTTCCGTTAAATCGGTTCCTAATACCTGGTTAACCCGATTAACGGTGATAGAAATGGTTGGTGGTGTGGTTTGAAGTTCAGTGGCGTTGATAGTCCCCTTAGCAACATTACCAGCTGCCAAGTCTTGAATCCGAGCTGCGGCCTCATCTAATGCACGTTGAACTCCGGCAACATTAATTCCTCGTTCAAACCGTTGAGCGGCTTCCGTATGAATAACGTGGTGCCGAGCAGTTTTTCTGGTACTAATTGGATCAAACACAGCGGCTTCTAAAACAATATCAGTGGTTTGATCAGTAACTTCACTATTCAAGCCACCCATAATTCCAGCAATTCCAACTGCCCCATTTTGATCAGCAATGATGGTATCGGTACTAGTTAGTTCATATTCTTTTTCATCTAAGGTTTGAATGGTTTCATTTTCTTTTGCCTTGCGAACTTCTAAATGTTCACCAGCAATTTTAGCTAAGTCATAGGCGTGAAGTGGTTGTCCATACTTCCAAAGGACATAATTAGTTACGTCCACCACGTTATTAATTGGGCGAATTCCAGCTTGCCATAAACGAATTTGAAGCCACACAGGACTAGGTTTAACTTTCACGTTATTAATCACACGAACTTTATAAGTAGGCGCTAAATCTGGGTCAGCAACAACGGTAATTTGTTTGTCAGTAGCTTGATCACCATCTTCAGTAAGTTCCTTAACTTCAAAATGATCTTGAAGATCATAAATAGCGGCCAAGTCTTTTACAGTCCCAAAAATACTTAACATGTCACCTCGATTAGGGGTAACATCAATATCAATTAAAGCGTCATCCATGCCTAAATATGCAAAAACTGGTTCACCTAATACTGCATCATCAGGAAGGAAGTAGATGCCATCAGCCCATTCCTTTGGTACAACATCTTTAGCCATTCCTAATTCTTCTAATGAGCACAGCATCCCACTAGATTCAATACCGCGCATCTTGGATTTTTTGATTTTGACGTTACCAGCTATCCGAGAGCCAGGTAATGCCACGATAACTTTTTTACCTGCGGCCACATTAGGTGCTCCACAAACAATTTGGAGATTTTCAGCTTCACCTACATCAACTTGACAAACATGCAAGTGGTCAGAATCTGGATGATCTTCTAAAGAAACCACTTCACCCACTACAATTTTCTTTAAACCATCCATAGGAACGGTAACTGAATCTACTTCGACAGCAGACCGTTCAATTTTTTCAGCTACTTCTTTAGCTGGTAAATCAAGATCCAAATATTCTTGGAGCCATTTATAAGAAATTTTCATCTGTCTTTTTACCCCTTTCGATTAAATTGTGATAAGAACCGCACATCGTCTAAATAAAAGTCTCGAATGTCATCAACACCGTATTTCAACATTGCAAACCGATCAGGGCCAATTCCAAAAGCAAACCCACCGTAAACGTCTGGATCAACATTAGCCATTCTTAAAACATTTGGATGGACCATACCGGCACCTAGAACTTCAATCCAGCCAGTATGCTTACAAATATCACAACCCTTACCCATACAGTTAAAACAAGTTACATCTACTTCAACTGATGGTTCCGTAAATGGAAAGTAACTAGGCCGTAATCTAAAATCAAATTTGCTACCAAAAATTTGTTCAATCATAGTAGCCAAGGTACCCTTTAAATCAGCCATAGTGATGTGCTTATCAATGACCAAACCTTCAATTTGATGGAATTGATGAGAATGGGTTGGATCATCAGTATCCCGGCGGTAAACAATGCCGGGAGAAATCATTTTTAACGGACCAGCGTCAAAATCATGAGTTTCTAAAGTCCGTGCTTGCATTGGTGAAGTTTGAGTTCGCATCAAAATATCATCTGAAAGGTAGAAAGTGTCTTGCATATCTCTAGCTGGATGATCTTTTGGCAAGTTCATCATTTCAAAATTATACTTATCCTCTTCTACTTCAGGACCAGTAAGAACTTGGTATCCCATTCCGATAAACAAATCTACTACTTGATCAATAATTTGTTGAATCACATGTGGTTGACCTTGACGAACCGGAGTTCCTGGTAGAGTAACGTCGATAGTTTCACTATTTAACTTAGCTTGTAGCGCTAAATCTTCTAAATATTGCTTTTGTTGCTCAATTTTTTCAGTTAACACATCTCTAATTTCGTTGGCATAGCCCCCAACTACTGGTCGTTCCTCAACTGCTAAGTCCCGAATTCCTCGCAAAGCTGAGGTGATCGGTCCTTTTTTTCCGAGTAATTTAACCCGAATATCATTTAAGGTTTGAAGATCATCAGCATCGGCAATTGATGTTAACCCTTGATCCTTAATCTTAGTTAAATCATCTTTTAATGACATATTGTTCTTCCTTTCTTCAACGCAGCCCACAAAAAAACTCCGTCCCCATAAAGGGACGAAGTCACGCGGTACCACCCTAATTTGCAGCTACCTAAATAACTGCACACTTAAAATCAGTAACGGTGATCAACCGGCAAAATTTTCGTTAACAATTAATTCCCATTTTGCTGCTCCAACAGTGAATTCAACGATGCTTCGCCTTTTTCGCACCAACCAAAAGGTCTCTTAATCCAGACATTCGTTTACTACTTGTTATCATTGCAGTTTCTCTCAAAATAATAAGCTATAATAAAAAAATGGTCAAGTCGATTTAACAATCGGCTGGGTACCATTTTTCAGACCAGCTATGAATAGCAGCCATAATAGGTGCCAATTCTTTGCCTTGTTCAGTTAGTGAATATTCTACAAAGGATGACTCTGGTACGGAATACCGTTCCACAACCCCATCTTCTTCTAATTCACGTAAGCGATCAACCAAAACACGGTCGCTACACTTTTCTACTTGGCGAGAAATTTCTCTAAAACGCAAAGTCCCTTCTTGAAGAAGGACATCAATAATTAGTCCGTTCCATTTTTTACCTAAAAATGAAAAAGTTTTTTCAAACTTCGGACACAGGTAATAACTGTTTAATTGTTCCATTGTTGGGTCAGCTTTCATTTTTATAATCCTTCTTTCTAAAAATTAACCAACGTTTTTAATCAAGGCAGATACCTTGTTTCTAATTGGAGTAAAGAATTCGCGAATAGCTTCATAGTCATCAACTAAAGAAACAATTACACTTTCTCGATATTTTGGTCGGGCTGAAGTTAAGCCCCACATATGCTTCAAAATGATATCTCGTTCTTTAGGTGACAAGCTAGTTACTTTTTCTGCATTTCTCAACGCTACTCTAGGATGAATAAACGCATGAGAACCTAAATCAAATTTAGTGGTTCTCCAGTCATAGTAGAACATGTCATGGAGCAATCCCGCTCTGGCTGTAGCTTTATAATCTAGGTGGTGAGCTTTTGCAATTTTGTAACTGTCAAATGATACTGAGATTGAATGCTCTAAACGAGTAGAGTTGTGATGCTGAGTGTACTCACCTAGTTTTTGAACACTAGGATCGGCTAATAAGTCAGAAACCAATGCAACATATTCAGGATCGTTCTTCCATTCATTATTTAACATGCAATTCCCCTTCTCATTTTTTCTACCAGTATAATACTAGTAATCTCATCGAATAGCAACATATTTGACTATTTTTTTGTTAGTTGAAACATTAAAATACCAGCAGCCACGGCTACGTTCAATGATTCCGCTTTCCCGTTCATCGGAATATAAAGATTTTTAGTAGTGGCAGCTAAGATTTCCGAGCTAGTGCCGTTACCTTCATTTCCCATAATTAACCCAAATGATTCGCCAGTAGGTACTTGATCATAAGCCACCGCTTGAGGATTAAGTTCAGTGCCATACGTAGGAATGTCTTGGTACTCAAATTCAGTTAACCATTCTAACAAATTACCGCTTAAAAGGTTAATATGAAATTGGCTTCCTTGCATGGATCGTACCACTTTAGGGTTATAAAGATCTACAGAACCATCCCCCAAGACCACTCCAGTTAAGCCAGCTGCGTCTGCTGTTCTAACAATCGTGCCAACATTACCGGGATCTTGTAATTGATCTAGTAATAACCATTGACCATGTAAATTATTAGGAATTTTATTTGATTCGTTATTTACTAGCACCGTTGCAAATACCCCTTGCGGAGTTTTGGTAGATGAAATATGCTTAGCTACTTCTTCAGTAATTTCATACCGCATAGTTGTGGTTGGCAGGCTTTTTAATTGATTCCAATCGTTAGGATCCACTACCATAATTTCAACAAGGTCGATTCCCGCTTTTAGGGCTTCAGAAACCAAGTGCCAACCTTCCAATAAATAGGTACCACTTTCTTTTCGACCCTTTTTTGTTTGTAACTTACTCCACCGTTTCACATGGGAATTTTGGTTTGAGGTAATACGTTCAACGTTTTGCATATTAAGCTCCTATATCTAAAAATATAAAATGAGGTGTTATTAATGACTTTAAAAACCATTTCAATTAACGTTACCGGAATTGTTCAAGGCGTGGGATTTCGCTACTATACCATCAAAGCAGCCCGTAAATTAGATCTCACCGGTTGGGTTAAAAATTTACCAGATGGCTCGGTACAAATCATGGCCACCGGTCCAGCTGAACAATTAGATCAATTTAGCGCAGTTGTTAAAAAATCCCCCGCTCCTGCCGGTAAAGTGACTAATTTTACTATCAATTACTTACCCTACCACACTTTTGACGATTTTAACGTTAAATATTAACTAAGTTCTTAGTTTAAATTGAAATAAAGCTAAATTTAAAGTAAGATATTTTTGTTTACTATATATCGGATAAAGAAAGGCAGATTAGATGAAAAAATTCAAACGAGGTGCAACCTTATCGTTACTTGGGGGCCTCGCATTAGTACTAAGTGGCTGTGTTCGGACTAAAAACGGCCACCCTTACGGTTTTGTATATGATTATTTAGCTAAACCAGCTCAACACGTAATGGAATGGCTAACCCAATACGTCGGTAGTTATGGTTGGGCAATTATCGTTTTAACGGTGATTGTCAGAATGGTTTTACTACCCATGATGGTTAGTCAAATGAAAAAGTCCACCATTCAACAAGAAAAAATGCAGTTAGTTAGACCTCAAATGGACATCATTACTAAGCGACAAAAGGAGGCTAAGACCCAAGAAGAGCAAGCTGCTGCTAGTCAACAAATGATGAAACTCTACAGAGATAACGGCATTTCCATGACCGGTGGAATTGGTTGTTTACCATTATTAATTCAAATGCCAATCTTTGCTGCTTTATATGCCGCAATTCGTTACTCACCAGAATTATCCCATACGGTTTTCATGGGTATTCGCTTAGGTGAGACCAGCTGGGTACTAGCAGTGTTGTCATTTTTGGCCTACCTATTACAAGGATACCTTTCCATGTTAGGTACTCCTGCCTCTCAAAAGAAGCAAATGGCTTCCATGATGCTATTGTCACCAATCATGATTTTATTCTTTACCCTGTCAGCACCTGCTGGTTTAGGCCTCTACTTCTTCATTGGTGGTTTGTTCGCCTGCGTTCAAACCCTAATTATTGATTTATATCGTCCTAAAATTAGACGCGATGTTGAAAAGGAAATGGGAGAAATCAAGCAGGTAGTAGTTGATGACATTCCTACTCCCGTAAGTGAAGAACAAGAAGATCATAGTCTTCCTACTTCTCCTAAAAAAAATAATCGTAATCGCAATGCCGGTAAACAGCACCGTAATAAATAAAAAATAGCTTGAATCGTTAATTAACGATTCAAGCTATTTTTTATGATTGCTGATCAATTGGTAACTCAATTTGGAAAATGGAACCATAACCAGGTGAACTTTCAATCGAAATTTTACCGTGGTAAGCATCAATTAATCTAGCAGCAATAGAAAGCCCTAGACCATTACCACCTTTATTACGACTACGAGCCTTATCTACCCGATAAAAACGATCGAACACTTTCTGCAAGTCATCAGCCGCAATTCCTTCACCAAAATCTTGGACAGCTATATTAACCATTGTTTGTGTCTTGGATAACGAAACATGAATTTCTTTTCTAGTTTCAGAATATTTAACCGCATTATCCAACAGAATAATTAGGACTTGCTCAAGATGATTACGATAGATTTTAACAAATAAATCCCTGTTCACATCATTATCTAAAGTAATTACAAAATCCGGATGAATCATTTTAAAATCATTATAAACTTGGTTGACCAGTTCAGAAACATCAGTTACCTCTTCACCGTAATTGACTTCTATTTGCTCAGCTCTAGATAGATCTAACATTTCAGCCACTAAGCTTTGCATACGTTTAGTTTCTTGCAACGAAGCTGTTAGGGATTCCGTTAAAATTTCTGGATCATCTTTTCCCCACCGTAGCAACATTTCCATGTGACCTTGAATCACTGCCACTGGGGTACGCAGTTCATGTGAGACATCTTCAACAAATTGTTGCTGCTGGTCAATATAACGCTGCATTTGATCCAACATATCATTGAATAAATTTCCTAAGGCGGCCAACTCATCATGAGATTGAATACTAGGTACCCGGATATCTGCATCAGGAGTCTTTTTGATTTCATTCATGGTATTTCTGATTTCGTTAATGGGTCTTAATAACCATGCAGTTAGGATATAACCAAATAAAGCTGCGATCAAAACGGCTAACACAATCAAAACAGCGGTTAAGGAAGCTACCTGTCTAACTGTATTGTGGTAACTGTCCAACCTATCAATGACTTGAACGTAACCAACTATTTTCCCCGTTTGGTTAATTAAAGGTTGGCGGCCCACCAAAATTGACTGATTACCACTTTTAACGGTGGTTACCTTTTGCTGTTTTACGGGAGTAAACTTTACCGTTTTAGTTTGGCGAGAACTAAAGAGGCGTTTGGCATGTACATTGTAAATCTCAACGGTAACATCGTGTCTGACCAAATTGGTAGCTAATGAATCGGAATACCAATTTCTTTGTTGCTTAGGCTGGCGATCCTGAAATGCTAAGGCTCCCTCAACGGAGTCACTGGTCAACTGCTTATTAGTATTAATTCGAGTGGTTACTGCCGTTAAGGTATTAGCCACTTGGGTACGTTCCTGCTGTAGCAAGACTCCCGAAAATCGGTAAAATAGTAACACCGTAAATAATGAAACAATTACTAATACCCCAATCCCAGTAGCCAAAGCCCACTTTTGTTTTAACGAGGCTTCATGATTAATAATTCGTTTCCAAAATGATTTCATGAACGCATCACGTATCCTGTCCCCCGTACCGTTTGAATATGACTGGGCTGATCTGCCTTATCAATTTTATTTCTTAGGTACCGGATGTAAACGTCAACCACGTTAGTTTCACTATCTGTATCATGCCCCCACACTTTAGTTAATAGTAAATCGCGAGATAATACCGTATCGATATTTTCCATCAAAATTAAGAGTAATTCATATTCTCGTTTAGTCAGGTTAATTACCTCATTGTCCCTTCTAACAATTCGGCCGTTCTTTTCGATGGTTAGATCTTTAAATTGTATTTTATCTTGTTGTTCGTTAACCACCGGTTGCTGCTTTTCAATCTCAATTCGGCGCAGTAAAGCTCTAATTCTAGCAAGTAGTTCTTCAATTGCAAATGGCTTTACGATATAATCATCGGCACCATGATCAAATCCAGATACGCGATCGATTACTGAATCACGGGCGGTCATCATTATAATGGGGGTATTCTTTTTTTCTCGCAGGCGTCTAGCTACTTCTAGACCATTTAACTCTGGTAGCATTAAGTCTAGTAAAATGACGTCAAATGTCTCATCTAGTGCCGTTTGAAGACCAGATCTCCCATCCAATGCTACTTGAATATCGTAGCCTTCATGTTTTAATTCTAGCTCCACAAATCGGGCTAGGTTTTTTTCATCTTCAATAATTAAAATTCGACTCATGTAGTGTTACTCCCTATTTCAACTCTTTATTTAGTTGGATGTAAGTTCTCTATAATTTTAACATACTATTTTTAGGTTTTCAGACGTTCATGTTTGCTTAACTAAAGGAAAATCATTCTTTACTAAACTATAAAAAGAAGTTAAATAAAAATTATTGTTCATAATTTCACTTGAATCACCATTTTATTTATGTTTTAATAATAGCGTTCCAAAGTTGAGATAAAGAGAGGTTTTTTGGATATGAAAGCTGCAGTTGTAAGAGATTCTGTTGATGGTTACGTTGATATTAAGGATGTTGAACTCCGTCCCATCAAAGCTGGTGAAGCACTAGTTAAAGTTGAATATTGTGGATTATGTCACACTGATTTGCACGTTGCTGCCGGTGATTTTGGTAAAGTTCCTGGTAGAATTATTGGTCACGAAGGCGTTGGTCGGGTAATTGAAGTTGCCGATGACGTTACTAACTTAAAATTAGGTGATCGTGTTTCTATCGCCTGGTTCTTCAAAGGTTGCGGCCACTGTGAATATTGTAATACCGGTCGTGAAACTCTTTGCCGGAACGTAGAAAATGCTGGTTTCACCGTTGATGGTGCCATGGCCGAAGAAGTCATTGTTGATGCTAACTACGCTGTTAAAGTACCAGAAGAATTAGATCCTGTAGAAGCTACTTCCCTTACCTGTGCCGGAGTTACTATGTACAAAGCCTTAAAAGTTGGTGAAACTCGTCCAGGTCAATGGGTTGAAGTTGTTGGTGCTGGTGGATTAGGTAACCTTGCAGTTCAATTGGCTCACAATGTTTTTGGTGCTCACGTAGTTGCTGTCGATGGTAACGATGCTAAATTAGCTGCTGCTAAAGAAAATGGTGCTGATATTACTATTAACCGTCATGATCCAGATGTTGCTGAACAAATCCAAGCTAAAGTTGGCGGTGTCCACAACTCTCAAATTACTGCAGTTAATACTGACGCTTTTACCACCTCTGTGAACGCTTTACGTCCAGATGGTAAATTAGTCGCAGTTGCCCTTCCTAAGGGTGATATGGCCCTTAATATTGATAAAACCGTATTAGATGGCATTCAAGTTGCTGGTTCATTGGTAGGAACTCGCCAAGACCTAGCAGAAACTTTCCAATTCGGTGCCGAACGTAAGGTAAAACCAATTGTTCAAACTCGTCGGTTAGAAGAAATCAATGATATCATTGATGAGATGAAGAACAACCAAATTGTTGGTCGAATGGTTATTGACTTTACCCAAGAATAATAATTAATTTGAAATCTTTCTTACACAAAAGAGGTAAATAATGTCTTTAAGACATTATTTACCTCTTTTTATTTGAAACTATTAAATGGCAAAATAAAAACCCTCGTTAGAATCCATGGTGTTCTAAGCAAGGGTTGTTTATTATTTAACGTTCATAACCTGACGGCCATCGTAGTAACCACAACTAGGACAAACTTTGTGTGATGCACGAAGTTCGCCACAGTTTGGGCATGCGCTCAAGTTAGGAGTATCTAACTTGATATGGGTCCGACGTAAACGCTTCTTAGTCTTTGAAGTTCGACGTGCTGGTGTAGCCAATTCAAACCCCTCCTTTTAATAAAATATCCACTAGTGAAATTTTATGTCTAATCTTCACTATCATCAAAGAATTGAGATAATTTAGCTAGACGTGGATCAACTTTTTTAGTATCTTCTTGGCGTTTTTGAAATTCCTCAGAACTCAAAACTTCCCAATCGTTTCCCTTCGGCATTTCTTCATTGCCGGCAATTTCGTCAGAAGATAAAACGATCATTGGAATTTGTAACACAATGTTTTCGGTCACGGCGTTATCAATGTCGATTTTTCCATCTTCATTAACCATGAATACCGCTTCTTCATCATCGTATCGTTGTTCCGCTGCCTTGCTGTTGACGTAAATTTCATCCATCTGAAAATCAACTGGTAAGTCTACTGGCTTTAAAGAACGAGTGGAAGGAACCGTTAAAGTACCTTCTACATGTAGTGAAGTCACTACATCACCTTTATCAGTAAACGCTACTCCAGAAATTTTAAACTCAGATGCATTCAAAACTTGGTCTGGGAAACGTTGTAATAACTGCTGCTTAACATCAATAGTTTCATTAATCTCAAGCGGCCGATTGCTAGAGTAATCTTTAAGTTCGTTAAAATATAATTTCACTTCTAGTCCTCCAATGCAACATGTCTCATTATACTGACTACTTAAAAGCTTGTCAAGGTGAATTCCTTGATAGCATAACTAACTTAATTTAATAAGCGGGTGGTGATAAAAATCCTGTTGCTGATTAGTTACTAATTGCCTTAACATCCCTGCCCGGTAATCTAATGCTAGTTCCTGCTTACTCAAATCATCTGTTACTTTGGTAATTAATGGTAACTCCAATTTCTTCTTTTCTTGATTTAAATATGCTTGACCAACAGCATTAAATCCCAAAATACGTAAGTAATCGCTAGGAATCTTCATTTCTGAATCATAAACATGCATTAGTACGTAAACGCATAAACGTTGGATCCGGGTATAAGTATACCGCTTCGTCTTCACTCCTCGAAGAAACTCTTCAAAACTAGTAGCCTGATTAGCTACCTGTTTTAATCGATACTCAATTCCTTCAGTCATTTGGTAAATACGCTTTAATTCCGCAATGGGAGTAGCTACTAGTTCATATCGTAACAACGGCCAGAAATCTTTCCAGGTAACCATCTGAACATCATCAATTAACTGATAAGTAGCCATTGGTAATTGCTTTTTTAATTCCGACTTATTTAAAGTCTGGATTGCTGTTCTAATAGCTGAAGCACTGCTAATAGCGCCCGTAGTTAAATTAGTATCCTGGTGGTCACTTCCCACTCGCTGAATAGGTACTAGTTCAATATTAGCTCCTTGCTGTGCCTTAGCATTAGCGTAACTAAAAAACAAAATATCATTAGATCGATTAACTGTAATTCCGGTGGTTTTGGTTAAATAATCGCTATACTGCGTCGCAAACGTTTGATCAAATTGCTTAAATTGGTTTTTATCAGGCTGATTAGCAATCAACTTTTGATAGTCTAAATCTGGAGTCTCAGCCCCAAATGATAGCCAAGTAGCATGGAGAGCCTCTGCTAATTTAACGCCACCTTCAGCAAACAAATGAGCTGGTTGAACCGCATAATTAAATGGTAATTCTACTACGAGGTCAACCCCACCGGCTAAGGCCAGTTGAGTTCTTTGCCACTTGTCAAATGCAGCCGGCTCTCCTCGTTGAACCCAGTTACCACTTAATAAAGCGATCACTACATCAGCTCCTGTTTTCTCCTTGGCTGCCTTTAATTGATACAGATGACCATTATGAAATGGGTTATATTCAGCGATAATCGCTACCGCTTTCATGCTACCCCTCCTTGATACATTCAAAGAACCAGCGCTTAACTTTTGCCTTGTAACCATGCTTACCAAAATCAGTAGTCACAGTAACAGTATCAAAACCAGCAGCTTGCAACATTTGTTGATAATCCTTAACTTCGTAAGTTCTTTCCTGATGAAGCTCTTCATAGCGTTCATAGTTATTTTGTTGCTCATTAAACTGAAAAAAGCTTAGTTCATGTTCAACAGAATGCGGGGCAAACTCTCCTTGATAGCTGGTCCACATGAATGCACGATCATCATCTTGATAGTTATACATATAGCCTGGGTAAACCTCATCAGTTTGATATGGAGTGATCACATCAAACAAAAATTTACCACCAGGTTTAATATGCTGATTGATTTGCTGAAATGCTTTAAGTAAATCTGCTTGATCAACCAAATAACACAGTGAATCATCAAAACAGGTTACTACGTCAAAAACTGGCAGGTCTGACAGATCTCTCATATCCACCTGCACCAAGTTAGGCGTTAAACCAGCATTAATTAAATGCTCACTGGCCAATGCCAACATATCATCAGATAAGTCGCCACCAGTGACTTGATAACCATTAGATTGCAATATAACTGCTAATCTACCAGTCCCGCAGGCTAAATCCAAAATAGATTCATCGGTATTCACTCGCTTAGTAGTATATGCTGCCCACTTATCGTACATTTCCGGATCAAACAGGTCGTCATAAAATTGAGCAAATTCTTGATAAATCATTATTCCGTAATCCAGTCCGTTACATTAAGCATTGGCGCATCAGACCAAAGTTTTTCTAAATTATAAAATTCACGAGTTTCTTTTTGGAAGACATGGACAATTACGTCACCTAAATCCACTAGAATCCATTCAGCTTTAGTTTTACCACTAACTTGATAAATTTTGACGTCGTTTTCTTCCATTTGGTCAATAATGTCTTCCGCAATGGCTTTAACTTGTCTGTTGGAATTAGCATCCACAATGACAAAATAATCGGCCATTAAGCTTTGTTGCATATCTAACACGACAATATCTTCACCGCGTTTGCTATCAGCAGCTTTCACTGCTAATTCTGCTATTTTTTTACTATCCATTGTTACTCCTTAGTTTGTACCGGTACCCAAGCATTATACGTGATAATTGTTTGAGGATAGACCGGAAGTTTGTTTTCAATTAAATATGAAAGGGTTTGTTGAGTCTGGCAGCTAACCCCCGCTGCTAAAGAGATTTCCGTAGCTTCCCGAGCCTTGCTAACCCCTGGGAAGTCTCTACCGGGTTCGATATAGTCCGCCATATAGACAATTTGAGCTAATTTGCTCATATATTGATGACCAACCGTATGGTACTCCACCGCTTTTAAAATATCAATATTTTCAATTTGTAGTTCCTTAGCGACAAACAACCAGCCAACTACTCCGTGCCAAATGGCATTACCGTAATTCAATAAGTTATCATCTAAGCGATACTGCTTAATAGCCCTAATAAAATCAGCATCTGGTCGTTGCTTAGCGTAGTCATGAACCAAACCAGCGATACTAGCTTTTTCAACAGATTCTCCGTACTTTTGAGCTAATTGAATAGCGGTCTGCTCTACTCGCAAAACATGGTTGAATCTACTGGGAGTTAGCGCTTCTTGTAGCTTTTTAACTAACTCTGTTCTACTAAGTGGCGTGTACTTACCAGTATAGCTAATTTCTGATTCTGACTTATTCATACAACTGATGCTCCTTTATATATTGTTCTACCGCCTTTGGCACCATGTAATTAATTGATTGGTGTTGTTTAACCTTACTTCTAATTAACGTCGAAGAAATATCAATAAACGGCACATCAACCCAAATGATGGGATATGGCGAAGTTTGTTCGTATCCATGACGTTTTATTCCTACAAAGTGGACCAAATTAACTAACTCATCAATTTGGTACCATTTAGGAAGATATTCAACCATGTCTCCACCAATGATGAAGTAATATTCCGTCTCCGGATGAGCCTGATGAAGTGCTCTCATGGTATCGACTGTATAACTAACCCCTCCGCGAATCACTTCACTCATTTCAATACAAAATCGAGGATTATCAGCAATTGCTCTATTAATCATTGCTACTCGATCCGCAGCTGGAATAGCTATTTTTTTATCAACGTGAGGCGGCGTAGCATCTGGCATAAACCGAATCTGTTCCAAACCCAATTGATTTAATACTTGGTCAGCAATAATTAAATGACCCAAGTGAATTGGATTAAAGGTGCCACCTAAAATACCGATTTTGCGTGAGTTTTCATTTTTTTGCCTAATGGGTTGTGTCTCTATGACGGTCGTTGCTTGCCGTTGTGCATTTGCCATTTGATCGATCTCCTACATTTTGAATACGTCTTTAGAAATATTTTGATTTTCATCATCTTCGGATGGCATAAATAGCAATAGTACTCGACCAATGGTTTGAACCACGGTGATATTACTATTTTTTTCAACATAATTTTTAACATCTGATGTAGTTACATCGGCATTTTGTAGTACGTTGACTTTCATTAACTCTCGTTTATTTAACGCTCCAGTAACTTCTTGCAACCAAACTGGTGATAAACCATTTTTACCAATTGAAAAGACTGGCCGATAACCATTAGCTAATGCGCGTAAATAACGTTTTTGTTTTCCTCTAAGTTCCATATAAACTCCTCTTTAAATCATTGCTGGTCTAATTAATACGGCCACTCCCTCAGGAGCATATCCGGCAACTGTTACCCCGGCTGGAACTGTAATCCAACCCAAACCTTCTAAAACAATGTCACTTTTTTTATCTGTCTTAAATTCGTGGCGTACTAACTTAGGAAAATCAGCTACATTTTCAGCAGTTGGTGGGGTCAACATTTCACCAACGTGTTTTTCATAAAAATTAGTAGCATTTTCTAACTTAGTTCTATGAACGAATAAATTATTTTCTACATATAACGTAAAACCATGCTTCGCATCACCAGCCACATAATCAAATCGAGCTACTCCGCCCAAAAAAAGCGTTTGAGCCGGGTTTAATTGATAAACTCGTGGCTTAATTGTTTTATTGGGAGTAACTAATTTTAATTCTTTTCCACTTAACAAGTGAGCCACTTGTTCAGGTTGAATAATCCCAGGAGTATCTACAATTTTTTGCCCATCATCTAACGGGATATTGATTTGGTCTAACGTAGTTCCCGGGAATCTAGAAGTGGTAATTAATTCTTTAATTCCGGTAGCCTGCTTAATAATTTGATTAATTAAGGTAGATTTACCAACGTTAGTTACCCCTACCACATATACATCTTTACCATCTCGTAACTTATCGATCTGACCTAATAATTGATCAACGTTCTGATTACTCTTAGCAGAAACCAATGCTACGTCTGCTGGCCGAATACCGGCTGCGTTAGCTCGTTGGCGGAGCCAATCTTTTACTTTGCTAGTCTTAATTGAATTTGGTAAAATATCGAGTTTATTTCCAACTAATAAGACATCATTATTACCAACAAATCTATGCAAACCAGGAATTAGACTACCATTAACATCAAAGATATCAACCACATAGACGATTAAAGAATTGGTATCTCGAATTTGGCTTAGCAATTTCAAAAAATCATCATCGGTCAAACTAACCGGAGTAATTTCATTATAATGCCGAAGTCTAAAGCAACGTTGGCAATACACCTCTCCATTAGCTAATCCTTTATCTAAAGCTGATTGAGGAGTGTAACCCAGCTGATCTTTATCTTCTGTTTGCACCTTAGCTCCACAACCAATACAGTGAACTACTTGGCCTTCAAATACGACATCATTTGTTTCAGTCATTCATTTCTCCTTTTAAATTACCAATGCATTTCGGGATACTTAGCTTGAACTTTTTTCCAAACAATTCGTTCAAGATTACGGTTAATCGTGGTATTCCAAGCATCGTTAGGAACTAACGGTTTAACTAAGATACAGTCAATTCCACACCGATTGGCTGCCCGTACGTCGGTCAATACCTGATCACCAATCATCACTACCTCAGAACGATTTAAATGCCACTTTTTAATCGCGCGATTAATTCCAATCCCTGTTGGTTTTAATGCCCTGGACACAAATTTCAATCCTAAAGGTTCAATTGCTTTGGCAATTCGTTTTTTACTATTATTAGAAACTACAATAACACTAATTCCGCTATCTTTCATTTGTTTTAACCAGGGTCTTAGCCGGGGATCTCCTAAGGACTTATCCCACGGCATTAAAGTATTATCTAGATCCGTAAAAATAGTAGTAAGTTGATTTTGTTTTAAAAATGCTGGAGTAACTTCAAAAATGGATTCAAACATCCACGTTGGTTTAAATTGTTCTAACATAATAAACCCCTAACTTACTGCCCCTTATCAAAAAAACTTCCACCCTCAAAAAAGCGGTGAAAGTTTTCAATGATTATTTAAGGGCTTTTTTTGCTTCGTCAGTTAATGCTTTAAATGCATCAGCATCGTTAACTGCTAAATCAGCCAACATTTTACGGTTCATATCAATGTTAGCTAATTTCAAACCGTGCATGAATTGGCTGTAGCTAAGATCGTTCATCCGAGCAGCAGCATTGATCCGGGCAATCCATAATTTACGGAAATTACCTTTGTTAGCGCGACGATCACGGAAAGCATAAGTTTCCGATTTCATTACTTGATCTTTAGCGGTCTTGAATAGGCTGTGCTTTGCACCACGGTAACCTTTAGCAAGTTTTAAAACTCGTTTCCGACGTGCGTGTGTAACTGTTCCACCTTTAACTCGTGGCATAATAAATTCCTCCTGTGTAAATCAAAAATTAGATAAGTTATTCGGTTATTATTTAGAAAGCATCTTAATGTAACGCTTTACGTTAGTTGCATCCATCATGCTAGTACCACGTAATTGGCGACGTTGCTTCTTAGTCTTACCGTGGAAACGGTGGCTAGTGTATGCATTGGCACTCTTTAGACCACCATTAGCAGTTTTCTTGAAACGCTTTGCAGCGGCACGGTTTGATTTTTGTTTAGGCATTGATCTAAATCCTCCTTAAAATAATTCGCTTTTATTTCTTGTCGCTTTCTTTAGGGGCGAGCATTAAGAACATGCTACGTCCATCCATTTTAGGCTTTTGTTCAACACTAGCAACATCAGCAGTTTCTTCGGCCATTCGGTCAAGAACTTTTCTACCAATGTCCTTGTGAGTAATTGCCCGGCCCTTGAACCGGATAGAAACTCGAACTTTTTCGCCTTTAGCCAAGAATTTACGTGCGTTTTTTAGTTTAGTATTGAAGTCATTGACATCAATTACTGGACTCAAACGAACTTCCTTGACATTTACAATCTTTTGCTTTTTACGGGATTCACGATCTTTCTTTTGTTGTTCAAATCGGTACTTTCCGTAGTCCAAAATCTTAGCAACTGGTGGTTTGGCCTTCGGAGCGACCAATACAAGATCCAAATCAGCATCATCAGCAAGTTTAAGTGCTTCGTCACGACTTTTAACACCCAATTGATCCCCATCGGCACCGATCAGACGAACTTCACGAGCTCTAATTCCGTCGTTAACCATCATATCCTTTGCTATGGTAATTCACCTCCAAATTTTAAACAAAAAGCAGAAAGAGCGGACGCAAGCGCCCGCTCTGATATAGCGATTAACACAATTGTTAATCGAATTCGATATCAAGCCCAGTGATTAGAATCACTAAGGCGAGAAGCGGGTTGCTTCTGCTTTCATTTCAACTTCATAATCATACCATCACTGACGATAAGTGTCAATAATTAGTTTTGTTGCCGCCGGTTATAACCTTCCATGGGTACTTCACGAGCTAAAAAGCGAATTCGCTGCATCAATCGTTGCGCTTTTAAGGGTTCATCATCACCGCGTTGATTGACTCGCAGATGTTCATTAGCCAACTGGTCCATTGTAAAATTAGAACTAAAAAACGTCGGCAGTTGTTGCTGCATCCGATATTCTAAAATCACACCCAATACGTCATCTCTAATCCATGAAGACATAGAGTCGGCACCAATATCATCCAGCATCAAAATCGGCGCTTTTTTAATTCGATCAACCTGTTCTGCTACAGTATTATTACCAATCGCAGACTTCATTTCCACCGCAAAGCTGGGAAAATGAACTAAAGTGGTTTTAATCCCCTTCTCAGCTAGCTCATTAGCAAGCGCTCCTAGTAAATATGTTTTGCCAACCCCAAACGGACCGGATAGATAAATTCCTGGTTCGAATCCGGGTTCTTGTACCTGATCCACAAAATTTAAGGCAGCATCTAAAGCGTTAAACCGCTCAGCATCGTGATCAAACTTGCTCAATCTGGCTTGTCGAATATCTTTAGGCATCATGATTGTTACGATTCTTTGTTGCAACGCTTTTTGCTGCTTTTTCGCAACTACTTCGGGTGAAGCCGTGTAAGAGATATCGATTAGGTGATCATTAACCACTAGCCGAGGGAAATACCCAGGAGCAAATGTTTTTTCTCCCTTGGCTACCTGTTGCTTATCATTATAAAATTCGTATAGTTTAGCAGCTCCTCGAGAAACAGCTCCATCAGCCAATTGATCTTGATTTTGAGTCAAAAACGCATTCACGTCCTCATCTGCCATTACCCGTTTCATGATCTCGGCAAACTTAGCGTTAAAGTTAGTTTGTTGGCCCATCATGGCCTTAATTTCGTCTCCTAGTTTCTTCACGACCGTTCACCAGCTTTCATTTTTTTAATTTATTAAGTCGTTCCTGTAACTTCTTTTCCTGTTCAGGAGTTAATTTGGTTGCGTTTTTAGCAGGAGTAGTCGTTTTAGCCCACTCCGGCAATGTTTCTTTGATATTTTTACGACCGTTGCCGTTACGAGAACGGGCAGTTTTAGTGGTTGACTTTTGTTTTCTTTCTTGAAGTTTAATAATAGCCTGTTCTGCCGTTACAATTTTTTGCTGACTCCAGTCGTTAGCAATTGTTTCAGATAGGCTCTTATTTAACGTAGCATGCTGTTCATCAACCAATAAATGGTAAATCAGGATATTAATTACCGAATTACTCAAAATATGCCGACCAATTAAATCTCGCACCAATCGTTCTTCTCCTGCCGTAACAAATCCATGTTTTTGCTTTTTAATTTGTTGCAAAAATTGGAGGGGAGCCATTTGCCCAGCAAATTTAGTAATTTGTATCTGTTGTGACGTCAAATTACTTCCAGTATCAGTTTTAACGGTCTCTTCAACACTAGTGTTTTGCAAATCCCTTTTCTCAGGTGCCCTGAAATCATTAGAAATTACCGTTTTTAATTTCTTAACATCTAACCGATTAGTTTGTAAATTGACCGCCTTTAGTACATATTTTCCCATTTGTACTTCATCAATACCATACAATGCACTTTCGGTTTGAATAACTTCCATAGCCAACTTTACACTATCCAACTCAACAAAACTATTTTCTAAGATACTTAGTAATAATTTTTCGTCCAAGGGGCGCTCTTGGTTGGTATTTTGTGGGCCTACCTGAAAATCTCCCAATTGGTTTTTAACTTGAGTTAATTGAGCCTGGTTCCGCTTCATTCGCTCCACAATTAATGGAAAAGTATCAGTTACAGAAGCCGTAACTTCTTCAGCCTCTTCTGGAATATTTTGTTTGGGAACCATTCTGTTTTGAACTTGCTGAAAAACCTGATCTCCCAATTTTTCCAACAACAAAATAGTTAATAGATCAGTAGCAAAAAACTCTTTGGAAGATAAAGGTCTTCGCACCAAATACATTACTTGATTCTTACTATTAACTAACCAGGTCTTTAAAAGTCCGCAGGCTTCTAACATTTTACGATCAGTTTCTAATTGATTAATACTAACATTTAATAAACTTTGCAATTCAAAGTGGGTATGAATTTGGTTGGGCTGTTCTTGAAAAACAGCTAAGTTTTTAAGCTGAAAATAAAGCCCTAGTGCGCTTGTGCCCACAATAGGACCGTATAAACTATTTAAAATCTCCGTTGCATTTTCAAAAACCTCATCTGACACGACTAAAAAAGGGGTATTGGGAGTCATTTTAGATGCCAGATCAATCATCCCCCTTTTCATTTTGTCGGTCCCGTTCCATGATTTCTTTTAACTCTTCATAAAAGACGGACATATCTTTAAACTGTCGGTAAACACTAGCAAATCGAATATACGAAATTTCATCCAAATTAACCAGCTCTTCCATGACGTACTCGCCAATTTGTTGACTAGTAATTTCATTATCTCCGGCAGCTCTAATTTTGTTTTCAATTTTATCAACCAAGCTAGTGATGGAATTCATTGATACTGGCCGTTTTTCTGCTGATCTTACAATTCCCTTAGTTAATTTTTCTCGACTAAATTCTTCGCGGTTACCATTTTTCTTAATAACTAATAAAGGGGTTACTTCAACCCTCTCAAACGTGGTGAATCGAAACCCACACCGTTCACATTCACGGCGTCGACGAATAGCACGTCCATCATCTGTGGGCCGACTATCTACTACCTTAGAACCATTATTACCACAATGGGGGCATTGCATTTTACTTCACCTCTTTAAAATACTTGCTGCTTGTTTAACCAGCCAACAACTTGTTGATAGGTTTTATCTTTAGTATCGGAATTATAGATCACGTAGTCAGCCAACAGTTGTTTAATCTCAATTGGCCACTGAGCCTTAATTCGCTGGTTAGCTTGCGTGATGGATAACTGGTTGCGACTCATCAATCTTTGTAGTTGGATATTTGCAGTACAGCTAACCATCAACACCTCATCTACTAACTGCTGATAACCATTTTCAAACAAGGTAGGAGAATCTAATACAATTAAAGGATGACTAGCTAAATTCCGAATTTCCTTGGTTATTTGATTTCGAATAAATGGATCAATGGTTCGAACTAAAAGTCTTAGTTTTTCAACATCAGAGAACACTATTTGACCTAAAAGCTGGCGATTTAACTGACCGTCGCTTTGCAATATGCTAACACCAAATTCAGTTACTATTGCGTCCAAGCCAAGAGTATCCTTAGCTTCTACCTGCCTAGTAATTTGATCAGCATCCACAATCGGAATTCCCTGTTGGTTCAAAAATGAACTAACTAGTGACTTTCCCGTTGCGATTCCTCCAGTTAATCCTACAATTTTACTCATTATGATCTCCGTGCAATTGTTGGCAGTACGGACAAAAACTAGTTCCCCGCTGAGCTACTTTAATCTTTTCGATAGTGGTACCACAACGAAGACAGGGCTCTCCTTTTCTGCCATAAACTTGTAAATAGTTCTGAAAACTTCCAGCTTCTCCGTACGCATTGGAATATGAATGCACCGTAGTTCCGTGGCCCGCAATTGCCCGCTGAATTTCATCAATGATATTAGCTCTTAAATCAGCAATTTGAGCTTCCGGAATTTCGTTGACTGGTTGGAGAGGATGAATTTTGCTCATCCACAAAACTTCATCTACATAGATATTGCCTAAACCGGCAATGTTACTCTGATCAAGCAAGAATGGCTTTACCTGACGTTTACCATGTTTAAAAATATCTAGCATATAGTCTAATGATAAATCTTCTTCGGTTGGTTCAGGACCAATAGTTTGTAATCCCGCAACTTCAAATTCAGTTCCGGTTTTCACTAAATTCATTCTACCGAATTTACGGGTGTCGTTATATCTTAACTCCCGCCCATCAGCTAAATGAAAAACAATATGAGTATGCTTACCTAAAGTCTCTCCTTCGGGTTCCACATCATATTTACCTTCCATCCGAAGATGGGAAATAATTGTATAGCCATTGCTAATTCTGAATAATAAATACTTACCTCGCCGATCAATTTGTTCAATAGTTTGACCTTGTAAAGTCTCATTAAAATCCTCTGGCGTTACGTTAATCATCTTAGGATATAAAACATCTACACTAGTAATTTGGCTATCTTTTACTAATTGAGTTAATCCTCGACGAACGGTTTCTACTTCTGGTAATTCAGGCAATTGTAATCCCCCTTACTTAGCGTCGTACCAAGTTTTACCGTAATGGCTTTCTACCTTTAATGGAATTGCTAATTTAACAGCAGAATCCATAATTTGAGGCACGATCTTTTTAATTTCATCTAGTTCAGATAACGGCACTTCAAAAATCAACTCATCATGAACTTGAAGTAACATTTTAGTTTGATAACCTTCTAATGCCTTATCCATACTAATCATTGCTTTTTTAATAATGTCAGCAGCACTACCTTGAATTGGTGTATTCATAGCTGTTCGCTCTGCGAATGATCTTCTATTAAAATTACTGGAGTTAATATCTGGTAGATAACGCCGACGTTTTTCTAGTGTCTCTACATAACCGTGTTCTTTAGCAAAATCTACAATTTCAGAAACATACTGTTTAACTCCTGGATATTCCTCAAAGTAACGGTCAATAAACTGCTTAGCCTGCTTTCGAGTAATACCAGTATTTTGGGCTAGTCCATAATCACTAATTCCATAAACAATTCCAAAGTTTACCGCCTTTGCTTGGCGTCTTAATTCTGGGGTCACTTGTTCGTTAGAGTCTAACCCGAAAATTCTACGAGCTGTAGCAGCATGGATATCTTCTCCTTCGCGGAAGGCTTCTTGCATATTTTTATCGCCACTAATAGACGCTAATACCCGTAATTCAATTTGAGAGTAATCTGATGAAAAAATTACTTCCTCACTGTGAGAAGGAACGAAAGCGGATCGAATCTGTTTACCTTCCTCTGATCTAATTGGAATATTTTGTAAGTTAGGATCGACTGATGACAATCGCCCAGTAGCAGTCAGAGTTTGTAGGTATCTTGTATGAATCTTGCCATCATCTGGATTAATCACCTTTAACAACCCAGTAATATAAGTGGATAACAGCTTAGAAACTTGACGATAATCTAATACGCTTTGCACAATAGGAGCATCAGGAGCTAATTTTTCTAAAACGTCAACCGCAGTAGAATAACCGGTCTTAGTTTTTTTAATGACTGGTAACTTGAGCTTATCAAATAAAATGTGCCCCAACTGTTTAGGTGAGCCAATATTAAACTCTTCGCCTGCTTGTCGGTATATTTCAACTTCTAATTCAGCCATTCGTTCCTTTAATTTGCTGCCCATTTCCTCTAAGCGATTTGCTTCAACGGTAATTCCCGCAATTTCCATTCTTGCCAAAACTAGTGCCATTGGCAATTCCATTTTCCAATATAAATCAGTTTGATTATGCTTATCTAAATCGGTAAACAAATCATCTTTTAAGCTGCCAATAGCTGCTACTTTATGAACCAAATGGGCTAAAAATTCCGGTTGGTCTACCGGAATATTTCGTTTAGCACCTTTACCGTAAACTTCTTCATCGGTTTTCACGTTTTGGTATTCGTGTTCTCTAGCCACTACCGCTACATCATTGCTATTATTGGCAGGATTAAGTAGATAAGAAGCTAATAATAGATCAAAATTAACCCCAGCTAACTTAATTCCTAAATTATTTAAGGCTACATAAGTTTTTTTAGCGTCAAAGACATTCTTTTTAACATCGTTATTCTCTAATAATTTAACCAACACTTCATCGTTTAATAACTCTACATTATTAGTGACAAACCAATGTTCCGCGTTACCTAATGCAAAACCAACAACCTTAGCTGTATGATAATTTTCATCATCTAGTTCAACCTGTAATTCCATTTCTGAATCCCAATTAGCCAATTCAGCTAGTTTGTCAGCCGTAAGTTCTTGATATTCAATTTTAGAATAAGAATCTTGAGCATTGGCTGCCGGATCCATAGCTGCCAAAAAGGACTTAAAATCCATTCGCTCATAGAAATCAATTAACTTAGGTATATTAGGACCGGTATATTTACAGTCAACTAAACTAATAGTTAAAGGTGCCTGCCGATTAATCGTAGCTAGTTCTCTGGCTAGTTCAGCTTTACTTCGATCAGCCAATAAGTTTTCTCGCAACTTATTACCACTAACATCATCAAAATGATCATAAATACCAGCAATACTCCCAAATTGTTGAATTAATTTTTGGGCAGTCTTATCGCCAACTTTAGTAACACCAGGATAATTATCAGAAGTGTCACCTTTAAGCCCCTTAATTTCAACAATTTGATCCGGTCTTACTCCTAATTTTTCTAAAACATAACTAGGAGTGTAGGTTTCCAATTCGGTTACTCCTTTTTTAGAAACCTGCACGGTGGTTAGTTCAGAAGTCAGCTGAGTTAAGTCCCGATCTCCAGTAATCACTGTGATTTCATAGTCACCCGCCTCTTCAGCTTCCCTCGCTAAAGTGCCAATGATATCATCAGCTTCATAGTTTGCTAACTCATAGGTTTTAATTCCTCTGTCTTCAACTAACTCCCGAATGAACGGCATTTGTTCAGATAATTCACTAGGGGTCTTAGACCGGCCGCTCTTATAACCTTCATATTTTTCAGTTCTAAAAGTGGTTTTCCCCGCATCAAAAGCAACTAATGCCTCGTCAGGTTGTTCTGCCGCTAATACCTTATCTAGCATTCGGTTAAATCCATAAATCGCACTCGTATGGAGTCCCTCACTATTCGTAAAGCGATCAAGTGACTGATACAGGGCAAAAAAAGCTTTAAATGCGATGCTATTTCCGTCAATTAGCAGTAATTTTTTGGGCATTATTTTCTCCTTTAAATTCAATCTCGTAATTCATCTTGTTACATTTTACCACTTGCAGGCCTTATTATCATTGATAGAATATGAAAAAGCGATGATTTCAATTCATTGAAATCATCGCTTTGTTTATTTATTGTCACCATAACCAAAAATAGAAAGGAGTTGTAAGAATAAGTTCACAAAATCTAGGTATAATTGCAACGCTCCGTAGACCGCCAATCCATTTTGAGAAACTTGATTACCATACTGGTTATACATATTTTTGATTCTTTGAGTATCATATGCAGTTAAAATGGTAAAAATAATCACTGCAATGATAGAAAAGACAAAGGAGATCAGACTGCTCTTCAAGAAAATATTAATTAACATCGCAATAATCAGTGCAATTAATGCCGCCGAAGCTTGTGCACCCCAACGAGCTAGACTTCTCTTAGTAATTAAACCATAGGCCGTCATTGAGATGAAGATTGCGGAGCTAGATAGGAATGCAGCCGCAATTGACGTTCCAGTATAAGTAATAAAAATACTAGAGAAGAAAACACCGCTAACTACTGCATATACCATTAATATTACAAAGCTTAGGGTTGGCCTCTTCATCGCCTGCACCGAAATGATCATCGGCATTACAAACCATAAAATTAGCGACCCCCACATTACCCATTGATTTTGAACTAGAACCAATGGACTTAACACGTTTCCAAAGTAATACGCAGTAGCAGCTGAAACTAATACCGCGATACTCATCCAACCATACATTTTGGTTAGGAATTGATTCAAACCAGCGTTATCATTCACAACTTGCCGATTGTTTGAATAATTGTTCATATTAGTCCACTCCTTCCATCAAATTCCATCAAATTGAGAATAGTGTACCAAAATCAGCCAAATAAGCAAGTAATTAGTACTAGTTAATCTTATTGCTTAAGTGGCTTAATAACTCTTCATAAGCGTTTTCATATTTTAAAATATCTCCAGCACCCATGAAAACAACTACGTCATTATCATAATCCAATAAAGGCGACATGTTTTCTACTGACAATACTTGACCACCCTTGGTAATCTTCTGGGCTAAATCAGCACTAGAAACATCTCCAGACTGTTCTCTAGGAGAGCCATAAATATCAGTTAAAAAGACTTTGTCTGCTAAGTCCAAACTAGTAGCGAAATCATCCATCATGGCGATGGTTCTACTGAAAGTATGTGGTTGAAAGACCACTACGATTTCTTTATTTGGATACTCTTGTCTAGCAGCGTCAATTGTGGCTTTAATTTCAGAAGGATGGTGAGCATAATCATCAATAATCGTCATGCCCTCAACTTTTCGTTCAGAAAAACGGCGTTTAACTCCCTTAAAGGTTAAAAGCTCATTTCTTATTTCGTCTAAATCAACATCTTCGAAGTAAGATACCGCAATTACCGCTAATGAGTTTAACACATTATGTTCACCGAACAAAGGCACAGAAAATTCGCCTAAGTCTTCATCGTGATACCAAACGTTAAACTTAGATCCCTTAGTTGTTCGTTTAACATCAACGGCCCTAAAATCATCAGTTTCATTTAAGCCGTAGTAATAAACGGGAACGTTAGCCTTAATTTCACGTAAGTACTGATCATCACCCCAAGCAAAAATTCCTTTTTTGACTTGATTAGCAAAAGTTTGAAACGCATCAATCACATCATCAATGCTTTGGTAGTAGTCAGGATGATCAAAATCAATATTAGTCATAATAGCATAATCAGGATTGGTAGCTAGGAAGTGACGGCGATATTCATCCGCTTCATATACAAAGAAGCGCGCATTAGGAACCCCTTTACCAGAACCATCACCAACTAAATAATCAGTAGGAGCAATTCCACTAAGAACGTGAGCCAACAAACCGGTAGTACTAGTTTTACCGTGAGCTCCGGCAACCCCAATACTAGTCTTTCCTTCTATCATCTCACCTAAGAATTCGTGATAACGGTAAGTAGGAACTCCCATTTCACGAGCCTTGACTACTTCTGGATGATCATCTTTAAACGCATTACCTACGATTACAATCATGTTGTCTTTAATATTGTTTTCGTCAAATGGTAAGATTTTAATTCCAGCTTTTTCTAGTCCCCGTTGAGTAAACGTATATTGGGTGATATCTGATCCTTGAACTTGTTCTCCACGATCAACTAAAATCAGTGCCAATGCACTCATTCCAGTTCCTTTAATTCCGATAAAATGATAGATTTTTTTGGTTTCCATTCTTAATTCCTCTCCGCATCCTAATTTAATAACGCATTAATTCTTTTCTTCATGATAATAAACTTCACGAGGTTTTGAGCCGTGTTGCTCAGAAATATAATGGTGTCGTTCTAGTGCATCAATGATGTTGGCAGCCCGGTTATAGCCAATTGAAAATAACCGTTGTAGTTTCGAAGTAGAAATAGTGTCTTCATTGCTAATATACTTCAATACTTCTGGCATTAACTCGTCTTCATTATGACTTTCTACTACCTGTTTTAATGAATCGGGAGTAAATAGGTATTTAGGCTTACCTTGCTGTTTTACAAAGTCCACTACGTTTTCTAATTCTTCGTTAGTTACATATGCCCCTTGAAGTCGAATAGGTTGCGGTGCTCCGTTACCTAGGTATAGCATATCTCCTTTTCCAAGTAGTGACTCTGCGCCACCGGTATCAATAATGGTACGAGAATCCACTTGACTAGAAACCATAAAGGCGATTCTCGTTGGAATATTATTTTTAATTGTTCCAGTAACAATGTCTACACTTGGTCGTTGAGTAGCCACAATTAAGTGAATACCAGCAGCTCTAGCTTTTTGGGTAATTCTCACAATATAATCCTGAATTTCACTAGAAGCCACCATCATCAAATCAGCTAATTCATCAATAATAACCAAAATGTATGGCATCTTTAATCCATACTCTTCTCGTTCCTCAGCTTTATCGTTAAATTGCTCAATATTTCTAACACCAGCGGCCGATAATTTTTCATATCGTTCGTCCATTTCCTTGGTTACCCATTTCAAGGCAGCAGCAGCCTCTTGTGGGTCCGAAATAACTGGTGACAACAAGTGTGGAATTTCATCATATGGTGCTAATTCAACCGCCTTAGGATCAATCAATAATAGTTTGACCTCGGCTGGGTTTGCCTTATACAAAATGGATACCAGTAAACTATTGATAAAGACACTCTTCCCAGATCCAGTTGCTCCGGCAATTAAACCATGTGGCATTTTTCTAATGTCTGTAACTTGTGGCCGGCCAGAAATATCTACCCCAACTGCAGTTGTTAGAGGCGACTTTTTCTCTGCAAACTTAGGAGTATCGATAATTTCAGAAAGCATTACTGGTCGTGGATTTTTATTAGGAATTTCAATTCCTACTGTAGATTTTCCTGGGATTGGCGCTTCAATTCGAACATCCTTAGCAGCCAAAGCCAACTTCAAATCATCACGAAGGTTGACAATCCGTTGGACTTTCACCCCTAATGCTAATTTAATTTGGAACTGGGTAACAGTGGGACCGTTAGTCCAGTCAACTACCTTAGCATCCACTCCAAAAGCAGCAAGGGTCTTATCCAAAACGTCAATTTGATTTTCAATCCAATCTAGGATTTGATCATCATCGGTATCCACCGGCGGAGTCAGTAGTTTCATACTAGGAAATTGGTACTCTGCTGGATTAAAATTATCAACTGGATCAACTACTTGCGTAGCATTATCGTCATCGATTAATTCAACTCGTTCCTCCGTACCATCAGCTTCATCATTAGATTTTAATTCATTTGGTGTAGCGGATGAATCTTGGACCGGATTTTGAAATCTTTGATTAATTTGTTGTTCTTGATGGGTAGTTGCATCGTTACCCGATTTTTCAGTTACTTTATCTGATTCGCGTAATTCAGGCTCAGTGCTTTCAGCCGATTGAGGTCCATCGATTTCAGTCTGAGAGTTTGACAAATCAGGAACATCTTCAGGCACTTCATCTGAATGCTCGCCAAAGAAAGGCAACTTAGTATCAGTAGCCTCTCCACCCATTATCGTTGAAAACGATTTACCTAAACCACCTGTTGGTAATTCTTCCAGATCATCTTGTTCTTGAATTTTCGGTTCAAAATCCGAGTCATCTTCGACTGGCCCATTTGATGAATCCGGTTTCGAGTCAATAATATCGACGTCTTTAGAACTTTCTTCATCTTCAACCATCCTATTTTTTTCAATTGGCTCAGTTGATGAATTTATAGTCACTTTACTTTCTGTTGGTTCATCTTGTTCTTGAACCTCATTCACAGACTCTTCCGCATTAGCTTGAACTGCTTCGCGCTTTTCCTGTTCTTCGAAATCGGAAAGATTTCCAAAAAGAATCAAGTCATCAGGTTGGATTCTTAAGTTATCAATCAGTCTCCCATAAAATTGGGCTCTCTGATTAGATTGACGATCAAAGAAATGAACCATTTGAGCATTAGGTTCTTCTATAGCAGGTCTTTTTTTCGGTTCAAATTTTCTAATTTGTTTAGAAAACTTGGATTCCGTTAATGGTTTGGGCTGTTTATTTACTGTTTTCTTTGTCGGTGCAACGGAATCCGCTAGCGATCGGGACCCTCTAGAAGTAGACTGCGCCTTAGCTTCTCGTTGCGGTTGATTATTTTGTTGTCTTTCTCGTTGAACCGCTTTGAGGTCCTTTCGCCAACGATAATATGCTGGCCCATCATAATTATTCATTCCACCACACCTAAAATTTTATTAATTAAAACCTTGTAACTATATGCTAAAAACGCCAGCTATTAATCGAATAAATGCTGTGCTTTTGCAAAATCAAATGGTTCTCCTACGTGATAGCCATCTTCGGGCAAAATCAATGCACCAGGAACTTGCGGAGCATTAGGAATTTTTAGTTCTCTACCTGAACAAATCATTCCAAAGCTTTCTACTCCTCTTAGTTCACCTGGCCAAATAATTTGACCATTTGGCATCATTGCCCCTACTTTAGCGACTACTACTTTAATGCCAGCCTGCATATTAGGAGAGCCACTGACAATTTGTAGTTTTTCACCATTATTAACTTCGGTTAGAGTAACGTTTAAATGATCAGAATCCGGATGGGCTGTCATACTTTCAACGTAGCCCACAACAAATTTAGGATCATCATCATATTGCAAAGTAAATTCAAAGTGATGTTCACTCAAATAAGCATTTAATTTAGCAACCTGGTCTGCAGATAATTCAATCTGGCCCTGATTGTCTTTAATTTCTGGCAAAATCTCACTGGCAGCTAAAAAATTAACCCCAATGGTTGCTCCAGAATCAGCCGCAATTATTTGTGCAACATTATCTCTGATTTCAGTTCTTTGTTCTTCAACATCTTGGTCCATGACAATCACTAAAGTATCACCAAGAGTTTGTGCGTTATAACTTGCAATTAGCATTAAAAAAATCCCTTCAATATTAGTTTAATGAGTTAATGAAATTTTCCACTTCTTGTTTAGTTTTACGATCCTTGTTAACAAGCCGGCCAATTTCTTCACCATTTTCAAAGGCAACAAAACTAGGAATTCCAAAAATATTCATTTCAGCTGCAAGGTCGATATTTTCGTCTCTATCTACTGCCAAGAAAGTATAGTCGCTGTATTCTGCTTCAATTTCAGGCATCGCTGGCTTAATAAAGCGGCAGTCAGGGCACCAATCTGCAGAGAAGAACAACATATATTTACCAGAGCTAACTTTTTCCTTCAATGATGCTAAATCCATTTTTTCTAAACTCTCCATAATTTGGTAGTCCCCTTTCAAAATTAACAAATTCAATTTTTACACTCTAAATATTATATAACAAAACGGCCGAGTTATCAGCCGTTCTAAAGAAACATTATTAATGAATTAGTAAAATTAATTTTCAGTCTTAAAATGAGCAACCAATTTATAAATTGGTCCCTTGGCACTGAATTTTTGTTCGTACTCGGTTTCAACATTATCTTCATTTGCCTCTGAACGATGCAAATCTAAATAAACGTCGTCAAAAACCAAACCATAATTGTTAAAACTCCCTAGCGAATATTCAAATAATCCCCGATTATCGGTTTTGAATTCAACATCACCAGTAGGATTTAAAACCATTTGATAACCCTTTAAAAATTGCGGAGAAGTAAGTCTTCTCTTAGCATGACGCTTCTTAGGCCATGGATCAGAAAAGTTCAGATAAATCCGATCTACTTCACCAGTAGCAAAAATTTCATTTACATCTGCCCCATCTGTTAAAACTAGCTGTACGTTAGGCAACGGATTTTCCACTAATTTTCTTAATGCTACCGCAATCACTGACGTTTGAAGTTCAATACCAATAAAGTTGATATTCGGATATTTCTTAGCCATTTCGGTAATAAACTGTCCCTTACCAGTCCCGATTTCAACAGCCAATGGTTGGTCTTTAGCAAATCGTTCTTGCCATTTTCCTTGTAGTTGTTGGGGTTCCAACACAATAAATTCCTGATGATCATTAATAAAATCATCAGCCCAAGGTTTTTTACGTACGCGCATAATTAATTCTCCTCATAAATAAACATTTTAATCATTTTTTTGAACGCGTCTAGGCAAATACATCCGTAAGAACCAGACCAATTCAAGCAACTCAACTATTATAACTCCCAGAATCGTTGCAACACTACTAATATTAACAAATATTACTACAATGGCAAAAATGATAGCCACAATCACTAATATCCACCGAATCACTGTCTGGAAGCTGGCAGTCTTATTTTGTAGGCTCACTGGGTAGATATGAATAAAGACATTATCATCAAAATGGTGATAAAACGGAATCAATTGAAACCCAATTAAGTAGATAAATAAAGCTGCAATCATGATAGGTAAATACGTGCCATGAATGAAAAACAACATTACAGCACCAATAACCGTCAATCTGAAAAACAACCCACTCATTTCATTATCTCGAATAATTCCATGAGCATATAAATACTTATAAGTGTTCTTAGGGATTAATTCAATTCGGTTTAATAACGGACTTAACCATTTTCTTCGCTTTATATTACCTGATAATGCAGGCACATCAGTAAAGAGATTAAAAAATTGATATACACGGTGCATTCGACTATTTTCAGTCGCTGTTGCTTCCCGCCAATTTAGCGGCCGTTTTTTAATTTCTCCACTAAAGATTGTAGCGCCAATCAAAACTACTAAGCTAATTCCAAAGGCAACAAAATAATTTAAATAAAATCCAATTACTAAAACCACCAAAGGAAAACCATAGTGAATTAGTAGCTTACTTCTTTTAGAAACTAACCGGTAAAGATACCCTAAATCAGTTACCAACAAGGTGCCTTTAATTGCGACAGTTGTTAGTAGCAATGCGCCAATTTGTATTACAGTAACTACGTGTCCCACCTGAACCAATGGCATCAAAATAATAGTCACCACCAACTGAATAATTGCCGCTAGTGAAAAACTATAAGAAAATGCCGGCTTAAAATATTGCCACATTTGACCCTCTCGGGGTAACAAGAATACAAAATCTGGTTCTTTAACTAACGTAGCCAAGTTACCGAGTTGTTCAACAAGTGTAATCACTACAATACAGAGAGGCATTAACCACCATTCAGAACCAGACAAAGTCTTAAGTAAGTTGGAATATGAGTATCCTAGCCCACCAATCAAAAACAACAAGGCTAAAACGAAGTAATCATTAAACACTAGTCGTAAATACTTGAACATTTCAGTTAAATGATTACTTAAACGACTGGTATATAACGATTTCATTTTTTATCCCCATCCTTTGCAAGTGATAAATAGATATCATTAAGTGATTCACCAGCTGCTGGAAATGCTTGTCTTAATTCAGTTAAAGTACCTTCAATTCTAACCTGTCCATCATGTAATAATACGAACCGATCACAAAATCTTTCTGCTGTATCCAACACGTGAGTAGACATTAAAACACTGGCGCCACTTTGCTTACGATCCTCAATCAGTTGCAGTAAGTCATCTACAGCCAATGGATCTAATCCTAGAAATGGTTCATCAATAATAAACAGCTTAGCATCAGTGATAAAAGCACAAACTATCATTACCTTTTGACGCATCCCTTTAGAAAAGTTATCAGGGAACCAATCTAGCTTATTATCTAGTCGGAACATTTTTAACAGCTCATGAGCTCGTTTCCAACTTTTATCCGCATCCAAATTATAAGCTAAGATGGTCATTTCAATGTGCTCTTTTAAAGTCAACTCCTTATAGACGATTGGAGTTTCAGGAATATAAGCAATTTGTTGTTTATATTTTTCAACATTTTCTGGTAAAGTCTCACCGTTAATTTCAATCTTGCCAGAAAACGGCGTTAATAATCCAATGATATGGTTGATCGTGGTAGATTTACCTGCCCCATTTAACCCAATTAATCCAACTAACTCCCCATCTTGGACGTCAAAGGAAACATCTTTTAATACAGGAACATTAGAATAGCCACCAACTAAATCAGTTACTTTTAAACTCATGTTTTTCACTTCTCTATCGTTAAGTTTTATTGGCTTGATTATACCATACCCCCTGTTTTTTCACTAAATTCAGGGTGTTTTAATGGTATAATGAGCTAAATACTTGTTGAAAGAAGGAAATTTTTCATGAAAGATTGTGTCTTTTGCAAAATCGTAGCAAACGAAATTCCTAGCTATACCGTCTATGAAGATGAGGTCGTTAAAGCTTTCTTGGATATTTCTCAAGGTACCCCTGGCCATGTATTAGTAATTCCTAAGCAGCATGTAGCCAACATTTATGAATACGATGAAGAACTAGCAGCAGCTGTTTTCCAACGTATTCCAATGATTGCTAGAGCTGTACAAGCTTCCAATCCGGCAATTAAAGGCCTGAATATTGTTAATAATAACGGTGAGGTGGCTTACCAATCAGTATTTCACTCACACTTCCACTTGGTTCCTCGCTACACAAGTCATGATGATTTCAGCATGCACTTTAAAGATAATTCTGATAATTATAGTCCTGCTGAATTAACGGCGATCCAAGAATCAATCAGCGAACATATTGGAGAATAACAATGAAGTTTTTAACTAAAGTATCGTTAGCTGCAGTTGCTGGGGCTGGTTATTATTTATTTAAAACCAAGCAGACTCCCACTGAAGCATTAACTAATATCAAAGCAGAAATCAATCACAAAAAAGTTGCCCTTCAAGAATTTAAGGAAGCTCGTCAAAAGCTTAATGAATCTTTGGCTAATTTTAAAAGTGAGATGGGTACTGTTGACGTGGTTAGTAACCAATTCCAACGGGAGTTAGATGAATTCATGTTTATAATTCAACCCCACATTGACGAGTTAAATAAATATATTGATAAACTTAACAATCAGACTCGCTAAATTTATTTTTTTATATTCCCTTAAATTAAGGCTATTTTAAGACTATTAAGCAACAATTAATTGAGGGTATGTTATGATGTTGTAGGATTGTTTTTACAAAATTAATAGAAATGGATGTGTTCTTTTATGAAAAAATGGCTAATCGCTTTAGCCGGTGTCCTCATGAGTGTCACCCTTGTGGCTTGTGGGAGTAAAACGGTAGCTACCACTAATGGTGGTAAGGTTACAGAAAGTGCTTACTACAGTAGTTTGAAGAGTACTTCAAGTGGTAAGCAAGTATTACAACAAATGATTCTTAACAAAGTCTTGGAAAAAGACTACGGGGATAAAGTTAAAGAATCAGAAGTTAATAAGCAATTTGATCAATACAAAAAACAATATGGTTCATCATTTAACACCATCTTACAACAAAACGGTATGACTGCTTCTGGTTTAAAGAAGGACATTCGTTCTAACTTACTCTTAAAAGAAGCTGTTAAGGATAATACTAAGATTACCGATGCTGAAATGAAGAAGCAATTCAAGAGTTACCAACCTAAAGTTACTGTTAACGAAATTTTGGTATCTAAGAAATCAACTGCCGAAGACGTTATCAAGCAATTAAAAGACGGTAAGAGCTTCTCTAGTTTAGCTAAGAAGTACTCTACTGATACCGCTACTAAGAACAAAGGTGGTCGTATTGATCCATTCGATAACACTGATACCACTCTTGATAGCAGCTTCAAGACCGCTGCATTTAAGCTTAAGAACGGTGAATATACTACTACTCCCGTTAAGACTCAATACGGTTACCAAATTATCCAAATGGTTAACCACCCAGACAAAGGCAAGTGGGAAGATCATAAAGATGAACTTAAGTCACAAATTATTGATAGCAAGATGAATGATAGTACTACTTTACATGACGTAGTTTCTAAAGTACTTAAAAAAGGTGACGTTAATATTGAAGATAAAGACCTTCAAAACGTCTTATCAGATTATCTTTCATCATCTTCTAGCAGCAAATAATACCTCAGTTACATCATAATCTGAATTCTCAAAGAAAAAGCCACGATATCATTTTTGATATCGTGGCTTTTTTATTATTTATTTGGCTTATAGAATCGTCGATTATCTAACCCAAATATTCTATCAGAAAAATCTCCTGGTTCAGTATGATCCAAAGCTTTTTGAATCATCATAATCCCAGCATCTAATACGTCGATATTGTGTAAAATTTCAGCTTCTAATAATTCTGGTCGTTCAGGAGCCCCATACTCTAGTTCACCATGATGAGATAAAATCATATGGCGCAATTTAAGGACTTGTTCATCATCTTGATGAAGGCCTAAATGCTCAGCCGCTTCAACAATTTCAGCATCCATAATGCTAACGTGGCCAATTAAGTTTCCGGCTAAAGTATAGCTAGTTGAAATCGGTCCTGATAATTCAACAACCTTGCCAAGATCATGCAAAATAGTCCCAGCGTATAGTAACGGAGCATCTATACCATCATAGTAACGAACCACATCATGAGCCAAAGCTAACATGGATACAGTGTGATAAGCAAGGCCACCTTCAAAATCATGGTGATTAGACTTAGCGGCAGGATAAATATAAAACTTATTACCATATTTTTGCAGTAATGCACGAACTATTCTGTTATAAGTAGCATCCTCAATTTCAAATACGGATTGGGTAATTTGTTCTTCAAGTTGTTCCTTACTTAGCGGCGCTCGTTGAACATAGGACAACGCATCATGAGGTTCCTCTTCGGTTGCCAAACGCATTGCACTAATCTTGATTTGAAAATTTCCCATATAAGTTTCTTTTTTTCCCTTTAAAAAGACGACTTTGCCTGCTTGAAAATTTTCAATATCTTGAGCAGATGCATCCCAAAATTTACCACCAATTTCTCCAGATCTATCAGCAAAGACTAAATCCAAAAACTGTTTCCCAGTTTTAGTAGTCCGCACCTTCACGTCTTTTAAGAGCGCGAACAGATCAAACGTTTCATTATTAGTCAGCTCTTGTATTAACTTAGTCATGACATTCCCTCCTATCCAAGTGTAATAATTTGGTCTTCGTTAAATTCACTTAGTTGGTTATTATCAGCCGTATAGAATAATACCTGATTTTGTTTACCTATTTCAGTTAATAGTTTCTTAGCAGCCTGCTTTCGCTGACCATCAAAGTTAACAAATCCATCATCTATAATAATCGGTAATGCAAAATCCTCATGAAATCCAACTGCCAAAGCTAACACTAACGCAAAGTACAATTGCTCTAAAGTCCCTCTCGATAACTCATTGATTTCAAAAACAGTATCGTCTTCTCGAACGACCCTAATGGCATCCTGAAAAATCACCTTATTATAACTTTGGTTTGTCAAAATAGCAAAATACTTAGTAGTTAATTCCAACACCTTAGGAACTCGTCCCTTAGTAATAATATTCATCGTGGTTTCCAACCAAGTTAAGGCACTTCGATATCCTAACCATTGAATTACGTTGTCATTAATTTCCGTTTGTAAATTAGCTTGTTGCTGCCGCAATTCATAATAACTACCATCATTAACCAAGTGCTGAATAGTTGCCTGTGTTTCAGCAATTTGCTTACTTTGCTCGTTATTTAGCTGTTGATTAGTGGTTAATTCTGAAGTTAAATTGTTTAATTTAGCATCTACGTCTGCTACTTCGGTATCTGTTACAGTAGGAAGGTCTTTTAATTGACTTTCAATAACTTCCAATTGTTGTTGCTTATCTTGATACTCCTGATTAATTTCTATTCTATTAGCTAGTTGCTGCTCATTATCAAGACCTAATTTCTGGTAATCTTTTTGAAGCTCAACTTGAACTTGCTCTAATTGCAATTGCTTTTGCTGAACTTGTTGTTGGTGGTTAGCAGCATACCGTTGCTCTTGATCGGCAGAATGTTGTGTTGCTTGCCAATCTGTTAGGGTTAACTGAATAGCTTCTAGTCGATCACGTTGCTCTCCTATTTCTAAAGGTAACCAATGAGATGCAAACTGCCATTGCTCCAAATAATTAGTTAGCTGATTGCTGAGCTGATCTACTTGTTCGGTTTGTTGCTTAATTTCATCTTTTTGTCGATAAATTGACTGTAAATCTGATTGAATTGCCAGCCAGCGATCAACGGGAATATCGTTCAGCCAGTAATCACGTCTAATTTGTTCGACTTGCATTTGGTGTTGATCATCCGAAACATCATTAGGCATGCTAATTGACTTTTGCCGCCACCAGGTAAAACCAGCTCCACCAAATATTATCACTGCTAAAATCATCAACCAATTTAAGTGAGCTGCCATTCCGATCACAAAAGATACAACTCCAGCCCCCAGTACCATTACTGGAGCAGAACTAACAGATTGTGATTGTCTCTTAGGGCGAGTATTCTGACCATCACCGTTAATTATTGCACTAATCTCGCCTAGTCGATTGGTTTCAAATGGAATCGGCAGTTCTGTAATTGAGCTTCCCAAATTAGTAATTTGTTGTGTTACTTTTTGTTGCTTAGCCTCAATTTCCTTTTCTAAGAAACTAATTTGAGAACTACGATCCATATTAATTGCCAATTGGGATTTCAGCTCACCGATAAGTTCCGCATTTTGCTTTAAAAAACTGAGCAGATCTTGGTTATTTGTGGTTTCTGTTTTAACGGCCATCATTTCCATTAATTGTGAATCTAAGTTTTTCTTCTCCGCAATCAGCCGCTGCATTTCAGTAATTTGCTCAGTGGGGATAAATTGCGGGGCAAGTTGGTCAACTTCTTGGGCCAACCTATGCTTTTGTTTTATCAATGGGCTGACCTGAGCCAAATGCTGATAATGCTGTACCTGAGTTTGTAGTTCGCTAATTTTTTGATCAGTTTCTTTTCTTTGCATTTGTAAATCTGCTAATTGACTAGTTTGCTGATCATATTGTGGGTATTTATCCCTTGCCGCTGCTACTTTAGTTGTTAACTGACTATATTCTTTTAGCTGCTGATTAATGACTGGCTTGCGGCCTCGTGGAGTATACAAATTGTCCGCTTTTTTTTGCAAATCAGTTTGTAAATCAAACCAATCATTAGCGTTACTAATACCAATTTGTTGAATCCTTAGTTGTAAATCTGAAAGACTCATTTTATAGAATGCTTGTTGATCTAATTCACCAAAATAAAAGAAACTGGTATAAACACTTCTATCAACTGGACCCAATATTTTTTGTAAATCAGTATCTGCTAACTCCAATTGATTAGTCTCATCATATAAGGTAACTTTACCACCGTGCGTACCAGCAATTCTAGTTAACCGATAAGTAGTATCTTGACTTACAAATACCATTTCGCCACCGTAAGCACTACTATTTTTAGGAAGATATTGGCCATGTACTGCTTGTCGTTTATTTTGAAAGCCAAACAATAAAGAGATAATAAAGTCAATCATCGTACTTTTACCAGACTCATTAGGTCCATAAATTACTTGTACTGGACTAGTGAACGAAAAATGTTGATCAACCCACTTTCCGTACCCATAAATGGTTATTTCTTTAATTATCACTCTCTAAAGTTCCTTTCTCATCAAAATGTTGTTCTAAAAATTGAGCTGCTAAATTATTGACTTCTGCTTGAATCTCAGGAGTTTCCAACTGTTCTTTAATAAAATTTTCCTGACTAAAATTAGTTAATAATTCTTCAAAGTTAGCATTAGTTAGTGCCAGAGCCTTAGCATCTTCGAACGATTGTCGTTCTTCTACACTACCTAGTTGTACCGGTACTGGCAACAGTTTAATTGATGTCACCCAAAAATTATAATTTGCTAGCAAGTTAGCATTCGCAGATTGAATCAAAGATAATAGCTGCCCCTCAATAATGGTTTGTTGTTGCTCACCAGTTAAGGTTCCTGTTAACTCTAATCTTAAAAAGTGCATCTCAGTAAATTTGCGTTGACTTAATTGTTCTAAGATAGCAGATACCATTTCTGTTATCGGCTGCTCAGTTAAAGTAATCGTAATCCTTTGCCATTCAATAGTTGCCGTTGCAATAAATTCAGTAGTTAGCTGGTTACCGTTACTTTCTACTAACAAACACCCCTTAGATCCAGATTCGTTAATATGACGCCCCTGAGTATTACCAGGATAATTAATGACGTGTTGATCATCTAAGGATTGTCGCTGATGAATATGACCCAACGCCCAGTAATCATAGTTTTTACTATTAAGTTCGGCCAAAGAAAACGGTGCATAGGTTCCTTCGGTGGAGTGAATTCCCTCTGCACTACCATGTAACATTCCAATATTCCAATCAACTTGTGGATCAGCTGCAGGATAATTAGCTATCATTCTTTCGGATACCCACTGGTTAGCAAAGCTAAAACCACTAATTGCCACTACAGTCCCATCTTTTAACGTTAGTTTAGTAGTGGTTACTTCGTTGGAAAATACAAAGACATTCTCAGGGAATCCCAGTTGATTAACGTCTCCAGCAAAGTAGTCATGGTTACCAAAACTAATTATCACTGGAATTTTCGCATCGTTTAATCTATTGAGCTGTTGGTTCAAAAAATACTTAGCATTAATGCTTTGTTCTGCTCGATCAAATAAATCCCCAACTAATAATACAAAATCAACTTGATTATTAATTGCCGCGTCAAAAACTCGAGTAGCTGCTTCAAAAGTTGATTGCTGCATTCGTTGTAATAATGCAGTGGGCATTTTAGAGTTAGCTAATCCTCGGAATGGACTATCTAAATGTAAATCTGCCGCGTGAATAAACTTCATAATTACCACCTTAATTTTAATATACGAAAAACGCCGGGAACTTGGTTGCCCCGGCGTTTTGAATAACTAGTTACGGTATAAGTCAGAAATTGGTTCAGTAACTACTTGGTTAATTTGACCCAATAATTGGTTTACGGCTTGTTCTTTATTCATCAATTCCGTAATTGCAGGAACCTTTTCCAATTGGCTAGCAAGATCATGAGCTTGCTTTAATTCGTCATCAGAAGGTTCCATCCCTGCCATTTGTTTCTTTTGAAGGTTTAATTGAACTTCTTGGAAATCTTTGAATAAATCAAAGCTCTTAGTATCTGCCTTCATGTTACCGTAAGCTTGTTTTAATTCCTCAAATTGAGGAGTATTTTTAAGTTCTTTTTGTAATTCAGTTGCTGTTTCCATAATTTTATCAGCCATTTTTAGTTCCACCTTTTCATTAATAGTTTTATTTTACCACATCGACTAGCTTTTTTTGAAACCGTTTCTAATTTTAAAATAATCTACTGAGGAAATCAGCCGCTTTTTGTTTAATTTCATCAGCTCCTTGGCCAATGTCATCCACATACTCGCCAGCCTTCTTTTGAATGCTGCCCCAGAAACCAGAGTCTCCACTATCTTTGTTCTTATTTCTGTCAGCTATAATAGACTGCGCATCTTTAGTATCAAATTCAGAGTTTTTAGTGTACGGTAGCATCCCTGCCATTTCACTTTGAAAGAGTGCTCCCATCCCAGTACCACTTAAATTTTCTAGATGGTGTTCTGAATTAGTGTTGTCAAATCCTTCCCAGGTTGCAACTACTAAATCAGGGGTATAACCCACAATCCACTTATCCTTAGTGGCTTGACCAGTGGCACTAGAATCAGCTTCGGTACTACCAGTTTTTCCGGCTACAGAATAACCAGCAGGCTGGGCATCCACCCCGGTACCAGAGGTAAAGACCCCTAACATCATACTAGTCATTTGCTTGGCAACATCCTTAGAGATGATCTTCTTGCCTTCCGGTTTCTTAGTATTATCAACCACCACTTTGCCAGTAGAATCTACAATTTTTCTGATATAATACGGCTTCATTAAGGTGCCTTCATTTGCAAATGCCGTATAAGAACTAGCTAATTGCTGTGGTGACACACCGGTTGACAGTCCGCCTAAGGCTAAGGCCAGATTATCATCAGATTTAGTGACCGGTAACCCAAACTTCTTCACTGACTGATAACCTTTATTAACGCCAATTTGGTTTAATAGCCAAACCGCTGGAGCATTTTTACTTTGAGCTAATGCTTCATACATTGGAATCTGACCAGCATACATATTATCGTAATTCTTGGGTGCATAATGATTAGAGCCATAGGATTTATGCTTATCGACTAACTCAGAGTCAAAATTATAACCGGACTGAAGGGCCGGAGTATAGACGGCAATTGGCTTAATTGTCGATCCCGGCTGACGCTTGATTTGAGTAGCTCGGTTATAACCACGAAAAACATGCTCTCCTCGACCACCAACAACTGCCCGGACACCGCCGGTAGAAGGACTTACCGCAACGGAAGCAGCTTGGACTTTAGTTCCATCACTAGCATTAGCTGGAAATAAAGCATCATTATCAAAATTAGTCTGCATTGCCGTTTGTTGTTCTTGGTTCAGGTTAGTATAAATCTTGTAACCCTTATTCATAATTTCTGATTCTGTCAAACCATACTTATTAATGGCTTCATCAATCACCGCATCAAAGTAATACGGATATTTATAGCCATCTTTGTGGACATAGGCATCCACTACTTCTATTGGAGTTTGCTTATATTCATTGGCTTGATCTTGAGTAATTTGTTTGTTTTCCACCATTAATTGCAACACAACGTTTCGCCGTTGCTTAGCAGCTTGTGGGTGGTCAATAGGATTATAAGCACTTGGAGAAGTTAACATTCCCGCTAAAACTGCTGCCTGAGGAACCGTTAAAACACTAGCATTGGTCCCAAAATACTTTTTAGACGCATCCTGAACTCCCCAGACCCCATTACCAAAGTAAGCGTTATTCAAATACATGGTTAAAATATCATTTTTGGAATAGACGTTTTCCACTTGAATGGATAAGAACAATTCTTTTAACTTTCTGGTTAAAGTTTGTTCCTGAGATAAATAGGCATTTTTAACTAATTGCTGAGTTAAGGTACTCCCTCCACCACTAATATAATCTCTGTGAAGCAGCTTATTTTGAAGGTATAATAACGCTGCCCTACCAAATCCCTTAATTGAAAAACCATATTCCTTATAAAAATTACGATCCTCAGTAGACAATACAGCTTTAGAGATGTTTGGTGAAATTTTACTTAATTTCACGTACGTTCCTTTTTGAGCGTATAGTTCTCCCGCTTTTTGATTACTAGAATCCATAATCTCAGTTGTTTGAGCCAGCGACGACTCCAAATTTTCGACGTGTGCCATTTTAGCTTGATAAGTTAAGTATCCACTTAAAATCAAGGCAATGCTTAAAAAAGCCACTAACAGCCATTGAGTAAAGTGCCACTTTCCCCAATAATAGCGAAAGACTTTGCTGAATCTTTGCCAGCGTGGTTTTAGCCATTGCAGCAAGCGTGACCCAAAACTATTATTTTGATTTCTCATATATTGTTTACTCCTCTTAATAAAGCAGGACTATTGTACCATATTCATTAGAAAAGCAAATTTTTCTTAGTTAAATTTAACGTGGGCTTTAAAATTAAAAAACCATCCCGAAAGGATGGTTTTTTTAAATTACATTTCGTCAGGAGCTTTAACTCCAAGTAAATTAAGTGATTCTTTTAAGACCGTAGAAACTGATTTAACTAACGTCAAACGAGCAGCTAATTGGTCATCTTCTACTAAAATCTTAGAATGAGCATAGTATTTATTGAAGGCTTTAGCTAATTTCAATGAGTACTTAGCAATTTCGGATGGTTCGAAATCTTTGCAGGCACTTTCAACTACTACAGGGAAATCATTAAGGATTTGGATAGTTTCCCAAGCATTCGGGTCACTTAGGTGCTTGTCTGCACTATGGAAATCAACCGGGTTAGCTTTACGTAAAATACTTTCTGCTCGAGCATGAGAATATTGAACGTAAGGACCAGTTTCCCCTTCAAAACGTAATTGATCTTCTAAAACGAAGTCGATGTTATTAGTTCTTTCGTTCTTAAGATCACCAAAGATGATAGCCCCAACCCCAACTTCTTTAGCGACTTCTTCTTTATTAGGTAGATTAGGATTCTTTTCTTCAATTTGCTTTTGTGATAATTCAATAGCTTCATCCAACACTTCATCCAACAAAATGATACGACCAGAACGAGTTGATAGTTTCTTCCCGTTCACAGTAATCAATCCAAATGGAATGTGGTGAAGATTTTCAGCAGATGGCAATCCCATTTCTAATAAGACTGCTTTTAATTGTTGGAAGTAGTAGGTTTGTTCTGAACCAACCACGTAAAGGTTCATCGCTGGCTTGTAAGTACGATCACGGTAAATTGCCGTAGCGATATCTCGAGTAATGTAAAGAGTAGCGCCATCACTCTTTAAAATCAAGGCTGGGTTCAAGTCGTATTTATCCAACTTAACCACTTGAGCACCTTGAGATTCTTCAAGGAGATTCTTATCCTTTAAGATATCAATCCCGATATTCATCTTATCATTGTAGAAAGCTTCTCCATTATAGGTATCAAAAGTTACCCCTAACTTATCGTAAACTTCATTAAAGGCCTTAAGTGATTCTTCTCGGAACCATTCCCAAAGTTGGGTAGTTTCTTCATCACCATCTTCAAGCTTTTTGAATACTTCTCGAGCTTCATCATCTAATTCAGGATGTTCTTTATCTTCTACGTGGAACTTAACGTAGTACTTAACCAAGTTATTAATTGGATCTTTACGAACGTCGTCTTCGTTACCCCATTTTTTGTAGGCTACAATTAACTTACCAAATTGAGTTCCCCAATCACCCAAGTGATTATCCTTAATTGGATGGTAACCGTTTTTACTTAAAATCTTAGCGATTGAATTTCCGATAACAGTAGAACGTAAATGCCCCATTGAAATTGGCTTAGCAATGTTAGGTGAGGACATATCAATTGGCACATTACCGCCCTTACCATTATCATTTTGCCCATAGGCCACGCCTTCTTCAGTAATAGTGGTCAAAACTTCATTACTAAAACGAGCTTTGTCCAAGAAGAAGTTGATGTAGGCACCCTTTACTTCTACTTTTTCATAAGCAGCAGTATCAATCTTTGCTACTAATTCTTCTGCAATCATGTTAGGCGCCTTATGCATGGTTTTAGCTAATGTAAAGGTAGGAAAAGCTAAGTCTCCCATTGCCAGTTCCTTAGGACGTTCCAATTTTTGATACACTTCAGCAGAAGTTAGATCATCGGTCCCTAGTGCCTGTAAAATTGAATTAGTTACTTGCGCTTTATAATCCATTGTGTATTCCTCCAAAATTTGCGATAAAAATAAAAAAACTCCTACAATTAATAAATAATTGTAAGAGACGAGTTAACCCGCGGTACCACTCTATTTGATATTTCTATCCGCTTTATTATTTTTTTAGTTCTAAAAAGCACGCCTTCAAAAGGATTTAGGTTTGCCTTTCACCAACGCAAACTCGCTTTACTAAACTACCTTTTTACTACTCTTTTATCGTTAAACTGTTTCTATAAAACTCAATGAAGTAATCTTCATTAAGCGGGTGACGGGAATCGGACCCGCGACACAAGCTTGGGAAGCTTGGATTTTACCACTAAACTACACCCGCAATCAACAAAGATTATTGTATCATTAAATTAAAAAGCTGTCAGTAATTTTTATTAAAGCAGTTGCAATTTGAATGGGGAAATTAGATACTAAAAACGAAGGAGTGAAGCAGATGTGGATCTTAATTAACTTTTTAGCCTGGGCATGTTTTATTTTGTTATTGCAATCAGGACTAAGCCAATCAATTGAAAAACAAATCATCAAAAAATTAATTCGAATACGCTTATTTTACTTAGTTGTCATTATCAGTCAAGTGGTGATTGGTATTAGATCATATAGCCGTCACCCTTTTTTAACCGTATTTGAAATTATCCTAACCTTAGTCATTATTTTGGGAACCGAAATGATTTTTAGCAGACGTAGAACCACTACTGTTAAGAGTTATTCGATTTGGATATTATTTTTGTTAATCACCCTAGCATTGTTCATCCAAACTGTCATTAATTTCTTTTAAAATAAAAAAGCTAACACAAACCGTGTTAGCTTTTTTTATTACTTGTTAGCTGCTGCTCGATTTTTAAGTTCCAGATCAATACAGTGTTCTGCTAACACTGATTGAGCATCTAAAACATTAAAGCCAGCGCTACCAGCTCGTTCTTCAGCTACTGAAAGTTCAGTACAGCCTAGAATAACTACATCGCATCCTCTATTGTTAACCATTTCATTTAAAATTTCGTGATAGAGATCAGCATCTACTTCGTTCTTTTCTTTAATATCATCATAGATCAATTCCATTGTTTTCTTAGCCACAATATCATCTTCTGCTGGTTTAACTAATTCGTAACCCGCATCAATGATTGGTTGATCATAAATACCATCATGTAAAGTTCCTTGCGTAGCAATTAAGCCCACTTTTTTAGCATTAGGGAATTTAACCTTAATTTCCTTAACGGTTTCAAGTGGCATATGCAAAATAGGTACATCGGTTAAAGCTTGTAAGTCTTCATAGAAGTAATGAGCGGTATTACATGGAATTGCAAAGAAGTCCGGACCCAATTTACTTTGTTGCTTAATGTCTTCAGACAAAGGAATAAATGGATTAGGCTTACTGTGATCCAAAATATAAGCGGTCCGATCAGGAATCGTTGCATTGTTTACCAAAATGTAATCTAAATAATCTTGGTCCTTAGTTGCCGGAGTCTTTTCATTTAAAATATGAATAAAGGTTTCGGTAGCTTCCGTTCCCATACCACCAATAATTGTAAAGAAGTTTTCCATAGTAATATCACCTTGTGTATATTTTTCCGCTCTTAGCGTGTTTGTGAATCTTCCGTTTTGTAGATTGTAGCATATTTGTAAAACGTTGTCAGGAGGCCTTAATTTTAACTTAATAAAAAACGCTCTTCTGCAATAGAAGAACGTTTTGAAGAATTATTTAGCAACAAAATATTTCTTGAAACTAACGGCATAATTGTGCATTGCCCATTTATAAAGTGCGTAACGCTTAGGATTTTTATCCTTACCGTACCAGAAAGTTGAACCCCAACGGCCTTCTTTAATTAGAGAAATGGCATGATCGGTAACTTCACTTTCTTTAGCATATTTTTCAAAAGTACTTGGGTTAACTCCTAACCACAAGAAGTAGTTATTAGTATCTTTGTTAGCCCGTAATGCTTCTTTATCACTAAGTGAGTCATAAGCATAGTCTTGGATTACCCAATCAGCTAACTTGTAACCATTGAGGGAAACAAAGAAACTACTTCTACCCTGGCGAATGTTCATATCAAACAACTTGTATTGCTTATCACGATGATCATACTTCATATCAAAGTTAGCAAATCCAGTGTAGTTAATTGATTCCAAGAAGTGTTGAATTTGATCATAAATAGTATCATTGTACTCTGGCATAATGGCAACGTAGTTACCAATAGCAGCAGGTGCGGGATCTTCCAAAATTGGGTGACCTAGGCACATCAATTTAACCTTGTGATCCTTGCCTACATAAGCATTCAAAGTACGCATATTACTGTCATCACCAGGAATAAAGTCTTGTAAAATCATTTCAGACTTGTAACCATTGTCGTAAGACTTAGCAATGATGTCTTTCAACTCTGCTTCATTTTGAATAGTAAAGGCTTTTTTCCGGCCTTCAAAATGAACGTCTAACCATTCCACACTATTAGCAGCTTTCAAAGCAACTGGGTATTCAAATGGTTGGTCAATTTCTTCATGGTTATCGTACATTTCTTTGGTGATTACTCGAGTACCAGGGTATGGCATATCGAATTTTTCACACATTTCATAAAAACTAACTTTATCGTTAAGCTTTTTAATCAAATCATAGTCAATGTATGGGCACACAAAGACATCTTCAAGTTCTGCTTTGTGGCGAGAAATTAATTCGGCATAACCATCCCCACAGGCAATCAGGATAACTGGACCTTCCGCATCCTTATAACGTTCCTTAAGTTTCAACATGGTTTCAAACCATACAGGATCTTCTGCAAAACCATCGATAAATTCCATATCAACAATTTTAGAATATCTAGTTGGAGCTAAGTTAACTTCAGCAAAAGTTTTAACTGGCTTGCCATAAATTTCATATAATGTTCTGGCCATACCATAAGCGTTAAAATCGCTTCCTAACAAAATCGGGGTAAATGCTGGTGTTGTTTGGTCCATATCTGTCACATTCCTTTCACGAATTGTTTAACAATGACTGAATCACTTTCATATGGTACATCTTGGTTATTAATTTTTTGGTAAGGATCATGACCCTTACCTGCAATTACTACCAGGTCATCAGGGGTACTCATTTTAATTGCCTGTTCAACTGCCGTTTTACGATCAGCCACATATTCATGCTTAACAGCAGTATTTTGAATGTTATCAGCAATTGTTCTAGCAATTTCAGCAGGATCTTCGGTCCCCGGATCATCGACAGTCAGCAAAGCAACATCAGCTGATTCACCAATTGCCTTGCCAATTCCATAACGACGATCTTCACCTTTGTCCCCAGTGCTACCGGTTACCACGATAATTCTACCATTCGGAGCTTGAGATTTTAAATATCCCAATAAAGAGTGAAAACTAGCATAATTATGTGCATAGTCAACGTAAACAGTTCCATGATTATTAGTTTCGTATGTCTCCATTCTACCAGGAACCACGGTGGACTGTAACCCCATTCGGATATCATCTTGGCTTAATCCTGAAAGAGCAGACGTAATAATTGCTGCAGTTGCATCTACTTCATTAAAATCACCAGGAAGACTCAATTCGTACTGCCCAGTTAAATTCAATTGTTTAGCCTTTTCGCTAACTGCTGATACTGAAATAACATTGTCGGTTAAAGTATCGCTGATTGCTTCAAACTCAACGTCTACGGGGATATTATCCGTAATTTCAGCACCTTTGCGAGCAAATAAATAAATATCTTCTGGTTGAGAAGTGGCCTTAGCTGCACCATAAATATCACGTAAATGCTGAGTTTCCGCATTAATTACACAAACTTTGGAATTAACTAATAATTGCTCTTTACAATGGAGATAATCAGCAAACGTTGGATGTTCATTTTTACCCAGATGATCAGGTGAAATATTCAAGAAAACGCCAATGTCATATTTTAAATTGTAAACACGGTCTTTTTTATAAGCTTGAGAAGAAACTTCCATAACTAATTGTTGCATTTCATTATTAACAGCTCGATCCATATTTTTAAATAGATCTAATGATTCCGGAGTTGTTAAACTTGATTTAAAGGTATCATCCATTTTATTTCCCACTACCGTATTAATAGTTGAAAATAAAGCGGTTTGGCCCGTAAATCGTTGTTGCATAATGCTATTAGTGAAGTATGCAGCCGTCGTCTTCCCCTTGGTACCGGTATACGCAATAATATTTAACTTATTTTGCGGAAAATCATAAAATGCCGCTCCTAAGACTGCCATTGCTTGTTGAATATTAGTAACTATAATTGCTGGTAAGTTAGTCTCATAACGCTGCTCACTAACGTAAGCTTGAGCTCCCTTAGCCTGAGCGGATTCTAAAAATTCAACTTTAAAGTTTCCTTTGCAAAAAAACAAAGTTTGTTCTGTTACTTGACGAGAATCATAGGTTACTTGAGTAAAGTCAGCACCTAGATTAGCACTTAAATCACTAGTAACTAACAAGTTATGTTCTTTTAACAAAGTTAAAATCTTACCTACATTAATCTGAGGCATTCTATCAACCACCCTAGTGTCTAAACTTGTGTCCGATGAACTAAATCAATCGTTTTTTCGCTAGTATCTTCTGGGAAGTATACTTGGTACCACAAAATAAAGGTGTAGATAGTAAAGATCTTTTGCATATTAGACTTACCATTAGAATGTTCGTCAAGTAACCGATCCAATTCCGCAGTATTAAAGAATTTTTCAGCAGTATCAGAATGGAAAGTTTTCACGATTCGTTCATGATACTTAGGATCGTTAATCCAACTTGCAATTGGTGATGGGAAGCCCATTTTTTCCTTCAAAGCAGTTTTCTTAGGTAATTGCCGTTCAGCAGCAGTTCTCAAAGAAATCTTAGTTTCGTCAGGAGTAATTCGGGTGTTAACCGGCATTGTAGCAGCAAATGCAGCCACTTCTTTATCAACTAATGGAGTCCGAACTTCTAAAGAGTTAGCCATCGACATCCGGTCTGCCTTGTGCAAAATATCGAATGGTAGCCAAGTATTAATATCGAAATACTGCATTTGAGTCATTTCGTCCTTACCAGCCACATCATCAAAGATATGTTGAGTGTAAGCACCAGAATCACGATTTAAACTAGGATCTTTAAGGACTTTATTTCTATCGTCATAGTTAAAGACATAGTTAACCCGGTAATAACGTTCACTCAATGGTTGAGCACCACGAACTAAGAATCGTTTACCGTGGAAACGAGGCATTTTACCAGCAACAGCTCCCAAAACTTTTCTAATTGGCTTTGGCACCATTTTTTGGTAGCGTTCAAATGGAATGGCTTCCAAGTAAGTATTGTAACCACCAAAGAATTCATCGGCCCCTTCACCAGATAAGGCTACTTTAACGCTTTCAGAGGTCCGCTTAGTTAAGTAGTAAAGTTGAATAGCAGATGGATTAGAAAGTGGTTCATCCATGTAATACATCATGGTTGGTAAAATATCGAAGTAATCGTCACCATTCATGTAAATTTCAGTATTCTTTTGCCCAATTTCCTTAGCAAATTCAGTAGACCAGCTTAATTCACTGTACTTAGAATTCTTAAAACCAATAGAAAATGATTGGATTGGTTTTAGTTTTGATGCTTCATTTAAAACATAACTGGAGTCAATCCCACTAGATAAGAAACTACCAACTTCAACATCGGCAATCATGTGGGCTTTAACAGAGTTATCTACTAATTTTTCAATCTTATCAGCATCTTCTTCAACTGTTTGAGTTTCATCGATGTGATCGTAGTTAAACTTGTAGTAGTGGTGAGTTTCAGTCTTACCATCTTTGTGTAAGAAGTATTGACCAGGTAAAACCTTGAATACATTCTTAAACATCGTTTCACTAGATGGAATAAATTCAAAGCTTAAATGAATTGGTAACAAGCTAAGATTTAATTCCTTCTTAAAGTTAGGATGTTCCAAGAATGACTTGATTTCTGAACCCCACATAAAGGTATCACCATCATCATAGTAATATAATGGCTTGATTCCAAAGTGATCACGAGCCCCAAAGACTTCTTGAGTCTTGCTATCATAGATAACAAACGCAAACATTCCTCGTAATTTTTGGAGCAGATCAGCACCCCAAGCTTGGTAACCATGAATTAAAACTTCTGAATCTACATCAGTTCTAAAGTGGTAACCCATATCTTGTAGTTCTTTTCGGATTTCTTGATAGTTATAAATTTCACCGTTAAAAGTTAAAACCTTGGTTTCATCCTCGTTAAACATTGGTTGCTTACCGTGGGCAAGGTCAATAATTGATAACCGCCGAAATCCCATAGCTGCTTTGCCATCGGCGAAGTACGCTTCATCATCTGGTCCCCGGTGTTTAATCCGGTCCGCCATATGGTTAATCGTTTCCTCAGGCACATCTTCTTGATTTACATAGCCGACAAATCCGCACATATGCTGATCTCCTTTTAAATAGATAGATTGGTTTTTCGATCATTTGGTAACTGACCGCAAAATTTAAGTAGTCTTCATTTTAACAGATAATGGGCATTTAATACTAGTAGGATAACAATTTCTTAAAAAAAGAAGTTAATTTGCAGTTTACATTTTTGCTTTGGAAAATTATAGGTTATAATGGAAAAAAGACCGAGGGGTGAGTTAAATGAATGAAATCGTATTTTTCAATCCTGCAGACTCAATTGGCAATTTTCATGACTACAATGAAGCTATCAAGAGCGCACAAATCTACAAAGAAAAAAATAACAACGAAGCCAAATCGGTTTTAGTCGTTAAAGGGGTAAATAAACCCGAATTTGAAATTTTCTTAGCCGACGACGTTGTAAATGATACCAATACTACCAACGGTGAAGCTTACAAAATTAACGAACGATTTTAAGAAAGTCCCCTGTTTTGGGGATTTTCTATTGTTTAATATTTGGAGGAATTATTTTTATGAAAAAAAGAATCGCTACTCTAGCTGCTTTAGCAGCTATTCCCTTTTTCCTAGCTGCTTGTTCTTCAAGTAACAGCTCTAAGCAATCCAGTTCATCATCAGAATCAAGCACCTCTCAAACTGCCAAGAAGACTAGCAGTAGTAATAGTAGTTCCGATGCATCCATGGCTAACAGCACTAGCCATAAGATTAACTGGAAAGGTGGCGTTTATACCACCAAATATTCTTTAAAACAAATGCAACGAAAATTCAACGTTCACTACTATACTACTAAGGAATCCAACAAAATCACTTGGTATCACAATAAATACATGGGATTAACTCGAGGAGCTAATATTAAAAATCAAGCCAAGGGAGTTAAGTCTACTCAAGGTAAAATTACCGATCCCACTAGCTACTACGCAGCATTCTTTACCTATAATACTAAGCAACAATTTCAAAGCAAAAAATACGTTAATCTAGAAGACGGTAGTTTCTACGTTCAAAGATTTTAACTAAAATAAAAGGCCTGACTTTTTATAGTCAGGCCTTTTATTTTAGTTTAGTCATGTTCTTTACTCTTCTTTTTAGACTTATCGCTGTTCTTTTGTTGCCATTCTTCTCTAGTCAACATGTCTTTAACATCTAACTTAACTTCAGTTACTTGATAACCGGTCATCAATTTAACCGCACTAGTAACTTTATTGGTTAACCGATCTAAAATATCATCGGCTTTTTTACCATATTCTAAAATCACAGCCATTTCGATTATTACTTGTTTTTGCTCGGCATCCAAATCAATGGTTACCCCTTTTTCAGGATTGTCACTAGTAGTTAACCGACTGGAAAGATTTTCAAATACGTTACCTTGCAGTCCCAAAATACCATCAATTTCACTTGCTGTTTTTCCGGCAATTTTTTCTAAAACTTCATCGTCAAATACCACCACTTGTTTAGGTTCTAATTTATTTGTTGCTTCAGTAGCCATATGCGTTTCTCCTTTCAATTACTTAACTTTATTTTCTGTGTCAACAGTTGAATTAGGCTTACCAGATGCTTGCGCTTGCCATTCTTGTTTGCTCATCACGTCGTCAACTTGTACATTGATCTCGATTACTTCTAATCCGGTTAGTCGTTCTAAATCTTGTTGTACCCGTTGGCAAACTTGTTGAAAGACTTGACGCATATCTTTACCGTATTCGATTACAATATTGAGGCTAATTGCAACTTGTTGTTCTCCTACTTGTGCGTCCACACCCTGAGTAGGATCTGAATCGCTCCGAAATCTATTGCCTAAATTACTTAGCATCCCGCCCTCTAGTGACAGCACCCCATCAACATTGCGGGAAGCTAATCCGGCAATTTTTTTAATTACATTGTCATCGAAAGTTAGTTTAGTTTGAATTTTTGATTTGCTATTATCCATTTCAAAACGCCTCCTTAAGATTGCCTAGTTAAAAACTGTCCGATCTTTTGTCTTAAAGCACCCAGATCAATTTTGATAAACCGTCCAATTAACCACCCCGCTACTCCTAAAGCAGCGACTAAGACAGCTGACCAAAATCCCTGAAATACCCAGACAATTCCTAAAATAATTCCCAAGACGGCTCCGATTAATCCGTTACTCATATCAGCACCCCCCTTTAAATCACGTTAACTGGACGTGATCTATTTACCGGAGTAATTTGGGTAACTGGCTTAACAACCTTCAAATCTAATTGGGAACTTAAATAATCAATAACAAACTCATTAATTTGATTTGCTAATTGTTCCACGTTTTGATTTTTAGTTGCTTCGACTTTAATTTTGACTTTTGCTTTTTGATTACGCTGTAATTTAATACCCACTACCGGCGCAATTACATTGTATTTTTCAGCTAGTTTATACTTCAAATTTTTTTCTAAAACATGTTGAGGAACCTCTAATCTACCATTGGAGTCAGTCAATACTAGTTTAGGTCTGGTAATTGGTCTAAAAATGCCCAAGGCTACCAAGACTAATCCCACTAAACCAATTAGTATCATTGAAACAAACCCTAGATAGCGAAGCCATTCTTGATTGTTTTCCGTAGTTTCTCTAAGCCATAAAGAAACTTTTGGAATGTCAATCCAAAAACCAATAAAATAAATTGAAGTTACTAGCAGAACAATACCTACAATGATAAATATTATCTTGTTGTATGCTCGCATAAGAACACCGCCTTATTTACTACGCATCCCAAATAGTGCAGAAACAATTAATACTAAAATAATTGCTCCCAGAATTGAAGGGAATAATGCCATTCCGGCTAAGCTTGGACCCCAAGTTCCCAATAGGGTTTGACCCAACCACGAACCAATTAACCCGGCTAAAATATTAGCAATCCAACCCATGGAACTACCTCGATTGGTAACCGCTCCTGCAATTGCTCCGATGATTGCACCAACAATAATTGACCATAACCATCCAAACATATATATCTCTCCTTTCAATTAATTCATTATTAATGATTTATCGTTATTATAGATTAGGTAAAAATAAAAGTGCAAAAAGAACGCTTTCACTTACTAAAATATAGCTGTTTCAACAAGCGTCTAATTTGATTTTCCTTACCACGATTGAGACAATAAATATATAAATTATAAGGAGGTCACTGATATGGCATTAGACGATAGACTCGATAGTACTAAAGACAAGGTTTCAGGAAAAGTAAAAGAAACCGAAGGAAAACTCACTGACGATAAGACTAGAGAAGCCCAAGGAAAAGCCGAAGGACTTCTTGGAAAAGCTAAAGATAAGCTTACCGATGCAAAGGAAGCCGCATCTGACGCAATCGATGACGCAAAAGAAAAATTAGATAAGAAAAATAAAAAGTAGTTTACTTTCTTAACCGCCTAGAAATTAGGCGGTTTTTATTTTGGTCAATAATAATTAATGTTGTTATTGATCTCATTTAAATGGATAGTTATAATACTTTAAGTAAATTCATATTGTTAAGCTTAAATATTTATTATTCATCGGAGGATTATTTTGATACATAAACATACCAAGTCGCCTTTTGCATTAATATTGACAATGCTACTTTCCGTTGGCTTATTAACAGGGTGCAGTGAACCTAGTACCGAAACCGCAAGAAACAATTCATCGTCTAGCCCAGTTAAAATTAGTGATACTAACCACTCGAAAACCACGGTCAACCAACTCAGTAAATCTAAGTCAAAGCAGAACAACTATCATTCAATCTTAACCAAGTTAATAAGTTATACTGATCAAGAATCAGCTGGCCCTACCCAAAATTACTATTGGGTTAATGGCCAAGCTAAATTGACCGGCTTTAAACATTTAAAAGCTGGTGACTATCGCTTTGCAGCTGATAGTCACGGAAGAGCTACCACGGCTAGAGCTGTCCTCACATATAATGAATATCGTAACTCACAAGGTGGTCGCCAAGGCACTCCATTAGAGCCAGCTATGTGGCCTACCAATAAAATTGTGGCAATTTCGTATAGTCTAACCGGGCGTACTTATCATGGTTACCTCTATAATCGAAGTCATTCAATTGCTGATAGTTTATTAGGGGAAAAATCATACACTTCTGCAAATAACTTCACTACCGGAACTCGTCCTCAAAATGTGGGGGCTGATCAGAATGGTGGTATGCGCTATGCTGAAGAACTAGCCGAAAACTATTGGAAAGAACATCCTAATACCGATCAAACCATTAATTACGAAACTACTCCCCTTTACTACAACGACGAACCAATTCCACGAGGATCCGTGATAGAAATCAAATCTTCAGATAATGTTTTAAATTCTGAAGTGGTAGTTTTAAATTCGGTGGAAGGCATTAAGATCAACTATAACGATGGATCTGATAACGCTCCGATCTACCAAAAAAGTTCTAATGCGAATACCTCTAAAGAAGAAGAAACTACTAGTCGGACTGCCAGTTCTAACGACAATACCAACAATCAAGCTGCATCTGTCACTAATTCTACTCCCGCTCAAGATGAGGAATGGACAGTAGCAGAGGCCGGAAAAGTTTATGTTTCTGAAAGTAAGAAGTATTATTCTCGCGTTACTAATCCGCAAAATTATACTTACGAAACAGTGGCTGCAGCCCAAGCAACTGGTGCTACTAAAGCCAGCCGTGGTAACCAATACGCTAGACCATAAAAAAAGGAATCACGATATTTAATCGTGATTCCTTTTTTAAATAACTCTTCTTTTATCTTGTTCTGATCGCAACATTTGTTGATAGGCTAAAAATTCCTTTTTAGCCCAATCAGGAGCGTCTGCTTTAATAATTGTTTGTCCGTTGACGGTCACCCAATATTTAATTCCTTTAGGTTCCATTTAAGTCACCAGCTCTCTTTTATTTAAACGAATATTGTAGCACATTTTAATAAAAGGGATTGAAATAAAGCTTAGTACAAAAAATTGAGAGTAATGTTGTAGAGATTATTCACAGGTTCGACGCCTGCTCGGGGATTAAGATTGTAATAGTTAAAGTAATTATGTATGCTTAAATTAATAATTAAGATATTATACTATATTTATAGGAGATCTACTGTATGGAAGAAAAACATGGTAGGAATTCATTTTTTGACGGCGGGTTACTGCAATTAATTGGCTGGTCTATTTTAGGATTTATTATTACTACTGTCTCACTAGGAATTTTATATCCTTGGTCAGTAGTAATGTTATACGGTTGGAAGATCAATCATACCGTTATCGATGGCCATAGAATGAAATTTACCGGAAGTGCGATTGGTTTATTTGGTAATTGGATCAAGTGGCTAATACTTAGTATTATTACACTGGGAATTTATCTTTTTTGGGTCAATATCAAACTAACGGATTGGAAAGCCAAGAACACCACATTTATAAATTAGATGAAAATAAGGGAACCCTATCAAACACTGACCTGATAGAGTTCCTTTTTTATAATATTCTAACTGAGCAGGATTCGAACATTGTTGTCATACGGATTTGGTACACTGCTGTAGCCATCTCATATAACTTTATTAAACAGACTGAACAAGTCATGGTTCATTCCCCTTGTTCAAATATGTATTCCTAAAGTTTCACCTTTTATGTTATCCATTTTTTCGTCACACGTATGCAAGTATATTATTAGCGCAAGGTATTGATCCCGTAAACATTGCCAAAAGACTTGGCCACAAAAATACGATAGTTACTCATCGAACCTATGAGCATATGTTTGAAGAAATTGAAGCACGAGAAGCCGATAAACACGTAGAAATTATCAATGCTATTGAGCATATTTAGTACTCGTAGCCAATTTGTAGCCATCAAATTCATTTTAATTCATAAAAGACTAAAACAAAAAATCACCGTAAGTCCCTTATTTTCAAGGAATTACGGTGATTTTTAATGATTTAAAGTGAATTAATTTATTCTACTGAATGCCCCGAGCAGGATTCGAACCTGTACTCGATTACTCAAACAGCGACCTGAACGCTGCGCGTCTGCCAATTCCGCCATCGGGGCAACAATAGAATAATTATACCCCAATTTTAAAGATTTGAAAAGATACTTATCTTTTTAGACTTAAAGACCAACGCACTAATTTTACTTGGATCAATTTTCATAATGATATACCCAATTAACGCCATCAATAAAGATCCGCTTACGTCGGCAATTAAGTCACCCATGGTATCCATCAGTGCCGCTCTTCCCACTAACATGTGTCCTGCTTCCATGTAACGCTGTAGGTTTAAGTTAGCTAAACCATCCATTGTGAATTCATAAAATTCCCAAAAGACTCCCAGTGTAGTGCCGAAAGTAAAGGCAAAAAAGCTCATCAATAGTGGTTCAGTTCGAGCTTTTTGGCGTCCAGCTCCTAAAACATTAAAAATTCCAAACCCTAGCCCAGCAAGCATCACTGCTGAGAATAGATGTTCATACTTGTCCCAGTAGGGCACACTGTAGAACTGCATTCCTGACCCTAATAAAATGGATAAGTACAGGAAAATATAGAAAAAGACTAACTCGACTTCAGGAAAATAAAATCCGCCCAATTTTTCCATTACAAACGGTAAGGTGGCAATTAAAATACCAGCCCCTACCTCCATTAACAACAACTTTTGATCATGGAACTTCGGCTTTCCTTGACTATAAAACCAACCATAATAGCCAACATACCAGGCCATGGATAAAACCGTAACAATGTAAAACCAAATGCTTACTTTGTGTTCAATTTTTCTCATTCTAAGCTCCCCTTTGGAAGTAAATAATTATCTTATAATTAGTATACAACACTTGGTACTTAGAGAAACGAACGACGCCTTTAGTTAAACAGATTTTGGAAGAAGGAAACGATACTATTCCAAATGTTAGCTAAGAACCCTTCTGCTTTTTTTGCGTCTTCACTGTTGGCGAAATCACTTAAATCCGCCATCTTATCACCAACCGAGTTAGAGATTTCATCGGCCACTTTAGAAGCATTTTTAACGTAGGACTTAGTGTTAGATACTGGTGCTTTTTGTACGTTAGCTAACGCTACCACAATATTATTAATTACAGTTACAGAAGTATCGCTCTTAATGCCCTGCTTATCTAATTCGTCTTCTAACATTTGCTTAATTTCTTCATTAGTTGCATAGTCACCATTTTTTTGGTGGTCTTCAGCTAATTCAGAAGAAACGTTTCCGACAGCTCCCATCAATTTACCGGGATACTTGTCATCACTACTATTTTGATCGATTGCTGATTGGGTAGCATCTAAAACCCCGTTGGCAGCTTGAGTATTTTGATTATCTAACGAAATGCCATCGGCAGCCAATGCCTCATAAACCCCGGTTAAGGCTGATTCACCAGAAACCGATTTGTTAGCGGTAACGGTAATAATAACATCGTTAACTCCTGCCATTGTTGCTACCATAGCATACTGCTGAGAAGTTACTTCCGTAATATTATCTTGGCCGTTAAATTTTTCAATATTAACCTTAACTCCCGTACCAGGATCAGCTGGTGCCAATGCTACTGAACTGATCATGCTAGCATCGGTAGTTCCAGCGCTGTTAATATACTTAGCATAATCAGAACCAGTCGCAGTTAAAGATTTATAGTTAGAACTTACTCCTAGTGTTTCTTTGATTTGGTCTTTGTCTTCTGATGCTAATCCTGCACCGTAAACTACGTATGGACTGGTCAGTGCTTTGGTTTGAACAGCTTCTGTACTATCCGAACTACTAGAATCAGAAGTGGCAGTAGTACTTTCAGAACTATTAGTGGTCAAAGCCGCATGAACTGGTTTAGCTACTGCAGTACCAATTCCTAGCACTGCCACCATAATTAAAAGTGCATTTATTTTTTTCATAATTAACCCTCGCTATTACTGAAATTTGTCCTTAAGTTTAGCATTCTAATATAAATTTGTGCTATTCCTTAACGATTCTTAATCCCCGTTAAGAAAAAATGATGAATCTAATGCACGGTTAAAATCATGATTCCCATTGCAAATAAATTATTGAGAGCGTGCACTCCAATAGAAACTTGAATTTTCTGCGTTTTTACATAAGTATAGGATAATAACCACCCTAACGAAGCGTAGATTAAAAAGCTAATTACGTTAAATCCCTGTTGATGACCTAAAGAAAATAGTACCCCACTAGTAAAAATTCCCCACCATTTTGTTTTTTCACTGAAAAAAGCATTAATTAAATATCCTCTAAAAATTAGTTCCTCTAAAATCGGTGACATAAATATGGCTGTAAAAGACATTAACCATAACGCCCAAGGATTACTTCGTAAAATTGTAATGATTGCTTGATTATTACTAGTTTGGGTTTGTTGATAGAGTAGCTGATTAACCATTCCTAAGCCAATTTGAACTACCATAAATAGCAGCCAAGTTACCACAATCGTTTGAAAATCCTTAACGGATAATCTATTTTTGAGTATTTGACGAACATGGCTAAATGCCCAATAAGCAAACCAAATAGCCAAACTAAAGCCCGCAAGATAACCAATGCCTAACGCCAAATTAGCCCAGTTGGTTAACGATTTTACAGCAATGATCTGAATTGGTAATTGGACTACCGCCACCACAATTAATAAACCAATTAAAGCAATGATTTTCTCACTAAAGTTCCAAGATTTAGTTTTCATAATTCTCCTTAAATAAAAAAGAGCTTGCGCTCTTATTTTTGTGATTTAAATTTAGCTAACAACTTAGTAAAATCAACGGTTCCTAAACCAGTTGCTTGATTATATTTTTTGCCAGGCTGACCAGTGTAATACAAATTAGAATTATTAGTACGACTGTCTAATACAGTAAACGGTGAACTACTAGTCTTGGCAAATCGATAAATTTGTGGATTCCAAAATCCTAATCGAGATTTAGTATTACTACTCATTACAGCACTAGCCGCCGCTACTTGAGGAGCAGCAATGCTAGTTCCTCCGGCAATATACCACTGGCCGTTTTTACCGGCGCGAGAAGCCGAACTGATATAAGTACTATACCCAGTATTAGGATCGGCATTAACACTTAGGTCAGGGACGTTACGCCCGGTTTTGTTACCACTAACTTTTTTAGCCTTCTTCAGCAAATTAATGCTACCAGACTTAATCTGCCAAAGTTGGGTGGCATCATAAGTACCAACTCCGCTAAATCCTCGTTGATACTTTGGTGTTTTATTGTAACGACTAAAGCCACCACCCGTTCCGGTAAAGTAGCTAGCTAACTTAGCTGATTTCGAGAAGAATTCCTGTTTCTTATAGTTAGGGTACAAAAAGTCAGAAGACCAAGCTCGTTCCTTAGTAATTTTAACCGTTTTACCATCTACCTGATATGATTTAGGTAACGTGGTTCCACCTACCGCTGTTACAAATGGAGAGCTAGCAGGCATATCTACATTCAATGCTGGTGATTGTCCTTCTTGAATCCCATCATATGCCCCACTATCTCCGCTAGCAGTAAAGACACTAATTCCTTGGACTGCAGCTTGTGCATATAATAAATTCATAATCTGGTTGTACTGTTTAGGAGTAGTGCCTAATTTAATTTCAGCAGCTACCTGTTGCTCGCTTTGTCCCCAGCTAATTGAAAGTGTATCTACTTTATTTTCACCAACGGCTGCAGCAACAGAATTCACCATTCCAGTAACGTCTGAACGTCCAACATATGCTCTAATGTTAGCCTTAGGGGCAATAGCACCAGCTTGTTCTACATCCATTGTAGATTCATCATAACCATACCAGCTTCCCTTATACCCATTAGTCCGGTAAACACTAATTCGGTTTTTCTTAGCCGAGATATTTTCACTACGCCAATACTTAGTAGCATCACTAGGATGGAAGTTAGCAAAGGTAATGATTCCCATAGTTCGATTATTACCCTCGTTTCCGTTGCTGTACAAACTACCTAGATTATATTTTGCAATAAATTTTTGGGGTGAATCAGAGTTAGTAATAATAGAGGCCCGTTTATGGATCACCTGTGGTTGATACTGTCCCTTAGTTTGGATCTTACCGTTTTCAGACATAGAATTGTAATTGGAGAGGCCAAAAATAGCCATTGTACTTTTTTGAAGACTAGTAGGTAGTTTTGGAGTCCCTTTAGCTTTTTGATATGAATTACCGTTTGACTTTACGTTATACAGTTTAACTTTAAACGCTTTTTCTACATTTTTAGTAGAACCCTTCACTACCATCACCATGTTGCCACTGTAAACTCCAGCTTTTAAGTGATACTTCTTAAGGTATTTTTTCAAGGCATTCACTTTAGCGGTGGTTTGCCCATATTTACTACTTACTTGTTTAGAAGTTAAATATTTATGGTAATTTTTGCTGCTAGGGGTTACTACTTGGTAAGCATAACTCCCCATTGCGGACTGGCTTCTCGGTTTTAACACAATATCAACTAATTGATTTTTAGAAGCACTTACCGCCTTATAAGTGGTTTTAGCGCTGGCAGTGCCACTACCAGTTAGGGCAATTAACGTTAAAAATGCCGCAGTTGCCACTTTAACTCCTGTCCGTTTTTTCATCCCCATCATCTCCCTGTTTTTGCTTAGCAAGCAACTCTTTTTTTCTATCGATATTCATAAATACTCGAATTAAAATTGGGGTAAAAATTACCCGAATAACGGCTATTATTAATAACCACAGTAAAACAAACATCCACATACCAATATCAAAATTGATAGTTATGTAGATCATTATTAAAACTATAAGCAACGTAATCGTCACTGCTAAAGGCAAACTCCATTTTTTCATCTTGTCACTCTCACACATGTTATTCATATGTATCTTACCACAGCTATCTTGAAAATGACTGTTGTTATAGAGTTATTTTCAGTGTTTAATATAGATAACATTAAAAAAATATTTTGTAACATTGGAGGATTTATTGTGTTAAAAGAGTTTAAGGAATTCATTGCTCGTGGAAACGTCATTGATCTAGCAGTCGGGGTTATTATTGGGAGTGCTTTTACGGCCATCGTTACCTCCCTTACCAACAACTTAATTAATCCATTAATTGGTTTATTTTTAGGAAAAATTGACCTGTCTAACTTAGTTTTTAAGGTGGGTGATGCAACATTTAAATATGGATCATTTATTAATGCTATTATTAATTTCTTGATTATTGCATTCGTTGTCTTTATCTTAGTTAAAGCCATTAATTCATTATTGCCTAAAAAAGAAGAAGCTGATTCTCCAGAAACTACCGAAAGCATTCTTGCTGATATTAGAGCGTTGTTAAAGGACCAAGATCAATCTAATAAATAATTTTAAACCGCCCGTTTGGAGGCGGTTTTTTTATTTGAAATACTAATTAATTGCGCTTATTTTCACATTGATTTAAGATTGTGACAGAGGGCTTGACTTCTTAAATAACGAGGGGGTTAATTGTATGAAAACATTTTCAATCAAAGCACGAGATGGAATCTTGGAATTGAATTATTCAGAAAAAGATAACCAAGCTCCATATCGTAAATTTATCATCGCCTATAATAATCAGCTTTCAATTGGTGATAATCTAGAAAACATTAAATCGGTTTTAACTGGTTTACCAATTGACGCCGCAATTATCGAAAATTCACTGAACTACTCTTTTTCCGATACGATTATTGGAATTAACCATCAACGAATCGATATTGGCTTAGCACTTGCCAACATGCTGAACGTCCCCACTGTCAGTCTAACTGCTATTGATAAGCTAGGGTTAGCTAAAGCCGTCCAGCAAAAAGCGGAATATCTTAAGTGGCATTTAGATTACTACGGTGAATATTCTGGCAAACGAAACTACGGACAAGAGGCTATGCTAACAATTGGTAACGGCTTTTTTGGACTTCGTGGTGCTTATGTTGAAGCCAACGCCGATACGGACAACTATCCTGGAATGTACATAGCTGGTATGTTTAATCAATTAACTACCAAAATTAATGACCGAGATGTTGTCAACGAGGATCTAGTTAATCTGCCTAATAGTCAATTTATTAGCTTTGGCGTAGATCACCAAAAACCATTTACGATCACCCCAGCAGATATTTCTGATATTTATCGAAGCCTAGACTTAAAGACTGGAACCCTGACCACTACAATGAATCTTCAATTGAGTACAGGACAGCTATTAGAAATCAGAGCTACAAAAGCTGCTAATATGACCAACTGGCATCGCTTTGCTATTAAATATGAAGTTAAGCCCATTAATTTTGCTGGAAGTCTTCAAATTTATTCAGCGATTGACGGACAAGTAATTAATGGCAACGTTGAACGGTATCAAGATTTTGATCAACATCACTTAAATATTACCGGAATGGCTGCCCATGAAAATGCAATTTCATTAAGTGGGCAAACTAAGACATCTAAAGTTAAGTTTGTCATCAATTCCAAGGTCAATGGCGCAGATGACGCTACCCCTGATTCTATTACCGCCACTACTACCGATCAAAAAATTACTCAAACTATTGATTTAGATGTTCAACCTGGGCAAACATACACCGTCACAAAAGACGTTAGTATTTTTACTAGCTTAGAGTCTAGTGGTAATTTAGAACAACTTGCTACTGATGATCTACGCCAGGCTTCATTTGAAGATACATTAGCTGATAGCACTAAATATTGGAAAAATTTGTGGAACACTTCAGATATTCAAATTGGAAATGATATTACTAGTCAAAAATTAACCCGAGTTAATATTTACCATCTATTTGTAACAGCATCTGCCTTACAATCAGGTCAATTGGATGCTTCTGTAGGGGCTCGTGGATTGCACGGAGAAGCATATAGAGGACATATTTTCTGGGACGAAATGTTTGTCCTGCCATATTATGATTTGCACTACCCTGAGATTACTAGACAAGCCCTGCTTTATCGTTACCGACGTCTGGCAGAGGCCAGAAAATATGCGCAGTCGGAAAATAAACAAGGTTCAATGTATCCTTGGCAGTCTGGTATGTACGGTGACGAACAATCTCAATTTGTCCATTTAAATCCGGTAAATAACCAATGGGATCCTGATAATAGTAGACTACAAAGACATGTATCCATATCAGTTGCTTATGACGTTTTGACTTATTGCAATATTACTGGTGACAAGCAATTTATGAAAGATTACGGGCTAGAAATGTTACTTTCTATCTGTCAATTCTGGGTTAGCATGACCAGCTACGATAAGCAAGCCGATCGATATGATATTAAAGAAGTAATGGGACCAGATGAATTCCATGAAGAATATCCTAATAGTAATGAACGTGGCTTAACCAATAACGCCTACACCAACATTATGGTTTCCTGGTTATTTACCAAAGTAGCCCAATTACTACAACAAATTAATCCTGATGTTATTCAAACCGCCGCTTCCAAAGCAGAAATTAGTCCGGAATTAAAAGACCAAATGAAACAAATCAGCCACAAGTTACGGTTAGACATAAATGAAGACGGCATTATTGGACAATTCCAAGGCTACTTCAAACTATCCAGATTAAACTTTGAAGCCTATCGACAAAAATACGGAGATATTTCTAGAATTGACCGCCTTCTCAAAGGTGAAGGTAAGACTCCAGACGCCTATCAGGTTGCTAAGCAAGCCGATACCTTAATGGCCTACTACGAAATTCCTAAGAATGATGTCGAAGCTATTATCAAAGAACTAGGATATAACTTACCTGCTGATTACTATTCCAGAAATCTCCGCTTCTATCTTGATCGAACCACTCACGGTTCCACATTATCTCGAATCGTTTATTCGGTCTTAGATGAAATTGATAATAATATGGATCAGTCTTGGCAACTGTTCTCTACCGCCCTTTTCTCTGACTACTATGATATTCAAGGTGGAACTACTGCAGAAGGAATTCATTTGGGAGTAATGGGAGCTACATTGCAAATCGAAACTAGAAATTACGGTGGAGTAAATGTTACCGGCAAAACAATCCAGATTGCCCCTCATCTTCCTCGAAATTGGACGGACCTTAGTTTTAAGGAACAAGTAAGGGGAATTTGGTATCAATATCATATTGATCATCACAATATAACTGTCACGGCTAGTCAAAATAGTCAAGTAATCGTAGGTGATACCAACTACAATTTGACTAAAAATAAGCCCACTACGATTAAATACAAATAATATTGGAGGAATAACAATGGCTAAATTCAATGATATTAAAGGTTTTATTTTCGACTTAGATGGAGTAATTACTGATACTGCTCGTTTTCATACTCAAGCTTGGCACCAACTAGCTGATAAAGTGGGTGCTCCCTGGTCCCAGGAACTAGAAGATAACCTCAAAGGGGTTAGTCGGATGGACTCATTGGAAATGATTCTCAATGCTGGTGGCTTGTCCAATAACTACTCTGATGAAGAAAAGGAACAACTAGCAACTGAAAAAAACACTAATTATCTTGCTCTCGTTGATCAAATGACTCCCAACGATATTTTACCTGGCATCAAAGATTTTTTGGATAGTTTAAAAGCTAATCATTATGCTATTGCGCTAGCCTCAGCTTCCAAAAATGGTCCCCGGGTTTTAGGTAAACTTGAATTAACCGATTACTTCCCAACTATTGTGGATCCAGCTACCCTTTCTAAAGGAAAGCCAGATCCAGAAATTTACATTAAAGGCGCTGAAGCACTTAATCTCCAACCAGAACAATGTATTGGTATCGAAGATGCTGCTGCTGGTGTAGAGGCTATTAATGGGGCTGGTGAAACCTCCGTCGGAATCGGCTCCGCTAAACTGCTTCATGAAGCAGATATTATTTTCCCAACTACTAAAGATTTAACCTTAGCTAATATTCAAAAAGCAATGGGCTAAACTTATTAAATAATAAAAAAACTCCAAGATAAATTTCTTGGAGTTTTTTTATTATTTAATAAGTCCGTAATGTCTAAGACCGGTACTAATTCCATCATCCATATTAGAATCAGTAATATAGTCAGCTTTCGCTTTCGCCTCAGGATGACCATTTCCCATTGCAATTGCATAATCAACCTGATCAAACATCTGTAAATCATTTAATTGATCACCAAAGGCATATGTAGGCACATTTTCTAGGCCCAAGGTATTAAGTAACACCTTAATCCCCGTTTGTTTAGAAACACCCCACTTCATGGTGTCCAAGGCTCTAGGATTATTTCTGACCAACGACAAACGACCAGCAAACTTATCTTGATATAGTTTGTCCCTATCGTAATTAAAAACATTAACAAAGTTAACTTCATTGGTTTGATAGAAACTTGGGTCAACCTTTGCGTTAAGTCGTAGCAACCGGTAATTTTCCCTAGTCATTTCATTGGCAGCAGTCAATGCAAACTCCCGATTATTATAAAACGCTAATACATCCCCCTGATCAGCAGCAAATTGAATTAATTCTTCCAGTAATGGCTTCTTGATTTCTTCAGCCTTAAGCTTTTTACCTTCGTACTGAACATAACTACCATTAGCACTAACGATTGTGTCAATTCCAGCCTGATCCATAACATATTGAATTTCAAAAATATTTCTACCAGTCGAAATTACCGGTAAAATATTATTTTGCTTTAATTGTTGAATTGCAGCAATATTTTCTGCCGGAATATTCTTATCATTATCTAAAAAAGTACCATCTAAATCAAAAAAAACAACTGCTTGATACATTCCCTTACCTCCCATATGTTTATTACCCTTATTGTACTACAATCGGATCTTAGAATTGTTACTTATGAATTGCTGAAACAAAATAAGCCCTCCACCGATTAAAGTGAAGGACTAAGAAATTATATATATTGCAAGTATAAGCGTTTCTCAGAGCGCCCATCCGGCACAAGATGACTTTGTAACAAAAACAACAGGTCGCAATCCCGTAATTACAATAACCATCTTTTTACAGAATATAAATTTAGACTTAATTTGTCAAATTAAAAATGAGAATATTTTAATAATTAATCTTCTAACAGTTAACTAAGAATAAATTTTTCGCTGTTTTTAACGGCAATTAAGTAACGATTTTAAACTTCCCCAACTATTACTAAATTATATATATGGTGCTGCCTTAATTTGTGCTACACTATATATTGTTAATTTTTACAAAAGAGGGGCTATCATGGTGATAATTACTGCAGGAATGATCGGCGTTGGCAAAACTACCTTAACTGGTAAAATTGCCGAACACTTAGGAACACAAGCGTTTTTCGAACCAGTTGGCGAAAATCCAGTTCTTCCACTTTATTATTCAGATCCAAAACAATATGGATTTTTGTTACAAATTTACTTCTTAAATAAACGATTTGCGATGATTAAAAAAGCGTTAGATGATGATAACAACGTTTTAGATCGTTCCATTTATGAAGATGCACTGTTTACTCGCGAAAACAATGCTGAAGGTAATATCACTGATACCGAATTATCAGTTTATCTCCAGTTACTTGACAACATGATGACCGAATTAGATGAACTACCTAAAAAGGCACCAGATTTATTAGTATATGCCGATAGTGATTTTGACACTATTCAATACCGAATTAAGAAACGTGGTCGCTCATACGAACAATTCGATGACAATCCCGGTTTAAAGAACTACTACTACAAAATGTGGTCAGCTTATAAAAAGTGGTTTGATGAATACGATGTCAGCCCTAAAATTCGGGTTGACCTACAAAAATACGATCTTTCCAATCCAGATAATGTTGACGTCGTCTTAAGTCAAATTGACGATGCTTTAACTGAATTAAGATAATAAAAAGAGTCCAGAATTATTCTGGACTCTTTTTATTTGGTTTCTAGGTAATCATGAACGACAAAAACATCACATTTTGCATTGCGAATAACATAGTCAGCTGTTGAACCTAACATCATTCGTCCTACTAGATTAACCCCAGTAGCTCCCACTACGATTAAATCTACATCGTATTTATTAGCTAAATTAGTGGCTATTTCACCACGTGGATCTCCTAAGGTAATGACAGATTCCGCATCAACTCCGGCATCGCTAGCTCGTTGAACATAACGCTGAACCATAGTAGTAACTTCATCTTTAACTTGGTTAACTTGATCAGGAGTAGCCGCCCCAAATCCTAGGATAGCTTTTTTGGAAACTCCCATAATCTCGCGGTCGTTAATTACCGAGGCAATAATTAATTTAGCTTCATCTGTCTTAGCCATCATAATCGCCCGGTCAACAGCTAAACTAGCGGTTTGCGACTCATCTACCCCTACTAATATCCGGTTATAGTTCTTAAGTGTTGATTCTGTCATCATAATCCCCGCCTTTCAGTGGTTACTGTAATGCTAAATCGTGAATTGCTTGTCCATAAATTGCCATTGCCTTAGTTAAATCAGCAACTGGTTGGAATTCATTGGCTTGGTGCATACTGTCTTCAGTCCATGGGAAGAGCGCTCCAAAAGCTACCCCTCGTTTCATTAAGCGACCATAAGTACCGCCACCAACTACTTCTGGCTCAGCATCAGCAATGCCGGTTTGTTCCCGATAAACGTTAATTAACGTTTGTACAATTGGATCTTGAGGGTCAACGTAATGAGGTACTTTTTCAGAAATTTGCTTAACAGAGCCGTTAAGTGCTGTAACTGCTTTTTCTAACGCTGCCATAATTTCTTTAGGTCCGATTCCCTTAGGATAACGGAAGTTAGTATTGATAAATCCGCCAGCTTCTTGATCAAACTTCATGATGCCGACATTCATAGTTAAATCGCCCATGATATCGTCTGTGTAGTTAGTTCCTAACTTGTTAGCTCTGGAATCATCATGTAGTTTGTCGGCAATAAAACTAACAAAGCTATTAGCATCCCCTTGCAAACCTAGTTGGTTCAAGAATGTTGCTAGATAAGTCCCACTGTTAACTCCGTTTCTAGGTTCCATTCCGTGAGCAGCCTTACCAACAACATGCAAGTTAATACCATCAGCAGAAAGTTCAGATTCGCCTTCGATTTCGTTAGCAGCCACAAAAGTTTCAAATTGTTCTGAAATTGCTTCAGCATTAGTAGTCTTCAAAGTTGCTTCAGCATCTCGAGGAACCATATTTTCTCTTAAGCCAGAATCAAAAGAAACTAATTCTACATCACCGCCATTAGTAGTACCAAAGGTAGTAATGAATGAAGCCATCCCTTTTTCGCCATTAATTAATGGGAATTCAGCATCTGGTGAGAAGCCAAATGTTGGAGCTGGTTCAACTTCAAAGTAATGGGTCATCCCAGTCCATTGACTTTCTTCATCAGTTCCTAAAATCAACCGAATTTTGATATTTGGCTTGATATTAGCGTCTTTTAACATCTTAAGCCCATAATAAGCTGCCAACCCAGGACCTTTATCATCTGAAGTTCCCCGGCCATAAGCAATTCCATCTTTTACCGTTAATTGGAACGGATCAGTGTCCCAACCAGCACCAGCAGGCATTACATCTACGTGAGACAAGATAGCTAACGTTTCGTCTCCTTCGCCATATTCAATGTAACCAGCCAAGTTATCTAAATTTTTAGTCACAAAACCATCGCGTTCACCAAATGCTAGGAATTGTTGTAAGGCTTTAGCAGGGCCCTCGCCTAGTGGGTACTGATCAGTAGCGTTATCATCATCACGCACACTAGGAATTGCAATTAATGCTTTTAAATCTGCTAAATATTGATCTTGATAGCCTTCAGCTAATTGTTGCCAATTTTGTGTCATATCGAATCCTCCAAATAATTTATTAAAACTAGTTTAGCACATTCGTTTCTCCTTGTGGTTAATAGAAATTCGAACTGATGCTATAATAACGATAATAGGAGGGATATTATGATTAAACTAACCGATCAAATTCTAACCGAAACGATTCGTAAACGACCTTTAGATAGTTATAAAGGAACGTATGGAAAAGTAGTTTTAATTGGTGGTAATCACAATTTTGGCGGGGCCATCATTATGGCTTCTCTAGCTACCGTCTACTCAGGAGCTGGTTTAACCACCACCATCACTGATGCCAGTAATCAAACCAGCTTACATAGTTGGTTACCAGAGGCCATGTTTGCGGATATTAATGACCTAGAACAACTCACCCAATTAGTATTATCTGTCGATGTTATCGTGATTGGTCCCGGTTTAGGAACAGATGCTAAGGCGCTCACCGTTTTACAATTAGTCTTAAAGTTGGTTACCTTAAAACAAACACTAGTAATAGATGGTTCCGCTATTACCCTAATCGCTAACCATCGATTAATTATCCCTCAAACTAAATACACCGTTTTAACTCCGCATCAAATGGAATGGCAACGAATTTCTGGAATTGCTATTAAAGATCAACATCCCGATCAAAATTGGTTGGTAGCCCACCAGTTAGGAGCTACGGTAGTTTTAAAATCACACCAAACTGAAATTTACACTGATACTAAAATTTACCAAAACACTGCTGGGACTCCTGCTCAAGCAACTGGTGGTATGGGTGATACTTTGGCTGGCATGGTTGGCGGATTTTGTGCTCAGTTTGCTAATCAAGACAACGCCGTTTTAGCCGCGGTATTTTCCCATAGTGCAATTGCTAATCAATTAGCTCAATGCCAATACGTGATCCTTCCACACCAGATTAGTCAGCAAATTCCCCAATTCATGGCTAAATATGCCAATTAAAAAAGGAAATGAGATTTCTCTCATTTCCTTTTTTAATTATTTAATATGCAATCGAGCTCTTAATCCTTCGCTTCGTGGACCTAAGACATCGTCTGCTACCCGGTATTTCAACGTAAAGTAAACGTATAATCCACCACCTACTAATACAGAAACTAAACTAACTAATAAGCTAGCCATGCCACCGTTTGGATCTATAAATAACCCTAATAGGAAGTTTAAAAGGTATACGACAGCTAACGCTGATCCATAAACTAGTAAAGAGTAGCCGCTGATTTTGGCAAAGTCATTACCTAATAATTTATTATCAAAACCATACTGTTTGTTTAAATTATTAATAATCAAACCACTGGCTACTAAAATACCAATTCCAGTAGCTAATAGTGCTCCAAAGGTTCCTAGGAAATAAACACATGGCCATTGAACCGCTAGCTTAACTACCGTTCCAATTAAGAAGTATTTAACGGCTCGTTTATTTTGATTTAGACCTTGCATTACCGCAGCAAACACAGTAAACAGTCCCAAAGGAATAGAGATAATAGCTGAAAATGATAGAATATTAGCACCTAAAGCTTGATGGGCCTGACCATAAAATACTCGGTTAAGTGGACCGGCAATAGCTGCCATTCCTAACGCAGCTGGGGTCATTACGTATAAGAAAAGTAAAAATACATTAGTAGTTTGTCCCTTAATTGCCTTAGTATCACCCTTAGTAATAGCAACTGACAACAGTGGTACTGAAGTAATAGCCAAAGCCGATGCCAATGAAATAGGAATCATCACTAATTTATTAGCGTTAACCGCAAACAATGCATACAAATCGTTCAATGCATCATTAGAATAATTAGTCGCCATTCTCATAATATCAAAGAAAGTATATTGATCAATTAATTGGAAGATAGTGATTCCGGCCCCTAAAATAATAAACGGCACCGCTTGAGCGATAATTTCGTGATACAACTGACTAGTTTGCACTTTAATTTCATTATTACTATTAGCTACCAAAGATCTAAACGTTCTACGCCGTTTCCAATAGTAATAGCCTAATGTTAACAAACCACACACAGCCCCCACAAAAGCCGCAAAGGTGGATTGTGCAACTGCTGTAATCCAACTACCATGCCAAACCTGCATAATTAGGTAGGCCGTCAACAGCATGTATAATACCCGAGCTAATTGCTCAACAAACTGAGAAATGGCGGAAGGAGCCATCTGTTGGTACCCCTGGAAATACCCTCGAGTTAAACTCATTGTTGGGATTACTAAAATTGCCCAGGCCAATGAATGTAGTACCGGAATAACGTTAGGATTGCCACCATCCATCAACGGCGCTCCAAAATATAAGACTAGAGCACAGATAATCCCGGTGGAGACTGATAGTACCAATCCCCGCTTATAGAGACGAACTCCAACTCCATATTCATTTAATGCATTATAGTGAGCAACTTGCTTTGCAATCGCCGAAGGAATTCCAGCAATTGCAGCAATTAGAAAGAAACTGTAAATGTTATACCCAAATCCGTATAACGCGTTTCCTAGTAAGAAGTAACTCCCAAACCAAATTCGCCAAGGAATTATGTAAATCGCACCTAGTAACCGGGAAAACATACTCCCAGCTGTCATCCAAGCAGATCCAGAAAGCATTTTATCTCTTGTGGCTTCTGAACTACTTGTTTGTTGTTTCTCTTCACTCATTTTCGTTCCTACTTTCATTTCCATTCATACAATCTTACCTATTTTAATAGACACTCCGATCAATATCAATGCTATTAATACTAATTTAAACCTCTAAACCGTTTTTATTTAACAAGAATTTAATTTAAACGTATTGCGATCGTGAAATATAAAACATAAAATATAACATGGTATGAATTCTAAATTAAGATTGGATGGGTTTAGGTGAGCACAGAAAAAAAGAGAATCGTCTGGATTGATCTAGCTAAGGCATTCGGAATGATTGCTGTAGTTATCGGTCACGCTTTAGAAACACATGGAGCTATGTATCACTTTTTCTATTGGTGGCATGTTCCAATTTTCTTTGTTGCTAGTGGCTTTTTTATTAAACCAGTAGTAGATAATCAGTGGGGACCTTTTTTTAAAAGGCGAATTAAACCGTTATTAGTATCTTATTTTGCGGCTGGTATTTTCTTGATAACTTTATCACATTTCGTTCAGCATCAAAGTATTAGATACACTTTGAAGTATTACTTCAAATTACTATTAGGGGGACGCTATTTAAACCTTTACTTAAGTATCTTTTGGTTTATTAACGTTTTGATTTTAGCAACCATTGTAACCACCTTTATTATTACCTACGTTAAATCTCGGGAAGCCAAGCTGGGAATCATGATGGTAAGCTTGTTACTAGGAGCTAGTTATAAAAAACAACCTCATATTTTTGGCCTAAAGTACACCCCTTGGGATTTCGACGTTACCTTATTTGCTATTTTCTTCATGTTATTTGGTTATTTATTCTTCCCACAAATTAAAGAATGGATTACCCATACCTGGCTAATCATTGGTTTAGGAATCTTCACTTTATTCTTAATTTGGGAACAACACCTTGGCGTGTTTAACTTTGGTTTCTTCTTAAAATCTCATCAAATCCACGCCAAACCCCTTTCCCCTAGTTTATATTCTACAGTTATTCCCCTTGTAGTTATCTTAGTAGTATTTGGAGTGAGCCGCTGGCTTAGCTTTGCTCCTATTTGGGTCTATAAGCCACTAGACATATTAGGTCAACACACCTTGTTTGTAATGTATATGCACAAAGCAGTTTTAGATATTAGTTTTAGAATGGGTATAAATTCCTTAATTCTGAGAATAATTATTGCAATTGTAGTGCCACTTCTTATATCATTGGTTTACGCAAAATGGATTAAAATTATTTGGCATAAACCAGTAAAGGTGGCAAGTTAATTGACAAGATCAACCAATTCCGCCCGTGGTAAGATATTATATTTTGCCATTGGCGGATTTATTTTATTAATAATCTTTTCTAGTATTTATTTTTATCATGTTCAAAAGCAAAACCAATTAGACAATAATTATATTAATAGCAATATTCCCACCATGTTCGTTCACGGTTGGGGCGGCGGTATTGACTCCGAAACTGACATGGTAACTGCAGTAGAAAAAAGCGGAAGTGCTACTAAGAGAATGGTAATTCACGTTACGGCTAACGGCCATATAAAAGTTCAGGGAACTATCAAAAAATGGATGCGTAACCCTATTATTTTATTAGTATTTGACAATAATCGAGCCGGCGAAGATAAATATACCCAATGGCTCACTAAGGTCAATAAATTACTGAAAGCTAAGTATAACGTTAATCAAATTAATTTTGTGGGACATTCCATGGGAGCGTATGCGGTTATTTACTACAACATGTTAAACGGCAACAATCATAAAGTCCCCCGGGTAAACAAAATTATAGCAATGTCTGGCCCCTATGATGGCATCATTGACAACCATAAACGTAACCAGCCCCTTACAGGACCACTAGCTCGTTATTGGGACGATTACCCTAATCAAAATCAATTACTACCTAATGGTCGACCTAAAATCATTCATCCAGAGTATGAACAACTACTTAGGGTTCGGTACCGAATGCCTAAGCAAGCTCGGGTAATTAATATCTATGGTAATTTAGAAAATGGATCCAATTCAGATGGAGTTGTCACAAATGTTTCTGATAAGTCCCTGGGATACCTAATTAAAGATCGTGTTAGTTTTTATACAACGGTTGAATTAACCGGTCCCAAGGCTCAACATACTCAGCAACATATAGATAATCTTAAGGTCATTTCAGTATTAAAAACTTTCTTATGGCAAGTTAAATAAAAAAAGACTCAATTGTTAAAAACAATTGAGTCTTTTTTATTATTTACCTACCACAATATTAACGATTCTGTTAGGCACAACAATAATTTTTTTAACTTCTTTGTCACCAACCACTTCAGCAAAGCGATCAGAATTACGGACTAATGATTCTACTGTTTCTTTGTCAGCATCCCTAGCAACCTTAATATGGTCACGAACTTTACCATTTACCTGAACAACTAACTCTACTTCATCTTCTACCAGCTTAGATTCATCATAAGTTGGCCATTGACTATAAGCAATAGTGTCATTGTTACCTAACAATTGCCAAAGTTCTTCAGCAATGTGTGGTGCAATTGGTGAGAGCAATTGAACAAAGCCCTTCATATATTCAATAGGTAATGCATCAACCTTGTATGCCTCGTTTACAAAGACCATCATTTGTGAAATGGCAACGTTAAAGTGAAGTTGTTCATAATCATCACTGACGATCTTAACAGTTTCATTGTAAATCTTGTCAAGGCGACCATCGTTTCTGGTAGTTACCCGATCGCGAAGATGATTATTATCATCGATCATTAACCGCCAAACTCGATCTAACCAACGATGGGCTCCGGCAATTCCTTCGGTATTCCAAGGCTTAGAAGCATCGATAGGACCCATGAACATTTCGTAAACTCTAAGAGTATCTGCACCAAACTCACTAACGATATCATCAGGGTTAATTACGTTACCCTTAGATTTAGACATCTTTTCGTGGTTGGTCCCCAAAATCATTCCTTGATTTACCAATTTTTGGAACGGTTCTTTAGTTGGCACTACTCCCAAGTCATAAAGAACTTTGTGCCAGAAACGAGCATACAATAAGTGAAGAACAGCGTGTTCTGCCCCACCAATGTAAAGATCTACTGGCATCCAGTAATTGACTTTTTCTGGATCAGCAATCATTTCATCATTTTTAGGATCGATATAACGAAGGTAATACCAAGAACTACCAGCCCATTGTGGCATGGTATTAGTTTCTCGTTTTCCTTTCCGACCATTTTCATCAACTACATTAACCCAGTCATCTAGGTTAGCTAATGGACTTTCACCAGTTCCGGAAGGTTCAATGTTCTTAGCAGCTGGTAATTTCAGTGGCAATTCGTCTTCAGGAACCAAGGTTGTTTCGCCATCTTCCCAATGAATAACTGGGATTGGTTCACCCCAATAACGTTGACGACTGAAGATCCAGTCACGAAGTCGGTAATTTACTTTTTCATGACCAACACCGTGATCGGTTAACCAATCTAATGCTGCTGTAATGGCAGTTTGCTTATCCATTCCGTTCATAAAATCAGAGTTAATATGAACACCATCGCCGGTATAAGCTTCGACTGCAATGTCGCCACCTTCAATGACGGGAACAATTGGTAAATCAAACTTCTTAGCAAATTCATAATCCCGTTGATCGTGAGCTGGTACGGCCATGATAGCTCCGGTACCGTATGAAGTTAGCACATAATCACCAATCCATACTGGCACCGCTTGACCATTAATTGGGTTAACAGCATATGCTCCGGTGAAGACCCCGCTCTTATCTTTATTTAAATCAGTCCGTTCTAGATCCGATTTTCTGGCTACTTCTTCTTTATAGGCTTTCACAGCTTCTGCATGTTCCGGAGTGGTAATTTGGTCCACTAATTCATGTTCTGGTGATAATACTAAATATGTGGCTCCAAATAAAGTATCAGGCCGGGTAGTGAAGACCTCCACTTTCTTATCTGCTGCGTTTTGGATCTCAAAAAAGACACTAGCCCCTTTAGAACGTCCAATCCAGTTACGTTGCATATCCTTAACGTTTTCAGGCCAATCTAAATCATCAAGATCATCAATCAACCGATCAGCGTAGGCAGTAATTTTTAAGACCCATTGCCGCATTGGGACCCGATAAACTGGATAACCACCTCGTTCAGTCTTGCCATCAATAACTTCTTCGTTAGAAACAACGGTTCCACCCATAAAATCAGGGGCCCAGTTAACCATAATTTCGTCTTCGTAGGCTAAGCCTTTTTTGTATAGTTGTTCGAAGATCCATTGAGTCCATTTGTAATAGCTAGGATCCGTAGTATTAATTTCTCGATCCCAATCATATGAAAATCCTAGAGACTTAATTTGCCGCTTAAAGTTTTTAATATTTTGAGCGGTAAAATCTTTAGGGTTGTGCCCCGTTTTTAGTGCGTATTGTTCTGCAGGCAATCCAAAAGCATCCCAGCCAATTGGATGTAACACGTTCTTACCTTGCATTCGCTTCATTCTGGCCATAATATCAGTTGCTGTATAACCTTCTGGATGGCCTACGTGCAATCCTTGGCCTGATGGATAAGGAAACATGTCTAATACATAGTACTTGTCCTTAGACTGATCTTCACCAGTTTTAAAAGTCTTATTTTCGTGCCAGTAATGTTGCCATTTCCGTTCGATGACGTCGTGATTATATGCCATAATTTATCTCCTTTATTAGTCACTAAAAACAAAAAAAGCCTATAAGAAGTTAACTTCCTATAGGACGAATAGTTTCCGCGGTACCACCTAATGTGCTCAAATGAGCCTCTCAAACCATAACGGTGGTTACCGAAACTGGCTACTAATTTCACCAATTCACTACGCGACGAGTTCGTCCAGGCTCATTTCCGAATTTTCACTTCCATTCGGTCTCTGTAAAAGTCACCTAGACTACTAATTCACGTTTTGTTTTCGTGTTTTTCTTACTGTTGTAATCCTATCAGACCAAATCAATAAGTGCAAGATTCTTTGTGCTATACTTAAGAAAAAATATGAGGAGAGTTTAATTTGCTTTCTAAAACGCAATCTCGCTGGGCCGCTGCTGCTACCATTTTATTCTTCTTTTTACTAATCGGAGTGGTTTTACGACTCAACTACATTTCAATTATCGATGATACCATTATTAATGGGATCGTCCCCATTCGATCACATTTTTTTAATTCCTTTTTTATTAAATTAACTAACAGTTTAAATCCCATCCCAACCGTTATAATTGCCTTGATATTATCTCTAGTTTTACAACTGTGGCAGCACAAAATAAGAATTACCCTCTTCTTTTTAGTAAATAGTACTCTAATAGCTGGTGGGATTAACAATCTAGTTAAAAACTTAGTTGACCGTCCACGTCCTACAGTGCACCACTTAGTTTTAGCCGGCTCATCCAGCTTTCCTAGTGGTCACGCAATGACCGCTATGCTATTGGGTGGCAGCTTAATCGTGATTCTTAACCTCCTGGTAAAAAATAAAAATATTCGTTATCTATTAACTGGATTGATCATCATTTGGATTTTTTTAATTGGATTTAGTCGGGTTTATGTTCACGTACACTACCCTACAGACGTCATTGCTGGATGGTGTCTTGGCTTCATCTGTTTAACGATTAGTCAAAAAATATTTTCCCCTTCAGTTAATAATAAATAAAATAAGGCCGCCAACTATTAATTCGTTGGTGGCCTTATTTTTAGTTATTCTTTTTAGACAAACGATCAGTAAAATTAAAGATAAATGCTAAGATAATTAGTCCCAATGCCACTAAGAAAATATTGTGTAAAGTGTGATACAACACCATTCTTAGCTTTGGTAACATATTGCTAGCTAATTGATTGGCTGTTTGGGGATTAATTAATTTATTCATCATTCCCATAGTAGCCCCATCAGTTTGGCGAACTCCCCTCAGCATACTGCTGTTCATAATAATCCCAAAAACAGAAATCATTAGAGATTGTCCTAGTGTCCGGCAAAGAGTATTAAAAGAGGTTGCTACCCCAATTTGATTTTCTTCCACTTGATTTTGAACGATAATCGTAGTGGAAGTGACCGTAATTCCAAAGCCAGTCCCACAAATTGCGGAAATCAGTAGGAAACTCCAAAACGGAGTGTACGCGGGCAACATTACCATCACAATAGCCCCGATCAAGATTAGGCTAAGACTAATGTTAATAATTTGATTAGGTCGTAGTTTACCGAGAAGCTTCCCAGAAATAAAGGAACCAACAATCCACATCAATGAACTAGGAGTTATCGCAAAACCAGCCATAGAAGCTTTCATACCCAAAATTCCTTGCGTCCAGTCTGGTAGGTAAACTTCAAAACCAATCAAGAAGCCACTAACTAATGCCACTACCACATTTTGCACGACAAACGTCCGATTATCGAACAGTTCCATTGGAATCAATGGGTCTGCAGTAACTCGTTCGTGTCTAACAAACCATACAATGGTAACAATCATTACTAGGAAACAAATCGCTAGTATTGGCCAAGAAATAGGACTTTGTCCTAAGGCCTGGAAGCCATACATTAACGATAATAGAGAAATAGTTAGCAAAACCATACCGCCATAGTCGATTTTAGTTTTTTGAACTTGACGATTTTCTTTAAAGAATAATAAAATCATCGCAATCACTAATAGGCCGATAGGTAAGTTAATAAAGAAGATCCAGTGCCAACTCAGGTTATCAACGATGAAGCCCCCTAATAATGGAGCCACAATAGAAGCAATCCCCCAAGCAGCTCCGTTTAGCCCCATCACTTGAGCCCGTTTCTCCAGAGGGTAAATATCAGCAATAATTGTGTTGGAAATGGGCATGATAGAACCAGCCCCAATCCCCTGCACAGCTCGCCAAATAATTAAGACAATCATTGAATGGGAAAGCCCAGACATTACAGAACCAATAATAAAGATGGTAATCCCCACCATAAACATTGGTTTTCTACCTAACTGATCTGCTAATTTTCCATAAATCGGTGTCGCAATCGCGTTAGTTAGTAAAAAAATAGAAAATACCCAGTTCATCAGGGAAACACCGTGTAGATCACCAACAATGGTTGGCATGGCAGTGGAAACGATTGTCCCCTCTACCGCACTCATAAAAGTTGCTACAAATAAAGCAATCGTTACTAAAATAACGTTACTTTGTTTGGTTTCTTGCATACAAACCGCCTTCCTAAAAAAGCACCCTAATGGGCGCTTTTTAGCTTACTTGTTAAAATATTTCTTTAGTTCAGCGACCTTATCCGTGTGTTCCCAAGGCAAATCAACATCTGTACGACCAAAGTGGCCATAAGCTGCTGTTTGTCGGTAAATTGGTCGTTGAAGATCTAACATCTTAATAATTCCTGAAGGTCGTAAATCAAATAATTGTCTTACAGCTGCAGTTAGTTTTTCTTCAGAAACGTTTCCAGTACCAAAAGTATTAATGGAGATAGAAACTGGTTCTGCTACCCCAATAGCATAAGCTATCTGTACTTCTACTTCATGGGCTAAACCAGCAGCAACGATATTTTTAGCAATATAACGAGCTGCATAACTAGCAGAACGATCCACCTTGGTAGCATCCTTACCAGAGAAGGCTCCACCACCATGGTGAGCGTAACCACCATAGGTATCTACAATTACCTTACGTCCAGTTAATCCAGCGTCAGCTTGTGGGCCACCAATGACAAATCGACCAGTAGGATTAATAAAGTACTTAGTATTATCATCCAATAATTCTGCTGGAATGACAGCTTTAACTACCTTATCAATAATATCTTGTCGAATTTGATCCAGTGAAGCTGCTGGTAAGTGTTGAGTACTTAAAACCACCGTATCAACTCGGTATGGTTCACCAGCATCATTATATTCAACAGTTACTTCAGCCTTAGCATCGGGTCCTAGATAATCTAATTCCCCATTTTTACGAACTTCAGCTGTTTTTTGCATTAACTTATGACTGAGTTCAATTGGCATTGGCATTAATTCTGGTGTTTCATCAATGGCGTAACCAAACATCAAGCCTTGATCTCCGGCACCAATTTGGTCCAGTGGATCTTGGTCACTTTCCTTCATTTCAAGTGAGTCATCAACCCCTTGAGCAATGTCTGGTGATTGTTCATCGATAGCAACCAATACCGCACTGGTATCACCATCAAAGCCAAACTTGCTATCGGTGTAACCAATTGATTTAATAGTATCTCTAACTACCCGTTGAATATCAACGTAAGCAGTAGTCGAAATTTCACCAAAGACCAGCACCAATCCAGTAGTAACGGACGTTTCACATGCTACCCTAGCGGTGGGATCTTTCTCTAAAATTGCATCCAAAATGGCGTCACTGATTTGATCAGCGATTTTATCCGGATGTCCTTCTGAAACTGATTCTGAAGTAAACAAATGTCTTTCTTGCATTAGTTTTCCCCCTGTTTATTTTTTTAGGTTACAAGGCTTCTTCACCGTTAAGTGAATCCTATCGGGAACTCATAACTTATTTACGATACCATAAAATTCGTCTATTTGAAAGGCTATTATTAGGGTTTCAATTGACCCCGGGCCAAAAATTGCGGTAGGATTAAACTATTACAAATAAAATGAGGGAATTAATTTGAACAAGAATCCTGTTATCCGAGTTACTTCTTTTACTATAGAGTGGTTATTGCCGGTTGTAATCTGGCTGCTTTATTCCAATATCGGGTGGAAAACAATTATTGGTAACGAGTACCTCCGTTTATGTGGCCTATTAGGCATCTTCTTACTGATAGTTTTAAATTTTACTCAGATTAAGGCTAAATCACCAGCAGGTCTAGTAATTGCCAATATTGGTTATTTAATTACTCTTTACTTGCTAACTAAAACATTGCCTCCCCTAATAATTAGCTTATTGCTTATTAATTTAGTAGGAGCAGATTTATTGACTAGTGACGTCATTATTAATGATCCCTACTCCAAGTGGGTTACGTTTGCCCTAGTAAATGGTATTGGGGTTGTTGTAGCTACTAGAATGATAGTTAGCAACTTTTTAACCAACGCTCAATTATTATTAATCGTGACCCTTATTTTTGCTAATCTGCTATTTTCATATCCGCGCTTTATTGATAAACAACTTAATTGGGGAATCATCGGCGCAGTTGGCGGTTTATTAATATTAACTGAAATTATGCTGGGTCTAACGTTTCAACAAATTATGATTGGTCTTTTAACGATGGTACTATTCATCTTATTAGAACGAAAAATAAACCCTAAATTAAAAAAAAGTAAGTGGAATTTATCTATCTGTATCAATCTAATTTTTGCGCTGTCATTAATTCTATAATTTTATTATTTCCTAAATAAAATTAATATTAGCAAAAGAAAATCTAATTCTTCGTTTTACCGACTTTTATTATGCTAAGATACCTCTTGTCATACAGTAAGAAAGCGGTGAAGTATTTGATTATTAGTGTAGTTGGAGATATCCGAACGGGTAAAATACAACCAACGTTAACTGGCAACGAAATTGTTGATAATGCCTTGATTGCTAATTATAGCAATCAGTTACAAAAAAGCTTGGAAGCTTCGGGTTGCAATGTAACAGTCACTCCGGAACATTTTTTAGATTTACATAACGCTGACAGTGATAAATACATTTTTGATCAAAAAGTAGTCGATTCGTTGGGAGCAGCTTCCCTATCTGAATTAGACCTCATTGTGGTAGACCACAGTGATCTGATCTGGGGAAATGTTTCTGCAGCTCAGTCTGAACTAACGGGTCAGTCATTTTCACTTTCATAATGTTATTGGCGGTTAATTTGATTAACTGTCTTTTTTTATGGTCACTTATTACCTCCCCCTAGATAAGTAATGCTATACTTAAATAAAGCTGTTAAATCAGTTTAATTTATTAAGAGGTGAAGATGATGACTATTAAAGAAATTATGGATTCTGCTAAAGATTTAGTGGGTCAAGGAAAATTAGAAGAAGCTCGTTCATACGTTGAAGATCATAAAGATGAATTAGGAGATAGCTATGAAAAAGCTATGGATCTAATCAAAGGTGATCCATCAGATATTTTGAACAAAGTAAAAGATCTATTTAACTAAAAAAAAGACTACTAATTTAATTAGTAGTCTTTTTATTTAAGGCGGTAATCGGATTCGAACCGACGATGAAGGTTTTGCAGACCTCTGCCTTACCACTTGGCTATACCGCCACTTTATAAGCACAATAGATAGCTTACCATAAATGAATTCGGTAAACAAGAGTTTTAAAACGTTTTTTAAAGGTCATTGGGTACAATCAAAAAAGCCGACTGCCAACAGTCAGCTTTTAGTTTACATTGTGAACAACCCATAAAGAGCCATAAGAATCGGATAAGAGTTAAAGAAAAGATGAGCCATAATATTGTGCCAAATATTACCACTCTTCCAGTAGATAAATGCAAAAAAAGCTCCCATGAACATATAAGGAATCATAGAAATAATTTGTCCATTAAAACTATTCCAATGAACCAATCCAAACGCTATGGACGATACAATAAACATAATAGGGCCCGCTATTTTGGAATTAGTCCACTGGTAAAATAACGTTCCTCTAAACATAATTTCTTCGGAGAATGGAGCTAAAAGCGGTGCCAGGCTGCTAACAATTTGAATAGTTTTAATATCATTTATCGAAGTAGAAGCGGGCATAATCACTGCTGATACGGATAATCCGACTTGAGTCATCGCCCAACGAATACCTTCTAATCCAACTTTTATTATTGCCCATGCTATTAATGCTAAAACTAAGTTACGCCAGATGTGTTTCCAATATACTTTCCAATCGGCCTTTAAGACATCTCGATACATCCAGACTAAAATTAAAAATGCCACCAAATAAATTGCGTCGCTAGCTAGTGCTCTTGCCAAATCACCAGATACAACACCTACTAATAACTTCCCCCCAGTAAATTCAAACGTAACTACTAAAACCGAAACCAAAGCCATGATCAGTTTCTTTTTCAGACTAAAATTTTTTGTCATACCTAATCCCCCTATGTATTTATAATTAATACTATTAACAAATATTAATTCTAACATAGTCAAATTAAATTACACTTAATTTGACTCACAAAAAAAGAACTTACATAAATTAATGTAAGTTCTTTAATAAAATTTATACCGGAGGTGGGGTTCGAACCCACACGTCCGCGAGGACACTGGATTTTGAGTCCAGCGCGTCTGCCAATTCCGCCACTCCGGCATAAAACTATAATGGATATAATATCCAAGGGCGGTATGTGGGAATCGAACCCACGCGTGTCGGATCCACAAACCGATGTGTTAACCACTTCACCAATACCGCCAAAACATTATAACAGGGATAGTAGGAGTTGAACCCACACTGACGGTTTTGGAGACCGTAGTTCTACCATTAAACTATATCCCTAAAATGGAGAGGAGTGGATTCGAACCACTGAACCCGAAGGAACGGATTTACAGTCCGTCGCGTTTAGCCAGACTTCGCTACCCCTCCATAAATGGCGCGGGACAGAATCGAACTGCCGACACATGGAGCTTCAATCCATTGCTCTACCAACTGAGCTACCGAGCCAATTTCCATTTATGCATAATGCTAAAAGTTGTGTATTCAATTGTAAATACATAACAACGGTCCGTACGAGACTCGAACTCGTGATCTCCTGCGTGACAGGCAGGCGTCCTAAACCAACTAGACCAACGGACCAATTGAAATGAAATGGAGGATACAGGGTTCGAACCTGTGACCCCCTGCTTGTAAGGCAGATGCTCTCCCAGCTGAGCTAATCCTCCAAAAAGTGACCCGTACGGGATTTGAACCCATGTTACCGCCGTGAAAGGGCGGTGTCTTAACCACTTGACCAACGGGTCATACATATCTTACGGAGAGTAAGGGATTCGAACCCTTGAAACAGGTTTATGCCCGTTTACATCATTTCCAGTGATGCTCCTTCGGCCAACTCGGACAACTCTCCATAACTCCGGCAGGCGGGCTCGAACCGTCGACAACCTGATTAACAGTCAGGTGCTCTA
>NZ_AYZR01000009.1 GCF_001436555.1 Lentilactobacillus senioris DSM 24302 = JCM 17472
TTTTCATCGAATATTTTGTTCAGTTTTCAAAGGTCTACTACTTGTCGTAAGCGCTTCGTATCAGCTCTTGACAACTATTTAAATATATCATGTCGATCAAGATAAGTCAACAACTTTTTTCAATTAATTTTTTAATTTCAAATCGTCGTTTGTCTTACCTCTCAAGCAACGAGATTAATATTACAGAATAAATCGCCATTCGTCAAGTACAAAAAAGAGATAAGTTTATAACTTATCTCTTTACTTGATTATTCAATTAAACTATTTCAGTTCTGGTGCATCTGTCTTATATAGGTTCATTGTTGATTTACCGCTGTTTTCGGCTTCAATACTAGTTGGCTTTTCTTTTTGAGACTTCTTCAAATTGTCCAAAGCATTCGTGTATTTATACGTAAAATCTTTTGAATCAACAGGTTTAAATCCCTTTGGAGTATAGAAACGGAGCAAATCTCCGTAAATTACCCTATCAGATAACGATAATTCTGTTGTGATATGGTTTTGGATACTATTGATTTCTTTTTGCTGAGAAGTAGTTGGAGTAATCTTCTTGCCTGTCTTAGTTAGATAAACAGTACTTCCCACCTTCGTATACTTAGGCGTAACAAAGTCACCATTTCTAAACGCTACTCTTTGATCATGTTGTTTAGAAAGCAAATCCGTCCCAAATTGAATAGTATTGTTGTTATTATCTCCTAACAAGTGAAGCAATGTTGGCAAAACATCAATTTCTCCACCATAGGTATGGTTAATTCCACCTTTAAGCCCCTTGGAATAGATCATAAAAGGAACTTTTTGGAACTGAGCCAAATCATAGCTAGTAATCGTCTTCTTATGCAACAATTGTGCAATGGCCGGACGATGGTTATTAGAGATTCCATAATGGTCACCATACAGAACAATCATACTATTATCCATTAAGCCCGTCTTCTTCAGATACTGCATGAATTCGGCAAAGGCCTCATCTAGATAATGGGCAGTCTGTACGTACGGATCTACAGTTTTGTCACCAGTTTTAGTAGCTGGAAAATCAATGTTTTGCTTATCCAGCTCATATGGATAGTGGTTAGTTAAGGTAATTAGCTTAGCATAAAATGGTTGTGGTAATTGTTGCAGATAGTTAGCAGAGTCCTTAAAGAAGATCTTATCCTTTAGACCGTAGCCAACACTATAAGATGGCTTAGTCTTATAGTACTCTGAGCTAAAGAAGTACTCATAACCCCAAGACTTATAGGTACTATCCCGATTCCAAAAACTAGGTACATCCCCATGGAATGCAGCCGTAGTGTAACCCTTTTGATCCAAGATTGCCGGTGCTGCTTGGAAAGTATTTTGACTACCATAAGTGGTCATGGCCGATCCCTGTGGTAAACCATAAAGAGAATTTTCCAACATCATTTCTGCATCGGAAGTCTTCCCTTGGGCAACTTGGTTATAAAAATTATCAAATCCTATGGTATTTTTGTTGTGATAAAACTTATTTAGTGTTGGTGTAACTTCTTTACCATTCACTTTGTAATCAATCAAAAACTGCTGGAAACTTTCCAGATGAATAATAAAAACGTTCTTTCCCTTAGCTTTACCAAAGTACTTAATATTGGAGGCCGCCCGATTATTCTTTAGATACTTCAAAATACTATTCATGTCACTGGCTTTGGCCTGAGACCGGGTTGCCGATTCCTTTTGAGTTTGATAGGCACTAAAGGCTGCATACTCATTTAAGCCCAAATATTTAACAATATAGTTGTTATCAAACGTTCTCGTTAATAAGCCAGAACGATCAGTACTTGCGAGAGCATATTCTCCACCCATTAAAGCAAATGAGGCTAAAGAAACTGCGAAAGCCTTCCATTTCTTAAATGGTCGGTGATCCACTTTAATTACTCTAGCAATTAATAAAATGATTAGAATTACTATATCTATATACACAAAGAAATCACTAGCATGCAAAATTTCCATCAGGCTTTTGCCAAGGTTATTTTGAACGTTACCGCTCCCTTTGATAATTCCCATTGATAGGAAATCCGAAAACTCTCGGTAATAGACGATATTAGCAAAAATCCAAGTACTTTCGATGAAATCAACAATCATCAATAACCAATACTTCAATTTTCCATTAAAGTATAAAGCAATGCCAAACGTTAACAGAGCAGCCGGAATTGCGTTAATCGCCAGAATAAACTCCTGAAGGGAGCCCTTTGTCCCAAGGGTAAACTTAGTCTGGTATGCTATATAAGTTTTTAAACAAAATAAGAACACCACTAAAAGGTAAAAACCCCAAGTGGTATTAAAAATACTTCCAAAGTGTTTCTTCTTTTCAGACATTCCGGTTCCTCCAAAAACCAATTAACTCCCCTGCTCGCTATTGATCAGGATCATTAACCTTATCAGGTTTGATAACCAGGGCCACAGCCCCCGCAATCAATCCAAAATAATACGTAATTAAACGCCATAAAAGCATCGCTAAGACCATTTTGCTACTGCTGGTAATGTAACTATGAAATAAAGATTCAAAGCTAAATTCCGCCCCTCCTGATCCACCAGGGATGGGAAACAACGAAATAATCATAACAATCATCACGTGTAAACTAACAATCATCACTACATTGGCGTTCGTATATCCCAATGATAGCATTATGAAATACGGAATTAGATAATAAAACAATAATTGACAAAAAGTTAATACAATTACTTTTAATAGTAATTTCCATTGTCGACCAATTCTTACACTTTCCAAATAAAGGTTATCAATTTTTTCTGCCATGGTCCCTTGTAAATTGGCATACCGATCAGCAGAAATAAACCATTTAACTGGATAAAGGACTACCTTAGCTGCTTTTTTAGTAAATTGGGGTTTAAACATTACTAATAAGAGCCCCACAATTACAGCAAAGTGAATTAAGAAACCAAACAGCACGAACCAGGCTAAAAATTGCATTTTTTCAATCACATATTGAAAGCCAATTATTAAACTTAAGAAAAAGTTGATCACAATCATACCCTGATAAACAACAAACTTCATCAAAAGCGCCGAACTAGCCCGTCCCGCATCAATTCCGGTTTGCATCATTACAAATAGCTGTCCTGGTTGACCTCCAGAAGAAAACGGCGTAATACCATTAAATAATTGTTCTACTAACGGTACCCGTAGTGCATCCTTAAAGGTAAAGCCCTTAATACGATTAGAAATTAAAACCTTCGTAATAAAGGTTTCAAACAGTAGATACAAACAAATACATAAAAATGCGACTAATAGCCACCACCAATTAATGGTCTGCATATCTTTAACCAGGGCCGATAATTTCACGTTTCTCATGGAATAACCAAAAATAGCAATTCCAATTAATAACATCACCGCAAACGTAATTTTATTTCTTCGAGACATAACGTTTATCCTTAGCCTGTTTAGTATAAAAATCGTACCAAGTTTGAGCTAAATGATCCTCTGAGTAACGTTGAGCAGCTTTTTTAGACCGTTGTTGCAAGTCCAATAAAGCATCATGATCAATGATCAAGCGGTGAAGTTGATCATTCATATCACTTTCATTACTGGTAGGAACGTAATAACCATCAATAATTGATTCATACAAGGTTAAATTTCTTAACATTACAGGTGTATGCGTAGAAAACGCCTCTAGGACTGACATTGGGAACAATTCATTATATGAAGGCAATAGGAATAAATCCGCCATATTATAGTAATCCACAATTTTGTCTCGAGGTACGATTCCTGGAAAACTTAGGTTGGCTGGTGGATTTTGTACCACTCGTTCTAATTCTGCGTAACCCGCGGTCATCTTGCCAAACGAAAAACCACCTGTCCAAACAAATTGAACATCTGGGTTGTCTTGTGCCAACTTGATAAAGTCCAAAACACCCTTTCTAGTTTGAATTTGACCGCTACCTAGCACCATAAACGCATCGGAAGAATATCCGTATTGTTTACGCAGTGCTTGTTTTTGGTCACTATCAACCGGATAAAATGACTTGGGATCTACAAAGTTAGGAATATAGGTAATTTTTTGTTCATCAATACCATAAGCCACTAATTTAGGAATAAATGTGGGGTTTACCACCACGATGTGATCCATCCGTTTGTAAAAAGCAATTACATATTTGTAAAAAAGCCCCCTAAACGGCTGCGGAATTTTTAAACTTCCTTCTAAGGTTTCGGGTAAAAAGTGAACGTAGCCGATCTTTTTACCTCTACCAGGTAGAAAGGTAGACATATAAAAGCTTGGATTAATAGTGTGATAATGGGAAATATCGGCTCTGTGACCATAGTCATTAATAGTGATCTTAAATTGCCCATTAAAATGACTTCGCAGCATCTTAACTAATTCAACATATGCACTCCCTACCCCCTGACCTTTAACCTTGTCAGCGGTAGAAAACATATTAATTTTTAACATCTAAAAACTCCGTTCTAATCTTCTGTAATATCAACTGGTTTTTTGGCTTCCGCTAATTCCTGATTGATTTGAAGTTCACGATAAAAATCAGCAACTCGATTAGCAAAAGTCGTTGCAGAAATGGCGTCGATTTTCTTTTGCAATACTTTTTTAACTTTAGGATCAGTTGCATCAACTGGTTCTTTTAAATAATGAACTATATTGGAGATAAACTCCTCTTGAGAGGTGAAGGTTTTGCCTAGTGAATCAGCATTAATTAGATCGTCTGTATACGGACTAGACTTAACCACTACTGGTATCCCAGCAGCCATTGCTTCTATATATGTTAATCCTTGTGATTCTGATTCAGAAGCGGACACAAAGACATCCGCAGCTTGGTAAAAAGCATTAACGTTATCGTTACTGATCTCACCAGTGAAAATAACACTTTGAGTTAATTTTTCGTCAGCTACTTGTTGCTTAAGATCATCGACTGCTGGTCCATCCCCTACAATCATTAAAACGGCGTTTGGTACCTGTTGTAGAATTGCTGGAAAATCACTAATAACGGCAGCAATGTTTTTTTCGTAAGCCAAGCGACTGACAGACAACATAATCGGTGTATCGTCCTTTAGGCCATATTGTTGACGAACATCAACATCACTTTTTCCCGCAAATAAACCAACATCAATTCCGGTCGGAATAATACGAAATTCGCTTTTTACTCCGTAATTAGTTAGCGTATCTAATACCCGGTTACTAGGAGCAATCACACCGGACATGTTGTGACAAAATGCCAAGGTACCTTCTTTAACGTGAATTGGTTTTAATAGCTTTCCATTAGCCACATAATGTAAATAATCTTCATACATTGTGTGATAAGTATGCACACAAGGAATATTCAAATTGCGCGCAACGAACTTACCGATCATCCCCATCGAAAATTCAGTCTGCGTGTGTACAATATCTAAATGAAGCTCTTTGGCAATTTCATAAGCTTGAAATAACCCTCGAAATGCAATTCTGCGATCAGTAAAAGAAACAAATGGAATGCTACTAAACCGAAAAATATTTTCTTCTTTAGCATCCTTATCTACGTGTGGATCGGTCGTTGTAAAAATATAGACTTGGTGTCCCTGACGGGTAAGCTCATTTCTAAGTGTTTTGATCGAAGTGGCTACCCCACTAACTTGGGGAAAATATGTATCTGTAAATAGTCCAATATTCAAAAAAAGCGCCCCTCTCGTCGTTTTTTATTGATTTCACTTCATGTTAACCAGTGTAATTATATTTGTTTGAAACATTGAATGCAAACACCTTAACCATAGCTTAAATATAAACTTCTTAAAGCTCCAATTAATAAGTACTAATTGAAAAATTAATTGCAAAAAAAGCGTACTAAAAGGTTTTCTGCCTCTTAATACGCTTTTAATAATTTTTGGTTAGTTTATTTCTGATACAGTTTCTTCCACTTTTTGCTTAACATCTTCGTTAGTTTCAGCTTCAGTAACTGCCCAATCTGCTAATGCCTTCATTTGACTTGAATCTAGGCGCTTAATCAATGAGCGGGTCTTCAAGATTGAAGTAGCACTCATTGAAAATTCGTCTAGTCCCATGCCCAATAGGATCGGCACTGCAATTTGGTCACCAGCCATTTCTCCACACATACATGCAATTTTACCTTCAGCATGACAAGCATCTACTACTCGTTTAACTAATCTTAAAATTGATGGGTTGTATGGTTGGTACAAATAGGAAACCCGTTCATTGCCTCGATCAGCAGCCATTGAATATTGAATTAGATCATTAGTTCCAATACTCATAAAGTCAACTTCTCGAGCAAATTTATCAGCTAAGACAGCGGAAGCAGGAATTTCAATCATAATACCTAATTTAATATCCCCCACTGGTTGCCCAGCATCCACTAATTTTTGCCGTTCTTCCAAATAAATTTGCTTAGCTTGTCTGAATTCATTCAAGGTAGCAATCATTGGGAACATGATCCACAATTGACCAAAATTAGAAGCTCTTAAGAGAGCTCTTAATTGAGTTCTAAAAATTTCGGTCCGGTCTAAACTAATTCGAATAGCCCGATAGCCTAAGAAAGGATTCATTTCTTCTGGTAATGGTAAGTATGGTAGTTCTTTATCTCCACCAATATCCATAGTCCGAATAACTACAGGTTTACCTTCCATACCTTCAACTACTTCTTTATAAGCTTCGAATTGATCATCTTCTGATGGCAATTCGTTAGAATCCATGTATAAGAACTCAGTACGGTAAAGCCCAATTCCCTCAGCGCCATTCTCTAAAACTCCAGGAAGATCTTTAGGAGTTCCGATATTAGCTGCCAAAATTGGGTGCTTACCATCTTTAGATGTAGTTTGTTCTGATTTCAACTTTTGCCATTCAGCCTTTTCAGCTAAATAAGCCGTTTGCTTCTTCTGGTATTGTGCAACTTGTTCAGCAGTAGGCTCAACAATGACGTCACCAGTTAAACCGTCAACGATAACATTTTGATCTTCGTTAATCAATTCAGTTGCTTGTTCCGAGCCAACAACGGCAGGAATTTCCAACGTTCTGGACATAATCGCAGAATGAGAAGTTCTCCCACCTAAATCAGCTACAATCCCTTTAACAAACTGCCGATCAAATTGAGCAGTATCACTAGGGGTTAAATCGTGAGCAATAATAACAACCTCATGGTCAATTAACGCTGGGTCTGGTAATGCAACTCCTAATAAGTGACTCATTACTCGTTTGGTAACATCAGCCACATCAGAAGCCCGCTGTTGCATATATTCATTGTCGTCCATTCCTTGGAAAATTTGGATATATCCGTCGGTAATTGACTTCAACGCTGCTTCAGCGTTTTCTTGCTTATCAGTTATTTCAGTATTAATTTGTTTAATCATTTCTGGGTCGGACAGAATTGTAATATGTGCCTCGAAAACTTCCGCTTCATCTTCGCCTAAGTTGCTCTTAGCTTTTTCTTTGATAGTTTCCAATTCTGATTTCGACGCATCAAATGCATCATTAAGTCGCAAAATCTCTTTTTGAGGGTCAGAAATCGTCTGAGTATCAAAACTAAGATCGGGTTCGACTAACCGGAAAGCAGGCGCAATTGCTACTCCATCACTCGCAGCAATTCCCTTTAGCTTCTCCATAATTAATCAGATAAACCTTCTTTTTGCATAGTTTCGCTAATTGCTTCAATAGCGTCTTTTTCATCATCACCATCAGCGGTAATTGTTACTTCGGCGTTTTGGCCAACACCAAGTGACATAACGCCCATAATGGACTTCAAGTTAACTGACTTGTCTTGATATTGCAAAGTAATATCTGAGTTGAATTTACTTGCAGTTTGAACTAATAAAGTAGCAGGACGAGCGTGAATCCCTGTTTCGGCAATAATCTTAAAATCTTTCTTTTCCATTTGAATCATTCTCCTCTAAATTAAAATTAGTGAAAGAACGGCAACTATACAGTTGAAATCTTTCTTACAAACTTAAGAATATCAATTATTTGATGAAAATACAAGCATTTCATCAACCGCTTTCATGACTTTGAGCAAACTATTTGGGGCCATTTTCAAAATGATAAACAATTATTCCATTTGCTTGGGCTTCTCCCACTATCTTTTTGCGAGACTCAAAGTTCATATATGCTGATTGAAATTCCATGAATTCGTCAGTAGTAATCTGTAAAGTTGCTAACTCTCCACTAGCCAATTGACGTAAAAGTTCCGCATAATCTTTTTGCATTCCTTATTTTCTCCCATTTAAAATTTTTAATCAAATTACTTGATTCTAACCTAGCACGTTGTATAATATCTTCAAAGGTCAAAGAAGGTCAGTCTTTTTCTTTGACTTTATTCCATTATAAGAGGAGGACGACAGTTAATGCTATGCCAAAATTGCCACAAAAATGAGGCAACTATTCACCTATATACTAATGTAAACGGTGAAAAGCAAACTATTAATCTCTGTCAGCAATGCTATCAACTCCTAACGAACACACAAGGAAATTTCCCAAATAACGGAGGTGCTACTAATATGGCTCAAGACCCATTTGGCTTTGGTAGCTTAGATGATTTATTCCGAGCTATGCAAAATGGAAATGGTCAGTCTGAATTTGCTTCTCAAACGCCACCTACTCAACCTCAAGGCCCACGTAATGGTAACCGTGGTAATAACGGTAATCCAAATGATGGTCAATCTCTTCTTAGCCAATACGGTATCAATATGACCCAAATGGCTAAGGATGGCAAAATTGATCCGGTAATTGGCCGTGATAAAGAAATTCAACGAGTTGTTGAAATTTTAAACCGCCGTACCAAAAACAACCCAGTCTTGATTGGTGAGGCCGGAGTTGGTAAAACCGCGGTAGTTGAAGGATTGGCCCAACAAATTGTAGCTGGTCAAGTTCCCCAAAAATTACAAAACAAACAAGTTATTCGTTTGGACGTAGTTTCTCTAGTCCAAGGAACCGGAATCCGGGGCCAATTCGAACAACGAATGCAACAATTAATTAAAGAAGTTCAAGAAAACCCTGATATCGTATTATTTATAGATGAAATTCATGAAATCGTAGGCGCTGGGAACGCTGAAGGCGGAATGGATGCCGGGAACGTGTTAAAACCCGCTCTTGCTCGTGGTGAATTCCAATTAATCGGAGCTACTACTTTAAAAGAATACCGAGATATTGAAAAAGACTCCGCCCTTGCTAGACGACTTCAACCAATTACCGTTGAAGAGCCTAGTGTCAAAGAATCCATCAAGATTCTGATGGGAATTCAAAAACGCTACGAAGATTATCACCATGTTAAGTATACTGAAGGTGCTATTGAAGCGGCAGTCAAGTTGTCTGATCGCTACATTCAAGAACGTTTTCTTCCCGATAAAGCCATCGATTTACTTGATGAAGCGGGTTCTAAGAAGAACTTAACAATTAACGTAGTGGATCCTAAAGTAATCGACGAAAAAATTGCAGATGCTGAAAAGCAAAAACAAACTGCTCTGCAACAAGAAGATTATGAAAAGGCCGCCTACTACCGGGACCAAGTTACTAAATTGAACCAAAATAAACAAAACGGTAACGTAGATGCCGATAAAGAACCTAAAGTAACTGCCAAAGATATGGAAAAAATCATCGAAGAAAAGACAGATATTCCAGTTGGTGAGTTACAAGCTCAAGAACAGCAACAACTAAAGAACTTGGCTACTAACTTGAAAGAAAATGTGATTGGTCAAGATCAAGCAGTTGATAAAGTTGCTCGAGCAATTAGAAGAAACCGGGTTGGTTTTAACGGAACTGGCCGACCAATTGGTTCATTTCTTTTCGTCGGTCCTACCGGAGTTGGTAAAACCGAATTAGCCAAGCAACTAGCTAGCGAACTCTTTGGGTCTAAAGATTCCATGATCAGATTTGATATGTCTGAATACATGGAGCCCCATTCAGTGGCTAAGTTAATCGGGTCCCCTCCTGGATACGTGGGATATGACGAAGCTGGTCAATTAACCGAACAAGTGCGTCGTCACCCATACAGTTTAATTTTGTTGGATGAAGTAGAAAAAGCCCATCCGGACGTTTTACACATGTTCTTGCAAATTCTAGATGATGGCCGCTTAACCGATAGTCAGGGACGGACCGTTTCCTTTAAGGATACGATTATTATCATGACTAGTAATGCTGGCTCTGGCGGTGACGTTGAAGCTAGTGTCGGGTTTGGTGCTGCCGCTGCTGGCAAGACCCACTCCGTATTAGACAAGTTAAATAAATACTTCAAGCCAGAATTGCTTAACCGGTTTGATGACGTTGTTGAATTTGCCCCACTTACCCAAAAAGATCTAGGTCAAATCGTTACCCTTATGATTGGTGATGTTAATGAAATGTTAGCCAAGCAAGGATTAACCATTAAGGTAACTGATAAAGCCAAAGATAAGTTGGTGGAATTGGGTTACAATCCTGCCATGGGTGCTCGTCCACTTCGCCGAGTTATTCAAGAAGAAATCGAAGATCGAATTGCAGATTACTACTTGGATCATGAAAGTGCGGTTAACTTGCTAGCCGATGTGGATAAAGATGGTAAGATCTTTATTTCGGCAGTCGACTTAGAACCTAAAGCCAAAGCTGATAATTCTGATTCTGAAACTAAATAATATTTTTTAAAAGAAGCTAATTGGAAAATTTCCTTAGCTTCTTTTTTGTTTGAATCTTAAAAATGACGACTTATTCGCCTGATAAGCTGTGCTACAATAATGGTATTAATTATTTTAGCGAAGGACGGAATCAATATGAGCCTACTCTCATGGTTAAGCAACCGTTTTAAACGCAAAACGCCGGTATCTCAACCGGCTCCTAGCACTTCTCATAAAAGTAATTTGCCTAAACAAGAACCAGAACCACTTATCAACCCCCAGGATGAGATTAAACCTCAACCTCCTAAAATAAAGCACCAATCAATCAAAAATGAATTAAAATTAAAAACCACCACCATCACCTACTTTTTTGTGGATGAACAAAACGAATTGATTCAAGCTCCAGACAGAATAGTTGGCACAGTGGGACAAAGGGTTCACTATCAACTTCCAACCGTTGCCGATTACTACTTTGCTGGAGTTGACGAGTTAATAACTACTTTTCCTGAAGAAGATGCTGCGGTAACTATTTCGTACGTTAAAATGCCTGGAAGCCCGGTCCAAATTTACCACTTAAATTACGATACAGGACAAGTTATGCATCCAATGCAAGTCATAACTGGGACAGTAGGCCAAGCATACCAAACTACTCCCCTATCTTTTCCAGGTTATCGAGTCATCCAAAGTACCGGATTAACCAAAGGAATCTTTACTAGTAAGACCAATCAAATCGTTTATTTTTACCGCCCACAAAATTGGCATACCGTCCAACCGGTACATCAATTCATTAAGTTAACAGCTCCAACAACGGTGTTTTCGGGTATCGACGGTGATCCATTACCGGTATCGTTGCCGGCTCAAGTTATCCTTCGAGTTTTTACCATCATTACTACTAATGAAGATCAAGGATGGCTAGACTTAGGCGGAGCGGAATGGATTAAAGCATCCGCCCATTACGAAAAAATTACATCACCAGTCACTGACGAAATTATTTCGCCTAATTGGCAACGTGAGCAATTAGTTACTACTGCAACAGTTGATATTGCACCTAATACCACCGTTGCTAGCTACAATCGACCAAATGGCCAAGCAGTCAATAACTGGACTAATAACACTGCCATTGAGGTCACCTCTAAAGTCGTAGATGAGCAACAAGTGGTTTGGTATCAATTGGAAGACCAAAGTTATCTTCCGGCCATTTTTGTTAATATACCCGAGTAAATAAAAAAGACTCACCAAATTGGTGAGTCTTTTTTATTATAAGTTTTTATCCATATTGTAAGTTAATTTAGATAAGGTCAAGCTTTGTTCGAACAAGGAATGAATTAATTGTTCAGTGTTAATTCTCATTTCCTTAACGATAGCATAGTTTTGTTCGGTTAAGAAATTAGTTAGTTCAGCACCCTTTAGCCCCTTAGATTCTTCCAAGGCTTGGTTGACATGAGCCCGTAGTTTTTCTTTACTTGCAGTAAGATAATCTACATCCATTTGGTGGAATTGTTGGTAATGAGCTTCAACTAGCACAGATAATTTCCGGTACATCCAATAAGCACTAACGTCATCACAATGAAGAGGAGTCTCTGAATAAGTAGGATCAGTATCCGTAGCATTAGCAAAGAATGGAACGTAAGGACTGAAAGCTGGTACTCCTAAACATAGCCACATAATGGCAGCCTTATCTTCAGGGACGTCATTTCTAATTTGAAGCACGTGAGAATTTTGGGTCCGATTCATTGAAATTGGACGGAACTTAGTCTTAGTTTCCTCGTTGCCGGAACTCAACGGATCAAATTCAGTTTCGTTATAGTGAGAACCCAAAATGTATTCGATATCTTCGACACTGATTTTCTTTTCAGTTCGACAAATAAATGGTAACTCTGAAGAAGTTGGTTCCTGCTTAATTTCAGGATTCAAATAGCTTTGGCCGAACCAAACTCGTGGAGTGTTGTAGAAACGATCTTTTTCGTTACTAGTACCAAAAATGTGACGGAAATTCCAACCATGTTGATCGGTGTTCAAATGATTGCTTTCCACAAATTTTTGAATCCCTTCTGAATACATAAAGTTATCAGGGTCATCAAAATTAACTTGTTGAATGGCTACTTGGTTAGCAGTAATTGCATACGCATCATCTGGGATACGTTGAGCTACCCAGTGGTGACCAGTAACAATTTCCATGTACCAAACTTCGTCTTTATCGTTGAACAAGACCCCATTTCCCTCTGGAGAACCGTATTCTTTGATCAAGTTCCCTAGATAACGAACTCCATCCCTAGCAGAATTGATAAATGGTAGTACCATGGATGGCATAGAATCTTCGGCCAATCCATTAGCCACTAGTGGATCACAAGAAAGAGCCCGTTCGTTACCGTAAACACTTTCGGTAGCGCTCATTCCCACGTTTTTTTCGTTAAAGCCACTTTCAGCGTAAACCCCTTTTTCATCAACTTCAACGTTAGGAACGGCTTGGTAGCGGTAACCATTTTCTGGCATAGGGGCTGTAAATCCATTTTGCTTTGAAACCCACGTTTCGTGTCGGTCACTTACAGCTGGATGCATGTAAAACCGTTGAGGAGTCAATGGCAAGAAAGTATCATCATTTCTGGCAATCATAGTAGAACCATCAATTGAAGCCTTCTTACCAACTAAAACACTCGTACAAGCAGATAAATATTTTTGAGTCATTTAACAGCCACTTCCTTTAGTCATTTTTTAAAGTATAGTCATCTTTGCCCTATTTAGCAATTAGAGTTTTGCGGTTAACTTAACATCTGGGTACTTATCTTCAAACCAGCGCAAGGCAAATTGGTTTTCAAATAAGAAGAGTGGATCACCGTTACGGTCCTTAACCAACAAGTTTCGTGATGAAGACATTCGTTCATCAAGCTGGTCCGGATCAATCCAGCGCGCTGTCTTTTTTCCCATCGGTTCCATGGTAATTTCAGAGTTATATTCATTTTGCATCCGGAATTGGAAGACTTCAAATTGTAATTGCCCAACGGCCCCTAAAATATAATCGTTAGTGGAATAAGAAGTGTACAGTTGCACAGCACCTTCCTGGACTAGTTGTTGAATCCCCTTATGGAAGGATTTTTGCTTCATTACGTTCTTGGCTGCTACCCGGACAAACAATTCTGGAGTAAATTGCGGTAATTTTTCAAAATTAATCTTAGGCTTACCAGTGAAAATAGTATCCCCAATTTGGAAGTTACCAGTATCGTATAAACCAATAATGTCTCCAGCAACCGCTGTTTGAACGTTTTCTCTGGTGTTAGCCATAAATTCGGTCACGTTAGACAAGCGAATTTTTTTATCGGTTCTAGCTAAATTAACATCCATACCCTTTTCAAATTCACCGGAACAAATTCGCACAAATGCAATCCGATCCCGATGATTAGGGTTCATGTTAGCTTGAATTTTAAAGACAAAGCCAGAGAATTGTTCTGCAGTCGGTGCTACTACAGTATCCTCTTGGGTTTTATGCTCTCCAGGAGCTGGCGCAAATTTCAAATAAGCATCGAAGAAAGTTTTGACCCCAAAATTAACTAAGGCTGAGCCAAAGAAGACTGGAGTTTGATCTCCCTTAGCAATTTTTTCTTGGTCAAAATCATTTCCGGCCATTTCTAATAATTCAACACTATCGCGAGTTTCCTTAAATTGTGGATCTTCCGCTAACTCTGAATCATTAATAGGGTTGTCATCATCGTCTAACTCTACCAAAGTACTATCATCAGCATGATTATACTTTTCAACTCGGTGGTTAAAACGGTCGTAAATCCCAGTTAAAGTTTTCCCCATCCCAATTGGCCAGTTCATTGGGTAAGCTTCGATGCCCAAGACTTCTTCAAGTTGATCAATCAAGTCCATTGGGTCGCGACCGTCCCGGTCCAGCTTATTCATAAAGGTAAAGATCGGAATTCCCCGCATCTTACAAATTTGGAACAGTTTCTTGGTTTGAGGTTCAATCCCTTTAGCAGAATCAATCACCATGACGGCAGAATCCACCGCCATCAAAGTTCTATAAGTATCTTCTGAGAAATCCTCATGTCCGGGAGTATCTAAGATATTAATGCGTTTGCCAGCGTAATCAAATTGCATTACAGAACTAGTAACGGAAATCCCTCGCTTTTGTTCGATTTCCATCCAATCAGATTTAGCAAAGTTACCGGTTTTACGAGCTTTAACCGTTCCGGCTTCTCGCACTACCCCACCGAATAATAGTAATTGTTCAGTAATCGTTGTTTTCCCCGCATCGGGATGTGAAATAATCGCAAACGTTCTTCTAGTTTCCACTTCGTCTGCTAGTTTTTGAGTATCCATATCATTTTCCTTTCAGCCATTAAATCAATCACTTAATTTTAGCACATCTCTAACAGCCACCCTAATTTTTGCCAATAAAAAACGATCAGTTTTCCGACCTAAATCGTTAACTGACCGCCGATTATTTTTATTAAGCTTCCCAATCTTTAGCTTTAGAAAGTCCTAAGTCTTGTTTGATCTTAGTCGTAGAAATACCTTCAGTCCGTGGTAAGTAAACCACTTCACAGTAATCTTCTAAGAAATCAAACTTACCCTTCCAGTCATCGCCCATTACAAAGACATCAATATTGTTTTCTTGGACGTCCTTGATCTTTTGGTCCCAACCTTTTTCTGGAATCACTTCATCAACGTACTTGATGGCTTCCAAAATGTACTTTCGATCTTCATAAGGGGTGTAAGCTTTCTTACCTTTTTCTGCGTTAAATTCATCAGAAGACAAACAAACAGTTAAGCTATCGCCTAGTTCACGTGCTCGCTTCAATAACCGAATGTGACCTTTATGAATCAAATCAAATGTTCCGTAAGTAATTACTTTTTTCATAATCTCTCCCGCTTTATTGTTAATTTAATGGTGGTGCTTATTAAAATTGCCAAATCCAACTTAAATCATAGCAATCTCAAAAACGTTAGTCAATAATCCTAAGCTAGATTAAGATGTTTCTTTAGGTTTTAAATGCAAAATATTATATAGATAGCTAACCACTACTTTAACCACTGCATACAGTGGAATAGCTAAAATCATTCCGGCAATTCCGGCGATGTTGCCTGCAGCCAACAAGATAATAATAATAGTCAATGGATGAATTTGTAAAGACTTTCCGATCACGTTCGGATAGACAAAGTTACCATCAATTTGTTGGACTACTAAGACAACAATAATATTATAAACTACCGATGTCCAACTACCAGAGGCAAGTGAAACCGCCAAGGCCGGAAAGATACCAATGTAAGGCCCTAAATATGGAATGATATTACAAATTCCGGCAATTACTCCCAACAATAAGGCGTAATCTAAGCCAATAATAAAATAACCAATTGCGGTAAATGTCCCTACAAATAAGCATTCAATCATTTGCCCACCAATATACTTAGATAGGGTATCGCTCATTTTTTCCAAGAGCTCCATAATTTGGTCTCGGCTTTTTTCCGGGAGGAATTTTTTAATATTAGGAGCTAGTTTATAGCCATCTTTTAACATGTAAAAAAGAACTACCGGAGTGGTGATAGCTATGATTACCACGTTAGTGGCAGTAGAAACAATACTACCTACCCCACTAGTTATCCCCTTTAAAATACTATTGGCATAATTAGTAATATTTTTTTCGACTTTATCAGTAATGCTAGTTAGATCTAGTTCCTTAACAAATTGTTGATCATTAAGTTGGTTCAACCAATGCTGTACCGTATTTTGCGTTGACGTAGCTGCATCCGGAACGTGATTTAATAAGGTAGTTACTTGTTCAGAGAGCTTAGGCAAGAAAGCCACCGCTAAGAAAACAATCACGCCCACTAATAAAATAAATACCAGTGCCACTGCCCACGTCCTAGAAATATGCTTTTTAGGTCCCAATTTAATTTTCATAATTAAATTTACAATTGGATTAAGCATATAAAATAAAAATCCAGCTAAAATAATTGGGACAAAAATCGTTGAAATAAAAATGGCGATAGGCGTAAATAAAAAACTAATTTTCGTACATAATGCAATAATGCCCACCACGATCAATATCTCTAGCGACCAAAACATAAGAGATGATTTCTTTAACCGCTCTATCATTTACTTCCTCCCTCCATACAACTAAAATTATTCTACCATACTTATTTTGGTAATAAAAAATGTGCCTAAACATTTTAATCAATGTTCAAACACAATTTCTGTTAGTCTTCATTTAAGAAATTAGCGGGACAGCTCTAGGTACCGATTAAACCAAATGGCAATAAACTCTTCAGAAAACGGACCTTTGCGGTTATCGATCCAATCAATCAAAATTTTGACGTTGCGCTTTAAAGTTCGATCAATTTCAGAACCATAATGCCACCGTTTGCTAAACGCTTCATATTCGTCCACGTCCAGTAATTTTCGGTGTCCATCTGCATAAACTTTAACGTCTAAATCATAATCAATATACTTTAAGGCTTCTTGGTCCAATACATATGGCGATGCTAAATTACAATAATACACGATACCGTCATTTTGTAGCATAGCAACTACATTGAACCAATATTTTTTATGAAAATAAACAATCGCTGGTTCTCGAGTGACCCAATGGCGCCCGTTGTCCTCGGTGACCAACGTGTGATTGTTACAGCCAATTAAGCTATTGTCGTTCGCCTTTAAAACCATAGTGTCCCGCCAAGTACGATGCAAGCTACCATCATGCTTGTAGCTTTGGATCGCAATGAAGTTGCCCTCGCTTGGCAGTCGTCCACTGCATCCCATAATGGATCCCACTTTCTGGTTGGTTTTAAGCGATTGTTACCAATCTTATTTGTCATTATAGCAGATGCCTAGGATCATGTCGTTATCGATTAGTTTAATTCATTAATTATTTTTTCGATATCATCAAGGCCAAACCCCTTACGATATAGAGCCTGCTTAGTTTTTTGAATTCGTTTATAATTTTCTTCTGCTCGAAATTTATGCCAATATTTTTCTGCTACCCGCTGAATATTTTCTTGATCATCCTTATACACAGAATCGTCAACTACTTCTTGCATGATAATTTCGATAGTCTCAGAAACGAAGCCTCTACGATATAACGTTTGTCGCGTTTTATCAACTGCCATTTTACCAGCTTCTCGACGATTCTTTTTTAATTGATTTTGGGCAACTTTTTTGCCTATTTCAATTTGATTGGTAACAGGATAGTAAGTTTGAATAGCCGCTTCAATATCGTTTCCAGCAATTTTTTTCAGCTGTAATTGATTTCGGATGGCCCCGGGTCCCTTTTGAGCCTCATTAACTACGGTTCTAACGTAGCTTTCGGCGTATCGCTGATCATTTAGGAGCTGTTGATCCTCTAATCGCTTAATTACTTCTGCGATTCGTTGTTCGTCGTCCGTCAACTCTGCCAACTTAGTCTTGACTTCTTCTACAGAACGTAATTGATGGGCCAAGTAATTTAACGCCCGGTTATACAACTTGGAAACCGTATCTGCCTCTTGCATCCGCTGTTGTAATTGATCGTCAACTTCCATTCCCTTAAAAATTTGAAAATTAATTAATACGTCTTCGCTAATCGGAAAAGCGTATTGATCGTCCAAATAAATATTGTAACGCCCCTTACGGCGTTGAGCTTCAATTTTAGTTATTTTTTTCATTTATTCCTCCAGCCAGCAGTTAAATTCATTTTCTAATTTATTTTTGCTATACTAAATTTATACTAAAAATTCGAAAAGAAAAGAGATGCGTTATGATTACTGCTCAAGTTATTTACGCAACCATTACAGGAAATAACGAAGATATTGCTGATATTATCACCGAACGATTTGAAGATCGAGGCATTGACGTTAACCAAACCGAAATTTCTCAAGCAGATGCTAGTGTCTTTTTAGAATGTGATATCTGTGTTGTTTGTCCTTATACTTATGATGAAGGCGCTCTTCCTGAAGAAGGGTTGGACTTTTACGATGACCTTCAAGAATTAAATCTATCTGGAAAACTATACGGCGTAGCAGGTTCCGGTGACACTTACTACGAAGAATTCTTTAACGTTGCCGTGGATAAATTTGAACAGGCTTTTCAAAAAGCCGGAGCTACTAAAGCTACTGAAAGCGTCAAAATTAATCTTGAACCCGATCAAGTGGACATTGAGGCCTTAGATGAATTCACTGATGATTTAATCTTAGCCGCTCAAAAGCAAGCCACAGAATAATAATAGGGAGGAACTAGCCACCTGTAAAGTGACTAAATTCCTCCCTATTTATTTTTCCGAATACGTCTAGCGCCTCGTTTCATTACTTGTGCAATAGCATCAGTTTGCTCTTGAATAGCTCCATGTTTTAATTCTTGAACGGTGGCATTAACCACTCCGCCAAACAATAAAATCAAAGCTGAAAAGTCTAACCAAAACATTAACACAATAAAGGTACCAATCGTTTTATAGGTGGTAATACTATTAGCAAAGTACTTAACGTAATACGTAAATCCTTGAGACAACAGCATTAATCCTAAAGTTGATACCAGCGCTCCTACCCAAATATAACGAAATTTAACTCGCGCGGTAGGCACAAAATAATAAAGTAGCATAAGTAAAAACCAGACCGAAAAAATCGTAACCGGCCATTTAACCGTATTAATTAACGATCCTAAGTCCCTTGGCAACCCTAATTTAGGAGTTAGCCACTCAATTGCCATTTGGCCAAACGTAAAGAATAACATTACTGCCATCACAATTAAAATTAAAACAATCATCCAAATAAAGGACAAAATACGATTAGAAATCGCAGTTTGATGCTTAGCTACTCCATAAGTTTGATTAATGGTCCGTTGAAATGCTGCTATAGCACGACTAGCAGACCAAATGGTTACGATAATCCCAAATGAGAATTGGCCGGTACTATAACCACTCAACGTAGATTCAATAATGGGTTTTAAAAAACTATAAATACTATCCGGAAAGATTGGTGCGGCATAATCTAAAATTTGATCTGAATCAAAATTAAATAATCTAAGTAAACTCCCCAATAAAATAATGATCGGCAAAATAGATAGCAATGAATAAAATGCTAAAACAACGGCTGAATCAGAAATATTGCCCTCTTGATAATGACTAATCAACGAACGGGTAAAAATCTTCGTTTTTCGCCATATTACGGCCCCCCAATGCTTCATTAGTCTTCTTTAGACCCCAGGTGTTCTCGAATTGCCGTTAAAATATACTCAGCTGCATGTCCATCTCCATAGGGATTTTTAGCCGTAGCCATTTGTTCATATTCCTTTGGATCATCCAATAATTGATTCATTGCCGTTTCAATTACTGCTGGATCAGTCCCCACTAACTTTAAGGTACCTGCAGTTATTCCTTCTGGACGCTCAGTAGTATCTCGTAACACTAGTACTGGTTTTTCCAACGAAGGTGCTTCTTCTTGGACCCCACCAGAATCTGTCATGATGAAGTAACTACGCGCAGCTAAATTATGAAAATCCACCACGTCAAGCGGTTCTATCAAGTGAACTCGTTTGAGGCCATCAAACGCTTCATGAGCCGCTTGTTGGACTGCTGGACTCAAATGGACAGGATAAACCACTTCCGTATCAGGATGATCTTGGATCACTCGTTTAATAGCTGCAAAGGTTCGCTTCATGGGTTCGCCCTGATTTTCTCTGCGGTGCATAGTTAACAATATCATCTTGTTGCTAGAATCTAATTCATTTAAAACGCTGTGTTCATATTCCGCACTAACCGTCTGTTTTAAGGCATCAATAGCGGTGTTACCGGTCACAAAAATATTTTCAGCCGGATGATTTTCCTTTAGCAAGTTTTCCTTACTAAGCTGAGTTGGCGCAAAATACATATCCGCTAAAACATCCGTTAACTGACGATTCATTTCTTCTGGATACGGAGACCACTTGTCCCACGTTCGTAAACCAGCCTCAACGTGGCCTACCTTAATTTGATGGTAAAAAGCGCTAATACTAGCTGCAAAAGTAGTGGTGGTATCACCATGAACTAAGATAATATCTGGTTGAACTTCCATAATAATCGGATCTAGTTGCTGAATTACCTTAGTAGTAATATCACTTAAACTCTGGCTTTTTTGCATGATATTTAAATCATAATCTGGAATAATCTGAAAAATACTTAATACTTGGTCTAACATTTCTCGATGTTGACCAGTTACAACGGTCACGGGAGTAAACTCAGTTGATCGTTGTTGCATCTGTAAAATTATCGGGGCCATTTTAATGGCTTCCGGACGAGTTCCAAAAATAGTCATTACTTTGATGGGTTTCATAATCGTCCTCCTTCGCTCGCCATATTATACCAAATTTAGCAACAACTTTTAATTGTATTATAAAAAAGGACCGGTCACTAATATGATATAATTAGCTGGTGTGGCATTATTTTAATATTCTAATTTTAAGGGGATTTAACTATGAGTGACTTAACAACCAACTTAACTAAATACGCTAGCCTAATCGTTAATCTGGGCGTTAACGTTCAACCCAAGCAAACCATCATTATCTATGCAGCCGTTGATCAAGTTCAACTAACCCGCTTGATTACTAAAGCTGCTTATGCCAAGGGGGCCGCAGAAGTAATCGTTAAATGGGATGATCCGGTGATTGATCAGGAATTTTTAACGAATGCAGATCCACTAAGACTCCAAACCCCTTATACGTTTGAAAAGCAAGCGGCTAAGGAATTAATGAATAAAAAAGCCAGTCGTATTTCAATCTTATCTAATTCACCGGACGCATTTAAACTGGTTCCCACGAAACAACTCCAAGCATATAAAATTGGAAAAACCATCGTTAAGCAACCGGTAATGAAGGCTACCATGAATAATGATATTAGTTGGCTAGTTGTCGCTGCTGCTAGTCCCGAGTGGGCTCAAATGGTCTATCCTGATGAAGAGGTAGAGGCTGCAACTGCGCATTTATGGCAAACTATTTTTGAAGCCAACCGCTTAAATACAGCTAATCCAGAAACTAGTTGGGCAGAACACATCGCCTTTTTAGATAATCAAGCGGCTTGGTTAAATACGAATCAGTTTGATGCCCTTCATTATCAATCCACAGATACCGATCTAACAATTGGATTACCAGCCAATCACGTCTGGAAAGCTGCTGGAGATAAGGACAGTTCTGGCAATTCATTTGTCCCTAATATGCCCACTGAAGAAGTCTTTACCGCTCCTGATAATCGTCGCATCGATGGAACGGTTTCTAGTACCCTACCACTAAGTTACGATGGTCAAATTATTAATGGTATCCAACTAACCTTTGAAAGTGGTAGAATTATTTCGGCTAAGGCTGAACAAGGCAGCGAACTATTAAATAGTCTAATTAATACCGATGACGGTTCCCATAGTTTAGGGGAAGTCGCCCTTGTGCCTGAAGATTCACCAATTGCTCAAACCAAAACCATTTTTTACAATACTTTATTTGATGAAAATGCTTCGGATCATATCGCAATTGGTGCTAGTTATCCGTTTAACATTAAAAATGGTACTAATATGACAGCTGAACAGCTAGCAGCTGTTGGCCTAAATCAATCAGACGTTCACGTTGATTTCATGATTGGTTCTAAGGATATGAATATTACTGGTATTACTAAAACACAACAGGAAATCCCCATTATGCGAAATGGCAATTGGGTTTAATTTTTGGAGGAAAGATTTTGAAAACCATTAGTTTAATTGTTCCCTGTCATAACGAGGAACAAACTATTAACATTTTTTACGACACTACTGCGAAAGTTTTTGAACAACTAAATGAACAAAATGTTGAAACCTACGTTCCAGAATATGTTTTTATCAACGATGGTTCGACAGACAAAACCTTATCCGTCTTACGAGACTTACAAACTGCTCATCCAGAAACAGTACATTACATTTCATTTTCTCGTAACTTTGGTAAGGAATCTGCCTTTGCTGCTGGTTTCAATAATGCCAACGGTGACTTTGTAGCTGTTATGGATGTCGATTTACAGGATCCACCAGAATTACTATTACAAATGGTTCCTATCTTGGAAAGTGGCGAATACGAATGTGTCGGTAGTGTTCAAACGTCTCGGAAGCAAAATCCGGTTCGTGCTTTCTTGTCTTCATCATTTTATAAACTAATTAATAAAATGTCAGAAGTCGAACTCAGGCAAAATGTTCGGGATTATCGCTTAATGACCCGTAAGTATGTTAATGCTGTTTTAGAGCTTCCTGAATACAATCGTTTCACTAAGGGCATCTTTTCTTGGGTTGGTTTTAAAACTAAGTATCTAGAATATGAAGGTGTAGAACGATCAGCTGGAACCAGTTCTTGGTCTTTATTCCAATTATTTGAATACTCATTGGAAGCCATCGTTGACTTCTCAGATGTACCACTCAAAATTGCGGCATTTATTGGTGGAATTATCTGTTTCTTCTCAATTATCGCCCTCTTCTTCGTAGTAATTCGAGCTGCATTTTTCGGTGGTTCCGTCAATGGCTGGGCTTCTATGGTTTCCATCTTGCTATTTATGAGTGGTGTTCAATTATTCTGTTTAGGAATTGTTGGTAAGTACATTGGTAAAATCTACCTAGAAACTAAGCATCGCCCAGAATATATTGTAGAAGAAAAGCGGTAAGATGATGAAATGGATTTTAGCAAAGTATAAACAATATCAAGAGGTCATTTCTTATCTCTTTTGGGGAGTAGTTACTACCGTTGTTAATATCGGAATCTTCATCATTCTTAAACACATTACTGGCTGGAACTATCAAATCGATAACGCTATCGCTTGGTTTGTCTCAGTAGTTGTTGCCTTTATTTCCAATAAAGCTTTCGTGTTTAAATCCCAATCGGTTTCTTTAAGTCAAACAGCTCGTGAATTCGTCTCCTTTACCGGTGGGCGGGTAGCGACTTTACTGATTGAATCTCTTATCTTATGGGTGGGAATTTCCCTTCTCCATGGCAACGACGTTATCGTTAAAATTATTGATAACGTAGTGGTGGTAATCATAAATTATTTCTGGTCTAAATGGGCTGTTTTCAATAGCAAGACTAAATAATTGTAATTTTGTTTTTATTCGGCTATTATATAGTCACGGAATGATAATTCCATGACATAGAACACCTGAATTCTTACATAAGAGGTTATGATAGCTCTTTGTTCCCTCACTTCGGTGGGGGATTTTCTTTTGCTTAAAAAAGCGGAAGCTAACACTCATTAAGTGCTAACTTCCGCTTTTTTAATTATTCTTGAATCGATTTAGGACTAGCAGTTAATAATTTCATTCCAACCCAATAAATCAGCGCCGTAATTGCCATCGCGATAAAAGTTGCTCCTACGGTATTAGCAATTAACGGAATTTGTTTTAATCCCCAGTAAACCAATACTCCCAGGATCCAACTGGTAATCGCTGTCCAGTTTATTCCGTTTTGATACCAGTAAGAACCTTCAACCTTAGTTAGTTCATCCACTTGATAATTTTCATGTTTCAGCCAGAAAAAGTCTACTAAGAAAATTGCGATTTCAGGTCCTAAAAACATTCCAATGCCGTCTAAGAAAGTTTCAAATACTTCTAAGAAGCTTGCTAAGTACACCGGAATAAAAGTTACTAACGTAGCCACAATCGTTACAATCCATAAGCTAGCGTTTAACGACAAGCGGTGCACAATGTTAGTTAGTGCCGAACCAGCCGACATCAAGTTAACTGCGTTAGCAGTAGTACTAGTCAAAACAATTACTAATAGTGCTAGAAAGCCAAGTCCCAATTTAGCCGCAACTGTACTAGGATCAGAGTTGTTAGGATCAAAATGGTTCAATGTAATAGCCGTCCCAATCGTAGCAAATAATCCAATGAATGCAAACCAGAACAAACCGATATTGGCTCCCAAAAACGAAGAAGTCGTCGCAGCCGACTTTTTAGCCGTAAACCTGCTAAAGTCAGAAGCCGCCGTTACCCAGGCTAAGTTAAAGGCCGCCAAAGTATCAGCCGCCACCCCTGAAGACATCCGTAAGTTGTGCGGTGGTCGCCAAGCAATAATTTCTTGTAAGGAAACCATTTTGAAAACTACTACTGATTCCCAGATTACAAAAATCACTACCAAAATAATTCCAATGCGTTCAATCATTTGAATCGATCGTTGCCCTAAAGAAATACTAATTAAATGCAGAACACTCATAATTAAAATTCCGACGATCAAGCCAAAGTTACCGCCCGGTTGTCCATACAATGGCCACCCAAACATAGTATTGAACAGATAGCTAATGGAAGTAGCCGCAATAAAAGTATTCACCGCTGCCCAGCCGATAAACTGAATCACGTTAATGGCGGACGGAATAAAACTGCCTCGTAACCCGAATGAGGCTCTGGTTAACGCCATCGCCGAAACTCCGGTTTTGTATCCCATGTAGCCAGCTAATACCAATAATAGATAAGAAACTAACCCGACCACTAATAACGTGGTAGAAGCCGTTAAAAAACCACACGCGGCGATCACCCCACCAATATACCAAGTACCGTTATTAGCGTTAGCTCCGATCCAAGTGGCGAATAAATCCCAGTTAGTCATTTTACGATTAACCAGCGGAACCGCTGTTACCTTACCAAATTCTGATTGTGCTTTGGGTGCTACTTTAGTTTCTACTTTCATTGGTCCACCTTTCCTAACTATACCAGTCCGACTCTACTTTTACTGTTAGCTTATAAGATTTCCCCGACGAACTCACCTTGGGGTAGTGTCTTGAAATCATAGGTAGCAAAATCCTGTGCTTGCTTGGTGTACCAGTGTAAACTTTCTGTCACCATTAAGTTCACACCTTCTTCTTTTTCTTGGAGAGCTAAGATGGGCTTATTACTCATTGTGGCCACGCCTAATTCATAAGCGGTACCAGAATCAATGTTTTGAGCCTCAAAATCTAAAACTGTCACAATAACATCAGCTGCTGCAATTTGATCCATATCTCGCTTAAAAATTTCTGCTGCCCATTCCTTACTAAACTGTTCGGATTGAGCATCTTGATGCAAACGTGGTGAATAAAAATCACTTACCGTTGGATTTTGTTTCAGGGCCTCTTCTACCCTTTGAACTCTGTCCACCTGTTCGGGACTAAAAAACGGACTTGCAATATAAATTTGTGCCATGGAAAAATTCCTCCGGTTAATAATTTTTCAACCCACTTCCCATAAAAAAAGGCCGGACTCCGCAAGGAATCCAGTCGTTAGGTGCACTACTGCTAGTGCTTTTTTATCGGACCCTTACTAGCCTCACAGGACTAAGTTAAAAGGAAATATTTGGTTGTTGTTAGCTATTATACGGATTCACCTAGTCATCGTCAAACTGATTAGCGCAATTAAAGTAGCATTAAACCGTTTTAGTTGTTAGTAACTTAGTTTTTAACTTCTTTTATTTATAAAAAATCATAAACCGTATTAATTGCAATAAAAAAATATTTAAATTATGATTTAACATGACCAGATATGGAAGTCATTAAAAGCTATTTATAATACAGGGGGATTAATATCATGAAAAGAATTGTTACCTTTACAGCAGCATTACTATCAGTTATTACCTTAAGTGCATGTGGGGCTAAATCTGCAACTTCCGATAAGACTTCATCGAGTTCCAGTAGTACCTCTAATACTAAATTAACAACTAAAAATGGACATACTGCTAAAATGCAAGATGCAATTGATAAATATAATCAGGTAAAAGTTGGTAGTGAATATAACAAGGGTAAGGGCGGAACTAGTGTAGAAAAGGTGAAAGCGATTTATGGTAATCCTGATAGCACTACCCATGCTAAAGTCGAAGGTACAAAAGAGAAATCTACCGTTTATAATTGGAAAAAAGTTGGTAATTCTAAAAATGGACTAACTATGTCTGTTGAATTTTATAGAGGTAAAACCATTTTTAAGAGTTACAGTGACTATAATGAAGCTCAAAAAATATCTAATACTAAGTATAAGACAATTAAAAAGGGGGCATCTTATAAATCTACATTACAAAAGCTGGGCACTCCAGTTGCTGAATCTGTAGTTAATTCTGGAATTAGTGGAGTTATAGTAACCAAATATTATAATACCAGTGGTAAAGAAATATTATTAACATTTGCTAATCATTCACTTTTATTTAAAGGAATGAGTAGGTAAAAACATAGCTCTTTTAGTTAATTTTCCAAGTTTAGGTATTAATCAATTTAACTCTTAATAAATAAGGTGGAACAAAAATCATATTACGATTTTTGTTCCACCTTATTTATTAAGAGGCCATTTTTGTTAAAGCCTCTGCTTTATAAGTAAGTGACCCCATCCGGACTTGAACCGGAATCAACCGCTTAGGAGGCGGGTGCCCTATCCAGTTGTGCTATGGGGCCAATACCTTTTAATTTTCTCATTTTTAAAACTAAATGTAAAGAAGATTACGACTGTTCTCGTTTGTGACGCATCCCTTTACGCTTAGAATGTTTCTTTTTATTGTGTTTCTTAGGGCTAACCGGGTTACTTGCAGTAACTGGTTTTTTTCCGGCAATTCGCACAGGTTTGTTATCATTAGTAGTTTTAGGCTTAGCTGACCGTTCAGAAACAGCGGCCTTATCAGTTGTCTTAACTACTTGCGAATTTGCGGGTTCCACGGTTGGTCTGTTAGTAGTTAATTGATTACCAGCAAAGTAAACTTTTACTGGTTGGTAACCTTGCGGACTAATCAAATGGTTTAATTCTCGCAAATCATGATCATTACCAAAACTCAACACCTGACCGCTAGCACCCATTCGACCGGTTCGGCCACTCCGGTGAACATATACCCGCTCGTCTTTAGGTAGGTCAAAATTAATCACCGCTGGTAAATCGGCAATATCCATCCCCCGTGCAGCCACATCGGTTGTCAGCAACAATCTTAATTTGCCATTACGGAAATCCGTCAATGCCTTTTGGCGATCCACTTGCCGTTGGTCAGCCGTTAATTCCCCAGCCGCAACGTGATTGTGGCGCAAGAACGCCGCCGTTTTCTTCAAGGTCGCTACTTGGTTAAAAAAGACCAATGCCTTAAATTTTGGCATGTGCAATAACCTCATTAGCATTTGCGCCTTCTTAGGATTAGAAACCATTAGCAATTCGTGGGTAACTTCTCCTTGAGTATCGTCAATCTCACGAACATCTAAGGTAGTTACTTCTGGAATAAACCATTTAGACAACTCCGCTAACACATCGTTAGTGGTGGCGGAAAAGAACCCTAGAGTCACCTCTGTTGGAGTGTGATCCACAATGCTTCTAACCTGATCCAGAGAATCTTCGCTCAACAAATTATCAGCTTCATCAACGATTACGGTAGTTACATTACTGGTCTTTAACCGCCCAATTTCGATCAAGTTTAAAATTCGGCCCGGTGTCCCCACTACGATCTGGGGATGCTTTTTCAACCGTTCCATTTGTCGCTTGATGTTCGCACCACCAATTAGTGAGAGTACTTTAATATCTAGTTGGGCTGCCCACTGACTCATGACCTGACTAGTTTGAGCTGCTAATTCAGCCGTGGGTTCCAAAATAATCGCTTGGGTGGTCTGTTCTGTCACAATTCGTTCTAATACTGGTACCGTGAACGCTACGGTTTTACCAGAACCAGTCGGTGCGATTCCTAAAACACTTTGTCCCTGTAACAGGGGTCCGTACACCGCCGTTTGAATGGCTGTTGGTTGTTGATAACCTAATTGAGTTGCGTAAGCTTGTAATTTTTCCTGCAAAGTAGTCTCCTGTTATTCTTCATCGTCCGGAAAGACCAAGTTAGCATCTTGACGTAAATTAAAGAGCACTTTATTTACGTTCATGCTTAATTGGAACCACCGGTCATAATCTAATTTATTTTGCGGATCATCTGAGTTATTAATTACCCGTTCAAAATCCTTCACTTCTGGATACATTGGGTTAACTTCGTCAACGTTACCAATGGTAGTTCTTTCACCTTCACCATTAACATAAACCACGTCGCCAATTTCACCAGCATCGTCAATTTCAATGGTATCTCTTAACCCGTAAATTTCTGATTGCATGTATGAATTGCTAGTCTTGCCAAAGTTTAAAACAACGTTATATTCTGGGTATTGCAAAATAGCAGTCCCCTTGCCATCAACTTCTGTACTAATAATTTGTGGGAAGTAAGATACTTCATCAGGCATCCCAAACAAAGTTACGGCATCATAAACGGTGTAAACCCCTAAATCTTGAAGCGCCCCACCAGCAAACTTCAATGAGAAGATATTAGGCACTTCTCCGTCTAACACCTTGTCATAGCGAGAAGAATACTTTTCATAAGTAAATTCCGCCCCTTGAATAACTGGCATTTTAGCTACTTGTTTTTCAATAGCCTTAAAGTTAGCAGTATGAATTTGGCGAGCAGCTTCGAAGAATAAGACGTTAGGTTTTTGTTTTAATAACGCTTCGATTTCTGCCATTTGTTTTTGATTAGTAAATGCGGGTTTTTCCACAATGATATGTTTATCAGCCGCAATTGCCAACTTAGCATATTTAAAGTGCAAACTGTTAGGCGAAGCAATATAAACAACGTCAAACGAACCATCGTTAAAGAAACGATCCAAGTCATCGAAAGTTTCCGCTGCATGGTTATGTTCTGCAAAGGCCTTAGCCTTGTCCATTGTTCGTGAATAGACACTGGTTAACTTGAAATCAGTGTTTAACTCCGTTGCATCAATAAACTGTTGAGTAATCCAATTGGTACCAATAATTCCTAATTTAATCATAGTTAGCCTCCTTCGATCTTCATATTTATATTGTATCAATGTTTTTTTATAAAGAATACTTCAAAGACCATATCTAGCAAATGTTTTTGGTACAATAAAGGGGAATTAATTGCAAAGGATGGTCGATATGCGAAGAAGAACGGTAATTTTATTTGTGGCATCATTAGTTGCGGGTTTACTCAAAACTCCCAAAAAACATAAGGAACTGCCTAATGGTAAAACTGACCCGCGTTTTTTTGTAGGTTCTTGGCAGTATACTGATCAAGAAAATCGACTCCATCATTTAACTATCAATCCCGATCTGGAATTAATAATTGATCAAAAACCAGTTAAGGGGAATGTGGAAACTATTAACGCCTATCAATTAATTTTCTTGGATGCGTTAGGCTACCATTTAATCATCAAAGCAAATGAAATCGGCCCCGTCGAATTTTTTGACGAAGCCGATAACGTTAATTATTCACTTAATAAAGCTAATTGACATTGGCGGACAAATATTGTTCCCACTTCAATTGATTACCATTAAATACGGCCTGAGTAAAACTTTGTTTAGTACCTGAAAGGTCAATCGTTGGTTTTCCCGGAACCGATAAAAAGCTGGCATCTCCATTGGGTTTACCTAATGTTCCATCAGAATACCAAAGTTGATATTTAGTTCCGATCTTAATCTCTAAGTGGTCTAACACTGATTTAGGTCCCCAAAAAAGTAATGGTCGTTGGTAGTAATGGGTCAATTGTTTAGCTAGCTTTATAATTTTTTGACTAGTAGCTTGCCAGTCCACGTTGTCATCAGAATAGGTTCCATAATAATCAATATACAACGCTATCGGTAAACTACCGGTGTTAGTTTTTACTTGATTAATTATATTATGGTACTGTGAGTTAGCAGTGCTGCTAAAACTAAACACATGATAAACTCCTACTGGCAGCTGAGCACCTTGACTACGAGAATAATTACTATTAAAGCTATCATCGCTAAAAGCTGCTCCTTGAGTAGCTTTTAGATAAACAAAATCTACTTGTGCTTTTTTTAAAGCATCAAAATCTACATAACCATCATTTTGGCTTAAGACTACCCCAGCAATGGGGTATTTTTTTAATTGCTGCTTTTCATAATATTTATATCCCAGCCAACCACCAATGGCCACCAATAAAATAACTCCAAGCAAGGAGTAAATAATCATTGACCGGCGCCTACGTTGATAAGTTTGAGTATAGATCGGTTGAATATCCTTGCGCCCCATCAGTTCATCACCTTACTACGTTACTTCCGGGTTTCACCTATGATCCGGTGGACATTTTGAATGGATTGCTCGGTATCGGGCCCCATCCGCACACTAGTCATCATAAATAACGTATCCACAATGGTTGTTTGGGCAATCAATGAATACATCCCTTCAGAACGATAATTAGATTCATCACTAGAAGAAATAAAGGTAATATCACTTTTTTCAGCTAGTGGTGATTCCGGATAACTGGTAATCCCAATTACGGTTGCTCCAGCCTCGTGTAACGTATCGGCTAGTTTTAACGTTTGCATGTTTCTTCCAGAGTGTGAAATCACAATTGCACAATCATCCTTAGTTAATTTTACCGCTTGCATCAACTGTACGTCAAAATCTGGGTAGTAAAAACAAGGAATAGGTGTTCTTAAAAATTTGTGATAACCATCTAATGCTGCTACTGAAGATCCCCCTAACCCAAAGAAGCCTAATGTATGACAGTTAATAATTCTTAAAACTGCTCGAGCAAATTCGCTATCTTCGATATTTTCTCTAGTATCTTGAATAGCTCGTTGAGCACTAGCAAAAATTTTATCAGCGATTTGGGGTAATGTATCGTCTGGATTTATTTCCTTAAATATAGGTAGATTTGATGGTCGTAGTTGAGTATAGGCTAATGCCAATGAAAACTCTCGGAAATTATTATAGCCTAGATTTTTTACCAACCGTGAAATAGAGGCGGTAGATGTTTTGGTTACGGCCGCCATTTCTTCAATATTTAGTTCTGAAGCTCTTTGGGGATTATTAATTACGAAACGAGCAATTTTTTTATTGGCCTTACTAAGGTCCTCAAAAGTCTGTTTTAATAACTGTATTGGAGAACTCATCGCGGTCACCTCTTTAATTTTTTTAATTTATGTAAATATTTTACAGCAAAACAGTTGAATTGTGAAAATTTTTTTCATATAATTAATTAAGCGCTTCAAAGTAAATTATTATTTTTAGTTTTCATGTTAGAATAAAGGTGCTTGTGAATCACCGGGAATTCCCGTTTTTTTTATCCAAATCGAGGTAACCGGTTTCACTTGCTACTATATCCTAATTTTTGAACGAGAGGATGGAATCAATTATGGAGTATATGTTAGGCGTTGATATTGGAACTACCAGTGTCAAAACAGTCCTTTACGATTTAGATGGAAAGGTACAAGGCTACTCAAACGATGGCTACGACCTTTATCAAGACACCCCAGATATGGCCGAGGAAGATCCAGAAGAAATCTTCTCCGCAATGAGCGAAGGAATTACCGAAATTTTAAGAAAAGCCAACGTTAAAAGTGGCGAACTTAAAGGAGTTTCTTTCTCATGTGCCATGCACAGTTTAATTTTGCTTGATGAAGATCACAAACCTTTAACTCGAGCAATCACTTGGGGAGACAACCGTTCAGTTCAATACGCTGACAGTTTGAAGGCTAGTCCTGAAGGAATGGAACTTTACCAAAAGACCGGGGTTCCAATTCACCCAATGACTCCCCTATCAAAAATGATTTGGTTACGCAATGACGAAACTGAATTATTTAACAAGGCCCGTTACTTCGTTGGAATTAAGGAATATATCCTCTACAAATTGTTTGGTCAATTAAAAGAAGATTATTCTATCGCCAACGCAACTGGTTTGTTTAACATTTACAACCTTGATTGGGACGATCAAGCTCTTGAAATTGCTGGTGTTACTCGCGATCAGCTTCCTGAACTAGTTGATACTACTTACCAACTTCATGGTTTGAAGGAAGAATACGCTAAAGTCTTCGGCATGGATTCAGACGTACCATTCATCATTGGGGCTTCTGATGGTCCGTTAGCTAACCTTGGAGTTAATGCTATTAAGCCTGGAGTTGTCGCAGTTACCATTGGTACTTCTGGTGCCGTTCGGGTTGTTACTGACAAGCCAAGAACTGATCCTAAAGCCCGGGTATTTTGTTACTACCTAGCTAAGGATATGTGGGTAATCGGTGGGCCAGTTAACAACGGTGGGGTTGTCTTCCGCTGGGTTCGCGACGAACTTTGTGCTCCAGAAAAAGTTACGGCAGAACAATTGCAAGTTGATCCATACGATTTGTTGACTGACATTGCTGCTAAGATTCCTGCTGGCTCAGACGGTTTGATCTTCTTCCCATACTTAGGTGGGGAACGGGCTCCAATTTGGGACGCCAATGCTCGGGGTTCATTCTTCGGACTTAGTCGTACTCATACCAGAGCTCACATGATCCGGGCAACTCTTGAAGGGATTGTTTATAACCTTTACACCGTTATGCTCGCCCTTGAAGAAGTAGTTGGCAAACCAACTAGCATCCAAGCTAATGGTGGCTTTGCTCGTTCAGAACTTTGGCGTCAAATGCTTACCGATATCTTCGAACAAGACGTTTCAATTCCAGAAAGTTTCGAAAGTACTGCTCTAGGGGCTGCTACTTTGGGAATGTACAGTTTGGGCTTGATTGATAGTCTTTCAGAAGTTTCTAAGTTTGTGGGAACTACTGTAGCTCACCATCCAAACCCAGAAAACTTCGAAGCATACCGGGAATTAATTCCAATTTATATTCGTTTAAGCCGTTCACTTCAACCAGAATATAAAAATATAGCTGAGTTCCAGCGGAGACATGACCGTAAAAAGGATGAGCTTTAATTAGGGATCTTGTTTTCGATATTAATATCATAAAGTCTGAAGGGAGACTTATATTATGAAGTTACTTGCCTTATTAATTGGGATCATCTTCTTATTAGTCCTAATTATTAGATTCAAGATTAACACTTTCGTAGCATTAGTTTTAACAGCTGCGGTTACCGCCCTCTTACTAGGTATGCCAATGCAAAATATTGCTACGTCAATTGAAACTGGTATCGGTGGTCAGTTGGGGGAACTATCGATGGTCTTTGGTTTTGGGGCCATGTTGGGCCGACTGGTATCTGATTCCGGTGGGGCCTACATTATCGCCAACACCTTGATCGAAAAATTCGGTCGAGCTCGTTTGCAATTAGCCGTAATGGTTGCCTCATTTATCCTTGGGATCGCCCTCTTCTTCGAAGTTGGGATGGTATTGTTGGTTCCTATCGTCTTCGCCATCGCGGTTGAGGCTGGGGTACCAATCCTATTTCTAGGAATTCCAATGGCCGCTGCCTTGTCAGTTACCCACGGATTCTTACCACCTCATCCTGCTCCAACTGCCATTGCCCAAGCCCTGGGTGCTAACGATGGTAAAGTCCTACTCTTTGGTTTAGTAGTTGCTATTCCAGCAGCTTACATTGCTGGTCCTGTATTTACCAAAGTTGCTGAAAAGTTTGCTCCTGACGCTTTTGAAGCTAAAGGAAACCTATCTTCTATCGGGGAAATCAAACACTTTTCTAAAGAAGAATCACCATCATTTGGTCTTTCTGTTTTAACCGCCCTCTTCCCAGTTATCTTGATGGCTATCACTACCGTTTACAAGATGACCGTTGAAGGTGGAACTACTCCTAAGAACCCATCTACTATGGATTCAATCGTTGCCTTCATTGGTTCACCAAGTATTGCAATGTTAATTTCATTAATGTTTGCAATGTGGGCCATGGGCTGGTCACGAAAGAGAACTACTGCTCAAATCATGGAATCACTTGAAAATGCCGTTAAATCAATTGCTATGTTGCTCTTAGTTATTGGTGGTGGTGGTGCCTTCAAGCAAGTTCTTATTGATGGTGGTGTTGGTAAAGAAGTTGCTAGCATGTTTGCTAATACTTCCATTTCACCATTGATCCTTGGTTGGTTAGTTACCGTTGTTCTCCGGGTAGCCTTAGGTTCTGCAACTGTTTCTGCCTTAACTGCTGCCGGAATTGTAGCTCCATTGATGGCTCAATCAGGTGTTGATCCTGCCCTCATGGTACTAGCAATTGGTGCCGGTTCATTAGCTGCTTCTCACGTTAACGATGCCGGATTCTGGATGTTCAAAGAATACTTTGATCTTTCAGTTAAACAAACTTTGCAAATCTGGACTGTTTTGGAAACTGTTATCTCAGTAGTCGGAATTATCATTGTTATGATCTTAAATATGTTCTTCCACTAAAATCTAAATTGCTATCATTCTAAGGAATCCAATTACTGGATTCCTTTTTCATTGGCTTTTGAGCCTTAAAAATCCCCCTTAACCGTTGTTAAACTGGTTAAGGGGGATTTAGTTTAATTAACTATTCAATGGTCTCATAGATCAATTCTGGCGCTTTTGCACTATCACTAATTTCGATGTTGTTATACAACAGTTCTTTAATATCCGCTACGTCTTCGCGGTTACTGTAAATTGTCAGTAGTGGTTCACCGGACTTTACACTATCGCCAATCTTCTTATTCAACATAATACCAACAGCGTAATCTAATTGATCATCAGCTTTTTGACGACCACCGCCAAGCAACATGCTGGCAATTCCCATTTCATCAGCTTCTAGCTTAGAAACGACTCCACTAGTTTTAGCTGAGAGTTCAATTTGGTATTTGGCTTGTGGTAACACTGCTTGAGGCGCATCCACTACGGTAGCGTCTCCACCTTGAGCAGCCACCATCGCTCTAAAGCGCTCTAGAGCTTCTCCATTATTAATCACGTCTAAGCACATTTGCTTTCCTTCAGCTACGGTTTGAGCTTTATGTCCCATCACTGCCATATAACCACCAATAGTGGTAATTAATTCAACCAAATCAGCAGGACCATTTCCCTTCAATAATTCAATCGATTCTTCGATTTCTAATGCGTTACCAATCGCTTTACCTAGTGGTTGATTCATATCAGAAATGATTGCCATGCATTGCATCCCTACTCCTTGACCAATATCAACAAGTGCTCGCGCTAATTTTTCTGATTCTGGTAAGGTCTTCATGAATGCTCCAGCTCCAGTTTTAACATCAATAATCAGTGCATCTGTACCAGATGCGATCTTCTTACTCATGATGGAGCTGGCAATCAACGGAATGGAGTCTACCGTGTCGGTTACATCTCGTAATGCGTAAATTTTCTTGTCCGCCGGTGCAATGTTGCCAGTTGCCCCAATAATTGCTAATTTTTCGTCATTTACCTGGCGTTTAAAGTCAGCTTCACTAATTTCTACCTGATAACCCGGAATGGCTTCTAACTTATCTAGGGTTCCGCCAGTGTGACCTAATCCCCGACCAGAAATCATTGGCACTGGAATACCCAAAGCAGCCACTACGGCGGCTAACGGAATACTAGTCTTATCACCAACGCCCCCAGTAGAATGCTTGTCAACTTTTACCCCCTCAATATCACTTAAGTCCAGGTGATCACCAGACTTCATCATCGTCATTGTCAGGTTAGATTGTTCTTCCTTAGTCATCCCGTTAAAATAAATGGCCATTAAAAAGGCACTAGTTTGATAATCTGGGATGGAACCGTCAACTACCCCATCAACAAAAAATTGAATTTCTTCTGGAGTTAATTCCTTGCCTGATCGTTTCTTGTCAATCACATCTACCATGCGCATAATAATCGCTCCTCTTTGTAATCGATTTCATTATTTCGTTAATAAAAACTCAATCCAAAATGAATTGAGCTTTATCAGTTAATCTAACGTTACTAATTTTTGAGCTAATAGTTGATCAATTACCGCACAATTAGCATATCCAGCTTTTAGGACAGCGTGAACGCCGGCGGCTTTAGCTACGCCGGTTGCAACTAGTATTGCATGCTCTTTTTGCTTTAGGTCGTCTAAGGCAATGCCGATTGTTCGTTCGTTAATCGCGGTACTGACAATCTCACCATTAGCATCAATGAATCTTGAGCAAACGTCTCCCACCGCCAGTTGCTGTAGTTCGTTTTTCTCAGATTCGTTAAAATATCCCAATTGAAAAATCAGAGCTTCGGTCCGAACAGTTCCTACAGTAAAGATAGCTACGTTAGCGTTTCTTCCCAGTTCCAAGATGTGGTTAATGTGACGGTCTTTTTCCACCATTTCCTTAGTGACCCGATTATCAAAAATTACTGGCAAAGGTAAAAATTCCGGATTACCGTGGTAAGCTGCCGCCAGTTCATTAGCACTTTCGTAAGCAAAAGTTTTTTGGTTAGAAAAACTAACACTTCCCTTTAACTGCACTACTTGCACCCCGCTAACGGATTGTTCTTCAATGTTTTCCGCTAGTAAATGGACGGTCTTACCCCAGCCAATTCCAATGATGTCACCCGGTTTCACCAAAGTGGTTAAAAACTCTGCCGCATACTGACCGTAACTGTTTTGAAACGTATTCTCCAAAGGATTTCCCGGAACCACTTTGATAGTAGCTCCGTACTTTTGGGAAAGTTGTTGAGCCAAGTTAGCTGAGTCTAATAGTGGATTGACAATTTCAATTTTAACGATTCCCCTGTCCCTAGCAAACTGCAATAATCTAGAAACCGTGGGACGCGAAATACCTAACCGGCTTGCAATCTGAGCCTGGCTTAAATCTTGTTGATAATACAATTCCGCTACTTCTTGACTTTGGACTAGTTTGTCCGTTTCTAACTTTTCGCTCACAATACATTCCCCTAGTCTTGCATATTGGCAATCGCCGTATCTAACGATAAGCGAATCATTTCATCAAAGGAAGTTTCTCGATCCTTAGCTGATAAACTTTCACCAGTTTGTAAATGATCACTAACCGTTAAAATGGTTAAAGCTCGAATATGATATTTAGCTGCTAATAAGTATAGACCTGCTGTTTCCATTTCAGTAGCTAATACTCCGTAATCAGTAAGTTTTTGCATGTCTAATTCATCGTTATAGAATCGATCAGCTGCAAAAATATTTCCCACCTTAACGTCTACATCATTAGCTTTGGCAGTTTGGTAAGCTGAATCTAATAATTCGAAGTCCGCAATTGGAGAGTAGTACACACCAGGACCAAAAGTATTAGCGATAATTGATGAATCAGTCGTTCCAGCTTGACCTAAAATAATGTCTCGCATTTTAACATCCGGACTCATGCCACCACAGCTACCTACTCGGTAAATGGTATCTACACCGAATTCCTTGATCATTTCAGTAGTGTAAATGGCTAGCGATGGAATTCCCATACCAGCTCCCTGGACTGAAATTTTGTGACCCTTATAGGTTCCGGTAAAGCCAAGCATGTTACGCACAGAACTGTAACAAACTGGATTGTCTAAGTAAGTTTCTGCAATATACTTAGCCCGCAATGGGTCTCCTGGCATCAAAACGGTTGAAGCAATATCTCCTCTGTTGGCACCAATGTGTGTACTCATGTTTTTGTCCTCCTATTTCAAATCAGCTAAGAAACTTTGACCTTCGTCGTTACCGGCAACGTTAAAGTTAGCTAAGACGGTTTGCCCGAAGTCTGCAAAGGTGGAGCGTAATCCTAAGCTACCACTTTCTGTCATGGATGGTGAGTAAGCTAATAGTGGAACCATTTCACGGGTATGATCACTACCTTTAAAGCCAGGGTCATTTCCGTGATCGGCAGTAATTAAGAGTAAATCATCATCCTTTAAGTTAGCTAAGACTTTGGCTAACCGTTGGTCAAAGTCCATTAAGGCTTGGCCAAAACCAATTGGATTTCTACGGTGGCCATACATAGCATCAAAATCAACCAAGTTCATGAAGCAAAAACCAGTAAAGTCTTCTGCCATTACATGGTCTAAATGATCCATTCCATCCATATTGCTTTCGTTATGGTAACCTTCTTCAATTCCTTGACCAGAGAAAATGTCATTAATTTTCCCGATTCCTACGGTATGAACACCATTTTCAACTAAGTAGTCCAAATCGGTTTTACCAGTTGGTTTCAACGTAAAATCATGACGGTTAGCAGTTCTGACAAAATGATCTTTATCTGGTCCTACGTATGGGCGGGCAATTACTCGACCAACAGTATATTCCGGACCGTTAACAATCGAACGGGCAAACTCACAAATTCGATAAAGTTCTTCTAACGGAATAATATCTTCGTGAGCGGCAATTTGAAGAACTGAGTCACCAGAAGTATAAACAATTAGATCACCAGTTTGCATTTGTTGTTCGCCTAATTCAGCGATAATCTTAGTACCAGATTCAGGACGATTACCAATCACTTTGCGGCCAGAAAAGTCTTCTAACTGCTTAACAATCGAGTCTGGAAAACCATTAGGAAAAGTACTTAATGGCTTCATTACTGGTAACCCCATCATTTCCCAATGACCGTCCATGCTATCCTTACCGGCAGAAATTTCTTTCATTTTGCCGTAATAACCTAGTGGCTGTTCAACTGCTGCCACTCCCATGATTTCCTTGTCACGTAGGTTAACTAAGCCTAGTTTTTGTAGGTTAGGAATTTCTAACTTACCCTTATAAGCTTCCCCCACGTGACCTAAGGTATCAGAACCTTCATCACCATAATTAGCGGCATCAGGAGCTTCACCAGTTCCCACTGAATCTAATACAATTCCAAAAATACGTTTATACTTTTGTTCACTCATAGTTGCCTCCCGTAACAGTTAGTTAATTATTATTCAGCTAAAATTTTGACAGTGGCACTAACGCCTAAACGACTTGCGCCAGCTTCAATCATGTCAATAGCTTCTTTACGTGAGTGAATTCCACCAGAAGCCTTAACTCCCAAACGATCACCAACAGTAGTCCTCATTAAGCTAACGTTAGCCAAGGTAGCGCCTTCTGAACTAAAACCAGTAGAAGTTTTAACGTAGTCTGCTCCCGCAGCTTCAGATGCTTTACATGCCCGAACCACTTGGTCTTCATTCAAGTATGAAGTTTCCAAAATTACTTTTAGTAATTTACCCTTGGCATGAACTGCTTCGGCTACGGCTTTGATGTCAGCGGTTACATTTTCGTCATGACCAGCCAACAATTCGCCGATATTGATTACCATGTCTATTTCTTCGGCCCCTTCATCGATAGAAGTATTGGCTTCGTAAACTTTAGTAGCAGTGTTAGTAGCACCTAGAGGGAAGCCAACAACGGTAATTGGGTTAACAGTTGAGCCTTCTAATTCTTTGGTTACTAGTGGCATCCAGTATGAGTTAACACAAACGGAAGCAGTGTTATATTCTAAGGCTTCACGACAGGTTTGGATAATTTCTTCTTCAGTAGCATCTGGTTTTAAATTAGTGTGATCCAAATATTTAGCGAGTTCTGCAGTTGTTAGTTTCATAATGTGTATCCCCTTTCATTTTTACAAAATAAGCATACCTGATTTCTGCACATTTGTAAACGTTTTCTTTAGAAATTTTGTTCAGATCTTTTTGTTTGCTCATTAAAAACCGCCCTAATCCTAAATTGGACTAAGGCGGTTACTATTTTATTTATCAATTTCCGGAGCTTGATCTAATTCAGCCTGAATCATCCACAATCGTTTTTCGGTTGCGGTTTTAAAGCCAATGAAAATATCTTGGGTGCAGTAGTCTTTTTCTACTTCACTAACTTCGATACCGTGTTGGTATACTCCGGCTAAGTAACGGTAATCTTTAGCCAAGATTGTTAAACGTTCCGGGATAGTTTTCTGCCAATCTCCTGGTTCATCAGCAATTTTGGTATGCTCTGCCATTTCGGTTAACGTGGAGTAAGGAGACCCATCAAGTGTAATTAAACGTTCAGAAATTTCATCTAACTGGTCATTTAAGTCAGCCATCCAATCATCCATTAACGGATGTAGCTTCAAGAAATTAGTTCCCCGCATGTACCAGTGAGTCTGGTGCACCACCATAGCTAGTTGGGATAGATCGGCGACTAATTGATTTAATGTTTCTTTAGTTTCTTTATATTGCATCTTCATAACCTCCATCACTAAACTAATCTGAGCTAATACTTAAGATGTTACGAGTTTATTGTACCATTGGATCATAAAAATTGCTAAAAAGAGCGGTTAAAAAAACACCCCTAGTTACCTAGGAATGTTTTATCATCTCTAATGATTAATTAATCAGTTGTTCGTTCCAACACCGTTACACTTTCCACGTGAATCGTTTGTGGAAATTGATCTACTGGTTGGATTGGTTGGTTCACTTGATAGCCTTTTTCAGCAAACAATTGCACGTCACGCGCCAAAGTAGCTGGGTTGCAAGAAACGTAAACCACTTTTTTAGGGTTCATTTCGGCAACACTATCAATCAACGTGCTGTCAAGGCCCTTCCGGGGTGGATCCACGAATACAACATCTGGTTTCAAGCCATCTGATTGCCACTTAGCCATCTGTTCTTCAGCCTTAGCAGCTACAAAATCAACGTTGCGGATATTGTTTAACTTCGCGTTATGCTTAGCATCTTCTACCGCTTGGTCAACAATTTCGACCCCGTACACTTTTTTAACGTGTTGGGCCACCGCTAGTGAAATCGTTCCAATCCCACAATAAGCATCAACTACTACGTCGTCCTTTTTCAACTCCGCCTTATCAATGGCCAATTGGTATAACTTTTCAGTTTGGACTGGATTAACTTGGTAGAACGAAGTTGCAGAGATAGCGAAGTTTAATCCTAATAGGGTGTCAGTAATGACATCAGCTCCTGCCAACACGTTGTTGACAGGTCCCATTAACGCATTTGTCTTTGCACTGTTGACGTTTTGAATAACGCTCTTAACCTCAGGTAACTTAGCTAAAATCCCGGCCACAATTTCTTCTGCGTGCGGAATCTTTTTCGCTCTAGTTACTAAGACAATCATCATTTGGTGAGAATAATAACCCCTTCTCACCATAATATTTCTAACTACCCCTTTATGGTGAACTTCATCATAAGGTGCCACGTGGAAAGTTCGGAGTAAGTCCCGGACCACGATGATAGCCTTATCGATTTCCTTATCTTGGATATAAAAATCTTCAATCGGCACTAAATCGTGAGAATGTTTCCGGTAAAAACCAGTTTCTAGACGACCATTAATCAGCCGAACAGGAACTTGAGCTTTATTACGGTAATGAGTAGGATCGTCCATCCCTAAGGTAGGTTCTACTTCTACGTCAAGACCTAACTTATGAAAATCCATCGCTACTTGGTGCTGCTTAAACTCTAATTGAGCTGGGTAAGCTAAATGTTGTAAAGTAGCAATTCCAGTTTGAGTATAAGCTTTATCCACTAACTCCACTCGATTAGGACTAGTCGTTTTAAAAGCCACCACTTTTCCAAAAGCAAAACTACTTTTGGTCTTGATTACCTTGATTTTAACTTCTTCGCCAGGCAAAGCGTTTTCGATAAAAATAGGGAAATTATCAATTTTAGCAACGCCTAAACCTTGGTAACTAAGGTCTTCAATCGTTACATCATAATCAGTGTTTTTTACTACAGGTATTTGTTTTTTCATTATCTATCCTTAACTTCAAATCCTTAAATAAAAATTGCGCTGCATCACGCAAACGCAATTTTGAGTTACTCTGTTTGATCAGGAATCTGGTCAATTCCCTTTAAAAATTTAGCTTCCGCTTCCTTTTCTTCTTGGGTTTCACCAATGGCGTGATTAGGAATTTTATCCGTGTTAGCAAACATTTCAATATGCCGTTTATGATCAATAAAGGTCATTGGGGCATCTCCACCATACTCACCATCTAAATTGACTTGAATCTGATCGTTAATTGGTAAAACTTTTACTTTGCGGGTCTTCTTGTAAATGATCCGTGGATCATCTACGTGTTTACCGCCGTTTAAAACCTTAGAAAGTAAATGCAACATTTCCACTAGATTAGCAGTTTTTACAATAATCATTGTAAATTTACCATCATCTAGTTCCGCATCAGGAACGATTTGTTCTAAGCCCCCAACCGAATTGGTTAACGCTAAGAAAAACATGGACGCTTTGCCCTTGTATTCTCCACCATCATACTTAATATCCACTTCTACTGGTCGAACCCGTGGTAATAATTCAGCTCCTTTAACTAAGTATGCTAAGTAGCCGAAAAGGGTTTTTAAGTTGGATGGCACTTCATAGGTTAACTCAGCAATTTTACCACCCGCAGCAATATTAATAAAGTAATTTTCATTAGCCTGACCAATATCCATTCTAACGGTCTGGCCTTTTAACACAATCTTAGCTGCTTCAACTGGATCTTCTCTAGGAATATGCAGGGCACGGGCATAGTCATTGGTCGTTCCCGCTGGAATAATTGCCATTTTGGGCCGATACTTTAGCGGCGCAATTCCATTAACCACTTCGTTAATAGTTCCGTCACCGCCAGCCGCCACGACCAAATCAAATCCGGCTTTGGCTGCACGCTCAGCTTCATTTTTAGCAGAATTTTTTTCTGGCGTCGTTGCAAAAGCACTAGTTTCGTACCCCGCCTCTTCAAAAATTCCCAAAATATCAATCATTTTTTGTTTCATTAATTCGCGTCCCGCCGTGGGATTATAAATAACACGTGCCCTTTTTTGCATAAGCTAAACTTTCCTATCCATTTATTTATTCATTGATGCAATCAATAATTTATTGACCACGGTTGGGTTGGCCTTACCATGAGTTTGTTTCATGATTTGACCAACTAAAAAGCCGATGGCTCGATCTTTACCATTATGGAAGTCTTCAATTGACTGTGGATTAGCAGCCAATACTTCATCAATAATTGGTTGTAATTGGGCTGGATCTGATAATTGAACCATGCCATTAGCTTCAACATAAGCCTTAGGTTCTTCACCATTAGTAACGGCCTTAAAGACTTTTTTAGCCATCTTAGAAGAGATGGTTCCGTCAGTAATTAGGGTAATCATTCCTGCCAAGTTAGCTGGCGTGATCTTAGTATCATTTAGATCCACCTGATTGTCGTTCAAGTAGGCGTTAACATCCCCTTGCAAGTAGTTAGCGGCTAACTTAGGATCAGCGCCTAGGTTAATCATTTGATCGTAAAAATCAGACATTTCTTTGGTTTGGGTAAGCACCATTGCATCATAATCGGTGATTCCCAGTTCGTTAACGTAACGAGCTCGCCGTTTACCAGGAGCTTCTGGCAAGTTTGCTTGCAAGTCGTTAACCCAGTCATCAGAAATCGTTAAGGCTGGTAGATCTGGTTCAGGGAAGTAACGGTAATCGTCAGCGCCTTCCTTAACCCGCATCAAAATCGTTTCACCAGTGGCTTCGTCAAAACGACGAGTTTCAGGTCTAACAACGCCACCTGACATTAAGACTTGTTGTTGGCGCTTTTCTTCAAAGGCCAAGCCACGCTTAACGTAGTTAAAGGAGTTCAAGTTCTTTAACTCAGTCTTAACCCCGTATTCTGTTTGGCCAATTGGACGAACAGAAATGTTAACGTCCACCCGCATTGAACCTTCTTCCATCTTAACGTCAGAAACGCCAGTAAATTGAATTTGTTGGCGTAATTCTTCCAAATAAGCATAGGCTTCATCAGGAGAAGCAATGTCTGGCTTAGAAACAATTTCGACCAATGGTGTCCCTTGCCGGTTTAAATCAACTAGGGAATAACCGGTAGAATGGGTGTTCTTCCCGGCATCTTCTTCAATATGCATTTCTGCAATCCCGATTTTTTTAGTATTACCATCAACCGTGATTTCCACCCAACCATCATGAGCCAGTGGTGTCTCAGATTGAGTAATTTGGTAAGCTTTCGGGTTATCAGGATAGAAGTAGTTTTTCCGGTCAAAATGCGGATTAGGTTCAATCTCAGCGTGTAAAGCCAAGGCGGCCTTAATTCCAGATTCCACTACTCCCTTATTAGTAGTTGGTAAGACCCCAGGGTAACCCCAATCAATTACGTTGGTATTAGCATTGGGATCATCACCAAATTCTACTGGTGAAGGGCTAAAAATTTTAGAATTAGTCTTTAATTCAACGTGGACTTCAAGTCCAATGGTAGTTTCAAAGTTCATTAATTTTGCCCTCCTAACTGTGGGTTTTGTTTATGAAAATCAGTTGCTTTTTCAAAAGCATTGGCAGCTTGGTAAACGGTCACTTCATCAAATGGCCGTCCAATTAACTGCATTCCGACTGGCATGCCATCGGCAAACCCAACTGGCATACTTAGCCCTGGTAAGCCGGCCATGTTAACTGGAATCGTCATGGCATCATTCATGTACATTGTCATTGGGTCATTAACTTCAGCGCCTAAGGCGTAAGCAGTAGTTGGCGCAGTTGGTGCCAAAATCAAATCAACATTCTTAAATACTTCGGTATAGTCGTTGATCATTAATGTCCGTACTTGAGCGGCCTTCTTAAAGTAGGCATCGTAGAAGCCGGCTGATAATGAGTAAGTTCCCAACATGATCCGCCGTTTTACTTCGTCACCAAATCCTTGACTTCTAGTTTGCACATAGATGTCTTCCAGGTTTTTAGTGTTATCCGCTCTAAAGCCATAACGAATTCCATCGAACCGTTGTAAGTTGGATGAAGCTTCTGAAGATGACAAGATATAGTAAGCAGCAACTCCATAACGAGTATGAGGTAAGGAAACTTCCACTACCTTAGCACCCAATTGTTCATAGGTTTTAGCGGCAGCTAAAATTAATTGCTTAACTGAATCGTCAACCCCTTCGCCTAGATATTCAGTTGGTAACCCGATTGTCATTCCGGCTACCCCGGCATCTAATTTTTCAGCAAAGTTAGGCACAGCCTTATCGGAACTAGTCAAATCATGTTGATCTTGACCAGCAATAGCAGTTAACATCGCAGCATTGTCGGCAACGGTCTTAGTGAACGGACCAATTTGATCAAAACTAGAGCCAAATGCAATTAAGCCCCAACGAGATACTCGACCATAAGTAGGTTTCATCCCTACGATTCCATTAAAGGAAGCTGGTTGGCGAATGGAACCACCAGTATCAGAACCCAATGCTCCTAGCACTTGTCCAGAAGCAACTGCTGCTGCAGATCCACCAGAAGAACCACCAGGAACTTTGGTGTAGTCCCAAGGGTTTTTAGTGGTTTTAAAAGCAGAGTTTTCGGTGGAACCACCCATGGCAAATTCATCCATGTTGGTCTTACCAACCATTACCATACCAGCATCAGTCAATTTTTGAACTGCTGTAGCGGTGTAAATAGGTTTGAAATTACCTAACATTTTAGAAGCAGCAGTGGTTTTAACTCCTTTAGTAACCAAGTTATCCTTGATCCCAACTGGAATTCCACTCAAAATATTTTGTTCGTCCACCCCAGCTGCGTCAATTTTTTCAGCCGCAGATATGGCTTCGTCTTCATTAATGGTAATGAAGGCTTGAACGTCTTTATCGGTTTCCTTCATGTTAGCAATCGTTTGTTTAGCTAATTCAGTGGCTGACATTTCTTTAGCCACTAATTTTTGGTGAATTGATGTAAGTGATTCATCAAAATAGTTCATTATTAGTTATCCTCACTTTCATCTAAAATCGTAGGAACCTTGATGTAGCCATCCATAGTTTCTGGGGCATTGGCTAACAGCTCTTCTTTTTGATTCCAGTTATCCGCAATGTCTTCACGCATTACGTTTAACTGATCAGTCACACTACTAGTAGGTTTAACCCCAGTAGTATCAACTTCACTTAAGGTTTCAAATAGACCCATAATTTGGTCCAGTTGTTCTGTGAAATATGGCAATTGTTCATCACTAATTTCGAGTTTGGCTAACCCAGCAACGTGTTGAACTTGCTCTTCTGAAATTCTAGCACTCATGTAAATTCCTCTTTTCATCCGGTAAAAAATAAACCAAAAATATTCTATCACACTAACGTTACTAGTGGGACGGCCTAATAGCTATTAAACACGTGGAAACTAAATTTCTTTTCGTTGGCTTTACGACTTAAGAAACTTTGAATTCCTTCAGTTGACTGCACGGTAATATCAATTGGCGCATTGGCAGGTAAATATTTTTGAGCTGCCGTTTGTAGATATTGGGTAAAACTAATGATTTCAGTCTGACTGTAGAATTGAGTATTAATATTAACATTCATCCCACTCAAAGAACCATCGGTGTATTGAGCTTGGGCAGTTACCCCACTTAAATTAGGGAAGAAGTTTTGTACCTCACTCTTAAAGTTTTCAAATGAACTTTCATCATTACTGTTAGGAGAAGATTGGCCAGATTGGATTGGGAAAACATAACTCTTTTGGTTCACCTTAGTCCAATTAGAAACCTTTGTAGCACCACTAGCATTAACAGAATAAGCATAGAAACTTCCACCAACTAAGCTATCATCTGAAGCTTGACGATACATAGCAATTACAATTGGTACATTTTTAAGGGCACTCTTTTTACGTAACCGAGCTAGTACTTTATTAGCAATTTTTTTGCCTTCCGCCTTCATTTGAGACTTACTAATATCAGTTTCAAATGTAGCCCCATACTTAGTCTTCTTGTAGTAATCCACTGAATTCATTGCTAATCCAATCGTAATTCCAGCAGTTTTAAGCTTTTTGCCATCTTGAACCAAGAAATCTTGTTCGTTAATTTGAGACAAATATAATGGATTACGCCTAGTGGGGCTAGTGGAACCATTATTTTTAGGGTTTAAGCCAGTTGGGTTGCTCTTAGACTTTCTACCCAACCAATTAGTAACGGTATTAGTAGATAAATATTGTCCTTCTTGGAAAATGTACTTTTTGGTTGAAAACTCTTTTTTAGAGATATTTAGCAATTCGCTTTCAAAGCCCTTAATGTTGAACTGGTTAGATTCTTGTGAGACGCTAACCCCTCTGGATTTACTAGTTTGATAACGACCATTTTTAATAACTCCTTGGTAGTCACTACTGTTGGCCTGACCGGTTAGCTGAGTACCACTTTTATTACTACTGTTATTAGAAGTATTACCACCAGACAAGTTATCTACGCTACCACAAGCAGTTAAAACCATGGCGGTTAATAGCATGGAAAGTCCCACAGCCATCTTTTTTAACCGCGGTCTTTTATTATTCTTCACTGTTCATCACCTCATCAAATCGAGATTCATTCCAAATTTCGATTCCTAATTCCTGTGCCTTAGTATATTTCGATCCTGGGTCAGCCCCCACCACTAACAGATCCGTATTTTTAGAAACCGAACTACTAACTTTAGCCCCATGATTTTGTAGCCATTCAGTAGCAGTTGCCCGACTAAAAGTTTCTAATTTACCGGTTAAAACTACCCGTTTACCGTTAAAAAACGAATCTGAAGCTGCTAAATCTGCTTCTTGCACTCCATGGTATTCCATATTTACTCCTACCTGTTGCAAAGAATTAATTAATTCAATTGCTTCTGGAGTGGCAAAGTAAGTAGCGATACTGTCCCCGATTACTAAACCAACGCTGTTAATTTCGGCAATTTCTTCAGCACTAGCTGCCATAATGGCGGCCATATTCCCAAACCGTTGAGCAATTAACCGGGCAGCTTTAGCTCCCACGTGCCGAATGCCTAATCCAAACAGGAGACGTTCTAAGGAGTTATCTCGACTATTTTCAATCGCATTAAGTAAATTATTAGCAGATTTTTCCCCAAACTTATCCAAAGTTACCAGCTGTTCAAAAGTTAATGTGTATAACCCGGCAACGTCACTTACTAGTTGCTTAGCAAATAATTGTTGAATAATTTTGGGACCCAGTCCATCGATATTCATTGCATTTCGAGAAGCAAAGTGAGCTAATCCTTCAGTTAGTTGAGCTGGACATTTAGGATTAATGCAGCGTAAAGCTACTTCCTCATCCAAATGTACTAGCTCAGAATCACATGATGGGCAGGTAGTCGGAATAACATATCTGACAGCCGTTTTTGGTCGTTTAGCAGCAATATAGGTGGAAATTTCTGGAATGATATCACCAGCCTTATGCAGTTTAACGGTATCTCCAATTCGAATATCTTTTTCAGTAAGGTAATCTGGATTGTGTAGTGAAGCTCTAGCGACAGTGGTACCAGCCAAGATAACCGGATCCATAACGGCCGTAGGGGTAACTACTCCGGTTCTCCCCACTGTCCATTCAATATCTCGAACTACCGTTTCTGCCTCTTCTGGAGGAAATTTATACGCAATTGCCCACCGCGGCACCTTAACCGTATTACCTAACTGTAGTTGACTAGCTAAATCGTTGACCTTAATCACAATGCCGTCAATACCGTAGGGTAAGTCATCTCGTTGCACTTGATATTTATCCACATATTCATTAATCTCAGCAAAGTTAGCAGCAACTTGGTAGTTTTCGTTAATATTAAAGCCTAAGGCCTTTAATTCTGCCAATAATTCACTTTGAGTGTTAGCTTCTAAATCATCGTAATCGGCCACATTATACATAAAACTACTTAGGTTCCGACTGCTAGTTACCTTAGAATCTAGTTGCCGTAAACTACCAGCTGCAGCATTTCTAGGATTAGCAAACGGTGCTAACCCATCTGTTTGACGCTGCTGGTTAAGTTTGACAAATGATTCTTTGGGCATATAACATTCGCCCCTAACTTCCACTGTAACTGGCTTATTAAGTTGATGCGGAATAGACTTGATTGTCTTTAGATTAGCGGTGATGTCTTCGCCAATCTGACCATTTCCCCGCGTAGAACCCTGCACTAACTTACCGTTTTCATAGCGCAGAGAAATTGCTAATCCATCAATTTTTAGTTCACAGTTAAATTCTGGTTTAACCCCCTGCTCTACTAATCGATGGGTAAAATTCCGTAACTCTGCTACTGAAAAAACGTCGCCTAGAGATAACATTGGCACATCATGCGGCACCTTAGTAAACTCTGGTAACGTAGTATCTCCCACTTCTTGAGTAGGAGAATCAGCCGTTACAATTTGGGGAAAAGCCGTCTCTAATGCAACTAATTGTTCGTATGCTTGATCATAAACACTATCTTCTACACTAGGCGCATCATACGTATAGTATTCAGTCGCCCAATTTTTTAATTTAGTTCTCAAATCTGCCGCTTGTTCTGCGGCTTGGTCTGGCGTTAATTGATTGATTTCTTGTTCCGCCACGAAGGATTCCTCCTACTCTTGTTTAACAATTGGGGCAAAGGCTGCTAATAAACGCTTGATCCCTTGTTGCTCAAAGGCAATATCTAATTCCATATCTTCGCCTTGACCAGAAACTTTCACAACCGTTCCAGTTCCCCAAGCTTTATGACTTACTTTATCACCAATTTGCCATTGTTTCTTATTTGCACCCGTTTCTTTAGGCTTTTCTACAGTTTGACTAGGTCGTTTGTAGATTGAAGCCACCGCTTGGTCCGTTCTTCGGTCAAATGGTGTTCTTGGACCCGTACTTTCTGTTCGGCCCTGATTTTCAGGATGTAATAATTCTGGGGTGATTTCATTCACAAATCGTGATTCTGGATTACTTTGGCGTCGACCATATAGCATCCGAGAAAACGCATTGGTGATGTACAACTTTTCTTTGGCTCGGGTAATTCCTACATAAGCTAATCTGCGTTCTTCTTGCATTTCAGATTCATTTTGATTAGCACGAGATAGTGGGAACAAGCCCTCTTCCATTCCCATGATGAAAACAACTGGAAATTCTAGCCCTTTAGCTGCATGTAAGGTCATTAAGGTTACTTGACTGGTTTCTTCTTGTACGTCATCTTGATCAGATACCAACGCCAAATCACTTAAGAAGTCTATTAAGTTATCCACACCGGATCCGTCCTGGTGTTCTTGATCATACTTTTGAGTTACCGAAATGAATTCTTCAATGTTTTCAATTCTAGATTGAGCTTCCAAAGTCTTAGAAGCTTGTAGAGCTTTCACGTATCCGCTATTTTCTAATAGGTTTTCGGTAATTTCAGTAATGTCCATGTTGGCAGCTTTAACACTGGCTTGCTTGATTACGCCCGCAAATTGTTCAATTGCGTTTTTAGCCCTAGTAGACAAACCGTTTGCCAAGTCCACGTTTTGCGCTGCTTCTAATAAGCTCCACTGATGATCATTAGCAAACAACCGTAATTTTTCCACGCTAGTTTGTCCAACTCCGCGTTTTGGTTCGTTAATTACCCGTTCAAAACTCATGGAATCGCTAGGATTAGCCACTAAGGTTAAGTAAGCCAAAACATCCCTAATTTCCTTTCGATCGTAGAACTTATGCCCACCAACCATGGTATAAGGAATATTAGATTTAAGTAAAGTTTCTTCCATCACCCGAGATTGCGCATTAGTCCGGTACAGGATTGCTACACTCCCATAATTACGATGAGGTTTTTGAACTTCCTTTTGAATGTTAGCCACAATGAAGCGGGCTTCATCATTTTCGGTTTGTCCCCGATAATAAGAAATTTGTTCACCGTTATCGTTTTGGGTCCATAAGTTTTTATCTTTACGATTATCGTTATTAGCAATCACCGCGTTAGCTGCATCCAAAATGGTTTTAGTGGAACGATAATTTTGTTCCAGCATCGTTACGTGAGCATCAGGATAATCTTTTTCAAAGTTCATGATGTTTTCCATGTTGGCCCCTCGCCAACCATAAATACTCTGGTCAGCATCCCCAACCACACAAATATTACGGTATTTAGCGGCCAACATATTAACTAACTTATATTGAGCTTCGTTAGTATCCTGATATTCATCAACGTGAATGTAACGGAATTTATTTTGATAAAATTCAAGAGTTTCTTTAGAGCTATTGAATAGCTGAATTGTCATCATGATTAAGTCATCGAAGTCCAGCGCTTGATTGCGTTTTAATTCTGCTTGATATCGGTCGTAAACGTCACCCACAATCGATTCAAACGGACTAGTGAATTCCTGCTTATATTGTGCGGGAGTTAATAGATCATTTTTAGCATTAGAAATAGCCCCTAAAATAGAACGAGGATCATACTTCTTAATATCCAAATTCATATCAGTTAAGATCCGTTTTACCAACGTCCGTTGCTCGCTGGTATCAGCAATAGTAAAAGCACGATTATAACCAATTTGATCGATATTTCTTCTGAGAATTTGCATACACAAAGAGTGAAAAGTTGATACCCAAACATCGGATCCGTTTCCGCCGAGTAAGTTATCTACCCGTTCTCGCATTTCGCGGGCTGCTTTGTTAGTGAAAGTGATCGCTAAAATGTTCCAGGGGTTAACGTGATCATGTTCGATCAAATAAGCAATTCTATGGGTTAAAACCCTCGTCTTGCCACTTCCAGCCCCTGCCATAATTAGCACTGGTCCCTGGGTCGAAATGACCGCATCTTTTTGTTCTTTATTGAGTTTTGCTGTTAAATCCTCTGTCGCCACTTAATTGTCTTCCTTTCACTTAATATCTTGTCAATTATACCAAAAATTAGCCTTCATTAGGCGTTTGCATTCAATAAAAAAAGTCGGTTTTCCCGACTTATCCCACGCTTTGATATTTGCTATTAAAATCTATGTCGTCCCAGATACTAGTGCTTTCAATTTGCTTTAGAGTTTGGCTAACTGATTCGGTTGGAATCAAAATAATTCCTACAATGGTATCCAGATCTGAGCTGGCATCTTGGTAAAAACTAAAATGCCAGTCATTTTTAATCACCCATTGAGTTTGGATTCGTTCAAAATCACGGCGCCGAACAGTTTGCATCACCGTAGGTAAACTTGGCAATACATTAGTCAATGGCAAGCCTGAAATGGCCTTTAAGTGTTCAGTGAACTGATCGGTATTAGCTGCATACTCGAAAATCAATCCGGCTTGGCTCAAATTAGGTGCCACTTTGTTAACGTAAATTGTTCCATTTTCTGATAAGAAAAAGGTAATCTCAAACGTTCCCACGTAGTCTAAATTAAACGCAATTTCGTTAGCAATTCGCTTAATCTCTTGATCCACCAAAGGATCAATTTCAGGAGGCGTAAAAGCTGTTGTAACCTGACCGTCTTTATAAATTAATTCAACGGTCGGAAAGATAGCTCGATTTCCCAAACCATCCCTAGTCACTACCACCGCATAATCACGTTGATGCTCAATAAACGATTCTAACACGTAAGTTCCAGCATCTAATAATCCAGAAGCATCCACAATATCTTTAGCTGATTTGATAAATAACTGCCTACCACTTAGTAACCCTCGCTGGATAGGCTTTAAAATTGCCGGATAACCAATCGAATTAATTCCCTGGTAAACATCTTCTAAATTAACTACCGTGGTGTAGGGAGCCATATTAATGTTTAAAGAATCAAAAAAACTCCGTTCAATTAACCGATCTTGCATAATTTCTAGCAAGTGATCACGTTGAGGCAAAGAAGTGTAACGTGACAAAAAACGTACAATTTCGGGATCAATTTCTTCGCTATTATAAGTGATTACGTCACAGCGTTCTGCAAACTGTTGCAGTGCTTTTTGATCCGTTAACGGACCTAAATATTTATAATCCGCTAACTGCATAGCTTCGTTCGTCTCATCTAAACTATACATAGCTACTTTAAAGCCCATTCGCTGTGCCATTACTATTAAAGAAGCACTACTTTGGTCATCCCCAATAACCCCAATTGTTGCACCAGGATACAATATCCGTTCGTCAGCCACCGTCTTCACTACTTTCATTTAATGTTATCTCTAATGTTAAAGTTATTATGCCAATTTGACAAACTTTTTAACCCCTTTACCGGCAAACTTTGTTATTTTTTATGATTCTGAAACGAATTTAACTTCTCCGTTTTCAAAAGCAGCAATCCGAGCCAATGATTCTACTCGAATACCAGTATCTTCGATCATCTTGCGACCTTTTTGGAAGCTCTTTTCAATTACGATACCGATTCCGCCAACTTTAACATTAGCTACTTTAGCAATCTCTAGTAATCCTTGAACTGCTTGTCCGTTAGCCAAAAAATCATCGATAATCAAAACCGTATCATCTTCGTTTAAAAAACGTTTATCAATACTAATATCGTTATTAACTTGCTTAGTGTATGAGTAAACCCGGGCAGTGTATAAGTTATCGGTTAGGGTTAAGCTCTTGTGCTTTCGAGCAAAAATCATTGGCACGTTTAAGTGTAAAGCTGCCATTAAAGCAGGAGCAATTCCGGATGATTCAACGGTTAACACTTTGGTAATACCTGCATCTGCAAATAAACGCGCAAATTCAGCCCCCATAGCGTCCATTAGTTTCGGATCTACTTGGTGATTTAAAAAGTTATCCACCTTTAATACGTCTTCTCCTAATACCGTTCCGTCTGTCTTAATTTTATCTTCTAATAGTTTCATCCTACAATTCCTCTCTAATCGTATTGATATAAATGATATTTTTGAATTATGGAAATTAATTTTTGGGTATATGCCGGATCCGTTGCATACCCATCTTGTTGCAAGGCCTTAGCCCCGTCAATATAGTTAGTGGCTGCAATCACATCAGCATACTGATTAGCATTCCACTTAGTACCCTCCGCCAACAGGCGATCATGATCAATAATTGACTCTCGCCAACTACTATAAACTTGAAACTGAGCCTTCACCGTTTGGTAACTGCCACCAACAAATTCCTGGGTACTCAAAGTCACACTGTTGTTATCATTTGCTTTGACCCCAAATAAATTGTAGTAGCGACTGGCTAATCCGCTGGTTCCCCAGTCAGACTCTAAAATAGCTTGAGCAATCGTAATACTAGGTAGTACATGGTACGTGGTTTGCATTTCCTGAGCCGTTGGCGCAATCTGCTTAATAAATTTAGTATGTGCCAATTTTGTTGGATCCTCCACCGTTGTAGCTTTGGGCTGTTCAAAAGATGTCGTAAATAACCGTACACTTGCTAAGCATAAAATGCCCATGATAAAGACAATCAGGACTGGTACCACTGATCCTCGTTTCCGTTTAGTTCGTCGTCTTGTCCGTTTTTTGGTCACGCCTACCCCAATCTTTCCACAGTTTACAACTATTCTATCCGGAATTTGAGCAGATGACAATTAATATTTGATAAAGAAATTGTTTGACAAACAGTTCTTTTTCGAGTAACTTAACCACTGATACTTTAAAATACGGAGATGAATTAAATGGCAAAAAGCACTGAAATGTCAGCCGATCAAGCTAAGTTCCACGTTGGCGACGAAGTTGGCTTCAAACTTGAAGGTAGTGACTTTACCGGTTTTATCGACAAAGGTTACAATAACTCTTTTCTAATTACCTTTGAATCTAGTGATCCAGAAATTATTGATAAATACCACAATAAAGTAGTTATCAACAATAAGCAACTCAAAATGATCAAAGCCGCTCCTCAACCAGATCCAGAACCAGAAGAAGACGAAGAAGATTCTAAATAGCAACTAAAAAGGCTCTTAATTAATCACGGATTAATTAAGAACCTTTTTTATTTGTGCTTGTTGATAACTTTTAATAACGGCTGACCAATTAGTGGAGTTACAATTCCGCTAAAAATAGCTTCTGGCACTCCGTTGGTCCCAATAACCCCTAGCAAATAAGGTAACAATGCCTTTACGTTAACTTGATATAACTGTGGAGCGTTTCCCTTATAGAATAAGTAAATCAAGCCTAATACCAAAATAGTATTTGTTAATGAACCACAAATTGCGGCCACTGAAATAGCAATTCCCGTTTTTTTGAATCTACCTTTTAGCTGTTGGTAAACAACTCCGGCCACTACCCCTACCATAATTCGTGGTAAAACAGAGACTACCGGGTTAACAAAGACAATCGTAGCTAAAGGGCTGGTGGGCCACACAAAAGCTCTGACAAAGGTGATAACCCCCCAGACGCCCCCAATAATCGCTCCGTCAACGGTTCCTAACAAAATTGCGGCCAGCGCAACCGTTACTGGAATAATAGTAATCGACAACGGTCCAATCGGAATTAATCCTAAAATTGGCACCGATGTTTGCAAGATAATAATAGCTATAAACATAGCGAGCATATTAAGCCGATATGCATTATTTTTCTTCATGACTCCCATACCCCTCGATAGTTTAATGGGGTTATTATACCATTTCTAAAATTATTCTTGGATAAAAAATCCCGAAGTTTAATTCTCTTCCGGCTTATTCAAAGTTAATTGAGTAGCGTCTACTCCAAAATACTTAGTAGTTAATTGTTCTAATTCATTCATCGCCGCAGTTGCTCGTTGAGCCTGTTGTTCATTAACCGATTCCATCACCAAAATCGCATTTTGAGTTTGTTCAGTCAACATAGTACGTTTAGCCTCTCTCCAGTTCAAACTACGACAAATCGCTCCTTCATCATCGTAGTAAATCATTTCGCCTGGTAGCGCCGGAGCATCTTCTTCTGCGCCTAATGGCCAAAAGCTTTCTCCACCTTGAGCCAGTCCTAAATGCATAGCGCCCTTGATTTGATCAATATCTTCACCACCGGTTGGAACAGCGTATTTCATCGAAACACTGTTATAAAAATCCACTAGCGGGTTAATACTGGTAAATTGGTGTCCTTGGCTAATTCGTTTCAACAGCGCTTCAATTGAGGAGCGGGCTCCTTTTTTAGTTTTAAATTTTCTAAGGGCCTGACGCCACTGAGCTACCACTTCGTTTTCGCTAAACACATCGGCAGTAATAAATTGCTGTGCGTCTTTTTCCGCATTTTGCAGTAATTTGTTAAATTCCGTCACCGAGTCAACGGGATGATTGTCAATTCCCCGTAGTTCTAATAAATTGATTTGCCCCTCTGGAAATAATTCCCAAAATTCTGGTTCTACAACTACAGTTTTCATTATTTGTCCTCCAATGTTTTCGTCATAATCCAATCCGTTTGCTTACTATTGCCAATGGTAAAAATATATTCAGTAGTTCGAATAAACCCTGCTTGAGCGTAAAAACGTTGTGCTGATAAATTATGCTCCCAAACCCCTAACCAAATTAGTGGCTTGTTCAACTGAGTTGCTCTTTGTACTGCCCAGGCCATTAGTTGCTTTCCGATACCTATTTTTTGATAAGTATTTAGCACGTAAATTCGTTGAATTTCTAATGCCATCGGGTAATCTCGTTCGGTTTGAGCCGTTGCTACGTTAAGCTTTAAATAACCTACTACTTTTTCGTTCACCTTAGCAAAATAAAATTCTGAATTAGGATTTGCTAGTTCTTGTTTTAGTTTGGTTTCGGTAAGTTGCTCATCCAGGTACCTAGCAATATCATCCCGGTTATTCTCCGTCTCAAATGTAGCCGCAAAAGTTTTTCGACTTAGCGTCACCAGTTGTGTCAATTCTGTTGGGTGCACCGCTTCAATCATGATCTGCATCTTGTTTTAAATACCCCCTAATACCGCCTTTTTTAACCAATTCCCAGTCTCCATTAACGTTTTCTTCCACTTGATTTAACAATCTCGCTAATTGCTCTTTCTCGGCTTGACTTAATCCCATTAATGCCACTTGGTTAGAATAATCATTTTCTGCTTTAATAATCGGGTAAATGGACAGCCCCCGTTCGGTCGCAAAAATATGTTTATTTTTCTTGTTAGTTCCACTACTTCTTCGTTCAACCAATCCGTTTGATTCCAATTTTTTAATTGCGCGGGCCACAGTTGATCGATCAACCTTCAGCATTGTGGATAACTCTTCTGAAATAATTCCCGGTTGCTCACAAACTCGAACTAAATAAAGGTATTGGCCTTTGGTTAATTCATACGGTTTAAATTCAATGTTACTAATTGAATCCAAAGCTCTTGCAATATTACCTAATGATCGCAAAATTTCTACCATTGTTTCTCTCCTACTTAAGCTTAAATTTTATTATACCGATTTTTTATTGCAAATGCAACATTATCGACAAGCTTCAGAACATACCATTTGTGGTATATGGTTAATTAGAGCTTTATTTAATTAGTAATTATGATAACCATCTTTTTTAGCATCATTGACAAATAGGCATTTAAGCGTTTAATATACCTCTCTGGGTATATTAATTAAATAAATTTATACGTTAAGGAGCAAACCATGTTTGACAACATCACCACTAATGAATTAGCCATCAAAATGCAAGCTAGTAACCTTAAACTCATCGATGTTAGAGAGGACTACGAATTCGATGAAGGACACGTTCCTGGTGCACTAAATTTACCGCTTAGTCAATTGTTATCCGACTACCAGCAATTAGATACGGCCACCCCTTATTACTTAATCTGTCGTTCCGGAGCCCGCTCAGCTAACGCCGCTACGTTTTTAACCCAACAAGGTTATCAAGTTACTAACGTTACCGGAGGCATGCTGGCCTGGAATGGAGTTGTCGAGTAATGCCAACTTGTGATAAAACCGTCTTAAATCGTTTAAAACGCACGGAAGGTCAACTTCGCGGAATCCAAAAAATGATCTCTGAAGAAAAGGATTGTACCGCGATTGTTACCCAATTAAGTGCCGTTCGTTCTAGCGTTGACCACATTATGGGGTTAATTGTCGCCGAAAATTTAAAAAGTTGCTTTGAAAACCCGGAAATAGATGCAATCGCTCAAGAAGCAAAAGTGACGGAAGCCATTAAACTAATTATGAAAAAATAAAAACCTGCCAAAGCTAGTTATTACTAGTCTCAGCAGGTTTTTTATTATTTGATTGTCCCAAACAAGTCGTTAAAGGCTTCAGTCATTGTAGGATGAGAATAAATTTGGTCTCGTAAAACCTCATATGGTAAATGTTGGTGCATAGCTAAAGAAATCATGTTGATTAATTCTTGGGCTTCAATGCAGTATAACGTAGCTCCCAAGATCTCATGGTTAGCTGGGTCCACTAACACTTTTAAGTACCCGGTTGTATTACCTAATACGTGCGCTTTTGGCACAGCGGTAGTAGCTAGTTTACCAACTTGGTATGCGATTTGTTGGTTCTTAGCCTGTTCTTCATTTAAGCCAATCGTTGCCACCGGAGTGTTTAAGAAGACTACGTGGGGAACTAATTCTTGCTCTGCTAAGGTTCGTTTGCCATCTCCTACTAGTTGATCCAACACAATTCGGTAATCGTCTAAGGAAATGTAAGTAAATTGTGCGCCACCCCGGACGTCCCCCATTGCCCAAATGTTATCCACATTAGTTCGCAAGTGGTCATCCACAATGATGCCCCGCTGATTAGTGGCAATCCCCGCCTTATCTAAACCAAGTTTAGCAATATTAGCTTTTCTCCCAGTAGCCACTAAAATGGTATCAGCAGTTATCGTGCGCTGTTGGCCGTCTTGATTAAACTCAATTTTGGCTTCTCCTACTTGATTAATTACCTGGGTGACTTGGGCATTTAATTCAAACTCAACTCCCTTAGCAGCCATGTCACGTTGAACAGCCATTGCTAGTTCTCGTTCATCCCGTGCCATAAATTGTTTACCCGCATCAATAATTGTCACTTGAGAGCCAAAATTAGCGTAGATGGAGGCAAATTCTAATCCAATGTAGCCACCGCCAACAATAGCAAGGTGCTTAGGAAGTCTGCGTTGATCCATCAAGGTTTCACTTGTTTGCATAAATGGACTAGTTGCTAACCCCGAAATTTCAGGAATAATCGGGGTACTCCCGGTATTAATAAAAATTCGCTCGCCACTAATTTGATCAACCTTACCATTTTGATATGTAACTTTAAGTTGCTTAGGCGCTTCAAACTCTGCCCAGCCATTTAACACGGTCACGGTTGCTTTGTCACTTAACTTATGAAGGTTACTGCTCCGCAAAGTACCGGTCACATCGTTTTTATTTACGATGGCACTCCGATAATTTTCCTGAGCATCGCCCAACCGATTATTTTGAGAACTGGTTAATAGGGTTTTGGTAGGGATGCAAGCCACGTTAATACAAGTCCCACCGTACATTTTATCCGATGCCTCAATCATAATCACAGATTCACCACGATTCGCTAACGCCCCGGCTAATGTTTTCGCCGCTTTGCCGAAACCAATAAATACGTTTTGTGCAGTAATCATAAACAGTTCCTCCCATTATTCGAATTCAGATTAAACTCATGGTAATTGGGAAAGCAACTAAGTGTCAACTGATTGGCTCATTCATTAATGAAGTCACAAAAAAACACCCACCAAATGGCGAGTGTTTGTACAAACCGAAAAGATAAATCTTAACGCTTTGAGAATTGTGAAGCTTTACGAGCTTTCTTAAGACCTGGCTTCTTACGTTCCTTCATACGAGGGTCACGAGTAAGTAAACCTGCACGCTTTAATGGGCCACGGAAGTCTGGGTCAACTTCAAGAAGTGCCCGGGCGATACCATGACGAGTTGCTCCGGCTTGACCAGAGAAACCACCACCGTTAACGTTAACCAAGGCATCATAGTTGCCAAGAGTTTCAGTAACGTTGAATGGTTGCATAACAACTTCACGTAAGTTGGCAAATGGAATGTATTCTTCGATTGCCTTGTCATTCATAACAATTTTACCAGTACCGGGAACTAAACGTACCCGAGCAACTGAATCTTTACGACGGCCAGTGCCGCGATATTGTACTTGAGCCAATGCTGTTTCCTCCTTAAATTAAGTTAGTAATGTCCAAAACTTCTGGTTTTTGTGCTTGTTGTTCGTAGTCAGGACCTGCATAAACATGCAACTTCAAACCAATTTTGCGACCTAACGTTCCGTGAGGAAGCATGCCTTTAACTGAAGTTTCGATCAACTTTTCAGGGTTCTTATCACGGAAATCACCGGCAGTCCGTTGCTTCAAGCCACCGATAAATTTACTGTGACGGTAGTAAATCTTGTTCTTAGCCTTTCGACCAGTCAAGGCTACCTTGCTAGCATTAATAACGATAACGTTATCACCAGTATCCACGTTGGGAGTGAATGTTGGTTTGTTTTTTCCTCTTAAGATTGAAGCGACAACTGTTGATAAACGTCCCATAGGAACATCAGTTGCATCGATAACGTACCATTTACGTTCTACTTCACCTGGTTTTGCCATATATGTTGTACGCACGTTTGTTTCCTCCATGTTCTGTGTTTGTTTGACACCAAAATAAGGTTCCGGGGCTTATCAGTGGGGCAAACAATACCAACTACAATAATACAAATTAATAATGCAAAAGTCAATTTATTTCCTCAAAATCAACGTTGATATTTCGGCAATTTTACCGGATGTTGAGGATCATCACCCTCATAATAAACTCGTTTTAAGTATAATCCACTAGCAGGCATCGTTCGTCGAGCTTCATTTCGATCCTTAACTTCAAATAATCGTTGAACGTCTGCCACCGGTCTAAAGCCAGAACCAATTTCCACTGCTACGCCTACAAGTATGCGGACCATGTTATATAAGAAGCCATTACCGTAAAATTCAATTTGCAGTTCTTGATTGGCTTCATCCATGTGCGCAGTAGCTTCATAAATTGTCCGGACATTACTTTTGGCTGATGAACCAGAAGCTACAAAGCTAGAAAAATCATGCTCGCCGACTAATTGTTCTAACGCTTGATTTAATAACTCCATGTCTACTGGGTATTTCCAGTGACCAGTATAGTTTCGTTTAAACGGATTTTTAAACTGTCCTAAATCAAGGCGGTACAAATAGCGTTTACCAGAAACATCATAACGGGCGTGAAAATCAGGTTCCACAATTTCTGCTTTTTTAATCTGCATGTCTAGTGGAATCATACTGTTTAATGCCTTAAACATATTTTCTGCTGGTATGTCAATCGGAAAATCGAAGTGCGCCGTTTGAGCTAACGCGTGAACTCCCGCATCGGTTCTTCCTGAGCCAAAGACTTCAATTGCTGGTTGGGGATCTTTAGCCATTTTGTTGACAACCTTAGTTAATACCCCTTCGATCGTTCGTTCATGGGGCTGGCGTTGAAAGCCACTAAAATTAGTACCATCATACGCCATTGTAATTTTGTATCTAATAATTATTCCCTACTTTCTAACCAAGAAAACAATAATGCCGACGGCGATAAAAATCAGCCAGGCAATTGTATCACTTAACTGCCAATTATATACGCGGTACTTAGTACGCGATTCGCTGTCAGTAAAGCCCCGTGCTTCCATTGCAGTGGATAACTCTTCAGCATGGTTAATCGCACCTGTGAATAGCGGGATTAATAATGGTACCGCCACCTTAATCCGATGTTTCAGGCTCCCTGAGCCAAAGTCAACACCCCGAGACCGCTGAGCATTCATAATAGTGATCATTTCATCCATCAACGTCGGCACAAACCGTAAGGCAATCGACAGCATCAAAGCCAAAGTATCTACCGGAAAATGCAGCTTCTTTAAAGGTCGCAAAATAGTTTGAACCCCATCAGCAATGGCCAACGGTGCGGTCGTTAACGTCAAGACCGTTGAGATCATGATGATCAATAGAAACCTTACAAAGATATAGCCACCATTAATCAAACTCAGATCACTTACCGAAAAAGGTCCCCAGTGCCAGAGGACTTTGCCACCGCTACTAAAGAAGACTTGTAGTAACACGGTAAAAATAATTAACCAAATTAATGGCCTAATTCCTCGTATAAAGAAACCAATTGAGATTCCGGATAAAATGATCGCAGCTATAATTAGTACCGCTAAAACTGCATAAGAAGCCACGTTATTGGCTAAAAAGATAATGGCAACAAAATAAAAGCACAACAACAATTTTGATTGCGGACTCATTTGGTGAATAATTGAGTGTCCAGGCAAATACCGGCCAAAAATAAAATTATCCATGATTAGCCCCCAATTCCGTTAAAATCGCATTAGTTAAATCAGTTAAAGTCAACGGTCGGCTGGGTAATGGAAAGCCAGCTAACTTTAATTGTTCTGCAAATTCTGCACTGGTAGGTAAAGTTAATTGCATCTGACGGACCCATTTAAGATCTGCAAAAATATCTTGTGGACTACCCTGTTTAGTAATTTCGCCATGACTCATTACCACTACCTGTTCAGCGTATTGCACAACGTCATCCATTTGATGGGTGACCAAAATGATGGTAATCCCCATTTCATCATGTAGCCGAGCTACCAGAGCCATAATATCAGCATGGCCCCGAGGATCTAAGCCCGCGGTGGGTTCGTCCAAAATTAGAATGGAAGGATTCATTGCTAATACTCCTGCAATTGCCACCCGCCGCATTTGCCCACCTGACAGATCAATTGGTGATTGATCTTGATATTGTTGAGGTAACCCCACCAAATCCATTGCATTTAAAGCTGCTTGCTTGGCTTCCGCCTCCGTTGCTCCATAATTAAGTGGACCAAACATAATATCTTTGATAACCGTTTCTTCAAAAATCTGTTTTTCTGGAAACTGAAATACCATGCCTACTTTTTGACGCAGCGGACGCAGATTTTTATTAGTGGTCTTATGAGTAATTACATAATCACCCACGCTGACTTCACCACTTGTAGGTTTGATTAACGCATTAATGTGTTGAATGAGAGTAGATTTACCACTTCCGGTATGACCGATAATTGCGGTAAAGCTCCCTTCCGTTAACGTTAAATTAATATCCTTAAGTGCTTGGTGCGCATCAGGAGAGTCCTCATGGTAGACATAATTTACATTTTGGAATTTAATTTGACCAGCCATTTGATCACCTCCTCATCGTTTAAATACTGATCAGGTAAGCTCACTCCCGCTTTTCGGAGTTGTTCAGCCAATTGACTGGCAAATGGTACATCTAGTCCATCATTTTTAAGTAGTTCCGGATTATTTAATACCTTATCCGGCGTATCTTCCAATACTAATTGACCGTTATTAAGTAACATGATTCGATCAGCCACTGCGGCTTCATTAATATCATGTGTAATGGAAATAACCGTTAAATCCTCCTGTTGTTTAAGGGTTTGGATTAAGGAAATAATTTCTTTTCGCCCTCGAGGATCTAACATGCTAGTAGCTTCATCTAAGATTAAAATTTGTGGACGCACAGCAATAATTCCAGCAATCGCCACCCGTTGTTTTTGGCCTCCAGACAAATTAGCCGGAATTCGTTCCCGAAAATCCAGCATGTTAACCGCCTTAAGACTATCTTCAATGATTGGTCCCATTTGCTCTCTAGAAACTTGGCGATTTTCCAATCCAAAGGCTACATCTTCTTCAACAGTCGCCCCCACAAATTGGTTATCTGGATTTTGAAATACCATTCCAATTTGGTTGCGAACAGCTCCAAGATGCTCTTCGTCAACGGGTAACCCCGAAACCATGATCTGACCGCCTGCGGGTTCCAATAAGCCGTCCATTAATTTGGCCAACGTACTTTTACCGCTACCATTTTGACCAATAATAGCGAGCCATTCTCCCTGTTTAACGTTAAGGGATAGGTCGTTGAACACAACGTGTTCATCTGGATATTCAAATGAAAGGTGACTAACCGTTACGATATTTGTCATTGCTGCTCTTCCTTAACCTTTTTTATGTACAAAAAAATCACTGACAGGTTAACGGCGCATGAGAAATTCATCTCACATTCAAACTAGACTAGGACAAAGCCACCATCATAGCGTTCTATACCGAAAACCCGAGTGATTCTCGTGAAAACAAATTGTTTAATTATTTAAAACTAGTCAACTAATTGTAAGATGACCATTTGGGCACCGTCCCCGCGACGAGGCATAGTCTTGTAAATTCGAGTGTACCCACCGTTACGGTCAGCATACTTAGTTGCAAGATCTCCGAATACCTTTTGCAATGCAGTAGTTACAGTTACGTTATCGCCGTCTTCGTTAACGTCGGCAACTACGTCACGTAAAAATGCAGCAGCTTGGCGACGAGCATGAAGATCCCCGCGCTTGCCAAGTGAAATCATCTTATCAGCAGTTGAGCGAACTTCTTTGGCTTTAGCTTCAGTAGTTACGATTTGACCGTTAACGATCAAGTCAGTAGTAAGGTTACGAAGCAAAGCTTTACGATGTTCACTGGTCCGTTGTAATTTCCGGTAACTCATGAATGAATCTCCTCCTTATCCTTTAGTCTTCTTTGCGAAGTGACAAACCAAGACCCGCTAATTTTTCCTTAACTTCTTCAAGTGACTTACGGCCCAAGTTACGAACCTTCATCATATCAGCTTCGGAACGATCAGTTAATTCTTGAACGGTGTTAATTCCTGCTCGTTTCAAACAGTTATATGACCGGACAGAAAGATCGAGTTCTTCGATAGTCATTTCAAGCATTTTTTCCTTGTGTGTTTCTTCCTTCTCAACCATGATTTCAGCGTTTTTAGCTTCGTCAGTGAGATTAACAAACATTTCAAGGTGTTCAGTGAGAATTTTGGCGGCCAGACTAATTGCTTCACTAGCTGTAATAGAGCCGTTGCTCCAAACATCAAGTGTCAGCTTGTCAAAATCATCTCTTTGACCAACTCGTGTACTTTCAACTTGATAGTTAACACGTTCAATTGGGGTGTAAATGGAATCGACAGGAAGAACCCCGATAGGCATATCAATGCTACGCTTCTTGTTTTCCATTGCGGAAACATAACCTCGACCCTTGTTAGCAGTTAAGTTCATATGGAAGCTAGCACCGTCAGCAACGGTAGCAATGTGCAAATCTGGATTTAAGATAGTAACATCACTTCCACCAACAATGTCAGCAGCAGTAACTTCGGTAGGGCCGATTACATCAATTTCCAAATTTTCTTCTTCTTCATCAGGTCCATCTAATTTCAAAGAAATTTTCTTAACATTCAAAATGATTTGAGTCACATCTTCAACAACCCCTTTGATTGTTGAAAATTCATGAAGGACGCCATCAATTTGAATACTGGTAATAGCAGCACCTGGAAGTGAAGACAACAAGGTTCTACGTAAGGAGTTTCCCAACGTAGTTCCATAGCCTCGTTCTAGCGGTTCAACAATTACTTCTCCAAAATTACTGGTTTCTTCAACTTTATGAATGTTAGGCTTTTCAAATTCAATCATTCTTATCATTAACCCCTTTCAAAACGTGCGAGTTTATATATAAATCATATCGGAAGGATAACAATGGCACACTTCTTCCAGTATTAAACCCGACGACGCTTTGGAGGACGAGATCCATTATGAGGAACTGGAGTAACGTCACGAATTGCAGTGACTTCCAAACCAGTTGCTTGAAGTGCACGAATAGCAGCTTCACGACCTGAACCAGGACCTTTAACCGCAACTTCAACAGTCTTCATACCGTGTTCCATTGATGCTTTAGCAGCAGCTTCAGCAGCCATTTGGGCAGCAAAAGGTGTTGACTTACGGCTACCACGGAATCCAAGGGCACCAGCTGATGACCAAGAAATAGCGTTTCCTTGCACATCGGTAATCATAACCAACGTGTTGTTAAACGTTGAGTGGATATGAGCAACACCTGATTCGATGTTCTTCTTTACCCGGCGCTTACGATTTGTTTTTCTCTTTACCATGGGAACAGTTAACCTCCTTTATTTATTTCTTCTTGCCTGCGATGGCAACTGCTTTACCCTTACGAGTACGAGCGTTGTTCTTAGTGTGTTGACCACGAACTGGCAAGCCACGACGGTGACGCATACCACGGTATGAGCCAATTTCTTGAAGACGCTTGATGTTCATGCTTACTTCACGACGAAGATCACCTTCGACTTTGTAGTTGTCAACAACTGCACGAATCTTGTCTTCTTGATCAGGAGTTAAGTCCCGAACACGAACATCTTCAGAAACGTCAGCTTGTGTGAGAATCTTTTGGGCAGTAGTGTTACCAATCCCGTAGATATAAGTTAATGCAATAACAATTCGTTTATCACGAGGTAAATCGATTCCGGCAATACGAGCCATTTAACATACACCTCCTAGTTACGTTTATTTACCTTGACGTTGTTTGTGTTTAGGGTTTGCTGAGCAAATAATCATTACTCGACCCTTACGTTTGATAACTTTACAATGTTCGCACATTGGTTTTACAGATGGTCTTACTTTCATTTTTAAACCCTCCTCAAAAAATGATGAAGACTAATTACTTAAACCGATAAGTAATCCGACCTTTACTTAGGTCATAAGGAGACATTTCAACGGTAACTTTGTCACCTGGTAAGATTCGAATGTAATGCATTCTAATTTTACCTGAAACGTGTGCTAAAATTTCATGTCCATTTTCGAGTTCAACTCGGAACATGGCGTTAGGTAAGGTTTCAAGTACCTTACCTTCAACTTCAATAACATTATCCTTAGCCATTATTATCCACCTCCAACTAACTAAGTTAGATTGATTCTAGAAAACGTCACAATAGCTAACGAGTAGTCTATCACAGTTATTCTAGCATATCAATCCTGTAGTTTCAAAATGATGAAGGGCTATAGTGACCGTAAAATAGCATCGACATCTTGCCAAACGGCATCAATTTCTTGATCCCCATTGACGGTGTGAAGTAAGTTACGTTCATCATAGTAGGAAACTAACGGAGTGTTCATCTTGATATTGACGTCTAACCGATTCTTAACAGCTTCTGGCTTGTCGTCATCACGTTGGTAAAACTCATGACCACCACAAACATCACAAGTGCCAGGAACCTTTGGCATATGGTACAACTTATGATAAGTTGCGCCACATGTCTTACAGATGAATCGTCCGGTAAGACGATCCGTCAAAACTTTAGGATCTACATCAATGTTGATAACCGCGCTCAATGGCTTGTTCAATACATCAGTCATTTCTGCTAATGCATCAGCTTGAGCCAAAGTCCGTGGGAATCCATCTAGTAAAAAGCCAGGTTCAGTATCAGGTTGACTTAGTCGTTCTTTAACGATCCCAACAGTGACATCGTCAGGAACTAAATCGCCCTTATCAATGAATTCTTTAGCTTTTAATCCCATTTCAGTTTCGTTTGCCATTGCTTCTCTAAACATATCCCCGGTTGAAATATGAGGAATATGATATTCATCCACAATGTATTGGGCTTGTGTCCCTTTTCCTGCACCAGGGAGACCCATTAAAATTAAATTTAATGCCATTTCGTTTTCCTCCTGTATTTTGAGATTAACTATTATTCAGTCGGCCGTGAATCTTGGATAAATCCAACGTATTGTCGTTTCATCATCAATCCACGAATTTGCCGGATGGTTTCGATAGCAACCCCAACAACAATAAGTAAACTAGTCCCACCTAATCCGATTGACTCGCTCAAGTGCCAAACGTTTGAAGCAATTAATGGAATTAAGGCCACAATTCCTAAGAATAGAGAACCAACGGTACTTAATCTCATTAACAAACGAGAGATATATGATTGAGTTTCGTGTCCAGGCCAAACACCAGGAATATAACTGCCTTGCTTTTGCAAGTTTTCAGATAACTTTTCTGGGTTAACTTGAACAAATGCATAGAAATAGGTAAACATAATGATTAATAAAGTGTAAAGCGTTGCGCCAACTGGCGTTTGCATGTTAAACACATTATTTAATACTTGATACCAAGTATCTTCAGAATGGTTATTAGCAAAAGCCATTAAAATCGTTTGTGGAGTTGAAATAAATGAGCTAGCGAAGATAACTGGGATAACTCCGGCAACGTTAACCTTCAATGGAAGATAACTGCTGTCAGGAGCTCCGGCTACTCGACGAGTATATTGAATTGGTACCCGTCGTTCAGCTTGTTGTACCCAAGTTACCCAAGTAACAATGATCAAGATAACAATTGCCAAAGCAATTGCGAACAAAATTGGTTTCCAGAGGTCTTCTGTGGCTACTCCAACAAAATATTGTTGGTATAGTTGTTGAAGGCCAACCGGAATTCGAGCAATGATCCCGGCAAAGATGATCATTGAAATCCCATTTCCGATTCCTCGATCAGTAATCATGTCCCCCATCCAGGTAGTTAACATTGAACCACCGGTAAGAATCATACCGATAGTAATGTAAGTAGTTGCCGATGGATGAGAAACTAAATTCAAACTACTCAAAGTATTAAATCCAGCAGTAATCCCAATTGATTGGAAGAATGCTAATACCACCGTTAGATAACGAGTGACTTGATTTAATTTTCTTCGACCAACTTCCCCTTGTTTCCCCCATTCCACAAAACGTGGAACAATATCCATTTGGAGAAGTTGCACAATGATTTGCGCGGTAATATATGGTGACACCCCCATGGCAAAGATGGAATAGTTAGTTAGCCCGCCACCACTAAAGGTGTTCAAAATGCTAACCAACCCAGATGATGCCACTGACTGGAGTGCCTTTGCGTTAATACCTGGAACCGTAATATATGCCCCAAGTCGAAAGATCACAAGAACCATCAGCGTAAAGAGGATCTTATTTCTAATATCTTTGACTTTAAAAGCATCTTTCAGGGTCGAAAGCATTAAATCACCTCGATTGAACCGCCAGCGTTTTCAATTGCAGATTGTGCAGATTTTGAGAATTTGTTAGCCTTAACGGTTAACTTCTTTGAAAGTTCGCCTTCACCAAGAATCTTGATACCGCTCTTAACGTTCTTAACGATACCAGCAGCGATCAATGATTCTGGAGTAACTTCAGCGCCGTTGTCAAATGCTTCTAATCTAGAAACGTTAACAACTGCATATTCCTTGCGGTTGATGTTGTTAAAACCACGTTTAGGAATTCGACGATACAAAGGCATTTGCCCACCTTCAAAGCCTAAACGAGTCTTGCCACGAGCCTTTTGACCTTTTTGGCCACGGCCAGCAGTTTTACCTTTACCAGCTGAACGTCCGCGACCTTTACGCATGCGTGATGACCGTGAACCTTCTGCAGCTTGTAGTTCATTTAACTTCATGAAAATTGGCACCTCCTTGTTAATTAATCTTTAACTTCTTCAACTTCAATTAAGTGTGCAATGTGGAAAAGTGCTCCACGGATAGCTTCGTTGTCAGGTTTAACAACTGAGCTGTTGATGCGGCCCAAGCCAAGTGCCTTAACAATTTTACGTTGCTTAGGGAGGCGATGAGCTGCGCTACGTTTTAAAGTAATTTTTAATTGAGCCATCTTAATTCCCTCCTTATTCAGCTAAGTGTGCGGTTGAAACGCCACGTAATGCTGAAACTTCTTCAGCATTCTTCAAGCCTTCAAGACCGGCAAAAGTTGCGCGAATAACGTTGACAGGAGTGTTTGAACCAAGACGCTTACTAGTAACATCATCGATACCAGCAAGTTCCATAACGGCACGAACAGCCCCACCAGCTGCAACCCCAGAACCTTCTTCGGCAGGCTTAAGCATAATGCGGCCACCACCGTAAGTTCCAATGATTTCATGAGGAATGGTAGTACCCACGATTGGAACTTCAATCAAGTTCTTACGAGCTGCTTCGATAGCTTTACGAATAGCTTCGGGAACTTCTTGAGCTTTACCAGTACCAAAGCCAACATGACCGTGCTTATCACCGACAACGACTAAAGCAGCGAAACGAAGACGACGTCCACCCTTAACAACTTTAGTGATCCGGTTAATGGAGACAACGTTGTCTTCAAGTTCTAACTTATCGGGATCAATAAACTTCTTCATGTGCGGTTATTCCTCCTTCTCTAAAATTCTAATCCGTTCTCGCGAGCTGCTTCGGCGAGAGCTTGGACACGACCATGATAAATGTATCCACCACGATCAAATACGACATTTTTAATGTTCTTAGCAGCTGCACGTTCTGCAACTAACTTACCAACACTAGCAGCTTGTTCAGTCTTAGTACCACTGACAGCTTCTTCTAATGTTGAGGCACTAACAAGCGTTACACCCGCTACGTCATCAATTACTTGAGCGTAGATGTTTTGGTTAGAGCGAAAAACATTCAAGCGTGGGCGCTCTGCAGTACCAGAGATCTTATTGCGGACACGATTGTGACGTCGTTTCCGATTTTTGTTCTTATCTGGTTTTGAAATCAAAATAGTCACCTCAAATTTTATTTAGGCTGATAAATTACTTACCAGTCTTACCTTCTTTGCGAATAATGTGTTCATTTTCGTAACGAATACCTTTACCTTTGTAAGGTTCTGGTGAACGAACGGCACGAACTGAAGCAGCAAAGTCTCCAACGTGTTGCTTATCAATACCTGAGATATTGATAGTAGTGTTGTCAGGAACTTCAACAGTCAAGTCTTCTGGGACAGTCATTTCAACTGGGTTTGAGTAACCAACGTTAAGGGTCAAAGTGCTGCCTTTAAGTTGAGCACGGTAACCAACACCGACAAGCTTAAGAGTTTTCTTAAAACCATCAGTAACCCCTTCAACCATGTTGTTGAAGTTGGCACGTGAAGTACCATGCATTGCACGAACTTTGTTGTTGTAGTTGCCTACTGGTTCAAAGTTAACTTCGTTGCCTTCGATATTCATCTTAATCATGTCAGAGAATTCACGGCTTAAAGTACCTTTAGAACCTTTAACAGTAACCACGTTACCTTCTTGTTTTACTTCTACACCAGCTGGTAAAACAACTGTTTTATAACCAATACGACTCATTTTTATTTCACCTCCAATTCCTTTTTAATTTTTACCAAACGTAAGCTAATACTTCGCCACCGATTTTTTTAGCGCGAGCTTCTTTATCAGTGATAACTCCGTTTGAAGTTGAAATAATAGCAATTCCTAAACCATTAAGAACCTTAGGAACAGCATCTGCTTTGACGTATGAACGCAAACCAGGTTTTGAAATTCTCTTAAGACCAGTAATAACACGTTGGTTATCTTGACCGTACTTAAGGAATACGCGGATAATGCCTTGCTTATCGTCTTCGATATATTCTACATCGCGAACGAAACCTTCGCGCTTAAGAATTTCAGCAATATCGCCTTTGATTTTTGAAGCAGGTACTTCGACAGTTTCGTGACGAACCATGTTGGCGTTACGAATACGAGTCAAGAAGTCTGCGATTGGATCAGTCATAGACATGTGCGAACAACCTCCTTTTTATGTTTATTTTTACCAACTAGCTTTCTTCATACCAGGGATTTGACCTTCATGAGCAAGTTGACGAAGGCAAATACGGCAAAGATGGAATTTTTGGTAGACTGCACGAGGCCGTCCACAGCGTTCACAACGAGTGTAAGCTTGCGTTGAAAACTTAGCTGGACGTTCACTTTTTACAATTAATGATTTTTTAGCCAATGTGAAACCTCCTAGATTACTTTGTGAATGGCATACCGAATTGACCAAGCAACTCATGTGCTTCTTCATCGGTATTGGCAGTAGTAACGATAACGATGTCTAAACCACGAACACGGTTAACATTATCATAATCAATTTCAGGGAAAATCAATTGTTCCCGAATACCTAGAGTGTAGTTACCACGACCATCGAATGAACGAGAGTTAACACCGTGGAAATCACGAACTCGAGGAAGAGAAATGTTGATTAACTTGTCAAGGAAGTCGTACATACGGTCACCACGAAGAGTTACCTTAGCACCAATTGACATTCCTTCACGTAATCTGAATCCGGCAATTGACTTTTTAGCTTTAGTAACCAAAGGTTTTTGACCTGAGATTAAAGCTAATTCAGCAACTGCTTCATCCAAGTTTTTAGCGTTGGTAACGGCGTCACCAACACCCATGTTCAAAACAATTTTATCAAGCTTAGGAGCTTGCATGATTGACTTGTAGCCAAATTTGTCCATCATATGTGGAGTAATTTCGCCATTGAATTTTTCTTGTAAACGACTTGACATTTAAGTGTGGTCCTCCTTTCTTAATCGATAGCCTTATCTGACTTCTTTGAAAAACGAATTTTTTTACCATCTTCAACGCGGAAACCAACACGGGTTGGTTCGTTGTTTGATGGGTCGATGAGCATTACGTTAGAAACATGGATAGGTGCTTCAGTATCAACAATTCCTCCTTGAGGATTGGATTGAGAAGCCTTGTTATGTTTCTTAACCATATTAATGCCTTCAACGATAACGCGGTCTTTAGAAGCAATAGTCTTTTTTACTGTTCCTTCTTTACCCTTGTCCTTGCCGGCAATGACACGAACTTTGTCACCAGTTTTTACAAACATTACGGGCACCTCCTTATTTTTGGTAGTTTAGAGAACTTCTGGGGCTAATGATACAATTTTCATGAAATTGCTATCACGTAATTCACGAGCAACCGGGCCAAAAATACGAGTACCTTGAGGGCTCTTGTCATCACGAATTAAAACAGCAGCATTTTCATCAAAACGAATATATGAACCATCATTACGACGAGTTGCAGCTTTAGTCCGAACAACAACTGCCTTGACAACGTCACCTTTTTTGACAACGCCACCTGGTGTTGCTTGTTTGACAGTAGCAACAATCACATCACCGATACCGGCATATCTTCTAGTAGAGCCACCTAAAACCTTAATGGTCAGAATTTCTTTTGCACCTGAGTTGTCGGCAACTTTTAAACGACTTTCTTGTTGAATCACAGGTTTATCCTCCCTTCATTTTTTAAATCAGAATACGATAAAAAATGATTTTAAATTAAATAATAACTGCTTTTTCAACAATATCGATCAAACGGAAACGCTTTGTTGCAGACAAAGGACGAGTTTCCATGATTCGAACGATATCGCCAACCTTTGCTTCGTTGTTTTCATCATGAGCGGTGTACTTCTTTGAGTACTTAACACGCTTGCCATATGTTGGATGGTTTTTGTAAGTTTCAACAACGACGGTGATGGTCTTGTTGTTCTTATCAGAAACAACGCGTCCTTGATATACCTTTCGCTGGTTACGTTCTTCAGCCATTAATCATACCTCCTATCGTATTCTATTTGCTTAGTTCTTGTTGACGAAGAGCTGTCTTGATACGAGCAATGTTCTTACGAACTTGCTTAAGACGAGCAGTGTTTTCCAATTGACCAGTGGCTAGTTGGAAACGAAGATTGAACAATTCGTCTTTGTAATCTTTCTCTTTTTCAAGCATCTGAGCAGTGGTTAATTCATTAATTTCTTTAGCCTTCATTTGATTCGCCACCTACTTCCTCACGTTTTATGATCTTAGTGCGAACGGGAAGTTTCATTGCGGCAAGGCGCAAAGCTTCACGAGCAGTTGCTTCATCAACGCCGGCAACTTCAAACATTACCTTTTGGCGTTTTACAGGAGCTACCCATCCAGCTGGAGTACCTTTACCATTACCCATTCGGACACCGACACCTTTTTCAGTATATGACTTGTGAGGGAAAATCTTAATCCAAACTTTCCCACCACGCTTCATGTGACGGGTCATCGCAATACGAGCAGCTTCGATTTGACGGTTTGAGATCCAGTGTGAATCAAGGGATTGTAAACCGAATTCACCGAATGTTACCGTCTTACCGCCTTTAGCTTCGCCACGCATGTGACCACGGTGCTCACGACGGAACTTAACACGCTTTGGTACTAACATGTTTATTCCCCTCCTTTTTCAGCTTTTTGACTATTTGGCTTATCTGGAAGGATTTCACCACGGTAGATCCAAGTTTTAACACCAATGGCACCGTAAGTAGTAAATGCTTGTTCCCATGCATAATCAATATCTGCACGCAAAGTATGCAATGGAACAGTTCCTTCTGAATAAGATTCAACACGTGCCATGTCGGCACCATTCAAACGACCAGCAACTTGAGTACGGATACCAAGGGCACCAGAACGCATAGTCCGTTGAATAGCTTGACGCATAGCCCGACGGAATGCAACACGGCCTTCCAATTGACGAGCAATGCTTTCACCAACTAATTTAGCATCTAAATCAGGTTTCTTGATTTCGATGATGTTGATGTGAACACGTTTACCGGTAAGGTTGTTAAGTTCCTTACGTAGGTTTTCAACTTCAGAACCACCCTTACCGATAACCATACCTGGTTTAGCGGTGTGGATAGAAATGTTAACGCGGTTTGCGGCACGTTCGATTTCAATAGTTGAAACTGAAGCACTTGCAAGACGCTTTTCGATGTATTTACGAATTTGTAAATCTTCACGCAAGTAGTTAGCGTAATCTTTTTCAGCATACCACTTAGCTTGCCAGTCACGAATAATACCTACTCGTAAACCGTTAGGATTGATTGTCTTAGCCACGCTTTATCCCTCCTTTTTTTCAGACACAACGATAGTGATGTGACTTGTTCTTTTGTTGATTGGTGATGCAGATCCTTTAGCTCTTGGGCGGAAACGCTTCAAAGTAGGACCTTCATTCACGATTGCTTTACTAATGTAAAGATCTTGACTATCTAAGTCAAAGTTGTTTTCTGCATTTGCAACTGCTGAGTTAAGAACTTTAGCAACTACTGGAGATGCACCACGTGGGGTGAACTTCAAGATTGCTAAGGCTTCAGCAACACTTTTACCTCTAACTAGGTCAACCACAAGGCGGACCTTACGTGCTGCAATTCGAACAGTTTTGGCAGTTGCCGTTGCTGATGTGATTTGTTCAGCCATTGTTATCCTCCTTGCTATTAACGAGTTTTTTTGTCGTCGCCACCATGACCGTGGAACGTACGAGTTGGAACAAATTCACCCAACTTGTGTCCTACCATGTCTTCTTGCACGTAAACTGGTACGTGTTTCCGACCATCATAAACAGCGAATGTGTAGCCGATAAAACTAGGGAAAATCGTTGAACGACGTGACCAAGTTTTGATGACAGCTTTCTTTTCTACATCTTTTTGGGCATCAACCTTTTTGAGTAAGTACTCATCGGCGAAAGGTCCCTTTTTCAAACTACGACCCATGTTGAAACCTCCTCTACTAAATCTTTTTGCTTAGTTTAAATTACATCTTCGAGCCTTTACGACGACGAACGATAAACTTATCAGACTTAGCTCTCTTAGAACGAGTCTTCTTACCAACCGTCTTCTTACCCCATGGTGATAATGGTGATGGACGTCCGACAGGAGCTTTACCTTCACCACCACCGTGTGGATGGTCGTTAGGGTTCATTACAGAACCACGAACGTGTGGGCGTTGACCTTTGTAACGGTTACGACCAGCTTTACCAACGTTAACTAATTCGTGTTCTTCGTTACCAACTGCACCGATTGTGGCACGGTTAACAGCAAGGACCATCCGAACTTCACCAGAAGTCAAACGAACCAAAGCATATTTACCGTCACGACCAAGTAATTGAGCAGAAGCACCAGCAGAACGAGCCAATTGGCCACCCTTACCAGGTTTCAATTCAATGTTGTGGATAACTGAACCAACAGGAATGTTAGTAAGTGGTAATGCGTTACCAACTTTAATATCAGCATCTGGACCAGATTCGATCTTATCGCCAACCTTTAAGCCCTTAGGAGCTAAAATGTAAGCTTTAATACCATCCTCATAATATACCAATGCAATATTTGCAGTCCGGTTTGGATCGTATTCGATTGCCTTAACAGTTGCAGGCACGTTATCTTTGTTACGCTTGAAATCGATGACACGGTACAAGTTCTTGTTACCGCCGCCACGATGACGAACAGTCATATGACCGTAGTTGTTACGACCAGCAGTCTTGTTCTTTGATTCAAGCAATGATTTTTCAGGCTTTGACTTAGTGATTTCACTGTAGTCAAGGCTTGTCATATTACGTCGACCGTTGCTGGTTGGCTTATATGTTTTAATCGCCACGATGTTTCCCTCCTATATAAAAGATATTATTTAATTATTCTTGACCGAATAATTGAATTTCATTTGAGTCAGCAGATAAAGTTACGATTGCCTTACGACGTTTCTTAGTGTAACCAGAGTAACGACCTTGGCGCTTTAACTTACCGCGAACATTCATGATGTTTACTTTAACAACTTGAACATCAAAGATGTCTTCGATTGCTTTTTTAACTTGAGTTTTAGTTGCTCGTAAATCCACGTCAAAGGTGTAACGCTTGTCGTCCATCTTAGAAGTTGATTCTTCGGTAACTACTGGGCGCAAAATAATATCACGTGATTCCATTATGCGAGCACCTCCTCTACTTGAGAAAGAGCAGTCTTAGTCATTACGACTTTGTCGTAGTTAGCAACATCTAAAACGTTAACTTCTTTAGCGTCGATAACCTTAACATTTTCAAGGTTACGAGCTGAACGAATAGCGTTATCGTTGTCGTTTTCCAAGACTACCAAAGTTTTTGTATCAGCATTTAAAGCATTTAGCATGTTAGCAAATTCTTTAGTCTTTGGTGCATCAAAGGCAAGAGAATCAATCATAACAAGCTTGTCATCAGCTACCTTAGCGGAAAGAACTGACTTCATTGCAAGTCTAGTTACCTTGCGAGGTAAATGATAAGCGTATGAACGAGGTGTAGGACCAAATACGACACCACCACCACGCCATTGTGGGGAACGAATAGAACCTTGGCGAGCACGGCCAGTTCCCTTTTGACGCCATGGCTTCTTACCACCACCACGAACAGCAGAACGGTTCTTAACGGCGTGAGTACCTTGACGCATTGATGCCCGTTGCATCAAAATGGTATCAAAAACAACGTGTTCGTTTGGTTCGATACCAAAGATTTCGTCATTCAAAGCAATAGTGCCGTTTTGACTACCATCTTGTTTGTATAATGCTACATCAGTCATTTATCATTTCCTCCTTTCTATTTCTTTGAGCCGCGAGCGGCAGTTTTAATTGTAACAAATGATTTGTTAGCGCCTGGAACGTTACCTTTAATCAAGATTACGTTGTTTTCAACATCTGTGCTAACAACTTCTAAGTTTTGAATAGTAACAGTCTTGTTACCCATTCGACCTGGTAATTTCATTCCTGGAACAACCCGGTTAATAATAACACCAAGTGAACCTGGACGACGGTGATAACGAGAACCATGAGTTTCAGGTCCACGACGTTGGCCGTCTTTATGGATGTTACCTTGGTAACCATGACCCTTTGTAGTACCAGTTACGTCAACAACGTCACCTGGTTCAAAGATGTCAACCTTAACTTCGTCACCTGCATTGTAATCGCTAAGCTCAACATCTTTGATTTCTTTAATGAAGCGCTTAGGATTAGTGTTAGCTTTCTTTGCGTGGCCATCTGCCGGTTTGTTACTTAATACTGCACGCTTGTCATCAAAGCCAAGTTGAACAGATTCGTAACCGTCAGTTTCGTTAGTCTTAACTTGCATAACAACGTTAGGAGTTACTTCGATAACAGTAACTGGAACTAATTCGCCGTTTTCAGTAAAGACTTGCGTCATACCAACCTTTTTTCCTAAGATTCCTTTTTTGGTCATGAGTACACCTCCGATATAAATGTATTTTTATAGTTTGATTTCGATATCCACACCACTAGGAAGATCCAATTTCATTAATGAATCAACAGTCTTTGGCGTTGGGTTCAAAATATCAATTAACCGCTTGTGGGTTAAAATTTCAAATTGTTCACGCGCATCCTTGTATTTATGTGGTGAACTTAAAACAGTATAGATTGTACGTTCAGTTGGCAATGGAATTGGGCCAGAAATAGTAGCACCAGTCCGTTGTGCTGTAGCAACAATCTTGTCTGCTGATTGGTCTAAGATACGATGTTCGTATGCCTTCAACCGAATCCGAATTTTTTGTTTTGCCATTGTGTTCCCTCCTTCGTCTATTTTGAAAATAGGACTAACTCCGTGAAAATTACCGCCGCACCCATGGCAAAGCATCCGGGTGTGTCGCAACCTTTCACATCAAAGCTAATACATACTTATTTAGAGCCTAATTGCCCCTTAAACACAAGTACTAGATCATTCTACATGAAATCCAGGCTGGACGCAAGGTCTAGCGCGCAAGTTTTCGTTTTTTCTTCAAATTGTAATATAAAGTAGAATTACAATCTGCCTAAATTATTTTTTAACACAAAAAAATAGGAGTTAAGGTCCTACGACCTTAACTCCTATTTAAGTTAGAGTCAAGCTAAAACTTAACTCAGTTTAATTGAAATTAAGAATTAACCAGCGTTACCGCCATTTTTTTCAATAATTTCTTTTTGAATGCTCTTAGGCACTGCTTCGTAGTGATCAAAAGTCATAGTGAAAGTACCACGGCCTTGTGATGCAGAACGAAGAGTAGTTGCGTAACCAAACATTTCTGACAATGGAACGAATGAATGGATAACCTTAGCACCGGCACGATCTTCCATACCGTCAAGACGGCCACGACGTGCGGTAACTTGGCCCATGATATCACCCATGTATTCTTCAGGAACACTGATATCAACCTTCATAATTGGTTCCAAGATAACAGAATCAGCGGTCTTAGCAGCATTTCTCAATGCCATTGAAGCAGCCACTTTAAAGGCAGCTTCACTAGAATCGACTTCATGGTAACTACCATCGTATAACTTAGCTTTCAAGTCAACCATTGGGTAACCGGCAAGAACACCGTTTTCCATAGCTTCCTTCAAACCTTGTTCAACTGAAGGGATGTATTCACGAGGAACAACCCCACCAACGATAGCATCTTCGAATTCGAAACCTTTACCTTCTTCGTTTGGTTCAAATTCAATCCAAACGTCACCGTATTGACCTTTACCACCAGACTGACGAACAAACTTACCTTGTGCGGAAGTCTTCTTAGTAAATGCTTCACGGTATGAAACTTGAGGAGCACCGATGTTGGCTTCAACGTTAAATTCACGCTTCATCCGGTCGATGATGATATCAAGTTGTAATTCACCCATTCCGGCGATTAAAGTTTCACCAGTTTCATGGTTAGTTTCAGCTCTAAATGAAGGATCTTCTTCAGCAAGCTTTTGAATAGCAACATCCATCTTATCACGGTCAGCCTTTGATTTTGGTTCAACGGCAACTTGGATAACTGGATCAGGAATTTCCATTGATTCAAGGTGTAATGGATGATCTGGATCAGTCAAAGAATCACCAGTAGTAGTGTTCTTCAAACCAATAGCAGCAGCAATATCACCAGAGAATACTTCAGGAATTTCGTTACGTTGGTTAGAATGCATTTGAACCAAACGACCGATACGTTCACGCTTGTCCTTAGTAGAGTTAAGTACGTAAGAACCAGATTCCAAAGTACCAGTGTAAACACGGATAAATGTCAAACGACCAACGAATGGATCAGTGATGATCTTAAATGCCAAGGAAGCAAATGGTGCGTTGTCATCAGCTTTAAGTTCAACTTCTTCACCAGTTTCAGGGTCAGTAGCGTTGTATGGCTTAACATCAAGTGGTGATGGTAAGTAGTCAACAACGGCATCTAACATCATTTGAACACCCTTGTTCTTGAAGGCAGAACCAGCAAGTACTGGGAATAATTCAAGTGATAAAGTACCTTTACGGATAGCTGCTTTAATTTCTGGAACAGAAATTTCTTCACCTTCCAAGTACTTTTCCATGATGTCTTCATCGATATCAGCTAATTTTTCAATCATTTGATCACGACGTTTTTGGGCTTCTTCTTTGTATTCATCAGGAATATCAACAGTATCCCATTCAGTTCCGAGTTCGTCTTCGTCGTAGAGATCGGCTTTCATTTCAACCAAGTCGATAACCCCTTCGAAGTCATCTTCGGCACCGATAGGCATTTGAATTGCTAAAGCATTAGCGTTCAAACGTTCGCCGATTGAATCAACTGAGAAGTCAAAGTCAGCACCCATCTTATCCATCTTGTTAGCAAAGACGATACGAGGAACACTATATTCAGAAGCTTGACGCCAAACAGTTTCGGTTTGTGGTTCAACACCGGCTTGAGCATCAAGAACGGTTACGGCACCATCAAGAACCCGCAATGAACGTTCAACTTCCATAGTGAAGTCCACGTGACCTGGGGTATCGATGATGTTAACCCGGTAACCTTTCCATTGAGCAGTGGTAGCTGCTGATTGGATAGTGATACCACGTTCTTGTTCTTGTTCCATCCAGTCCATTTGTGAAGCACCATCATGGGTTTCACCAATTTTGTGAATCTTACCAGTATAGTACAAGATACGTTCAGTGGTAGTAGTTTTACCGGCATCGATATGGGCCATGATACCAATGTTACGAGTTTTTTCTAGGGGAAATTCTCGTTTGTTAGCCATTAAATTGTTACTCCTCTCGATTTAAAATCAGAAATAAAGTCGGCTAGACGGCCGACTTTAAAATAAATATTACCAACGGTAGTGAGCGAATGCTCGGTTGGCTTCAGCCATTTTATGAGTATCTTCGCGTTTCTTAACAGCTGCACCAGTGTTGTTGGCTGCATCCATAATTTCACGTGCAAGACGTTCGTTCATAGTGTGTTCACCACGTGAACGAGCGTATTGAACGATCCAACGAAGACCAAGAGTTGATCGACGATCTGGACGAACTTCGATCGGAACTTGATAGTTAGAACCACCAACACGGCGAGCTTTAACTTCAAGAACTGGCATAACGTTCTTCATTGCTTCATCAAATACTTCAACTGGATCGTTACCAGTTTCTTCTTTGATAAGGTCAAAAGCATCGTATAAGATTGTTGAAGCAGTACCACGCTTACCATCAAGCATTAAGTGGTTGATCAAGCGGGTAACCATTTTTGAGTTGTAAATTGGATCAGGAAGTACTTCCCGTTTTTGGACGTTTCCTTTTCTAGGCATATCGTCATCCTCCTATATTTAAATATTTAAATTAAGCTGTATGTTAGTCCTTAGGCTTCTTTGTACCGTACTTAGAACGACTTTGACGACGATCAGTAACACCGGCAGTATCAAGAGCACCACGGATAACGTGATAACGAACCCCAGGTAAATCCTTTACACGGCCCCCACGGATCAAAACAACACTATGTTCTTGTAAGTTATGGCCGATACCAGGGATATAAGCAGTAACTTCGATCAAGTTAGAAAGACGAACACGAGCGTATTTCCGCAAAGCAGAGTTAGGCTTCTTTGGTGTCATAGTTCCAACACGGGTAGCAACGCCTCGTTTTTGAGGAGCTGGGTTGTCAGTTAACTTTTTCTTGTAACTGTTGTAACCGTAGTTCAAAGCAGGAGCATTTGATTTAGTAGTTCTTGATTTACGTCCTTTACGGACCAATTGATTAATTGTAGGCATCTAAAAGTTCTCCTTTCATTTTTCCATTGTAAGTCCACACATCCAGGTGGTTCTTTTTTGGGTAAAAAAGAATCGGCACCTGCACACACACTTTTTGATCGAACAGTCAGCATGTCTGATCGTTTCAGAAACCTGTCGCAAAAAGCACCTTCATCAATTTATCATTGCTGGTTAAAAATGTCAATCCTTCAGAGGATTTTTCCACCATTTTCGTATCTTGCTATTGAGGTGAAAATATGACAATTAATTTTATTTTAGGGGCATGTTGGGCCTCGTTTTTTAACTTAGTAATCCAACGACACTTGCGTAATGAATCTATTCTACTCCCCGCTTCTCACTGTGACAATTGCCATCATCGATTAGCCTGGTATGATCTTATTCCGATAGTTAGTTTTCTTATACTGCATGGTCGCTGCCGATACTGTCATGCTCAAATTAACACCTTAATTTTACAAACGGAGTTACTTTTAGGCGTGGGATTTGCTTTGATTATTCCCAATATCACTTCCAATTATCAAATTTTGATTTTAATTTTGTTTGCCTACTTAGCAATTTGGGATTGCCATACTCAAACTATTCCTAGTTGGCCTCTGGGAGTCTGGCTTGGGCTTTGTCTATGGATCCTTCCTTGGCAACTTAATTACCTCAAATTACTCCCTATCTATTTACTAGTAACTAGTCTTAACCATTTGAGTTCCTTTATTGGTAGTGGAGATATCGATATTTTATTTTTAATTTGGTTAACTAGCGGTCCCCTCTTTACCATTTGGGTCCTCTTTCTTGCTTGCGTATTATCTCTAGTCTACCTATTGCTAGTTCCTCGGCTTTATTTTAATCATCGAATCGCCTTTGTGCCCTTTTTATTCTGCGGCTATGCTCTTACCACCAACTTCACAGCTCAATTATTAACCTTTACGATTCCATAAAAAAACAGGATGCTAATCGCATCCTGTTTTAGTCAAACTTAGTTATTTTCTTGAGCTTCAGCCTTCATGCGTTCTTCCAATTCACTAATTGAAAGGACACCGTCAGTGGCAGAACCGCCAACTTCTTCTGGCTTAATACCACGGTAGTCACCCATACCAGTACCGGCTGGAATCAACTTACCAATAATAACATTTTCTTTCAAACCAACTAACGGATCGTTCTTGCCACGAATTGCAGCATCAGTAAGAACCCGTGTAGTTTCTTGGAATGAAGCGGCTGACAAGAAACTGTTAGTTTCAAGTGCGGCCTTAGTAATACCAAGTAATACCGGACGAGCTGTGGCTGGAATACCACCAGAAACAACAGTGTCAGCATTGCTTTCTTTAAAGTCATTAATATCCATTAAAGTTCCTGGAAGAACATCAGTGTCACCAGAATCCATGATTCGAACTTTCCGAAGCATTTGGCGAATCATAATTTCCACGTGCTTATCAGAAACTTCCACCCCTTGCATACGGTAAACTTTTTGTACTTCATGCAATAGGTAGTTTTCAGTAGAAAGAACATCACGAACTTTAAGCATTTCCTTAGGATCAACAGAACCTTCATTCAATGCAGAACCACGGTGAATAAAGTCACCTTCAGCAACTCTCATTCGAGCAGCGATTGGAACAGTGTAAGTCCGAGTATCGGCTTCACCTTTAATGGTAACCTCTTTAGTTCTTTCGGCTGGATTTTCTTCAATAGATTCAACCGTACCAGTAACTTCAGTGATTTCCGCTTTACCTTTAGGGTTTCTAGCTTCAAAGATTTCTTGAACCCGGGGAAGCCCTTGGGTAATATCGGCGTTACCGGCAACCCCACCAGTATGGAAGTTACGCATGGTTAACTGAGTACCAGGTTCACCGATTGATTGAGCGGCAACGGTACCAACAGCTTCACCAACTTCAACTTCGTCACCGGTAGCCATGTTACGACCATAACATTTCTCACAAACACCGTGAACAGTGTTACAAGTAAATGCAGAACGAATAGTAACTTTTTCGACACCAGCAGCATCGATCTTGTCAGCATCGTCTTCATCAATCATAGTATCAGCCGGAACAATTACGTCACCAGTTTGAGGATCAAAGACAGTCTTCAAAGCATAACGACCAACAATTCGATCGTACAATGGTTCGATCATTTCGTTACCTTCAGTAATTGCACTGATGGTTAAACCACGATCGGTACCACAGTCTTTTTCACGAACAATAACATCTTGAGCCACATCAACCAAACGACGAGTCAAGTAACCAGAGTTGGCAGTCTTCAAGGCCGTATCGGTCATACCTTTACGAGCCCCATGAGTAGAAATAAACATTTCCAACACTGAAAGTCCTTCACGGAAGTTTGAAGTGATAGGCAATTCCATGATTTCACCGCTAGGAGCGGCCATCAAACCACGCATACCGGCAAGCTGAGTAAAGTTCGAAACGTTACCACGAGCACCAGAATCACTCATCATAAAGATCGGATTTTGTTGTTCGAAACTTTCCATCAAGCGTTCTTGAATTTCGTCTTTGGCATCATTCCAGATTCCAATTACTCGTTCATAACGTTCATGATCGGTAATTAAACCACGACGGAATTGTTTAGTAACCATATCAACTTTCTTTCTAGCGTCTGAAATAATTTCAGGTTTTTCAGAAAGTTCAGTAATATCAGCAATTCCGACAGTCAAACCAGACTTAGTAGAATCATCATAACCAAGATCCTTCATTCTATCCAAGAGCAATGAAGTTTCGGTTACTTTATATTGCTTGTAAACTTCAGCGATAATGTCACTTAAGAAACCTTTCTTAAATGGCAAGATCAATTCAGCATTAGCTAAGTGATCATGAATATCTTCACCAGCTGCTAAGAAGTACTTATCTGGCACGTATCCATTTAAGTTAGTGCTAGTTGGTTCATTCAAGTAAGGGAAAGCTTCTGGCAAAATCATGTTAAACAAGATCTTACCTACAGAAGTAACCATTACCTTATTGCTTTGTTCTTCAGTAAATGGCTTCTTAGGGAAAGCAGAAGTCCGAATTCCGACACGTGAGTGCCAGTGAACTAACCCATTTCTAAATGCTAAATCAGCTTCCTTAGGTGAGTTAAAGATCATACCTTCACCTTCACGGCCAGCTTCTTCCATAGTTAGATAGTAGTTACCGATAACCATATCTTGAGAAGGAGCCACAACCGGCTTACCATCTTTAGGAGCTAAGATGTGACCAGCGGCTAACATAAGTAACCGTGATTCAGCTTGAGCTTCATCTGAAAGCGGAACGTGAATAGCCATTTGATCCCCATCGAAATCGGCATTGTAAGCTTCACAAACCAATGGATGTAGACGCATAGCTTTACCACTAACCAGAACTGGTTCAAAGGCTTGAATCCCAAGTCTATGCAATGTAGGGGCCCGGTTAAGCAGAACTGGGTGTTCCTTGATAACGTCTTCTAAGACTGCAAAGACATCATCATCTTGGCGTTCAATCTTGCGCTTAGCATTCTTAATGTTAGAAGCTAAATCACGAGCAACCAATTCCTTCATGATGAATGGCTTGAAGAGTTCCATCGCCATTGGCACAGGAAGCCCCATTTGGTTCATCTTCAAGTTAGGACCAACATCGATAACGGAACGGCCAGAGTAGTCAACCCGCTTACCAAGTAAGTTTTGACGGAAACGACCTTGCTTACCTTTCAACATGTGTGAAAGAGACTTAAGTGGACGGTTACCAGGACCAGCAACTGGACGGCCACGACGACCGTTATCAATCAAAGCATCAACGGCTTCTTGAAGCATCCGCTTTTCGTTTTGAACGATAATTCCAGGAGCATTTAAGTCCAACAATCTCTTCAAACGGTTGTTACGGTTGATAACCCGACGATACAAATCGTTCAAATCAGAAGTGGCAAAACGGCCACCTTCAAGTTGTACCATTGGTCGTAAATCAGGTGGAATAACTGGAATGGTATCCATTACCATCCAAGAAAGTTCGTTACCTGAGTTAACGAAGGCTTCAAGAATGTCCAAACGACGAACCGCACGAGTCCGCTTTTGACCAGTAGCATTCTTAAGTTCTTCTTTTAATTCCACAACTTCTTTTTCTGAATCCACGTTGTCTAACAACGTCTTGATGGCTTCAGCTCCAATTTGAGCTTCGAATCGGTTACCATATTCTTGTTTCTTATCACGGTATTCACGTTCAGAAAGTAATTGCTTGTTTTCCATTGGTGTATTACCAGAATCGGTAACCACGTATGAAGCAAAGTAAATAATTTCTTCAAGGGCCCGAGGGCTCATGTCAAGAACCAATCCCATTCGACTTGGGATTCCTTTGAAGTACCAGATGTGAGTTACTGGGGCAGCTAATTCAATATGTCCCATTCGTTCACGACGAACCTTAGAACGAGTAACTTCAACCCCACAACGGTCACAAACGATTCCTTTGTATCGAATTCGCTTGTACTTACCACAGGCACATTCCCAGTCCTTTGTAGGGCCAAAGATCCGCTCATCAAAGAGGCCATCTTTTTCTGGTTTTAATGTTCGGTAGTTGATAGTTTCTGGCTTTTTAACTTCACCGTATGACCAACTACGAATTTTATCGGGAGATGCAAGACCAATTTGCATACTCTCAAATTTATTAACATCGACCACTAATTCAACCTCCCTTGGTTAATCATTATTGCTAGTATTGGTTGATTCCGTCTCATTTACGCTGCTATCTACAGGGGCTTGGACTGGTTGATCAGCTTCCGCCTTCTTTTCAGCAGCTTCGCTAATGGCGTTAACATTGATTACGTCATCATCATCTTCATCAAGATCACGTAATTCAATTTCGTTATTACCATTGTCAAGAACCTTCATATCCAAACCTAAAGCTTGTAATTCCTTAACTAATACTCGGAATGATTCAGGCACACCAGGCTTTGGAATTGGTTCGCCCTTAACGATGGCTTCATAAGTCTTAACCCGACCTACCACGTCATCAGACTTGTAAGTCAAGATTTCTTGCAAGGTGTAGGCAGCCCCATAAGCTTCAAGGGCCCAAACTTCCATTTCACCAAAACGCTGGCCACCGAATTGAGCTTTACCACCAAGTGGTTGTTGAGTAACTAATGAGTATGGTCCAATTGAACGAGCATGGATCTTATCGTCAACCATGTGGGCCAACTTCATGTAGTGCATAACCCCAACGGCAATTCGCTTATCAAATGGTTCACCAGTTCGACCATCATAAAGAACGGTCTTACCATCGTCAGCCATCCCAGCTTCCTTAACTGCAGCCCAGATATCTTCATCTCGAGCCCCATCGAAAACTGGAGTAGCAATGTGAATTCCCAATTTACGAGCAGCCATTCCCAAATGAATTTCCAACACTTGTCCGATATTCATACGAGAAGGCACACCCATGGGACTCAACATAATGTCGATTGGAGTTCCATCTGGCAAGTATGGCATGTCTTCTTGAGGGATAACAACGGAAACGGTACCTTTGTTACCATGACGACCGGCCATCTTATCACCAACTTGAAGCTTACGCTTTTGAGCGATATAAACTCGAACCATCTTGTTAACACCTGGAGAAAGTTCGTCACCATTTTCGCGGGTGAAGACCTTAACGTCTTGAACAATCCCGCCGCCTCCATGAGGAACCTTAAGAGAAGTATCCCGAACTTCACGAGATTTTTCACCAAAGATAGCGTGAAGAAGTCGTTCTTCGGCAGATAATTCAGTAACCCCTTTTGGTGTTACTTTACCTACTAAAATGTCACCATCATGAACTTCAGCACCAACCCGGATAGTACCGGTTTCGTCCAAGTTCTTAAGAGCTTCTTCACCAACGTTAGGAATTTCCCGAGTCATTTCTTCAGGTCCTAACTTAGTGTCACGAGTTTCTGATTCGTATTCTTCAATATGAATTGAAGTATAAACGTCATCTTTAACTAACCGTTCGTTAATAGCAATGGCATCTTCGAAGTTATAACCTTGCCAAGTCATGAAGGCAACCACTGGGTTTTGACCCAAGGCTAATTCTCCGCCTTCCATTGATGGACCGTCAGCTAAAATTTCGTCATTTTCAACTCGATCGCCAACCTTAACGATTGGACGTTGGTTGTAGTTTTTACCACCGTTTGAACGGCGGAATTTCATTAGTTTGTAAGTGTCTAACGCACCATCATCGCGACGAACTCGAACTTCACGAGCGTCCACGTATTCAACGGTACCATCGTGACGACAAATTAAAGCAACCCCGGAATCGTGCGCAGCTTTATATTCAATACCAGTACCAATCAATGGAGCATGAGGATCAAGCAATGGAACAGCTTGACGTTGCATGTTGGCCCCCATCAAGGCCCGGTTAGAGTCATCGTTTTCCAAGAAAGGAATACATGCAGTGGCAACAGCAACTACTTGCTTAGGAGAAACGTCCATGTAGTCAACGTTATCAATGCTAGTTTCGATGTTGTTAGATTGGGCACGGGCCATAACCACATCATTAACAAATGAACCATCATCGTTTAATGGTGAGTTAGCCTGGGCAATAACAAAGTTATCTTCTTCGTCGGCAGTTAAGTAGTCGATTCGGTCAGTAACTTTATGAGTGTTCCAATCAACACGACGATATGGAGTTTCAATAAAACCATACCGGTTAACTCGAGCATAACTAGAAAGACTGTTAATCAAACCGATGTTAGGTCCTTCAGGAGTTTCAATTGGACACATCCGGCCATAGTGGGTGTAGTGAACGTCTCGGACTTCATATCCGGCACGGTCACGAGTCAAACCACCAGGTCCCAAGGCAGACAAACGACGTTTGTGAGTTAATTCGCCTAATGGGTTAGTTTGGTCCATGAATTGAGACAATTGTGATGAACCAAAGAATTCTTTCACGGAAGCAACAACTGGTCGAATATTAATCAATTGTTGTGGGGTTACAGTAGCGGTATCTTGAATTGACATCCGTTCTCTAACTACCCGTTCCATTCTTGAAAGTCCGATTCGGAATTGGTTTTGTAATAATTCACCAACTGAACGAATTCGACGGTTACCCAAGTGATCGATATCATCAACACTACCAATACCTTCTTGTAGGTTAAAGAAGTAGTTCATAGAAGCGATAATATCAGCAGGAGTAATATGCTTGTAGTCGATGTCGATATTATCGTTACCGATAACTGGCACTACTCGTTCAGGATCATTTTCAGATTGAACTTTGATAATTTGAACCGTCATTGGTTCAGTAACAACAGCTTCTTCAGAAGGGTTGAATGTGTATGCTTTGAAGTCTTTGTTGTCCAAGAATGGAGCCAATACCTTCATTGCATCCTTATCAATTACAGTTCCCTTTTGTAAAATAACTTCCCCAGTTTCTGGGTCGGCAAGGGTTTCTGCAAGAGTCAAGCCAAGCAAACGAGTCTTCAAGCTTAACTTCTTGTTAGTCTTGTAACGACCAACTGGAGCCATGTCGTAACGCTTAGGATCGAAGAATCGAGCGGTCAATAAGCTCCGAGATGAATCGGCAGTCTTAGGTTCACCTGGCCGCAAACGTTCGTAGATATCCTTCAAGGATTCTTCAACTCGAGAATCATCAGTATCCTTATGAACATCTTTGTCTAAAGTTAATTCCAAACTGTCGTTAGTGCCCAAAATATCAATGATTTCTTGATCACTACCAAAACCTAATGCCCGGACTAACTCAGTCAACGGAATCTTACGGGTCCGATCAATTCGAACGTAAGAAATATTCTTGGCATCTGTTTCAAATTCTAACCAAGCACCCCGGTTAGGGATGATAGTAGTACCGTAAGATACCCGACCATTTTTATCGGTATCTTCATGGTAGTAAACCCCTGGTGAACGAACTAATTGAGAAACAATAACTCGTTCAGCACCATTAATAATGAAGGTCCCTTGTTCAGTCATCAATGGGAAATCACCAAAGAAAACGTCTTGGGTCTTGATTTCACCAGTTTCATGGTTAGTCAACTTCAACGTAATGTGCAATGGAGCAGAATAGTTAGCTTCGTGTTCACGAGCTTCTTCTACCGTATATTTAGGTTCGAGCAATTGGTAACCAACGAATTCTAAAGAAAGCTTTCCTTGGAAATCGTCAATTGGCATAATGCCTTCAAAAGTTTCTTTTAAGCCTTCATCCAAAAACCAGTTATAGGAATCGGATTGAATCTCGATCAAATTAGGTAGATCAAGGACTTCTTTAATTCGTGCATAACTTCGTCGGGTACGGTGTTTACCATATTTAACTAAGTGTCCTGCCAAATTTTTCACCTCTCCAAATTCTTGTCAGCTCGAAATGTTACAATTTGATTACATTTTGTCTTTTAGGCCTGTTTTGCCGGTTTAATGGCAAAAAAAATCCAAAAACAAGCTAAACTTGCTTTTGGTTTTTTATGCAGGCCAGCCCGGACAATAGATCGCGTTGACCATTTCGATTCACAATAAATACAGAATATAATATATCATTTTTAACGACTAGCGTCAAGACTTAACTACTTTGCATCAGAAGTTGCTTTAGCAGTTGTACTAGTTTTATCAGTGTGCTTAATTGCAATCGTAACCTTACCGTTACGACCACCAATTGTAATGACGTCCCCTACTTGAATATCGTTGGTTAACAACTGTTCACTCAATTGATCTTCAACTTGAGACTGAATAGCCCGCCGAATTGGTCGAGCACCAAATTCAGGATCATAACCTTCCTTAGCAATCACGTCCACAGCTGTTTTGGTAATCCGAACCGTAACCCCTTGAGCTTCTACCCGACTCTTAAGAGGCTTAAGCATCAAGCGAACAATTTCATGAATTTCGGTTTCAGTTAGCGAATGGAAAATTACCGTTTCATCAATTCGGTTCAAGAATTCTGGCCGGAAGCTTTGCTTTAAAGTAGCCAGGATAGTTGACTTCATCGCATCGTAGTCAGCCTTTGCGGTTTCATTACCAAAGCCAACCGTCTTCTTGTCCCGTAGCGTTGTTGCTCCCAAGTTAGAGGTCATGATGATAATCGTATTACGAAAATCAACTCGCCGGCCCTTAGAATCGGTTAAGAATCCATCGTCTAATACTTGCAGTAACAAATTAAAGACATCCGGATGCGCTTTTTCTACTTCGTCCAATAAAATTACCGAGTAAGGCTTTTGCCGGACCTTTTCAGTTAATTGACCGCCTTCGTCGTAACCAACGTAACCAGGAGCAGAACCAATTAACCGACTAGTGGAGTATTTTTCCATGAATTCGCTCATATCAACCCGAATCATGTCATCTTCAGAGCCAAAAACAGCTTCGGCCACTGCTTTAGCCAATTCGGTTTTCCCTACCCCAGTAGGTCCTAAGAACATAAATGAGCCAATTGGCCGGTTCGGATCTTTTAGACCACTACGAGCCCGCCGAATAGCACGAGAAACTGCTGAAACAGCTTCATCCTGTCCTACTACCCGCTTGTGTAATACTTTTTCTAAGTTCACTAACCGTTGAGCTTGGGTAGCAGTTAATTGAGCGACAGGAATGCCAGTCCATTCTGCTACTACTTCGGCTACATCCTTAGCGGTTTCCTTCGTCACAAACTTAACCTGACTGTTATCAGCTTGTTCCGCTTGTCTTTCAGCCTTCTTTTGAAGTTGATCGGCTTGTTTTCTAATTTGAGTAGCTAATTCATAATCTTGATCGATTAAAGCTTGACTCAAGGCGTCCATCAATTCGGTTAATTTGGGTTTTTCAGTAACCGTTGGTTGGTTCCCCATTTTATCAATTCTAACCTTGGCTGCAGCTTCATCCATTAAATCAATGGCTTTATCGGGCAAGAACCGATCACTAATATAACGGTTAGATAGATTAACTGCAGCATCAATGGCATCATCAGTAATTTGAACTTTATGATGTTTTTCATACTTAGGCCGTAGTCCCATCAAAATCGCTTTAGTATCTTCAACTGATGGTTCAGCCACCATTACTTTAGCAAACCGACGTTCCAATGCCGCATCAGCTTCAATATACTTTTGGTATTCATCTAATGTAGTGGCCCCAATCATTTGGAGTTCGCCACGAGCTAGCGCGGGCTTCAAAATATTAGAAGCATCGATAGCACCTTCAGCTCCACCAGCCCCAATTAAGGTATGCAACTCATCAATGAAGAGGATTACATGTCCATCATTATAAATTTCTTCAATTACTTTTTTCAGCCGATCTTCGAATTCGCCTCGGTACTTAGTACCCGCTACCAATGATCCCATGTCTAACATCATCAGTCGTTTATTAGCCATATCTTCAGGAACATCACCAGTCACAATACGCTGTGCTAATCCTTCAGCAATCGCAGTTTTCCCTACCCCGGGTTCTCCAATCAGTACCGGATTATTCTTAGTTCTGCGGGCTAAAATTTGGATCACCCGTTTCACTTCTTTATCCCTACCAATAGTCGGATCTATCCGATCTTGACGGGCTAATTCAGTTAAATCACGGGCTAACGAGTCCAAAGTAGGCGTTCCCTCTTCGGCCTGCTGTGGTCGTTGACTGTTTCTAGTGGCAAAAGCTTTACCACTAACTCCCATCTTTCTAAGCGTTACTTTTCGTAAATCAGTAATGTTAACCCCTAGGTTAATTAGAATCCGAGAAGACAAAATGGTTTCATCGGTTAGTAGAGCTAGCAAAATATGTTCAGTTCCTAGTTTGGGAACCCCATTACGTTGTGCAAAATCACTAGCTAGATCTAAAATGTTTTTGGCTTTAGGTGAGTACGGTAAATAGTCATCTCGGTCAAGGCCAGTTAAATCGCCATAACCAGCGAAGCGTTCAATTTCTTCGCGCACGTCAGTAGCACTAATGGCAAACTGGTCTAAAGCCTTGTAGGCAATTCCGTTTTGTTCCATTAATAACCCTAATAAAAGATGTTCCGTACCAATTGCTTGGTGCTTATAGTACTTAGCTTCATCCTGGGCAAAATTCAAAACGTTTTTGGCGCTTGGAGTAAGATTATTCAATTGATAGCCTCGCTTTCTACTTTTCGTATCGTAAATGGTTCAATATTGATACTAATACATTGGCTCGCATTACTTCAGTTAAATCATTGTCGACATCATACGCGTTTTTATCAACTACCGCTAGGATAATGTTGGCTTCTCGTCGATCAATCAATCCATTTTCGTATAGGGTTTTAACAATCGTTTGTCCATCACGTTGCGACAGGCGATTACCAATCCCACTGATCAAAGCATCCAAGACTTCCCCATCATCTAATAGGTTAGCCTTTTCAATTCGAATATAGCCACCGCCACCTCGTTTACTTTCAACAATGTAACCATTTTGAATGGTAAACCGAGTATTAATTACATAATTAATTTGGGATGGCACCACGTCGAACAATCCAGCAATCTCAGATCTCCGAATCTCAATTTGATTGTTTTCGGCCAAAATTTCCTTTAAGTAACGTTCAATCAGGTCGGAAATATTTTTCCCCGCCATCTCATCATCACCAATCTTTGACTAATATTGACTATTATTATACGAAACTGGGACAAAAAAGCAATGATTTATATTGGAACAACGAAAAAAGCAGACCTAAAGTCTGCTTAACCAATGTATTAATATCAAAATCGGGAAAACAAGATTTGAACTTGCGACCCCTACGTCCCGAACGTAGTGCTCTACCAAGCTGAGCTACTTCCCGAAGTACTATACCTAATATAGCACAAAATTGATAAATTCAAAAAAATATCGGGAAGACAGGATTCGAACCTGCGACCCCCTGGTCCCAAACCAGGTGCTCTACCAAGCTGAGCTACTTCCCGAAAAAATGACACAAAAAAATGCACCCAGTAGGAGTCGAACCTACAACCTTCTGATTCGTAGTCAGACACTCTATCCAGTTGCGCTATGGGTGCAAGGTTATTAAAAAGAAAAAGCGGAAAACGGGATTCGAACCCGCGACCCCCACCATGGCAAGGTGGTGCTCTACCACTGAGCTATTTCCGCATATGCCGACTAGACGATTCGAACGCCCGACCCCCTCATTACTAGTGAGGTGCTCTGACCAACTGAGCTAAGTCGGCAAAATATAAAAAATGAACCAATGCGGGCGAAGGGATTCGAACCCCCACGTCATAAGACACTAGAACCTAAATCTAGCGCGTCTGCCAGTTCCGCCACGCCCGCAAAAGTTAAAACTGGCAATGAGCCGTGACAGGCTCGAACTGTCGACCCTCTGATTAAAAGTCAGATGCTCTACCAACTGAGCTAACGGCTCATATGGAGGATACAGGGTTCGAACCTGTGACCCCCTGCTTGTAAGGCAGATGCTCTCCCAGCTGAGCTAATCCTCCATTTACAACTATAATCAAATGGCAGGAACATCCATAAGACAACTATTAAATAGTAACATTACCAGTTCTAAAAGTCAAATACTTTTTATAAAAAATTATAAGTAAGTTGTTTGAACTTTTTCAACAAAAAATATTATATCGTATCTCTAGCCATTTGACTAGTCTTTTTTATAAAAAAAGCAAAATCGATATTCGATTTTGCTTTTGCGTGATTAAACTTGCTTTTCAATTTTAGTCATTCCATGCATATAAGGGCGAAGAACTTCTGGAATCGTAACGGTTCCGTCTTCATTTTGGTAGTTTTCCAAAATGGCTGCTACTGCCCGACCAACTGCTAATCCAGAACCATTCAATGTGTGGATAAATTGAAGCTTGCCGTTTTCATCCCGGTATTGAATATGAGCCCGACGAGCTTGGAAGTCGGTAGTGTTAGAACAACTAGAAATTTCGCGGTAACGTTCTTGGGCTGGGAACCAGACTTCAAGATCGTGAGTCATTGCCGCAGTGAAACTCATATCACTAGTGGTTAAAGTAATCACATGATATGCTAACCCCAATTTTTCTAGCAATTCACCTGCATGATCAGTAAGCTGCTGTAACGCATCCCAAGATTCATCAGGTTTAGTAAACTTAACCATTTCTACCTTATTGAATTGGTGTAACCGAATCAATCCCCGAGTATCCTTACCGGCACTCCCAGCTTCTGAACGGAAAGCTGGAGACAAAGCAGTTACCGAGATTGGTAATTTTTCTTCCGGAATCACTTCATCACGATAATAGTTAACCAGTGGAACTTCCGCAGTTGGAATCATGGTTAGATCACTATCTTCAATTTCATAACCAGCATTATTTTCTAGGAACTTAGGGAATTGACCAGTGCCATACATAGAGTCAGCATTGACCATGTATGGAGTAATCATTTCAGTATAACCGGCCTTAGCATTTTCATCTAAGAAGAAATTATAGACGGCTCGTTCTAAAAGCGCACCAGCTCCTACGTAATAAACAAACCGACTACCCGATACCTTAGCAGCCCGTTCAAAGTCCAAAATGCCTAAATCTTCACCGATTTCATAGTGAGGCTTAGGAGTAAATCCTAGTGGTTTAATTTCCCCCACTTTTTTGATTTCTTCCGCACCTTCTTCAGTTAAACTAACTGGTACTCCATCAGCAGGTAGATTGGGTAGGTGAGCAGCTTTGCTTTGTTCTTGATCATCAATCTCAGCTAATTGTGCATCTAAATCTTTGATTTCAGCCCCTACTTCTCGCATAGCGGTAATAGCTTCTGAAGCATCTTCCTTGTTACGTTTCAAAGTAGAAATTTGATCAGAAACTTCATTACGCTTAGCTTTTAAGGTTTCTGAAGCTACAATCAATTCCCGCCGTTTTTGGTCTAGTGCCAATAACTCATCAATGGCTTCAGCAGGAACTCCTCGAGTAGCCAATTTTTCTTTAACAAAATCTGGTTGTTGCCGAATTAGTTTCATATCTAACATGTGCTTTCCTCCTAAGATAAATAACAATATACAAAAAAGGACCCTCGTCGTTGGGACGAAGGATCCTTTTTCGCGGTACCACCCAAGTTCTCAGCCTAAGCCAAGCCCTCAAATGATAACGGTCATTAGCCGTGCAGCATTACCTGCCCGTTTGATGTACTGGAATTTTCGATAGCAATTCTCACCAACCATTGCCTCTCTGAAATCTACTTGATAGGTACAAACGTTTAATTTTCTTGATTATAACTCAATTAAAAGGTGCTTAGCAAGCCCTTAAATACCCAGTTTAACGATTTGGTCATCAATCATCTGTAGCACTTGGTTACGATCGGCTTCGTTTTCTACAAAGTCATACTTGTCGCCATCAATTTGCATTTTGGCAGATTTATCATAACTTTGGTACCAATCATCATAACGTCGATTCAAATCTTTGTAGTATTCAAATAAAGCTGGGTCGTTTTCAATTTGTTCATAAGAGCGGCCGCGCTTTTGGATTCGACTTAACATTGTGTCAAAGGAGATATTGATGTGAATTAACAGATCCGGATTTTTAGTATTAGGAGTATCTGGTAATTCTTGCATCATATTTTTAAGTAATGAATCATAAATTTGAACTTCAGTTTCAGTAGCCCGCCCCAAATCGGCGTTCAAATGAAAGAGTAGTGAATCTTCAAAGATTGAACGGTCCAACACGCTTTCTGGATTATTCCAAGCATGCTTAATATCATCCATTCTCCGATTCAAAAAATCGATTTGGAGTAAGAAAGCATACTTTTTAGGATCCTTATAAAATAAGGGTAAAATTTGATTGTCATCTACAGATTCATAATAAGCAGGGGTCTGTAAGTGATCAGAAAGCATGTGAGTTAAAGACGTTTTTCCAGCGCCAATTGTTCCGGCTAGTACAAGCATTTCAACATTCTCCTTTGTTTCGTGTGTCATAAGCAACACAACATATTGTACTAGTTTCTGACCATGGTCGCAATATCTGGGCAGAATTATTTAATGTCTGGCCGTTCAATGATTTCGATTTCATCCTTACCACCATACATATCATACCAAGGGGTGGCATTAGCGGATAAAATTTCTTTAAGATCCATCACATTTTGGGTTCCTTTATGTTCTAGCCAGTCAACTAAACCAGCCTCACCATCCTTAGCGTAAACATTAATACCATCTCGCCAGGTTGCTCGACCACTTAAAACACCAGAAAATTTGGTTCCCACACTACCAGCCAACTTGAGTTGCCGTTGGAATACTGGAGTAGGAACTCCTGCACTTAAGAAAATAAATGGCCGAGTAGCTGCTGCACTAAGTTCGCGTAAGTAGCCCTTTACTTCTTCTTCTGTATAGGCATATTCTCCATCATCATTCCATTCCTTAACAAATTTAGGATTAAATGGCATTTCCATTTTTAAAACGTCGATGTGGTACTTGTCTTGAGTGAACTCTTTCATAGCCTCGATTACCATTTGAGGCTTTTCTTTAGCAAATTCAATGGAGTCACTAGCATAACGATCGTCATAGGTTACCACTTCAAAGAAAGTAGGAACGTCTACTGCCAGTGCTTCAGTACCATATCGTTGAGAAAAAGCCTGCTTAGTTCGATTAATATCATCCGTATCATTGGTGTTTAAGTAAAGCAAAACTTTAAGTGCGTCCGCCCCTTCTTCTACCATAATTTGAGCAGACTGATTTTGAATTAACTTAGGCAAGCGGCCGGGAGTATCAACATCATATCCAGTTTGTTCATAAGACATTATAAGCCCCGTAGCAGGATCTTTAGCCTCAATGCCTTCAAATCCCATCTGAGCATCCAATAAAATTGCTGAGCTAATTGGACTTAAAACTTGAGAAACTAACTTCTTAAAATCATAAACCATCTTCATAGAAAATGGCTTGCCGTTATCAGCGGCAGCTTGCTTCATCATTTTGACTAATGATCCTCGTTGATCGAGTGCAAGAGCATCAATAACTCCGTCTTCGTTAGCTAACTTTTGCATCCGGTTAAACTTTTGTTTCGTCATTACTTTTGTCATAAACTTAGCTCCTTAATTCATATTTATACCAATTGGTATCATTGTAGCAAAAAAGCGTTAACACTTCCAACCATTTAGCCTTTCGCAATAAAAAAAGCCCATCCTCATGGGATAGACCAATTTTAAAAAATTACTTATCTTCGGTTAATTTTCCTTCAGTTCTAGTAGGAGACACGTCCACTTCATCTAATGGAATAATCTTAGTATGATGACGAATCTTATAGCCTAGATACAAAATAATTACCAGCGGTACACTCATATAGGTAACTAGAATTTGTTGCCAATCAAAGTGCGCAAAAGCACTCGGATCCTGACCAACGATTACCAACACGCATAGGATTAAACATAATACCGGTCCAAATGGGAACCACTTAGCATGATACTTCAATTCGCTAAGTGAATGTCCCTGCTTGATAAACGCGCGACGGAACCGGAAATGAGAAATAGCAATCCCAAACCAAGCGATAAAGCCAGTCAAACCAGATGCGGCCACTAACCACATGTAAATATGTGGACCTGCAATACTAGAAATAAAGGTTATCGAGGCTACCAACGTCGTAACGATTAACGCCCGGTAAGGAATACCATTTTTACCAGTTTTGCTTAATGCCTTGGGAGCAAATCCCCCGTTAGCCATAGAATACAACATCCGAGTAGAAGCGTACATTCCAGAGTTAGCTGAGGAAATAACGGCGGTTAAAATAACAGCGTTCATCACACTAGCAGCTGCAGCTAAGCCAGCCCGTTGAAATACCAACGTAAATGGGCTAATTGCAACGTCTGTGGCACTAGAGCCTAAAAGAGAATGACTAGTATAAGGAATCAAGGCGGCAATTACAAAAATAGCAAAAATATAAAAGAGAACAATTCTCCAAAAAACATCCTTAATTGCTTGAGGGACACTCTTTTCTGGATCTTCAGATTCACCAGCAGTAATCCCAACTAGTTCTGTTCCTTGAAATGAAAATCCAGCTACCACGAAAACACTGATAATTGCAGGAATTCCACCAACAAACGGAGCTTTTTGGTAAGTAAAGTTTCTCATCCCTACAAAGTGACCACCCATGATACCAAAGATGGTTAACACCCCAACGGCCAAAAAGATAATTACAGTCACTACTTTAATAGCTGACATCCAAAATTCAGCTTCCCCAAAAGTAGATACTGACATCGCATTGATCAACACAATTAATACTAATGCGATGGTACTCCAAATCCAAGATGGCGTGTTAGGTAACCAAAACTTCATTACCAGAGCAACCGTACTAATATCAACGGGAACCGTGATTGCCCAGTTAAACCAATAATTCCATCCCATTGCAAACCCTAAAGCCGGATCCACGTATTTACCAGCATAGGCAGCAAATGAACCAGAAATAGGCATGTTAGTCGCCATTTCTCCCAAACTAGTCATCAAGAAATATACCATGATGCCCATTAAGCCATAGGCGACTAACGCTCCTCCAGGGCCTGCCTCACTAATCGCTGAACCACTAGCGACAAACAACCCCGTTCCAATACAACCACCCAGGGCAATCATAGAAACATGGCGGGTCTTTAGTCCCCGCTTAACTTCGGTGCTTTGCTGATCAACATTTCTTGTCTCTTCATCCATTACACAATGACCTCCTAAAATCGGAAGCATCTAATCTGCAAAGAAAAAAGATCCCTCTCCAAGAATATGGAAAGAGACCTTAAAAGTTTCTTCATATCTCAGATAGCACTCCGTAGTTATGAACTACGACAGTCCTTGACCTATTCAGCCAAGACCCAACTACCAATTTGAAAAGCAAATGGTAATTTCGGCAAACGCTCCTTTGACTAATCCTCACAGCTGCTTTTCCAGCTCCGATTAGCTACTAATATTGTCTGCGCCTCTACATCGAATTTCATTTAAATGTTTGTCAATATTATAACGTTCCTTCTTCAATAGCACAAGTAAAGAACTCAAAAATTAGCTAGTTTGTACATGTTAACTTTCGTGTCGGCAAATGGCTCCGTATATTCATCCACTAATTGAAAATCAAGTCCGATCAATACCCGTTGAGAGGCCTGATTGTCAGGCAGAGTTTCTGCCCAAAGTGTCTTATTTTTTAATGGACCGGCCAATACTTGTCGTAGCGCATCCGTCATAATTCCTTGATTCCAATAATCCGGGTGTAAGAAATAAGAAATTAACAAATTAGCTTCATCTGGTTGGCCTTGACTTCCTACCATAGGAGCCCAATTAATAATGCCAATCACCTTTTTTTCAACTTCAATTCCCCAAACAGTTTCAAATTCTAATTGGTGTTGCAAAATTTGACTAGCTTGCTTTTCAGTTTCAATAGTTCCCAATTTAGCACCCGCTTGGACTGCCGGTTGTTTTACAATTTGAAAATAGTCAGCTTGATCTTGTAACGTTAAGGGCCGTACCATGATTGCTTTCATAATTTCCTCCAAATAAAAAAGGACGGTTCCCCATCCTTAGCTTAATATTTCGACTTGTTCAGTAGTGGCCAGTTAGCAATTTTCGGTGCTACTATTGGATATAAATTTTCAGCTAGCAACAGCCAAGTATAACCAATTACCACTGCGCCGATCGTATCAGTAGGATAATGGGCGTTTAGATATACCCGAGATACCATGAGTAAAAACATCACTACTACTATTAAGATTTTAACAATAATCCTGGTAGCCTTTTTTTGGATTAAAGGTACTACCACGATCCATAACACTGCCAAAACGATAAATGCTCCCAATGTATGACCACTTGGATAACTGTAGCCATCATCTGCGGCTAAATGCAATTCGGGACGTGGCCGTTGCACGATATTTTTGACTAAAAACCCGATTATATCGGCACCAGCTAACGTTGCTAGCCCCCAAAGCGCTGGAATTCGATAATGAAAGCCCCATAAAAAGAAAGCAATCACTAACATCCAGAAAATATCTAAGGATGGACTAAACAAGAAAGTAATTCCACTATAGAAGTGTTCCCAAAATGGACTGGGAGATTTTTGAATTTCAGTAATTCCTATCGAATCCAAAAATGTTAGGTAACCGAAATTGGCCTTAACAAGGGCCGTTAATATAATAGCAAACACAAAACTAACTATCAATTTAGCAGTCCGGTTGCCGTCGCGATCAATCATCATAGTTAATTCAAACCTCTCCCTTCAAAATCACTTAGAGTATACCATAATAGATTTGTTGAAAACCGATTTGGTGTCTAAGCTTAACCATTTATTGAGAATCTGTAATTAAATTACATTTTCTTACGAAACGCTACTCGGTAAGTTGTCACCTGGTGAACGATTCGTAAAATAGTTTCCGCAGCGATAAAGCCTAAAGCAATAGAACCAGCAATCCAAATTACCTGAGTCGCATAGTTCCACGCTTCGGAGTAATGACCAGTAGCAAAATTTTTGATTAATTCGTAAGCTTGTCCTCCGGGAACCAACGGGACTAACCCAGGAACGTCGAACAAAATACTAGGCATTCGCATAATTCGCGCAACTATCATAGCAAATACCCCTAGCGCCATAGCCCCACTAAAATTAGCGATACCAATACCAGTATTAGGTAACGAATCAACTAAGTAGTAACTCCCCCAGCCAACTACCCCACTAATTCCGGCTAAATTAAGGGCTCGATATGGCAAATTCACGATGAGTCCAAATCCCACTCCAGCAAGGTAAACACATCCGATTTTAAGAATTAAAAATACCATTAGTTACCTCCTAGAAAAAATGCAAGCCCACGGCTACACCGAAACCCAATGCACTGGCACTAATTAACGCTTCGATTCCTCTAGCTGGGCCACTCACCAGATTACCAGCTAATAGGTCACGAACTGCGTTGGTTAACGGGATTCCCGGTACTAACGGCATTAAACTACCAATTACGATGTCATCCATGTTGTGGCCCCAACCAATATTTACCAATAAAGCCGCTAGCCCAGCAATCATAAACGCCGCTGCAAATTCACTCAAGAACCGAATATTAACGTACCGATTTAAAAAGTAAAACAAGATCCACGCTAACGCTGCTACTAAACACGACGGCAAAAAATCAATCCAGTTATTCCGAAAAACTACTACTAGCGGTCCGCTAACCAAAATGGCCCCAACAATTTGAATTCCCAGCGGAAAGAAATCGTTTTGCACTTCAATTAATTTTAGCTCATCAAAGAAGACGGGGATAGTAATCTGGCCGCTAGCAAATTGTCGGGATAGTTCATTTACCTTGGCAATTTTAGTTAAATTAAAGCTCCGCCTTTTAATGTCAATTACCCGTCCGGCAATATCAGGGTTGGCAGACATAACAATCGCCGTTACCGTAATATACGCATTAGCGTTTCTCAATCCCGCATTTTGAGCGATTCGATAAATAATATCATCCACCCGTTGCATGTCGGAACCACTTTCAATCATTATCTTGCCAGCCAACAAACAGGTATTAATCACCAGTTGATAATAATGCTCATTTTCATTTTTCATTGCATCACCTATTTTACAAAAATATAATGAGAAGCCTTATAGCCAATAGTAACCACCGCTCCATCACTTAGCCGTTTAATTTCCACTGCGCCCTCAAAGGAGTCGTGATCTAAAATTAAAATTTTATCGTTTAAATGCAAGTGAATTTCACTTAAATAAGTTAAGAAATCATAGTTATCAATAAACCGAGCAATTGTATATTCATGCCCTACTTCGGCATCGTTCAACACCAGGTGGGTATCTTCAGTGTACAACCCATCCTTGCTAGGAATTACTCCTCCGTGAGGACAAGTAGTCGGATTCCCTAAATAATTGTCTAGATGATCGATCATCTTATCACTGGTAACGTGTTCTAATTTTTCAGCTTCTACATCCACATCCGGCAAATCAAATTTTAATTCCCGGTTTAAGAATACTTCCCATAAACGGTGTTTGCGAACCAATTCTTCTGCGTAGTCAATTCCCTTTTCAGTGAGTTTTACCCCTGAATATGGTTTGTGAGTAACAAAGTTATCGGCTAGTATTTTATTCACCATCTCGGTTACAGAACCAGCAGCTACATTAAGACTGATCGCAATTTGCTTATTGCTGACCATCTTAGTGGCTCCCCCTAATTCAAAAATGATTTTGAGGTAATCCTCTTTCATTGGCGTCATTTAATTAATCTCCTGTTTATGGTATATCTTTTCCCTGATCATATATTATATCCTGGTTGACTCCTCGACTAGCTTCAGCCTGGATCGTAACGTGACAAACTCCGTACTTAGTTTTTAAGATTTTAGTGATTTGATCATAAATTACTTCAGCCTTACTAATCTTCATGTCACTAAGGTTAACGTGAACTGAAACAATAATATTATTTTCATCAATTAACCACGCATGTAAATGATGGACTCCTTTGACATCAGGAAGGGCCAACAAATCATTCTTTACAGCATCGAAATCAAGATTAGTGGGGGCTCCTTCCATCAAAATCTTGATAGTTTCTTTAATAATGGGAGCCGATTCATACATAATATAAATTGCTACGGCAATCGTGACTGCCGGATCGACCCAGGTCCAATTAAAAATCTGAATTAAGATACCGCCTATAATAATCGCTACTGACGATAAAGCATCGCTCATAATATGCAAATAAGTAGCCCGCATATTGAGATTATTCTTGGACCCTGAGCTTAATAACAATGCCGAAATCACATTAGCTGCTAAGCCAATCACCGCCACCGTTAACATTAACGTGCCATTAATAGGTTCGGGATGCGAAATTCTGCGAACGGCTTCAATCACCAAAATCGCACACACTAAAATCAAGGCTAATGCATTTAACAATGCAGTAATGATTTGAGCTCGTCGATACCCATATGTATTAGTTTCAGTCTGAGGCTTTCGACTTATACGATGTGCAAAATAACTAATTACGATCGAAAGCGAATCTCCCAAGTTATGAAAGGCGTCAGACAATAGTGACAAACTACCAGCCACGGCTCCCCCGACAAATTCAGCAATGGTGATCACTACATTTAAAACGGTAACCCAAAAGAAACGGCGCCCACTCATATCAGAATCAGTATGTTGGTGTTTTGTCATCTCAACCCCTCCAATCTATTCAGTTGTAATTATCGCACGGACAGTTGAGTTTTTCCAGAGTTGGTAACTAATTACCGCTGATTTTTTATGTTACCAAACATTTTTTTAAGGCACAAAAAAACGGTACGGATTACTCCGCACCGTTATTACGAATCGGTTCACCACCAGCTAAGGTTTAATTAAATTCACTTCGTTTAATATACTCGGAGACTGACCCAACCTAAGATTGAGTTCTCAAAGTGCTATTTGCTGCACCAACTTACATTCGTTCGTTAAAACAGACATTGACAAAACGACATCCAATTAATCAAAAGACCGATGAGTGAACCGATTCTCATTGTTAGAATAGCACGTCCACTTAGATTCGACAATTAATATGATTAGCCTAGCTTACAGTGCCCAATTAGTTGTTTTAATTCAGCCACCGAAGTCCCGTTGCCCACAAAGCACTGGATAACTCCCATCCAGTAATTATCGGAATCATCAAATGACATTTCGGTGCCTGAAGTACCGTTGGTAGGTAATAAACCGGCTGCAACATACTTCTCAATTTCTGCAGTCGAAACATTACATTTGGTTGCAAATTCCTCTAATGTCCACTTCATAATCGTTACCTCGAAAAAAGATTTTAACCGTATTCTACAACCCTCTGGCTAAAAGAACAAGCTTATTCTTCCACCATTCTCCAATCACCTTCAGCAGCTTTAGAGATTTGGTTAATGAAATGCAATAGTGACTGAGCTTGCTCCTCATCGTGGGCCTGTAATAAGTTTAGACCAGCCCCGGTCGTCATCGGTACGCTTAGTGAAAAATCAGTACCCTTTTCGCCGTCTTGTTCACCAGTAGCAAAAACCAACACCGTAGTTCCATCCTCAATAGTTGTAATAATAAAAAAGAGACTAAAATCATCATCTTGCTTCATATAAGCTGGCATTGCCCAAACATCATCAGCAATTTGAATTAACTCTTCATTACCATACTTATAATCTTTATGGTTAGCTTTCGTTACCGGATTAGCTAAAACAAACATCATATTATCGAATACGGGATTACCTAATTTAATATTATCTTCCATTATTTTTTCCTACCATTTCTTTTTGATTAGTTAATAAGGATAGTGCCACCATTGAAAGTACCGCGTTAGTTCCTAGTGCCGCACAGGTAATCACCATCACCGCTGTATTTTTCTTCATTAATATTCACCCTTATATTAAAAATGGCCACCCAAGGGCGACCATTAAATTAAGCATAAACTGGTTCGGAAACCGTAGCCGCTTTTTGCATATGATAATAAAGATGATCACCGATCATTTGCGTCCCCACAGTTTCAAAGCCATTTCGTTCGTATAGTTTTTTTGCGTTTGGATTTTCAAAATCAACGTTTAATCCAACCGTTTTCTTCCCATCATTCAACGCCACATTAGGCACCGTCTTTAGTAGACGACTCCCTACTCCACAGCCCTGATAGTCTGGTCGAACAGCGATTGAATCTAAGTACCATTCATCACTATTAGTTTCTGAATCAGCAATAAATGGTGTTTTAAAATCTGCACTTTGTTTTGACAAATTATAAAGAACTTGATTAATAGTTCCTTCGTTTTCGCTGGGATAACCAAACATTACCCCAACAACTTGGCCATCGGCCTCGGCCACCACGGTAGATGCTTTATCGAACAAATACGTATCTGTTTGATAAGCCTTCGTGATGACCTTGGCTAAACCAGGTTCGGGAACGTCTTCGAGTTCTTCTAATTGCATCTCGTCAAAAATAATATCAATTAACGGGGCTATCTGGCCAGCGTCGTCTGATTGTGCATCTCTAATCGTTATCAAAAAAATCCTCCTAGTAATTAAACCTTGTTATTAAAATTATTTTTACATATTACTTCTATTTACACAATTTGTCAAAAACTAGTTCTTTTTAGTTTTTTCTTCTCGTAAGTCGTCTAATTCAGTCCTAATTTGACTCAGAATTTCAATTTGAATTTTTTGAATTTCTAACGTATGTGGTAATTGGTGTTGGGTTAAATGATCCAGCTTAGCATGCAAAATTCGCAATTCATGTTCAGATTTCAAATTAACGTGATAATCATTTTCAGAATCCATCCGATCCCTATCGGCTGCCCGATTTTGGCTCATCATGATAATTGGTGCTTGAATGGCAGCCACACAGCTTAACACTAAGTTTAATAAGATAAAGGGATACTTATCGAAATTCACTCCAAATAACCCTAATCCGTTCACTAGCATCCATGCAATTAACACAAAAACAAATACCCCGATAAAGCCCCAGCTACCACCAAAACGAGCAACTGCATCAGATACTTTTTGGCCAAAAGTTAAACTCCGGCTCAAACTATCGTTAACGTCGATAATATCGTAGTCATCGCTTTCTAACGCTTTAGTCAAGCGACGATTAATCTTTTGGTTTTGCTTTAAATCGGCATTAATCAGTCCATCCACTCGTAGTAACTGATATTTAAGTAAATGATGATTGCAAATGAAATCCGTTACTTTGGCATTGGGGTAATCAGCTTTAATTAAGTTCTTAGTCGTTGCATCTAATTGTGATAGAATTACCCCTTCAGAAATTGAATACTGCCGTTGATCCACTAAACAAGTTTGCATTTCACTCATCTTTTTTCTCCTTCACTCAGTTTGTTTCTACTATAGTAAGTATAGAAGAAATTTACTCTTCCTGCGAGTCAATAAACCGAATCACTAAATCAGAAACTGATAAGTGGTTATGTTCAAAATAATTAGTTAGATCCGCCGGTAAATCAGCGGTTATTTTTTGAATTTGATTGGTAAACGGATCCATAAACTGTAAAGCCAGCGCGTGAAGAGCCTGTCGGGTCAACCCTTGATCTAACGGGCCATGGTACAATTCATCGCCAATTAATGGATGCCCTAAATGCCTAAAATGTGCTCTAATTTGGTGGGTACGTCCAGTATGCAATTGCACTTTAAGGACCGTATTACCGTTAAATTCAGCCAATTTCCAATATTCAGTAACTGCCTTTTTACCATCTGACGTTACCAATTGATCGTATCCCGTGGGACTCTTAGCTAACGGTAAATCAATTACCTCGTGATCAGATAATCCAGTTCCACTTACCACCGCTAAATACTGCTTTTGAATCTGATGATTTTCTTGTAATTGGTTAGCCAAACTATTTGCTAGTCGGTTATGGGCAACTAGTACTGCCCCACTAGTATCTCGATCTAATCTGGTAATGATATGAGGGACTAAATCCTGACTACAAGCTTTTTGCCAGTGACCTTTAATTTTATTCACTAACGTAGTTTGCCGATCGCTAGGTCCCGGGACCGACGAAACACCGGCGGCCTTATTCACCACTAGCCAATTATAATTTTCCAGAATGACTTGAATAGGAGTGGTATCGACGGTTACTTCAGGATCCCCTGTTTCGGCTGGAAAATTAACTTGAACCTTAGCGTTGGCTGGTACTTCTGCACGCTGCTTGCCATTAACTAAAATTGCTCCGGAAATTCCCTTTAGCTCAGCATACATTCGGTGACTAATGCCCTGTTGATTTAAAAAACGCTTGGTACTAATCGATTCATCAGTTGTATTAACCCAAGTAAATTTCACTGTTACCTCCTAAATTGGCCGAGTTAAAATAATTAGATCCACGGCTCGAATATCATTTTCAAAAATTGGTTGAGCATACTCAGTAAAATAATTGGGTTGAATGCTATTAAACCGGAATCCTAGCTTTTGATAAAATCTCAAATTATCAAGACTGGAATTAGCAGTTCCCACTTTCATCTGAGAATACCCTAGTTGATGATAATGTTCAAAAAGATTGCTAATAGTATAACTTGCTAATCCCCGACCTCGATAGGCTGGTAAAACAGCAATATTTTTAATTTCGACAATCGTATCATTCTTTTTTAAAACCGCTACAGCTCCTAAAGTTTGGGGGCCGACCATTATAGCAAAAACGTCAGCCACTTCAAGGTACTTAGCGATCTGCTTGGGGTCTGGATCAGCTAATAACAATATTTTTAAAAGCGAACTTCGATTGTTGTTAACGGGTTTAATTTCTATTTCCATAATTGCGCCTTCTTTTTTGTAAGTATTTCACTATAATTATTGACACCGATTTCATAATTGTTACAATACTAGTAGAACCACATTTTGTGAACTAATGTTCAAAAAAGGAGATTGAATAATATGAAAGTTGTAGTAATTGGTTGCACCCATGCTGGCACATTTGCCATTAAGCAAATTTTATCAGAATACCCAGATGCAGATGTCACTGTTTACGAAAAAAACGATAATATTTCATTTCTTTCCTGCGGAATCGCCTTATATTTGGGGGACCAAATCAAAGATCCACAAGGACTATTTTACTCTAGTCCAGAGGAATTAAAAGAACTTGGCGCAACGGTTAAAATGTTGCACGAAGTTACCGATGTTGATTTGGAAAATAAGGTAGTAACCATTGAAAACTTGGATACAGAAGATACACTAACTGATTCCTACGATAAATTAGTAGTAACCACTGGTTCTTGGCCAATCATTCCACCAATCAAGGGGATAGATAACGATAAAGTTTTCCTTTGCAAAAACTGGAATCATGCTCAAGAACTCTTCAAAAAAGCACCTGATGCTAAACGAATCACAGTAATCGGAGCTGGTTATATTGGCGCCGAACTAGCAGAAGCTTACAGCCGAACTGGTCATGAAGTTACCTTAATCGATGGTGCTGACCGGGTAATGCCTAAGTACTTCAACAAGGAAATGACTGACATTATTGAAAAAGACTATACTGACAATGGCGTTAAGTTAGGTCTTGGAGAATCCGTTGAAGAAATCAGTGGTGATGATACCATCACCGTTAAAACTAACAAGGGAGTTTACGAAACTGATTTGGTAATCCTTTGTGTTGGATTCCGACCAAACACTAGTCTTTTCAAGGGCAAGTTGGATATGCTACAAAATGGTGCCTTGATTACTAATGATTACATGCAAACTTCAGATCCTGACGTTTTCGGTGCCGGTGACAGTGTTGCTGTTCATTACAACCCAACGCATAGTAACGCCTATATTCCACTAGCTACTAACGCCGTTCGTCAAGGAATTTTAGTTGGTAAGAATTTAGTTAAGCCAACCGTTAAATACATGGGAACTCAATCTACTTCCGGATTGAAACTATACGAACGAACAGCAGCTTCTACCGGTTTAACCATTGAAGCCGCTAAAGCTCAGGGCATCAACGCTCGGGAAGTTCGCTTAACCGATAATTATCGTCCGGAATTCATGGAAACTACTACTCCAGTAGTAATGTCATTAGTTTACAATCCTGATACTAGACAAATCTTAGGTGGTGCTCTTCTAAGCTTGTATGATGTAGCTCAATCAGCTAACACCCTATCAGTAATGATTCAAAACCAAAACACTATTGACGACCTCGCCATGGTGGATATGTTATTCCAGCCTCAATTTGACCGTCCATTCAACTACTTGAACGAATTAGGCCAAGCTGCACAGGCACAAGAAGCAAAATAGTATTATATAGCTTAATAATCTCCAACTAAAAAGATCTAACGCTTAAGAACATATGCGTTAGATCTTTTTACTTTCGTTAATTTACTACAGCCTGTGCCTTATTCCACAACAATGTAGAAGTATAATATTGTTCATTTCAATTTACCTTGGACAACTCATCAATTGTTTTTCCAGTTTGGTTTTTTAAAATTAACCAACTATTAGTGCCCCCATAGTACAAAAAAAGACCGACTTCATTAACACTCTTGAGAATAATATCTTCGGTAGTAACAAAATTTTCAAATTGAGTGCTATGTTCTGCCCGCAACTGTTCGGCAAATCTAGCACTAAAACCTAACTTACCATCTTGATTTAATGGTGCGGTGCTTCGCATAGTGGCCCCTCTTTGAATTACTAACTCTGCTCGTTTACGCCAATAAACAATTGCCTGACTACCTTCATAATCAACGTAAAACGGCATATCTGACAGTTGTTTCTTAAATTTATGTTGGGCTTTACCATTAGACTTAGCCGGAACCAGCGAACATCCCAACAAACCTAAGATGTTAAGCCAATAATCATGTTGAGGATCCGCTTCGGATTCAATTGCGTTTTTAAGCTCTAATGGGGTTTTTCCCATCGCTTCTAAGCTAATGATACGTTCCATCTTAAGCTGCTTAATTGAAGTGGTTACCTCAGTTATCCGATTATGGTTTATATATATGTACACCGCGTTTTGCGGAATTCCTTCAAGTTCCGTTTGAACCGTAATAGTGATTTCATCATTAGATAGCTTTAAACCAGCTGGTTGTTGTCTTAAACTCAAATCCATTTTCTGCACCCCATTCCAATGTTTTAATTGCTAATTTAATTTTAGCCTATCTAACTTGAAACTACCTAATATCTTATCTGGGGATGAATCTCTTAGCTAAACATGCTTTAATAGTATTAGACTGTTAGGAGGTTCGATTTAAATCATGAATCACGAATTAAATTCTTCTGCGGCTATCAAGGAGGCTTTACCAACCGTATTTGGTTATATCGGAATTGGGTTGGCCTTTGGGATAGTTGCTAAAGCCGCTGGATTTAGTCCATGGATCACGTTATTAATGTCTTTGTTTATTTATGCCGGCTCGGCGCAGTTTATTGCAGTCAGCATGCTAGCTGCTCACAGTCCGGTAGCATCCATTGTTTTTGCCGTTTTCTTGGTTAATGCTCGGATGATCTTAATTAGCACCACCGTCGCGGGCTACCTTCCCGCTCAAGCGACTTGGAAAAACGTAGTTCTGGGAAGCTTCATTACCGACGAGAGTTTTGCTTTAAGCATGAACAAAATCAACTATACTAATCATCGGTTAAACTTCGAGTGGTTAAATGCTGCCAACCTTGTGGCTTATTGGGTCTGGGCTGGAGCTTCAGTTGTAGGTGCCATTTTAGGCAATTTCATCACCGATCCACAAGCTTGGGGATTAGATTTCGCAATTGTAGCAATGTTTTTAGGATTACTATACCTGCAAATTATTTCAGAACAGGTTCTTTCTTATTCACTTCAGCTGCTGGTAGTGTTAATCACTTTAGGTCTAATGTACGTTGGATTTATCTTTATCCCCACCAACTTGTTAGTCTTAGTGGTCACCTTAATCACATGTGGATTGGGGGTGTGGCTCAAAAATGAATTCTTCTGAGTACGTTTTACTGACTATTTTTGGTTGTGGCTTGGTCACTTGGTTATCTCGAGTATTACCATTAGTGCTTCTCCAAAAATTTCGACTGTCTCCAAAGGTCACTGAATTTTTAAGCTTTGTTCCAATTGTTATCATGGCTGCCCTCTGGTTCGAAAATCTTTTTACCCAACGTTTAGGCCACTTGCCAACCCCTAATTGGGATAATATTATTGCTTCAGTGCCCACTTTTGTTGCTGCCGTAATCACCAAAAGCTTGTTATGGATAGTTGTCATTGGCATGTTATCCTTGGTGGTAGTTCGCCACATTTAACTTTACATTCATCCTTAAATCACTTAGGGTAGAACATATAAATTCCGACAGCGAACTTGACGTTCGTCATAATACTAGTAAAGCACGCTTTCTAGGTAGGAAACTAAATTTAGAAGGAGTGTTTTTATTTTGTCCAAAAAATATTTAACGATGGTAGTGGTGTTAATCGCAGCTAACCTCAGATTAGCAGTAACCGGAATGACTCCCATTTTTAGCACAATCCAAAGTGCTTGGAAGGTGGATTCAACGTATACTTCGTTGCTAATGACCATTCCCTTACTATGCTTTGCGATTGGAGCCATGCTGACACCACAGATTTTAAAACAAATTGGCTTAAATTGGTTTGTAGCGTTATCAGCTGTATTGTTGGCAGTTGCTAATCTGCTACGGGTCATTAATGTGACCACTATGTTAACTGGCACCATTTTGGTAGGACTAGCTATTGCCTTTTTAAATGTGCTAGTGCCCACCATTATTGCCCAATACCGGCCTAACGACGCCACCCAGTTAACCAGTTATTATTCCTTGACGATGAGTCTTTTTTCGGCCATTGGAATGGGTTTGGTAGTCCCAATGAGTAACTTAGTAAGCTGGCAGTTTAGCATCCAGCTATTCAGTATTCCAGCTATTATAGCTTTAATAGTCTGGTTATTGTCTCAAAAGAAACTACAAACTGGCTTACAGCAACCCATTAAGAAAACTGATGCTCAACCTATCAGTTTCATGCAAACTCTGTTACACGACCATTATGCTTGGTTATTAGCTCTATTTATGGGGTTACAATCTCTAATTTTTTACAGTTTAAACACCTGGTTGCCATCCATCTACGTTGACCATGGCGTTTCCTCAGCTACTGCTGGTTTTATGCTTTCCTTATTCCAGTTAATCGGAATTCCAGCTGCGTTGTTACTAACTTGGATTTTTAATAAACGAATCATCTTAACCATCATCTTAATTGGCTACGTTGGCGGGATGTTAAGCATCTTGCTCAATGGAATTGGCCTGTGGATTTCGGCTCTGCTACTAGGTTTTACCAGTGCATTGATTTTCACCCTAGCAATGGCTTTAATTACCAGTAGCAGTAACCGAATGGAAGTTATCGCCGTCAGATCTGGGTTCGCTCAATTTATCGGCTATTTAATTGCCGCAGTTGGGCCCCTCTTATTCGGACAGCTCCATAGCGTTACTGGTGGCTGGCTAAGTGTTATTATTACCTTCATCATCTTCATGGTAGTTACTATTAGCATCGGGTTTAAAATTACTGCCAGTGAACAATTTCAACAATAAAAAATCAGGGTCTTAATTAGATCCTGATTTTTTATTTGAATTAATCTAGCGCTTGTAAAAAAGTTCACACAAATTAATCATCTCTTGGTATACTAAAAAGGTACTATAAGTACTAATGAATAGCTAATCAGTTAGATCAAGGGCTAATTGATTATCAATGTTTGTTAGTTAATTCATTTAGGAGATGAAAGACCATGAAAGCATTACGCAAAACCGCAATTTTAATTGCTGCTACTTTTACCATTGGTGGTGGAATGACTGCTATTCCTGCAGCCCCAGCGCAAGCTAAAACTCGCTACGTTTGGATTGCCCCTAGATATGGGAAAAAATATCATTATAAAAAACACTGCCGCGGCCTTAACAACGCCTCTAAATTAAAGCACGTCACTTTAAAATGGGCTAAACACCATCATTATAAATTATGTAAATGGGGATAACCATATATAAATAAAAAGCAACCGAAGTTTTTCGGTTGCTTTTTATTTTATCTTTTATCAAATTGCCTCTCTTAGTCAACCAGCTAGTAATTAAACATGCATGTTCATAAACAATCACTCTTTAGCAACGTCATCCTTGCCGGGATCTAGTTGAGGATCTTTTTTCCTATTAAGTCCCAATAACTTCGATTTTTTACTAATAGTTCTGTTATCAACTAACAAGATTACAATCATTACATAGATAACCCAAGCTTTTCTAGGGTATAGGGTGTACCGTGAAATCCACTCAGGCGAGTACTTTTCTTTGTAGTCTCGAATTCCTTGGAAGGAATAAAAACGCGCACCAAATTCGTAAACCAAATGGGCAATCCGTTCCTGCATAAAACTCCGCTTTGAAAGTCCCACATTAGATAGCGGCGCCATGCCTAAATCAAAATATTTAATTCCCCGAGTTTTCATGTAATCAAACAAGTTTACAAACAAGAAATCCATACTCCCTGAAGGGGCATCCTTACCATGTCTCATTAGATCAATAGTTCCAATGGTCTTTGTATACGTAGGCATAAAATTAGCAAACGACACAATCTTGCCATCTGGGTCTTTAACTACAGCGATTGGTGCCCGTTGAAGGTAGCTCTCCGAGAAAAAGCCCATAGAAAAGCCTTTTTCCTTTCGTCCTTTCAACCAGTAATCCGAAATTTCCTGTAAGGTCAACATTAAATCTTCATCAAATGGTGGTTGGAGCACTTCAAATTGGTACCCTTCTTTAGTGATTTTATTAATCGTAGAACGAGTCCCTTTCATTTTTTTACCAGCAGTAGTAAAGGTATCCAAATCAACTAGGGCCTGTTCCCCCATTTTAATGAAATCGTATCCCATTTCGTGCAGGGCAATAATACTACTTTCATTCGTTTCATAGAAGATCGGTTGATAACACCAACGATCGGCATCGTCTAAGAACTGCTGAATAGCTGCTTGAATATCTGATTGTTTGCCCGCCGGATCTCCCATGACGATACATTTATTGTTATAAGTAACAAATTGGAAAAAAACGGTATCTTCTTCACCATCATTATAAAAATAAAATGCTTTATCACCTAAAAAGGCTAACTGACTATCAATATTTCCACCATATTGGTTTAATATCTTTAAGACTCGTTCCTCATCCAAAGGCACGCCGATTTTATGCTTACTACCTTCCAAATAATGGAAGAACAATAACATAAAAATAGCAACGATTAGGATAGCAATAAACCCAGTTATCCACAACCTTTCTGACGGAAACAAGAAGAATGAAATGGTACCTCTATGTGGATGATGGCGTCCCACATGGTTATAAACCCCAATAATAGTGTACAAAATAACTAAAACACCAATAATAAAACCATCAGCAGTCATCCACTGCCAAGAATACACTAACTGTTCTCTGTAAAGTTCAGTTCTGGAAACCACAATCATGATCAACATAATCCCTAAAACAAATAAGGCTACCATACTAAAGTCAAAGAAGAAGGTGTACAAAATAGCAACTATCAACAAAGCAATGGTTGGCCAGTATGCTCGTTTTACCCGCGCAGCGATCCCACGGCCCATAACTAATAACGAAAAGCCCAAGATAATATTAGGGAATTCCGAAATAATATGATAATGGTAGATGTTGATCATTTTTAACCATGGAATCTTAGTGAATCCCTGTGGAATAGTAGCCAATAAAATAATCATAATTCCAGAAAAGTAAAGTAAGAAGACCTCCACCTTATGGAAAAATTCCAATGCTAAATTCTTAGGGATTCCGGAATACTGAGTGTTGATCGATTGCCAAGTATTATCAAAGAAGAAGCTTCCACCGATAATCAATGGAATAACGTAGTATGCTAATCGGAATAAAATTAGCCAAATAACGCTAGTTGCCCTGGGCACTCCTAAACTCGATAACCCTAAAATCATAATGACATCAAATGACCCTAAGGCTCCGGGAAGCATAGAAACGATCCCGATAACAGAAGCGGCAATGAAAAGTGGCAAAATTTCTTTAATAGAAACTGAAACTCCCATGGCCCACCCAACACACATAAAGGCTAAGACCACACCAGACCATTCCAGAAATGAAGTTAAAGTTAATCCTAATCGTTCCTTATTAGCTAAGCCACCTAATAGCCCGCTTTTTTTGAATTTGGTAAAGATATACACCGCAGGAAAATAAAGACTTCCCCCTACCAGCCAAATCCAATATTGGCGTAAGAAAGCCACCGTATTACCGGTAACCACTAAAATTAAACTTGCCAAACTAAGTAATGATAACCCGGCTTCTAAGAATAATAAAATTTTAGATAACGCCGACATTACTTCTTTGGGATCATTATCCTTCGCATAAAATTCCGAACGTAAGCCAACACTAATTAGGCCTCCAAAACCAGCAAGGTTATTAACTGTGTTGACAAGCCAACTAGTCTCAAAAACATAACGTTTTTTATGCTTGGTATGTAACATACTATTCAAAATAAAGTCGTATCCCGTCATTGGTAAAATCGAAACAATTCCGACTAAGACAGTGATTAACAACTTATAGGCTGGAATAGCTTTCACGGTTAGCTTCAACTGTTCATAAGAAATGGACTTAGCAATTGACAATAACTCTCCAAAAACAATAAAGATAACAGTGACTAAAAAGACTGCTTTTAACAATTTTAAATTACTACGAAACCAATTCACTATAGACTTCAATATGGTCACCTTCGATCCTTTCAAGATTGGGCGGCGCGAACATAAAAATTAGGTGTGGAGATAATATAATAACTACTTCTATTGTGATTCGTATGGCAAAATAGCAAACCTATCAACATAGGTAGCATAATTTGAACCGACTCGCCGTTCTCGATATTCTTTGGCTCCACTTTCAAACACCATGCTAATAGTGTTCATTTGGTGATCAATAGAAACTTCTTCAACTGAATGTGGAACTTTAAACCTATCAGAACCAATATCCGGAGACTTAAAATCAAAGTGCAACGGATGGTGATCGGAATAGTTTTGGACTTTAATTAATACCGTGCCTGGTAAATTACCAGCTGACTGACTTAAGATTGCCAAGCCATTGTTTAGCATTGAAACTCCTTGGACACTGTCCCACCCAGGATAATAAGCATCAATCACTTTATTCTCAACAAACCAATTCATCAAATTAATAATAGCTGCTTTTTTACTTTTTGCTGAAAGATGGTGATCCTTCTCATCCTTCAGAAATCTTTGAATATACTTTTTTCTTTGTGAAATCGAAATAGAATTCGGTAATCCGGTTTTATTAGTGGGAATTAGAACAATCGAACGATGCGCTGGATTCTTCCCATACTTAGCCACCACTAATAAATTCTTGTACGTTGTAATTGCCGATGTTCTAGTTCCTAAAGCAAACGGTATTTTTTTAGACTTAATCGCTCGTTTAACTATTTGGGGATTATAAGCATCTATAGTCCCCTGTTTAATAGCACCAAACCCCGCCACTCCGTTGAGATCATTAGAATAAATTAATTGCTTATGCTTTTCTTCATATGTAATTCCCCCAACATGAGCCATTGAATTTAAAATGAGTGACTTATCATATTTACGCGTTTTTTTGTCAATTTGGAAAATTAACGAGTTTAGTTTATGGTCGCCATCGTAAACACTAATAAAGTATTTCTTATCGGATTGGGTGAGTCCCTGGGGCACCCAATCAGTTCCAAAGACCGGCTTATTAGTCTGATTATTAATCGACCACGCCCCCCGTAATCCTGGAATTATACCGAACTTAAGATTACTAAAGGTAACATGTCTAGACTTATTTTCCCGATTTAAACTAGTAAACTGCTTTCTAGTAGCCGCTTCGCTTTGTAGTGGCCTGGGATCAGCAGTCCACTTAGGAACATCCTTAGGATTGTCGACTAATTCTGCTAAGGCTTGTTGTTGTAGATAACGTTTAACAGTTAAGATCCCTCCAACTATCAAGATTCCTCCCAACAAAAGCACAATAATCCACTTGGTCCACTTACTTATCATATTTGTTCTGCTATTTGCATCTCCCCTCATAGAAATTAAATCCCAGTCTTCATAGTTATCTGAATGTTATCGATTTTTGAAAACGGGTAAGTTTTTGACAGCCACGATGAAAAACGGCAAGTACAAGAATAAGAGGTTTAAGCGTTGCCACAATCCACGGTGAGAAATTTGAAAGGTGTTAACAAATGGAATCTTAGGCAAAGCAAAAAGCAACATAAAGAATCCTGAAATTAGAAAAATAACTATTAAAGTAATCACCATCGCGTTATTTTGTTGCAAATAAAACAACCAAATTAACAGGAAAGTCCCGATCAATAATGCTAAAAAACCTGCTCCAGAAGCAAAGTTATGGAGCATGCTTGCAAAGCCAACTTCATCTGCAGAACTTGCTCGATCCACTAATCCAGTAATAATACAGTCACCAATCCCAAAAATAACAATACAAATAGCAATCCACATAGACAGCGAATGTGAAGTCTGATTAAAATGTGCGTAAAATGCTGGTGCCGCTAGGACAAACAAAGTACCATTAATAATTTCCCAAATCTTAAAAGCCGTTTTAGTCGGCATTCCGGTTTCACCAAAATTAGAAATCAACATTTCCACTTGGCTATACCCTTTTATGTAACGTCCTAATACAAATGGCAAAACCAATTCACTAATTACAGCTATAATCAGTAAATAAAAGCCATAACGTTCTAATATTTTCATAGTTCCATCCCCTAATTTTTAATCACTCCGTTACTAATTTTTATTGTACCTGTTGCTTTCAAAAAGTTCCAAGGAATAGCTCGCCAAGATTAAGGAGAAAGTTATGGAGGGGTAAATTGGTTAATTATTGAATTAGCTATATCGCAAAAATTCAAAACCATTTTGTAATACAGTTTTTCTGAGAATTTCATTAATTTCAATAACTTTTTAAACAAAAAAAGACCGGCAAACTAATGCTGATCTCTAAAAACGGAGCTATAGATTTATTTGGTGGTATTAAGAGCGATTTTTAAAAATGTACCGCCCGATATTTTAAAAATGATTTTTGTACCGCCTAATATACCACCTTTTTATCGTTTTCTATCTGTTTAAATCGGTTTTAAGCAACAAAAAAAGACTGACAAATCAATGTCAGTCCTTGATACAACCCTATTCAACTCGATAGAGCTATGTGGAAAATTATTCCCATTCAATTGTCGAAGGTGGCTTGCTCGTAATGTCATACACTACGCGGTTAATCCCTTCAACTTCGTTTACGATACGGGTTGAAATTTTTTGTAGAACGTCCCAAGGTAACTTGGAGAAGTCAGCAGTCATACCATCAATGGAGCTAACGGCACGAATAGCAACGGTGTAATCATAAGTCCGACCGTCACCCATGACACCAACACTCTTGAAGCCAGGCAAGACAGTAAAGTATTGCCAAACTTCTTGATCCAAGCCAGCTTTGGCGATTTCATCACGTAAAATCCAATCACTTTCGCGAACGATTTCTAGTTTGTCTTCGGTAACTTCACCAATCACCCGAATTCCCAAACCTGGTCCTGGGAATGGTTGACGCCAAACTAAATCATGAGGAATTCCCAACTTTTCACCTAATTCACGAACTTCATCCTTGAATAAGGTGTTAAGTGGTTCGATCAATTCAAAGTGCATGTCTTCTGGTAATCCACCAACGTTATGGTGAGACTTAATGGTTTGCGCCGTGTCAGTCCCACTTTCAATAACATCGGTATACAAAGTACCTTGAGCTAAGAAATCGATACCTTCCAGTTTTTGAGCTTCGTCATTGAAAACTTGAATAAACTCGTTACCAATGATCTTACGTTTCTTTTCAGGATCGCTAACTCCGGCTAATTTGGATAAGAACCGTTCTTGCGCATTAACTTGCACAATGTTTAAGCCAAATTTACCAGCTAAACTGTCCATTACTTGTTCGGCTTCGTTCTTCCGTAACAAACCATGGTCTACAAAGATACTAGTTAATTGATCACCAATTGCTTTATGAAGCAAAACACCAACAACACTAGAATCTACCCCACCAGAAAGACCGAGCAATACTTTTTTATCACCAACAGTATCTCTGATTTTTTGGATTGAAAGATCAATGAAGTCATCCATTGACCAATTAGCGGTGGCTTGGCAAACGTTAAAGGCAAAGTTCTTCAAGATATCAATACCGAATTCGGTGTTACGAACTTCGGCATGGAATTGAATTCCATAAAATTGACGGCTAGTATCTTGCATTGCCGAAATTGGGCAAGACTCACTAGTTGCAACTGATTCAAAACCTTCAGGAACTGAAGTAACTAAATCACCATGGCTCATCCAAACGGTTTGTTCGCGTGGCAAGCCTTCAAATAAACGGGCGTCATCATTAGTTATCTTAATGGTGGCGTGTCCATATTCACTGTTATCGGCCTTTTCAACTTTCCCACCAAGATCGTAGGCCATTAATTGCATCCCATAACAAATTCCTAGGATTGGAATCCCTAGGTTAAAGATTTCTGGGTCAATGTGAAAAGCACCATCATCATATACACTATTAGGTCCACCAGAGAAAATAATTCCCTTAGGAGCCATTGCTTTGATTTCAGTTGCGGACATTTTATGAGACTTAAGTTCAGAATATACGCCTAAATCACGAATGCGCCGCGTAATCAATTGGTTGTATTGACTACCGAAGTCTAGCACTAAAATTTTATCGAATGTTGATAAGTCAACGTTTGCCAAGAGGTCCACCCTTTCAAATTTAATATTACTATTCTATCCATTTTTGGCTCTCAGGTCAATACATCTTCACAAAAGACAAACATTCATCAATATTTACGTAAATAAAGTTTATCAATGATGTGATGCTTAGTCTTGTGCATAATCATATCTGCCCTACTTCGAGTAGGTAAAATGTTTTCTTCTAGGTTGGGTAAATCAATTGTATCCCAAACGTTATTGGCAATTTCAAACGCCTCCGCTCGATTACCTTGAGCATATTTATAGTAATGGTTTTGCGGATCTTGAAAAGCGGTATCCATTAACTTACCAAATCGTTCTAGGTACCATTCTCGAATCTGATTAGCATCAGCATCCACATAAATAGAAAAATCGGTAAAATCACTAACGTAAATTTGCTCATTGCTAGGCAGTTGCAAAACGTTAATTCCTTCGATAATTAAAATATCCGGTTGATCGATAATGTCGAATTCTCCCGGCACAATATCGTAAACTTGGTGAGAATAGACTGGCACTTTCACGTTATAAACTCCGGCCTTCACGTTATTTAAAAAGTTAATCAACGCAGCCATGTCATAACTTTCTGGAAAACCTTTACGATCCATGATTCCTTGCCGTTTCAACTCTGCTGTCGGATATAAAAAACCATCCGTGGTAATCAGTTGAACCTTATTTTCCGGAAAATAATAACTCAATAATTCCTCTAGTAATCGCGCAGTAGTAGATTTGCCCACTGCCACACTTCCAGAGATTCCGATAATAAACGGAACTTTTCGGGCTGCCTTATGTAAAAAATTAGCCTTAGTTTCTTGCCAGTTATTAAAGTTAGTTAGTTGTAGTGACAACAAGTGTACCAACGGAATGTAGATATTCGAAACATCTTGTAAGGAAATTTTATCATTAAAAGCTTTAATGCTCCGTAATTCAGAAGCGGTTAACGGCACCGTTTTCTTTTCATAGAAGTGTTTCCACTCCTCTTTGTCAAAAGAATAATAGTTAATTAAATCATTCATGATTAGCGACAACCTCAGTATATTAGTAATAAATCATTATAGCATTGAAACCGGTTTCTCCAAACTTATTTTTTGTTGAAATCATGCATTTTAACCAAAATCCCCACCAATATTGTAAATATCACGGAGACCCCAATAGTTGCCAGCCAGCCACTCTTAGTTCCAGAAAATGGTAAATCAACGTTTTGACCAAAAAAGCCAAAAATAATAGTTGGAATTGCCATCAAAATTGAAATGACGGTTAAAAATTTCATCGTATTATTCAAATCATTATCTAAAACATTAGTATAAGCATCCGATAAATGAGCAATCACTTCACTGGCCATTTGAGCCATCTCTAACCCCTGACGTAATTCAACGTTAATATCATCAATTCGCTCTTTATCATCATCAGAAACCCGAAAATTTCTGGAGTATGACATGTCCGCCACTACTGAAGTATTGGAACGTAACGAAGTTAAATAGTAAACCAGGTTAGTTTGCAAATCCATCAACTGCGTAATTGAATCACGGCTCGTCTTTACCTTTAAATTTTTCTGGAGGTGCTGTCTGCGTTTATCAATTGCATGAATTACGTCAAAATACCGACCAGATAATTTATACATTACGCGCAACATGACTTGCAAAGCAGTAGCGTTTATAGCCTGTAATTTAGATTGCTCAGCCAATAATTGTTCCACTACGAAACGATTAATTGGAGCCGAAAAGATCACCAGAGTTTCCCCATCCAACGCAAACGTAATTGGCGCAGTGGGATCCTTTTCCCCATCACTGTCCTTTGAAACCACAACGTCATAGACAATTAACGTTAACGGTGAATCATCTACTGACTCAATTCGAGCACGTTCATCAATATCAAAAGCGTAGCCGAACATTTCGTTAGTCATTCCATAGCGTTCCTGAAGGCTCTTTTTTTCAGTTTCGTCCGGCTGAAAAACGTCAACTAGTTGACATGCCGACGTAAATTGCATTGATTTAATCATATTATTCTCTCCATTAATTTCTATCATTAACGTTACCGATTAGCTTTTAGGAAGTCAACTATTGGCGTTTAAGAACAAAAAAAGAATTTTGACTTTGGTTGGTCAAAATTCTTTTTTGATTTTAATCCTCGATTAGTTCATATTCAGTTTGAGGAACTTCTTTAAACAGTGGTGATAATTGTTCAATTGCTACAATCGTTAAGCGATGCATTGCCCGCGTACAGATCGTGTAAACTAGTTGCCGATCAGCATCATCAGGATATTCGTTAGTGGAAGCATTCCACATTACCACACTATCAAATTCTAGCCCTTTAGCTAAATAAGATGGCACTATGATTACCCCGTTCACTAGCCGTTGATTTTCAGTACGGATCAAGGTGGCTTTTACTCCGGATGACTTTAATAGTTCATAAATATGTTCACACTCGGTAAGGGTTTTACCAATAATAGCAGTGGTTTCATGAATTTTTAAATTAGAAGCCACTTGAACTTTAACGGCTTCTAAAGCCTTAGCTTCATCAGAAACTACGTGGATTTGAGGCAACTCTCCCTGTCGATCAAATGCTTCAATCGCTTCCCCATCAGTTAGCAAGTGCTTGGTGAAGTTAGTGATTTGGGCGGTAGAACGATATGACTTAGTCAATTGAATCACCCGCGTTTTAGACTTGTCAAACATGGTTCCCAACTCATTTAATAGTTGCTGACTGTTTTCATGAGTAAAGATTGCTTGATTCAAGTCCCCGAGCAACGTAAATTTAGCCCGTGGAAAACTAAATTTTAAGAATGCCAACTGAAAGGCACTATAATCTTGAACTTCGTCTATAAAGAGGTACTTGATGTCTTTTTGTCCCCGTTTGCCAGTCATTAAGTCGTATAGATATAGGTATGGAGCTACATCAGCCATTGCCAGCTTATTTTGCTTAATGTCTTCGATTACACTATCAACGTTGTCCGACCACTCCTCTTTAGTTAACCCATAATCGCGAAGATTAATAATTTGTGGCACGCTTCTTAAGAAGTGCACAAATTGATGGGTAATGGTTAGGAAATGATTTCGAACAATCTGCCGCCGTACTTTTTGGAATGCTTGGGTCACAATTCCCCGGGCTAAGAAATTAAATTCCTTATCGGCGTCTTGGATTTCAGTTTCCGCATCATGGTGCATCTTTTGGATTTGTTCTTTAGTTAAGTTTTGAACCGCTTCTTCTACCCAATCGGTCTTCATTTCTACGTGAATTTTGCGGTTTAAGATCTTAAGCAGCGCTTCTTTGGTACCATCCAAACGATTTCTCAAGTTATAGTTTTCATTAAAGCCATAGTAGATTTCAGCAATTTTTTCTTTAGCAATCAACACCCGGCCTTTAAAGACGATATTTCTAAAACGCATATCTTCTTTATTCAAATGATTAGCGTAGGCCGTAACTGCTTTAAAATACTGCAAGCTACCTTTCATAGTCGTAGCAGCCTTTTTCTCAGGATTGAACTGTTCGTCAAACCGTTCTCCCAAAGTTTCCACCTGCATATTAGGTAGTCGGTGAGAGCTATATTGATAAAAGGTCATCTGCACCATGTTTTGTTCGCCCAATTCTGGCAAGACTTGGTTAATATAATCATTAAAGAGTTGGTTGGGTGAAAATAAAATGACTTGAGCTGAGTTCAAGTGGCCCCGGTACTGGTACAGCAGGTAGGCCACCCGTTGCAAAATAGCAGCCGTTTTCCCAGAACCAGCGGCTCCTTGAACAAATAATAGTTCAGATTTAGTATCTCGAATGATTTGGTTTTGTTCTTTTTGAATCGTAGTTACGATACTTTTCATTTTAGTATCGGATTGGTTCCCCAATGCATCTAACAACATTTGGTCGCCGACCACTTCTTCGGTGTCAAAAACGGTTTTAATTTCACCATTAGCAATTTGGAATTGTCGCTTTAATTTTACGTCAACTGTTTGTTCTCCTGCAGGAGTTTGATAAGTAACTTTACCGATTCCACCATCGTAATAAATACTGGAAATGGGAGCCCGCCAATCGTAAATCAAATAGTGATCTGGCCGGTCGGTAAAAGAGGCCATCCCGATATAAATCGTTTCGGCGTTTTGTTCGCCATTTTCATGGAAATCTAATCTGGCAAAATACGGATTAATTTCCATTTTTTGCAAGGTAGCCAACTGCTTAGCAGCATAACTCTGACGGGTTTGGCGTTCAGTCAACATTTGCTGTTGTTGGCGAATCGTCAAGGCGGTTTCCATCATGCCACTATAAGTAGTGGTTTTCAGCCGCACATCGTTGTAGAAATTATGGTTGATTTCATCAACGTCTTGTTTAGCTTTGCTACCCTTTTGTTCTTCCACTTTTTCAGCTGCTCGAACCTTGCTGATTACTTCGTCCAAATGGGCCTGTTCTTGTGCTTTTACCTTATCAGTCATCATCTGTCTCCCCTCTAACTTGACATAATAGTTTAGCACAAATGACTTTACTTGGCAAAAGCGTGTAACCGGTTACCAAATTGGTATACTTGCGATAAACGGGAGCCTTATGGTACAATGTAAGCGTTTTGATAGCAAACATATAGGAGGATTTTTATGGCAATCACATTATACTGTGTCCGTCACGGACAAACTTACTTAAACAAGTACCACCGAATTCAAGGAGTGGCTGATTCAGCCTTGACGGACCAAGGAATTGCAGACGCCATTGATGCCGGCAAACGACTAAGCAAGGTTAAATTTGACCGGGCATATAGTAGTAATTCCCCTCGTGCCATCCATACTGGTAAACTTATTTTAAAAGAAAACCCTAGTGACTTAGACACCCCGATTATTGAACCCGCCTTTCGCGAAGAAAACTTCGGTTACTTTGAAGGTAATGACAATACTAATACCTGGCATATTGTAGGTGGTCCGTTAGGCCAAAATTCCTTCAATGAAATCATTGCCGCTAATACTATTGAAGGCTCCAAGGATATGATTGCGGCCGCTGATCCTTACGGTGACGCTGAAACCAACGAACAATTTTGGGCTCGGTTGCAACCAGGTATTGACCGAGTTTTAGCCGATGCTAACGATGGTGATAATATTTTGATTGCTACTCACGGGACTCTCATCCGCAGTATGGTTAGCAAGTGGAATAAAGATATCAACGTGGCCGAATCTACTTTAAATGGTAGTGTCAGCAAGTTTGTCTGGGACAATGGCCAAATGACCGTTGAGTACTTTAATAACGTTAGCGAAAACATTTAATATTTAACTGACAGCGAGTGATTTATTCACTTCGCTGTTTTTTAATGCTTAAAAAACATCCATTGAGTTCGGCACAATGTTAAACGTGCTATACTAGTAACACTAATCAAGGAGGTCAGACGAATGTCACAAATGAGAATCACTCCAGTAATTATAAAACGAGTGACAAACTTATAGCACCCATTCAAGGAGGACTAACGAATGACAGAAGTAACCCTTACTCCAGTAATCACCATTGCATTGGATCTTAACTCACCGAACTTTACTTACGCGGTGGAAGAATTAAACAACTTAGTCGAAGCTAATAACATGGAAGTTGCCGAAACTTTAACCCAAAAACTTGATCGATCAGATCCCGCCACTTATTTTGGCAAGGGAAAAATCGAAGAACTTAAGGAATTGGTCATCGAAACCGGTGTTGATACCGTCATCGCTAACGACGAACTTTCTCCTAGTCAAATTCGAAACATTGAAAAAGCTATCGATGCCCGAATCATCGACCGAACCGGTTTGATCTTAGAAATTTTCGCTAACCGGGCTCAATCTAAAGAGGCCAAACTCCAAGTCGAATTAGCTAAGTTAAAATACCAATTGCCTAGACTCCACACTAGTGCTAGCCAACGACTAGATCAGCAAACTGGTACCAGTGCCGGCGGTGGATTTACCAACCGTGGTGCTGGTGAATCTCAATTAGAATTGAATCGCCGAACATTACAAAAACGAATTACCCACGTTCAAGAGGAATTAAAGGAAGCCCAAAAGGCCGATGAGACTAAACGGAAACAACGCGATCGCAGTGAACTACCCACTGTAGCGCTAGTTGGTTATACCAACGCTGGTAAGTCGACGATTATGAACGGCCTCATTAAGCTATTTGGCGAAAATGAAGAAAAACAGGTACTGGTTAAAAACATGTTATTTGCCACCCTGGATACTTCCGTACGTAAGTTAACGCTCCCCGATCAAAAGAGCTTCTTACTTAGTGATACGGTTGGGTTCGTTAGCCAATTGCCCCATCAATTAGTCCAGGCCTTCAAATCAACACTGGCTGAAGCTGCTAATGCTGACTTGCTAGTCCAAGTAGTAGACTATTCTGATCCAGATTACCAATTGATGATGGAAACTACCGCTAAGACTTTAGCTGAAATTGGGATCGAAAACCGCCCAATGATTGTTGCTTTAAATAAGGCTGACCGAATTGAGGGTCCTTATCCCACCCGAGAAGGTAACGATTTGATTATGGCCGCTACAGACGAAACTTCCCTTCAGGAATTAACTTCAATGATCGTTGAACTAGCCTTTGATGATTATGAAACCAAGACGTTATTAATTCCGTTTAACCGGGGTGACGTAATTAGTTACCTCAACGATAATGCTAATGTTTTAAGCACTGAATACTTAGCTGAAGGCACCCAAGTTACCGTCGAATTAGGTGGTGCGGACCTTAACCGCTTTGATGATTTCTTAATCACTAACTAACCAAAAAGTCTTTCATCCTAATTTGGATGAAAGACTTTTTTTATTTGTAATTCTTAAAACAGCTAGCGTTTAAGAATATTAATTAGTCCCTACTTCACTAATGTCTTCTTCTACTACCGCTCCATTCCGTTGCAATCGTCGTTCAAAATAGTTAGATAACAATGACAATGCGTAACAAACAACGAAATACATTACGGCTAGGGCGATAAACATCGGAATTGTATAGTTAGTATTTTGTCCGTAAATGATTTGCGCATGGTTCATCAAATCCGGAAGTACGATGATGGTTGCCAATGAAGTATCTTTTACTAAGGAAATAAATTGACTAACCAATGCTGGAATCATGTTCTGAATAGCTTGCGGCACGATAATGTATCTTAACGTTTGCCAAAAAGTCAAGCCATTAGAGCGCGCCCCTTCCATCTGGCCGTCCGGAATCGATTCAATTCCAGCTCGAACAATTTCTGCAATCATCGCTGATTCAAAAATGGTTAGAGCAATAATTGCGGCCCAAAACGGAACTGGTTTAAATCCAATGTTTGGAAGGCCAAAATAAGTGAAGAACATAATCAAAATCAACGGCAAATTACGAATGATATCGATCACAAACCCTAAAACGGCTGATAAAATCTTCACCCGTACGTAGCGAACAATTCCTAAAATCATTCCAAAAATCGAACTAAGCACAATTGAAATGACGGATACTTGAACCGTTACCCACGCCCCCTCCATGAGGAAACGAATATTAATAAACGAATAGGCATTAACTAAATTATCCCACATAAGCGTTTCCTCCTTTAAGATAACCGATGTTCCAAGTAACGCATGTAGTAGCTAAGTGGTAAGGTGATGATAAGATATAAAACCCCGACACACATATAGGTACTCATACTTTGTAATGAATCAGAAGCAATGACGTTACCTTGGTACATCAAATCAAACCCGGCCACGAACGCTAACACCGATGAGTTCTTAACTAAGTTAATAAACTGATTTCCCAATGGTGGTAATACATAACGAAAGGCTTGCGGTAAAATGATGTAGCGCATTGCTTGCCAGAAGGTTAAGCCGTTAGCTCGGGCCCCTTCCATCTGTCCAGTATCCACAGATTGAATTCCAGCCCGTACCGTTTCGGCAATAAACGCTGATGAATATAAAATCAACCCGATAGTCCCTGCCACAAATCCACTAATGTCTAATACATACATTGGAATTACTACGTAAAAGAACATGGTGATTACCAATAGTGGAATATTTCTAAAGAGTTCAATATAAGCTCTGGCGATTATCCGCAGCCACCGGATTGGTGTGGATTCTAAAATAGCAAATCCAGAACCAATGATTAAGGCGAAAATTAAAGCAATAATACTACATAAGATGGTTTCACCAAATCCCCGGAGCAACGCATCACCATAGTTTTGAAAGATTTCAATCATCTGCGCACCTCCTTGTAATCAAAGCCCTTTACGTGCCCAAACCATTTATACAAAATTCGATTATATTCACCGGATTTTTCGATCTTAGTTAAGGCTTCATTAATCGCATCCCTGAGATTAGTTTGGCCTTTATTAACCGCAATTCCGTAAGGCTCTTTGGTAAACGTTCCGCCTACTACCGAGTAGCCAGGATTTTCTGCGGACATTCCGTACAAAATTCCGTTATCAGTAGTTAAGGCATCACCTTGGCCAGATTTAAGTGCGGTTAGTGCCTGAGAATAGTCAGATAATTGTAATAATTTAGCTTTAGGAGCAAACTTTTTAATGGTCTTCACGGAGTTAGATCCCACTACTCCTAAGATAGTTGAGTGGCTATTATTTAAATCATAAACATTTTTGACTTTGCTACCATTCTTTACCAAAATTGACTGGCCGGCATCAAAGTAAGAATTACTGAAGTCTACTTGTTTAGCTCGTTCAGGGGTGATAGTCATCGTAGCAATAATTGCATCGATGTTACCATTAGTTAATAGCGGCATTCTAGTTTGGCTATTTACCTGAATAAATTCTGCTTTGCCATCCTTGCCCAAAATTTGCTTGGTTAATGCTTTAGCAATATCGATTTCAAATCCTTTAATTTGGTTATCCTTTACGTCCATTAACCCAAACAATTTTGTATCTGCTTTTACTCCCCAAGTGATAGTTTGGCTTTGTTTGTCCTCTTCTAACACATCTTGATTGGCTAGTGACTGACTTTTACACGCAGTTAATACAAACGCGAGGAAGAGCAATGCCAGGACCCCGCCTATTTTTTTCAGCTTGGTTTTCATGGTATCCCTCCTCTCCCTTAGTGAGCGATGATGTTACTTAAGAAGCGTTTAGCTCGTTCATTCTTGGGTTCTCCCTTGAAGAATACGTCACTACTGTCATCTTCTAAGATTTGGCCATCAGCCATAAAGACCACTCGGTTAGCCACTTCACGTGCAAATCCCATTTCGTGAGTCACCACAATCATGGTCATATCAGAATCCCTAGCAATATCTTTCATAACATTTAACACATCACCAATCATTTCAGGATCCAAAGCACTTGTTGGTTCGTCAAATAATAGGCATTTAGGCTTCATAGCTAGCGATCGAGCAATTGCGGCCCGTTGTTGTTGCCCACCTGATAGCTGTGCTGGAAATTTGTTGGCCTGACTGGTTAAACCTACTTTTTCCAGTAATTCATTGGCAATTTGCTTGTTTTCCTTTTCATCTCGGTGCAACACAATTCGAGGAGCCAACATAATGTTTTCTAAAATGGTTTTATTAGCGTACAAATTAAAATGTTGAAACACCATTCCCACATCTTTACGGATTAAGTTAAGATTAGTTTTTTTACTAGCCAAATCATAACCGTTAACGATTAACTGGCCTGATTGAATTGACTCTAATCCATTAATGGTCCGAATCAGAGTTGATTTTCCTGATCCTGATGGGCCAATAACCACTACCGTTTCGCCGGAATCAACCTTGAGATTGATATCCTTTAAAGCGTGAAAATCACCGAAATATTTCTGAACGTCTTTGAATTCTACCATTGCCATGGCCGATCCCTCCCATATTCCTTGCCCTATATCTTGATGAGCAAAAAGTTTTCTTAAATTAATATTATTGGAATACTTTTTCAGGGTCAAAATTGACGCTTGAATTTAATTTAATCAAAATCATAATTTGAGACGGATAGCTAAATTAAGGCATAAAAAAAGAGCAACATTATCGTTGCTCATTTTGTTCATTCTTTTGGTACGCTACTTGCACCGCCAATTGGTAATCTTGTTGATGTTCAAAAACTCCGGAGCGGCCTTTAATTTTATAAGGTCCCCCAACGATTACTACGTTAGCTAAGAAAAAATCTACCGCTAACTGATCGGCTGCTGATATAGACTGCAGCCCTATCTGCTTGATGGTTCCTAATGGCAGCACTTGAGCTTGATTGACCCCACCATAGATAACATACTTACCATTTTCGTGGCGTAACTCAAAGTATGGAAGCATCATCCCAGGACCAATCGCATAAACTGGCTTACCGTCATTATGCTTTAACAGATTAGCAATCTGCGCATCATCTTGACCTTGATAGTCCGGAACTAGTAGTTGTTGCTGCATCAATATCGCTACAATTGATTTCAAGTTTTCTTGATCAGTTGGAGTTGTATTTATCTTAGCTGGCAACAAGTGTTGTTGATCAAACAACCCGTTGGCGGGAATATTGATCCCCGCATTTACCGGGGTAGCTTGTTTATTTTCCGGCTGGCGAGGATGCAAATGTAATTTTCGAGTTAACCAAGGCGAAATATCATATTTAAATTGCTTGTTAGTAAAATAGTAAAATAAATTACCAATAGCAAAATAGAATAATCCGATTGCCAATGCTAGAAAAAGCAAGCCTCGGGAATAATATTGATTTTTAAGTAACCGAATAGCTACATAGAAAAGATACCCATCACCTAACAAACCTAAAATAGTATAGATTCGACTCTTCACAGTGACGTTAATATTAAAGTAGCCTAGGTAGTGATTAACCATATCTAAAAAACTAAACATTAACTAGCTTCCCTCCTTTTCAGTGTCGACATCTGCAGATTGGGTCGCCGCCTTTGTCGTGGCAGCAGCCGTACCGCTTTGAGTTTCGGTGGCATTATTGGAGGATTTAGTGGTTGTGGAATCGGCATTAGCACTGGCATCACCTGAAGTATCATTACTACCAGTATCAGAGTCATTGTTAGTCCCAGTAACATTGGAGTCACTACCACTGTTTTTAGAGGTACTAGAAGAATTGCTACCAGTACTAGAGTCATTAGTTTGGTCACTAGCACCAGCAGACGTTGATCCGTTATCACTAGAATCGCTAGTTTGATTACCGTCATTAACAGAGCTATCGCTACTATCGTTAGTTGCCGGTGTGTCACTACTCTCTTTATCTGCTAAATCGGAGGATGCTTTTTTATCCGAACTACTATCTTTGTTAGTTGACTCATCCTTTTTCTCAGAATCGTCACTAGTATTAGTTTTTTTGTTATCCGAACTACTGGAGCTTGATTTTCCGTAAATAGCATCTGAAAGTTTCTTTTGGGCAGAGGTTTGTGATGAGCGTGGAGCGCCTTCGTCAGTAGAAGTTGCGTTATTAACTACCACATTAGTTGCCCCAAGCGCCAAAGAAATCGATAAAATGGCAAACGGCGTTAATAATGGGGGAATTCGATTGTCCATTGAAGAACCTTCCTTCACAAAATTGATTAAGCCCAATTATGCCACAAATATATCAATAATCCGTAACAAAAAACTTAATTATTAGTTAAGTTATGACCGTTTAGCACAGTTCTCACATAACCCATAAATTGCAAAGGAATGACCTGAAATTTCACAATCCTTCAGTTGGTCTTGAACCTCTTGACTAAGTGGACAAGCACTTAGTTCTCGAACCTTGCCACAACAACTACAAACAAAATGATGATGGTGTTCATGAGCAAAATCACACTGAAATTTAACGGCTGCTTGGTCACCTTGGACGTTGCGTTCTACGATTCCTAAATCAGCAAATTCTGCAATATTGCGGTAAATAGTATTATGGCTCATTTTGGGAAAGCTTTGTCGCATAAATTCGTCAATGCTAGTCACTTCTACATACTGATTAGTAGCAGTATTAATTAAATATGTCAGCATTGCTTTGCGCTGCTTGGTAATTTTAAAATGGTTGTCACGCAACACTTGAGTTGCGTTATCAATAACAGTTTTCACTTGAAGACCCCCTGTTACGTTAAAAGTAATCATTACTGTTAAGAAGTATAGCATATTAAAAGTAAGACAGAAAGCCTGAAATCATTTTAGCCGCTGCTAAAAGTAGGCATAAAAAAAGAAACCAACCACTGGTTTCAGTCTTTAATTTCTCTAGTTTCAGCAACCACTTGGTCCACCCGCATTTTGGTGGTTTCCCAATCAACGTTGTTGATTACGTGAGCCTTTCCCACCAATTCCTGAGGTAACTGTAAATCTCGTTGGTTTTCCGGGCTAACTAGTCTTTGTTTTATTAGTTCAGGGCTATCTCCGCGTTTTTCCATTCGGTCAGCTAACTCATTTAAGGCGGCTACCTGCATATAAATAATCACCGCTTGATCGCCTAATTGATTGGCATAAGTAATTGCCCCTTTGGTATCTAAAACGATCACAGCGTCAGAAGATCCTTGCCAAGCGCGTTCAATCCCTTCATAAGAGGAACCATACTGATTATTAGAATATTGAACCTGCTCTAAATAGTGATTTTGCGCAAACGTGGCTGGATTTTCAAAATAGTAATCTACTCCGTCCTGCTCGTTTTGGCGGGGAGCCCTAGTAGTATGAGTGATTACTTTACTCATATGATATTTTTGAATCAAATACCGTTGTACTGAAGTTTTACCACTTCCAGCAGCTCCGGTAATTACATATACTAATCGTTTCAAGAGCGAGCCTCAATTCCTTCTTTTGTTCGAATGTACTTATCAGCCATCGCCAGTAGCTCCCGTAAATTATCATAGGTTAGCTGATGGCTGGCTTGTTCGTAGTCAAACCAAGCGTAGGAATGGATTTCTTCGTCTTGCTTCTTGATCACAACCCCTTCAGGAACCCGACTAACAAAGAAATCGACTACCTTATGGTGACCGTTTTTCATGTCATATTCTACTCGTTCATGAAATCCATCATCGATTTCGGTATTTAGACTAGTTTCTTCAGCGATTTCTCTTACTGCCGTTTCTACCAAATTTTCATTAGCTTCCACGTGGCCTTTAGGAAGTCCCCAGAAATCATCAGTGGCGCTTTGCAGCAGCAAATATTCTAATTGCCCTTTATGGATTTGGTAAACAACAGCTCCACTTGCATATTCGGTTGTCATGGTAGTTCATCCTCTCGTTTTTTAATTTGATTAATGGCCCATTTTAACATGAGCGGCGCTAAAATCGTGGTTAAAACAATGACGATAATTAGTTCTGAGTACAATTCCCGCTGTAATAAATGTGCAGAAATTCCTAATTGAGCAATAATTAAAGCCATTTCGCCTCGTGAAATCATCCCAGTTCCAATTAGGCTAGCACTATGCCAGTTATCACCAGCTAGTTTGGCTCCAAGCGCCCCACCTAAGTACTTAGTTAAGAGAGCCGCTACCGTCATAATGACGATGAACCCGATGTGGCGACCAATACCGTCAAATTCCATCGCCATCCCAATGCTAACGAAAAAGATCGGAATAAAGAATGTGTTCCCCACCGGACCCACATTTTGGACTACTTCATGTTGGTACTTAGTCTGACCAACCGCTACTCCGGCAAAGAATGCTCCTACTACGGCACTTAATCCCACGGTGTCTGCTAACCAAGCCATTGCCAAACATAGAGATAACGAGGTAATGGCTACTGCTCCTGGGACTGGAACCCGTTCAGCAAAATGCAGTAACCACGGCGCTAACCATTTGACTAAAACAACTACACCAACAAAATAAATTACTTGAATTAAGCTAGTAACTACTAAATTGGCGGATTCATTTCCAACACCGAAAGTACTGGTAAAAATGCTAACTAGAATAACGGCAATAATGTCGTCTACTACGGCCGCTCCTAAAATAGTGGCCCCTTCTTTAGTGCTTAAGTACTTAAATTCTCGTAACACCTCAACACTAATGGAAACCGAAGTAGCGGAAAAAATTACGCCCCAAAAAATCGAACGCTCAAATCCTTGGTGGTTTAACATCCCTAGGTAATAAAAAACCACCATCGGCAAAATCACTCCTAAGCCGGCCACCAATAGTGCCGGTCGGAAATATTTTTTTAGCTGGGTTAAGTCACTTTCAATTCCGGCCAAAAACATTAGGATAATTACCCCAATTTCTGATCCTGCCGTCATTAGCTCGCCATCACTTATTAAGTGCAGCACACCAGGTCCTAAAATAACCCCAATTAGTAACTCACCAATCACCATTGGCATCTTAAATCGTTGACTAATCGCACCGGCCAATAGCGTTGTAAATAAAATTAAAGCAATTTCTCCAATATAGTTCAAAATGTGGGCCCCTTTCTTTGAAATTCAGTTAATTAAATTTTATCATGGTTTTAACCGGTAATCCAATTCATACCGGATAAGTTCTGGAGTATAATAAGATTATCAATTGATGCTTTTTAACACAGGAGGAACGCAACCGATGAAGATTAACCAGTTTGCCATCATTGACACCGATCATGAACAGATTATCAAGGAATTAAAAATGATTCGCTTCTTATCACCTAGAGCCCTTAAAATGGCCGATCCAGTGATGTTATGGCGAAACTTTTTGCTAAAGTTTTATATTGAGCACCAAGGTCGCGCCACTCGAATTGAAAAAGTAAAGGGCTTAATGGCTACCGATACCCAAGATGCTTACGAATATACTACCAAGCACCGATCAGTATCTAAGCAAGCTTTTTATAACGTAGCTTTACAATTGCTAGGCTTTGAAGTTGACGAAGATTTTCATTTAAATGCTCCCATTGCTGCTCTTGAAGAAATGGGCTTGCCAGTAGCACAAGTTGGCGATGAATTAAACGCCGACGACTTAATTGACGCTTGGTACCTACTGTTAAATACCCGTACTAAAAACGGCCAAAGTTTAATTGACTACCTAGCTAGTCAAGGTTACTATGCGCAATACTTTACCGATAACGTGTTACCCCAACCATTATTTTTCAATGGTAAGGCCCAAGCTGTCTTTGACACTCGCCAATTAATCCACGATGTCGTTTACGTCGAAAGTGACTTAGATAGTGACCGGGACGGAAAACGGGATTTACTTAAGGTAGAAGTTTTACGGCCAGCAGAAACCGAACCTGATTTAGATAATAGTTTGACAGTTCCAGTAATTTACACCGCCAGTCCTTATAACCAAGGTACTAACGACACTGCCGGCGAACAAATGATGCACCGGGTGAACCGGAGCTTAACTCCTAAACCAGCTTCTAAAATTACTAAAGAAGCCATCACCACTTCATTTACTCTTCCTACTCCTCCCAAACCTAGAGAAGCCACAGGAACTACTTCCACTGCCGAAGAAACCTTTGCTCACACTTCTAGCTATACATTAAACGACTACTTCTTAGCCCGTGGCTTTGCCGTCGTTTATGCAGCCGGGATCGGAACAAAAGGTTCAGATGGAATTCGAACTACTGGTTCTGAATTAGAAACCCTCTCTACCACAGCTATTATTGAATGGTTAACTGGCGATCGTCCAGCTTACACTAACAAAGTAGACGATATCCAAATTGATGCCTTCTGGTCTAATCACAACGTGGCAATGACTGGGCGTTCTTACTTAGGAACCTTGGCTACCGCTGCTGCCACTACTGGTGTTAAGGGTCTCAAAACTGCGATCGTGGAAGCTGGTATTTCTAACTGGTATGACTACTACCGTGAAAACGGCTTAGTAATCGCTCCGTTAGGCTTCCAAGGTGAAGATGCCGATGTCTTAGCAGAAGAAACTTTTAGTCGGCAAAAAATTGCTGGTAATTACCGTAAAGTACAAGGGGTTTGGGAAGACCAACTCGAACAAATTACCGATGGACAAGATCGTAGAACTGGTAACTACAACACTTTCTGGGATCACCGCAATTACTTGAAGAACGTTAAAAACGTTAAGGCAGATATGTTTATCGTTCACGGTTTAAACGACTGGAACGTTAAAACTAGCCACGCCTTTAATCTCTGGAATGCCCTAAAAGACACTAAGGTTACCCAAAAACTAATCTTGCATCAGGGTAAACATATCTACATCAACAATTTCCGTTCGTTGGATTTCAACGAAATGATGAACCTCTGGCTGTCTAACAAGCTCTACGAAATCAATAACGGAGCTAACGAAGTTCTACCAGATACGTTAGTTCAAGATAACGTCTCACCTGATACCTGGACCGAAGAAAATGATTGGGGTGGAGATCCAGAAATTCACCACACTCACTTAAACGACGGTACTTGGGGTCAAGCCGCCATTGACGTAGAATCTTACAGTGATTACCTTAACAAAACCGAATTTGAATTATATTCTAACGATATTAAACAATGGGAAAAGGATATGATGGCTAACGAATCTCCACTGGAAAACAATCGGATTCGCTTGCTCACCCAACAAATTACCCAAGCCCACTACCTCGATGGTCAACCTAGTGTCGACCTTAAGATTAGTTCTAACGCTGAAGTTGGTATGGTCAGTGTTGCCTTGGTTGATTACGCGGAAGCTAAACGTTTAACCGAAGATCCCGTAGTCTTAAAAGCCAACGGTATCGATACTGGATTCAGATGGCGCTTTGATGATTTAAAGGAATTCCAATTAGATTCTCACGTCACTCCTTATAAAGTAATTTCTATTGGTCACATGAATTTACAAAACCGAACCAATGCTTACCAAAACGATGAACTTAAGCCTAATAAGTTCTATTCCGTTCATCTAAATCTCCAACCTAGCTTCTATCACTTACCTGCTGGGCATCGCTTAGGTTTAGTTATTTTTGGAACGGATATGGCTACCAGCATTCGCGGTAACCAAGATATCGAATACAAAGTTGACTTAACTAAGTCTCAACTAAATCTTCCTGTAAAAAAACACGTCTAACCATTTATCCTTAAATCGTGGTATTATGGAAATTAAAATTGTGAAGGGAGCATCTCGTATATGAAACAAGGTACTAAAATTATCACCCTAGATAACGGTTATCATCTCTGGACCAACACACAAGGAACTGGTGAGATTCACTTACTAGCTATGCACGGTGGCCCTGGTGGAACCCATGAATACTGGGAAGATACTGCTAAGCAACTTGCAAAACAAGGTTTAAATGTCCAAGTGCACATGTACGACCAACTTGGTTCATGGTACTCAGACAGTCCTGACTTTAGCGATCCTAAGGTTGCTAATGATATTTTAAATTACGATTACTTCCTTGACGAAGTCGAAGAAGTCCGTCAAAAATTAGGTATTGATCAATTTTATTTGATTGGCCAATCATGGGGTGGCGCTTTAGTTCAAATGTATGCTGCTAAATACGGCGATCATTTGAAAGGGGCAATTATTTCTTCAATGGTTGATCGAATCGACGATTACACTGAAAATCTTAACAAGGTTCGTGAAGAAGCCCTCACCCCAGAACAATTAGCTTACATGAAAGAATGCGAAGCTAAAAATGATTACGATAACGAAAAATACCAAGCTTGCGTTGATATTTTAAACAAAGGTTACATCGACCGGAAACAACCAGCTGCCATTTCTCATTTGGTTGACACTATGAACACCGATGTTTACGGTGCCTTCCAAGGTGACAACGAATTTGTTGTGACTGGTAAGTTGAAGGACTGGAACTTTACTGATCGTTTGAAGGATATCAAAGTTCCTACTTTGGTTACCTTTGGAGAACACGAAACCATGCCAATTGCCACTGGTAAGCGGATGGCTGAAATGATTCCTAATGCCAAGTTTGTTTCCACTCCAAATGGTGGTCACCACCACATGATCGATAACGCTCCAGTTTATTACGATCATCTTGCTACTTTTATTAAAGAAGTAGAAGCGGGAACGTTTAATAAATAAGTGTGACAGGCTTCGGGAACTAACGAAGTTTAACCTAAAAAGCCGTGATAGTTCGATCGTTTAGATCGCTATTACGGTTTTTTAGTTAAAGTATAGTTAGTTGAAGTGCGGAACACGTTAAGTGTGAGCTGGATTCGATAAATTCACAGCATACTAAAAAGAGATAGCTTTCTAGCTATCTCTTTTTTTAGAGTAAATGAATTCCTGCTGCTTCACATTCATCAATCATTGCTTGGGGCCAAATACTAGCTTGCACTTCACCTACGTGCGCTTTACCTAGCAAGAGCATGCACACCCGAGACTGGCCAATGCCGCCACCAATTGTGTACGGTAATTTGCCGTTCAACAAAGCTTGATGAAACGGAAATTGAATTCGATCTTCAGCATCGTAGAGCTTCAATTGTTTTAATAAAGTCTCTTCATCCACTCGAACTCCCATACTAGAGATTTCAATGGCCCGTTGTAATGGTTCATACCAGAATAAAATATCCCCGTTTAACTCCCAGTTATCATAATCTGGAGCTCGAAAATCATGCTTTTCACCAGATTTAAGGTAGCCACCAATTTGCATCAGAAAAACTGCACCTAACTCTTTGGTAATGGCATTTTCACGCTCTTTCGGGGTTTTATCTGGCCAACGGTCTTCCAATTCTTGCGTGGTAACAAAATGAATTTGATCTGGTAAGTGATGAACTGCGGCTGGATATTGACTAGCTACTTCGCTTTCTACGTGTTTCATTACCTGAAAAATTTGTTCGACCGTTGCACGTAAGGTTTGCTCGTTAAGCTCATCTTTGGCAATTACCTTTTCCCAGTCCCACTGATCAACATAGATGGAGTGGAAGTTATCTAAATCTTCGTCTTTCCGAATTGCATTCATGTTAGTGTATAAACCTTCGTGCATTCCAAATCCAAATCTGGCTAAAGCCATGCGTTTCCACTTGGCTAGGGAATGAACAATTTCAATTCGATGACCAGGCAACCCCACCATTGTGAAGTTAACCGGTGTTTCAGTACCGCTTAAATTATCGTTTAATCCAGTATCATGATCAACAAACATTGGTGCAGATAATCTGGATAAATTTAATTGCTTGCCAAATTCATTTTGAAATGTGTCGCGGATGAAGCGAATCGCCTCTTGGGTTTCACGTGGAGAAAGTTTAGCATCATAATCGGTGGGAATAACTACTGGCATAATATCAGATCCTTTTTTTAAATTTACAAAATAAAAAAGCCCCTCATCCCTTCTGACAAGGGACGAAAGACTTTTCGCGGTACCACCCAAGTTTCTTGCATACACAAGACACTCTAATACGTACTAACATACGCTCCGGTAGTAACGTTCCGACGACGTCAACACCTACTTTGCATTCGCATTTCAGTATGAAACTTAGAGAGTGTTATTCGATTAAGCCGCAACTAAATGGGTTTTCACTAGTTCCCATCTCACTGATAGTGCCTGCCTAATGTACTTGTCTCTCATACGTTTTTATTTTGTTGAATATTATCTTATCATATTCCCATTTCATTGCAACCATTAAATTATAACTAATCTCATTTTATGATCGTTTCACTAATCAAGAGCCCTTTCCCTCTTACTAGTCGACATTCATTTAGTTGAGCGTTTTATCCTACATTACTTTTAATTTGTTCTATACTTAGTTTAGTAGCATTATTTGTTTTAGGGGGAATTACATATGGAAAAAGCTGATTATCAAACTAGTTGGCTCAAATTATTTACTGTTTTCATTATCTTTATTGGTACTGTAGTAATTATTAGTCCATTATTTCCTAAAAATTGGGGCGTTATAGGGGACTTAATTGCTCAAGAAATTGTAGTTGTTACTTTAACATTAATCATTAATCATCTGTGGGTTCAACAACCTCTTCACATTAAATCAGATGTTTCTGGTAAAAGCATTATCGCAGTAAGTATCATACCGCTAATTTTTATACTTGAAGCAATTCTCATAACTTTTAAGAATAATAATATTATTAATTTTAAAAGTGCAATTATTGTTGGGATTTGTGCTGGAATTACGGAAGAATTAATTTTTAGAGGAATTTTATTACCAGGATCATTAACCCATTTTAATGGTCATCGGGGAATCTGGTATGCCGTTTTAATTTCTAGCGTTGCCTTCGGGATGGCTCATATGGTTAATCTTGCTGATCAACCACTTGAAGCAACTTTATTGCAAGGATCAAACGCTTTTGCCGTTGGGTTAGTTTTAGCTGCCCTTTATCTACGAACTCGCAGTTTAATTTTACCAATGATACTTCATGGTACCAACGACTATATTTCCACTATTGCTTCTCACGGTCACTTAGCAATGCATAACGAATCAGTTGCCCCATTTATCATTCTTTGGATTTTATACATCGTTATTACCATTTTCTTGCTTCGTAAAAGTAAAACTGAAGATGCTTACAAAATTACCCAAAAAAATTTATTTTAATTTTACCCCAGATTTTTAAAAATAAACCGGTTATACTAGGGACAATTAAATATTGGAGGCGGTAACATGAAAAAAAGAAACTTAACTTCCGACCAAAAACAAATGTTGGCCCCATTTGTAGCTTTTGAACTCACTGCTCTTTTCATAGCTTGGGCTGATATTATTAAGGCCCCTTCGTTTCGTCGAGGCAACCGAACTACCTGGTTACTTATTAGTTTAATTCAACCAATTGGTCCATGGTTGTACTTAAAATTTGGCAAGGCCAAAGCATAATAAAAAGACTTGGAATTTTTCCAAGTCTTTTTATTTACTCTGATTTTTTCAAGCTTAATTTTTCGACGTTTAAAATCTTATCTACAACTCCCTCGTAGAAGCCACTTTCATGACTAACCACGATCAGATTACCTTCAAATCGTTGCAAGGCCCGCTTCAAAGCTTCTTTGGTTTCTTCATCCAAATGGTTCGTTGGTTCATCCATGATCAAGAAGTTACTAGGCGTAAATTCCATCATTGCCAACTTCACCTTGGTTTGTTCACCACCAGATAGTTGACCGATTGGTTTCATCGCATTTTCAGAATCCAACCCACACTGAGCCAACTTTGTCCGAATCGCCCGTTGTTGTAGCTTAGGAAAAGCATCAGCAATAATTGCCATGGGCGTCATAGCATCATTTTCCCAATCCAATTCTTGACTGAAGTAGTTGATTACCGCAGAAGGTGAAAATTCAGCACTCCCACCCTTAGATGGTAATTTACCCAGGATGGTTTTAATCAATGTTGATTTACCAACTCCGTTAAAACCAGCAAACGCTACTTTTTCACCTAATGACATCGAAATCGTCACTGGTGCTAGCAACGGCTTATTATAACCAACCGACAATTCCTCTACCGTCAAGGCATTATGCGAGCCGGTATCTGCATAAGGAAAGTTAAATGAAGCCTGAATGTTAGTCGAAGGTGGATCAACCCGTTCCATTCTCGCCAGCTTCTTTTCCCGTGATTTAGCCATCGTGGATTTAGAACCGGCTTTATTTTTCCGAATGAAACGTTCTGCCTTTTCAATTTCAACCTGTTGCTTGTCGAATTGACGTTGTTGGAATTCTTCACGTTCTGCTCGTTGCCGCATAGCTTGTTTAAAACTCCCCCGGTATTTGGTAATCTTGCCAAACGCCACGTTAATGATACAGTTGGTAATTTGTTCTAGGAAGTCATAATCATGAGAAACCACCATAACGGCACCTTGAAAACTATTAAGATAATCAATTAACCACTCGATTTGAGCGGTATCTAAATAGTTTGTTGGTTCATCAAGTAAAATAACGTCCGGACTGGCCAAGATCATTTTCGCTAAAATGATCTTAGACCGTTGCCCCCCAGACATCTCACCGACCAGTTGATCTCGGCCGATACTATCTAATCCTAACCCGGTAATGGTCTGTTCGATTTCAGTGTCAATTTCATAAAAGCCGTGGGCGTCCAAATATTCTTGAGTTTGCCCCGCACGATCCAGATATTTTTCTTCACCTGTTTCGGCGTATTGATTATATAGTTCAGTTAATTGTTCATTTCGTTCAAATAAATCTGCATAAGCCGTTTGCAAAAATTGAGTCAAAGTTAAATCTTCTTCAATATCGGCATACTGATCCAAATAACCAATTTTAATGTTTTTCTGCCAGTTGATCTGGCCCTTAAGTGGCAATTCGCTTCCGGTAATTATCTTAATCAACGTGGATTTACCAACTCCGTTTTGGCCCACAATTCCCATGTGGTCGCCAGCTTCTAGTTGAAATTCTGCGTCAGCATACAGATCCTTTTCTGCAAAGCTCATCGTTAAGTCTGATACTGTTAATAATGGCACTTTTTATCCCTCTCTATTCGTAAACATACATGTAAGCACGCTACACTGTTTTCAACGCCACGTCAAGTTAGAACCATTCACAAACCTTTCCCAAAGAGTATATAATGGAGTTTATTAAGCAAAAAGGATGAATTAATATGAATATTCGAGAAATTGAAGCTCTAAACCTACCTGTTTCTAACCTACAAGCTAGTCTCCGCTTTTACCATGAAGTCTTTGATCTGCCTATTTTAGAGCTGGCAGACGACGTTAAAGCTGCTCGTCTAGCCAAGCAATTATTGATTTTTAGTCCCCAAGAAGTTGTTAATCCGATTGAATTCAGTGTGGTAGCCAAAGATTCAGTGGCAGCTCTTGAGTCCCATTTAGCTAATTACGGCGTGGATATCAAGCAACCCGCGCACACAGTCAAAGTAATGGGCCGAGACGCTACTGCTATTGTCGTAGCTGACTTAGACGATAATTTAATTACCATCAATACCTACGCGCAAAAGGGGTAATTATGCGATATCTCTTCTTAAAGGGTGGTCAAATTGTTAAATGGCTATTCTTTTTATTTATTTACCTACTATCGTCCACGTTAATTTCAATAGCTGGTGAATTTCCGAATCAGCCCGATCGAATGGCCCAGTTTTTGGGAATTGGACTAATTTCTAGTGCTATTTCTCTAGGCTTTATTGGCTGGCGTTACTGGGTCCAACTTCAAGCTAATAATCCACGTAATTTCGGTAAATATCCAATTACGTGGCAAAAAGTTAGTCGGTTATTTTTGCTGTTTGCCGCTATGTTAGTTTTGCAGTACATTTGGAGCTTACTGATCACCTTAGGAATTTTACAATTTCCTGCTAATCAGCAAGCGGTAGATGTCGCAGCTAATCAAATGCCGTTTTGGAATAATTTATTTGCCGTTGCGGTGGCACCGTTCTTTGAGGAATTAATTTTTCGAGGAATTTTTCTAAACTATTTCTTCGCCAAAAATACAAAATGGAACAACTTCTTTGGTATTTTGGTTAGCGGCCTATTATTTGGGTTAGGTCACGAACCTAGTTTTGACTCGACGCTGCTAATGTACTCCGCAATGGGGTGGCTGTTAGGCTTGACCTACTTACGATTTAGAGACATTCGGTTTAACACCGCCTTACACATTATGAATAACTTGCTGACGGTAATTTAAAAAACGTCTCCTGTTTAACGGGAGGCGTTTTCTTATTGGTTTAACCAATCTCTTAATTTAGGGTCATGAGCATACAAGTAAGTTCCCTTCACACCCCGCTTTAGTAGTACGTTCAGTGAATTACGTAAAAGGGCTACTTTACTATTTTCATAGTCAGTTCCGCTTAAGTCTGCTCGATGTTTGAAAACCTCAACGTCTGTTGCTAACTCTGGATTAACCCCGAGGCGTTTATCAGCCGTTAAGTAAAATGGCGGTCCGATGATGATGCCAATGTAACTCAAATCAAATCCTTGAACGGTATAAATACTTCCCACCTCGTCAATTGTTTGAGGCTGTTCCGCCCACGGGATACTCGTAAAGTTGTATTGATCCCAGGGCAACTTAAACTGCCCTTCAGTAATATAGTGTTTACCCCCATCTAAAGTGGAAGGATAACCAGAGGTGGCCGTAATTCTAGCCATACCAACTTCTTGGTTTCTGGCCACAATTTGTTGTCGCATTGCTTCAGCATCGTCATACACCCGAAAATCATAATCGGTTGCTGGTAGCTCTATTGGCTTAATTATTTCACCACTGACAAAATCATTGAGCCAGTTCAATAATTCTACCGGTGCCTGCAATCGAAACTGCTGCTGCAATTGCACCCACTGTTGTGGACGCTCACCAATTACTTGCTGAAGTTGCTTAGTCGTCCAATAGCTTTTAGTTTTTAATACCTGCTCCGGATCAAATACCAAGATGGTAACGTGACTTAGGTTAATAATATCAGCCAATTGGTTATTGCCGTAATAATTATTATAATGATCAGCCTTGCTTAACAGTAAATGGGCTTCGTCAATTACCGCTAAATCTACCTGTGTATTTTGCTTATGGGCTTTGTTGATAAACGTAGTCGGCCGTTCGAAGAATTTTTTTAGTAGTCCCGGGGTTGCTCCGGCAATTTGCCGATAAACTTTTAATAACTCCGGATGATTAACCAAAAAGCGTGGCGCTTCAACTTTTTGAGCCATTTGGGCGAAAAAGTGATTTAACAGTACACTTTTGCCGGTTCCTGCTTCACCTTGAAGCACAAAAACGGCGTGCTCAGGTTGAGTCATTGCCGTTTGGGTAAAAGTTATCATTTGTTTTAGCGTCGTTTGTTGTTCAGCAGTTAACTCCGCATCGAATGTTAATGCCTGATATTCGTTATTCATTAGTATAATGTTGCAACCAATTTAGTGCCATTTCAAACCAACTAGCAAATTCTGGATATACTTTTCCGGCGTTTTGATCCGCAACGTACTCGTTAGCCAAGGAAATGCCGTGCTTACCGGTGCTAAATTCGTGCAATTCAAACGGTACGTGATTAGTAGCCAAAGTCTCAGAGTATGGACCAATGTGTTGGGTATAAGGCGTCACCGTATCATTAATAGAACCAAAGATAAAGGTTGGTAAAGTTTGCTCTGTAACTAAGGCGTTCACATCTTCAGATTTGACGCCCATGCCCTCATCCAAGGTAGGCGCAATTACTGGGTAACCCAATAAAACGTACTTCAAAGCGTTGTTAGCATGAGTAGAATATTCAGCAACTAACTGACCACCAGCAGAAAAACCTAACATACCTAGTTTATCGGTATCCACGTTAAGTTCTGCAGCATGGTCCACTACATATTGTACTGCAGCGGCTACCGTTGCTTTGCTGTCCGCATAGTTTTTATGATCACCAATAGGATAACGAATAACAGCGGCTTGATAGCCTTTTGTCATAAAGCTCAACGCTACGCGCGCAGAGTCCTTGGCTTGAAATTGTTTGTAACCCCCACCAGGTACGATAAAAATTAGTGGTAATCGGTTTTCAGTATTGTTTAAGTATAAATCTAAGTATGTTGCTTGTTCGCGATTCAATTCGATTTCTGTATGTTGCATGAAATCACCTCCACGGTTAATGATAATGATTTAAGGAACCTAGTTCAAATAAAAATAAGCAATGATGCAATAGGAAAACTTGATAGTAAAAAGGAGTCGGCGGGAATCGAACCTGCGTCCAGCGACATCACTACCTAAATCTGTAACCCCAACCACAACAAACTCCAGCCCCCTACATAACTAATTACAAGGTAGGCAAGTAAGCGGCCCCAACTTCTAGCATTGATCAGCATCGCCGCTTCATTCATAAACGTCGAAAAAGTAGTGAAACCTCCCAAGGCTCCCACCCCTAGCAGTAACCAAATTGAATCGCCCCAACCTTGCGCTAGTAATAACCCCATCAAAAAACAGCCGAGTAAGTTAATCACCAATGTTGCTACCGGAAAGGTAATTAAGATGTACTTTTTGACCAAGTTAGAAATACCGTAGCGAGCGCTAGCCCCCACCATCGCACCGCCACCAACTAGTAATAGGTTCATACCGGTCGCCTCCGTTCTACTAATCGGCGGCTAAGCCAAATAGCGGCCCAACTAATTAGTAGGCCACCAAATAAGCTAATGCCATCATATATAAATGCTAACCCATACTGGTGGTGTAAAAACATTTGTAGTGTTTCGTTACTAAAGGTAGAAAAAGTGGTCATAGCGCCGACAAAACCAGTCCCCATACCTACCACTACGCTGCTAGGTAGCTTGCTAACTTCACCAACATAGTGACTAATAAACGCTAACAAAAAACAGCCCACTAAATTCACCACTAAGGTAGCTACCGGAAAACCGTGCGTTGGAGCTAACCACAGGCTAATTCCATAGCGAGTGATGCCACCAAAAAAAGCAAAGCAGGCAACTGCTAAGTAATTCATTAATGTTTCTCTCCTTCATTTTTAATTACTAAACTAGCGCTAGTTTTAAATACCACGCCCTCGGTAACTGCGGTTTCTAACTTCGGCAACAGAGTTTGAGCTTGTTGTTCGGTCATAAAAATATCAATCACCACCGGTACGTTTTTGCTAAATGAAAACTTGGGGCTATATTGTTTGTGTTCCTTACCAAAGCCTTTGATTCCCTTAGTCACCGAAACCCAATCAATTCCGGCTTCTTGCAACGTATTCAAGACAACATCTAAATCAGCTTTGCCGTCACTTTGCTTAACGTTTTTCATAAAAATTTTGACATTCATGTAATCGCTAAGATTATTCTTCAATTTGTCATCCGCCTCCTCCGGTATCGTTGTAACTTCACCACGTTCCACCATCGATTTAATGGTTGGCAGCACTTGAACTAGTTGCTCATTGGGTAAGACGGCTTCTAAAATCAATGGATCGTTATTAAAAGCAGAATCTTCTAAAACATTATCTTGGCGAGCTGTATAATCTGCTAACCCAGTCAAGCTTCTTCTGACCGTTAAGCCAGCCACTTGTTTCTGCCATAAATATCTTTGGATTAGTGTTGCAACGTTTCCCGTCTGATTGTGCGACATTTCTGGCACTAAGACCCGTAATAACGTTCGATTAGCCATCTTAAATTCCCCTTTGTAAATATTTTTGGTTGACGAATGGTACCTAACTAGCTTAATATTAAAATATTCTCACACGAAAGGAAAGATTACTATGACTAATTGTTATGTACTTCAAACTTGGCAAAGCCGGTAACAAGTCACATCGATTCGGATGCGGCTTGATCTTGTTGCGATCAAAAACGCATCCGAGCCGGTAATCTTTCACTAACTAAGGCTGGTCGGATGAAATCCGGCTGGCCGCTTTTTTTCGAGCAATTCCGCCACCGGCTGGATTGCTCGTTTTTTTCGCTGAATTTTGATCACCCACTTTGAAAAGAAAGAAGAAAAAACTATGAAACGAATGTACGGCCTTATCATCATCCTACTAGTATTTTTAGGAGTAGCGTTTGTCAAAGAACAACCCACTTCCTCTCAACAAATTAACAAAACTCCCACAGTTGGGATCTTACAGTTAATGTCTCACCCCGCCTTGGATGCCATTCATAAGGGAATCGTTGCCGGCCTAAAGGACGGCGGCTACACCGAAGGTAAGAACTTGAAGATTGATTTTCAAAACGCTGAAAATGATCAGAGTAACCTGAAAACCATGAGCACCAAGTTTGAAAATGAAGACACTGATATTTCAATTGGAATTGCTACCCCAGCGGCTCAGGCATTAGCCAACACTATCACTAATCGTCCGGTAATTTTAGGAGACGTTACCGATCCTAAGGGTGCTGGTTTGGTTCAAAATAATAAACGCCCAGGTGGCCACATCACTGGCGTTTCTGATCGAGCACCCCTTAAACAGCAACTAGGATTAATCAAACAATTAATGCCTAAGCTCAAAACACTAGGCATCATTTACACCTCCAGCGATGATTCCGCCGTAGCCCAATACAAACAGTTCGTTCAAATGTGTCAAAAAGAGCACATCCAATATAAAGCCTACTCCATCACCAACTCTAATGACTTGAATCAAGTAGCTCAAAAAGCAGCTGGCTCAGTGGATGCGATTTATGTTCCCACCGATAACACCATCGCCGGGGCTATGAGCACCCTATCCGCTGCCGCTGATCAACAAGGGATTCCGGTTTTCCCAGCTGTGGATACCATGGTGAAAAACGGGGGCCTAGCTACTTATAGTGTCGATCAATACCAAACCGGAGTGGCGATTGGTAAAATGACCGCCAAAATTTTAAAGGGTAAGGCTAATCCAGCCACCACACCCATCCAATTTGTCGACACCGGTAAACTGATTATCAACGAAAAGCAAGCCAAGAAGCTAGGTATTAATATTCCTGCTAACTTAATTCAAGAAGCCAAAACGAAGGGAGAACTAATCAAATGAGTATAATCGTATCTGCAATCGGCCAAGGCCTCATTTGGGGCGTCATTGGGTTAGGCCTCTTCTTAACCTTTCGCATTCTAGACTTTCCGGATATGACCGTAGAAGGCACTTTCCCATTGGGGGCTGCGGTGTGTGCCGCTGCCGTTTCTCACGGGGTATCTCCCATTTTAGCTACCCTGTTAGCTTTTGGCGCCGGTACTTTAGCCGGCCTAGCTACTGGACTACTTTACACCAAGGGCAAAATTCCCATTTTATTAGCCGGAATCTTAGTAATGACCGCTACGTATTCTATTAATTTACGAATTATGGGCCGGGCTAACCTTTCCCTATACGGCAAACACACTCTATTCAATGGTCAGTTCCTAAACTCATTACCACCATATTTTAATAGTGTGGTTTTGGGCTTAATCATCATCGCTATTATCACCGCCATCATTATTTACTTTCTCCAAACTAACCTTGGACAAGCTTTTATCGCCACTGGTGATAATCCAACCATGGCCAAATCTTTAGGTATCAGTACTGACAACATGCAAATCATGGGTGTCGGGGTTTCTAATGGTTTAATTGCCTTAGGTGGCGCTTTAGTTGCCCAAAACAACGGTTTTGCCGACGTCAACATGGGAATCGGCGTGATCGTGGTGGCATTAGCTTCGATTATTATTGGCGAAGTGGTATTTGGAGAATTAACGATGAATCAACGCTTAATTGCTACTACCCTCGGGAGTATCCTTTATCGTTTCGTGATTTTAATTGTCTTAACCCTTGGCTTTAATGCTAATGATTTAAATTTGATTTCAGCTATCGTGTTAGCAATCTTTATGATGGTCCCAGCGATGGAAAGTCGCTTTAGACTTAGACACACGTTCTTAAAAGGGGGTAAGTAAAATGACCACTCCATTACTAGAACTAAAAAACGTGGTGGTAACCGTAAATGCGGGAACCGCTGAAGAACTAAACATTATGGATCACCTCAATTTAACCATTAATCAAGGCGACTTTATTACCGTCCTTGGGACCAACGGTGCTGGTAAATCTACTTTATTCAACGTTATCGGCGGCGATTTGCCAATTACTAGCGGTCAAATTTTGCTTAATGGCAAAGATATTTCCCACTTAAGCGTCGAAAAGCGGACCCGCTTTTTAAGTCGTGTTTTTCAAGATCCCAAGATGGGAACGGCTCCGCGAATGACGGTAGCAGAAAACTTACTGCTGGCCCAAAAACGGGGACAGCGAAGAACTCTCCTTCCTAGAAAGCTCAAGCAACAACTACCTTCTTTTGAGGAACTAACGGCTACTATGCCTAACGATCTTCATGAGCGCCTAAATACTCCAACCGGTAAACTTTCTGGTGGCCAGCGCCAAGCCCTTAGCTTCTTAATGGCCACGGTGAAGCGGCCAGATATCTTATTGTTAGATGAACATACCGCTGCCTTAGATCCTAAAACCTCGACTGATTTAATGCGCATCACCAACCAACGGATTACCGAAGAACGGCTTACTTGCTTAATGATTACTCACCACCTAACTGATGCCCTTCAATCTGGTAATCGGTTAATTGTATTAAGCCACGGCCAGATTGTCTTTGACGTCAACGGACAAGCTAAACAAGATTTAACCCAAGAACAGCTTTATGATTACTTTAGTGATTTAGCTGATTAATAAATATTTTCTGAGCAAGACTGCCACCATTGGGCGGTCTTTTTTAGTAATTTCATTGGTACTGCTTTCATTGAACCCGTTGGGCACTATTGCTATAATGATTTTAACAGGGAAAAATAATAAAAATTAATCTCATTATTATTTATTTTCTGCGAAAGTTCATCATTTCACCATATTTATTGTTTATAGTATGTATTAATAATTAGTAAAGGAAGTGACACCATGCAAAATGATACTAAGAAAACCAAGAAGAAGTTTCAGATGCCTTCGGCGTACACAATCTTATTCTTGATTATTATTTTCGTTGCATTGCTCTCTTGGATTATTCCGGCGGGTTCTTATTCCACAGATAAGGCTGGCAACATTATCGCCCATACTTATAAGTCGGTTGCCTCTAACCCTCAGGGAATTTTAGACGTTTTCTCCGCTCCCATTTACGGAATGATTGGAAACGATAAAACTGACGGAGCTATTTCGATTTCGCTATTTATTTTAGTGATTGGTGGCTTTTTAGGAGTTGTCAATCAAACTAGAGCATTAGATGACGGAATTGCTTCAATTGTTACCCGCTTTAAGGGTCGTGAAAAATTGCTTATTCCTATTTTAATGATCTTATTTGCAATTGGTGGTTCTACTTATGGGATGGCTGAAGAAACAATTGCCTTTTATCCCCTATTAATCCCAGTAATGATTAGCGTTGGGTTTGATTCGCTAGTCGCAGTTGCCATTGCGCTAGTGGGTTCTCAAGTAGGTTGTTTAGCATCTACTGTTAATCCATTTGCCACCGGTGTAGCTTCACAATCCCTGAATATTTCTCCGGGTGATGGCTTACTATCACGGATCGTCCTATTAGTAATCTCCGTTGGAATTAGTATTGCTTATGTTTATCACTATGCTTCTCAAGTTGAAAAGGACCCCAAACGGTCTTACATTTACAACCAACGAGAAGATGATCTCAAGAGATTTGCGTTAGATACTAAAAATGTGGATCAAGAAGGCATGACTGGGCGCCAAAAGACCGTCTTAACTATCTTTGGTCTCACTTTCTTTATCATGATTTTAGGTTTAGTTCCTTGGGACAGTATTAATCCTAAGTGGACATTCTTTAACAACTTTGCTAAATGGCTACAAAACTTGCCAGTAATCGGCGATATCATCGGTTCCAATATTGTCCCATTTGGTTCCTGGTACTTTACCGAAATTACTACCCTCTTCTTAATGGCTGCAGTGTTAGTAATGTTTATCTTTAAGATGAAAGAAGCTACTTTTATTGAATCATTCATGAACGGGATGAGCGACTTCTTGGGAGTTGCTATCATCGTTGCTGTTGCTCGTGGTATCCAAGTGGTTATGAACGACGGTAACATTACTGCCACCGTTCTTCACTGGGGTGAAACCGGTCTTTCCAACTTAGGGTCAGCATTATTTATTATCGTAACCTTCATTTTCTATATCCCAATGTCATTCTTAATTCCATCCACTTCTGGATTAGCAGCAGCTACGATGGGAATTATTGGACCAATGGGTAAGTTTGCTGGCGTTGATCCTAGCTTAGTAGTGACTGCTTATCAAAGTGCCTCAGGTTGGGTAAACTTGATTACTCCAACTTCCGGGGTGGTTCTAGGAGCTTTAGCCATTGCTCACGTGAACATCACCGATTGGTGGAAGTTCATGTTTAAATTAATGATCTACTTATTTATTTCTACGGTTGCCTTTCTAGCAATCATGACCTTTATCTAGACGTTTAGGAGGCTTATCAAATGGACAAAATTGTAACTGAAGAACAACAGCAACAAGCAATTGAAGCGTTAAAAAGAATGGTTCAACACCCATCTTATTTAGACCAAGATCATAGTGCCGCTGGGGCTCCGTTTGGTCCTGGGATTGCCGCTGCCTTAGACGAAATTCTTGCTATTTGCCAAGAAATTGGCTTTAAAACCTACCGTGACCCAGCCGGTAATTATGGTTACGCTGAAATTGGTGAGGGCGACAAAATTTTCGGAATTATTGGTCACGTTGACGTAGTGCCTGCAGGCGACGCCAGTGATTGGGACAGTGATCCTTATCAAGCTACCATTAAGGACGGTTATATCTATGGTCGGGGAACTCAAGACGATAAAGGCCCTTCAATAGCAGCTATCTTTGCAGTTAAAGCCCTAATGGATGCTGGTTACCAATTTAACCACCGGATTCGGTTTATCTTTGGGACCGATGAAGAAAATCTCTGGCGTGGGATTGCCGTTTATAACCAAAAAGAAGCCCCAATTGATTTAGGAATTGCTCCCGATGCGGAATTTCCGTTAATCTATGCGGAAAAAGGCCTTGAAGAAGGTTACTTAACTGGTCCTGGTAGCTCAGAATTTACGTTGGAAATGCAAAATCCATTTAACGCTGTTCCTGCTAAGGCCAGCTATAACGGTCCTAAGTTAGCTGAAGTTAAAGATGCACTCACTAGGTACCACTTTGACTTTGTTGATAATGCTGACGGTGGGATTACGGTTACTGGTAAATCCGTCCACGCGATGAATGCACCAGAAGGAACTAACGCTGTCTTAAGATTAGCTATGGCATTAGACGAAGTCTTTCCATCTAAACCCCTAGATTTCATTGGTAAGCTCTTCAAAGAAGATGCTACTGGCGAAAACGTTTTGGGCAAAGTAGCAGACGAACAATCTGGTCAACTAACCGCTAACATTTCTACTTTAACTGTTAGTCCCCAAGAAACTAAGATGCAACTAGATATGCGAATCCCAGTAACTATCGATCGCGATGAGTTATTAGCTCAATTACGGACAGCAATCGCTCCGTATGAACTAGCTTATGAAACCTTCGATTATCTTGCTCCCCTATACGTCCCAACTGATAGCGAATTAGTCAAGACTTTGATGAGTACCTACGAAGAAATTACTGGTGATCAAACTCAACCTCAAATTTCTGGTGGTGCTACTTATGCCAGAACTATGAACAACTGCGTGGCTTATGGAGCTATGTTACCTGGAGTTCCTGATTTTATGCACCAAGTTAACGAAAATTGGGAACTAGCTAAGATGTTTGAAGCAATGGATATTTATGCCGAAGCTATCAAACGCCTTTGCACCACAACCAAATAATTATCAAAATAAAAAAGGTGACTCTCTGCTAGAGTCACCTTTTTTATTTTTCGCTAGCTGCTTCTTGAGGCATAATCAGGTTCAAAATAATAGCAATAATGGTAGCTAGTGCCAGACCAGTAAATTGGAAACTCCCCAGCTGCAAGTATGCGTTTCCTACTCCGATTACTAAAGTGGTAGAAGCAATCATCAAGTTGCGTTTTTTCCCCAAATCAACATGGTGGTCAATCATCACTTGAATACCAGAGGTGGCAATCGTTCCAAATAGCAAGAAGCTAATTCCTCCGATGACGGGCAATGGCATTTGCATAATTAATACATTGAGCTTGTTTACAAAGGCAAACAACATGGCAAATACCGCGGCCCCCATCAAAACATAGACGCTGTGTACCTTGGTAATCGCCATTACGCCAATGTTTTCACCATAACTAGTAACTGCTGGTCCCCCAATTAACCCCGCTACTAGTGAAGCCACCCCGTCTCCAGCTAACGTTCGGTTAAGCCCAGGATCCTTGAAAAAATTTCGGTGGGTGAGTTCATCTAACACCATAATATGCCCCATATGTTCGGTCATCGTCACAAAGGCAATCGGAGTGATGGTAATGATGGCGCCCCAATCAATTTTAAACGGATAAGAAAGTCCCGGTACTTCAAACGGTGGCAACTTAAACCAAGGTGCGACAGCTATGGCATGTAAATCAACGATTCCACAAGCAATCGAAATAAGATAGCCCCCCAACAATGCCAAGTAAGATTGGAATCAACCCAATCAAACCTTTAAACGCCATGTTAAAGAAGATCGCCAACCCCAGCGTAGCCAAAGCAATCAAGAAATAAGTAAGATCATAATGATTATTTTTCATCATTGCGTCAGTAGCAGCACTACCCGCCAGTGACAGACCAATTACCATGACAATGGGTCCCACCACAATCGGTGGTAAAAGTTTATCTACCCAGTCTGCTCCTACTGCCCAGATAATTCCGGCTACAAGTAGATAAACCAGGCCCACGCCGATTACCCCCTGAGCAATTCCTGGGTAGCCCGTGGTTTTCATCAAAGCCAACATTGGAGTAATAAACGCAAAGCTCGACCCCATATAAGCGGGAATTTTACGTTGGGTAATCATAATATGTAACAGCGTTCCAATTCCTGATGAAAATAAGGCAATGCTAGGACTCAAACCCACCAACAAGGGAACAATCACCGTTGAACCAAACATGGAAAACATGTGCTGTAAGGACAATCCCGCCCATGCTAACGGACTAGGCTTATCGTGAATATCTAAAAGTGCTGAATCGTCATGAAAATCAGAATTTTGTGCCATATTGTCACCCCACTAGTTTTTAACTAATCAAAAAGCGCCCGCTGCCAGTAAGCAGCGGACGCAGTACGGTGATGATTACACTTTTCCCGTCTAACCGATTCGCAAAGATCTTACTGGCCTCTCTGGACCAAGTTAAAGATTAGTTATTGGAGTAAGTATAGTGAATCCGGTGATTAGCTGTCAAGGCTTTTAGTAAATTTTCGTCTTTATCCATTTTCTGGTATAATAACAATTACAGTAGTGTTTAAGTGTCATTGAAAAGTAAGGGATTAAAAATTGAAAAATTCAGATGATAAACCTCAGTATAAGACCTATGACTTTAACACCGATGCACAACGTAAGGGCCAACATCGCAGAAAAACAACGAATTATCTGCATGGTTGGTGGATCGGATTTCTAATCATTGCGATTGCTCTAGGAATCGTTTATGGTATTAACTTGTGGCAAAATCATGCCCATCCAGTAGCTAATACTGCAGTAGTCTCCCAAAAATCTAAACGCCAAATTGATAAAATTACGGCGGCTACCAAAAAAAGTGCAGATCGTGATGCGGCTGCTGATAAAGTCGAACGATTCCGCGGTCAACTAAAAAAACAAAATAATGACGGCTTAACGAGCGAACAACGAACTAACTTACAAAAACAAATTGATCAAGAATCAAATCAAAGTGCTCAATCACAGGAACAGACGTTACTGGACAATACTCCTACTAAACAGGTACCTGAAAGTAAGGCTGCTCCAGTAACTGATCCATTTAGTCAAACGCATACTTTTAGTACGATTGCTGATGCCAAAAATTGGGCTAATGCTACTAAAACTGAATGGCTAAAAGCTGGTTATTCCGACTATACAATTACTGCTAATGGTCAGGGATACTACGTCTTGAGGTTTTTAAAATAATTAAAAGATGGCTAGATACCTAATAGGTACCTGGTCATCTTTTTTAGTTATTATTAGCTTAACCTTACTTTTTCAAGTTAAATATTAGAGCCCAGCCACAATCTGGATTATAATAGGATTAGATGTTAAGGAGGTACCTTATATGAAAATTCAAGTACCACTCGAAGCTGGCCAATTGGCCGATCGTTATTCCAAATATGCTACACCGGCTAATCAAATCGATAATACTCCCATTGTTTCTTTTCCAATTCATATCAGTGATACTCCTGAGAAAGCGAAAACTTTGGCGTTAACTTTACTAGATTGGGATGCAATCCCAGTTAGTGGCTTCCCTTGGATTCACTGGATTGCAGCTAACATTCCAGCAGAAGTCACTGATATTCCAGCTGACAATAGTCAAAATCCCCTAGTTTCAATGGTTCAGGGACGCAACAGCACTGCTGGTTCCCTAGTGGGAAATCAAAATCCAATAACCGCCTTCCGTTATAACGGACCACAACCACCTAACAAGCCACACAATTACCGGTTAATGGTTTTTGCGCTCGATACTAGTTTGGATTTAGAAAATGGCTTCTGGTTAAATGAACTGCAGCACCAAATGCAGGGACATATTTTAGACACGGCTGAGTTTATTATTCCGGCTCGTAACTAAAATTTAAAATTTCAGAAAAACTAAAGTTAGTGATATAATATACTTATTAATGAGTCCGGGAGGTTTTGCAAATGAACACTCACTATTCCAATGTTTTAGTTCCCCTTGATGGATCAAAACAGGCAGAAATGGCGCTACAAAAGGGTGCCAAAATTACTGTTACCAATAAAGGCCACCTTGATATTTTGATGGTTTTAAACACATCCCAATACGGATATAGCTATGGTGGCTTGGTAGATGGTGATGTTATTAACAATCTCGTTGATGACAGCACTGCTTATTTAAAGCAACAATTAGCTGACCTACAAAAGAAATATCCCGAACTAAATGCCGATATTCACATTCGGTTTGGTAATCCTAAAACCGTTATTAGTTTTGAATTTCCTAAGGACTACCATAGTGATCTAATCGTCATGGGAGCTACTGGAATGGGACGTTTGCAACGAGTCGTTGAAGGTTCTGTTACAGCATTTGTTAACCGTAACGCTACCTGTGATGTTATTGTAGTTCGTACTGATCTAAATAATGAACCAATCCAAAGTGCAAAATAAAAGGGCAAGCAGATGATAACCGATCGTCTGTCTTGCCTTTTTTACTAACGATAAGTCCAATTTCTTGCACCTCTTGTAAAAGACGTTATCATAAACATAAGCCTTAAATTCGAATAGAAACGGAGTCCGTATTATGAAATATGCTATCACGGGTGCCACTGGCCACTTTGGCCAACATGCTATTAACACCTTATTAACTAAAGTCAATGCCAGCGATGTCGTCGCCATTGTTAGAAACATTAGCAAGGCTCAAGAATTATTACCAGCTGAGGTTACTATTCGCCAAGCTGATTATACTGATCCAGAGCAATTAACTACTGCGTTAACCGGCGTAGACAAATTACTATTCATCTCCTCACAACCAGGAGCAGCCGTTCCCCGCTTACAACAACACCTTAACGTAGTCAATGCTGCAAAGGAAGCTGGAGTTAGCTTTATTGCCTACACCAGTTTTCCCCATGCTGATAAAGCCACTTCCCCACTTTCTGCCGATCATAAGGCTACGGAAGCTGCTATTGAGCAAACTGGTATTGCCCACAGTTTTTTAAGAAATAATTGGTACCTAGAAAATGAACTAGGATTAATTTTAGCCGTCAACGCAGGCAAACCATTTATCTACTCTGCTGGTGATGGTAAAGTAGGCTGGGCATTAGAACAAGACTATGCCGAAGCAGCTGCGCTAGTACTAACTACCGATAATCCTAAATCAGTATACGAATTTGCCGGTCCTAGTCACACCTTTTCAGAGCTAGGAGCTGTGGTGAGTGAACAAGCCGCTAAAAACGCCCATGTTAGAAGCGTTTCGGATGCAGAATACGCTGACTATCTTAGATCTGAAGATCAACTAGATGACCAGTCCATCGCAACCATCTTAGCTATTCAAGACTTAATTAGAGCTGGTGAATTATCAGAGGATACCAATGATTTGGCAACTGTGCTACAACGCCCCATCGCTTCTTTAGGTGAAATGGTCAAGGACGTTATGAAAGAAGACCGCTAAGCACAAAGAGGAACTTGTTATTGAGTTCCTCTTTTTATTTTTAAGCATTATTTTCTCAGATTAGTTATCTATGTAGTATATTGGACTAGAGGGTTATCATAACCTAATTATTAAAAATGGTTTGATTGGGGGAATCAACATGCAAGAACGAATGAATGGATTTGATCCGTTTGAATTAGTTATTGGGATTTTAAGTGTCATCGTTTCTATTATTAGCTTAAGAAATCCACTATCTACTTTCGGATCAGTTGTCATTATCGCCGGAATCGTATCAATTATTGTCGGGTTATACAAATTATTTAGTGTCAGACCTTACGCGGAAAGTAAAGGTTGGCTAACTTTTAACGCCATTTTAGATATTATTATCGGAGGATTGATGCTATTTAATAATGTCTTTGGCTTTTTATTCGTGGCCATCGCTTTTGCCATTATGTTTCTAACAGATTCTTTTACTACTTTATGGGCCGCTAGTTTTATTAAAGACGACAACCGCGGTCTATATATTTGGGATATTATTATTTCTATTTTAGGAATTATTTTGGGGATTTTCTTGTTACTTTCTCCAGCATTATCAATGATTTCCTTATCGTTCATGATTGCCGTTTTGTTCATGACATTTGGAATTGAAATGATTGTTCATTCATTTTAAGTTAAACAAAAAGCTGGAAACTAAATAGTTTCCAGCTTTTTTTAAATCACAACATAATTAGTTCTGATTTAGTGCCCCTGCCAATGCGTCCCCCGAGAATCGAACTCGGATCATGAGGACCGAAATCTCATGTGCTATCCATTACACTAAGGACGCCTTACAAGGTCTATCATAGCAAATTAAATTCCAAATTTCAATTCACGACTTATTGTTGCATTGCGATATTACCAGCTTGATCTTCTAAAAAGGTCAATAATTTATCAGCATCTGTATTAAAATCGGCCAAAAAGCTTTCGCCATTAGGTTTAATAACGTTAGAAATTTTGCCGGTCACCCCGATTACTTCTAGATTACCGTCGTTAAACCGTACTGTATCATAGTGGCCCTCTTCAGCGTAATCTAAATACCGTTGAAAGATTTCGGTTAAAACCGTTTGAAAAAATTGGTTTTCATCCGTTTCCGGTTCGTGGACTCGTTGTACAGCTAATGCCTCTTGAAATTCAATGGGGGTAGTTGGTAAATTTATTAACATAATCAGTCTCCCTTCTTCTGTTACCATACTAACATTTTTAACTTTTTTTCGCTGATGACTTGCAATTATGACGCTAATAGTTGACGATATAATTAAATTTAATTTACAGCCCACACCATCGGAGGACTATAATGAATAATAAATTTAATCAAGGCTACCTAAACGTTAAAACTATTGCTCCAGATGTAATTGTGGATCTTCGTTATGCGACTACCAACAATTTCACTGGAAAAGTCATTTATGATTTTGATCAAGCAATTGCCAGAGAAGATACAGTACGGAAATTGGCAGTCGCTAGTGATAATTTAAAACGTCAAGGTTACCGAATCAAGATCTGGGATGCCTACCGTCCCGTTTATGCACAAAAACATTTATTTGAGGTTTATCCGGATCCTACTTGGGTAGCGGAGCCAGATCCCAACTTTAGTCATCAAAAAGGAGTTACATTTGATGTTACCCTCACCGACTTGGCTGGTAACGAGTTAGAAATGCCAACTGCCTTTGATGATTTTACGGCAGCCGCTAAACGGACTGCTCCTCGGACTCAACAAATTGACAAAAATTATCACATTCTCACCGACGCAATGGAAGCCGCTGGCTTTGTCGGTTACGAAAATGAATGGTGGGATTTTCGGGATGCTGATATGGATCAATTCGGTCCTAATCAGGTAGATCCCAAAGAATATTAAATTAGGAGTATCTATAATGAAAACTGCAATTATTGGCGCAGGACCTCGTGGGGTTTTGACCATCTCCGCTTTAATTAACCAATATAAAAACAGAACCGATAAGGAACAGCCACTGACCATCGAATTATTTGATTCGTATCCGATTGGCGGCCGGGTTTGGAAACTTGATCAATGGCCAGGCTTAATTATGAACACCCCTGCTGATCAGGTTACTTTATTCACCGACGCCTCAGTCACTCTCTCCAGTCCGGTATTTGACGGTCCATCTTTATTCGAATGGGCTACTAGTGACTTAGCAACTAATTACTTAACGGAAAATAAACTAGCTTCAGAATTAATTACCGCTGCTCAAAACTTGGGTCCTAAGGACTATGCTCCGCGAGCTTTGTTTGGCGCCTACATTCAATGGTTTTATGCTCAATTACTATCGCAACTGCCATTTAACGTACACATTAACTTCCACCAAGAGCTAGTAGTTCGATTAGACCGTCTTAAAAATAGTTCCATTACGCTAACTACCAGTGAACAAGAATACATGGTTGATTCCGTCACCATTAGTTTGGGTCAACAAGAGAATTACCTAACGGAAGCAGAACAAACGTTGGCGCTGTACGCTAATGAACATAATTTAAGTTATACTCCCCCTACCAGTCCTGCAGACGTTGATTTAAGCAAAATCCCAGCTAATGAAAACGTAATTGTACGGGGAATCGGACTATCATTTTTCGATTATGTTTCAGAATTAACACTGGGTCGAGGGGGTCACTACATGCAAAATAGTGATGGCACCCTAGTTTACCAACCATCTGGACGAGAACCACGAATCATTGCCGGTTCTAAACGTAGCATTCCTTACTACCCTAAAGCAATTAGTCAAAAGGGATATGGCGAAAAAGTCCGTCCTAGCTTTTTAACAGAGGCAAATATCCAATCAGCCTTAGTTGACGGTCATCTACCTTATGATGAATTTATTAAATTATTACGCTTGGATATTGAGCTTGCTTACTATATGGCACTCATTGACACCCACTACCCTACTCAAAATGCTAGTCAGTTTAAAGCTGCTTTTATTCAAAACGAAAATCGTCAAGCTGTAGTTGCTGATTTTGGCATTTTACCAGGAGACGTCTGGAATTGGGATCGTATCATTCATCCAGTTGGTAACCAAGGCTCCGTTTCTACGGTGGAATACCAAAATGAATTAATTAGTTGGATTGATTGGATTACTAACGATGCAGAATTAGGTTCTAAAACCGGACCCATCACTTCAGCATTAGAGTTACTTCGTGATTTTCGTGACGTAATTCGTTCCATTATTAATCGGCGACTATTTACCGATGATGAATACGTTAACCGTTTCTTATCAAATTACAACTCTACCAACAACTTCTTATCCGTTGGACCACCAGCTTTACGAACAGCTCAGCTATCCGCATTAATGCGTTCTGGAATTGTTACAATTACCGCTCCAGATATGGAAATCGAAGGCCGTGACGGCCGCTTTGTAGCTATTACCCCTCGCAATAACGATGTCTTTGCGGCTGATATTGTTCTAGAGGCTCGAGTTCCTAAGCCATCAATTTTAACCACTTCTAACCCATTATTAGAAGACATGGTAAGTAATAACCTATTAAGTCCTACAACCATTATCCATGAAGGTAAAATTATGCCATTGCCGGCTGTCTCCGTAACCCAAAATAGTGATCAAGTGGTAGCTGCAACCGGACAAGTTTTGCCCAACGTCTTTGTTTGGGGATTACAATTAGAAAGTCTTCGCTGGAGCACCACCTTAAGCCCCCGTCCGGGAGTTAACGACTTAAATCTACAAACCGCAGATTTTATCGCAGCTAAGTTACTTCACCTTATTCCCGCAGACGATGCAGAATTAATGTAATTAAAAAAGCACTTAAGAAGTCAATCTGATTTCTTAAGTGCTTTTAATTACTCATTAGTCTTAGTTCTCTGTATTCATAAATGATTTATCCGGAATTCGAATTAAGCTAAAGCGATTAGCTTGGCGACCAGCGTGTAAGCCAATTCCGTTTAAGAACGTTTTCTTATAGGTGGTAGTTACCGTGCCCACCCAAGCTTTTTGATAGCGGATATCAAGATGATCTAATTGCTTTTGATCCCAATCGTAAGCTGAGGATTGAACATTAGTATTGTGTTTACCCATCACAATGGTAGCGTTCAAACTATCAACGTGATACTTTTCTCCGTTAACTAGATAAGTATATTGTTGAATGGGCCGTTTGTTACCGGCATTTTTGACTTGAACGTAATAAGAGTGATCGCCATCAGAATCAATTACTAACGGTTCAAATTGATACGACGTATTCACAGCTGATTTGCTTAACTGGTTGACGTCTTGAAAAAACGTTACCTTAGCCATTGCAATGAAGGCTACCAAGAAGACGACTAACTCAAGCGTTGATTTTCCTAAATTCCGCCATGAGAAATTACGTTTTTCGGTAACAATCAGTTTAATCCGCCGAACTCGCATGTCATGAACCATCCAAATACCGTAAATTAAAACGATCGCCCATAACGCCATCCCGACCAAGTTCCAGGTTGACTTCATAAATAAATTCTCCTTTTCCTTGTCAATAAGTCTAGTTTACACTATTTTAGAGTTAATTGAAAAATAAAGCAGATTGAAGGTGGATAAAGTGTGTACCAGCTTAACCTTAAGTAGTTTAGATCAACATCAATTTCTAGCCAGAACCATGGATGTTCCAGTGGCTGAAGACTGGCACGTAATTTTAATGAACCAACTAACATGGCAACCCGCATTAGCAACCGAACGCTCCATCTCATTTCCATTTATCGGTGGGGGCCGTCAAGTAGCAAATCGCTTCGTAATGGCGGATGGAGTCAACTCGGCCGGACTAGCTTGTGCTGAATTACAATTTCCCATTCGGGCAGTCTATCAATCCAACCTTTCTACCACCAAATTAAACCTAACCCCTCAAGATTTGATTTTCTGGGTTCTTTTCGAACACGATAGCGTCTCAGCAGTAGAAGCTGATTTAGCTAATATTGAATTAGTGGCTCGTCCTTGGCTAGTTGGCGATAAAATTTTTAGTTTTCACTGGATAATTAGTGATAAAAATGGAGAATGCTTAATTATTGAGTCTACTAAGGATGGCCGGTTAGTTGTTAATTCGGAACTGGGCGTATTGACCAACTCTCCTGACTATCCCACACACGTGGCTAATTTGACTACTGAATTAAATACCAATAATGGGTTAGCCGCCTTAAAGGCAAGCGCTAAACAACGAGTATTAGCTAATGAAATTCCAACGGCAACTAATACCCCCACTACAAGGTTTTTATATGCAGCCATTGCTAAATTAGGAACCAGCCAACCACTTAATCATCACGAAGCTACTAACTGGTTATTTAACTTACTAGATCAAGTAGCTATTCCCTTTACAAATGATATGTTAGAGCATGCAAACTACAATTTTACTCATTATCAGTCTATTTGTGATACCACCGAATTAACCTACCGATTCCGCTCCACGATGCCTAATGAGAAGCGGACGGTACTAAGATTTAATTTAACTCGGTTACTATCTCTTTATCCACACCAGAACTTTCTTTTAAAGTAGGTGCTGAATAATGTGCTGAACACCGCCATGGTCATTATCCAGTGGGGTTACTTGAGAAATCCGAGTTAATAGATTTGGAGCAGCGTTTTTCATTGCCCATCCCTGCTTAGCGGCGGCTAGCATGGCATAATCATTATCGTTATCCCCAAATGCCACTAATTGATCAACGGTTAGCTGCCAATTATCTAATAAGCGTTGAATTCCGGCTAACTTACTGATTCCTGGTAACATGATGTCAATTCCATTCATCCCACTCATGACGGCTTCTACTTGGTCACCGAATTGATTTAAAATGGCCTGCTTATATTCGAACACGTCCGCTTCTGGCCATGTTACGTCCAATTTATACGCTGGTTGATCAATGGTCATTAAGTCTGCCGCCTGTAAGTTCGCGTAAAAATAACGAGCCGCTAACAGGCGGTTACTGTCCTTGGGCTGATTAGAAAAAGTTTGGTCTGTTGTCACCACAATAATTGCTGCTTGCGGATATGTAGTTGTTAACCATCGAACTATTTCATGCCACAGTTTAGTTGGCAACAGTTGTTGGGAAATAGACTGGCCGGTTTCATTCACTACATGAGCGCCGTTGTTAGAAACGTAAGAAATCGGACCAATTACGTTAGCAAATAGTTGCTGTAAATGCTCATAATGATTACTACTAGCTACCACTAAATGATCGCCATTAGTCTTCATTTGGTCTAACAATTGTTGTACTAGCGGTTCGTCAAACCCACCTTGATCATTTAAAAAAGTCCCATCCATATCACTAGCAAAAACAGTCATTTAGCATCCCTTCTTTCCACACCAGCATACAAGAAAAGCTTGTTTTTGACCAATAAGTAAATGGGCTAAACCTTATTCGTTAATTTAAATAATAAAAAAACTCAGTTGCAGATTATTCATCTCCAACTGAGTTTTTGATTGTAATTATTGATTGGTGTTCTTCAAGTCAGCAATTACTAATTCTTGAAAGATTCAGTGTTTACTTATACACATCCGCCGTCTTATAAACGTGCTTCATCAATGAATTAGTTTCGGTAAATTCGTTTTGATCATTTAAGACCACCGTAATTAACCGGTGCTTACCCGCTTTTTGGGAAGTAGCTACCAAGCACAAGCCAGCGCGAGGAGTGTATCCCGTCTTCAATCCGTCTACATTTAGATCACTAGAGTAATACGTCTTCCCCTTCAGCAACCGATTAGCATTTGTCAATGTTTGGCCGTCGGTCTTCATTGAAGTTAGCTTAGATTGCTTCAACACATCTGGATAATCGTTAATCAGTTTACGTGCAATGGTAGCCAAATCCTTAGCAGATACTTCGTTCCCCGCAGTGTAACTACCACTTGCCCAGTAACCATAAGGACTTAAATCGTCATTTTCTAATCCGGAAGCTGAAACAAACTTAGTTTTGCTGCTTAATCCCCAAGCGGCAGCTTGAGCATTCATCTTTTTGATAAATTTAGCGTTACTACCTGAAACCCAGCGTCCCAATGCGATGGCCGCATTATTAGATGATTCAATCAAGGCTGCATCGTACAATTGTTTAACGGTGTACTTATGTCCAGTCTTAAATTGAAATCCTCCAACGGCTGAGCTTAAGCCCATTGATCGTAATCCAGAACCAGCTACGGAAACTGTCTTGTTCCAAGCATTTTCTTTTTCAGCTTTTTGAACTGCTAAATAAATGGTCATTAGCTTACCAGTTGAGGCCACTAACCGTTGTGTATTGCCATTATGAGAAGCTAATACTTCTCCGGTTTTCGCATCCATAGCCAAATATGACTTAGCATATTTTAACCCAAATGGTGATTTGCCCTTTGTTAGGTATTTATTCCACACCCAACCACCAATTCCGCTAGCACTCTTAGCGTAATAGAAAACCGCTTTCTTACTGCCGTTTTTCATCACCGCTTCTTTAGTAACGTAATATGTAGTGTAAGGATGGGTTTTAAGATTTACAATCTTTTTAGTGTGTGCTTGATTGTAAAAGGCCCCTGAATTGCTAGCTTTATGATAAGCCGCTTTAGTAACCTTCTTAATACTAACCGTTTTATAGGCTGCTTGAGAATTGACTTGGCTAACTGTAAAGCCACCAACTAAACCAAAAGTTACCGTTGCTAATAATTTGATCACTTGTTTTTTCATTTTCGTTTTCTCCTTTAACCTTATCTAAAATAGCATGGAAAAAGGCTAGCAACAATACTTCTGGCAATTCTGTAACTCAGATGTTGAAGTGTTAACCCATTTGTAATTTTGGAAATAATTTGTCAGCTTTCCGTTTGTTGGTTATAATACAAGTATCATACAACTATCTGGGGTGCCTAACGGCTGAGAAACACCCATCGAACCTGATCTGGTTAGTACCAGCGAAGGGAGCATATTCCGTTGTATTCCGAATGGATAATAATGCTAGATGAAGTGGGCGCAGTTCGTTAACTCGGACTGCGCCTTTTTGGTTGCATGAAATTTATTTTGGAGGTTGTTGTCATGAAACAACAACGTTGGTCTTTACGTAATATCATTTTAATTGCTTTAATCGCAATTTTTTGCGGTTTGATTTTCTGGGGAGCAGGATTCTTATACACCGCCCTTACAGTTGCTTTGACACCTTTAGGAATGGCGCCCTATGCTAACGATATTTTAATGGGGCTGTGGTGCATGGCCGGTCCGCTAACCGGTTATATCATCCGGATTCCAGGTTCTGCCTTTTTAGGTGAGTTCTTGGGCTCTGCAGTGGAGGTTTTTCTAGGTGGTCAATGGGGAGCTAGTGCGTTTATTTCTGGGTTGGTCCAAGGGATTGGTTCAGAACTTGGATTTACCTTAACTGGCTATAAACATTATGACTGGTTAGGTTTAAGTGCCTCAATTTTGTCTACTACCATTATTACCTTCGCCTGGGATTGGTTCCGTAGTGGTTACAATCAATATGGAGCCTTAATGTTAATCGGTTTATTTGTGACCCGGTTAATTTCCACATTTGTATTCGCAGGTTTATTAACCCGTTTAATCACTAATTTGTTAGATCGCAGTCAAGTGCTAAACCGCTAAGTAGGTGCTAAAATGACCCAAGTTACCCTTTCAGATTTTTCATTTCAATACGCTAAAGCTGACCAACCAACTTTAAGCCACTTAAACCTTACCTTTCCTAGCGCTCAATTTAACCTGTTAATTGGTCCATCCGGAAGTGGCAAGACTACCTTATTAAAATTTATCGCTGGGTTGTATCCACAATTCATCGAGCAACCAGCCAGTGGCCAAATTTACTTTGACGACCAAGAAATCAATTCACTAACCGCTATGGCAAAAAATCATTTGGTCGGTATGGTCTTTCAAAATCCCAACCAGCAATTCGCCATGGATACCGTCGAAAACGAACTCACCTTTGTGCTTGAGAATATGCAAGTAGCACCGGAGAAAATGAATAATTTAATCGATTACGCCCTGGATTTTTGCGGGGGAACATCACTAAAAAACAGATTATTAAACACCCTTTCCGGCGGTGAAAAACAACGAGTCGCTTTAGCCTGCATCGTGGCTATGGATCCAGCGGTAATCGTTTTGGATGAGCCCTTCGCCAGCATTGACCCACATACTAGACAAGACTTAATTGAAAAACTCAAACAACTGCAATTACACCACCAGAAAACCATTATTTTAGCTGATCACGACTTAAGTGATTACGCTGACGTAGTTGATCAGGTGTTTGAACTCGATCCTCAAACCCACCAACTCAGTGAGTTAAACTCGCTGGAAACGCAACAACGATTCGAACGGTTCAACCAAAACATTAACGCTCACCAAGCCGTTTCATTGCCAAACGCTTCCTTGGTCAGTTGCCTAACCCTTAATCAATTCAGTTTGGCTCCCCATGGGGTAGAATTAATTACACCCACCCAGTTTGATTTTTATCAAGGACAGACTACGTTGATCACTGGCGAAAACGGAATTGGTAAATCAACCCTTTTTGCAGCGTTAACCAACTTAATTAACTATCAAGGCAATATCACTTATTTAGACCATAATATTGCTAAGCTCAAGGCTAAATCATATGCTTTGGAAGTTAGTTTTCTCTTTCAAGACGCCGAAAACCAATTTTTATCTATTACAGTAGGTGAAGAATTAGCCTTAGCTAAAAAATATCGACGGCACTTTAAATATTCAGACGTGCAAATTCAAACGATGTTAGACCAATTAGGGTTGGCTGGCCGCGAAACCCAAGTGGTATATTCCCTGAGTGAGGGGCAAAAGAAAAAACTCCAAATCATTGTGATGCTTATTATGGCCAGTCCGGTACTCCTATTGGATGAGCCGCTGAAAGGTTTAGATCTTGCCTCAGTCAAAATTGTGGTAGAACTACTGCAACAAGCTAAACATCTCTTTAACCAAACTCAAATTATCATCAGTCACCAACTTACTGGTTTAGCCCCATTAATCGATTTACACGTACTATTTAAAGACCACCAACTAACTTATCAGGAGGTGTTAGGATGAACGCGGGTTTAAAATTGCTGCTAACCATTTGGATTGCCATTGAAATCTCATTTGTCACTAACCTAACTGTTAACTTAGTAGTTATTGGGGTCAGCTTGATCATTTTATTGTTCACTAAAATTAAATGGCAATCACTGTTTAAATTGTTTTTTTGGCCCTTATTTCCGGCTGCGGGACTTCTAGTTTCTCAATTATTTTACGGTAACGGTGGACCGCTTTTCGCTTGGATTTTATTCACTCGGATTTACGCGTACGTTTTGGTGGGGGCCATCTTTACCGAAACTACTGACCTTACCACTTTAGCGTTAACCCTAGAACAGAATTTTCACCTCCCTGCCAAATTTGCTTACGGCGTGTTAGCTGCCTTTAATCTCTTACCAAAGATAGTAGAGCAAGTAAAAACCATTAAAACCGCTGGACTAATGCGCGGTGTAGTTCTACACTTTTGGTCCCCTCAGCTATACTTCAAAGCCATTTTGGCTTCAATCTCATGGTCCGAAAACTTGGCAGAGGCAATGACTTCGCATGGCTTTGTTGAAGGTCAGCGTCGTAGTCACCGTTATCCTACCAGATTAAACTATCTTGATTGGGGATTATTCATCGCAGTAATCATTGCGTTTCAGTTATTAATCTGGGTAGCAACTAATTCTCAAAGTCTTTTTTAACTGAATCTTCCATTTATTGGTATAATAATATTAGAATTTAATGCTAATAATTGGAGGTAACAACATGAGTGATCATTTTAGTACCCTAGCCGAAGAGATTATCGACTTTCAAAAGAAACACGAATTAGCAGATACCCAACTCGCTTTTAACCTACACATGTCGGTAGAGCGACTTCACGATATTAAGTCAATGGAAGTTAAACCCACCGCGGAAGAAACAGCTAATATCACTAGCTACGTGCGGTAAATAAAAAGTCGTTCCCATAATGGGAGCGACTTATTTTTTATGCCGATTTTGTGCCTGAGCATTTTTTTGTCTTCTAATTTTGGCTCTTTGCTCTGTTTGAGCTTCCAAAGCCTGCTGTTTCTTTAAACGTTCCGCTTCAATTTTAACAGCTTTTAATTTTTGTTCCTCAGCTTTTTTGGCTTGGCGTTCTTCATGATAGCTCCATAATCCCACAAAAATGAGGGCTAAAATAATCGAAAATGGAAAGGTCCACCATTCAAAATACCGACCTTGTGGATAAACTAACGGTCCAATCAAATTATATCCGGCCATGAATATCGTTAGTGCGCCAACAACCTCAAGGGTGTTTTTTAACCATTTAGGTAATTTTTTATGCGGTTTTTTATTATCAGCCATGTTCTTCCCTTACACTTCTATAATCGAGCTAAATATGTTTTTAGGTATTCAAATGCCATCTCTACGATGGTTTCTAGTCCAATATTTTTTTCCTGCACAATATCGTCATCCACGGTAGAGACGGTAAGCGTTGCGTTTTGTTTATTGATTCTTTTAATAACCCCGGTGATTGTACCAGCTTCTAGGGAGCGGAATCTAATCACAGCTTGGGTGCGCTGACTTTGACCAATAATCCGTAAAAAGTTATTATCATTAGCGTCAAATGCGCGATCAGCATTTAATAGTGGAGCAGCAAAACGGTGCCAACTCTTATTTTCAGCCACCACCGCTGCAATTACACTTAAATAATCACTGGTGGTGATAACTTGTTGGATATCGTCATATCTGAACCAAACATAACCGCCGAACTGACCGTTACCGTCAACCATAGCCATGATCATTTCACTAGCGTTAGCCACCAAAAATTGGCCAATATAAAAATATTCTCGATTATTTTTAGGTTGGACGATTGCTAATTGCTGACTACTAACTAGTTCTTGCAATTGGCCCGGTAAATCTGTCAAAACTAATTGTTGCGGATCCACATGATTAGCAGGCACCATTTGAGATAACAATGGCGTCAGTGAGGCCATTTCTTGGCCACCAAACTCAATTCCTACTACCTCATCAGCTCTCAAAACTACCGTGCGTCGCTTTTGAAAATCATACTTATCAATTCGATCAACTAGAATCTGTTGGTCATCGAATTTTACAACCACACTTTCTTGGTACTGTTCATCTTTACCAGCCCTAGTAGTAATTAGCATCGCTAACATTTGCTGGTTTTGCAATAATGTTAACAACGCCTGTGTTAGTTCCATTGCTGAAGGTAATAATAGTTCAGTTTCTTCATGATGTAATTTTTGTTTATCCGCAAATAAGATTAGTTTCTTCATATGATCCAAATCAAAACTATCAGTTTCGATAAAATCAACGATCACATTTTTTAATAACACGCCACCATCTCGGATGCCGTTATCATTATAAGTTTCTAAAATAAAGGCTTGGCTACCCACTCGTTTAACATAACCAGTATAAACTACTTCGTTATTTACCTGGTAAACGTTGATTAGCTTACGCCGCTTCTGGGCCTTTAATAATTGTTCCTTTAATTCACTCAAATAGTTACCGCCTTACGAAATGGCGTCACTAACGAAGTTAACTAGGTCAGCTCCCGTTTTACCGGCACTTAACCCAACTAATAACTTAATCCGGGCTTTAGGTCCGTTTAAGCCCCGACAGAAAGTGACTCCCATTTTCTTTAATTCAATTCCGCCACCTTCATAACCGTAAATATCTTGAGCTACCCCGTTGTAACAACGTGAGACCAAAACAATTGGAATATCATTAGCTAATAATTTACTAATTCCATCTAACGTTTCAGGTGGGACATTACCAGCTCCAGTTCCTTCTAAGACCAAACCTTTAGTTTCTGGACGATCAATGGCGTCAAATAAGAAACTGTCCATTCCTGCATAGGCTTCTAAGAGATAGACATTATCAATTACCTGATCAATATCGCAGACTTCAGATTGCACTAGTTCTTGGAAAAAGACCGCTTTATGTTCTACAATCAAACCAATTGGTCCAAACGTAGGAGTCCGGAAAGTATCCACATTTGTAGTGTGGGTTTTTGTAACATATCTTGCAGTATGAATTTCATCATTCATTACCACCAAAACACCCTTACCATACGCTTCTGCTGTAGCAGCTACCAACACGGCTGATTGAAAATTATACAGGCCATCAGATCCAATTTGGTTAGAAGAACGCATCGCCCCGGTCATAACTACCGGAATCGTATTAGGCAGTGTAAGATCTAAGAAGTAAGCAGTCTCTTCCAAGGTATCGGTTCCGTGGGTTACTACCACGCCATCAATGCCCTCATCTTCTGCACGTTTAATGCGTTGCTTAATTTTAAGCATGTGCTTAGGCGTAATATGAGGTGATGGTAAGTTAAATACTTCTTCGTTAATTAATTCAATATCGTCATTAAGTGGCCCGGTTGCTGAAGCAATTGGGTTTGCACTGTTCGGAGTTACTTCTCCATTTTCATCTTGAGACATTGAAATGGTACCGCCAGTATGTAGCGCCAAAATTCGTTTCATTTTTGGTTCCTCCGTTATTTATAATTCTCTCATTCTATTGTACAGTTATCCGATTTTAATTTGAACCATATTTCACGAAAGAAGGAAGATTTATGAATCAATCAGATCGTTTTTTTCAACCCCAAAATTCTAAAGACGCCATGCGTCAGATCGAAAAACTGTTTAATCAATACAAAGACGCTCCGTTAACTAGTGAACTAATTACTTACCACCGTTCGTTAATGAGCCGACTACAAACCGATATTTTAGCGGCTGCCAAACAAGAAGGGATTCCAGACCGTCTCGCTGCAAATCAATCCATGATAGACATCATGAACCATTGGCTCACCATTCGTTTAAGTGGTCAACCTTACAATGGTAAAATGAAAAGTTTCAAGTTTGTGGCCGATAATGCAACCCCCAAATTTAAACGGCGAGTATTAAAATCTAAAGGTGCAAGCAATCACCGATCTGCTAGGCATTAGCGGAGTTACAATGCTATAATTGAACTAATATTGGCTTAAAGATTGGAGGTTCGGTTCACATGAATCAACCCATCATTGAATTAATTAATGTATCTAAAAAATACGGCGACCAAACCGTATTAAAAAATATTAACTTACAACTAAATCAGGGGGATTTTTATACCTTATTAGGCCCTTCTGGTTGTGGTAAAACCACCATCTTACAAATCATTGCTGGTTTTACCCAGTCAACCAGTGGTCAAGTGTTGTTTAACGGGAAACAAATTAACGATCTGCCTGCTAACCAACGCCAGCTGAACACGGTTTTTCAAGATTATGCCCTTTTTCCTAATATGTCGGTGTTCGATAATATTGCATACGGGCTTAAGATTCATAAAACTCCCAAAGCAGAAATTGCTGACCGAGTTCATGAAGCTTTACATCTAGTTCAATTAGATGACTTTGGCGAACGGGAAATTGCCGAATTGTCCGGTGGTCAACGCCAACGAATCGCAATCGCTAGAGCGGTGGTCAACCGCCCTCAAGTTCTATTGCTAGATGAACCACTATCGGCGCTAGATGCCAAGTTGCGCAAAGACATGCAATATGAACTACGAGAATTACAGCAAAGTCTAGGAATCACTTTCTTATTTGTAACCCACGATCAAGAAGAGGCCCTAGCAATGAGTGATAATATTTTCGTCATGAACAAAGGCGAAATTTTACAAGAAGGTGATCCGGTGGATATTTATGACGAACCGATCAACCACTTTGTGGCTAACTTCATCGGGGAAAGTAACATTATCCCTGGCAAAATGATTGCAGATTACCAAGTTGCATTTTTGGGACACCAATTTGAATGTTCCGACGCGGGGATACAACCTAACGAACCCGTAGAAGTAGTGATTCGCCCGGAAGACTTGGTTATCACCACTGCTGAAAAAGGTAAAATTCAAGTCAAAGTTGCTACCCAACTATTCCGTGGTGACCACTACGAAATTATTGCTTTTGATCAGCAAGGTAACGAATGGCTAATCCACTCCACCAACGCCACTGAAGACGATGCCATAGTAGGATTACAATTTGGCCCCAAAGATATGCATGTCATGCGCTATAACGAAACCGAAGACACCTTTAATCACCGCCTAGAAAGCTATGAAGATGATGATAAGGAGTCTGATCATGACTAAACAACGAAAAGCAATTCTCTACGTTCCTTACTTGCTATGGCTATTGTTATTCGTGGTGGCACCAATGGCCTTGATTTTCTACTATTCTTTTTTCAACGTTGAACATCAATTTACCCTGGCAAATTACGCTAAGTTTTTTACCTCGGGTACATATCTCATGATGACGGTCAATTCTGTTTGGTACGCCCTTTTAATCACGGCAATTACCTTAATAGTCAGCTATCCCACTGCCTGGTTCATTACCAAATTAAAGCACCGGGAACTGTGGATTTTGTTAGTCATCTTGCCTACCTGGATTAACTTATTATTAAAAGCCTATGCTTTCATTGGCCTCTTTGGTCGGGGTGGCTTAGTTAATAGTGGTTTAGCCGCTTTAGGCTTGGGATATCATCAACTTTTATTTACCAACACTAGTTTTATTTTGGTGGCGGCCTATATTCAAATTCCGTTCATGATCCTACCAATCTACAATTCGTTAACGGAAATTAGTGATTCTTACATTAAGGCCAGTTGGGATTTAGGCGCTACTAACCGACAAACCTTTTGGCACGTCATCTGGCCCCTTTCTATGCCCGGAGTAAAATCTGGCATTCAAATTGTCTTCATTCCTTCACTCTCCCTCTTCATGATTTCGCGTTTAATTGGCGGAAACAAAATTATCACCTTAGGGACGGCGGTTGAGGAACACTTTTTAACCACGATGAACTGGGGGATGGGATCTACCATTGGGGTCGTATTGATTATTTCGATGCTGATTGTGATGGCAGCCACCCGCAACCGGCGCCGTAAGGGGGGAACCTTCAAATGAAAAAAAGTCTCTTACGTTGGCAAAATTGGTTTTTGATTATCGTTTTTGTCATTTTATACGCTCCCATCGTCTTTTTAATTGCTTATTCGTTTAGTAGCGGCACCACAATGGATCATTTTGGTCATTTAAGTGGCGTCCATTACATCGAATTACTTAGTGATAAACGAATGCTAGCCATTTTTTTGGATACCATTTTAATTGCTATTCTATCTTCAACGCTAGCAACTATCGTTGGAACCTTAGGAGCAATGGCCATTCATAACGCTAAACACCGACAAACTAAGCAAACCCTGCTTTCCTTTAACAGTGTCTTAATGGTCTCTCCCGACGTTATTATCGGGGCTAGCTTTTTAATTTTCTTTACGGCCTTACGAGTTCCATTAGGATTCTGGTCGGTCTTATTAAGCCATACCGCTTTTGAAATTCCCATTGTGGTCCTAATGATTCTTCCCCGACTAGGCGAAATGAGTTCTTCGTTAATAAATGCCTCGGCAGATTTAGGGGCTTCTAATTGGCAAACCATGTCCCAAATTATTTTGCCGTTTATTTCTCCGGGGATTATTGCCGGATTTTTCATGGCAATTACCTACTCGCTTGATGATTTCGCCGTAACTTTCTTCGTAACCGGTAATGGCTTTACCACTCTATCAGTAGAAATTTATTCTAGAGCTCGGCAAGGAATTAGTCTAGAAATTAATGCTCTTGCTGGCATCATGTTCATCTTCTCGTTAATTTTAGTAGTAGTTTATTACCTGATTGAAAATCGCAAGCCAACTAAACCCAAACGAATGGGGGCGCTTTAGCCTTGAAAAAAATTATAAGTGCCTTAATCTTAATGCTGTTAATTTGTTTAGGATTAGCCTATGGTAGCCACCAATTACAACAAGCTACTGGTGACGGTGGCGATAAGGTTTTAAACCTTTATAACTGGGGCGATTATATTGATCCTAACTTATTAACCAAGTTTCAAAAAGAAACTGGCTACCACGTCAACGTCGAAACCTTCGACAGCAACGAAGCCATGTATACCAAGGTTAAGCAAGGTGGAACCAGCTATGATTTGACTATTCCTAGCGAATATATGGTTGAAAAAATGCGGGATGACCATTTATTGATTAAGCTTGATCACAGTAAGTTGACCGGTTTTGGCAACTACGGTAAGGACTACCTCAATAAAAGTTTTGATCCCCAGAACCAATATTCCCTGCCCTACTTTTGGGGAACGTTAGGCATTATTTATAACGACCAACTGATCAAAAAAAATAGTGTCACCCACTGGAACCAGTTATGGAATCCAAAATACAAAGATCAAATCATGTTAATTGATTCTGCTAGAGACATCATGGGACTCAGCCTAATTTCGCAAGGCCGTTCCGTAAACACCACTAATTCTAAAGAACTAGTGGCTGCTAAAGATAAATTAGATCGATTATCTCCCAACGTAAAAGCCATTGTGGCGGATGAAATTAAAATGTACATGGCCGAAGGTGAAGCCCCGCTAGCCGTTGATTGGTCCGGAGAAGCCCGGGAAATGATGGATCAAAATCCTCATTTACACTACGTGGTTCCTAAGGAAGGCAGCAACATGTGGTTTGATAACTTAGTAATTCCCAAAACCGCTAAACATTTCAAAGCCATCTATGCCTTTTTGAACTTTATGAGTCAGCCGCAAAATGCCGCCCAAAATGCGGAGTACATCGGTTATTCGACTCCCAATACCGCCGCATATAAATTATTACCGACTAGCATCCGAAATGATAAAGCATTTTATCCACCAGAATCAGTCATTAAACACCTACAAGTATATAAAAATCTCAGCCAAGCCAAAGTCGAAGAATACAATGACCTTTACTTAGAATTTAAGATGCATAAGTAAGCTGATTGATTGCAGTTAAAGTCGAAAAAGCATTAAGATAAGAGTGAGGTGAATGAATATGGCAAATAAATCTAAAAAGCAACGCGAAGATATTATGATCGACATGAATGAATTTCTTATAACCTACGCCGCTTCTATTCTAGGCAGTAACGAAAACGTTTCTCAAAGGGTTTACGATACCGCTAAAGAAGATCTCAACAGCTTAGATACCCTGTTTGATGACGATGGTTTTGGTCGGCAAGAAAAATTCGTTGCCATTGGCGAAGGCTACCTTCGTGATAGTGAACAAATTAGTGGTGACCAGTTAATTGCAGAAACGGGAGTATTAACCCAAGACGCGTTGAACTATTTAGGCAATCATATCGACCAATTTGAACATTGGCGAACAGAATAATAAAAAGGCCGGAAGTTATATGACTTCCGGCTTTTTTATTGGCATTAATTATGCCCCTAATTTATTCTTTTTAACTCGTAATTTAGCAATGTGTAACCGGGTTAATTTGACTACTTCGGTGACTGCTAAGACAATCAAGCCGCAAACAGTCGGTACCCACCAACCATAGTAGAAGTTAACGTCAGCAGTATGGAAAATCTCTTGCATAAATGGTACATAGATCAAGAAGGCCTGTAAGGCAATCAGGATCGCAATAATCACAAACGCAGCCTTATTTTCAAAGAAATGCTTGGAAAAAATAGGGTACGAATTGCGAATGTTAAACAAGTAGAAAATCTTACCAAAGATAATAATGTTAACGGTCATGGTACTTGCTAGGACTGGCGTTAGAACCCCTGAATTGACGAATCTGTCGAAGGTGAAAATCCCTAATGACGCAATTAGAATTGAGACATAGGTAATTTCTACCACGTCAAATTTACTCAAAATCCCCTTCGTAACATCCCGAGGACCTCGAATCATGATTGAATCTTCAGCCGGCTCGAAAATAAAGGCAAACTGAATCGTCAACGCTGAAACAGTGTTTATCCACAGCAACTGAGTTGGGAATAATGGTAGTTCTTGACCCATAATCATACTAATCAAGACCACTAATCCTTCAGCAAAACTGGTTGGTAATAGGAACCGAATAGTTTTTTGAATGTTATCAAAGACGTGTCGACCTTCTGCCACGGCGTCCACGATAGTAGTAAAACTATCGTTAACCAATACCATGTTAGCAGCTTCCTTAGCCACTTCGGTTCCTTTAATTCCCATGGCAATTCCGATGTTAGCCTGCTTCAAGGCGGCCGCATCGTTAACCCCATCACCAGTCATCGCCACGATTTTAGCATTGGCTTGCTGAGCCCGCACAATTCTCAACTTATTGGCTGGCGTGGTTCTGGCAAAGACGTTATACTTACCAATTACTTTAGTTAGCTCTTCATCAGATAGTTCGTCGATTTCAGGTCCGGTAATGGCATGAATTGATTCCGCTAGACCCAATTGTTTAGCAATTGCAGTAGCGGTATCAGGGTGATCACCAGTAATCATATTGACTTGAACTCCAGCTCTCCGTAAGTTAGCGATTGCTGGAATCACTTCTTCACGTGGTGGATCAATAATCCCAACCACCCCGCTCAACCGGATTGCAGCACTAATTTCATCTGGATTAATTTCATCAATTTGCTTGACCGGAACAGAGCCTAACGCTACTACTCGGAGCCCCTTACTACTTAATTCTTTCACCTTAGCTTGCCAACCAGTAACATCAAAGCTGGCATCGGCTTTTTTAACCATTTCAAAAATGGTATCAGGAGCCCCTTTAACCATTAATTCCCGTTGACCAGCGACGTCAACTAACCGCGCACTATAGCGGTAAGCCGAATCAAACGGCAAGGAATCAATTTCATCAATATCAGGAGCATGCCCTTCTAATTTATGGTACAGCGTCGTTAACGCCCCATCGGTTGGTTCACCGGTAATACTCCACTGATCATCTTGTTGCACTAGTTCAGCATCACTGGTTAAGCCAGCAATTTCAACTAGTTCGCTGAAATCACTATCGGCCCGCCAATCAGTTGGTTGACCGTCTAATAAGACTTCGCCATCAACATTTCCGGTGTCAGTCGCAAAGCCCACACCACTAACAGTATAGTGATGTTTGGCAGTCACCACGTCGGTTACCGTCATTTCGTTTTTAGTTAATGTCCCGGTTTTGTCAGTATCAACAATATCCACGGCCCCCAAAGTTTCCACCGCTGGTAAGTTCTTAACGATGGCCCCTTTCTTGGTCATGGTTTGAACCCCACGGGCTAATACTACCGAAGTAGAAGCTGGCAATCCTTCAGGAATGGAACCAACTACCATAGTGATGATAGCGATCGTTAACGTCGGTAAACTATAGATCTTAGTAAATAACCCGGCGATAAACAGAACTACCGCTACTACCACGATAAATAATGACAAATTAACCCCCAGTCGGTTTAAGTTTTTCATCAATGGGGTAACTTGTTCCTTCACGTCTGAAACGTCTTGTTGGATTGAGCCAATTTCCGTATCCGTCCCAGTTTTAACAACGATTCCCATCGCAGAACCCTGAGTCACGGCGGTAGAAGCATAAGCCATATTAGCTCGTTCTGCCAACGCTACTTTATCAGCATCAATTGGATCTTCGCCCTTTTCCACAGAATTACTTTCACCAGTTAGGGTAGATTCTTGAATTCGGAGGTTATCAGCGGCAATCAACCGCAGATCGGCAGGCACCGCGTCCCCCGCCTCTAAATCAACCAAATCACCAACTACTAAATCCTTAGCCGCCACTTCAATTTTATGGCCATCGCGCACTACAATGTTTTGGCTAACCAATAAATCTTGGATTTTGCTAAGGGCATTATCGGCTTGCCGTTCTTGAACGTAACCAATAATGGCGTTGGCCACGATTACGAACCCGATTACGGCCGCATCGGAATAGTGACGCATCACAAACGTGATAATTGCCGCCGCAATTAAAATATAGGTAATCGCATTATTAAATTGGAGCAGGAATTGGAGCAACTTGCTCTTCTTAACCGTTGCCAATTCATTGGGACCGTTTTGACGTAACCGTCGTTCTGCTTCTTTGGAACTCAATCCATTTTCTGAATTCGTTTCAAACTGTTGTTCTAGTTCTGACGTTGATAAACGCCATAACTGTTTATCCGGAGGAACCTTCTGTGCTTCTTTTGTCATTTTTGCATTCACCTTTCTTAATTCAATGAGATTAATATTAATGATAAGGGATTAACTTAGCCACGTAAACTAAAATCACTTCAATAAGCCCCAAACTTGTTTATTAATTTCATCGGCCAGGACACGAGTGATTAGTTGGATCAATTGTTCAACCATATAGCTGTTAGCGTCAAACTCAACTTCTCGTTGATTAATTTTAGTAATCAGCATTTCATTGGTCTCAATTTGAATATTATATTGTTTAAAAATAGTTACAATGTCTTGTAACTTAGCTGCCGTCATCATTTTTAACTGTCCCCTTTTTTGGTATTTACTTTATAGTATAATAGATGCCTAACTAAAAAGGAGTCTTAATCATGCTCAGTCAAATTGGCGTGAGACAACTCGTGGAATTTCTGTTTCGCAGTGGGGACCTCAACGTCGCCGCAGGTAGCGATAACAGTATGCAAGCGGGGGGTCGCATCCACCGTAAAATTCAAAAAAGTTGGCCAGCAACTTACCAAGCAGAAGTGGCCCTTAGCACCACCATTGATTACTACGACGATCAATACGTAATTAGTGGCCGAGCTGATGGCATCGATACTGCCACTGACATCCCGTTGATTGAAGAAATCAAAACTTCGGATGTTTTATTTGCGGAACTGCCGGTTGGTACCTTAAACCTTTACTGGGCTCAAGCCAAAGTTTACGCCTACATGTACCTAGCTGAACATCCAGCAACTGATATCACCCTCCAGTTGACCTACGTCCAAACCCCGAACGAAGTTACCACCGTTACCCAACAAAAACTAACTAACGAAGAAGTTCAACAGTTTTTTACTGAGTTAGTCACAGAATATCAAAAATGGTTAAAATTACGCCGAGAGTTAAATACTAATCGAGTTCAAACCGCTCAAGCGCTTCAATTTCCATTTGATCATTATCGCAAAGGCCAACACGAACTAGCGGTTTCAACGTATAAATCCATCTTGTTAGAAATTCCACTATTAGTTGAGGCTCCTACTGGAACCGGGAAAACCATCTCGACTTTATTTCCAGCAGTCAAAGCAATGGGTGAACAACTAATTGCTCGGGTCTTTTATTTGACTGCCAAGCAAAGTACCAGACGGGTCGCCGAACAGGCGTTGACCTTAATGACTGAACGCGGATTAAATCTTAAAGCCATCACCTTAACCGCTAAGGATAAGATTGTCCTGCCAGAAGAGACAGACTTAGCCCCAGAAGATAATCCCTACATGGTCGGTTATTATGACCGCATCCGGCCTGCCATCATGGACATTGTTGAACACGAAACTTTGATTACCCGGGAGATCGTTCAGCAATATGCTCGCAAGCATATGGTGGATCCATTTGAGTATTCACTAGATGTAAGCCTGTTTTGTGACGTAATCACCTGTGACTACAACTACTTATTTGATCCGCAAGTGCATCTCCAACGTTTTTTCACGGTACCTGATAAGAATAACTGTTTTCTAGTGGATGAAGCCCATAACCTAGTAAAACGATCTCGGCAAATGTACTCTGCTGAAATCACTTCAGCGCCCATTTGGCCCCTAATCAATCAGTTAAATGAAGCTCCAGGTGACAACCAAGCGTTAGTCAAGGCCCTAAAAGCCTTCAAACGGGCATTTCGTAAGTATGGACGCAGTGCCCGCGAAAGCGACGAACACCGACTGTTTCAAACCGCCGACGTTCCTAATTTTAATAAAGCCGTTGCTAAGTTTATAGATGCTGTGGCTGATTGGTTGCCTAAGCAGGATGGTGAATCTGATTGGCAAACCTTATTAGATTATTATTTTAATTGCCGCCGCTATCAGTTAATCAGTACTTTTTACCAACCCGAAAAATACCAGACTCAGGTAAGTTATGTAGACAAACAGTACCGTTTTCGCCAAATCTGTTTAGATCCAAGTGAACAAATTGCAGACAGCTTAGCGCTGGGGCGCAGTGCGATCTTGTTTTCTGCTACGTTAAGTCCCCTTACGTACTATCAACGCCTCTTTGGCCTTGCCGACCACAGCGGAGTACAAGCATTACCCTCTCCGTTTGATAGTCAACGCCAACGAGTAATTATCGCTAGTCAAATTCAAACCACATATAAAAACCGACCTAACAGTATCCCCCAAATTTGTGACACCATTAATACCATGGTTCAGGCTAAACCCGGAAACTATTTAATCTTTTTCCCCTCGTTTAAATACCTAGACGAAGTGGCCACTGCTTTTGCCAACCAATTTCCTCACTTACAACTGATTCGGCAAACTCCCGCTATGAGTGATGATCAACGCCAAGCTTTTTTGGACGCTTTTAGCGACACGAAAACACCCAAAGTCGGTTTTGCGTTATTAGGGGGGCTGTTTTCAGAAGGAATTGATTTGCGAGGTACCCAATTAATTGGCGTCGGGATCGTTGGAGTGGGATTACCCCAACTAAACGCAGAAACGAATCTATTACGGGATTATTTTGACGAACAAGTTGGCGACGGCTTTGCCTATGCCTACCAATTACCCGGTTTTAACAACGTGGCCCAGGCAGTTGGTCGCCTGATTCGTACTGAAACCGATGGCGGAATAGTAGTATTAATGGACCAACGGTTTAATACTCCTCGTTACCAACGATTATTTCCTAAGCATTGGTCTCAAATCAGTCGCACTATAAATAACAGCCAACTAGCTAACCAGCTAACAGATTTTTGGCGTGGTTTTACTAACAAAAAGTAATATAATAAAAATAACCAGAAAGGTTTCGGCCTTTCTGGTTACTTAATTAATTTATTTTCTAGGAGCGACACAAATACCTTCTGGGACCGCAAAGTCCTTTTGAATCAAGGTTAACTTACCAGTTTGAGCATCTCGTTCAAACAAGCTGGCATTACCACTATTTTGATGAGGAACGATTACGAAGCGTTCGTCGCTATTAAAATTGAAGTCTCTAGGAAAATCTCCTTCAGTAGCAATTCGTTGTACCAAAGTAACCATTCCGTCCTCAGCAGTTTCAAAAACAGCAATGGTGTTGTTGCCCCGATTAGAGACGTAAACAAACCGACCATCACTAGACATACGAACTGCAGCGGCGCCATTATGAGCAGTCCAATCATCAGGAATAGTGGAGATAATTTGCTTAACGGCAAAGGTAGCGGCTTCTTCGTTGTATTCTAATACCGCCAGGTTGCTACTTAATTCACCAACTAAGTAGGCTACACCCTTTTGGTTGTCAAAAGTAATATGACGAGGACCAAAGCCACTTTCCATTTCAAATTCGGAAACTAAGGTCAACTTGCCATCGTCGGTGATGTCGTACAGGAACAATTTGTCGATTCCCAAATCAACTACCACTAACCGGCCGTCAGGAGTAACGTTGGCAAAGTGAGGATGGGGGCCATCTGCTTGTTCTGGGCGAGGACCAACCATTCCCTGATCAGTTTTACGATCGGTTAATTCTAAGCTTCCATCAGCTAAAATGCGATAGACACTAACCGTTCCCAAGTGGTAATTGGCAGTGTAAACCAACTGCCGTGGTTCATCAATCGCTAAGTAAGCCGGATTAGCACCAGGATCTAATTGTAGGTCAACCTGGTTAGCCGGAATTTGATCGTCTAAAACCAACACTCCTCCTTGAGCTTCATCGTTAGGCCCTAAGACTTTATCAACCGAATAGATTCGGTGAGCGTCAGACTCAGCCAAATAAGTTGGATTAGTCGCTTCAGCAACCAGTTGCAAATTTTGCAATTGCTTGGCTTGCGTATCTAGCTCCAGTTGGTAAATTCCTTTACTAATAGAATGGGTATATGTACCGATTAAAAATTTTTCAATCAAAACTATTCGCCTCCATTGCTAATTAACAACTTCATTATGCCACAGCTGAAACGAAAACGATACCAAAAATACTCAGCTGAGAAAGGATTCCTATGTCATCATTTGAACAACTCCATCCAGTATTAACCCCCCACTTTAAATTGGATTGGTTAACTAAATTTCCAGTCAAAGAAATTATTCACGAGTTCTCTCTTTCCCCAACCGCTCAAACAAACATTCAAATCCCCCAACAACCTTTAGAGGTAGTGGCGTTTGTTAATCATACTATGAGGCAAGTCATGGCTCAAAGAGAGCTAACCTGGGGATTTTCTACTCTAGCTGCCCCTACCTTTTTAGGTTTTATCAGTATCCAAAATCCTCACGAAGAAGTTACTAACATTTCATTTTGGTATACTGATATTTCTACCGCTGCTTTCAGCGAAGTTTTCAACAGAACCGTTACCTTTATCACCGACCATTTTGAATCCAAAATTATCCAGGTCCAGTTAAATACCGTTAACTCAGAATTAAGCACTTTATTTACTCAAGCAGGCTTCACTACGGTTAATGAGTTAACTTGGCAGCTTAAGTTAACTTAAACATTTGCGTAATAATTTTAAAAAGACTAGAATGATTCTAATCAAGCTCGACTATTTTTGAAAGGAGGCTTCCGCCTAATGACCGAGGAATCTGCTGCTCACACCCTAGCCGCCGTAATTACCAAGTTAAAATCTCGTAATATTCGAATTACCCCACAGCGAGAAGTCATTTTAAACTACCTAATCACTCACCATAATCATCCAGACGTAGAAACTATCTATCAAGGAATCGCAGATCAACTACCTAACCTAAGTGTCGCTACAGTTTATAACACTTTAAAATTGTTTATCGATAACGATATCGTTATTGAGCTGCCTAGCACTGATAAGGACGGTAGCCTTCACTATGACTTTTTTGGGGTTCCCCACTTTCACTCTATCTGTGAAAATTGTGGTAAGATTACCGATGTTTTTGCTGATGAATATGCTAGTATCAGTAAACAAGTCACTCAACTCACCAATCAGCAAACTGGTTATCTAGTTACCAGTAGTCATTTAGAAGTCTACGGATTATGCCCAGAATGTCAGCAAAAGCTCAATTCTGAAAATTTAGCTACAACTAATTAGCCGGATTATAGAAATGTTGCAATCTGTTATCAACATTTAACATGTTTGACACCTTAGCTAATAAACCCACTAATGGCGCCGTTTTAGCACTGTTAGTGGGTTTTTTACGGCTTGTTTTTCATTGCTAAATTGCGTAATATATCTTGCGTTAGAGGTATTTAAAAAACGACTAAAATTTATCATTTTAAAAGACATTTCTGGAGGAAACATCTATTGAAAAAAGGGAGAATCATTACTAGTTTAGCTGCTTTAGGTTTTGCTACCGTTGCTATGTTCGGCTTCGGTCAAACAGCCAATGCTAGTTCTAGTGCCGTTAATAACTACATTAAAAGTCACAACATTTCACACGCTAAGGTAACTTCATCAGTGTGGAGTGGCTTTCCTAAGAATAAATATCGTCACGGCAAGGGGAAGCCTGAAGGTGTTGTAGTTCATGAAACTGCTAATAATAGTTCCACTTTGTTTAACGAAGTGGCTTTCATGAAACGAAATTACCAAAACGCATTCGTACACACATTTGTTGACGCTAGTCGCATCGTTAACATTGCCAACACCAACTATCTCTCATGGGGAGCCGGTTATCCAGCCAATGCCCGCTACGTTCAATTTGAACAAGTCCGGGTTCATTCTAAGAGTGCTTTTGCCCATGAAGTTGCCAACGCTGCTTATTACACAGCCTATATTTTAGACAAATATAACTTAAAGCCTAATGATGCTGCTTATGATGGTAAAGGTACTGTCTGGGCTCACTATTCAGTAGCCAAATTCTTAGGCGGCTCAAATCATAGTGATCCAGTTGAATACTATTCAGCTACCGGTAAAAAATATTTCGGTGCTAAATACACCATGGCGCAATTCTATACTTTAGTAAAAGAATATTATAATGATATCCACAGCACTAGTGGTTCCATTAACGCTAACTCTAAGAAAAATGTTAAATATGCTAAAGTTAGTTATTCTGCCGGTTCTGGCAACGAAATTGCTAAATTAAGTAGCAAAAAGTCTAGCTACGTCCTTTATAACCATGTTAAAAACAGTCAAGCTAATGTGAAGAGTTACAAGTGGCCTAAAAATGCTAAAACCAACACCAAGGTTTATGTAGATGCTGTCGGTAAGAAGTCTACTACTACTTGGTACCGAATTCGCTTCTCAGCTAGCACCAAGGCTAAACGTTACTGGGTATACAGTGGCGCTTTGAAGTTTGCCAATGTAAACTACACCGACTCAACTGCTAGAGTAACTGTTAAGTCTGGAATTAATGATAGTACTAGAAATCACGTCTTCAATTCCAGCTACCTATCCAAAAAAGTTACTAAATTAAGTAACATCGCCGGTCAAACTTTTAATGCCGATAAATTGGCTTCTATGACCGATCTAAATGGTAAGACAAAGAATTACTACCGAATTAACGTTAACGGTAAGAGTCAATGGATCTACGCTAACCACGTAACCGTTGAATAATAAAAAGGATTGAAACGAGAAATCATTTCAATCCTTTTTTTGTTTAGTAACTACACTACTCCAATGCCTACTCATCAAATGGGCAGTAATTGGAATGGTTAAAATTACCCCTAATACTGCAATTAAAATAGCCATTAATTCTGTTGCAAATACTTTATCGTTAATAATTTCTCCTAGCGAATAATCTAATCCGGTTAACCAGATGAATAGTGCTAAAGAACTACCAAAGAAACCGAAAAATAGAGTATTCAATGCCGTTCCAATAATTTGGTGACCGATTTGAATACCGTCCTTAGTTAAGTCAATAGCACTAATTTGTGGATGTTGACTGGTAATTTCATCTAATCCAGAAGCAATTGCAATCGCAGCCTCGCTAATAGCTCCCAGCGAGCTTAACAACGTAGTCACCATAGCTATCTGGGTAAAATTAATTCCAATTAAGGTGGTTAACCCCTCTAGTTCCTCACTATCTTCTAGGCCAAATCCACCGACGGCAGCCCAATTACTAGTAATCACTATTACCACTATCAAAATGACCATAACGATTAAAGAAGACCAAAATGCCATCATTGATGCTGTATCACTAGCACTACTCCAAAAAATAGTAATGGCTAATAAGACCACGCTAGCAACGATTCCCACTGCTAACGGATTAAATTGAAACGAAATTAAAACAATGCTAAAAAATAATATTCCAAAATTAACTAACAAACTTAAAAAGCTGCTAATCCCTTGCTTACCTCCTACTGCAAGCATTAAAACCAATAACAGCAACCATAATCCGGTTATCGTTCCCATTTTGATTGCTCCTTTCGATTTGGGGCTTTAATTCCCCAACTAGCTAGTGTACTGGCCAACAACACCGTCAGGACAATTCCAATCGCACTAATTAAGCTCGACAACATCCCTAATGACATGTTCATTGAAAATGAATAGGCCCAGGTATTGCCGTTACACAAATAAATCAGCGTCATTGGTAACGTTTCCGCCATAAAAATAAAGAAAAGTACGTTAATTAAAGGTCCCATGATCGCCTGACCGATTTGGCGACCAGAATTAAATAATGCTCGCTTACTTAATTCTGGCCGTTCTTGCTTTAAAGCCACCAACGAAGCAATAATATCGGTAGCTACGTCCATTGCCGCTCCCAATACTCCGATAATTACCTCAGCTAAAAATAACGGCTTAGGTGGTTGGGTTACATACTCCATAGATTCATAATAAACTCCATGTGCTCCCGTTAAGGCAATTACTATTTCACTGAGTATAACCGCTAGGGCAGTGGCCCCCACTACCGCTAGCAAAGTAATCACCATTTGCCGGTTAATCCCAATTACAAGCCCCAGAGTAATAACCGCAAAAATTACCGCTAGACTAACAAAAATTGGAAGCACCTGACCGCCATCTGTTTGTTTATTTAACTGTAGCGCTAAAAAGAAAAGTAGAGTATTAATTCCCATACTAACAATTGCGTTGATTCCACTTCCACCAAGGGTGACTAGTAAAGTAATCACAGCCAGGCATACTAGTAACCAAATAACCTGATCTCGCTTACTTTCCTTAATAGTGGCTTTTAACTTGGGCTTGGTATGTAAAACCACAAAGACTTTTTGGCCGACGTGATAGCGTTGGTCTAAGGCCCGTGATTGAGAATAAGTATTTTCAATTGTTACTTTTTTGCCCTGCTGTACTCCATTAGTAATTTGCCCAGTAAGGATTTGTGTGCGTTGGGTATCCTGATTATTAAATTCATCGCTTACTTTTGAGGTATGGCCGTTAGTGACCCGTTTAATTTGGACGATTGGCTGAGAATATAAAAAGTCATCGTGCCCCACCAACCAAACACTAAACAATAACAGGGCCAAAATTAAGCCCCAATGGTACCACTTGATTCGCTTTATTCCTTTTGTTTGCATGACTTGCCGGCTTCCGTTTCATCTGAATTAATAGTCACCATTTTAGCACTTTCACTCGCTACCGAATCGCATTAGCTAAAACCTTAAGAAACAAAAAAAGGCGGTGACCGCCTTTTTTCCACTAATTAATTTAATTTTCAACCACTAGTACGTTGGATTCAGAATGACGAACTACATACTCAGTTGTTGATCCTAAAAATGCTCTAGAAATTCCGCTCATCCCTGATTTGCCCATCACGGTTAAATCTGTTTTCAACGTTACCGGCAACTTTTCAGCAATTTGAATTTTGGGAATCCCCACAACGTAGTGAGTTTCTACGGCTACACCGGCCACTTTAATTTCATCTTCAGCCTGTTGGAGGGTTTTATCAGCAGCTTTTTCAAATTGATCCATCACATCTTGTCCCAAGGTTACACCATACTGGATATAGCGTTGATCAGTAGCCACCATTACCACGTGCAATTTTGAATGGTGAATTTGAGCTAAAGCAATTGCTTCTTTGACAGCCTTTTCGGCATTTTCGCTACCATCGATCGGTACTAAAATATTCGCATACATATTTTCCGCCTCCATTCTAGTCTTTGGCACTATTTTAGCACCTTCTTTTCCAGAACGGAATTTAAATGATTACGCTCTAACCCTTATTTTATGATAGTATAGATGGTATCTTTTAACTAAATTAATGGAGCAAGTGTATATTATGAAAGCATCTCGTTTATTGATTCCCATTTTGGCACTGTCTGCAATTTTAACCGGTTGCGGTAACCAAAAACTAAGTACTACCAAAAGTAATTATCCAGTTACAGATATGGCCGCCACTATTAAAGGCACGGTTAAGGACACCAACACCGTTAAGTACCAAATTGACGATGGTAAAACTCAGTCAGTAAAGGTTAATTCCGATAACTTCTTCTTCACGGTTCCTGCTAAACAAAAGAAACAAAACGTAACTATCAAGGCCGGAAGCCAAGAAAAGAAGATCACCGTAGGTTCACAAAATAAATTAGGCTCCTACAAGCAAGTAGCTAAAAAGTACAATACCCAATTAGTCCAAGCTAACTTACCTAAGAGTCTAATTACCAAGGCCCAAGCAGCGCAAAAGACTCAAAAAAGCACAGCCGCTAAATTAAAAGCATTAGCTAAATCAGATCCCCAAAAAGCAATGCAAGAACAACAAAAATTGGTGGCTGCCGGCAAACAATTACAAGCCGAAATGGCTACTGCTAGCAAAGCCGCTGCCCAAAAGGTTAAAAACCAACAATTACCCGCCACTAGTGAAGGGCTAAAAACCAACGTTACTACTGATAACTATCAAATCAGAACTAACGTGGATAACGATGCCCTCCTAAGCGTGGGACTCATTATTCCTACCAGCCAACTCAAGACCACGGCCGGTCAAAAGAGTTTTGGAACCACTCTAGCTTTACTAGCCAATAGTACTGGGGCTGATGCTAAAAAAGTCCTCAAAGATTTTGGTAACCAAGTTAAAAAACAAAAAAATAACCAAAGTTCTACCCAAACCCATACCATTACTAGCAATGGTGTCAATTTTAAAACCGCGGTTTCAGTAGAAAAAATCTATATTTTTATCACGAAGTAATTAATTTAAAGATAGCAAAGTATTTTTTAAACTTTGCTATCTTTTTTTATTCAACAATTAACTTTGCTTTTAAAAGCCTAGCTAAAGGCATATACTAGCTTAAATACTATTAATTAGGAGGGTCATTACTTGACTGATACTAAAGATCAAATCAATTACTCAATGATTAAAGATGATTTATACCAGGCCGTTAACGGTGAGTGGCTAAAAACTGCAACGATTCCTGCAGATCATGCCTCTGCCGGCGGCTTTATGGATTTAAATGACAATATCGATAAGGAATTAATGGCCGACTTTGCCGATCTTCAAAAGCACGCTACTGACGCAGAAGGTCCCATGGCAGAATTTTTGAAATTGTATGCCCTGGCTGCTAATTTCCAAAAGCGAGATCAAGATGGCGCCGCTCCATTAAAGCCTCTCCTAAAACAAATCGAAGACCTCCCAGATATGGCTGCCTTAAACGCGCAGCTTAGTAACTGGGTTAAGATGGGATTACCACTACCATTTAATTTTGACGTGGATGCCGACATGAAAAACACCAGCGTCAACGCATTATTTGCTGGCGTTCCCGGGCTATTTTTACCTGATAAGACTTACTACGCCAAGGATAATCCGGCTAAAGATCAATTACTAACCGTCTTTAGCAACATGACCCAACAACTATTAGTAATGGCTGATTATAGTAGTGCTGAAGCAGAAGCTATCGTTAAGTCAGCTATTCGCTTTGACGAAAACATTGCGCCGCACGTTAAGTCAGCGGAAGAATCTGCTGATTATAGTAAGATGTACAACCCAATGCCATTCAGTGAATTTGCTCAAAGCACTAGTGAATTAGATCTAACCGCATTAGCTAAAGATTTATTCGACCAAGTCCCTGAACAAATTATTGTTACTGAACCTGCTTATTATCAAGCTTTAGCCGGTATTATGAATCTAGAAACCTTCGATGATATGAAGAACTGGATGTTAGTCAAAACCATTAACGCCTACTCCAGTTATCTATCAGAAGAATTTCGGCAAACCGGCTCAACGTTTGGAAGAACCCTTTCAGGGCGCAAAGCAACTACCAGCCAACAAAAATCAGCCTTTTACTTAGCTAGTGGGGTCTTTGGCCAAACCGTTGGTGACTTTTACGCCCACAAATACTTCGGTGATAAAGCCAAGGCCGATGTAGAACATATGGTTAAACAAATGATTGCGGTTTATAAAAACCGGTTAAGTACTAATCAATGGCTAGGCGAAGCAACTCGGCAAAAAGCCATTTTGAAGTTAGATACTTTGGAACTCCAAGTTGGTTTCCCTGATCATATCGATCAACTAGAATACAAATTCAAAATTACCACCGCTGAAAATGGTGGTAGCTTAATGCAAAATATCCGGCAAATTTCTGAAATTAGTCGCTTAGATAACTACGCTCGACTAGGCAAGCCAGTGGACCGTTCTCGCTGGGAGATGAGTGCCAGCACCGTCAATGCCTATTACCATCCATTTAAAAACATCATCGTTTTCCCTGCTGCAATTCTTCAAGCACCGTTTTATAGCTTAGACCAATCTAGCAGCCAAAATTACGGTGGGATCGGGGCTGTGATTGCTCATGAAATTTCACACGCGTTTGATAACAACGGTGCCCTCTTCGATGAACATGGTAACCTAAATAACTGGTGGACCAAGGAAGATCACGAACACTTCCAAAAATTAGCCGATCAGATGATTCAAGAGTTCGACGGTCTCCCATTTGCTGGCGGCAAAGTGAATGGTAAATTGACCGTTTCAGAAAACATTGCCGATGCCGGTGGCTTGAGTTGTGCTGAAGAAGCCGCTAAAAACGAAGCCGACTACGATTTAAAGGCATTCTTTACCGGCTGGGCCCGTGTTTGGCGCACCAAAGCTACTAAAGAATATCAACAACTGCTTTTGAACATTGACGTCCATGCGCCAGCAGAATTACGCGCCAACGTTCAAGTTAAAAATTTAGCTGATTTTTACACTACTTTTAACGTTACTGAAACTGATGGAATGTATCTTGCTCCAGAAAAACGGGTAACTATTTGGTAGTCATTATTCAAGGTTGTGGTTCTCAACAGAATCATGACCTTTTTTATTTGCTTCTAAAAACCTATCAGGGATTCCCTAATGCTAAATTACAGACATTGAGCTATAATGGTTGGTGATACTAACGGGAAGGAAACGGTGTAAGTATGAAACTGACTGAATACCTTCATGACCAACTAGAATTTTTAGATGGTCAATTGCAGGAGGCCAAGGAAAAGCAAAACGAAACAATGGAGTACTTAGTCGACTCTAAGATTTCGGAAGTTAAGCTGATTCTCGAAGCTCTCCAAAAAGGCATTATCGATCAAACTAACTAGCATTAGTTAACATCAATTTATTAATAGCAATGGAAAGGATAAACTATTGATTACTTTAAAATCAGATAGAGAAATCAAAAAAATGGCTGAATCCGGGGCCATTTTAGCTGGCGCATTGCGCGAGCTGCAAGATATTATTGTTCCCGGATATGACACTTGGGATATCGAAACTTTTACCCGTGATTACATCGAAAGTCACGGTGCGATTCCCGCTGATTTAGGCTTTGACGGCTATAAATTTGCCACTAACATTTCCATTAACGACGAAGTAGCTCATGGAATTCCTCGCAAGGGCCTTAAGCTTCGTGAAGGTGACATTGTTAAGGTGGATACCACCGTTAACTTTAACGGTTACATGAGTGACGCTTGTTCTTCTTACGCTGTCGGCAAAGTGGCTCCTGAAATCCAAAATTTAATGGATGTAACTAAAAAATCACTCTACTTAGGAATCGATCAAGCCGTAATCGGTAACCGGATTGGTGATATTGGAGCTGCCATTCAAAAATACGTTGAAGATGAACACGGCTATGGTGATGTCCGCGAATTAATCGGTCATGGGATTCAACCTACCATGCATGAAGCCCCTAACGTTCCTGGATACGGAATTGCCGGCAAGGGACCTCGATTGCGTGAAGGGATGACGATCACTATCGAACCTATGATCAATATCGGAACTTGGCAAATCGCTGATCGTTATGATGCCGAAGATGATTGGACTTACTATGTTTCTGCTGATGGCACCCCGTCATCACAATACGAACACACCATTGCTATCACTAAGGATGGCCCTAAGATCTTGACTTCTCAAGATCCCGTTTTGGATGCTAAATATTTATTGTAAAAATAAAAAACGCGAGGCATGAATTGCTTTGCGTTTTTTTGTATAATAAGTTTAATTAAGGATGTGATTAATTTGAATAACAAACAATTTAAATACCCTGACACAGCTGCGTACGACTATGTTATTAAGGCGTTTGCTGCTAAAGGGATTTCCTATAAAGATATTGCTAAAATCGCCTACCAAATGCAAAGTGTCTTCATCGACAATTTAGACATGAAAGAAGTAGAAAAAGACACCATCGACGTTTTACATAAACGGGAAGTATTAAATAACGCCATGGTGGGGCTAGAGTTGGACCGGCTAACTTCTGAAGGTCAACTTAGCCAACCACTAGAAGCCATTATCCAAAATGACTCCGGGGTTTTCGGGGTGGACGAAGGATTAGCCCTGAACATCGCTAACATTTATGGTACCATCGGCGTTACTAATTACGGCTACATTGATCGTGATAAAGTCGGTATTATCAAGCAACTAGATGAGGATAAGGATGAAGACGTCAGCAACACCTTCATTGATGATTTAATCGGCGCGATCGCTAGCGCGGTCTCCGCCAAAGTGGCTCACCGTTACAATTAGTCTTGCCACCCTAAGTTGATTAAATCGACTTCTCGTTTTCTGATTTTAGAAACATAAGGATTGCCGCCAACTAAGAAACGGTACGGCTTACTAGCCCAATCGCCTTGATTTTCCACCCCAATTCGGGCGCTAGAAATGATTGCCTGTGGTTGTTTAGGGTGACTGTAATCAATCCAAAGTGGTGGCTGTTGAGCTAACCGGCCGTTTAAGTTTAAATCATGGATTCCAAACGCCGCCATCACTTTACCGGGACCGTTGGTTAAATTATAACCAGTTTGGTGCCGGTTTATTTGCATCTGTTCTATCCCAACTGTTGGCTGAATGGCCCGAATTAAAACCCCTTGTGGCACCCCTGCTTCTTGAGTAGCCACATCAAACAAGTAGTGTCCGTAAATAGAATAAATGTAAATCGTCCCTGCTGGCCCATATAGTGGGTCGTTTGCGGCTGTATGTCGGCCCTTAAAAGCATGCGCAGCCGAATCTAGCTCGCCTAAATAGGCCTCGGTCTCCACAATTAAACCACTAAATAATTGACCATCAGGATTGCGGTAATTTAACGTAGTGCCTAGCAATTTTTGGGCAATTTGGTCCGTAGTCCCTTCCCGAAAAAATGCCATTTCGGCAGACTTAATATCCATATTTGATTCCTTTCTTCGCTATTGGAGGTGTTAACATGAAACTTAAATTAGAACGTGTTTATACAAAGCCCGCTGATCTAAGCGGATATCGTATCTTAGTTGACCGGCTATGGCCCCGTGGTATCTCCAAAGTCAACGCCGCTTTAGATTGGTGGGCCAAAGAAATTGCTCCCTCTAAAGAATTGCGGGAGTGGTTTCATCACGATCCCCAACTTTTTGACGAATTTAAAAAACGCTACTTAGCAGAACTAGCTGCTAATTCGTTCACCGCTGAGTTTGTGGCCCAAGTAAATAAACAGCTACAAATCCAAGATGTTATTCTTCTCTACGGTGCTAAAAATCAAGTTGACAACCAAGCCGTAGTACTAAAAGAATATTTGGAGAAAGTTCAGTAAAGTATTATGCTATAACTTAGCATCCCTATTTTACATATCTTCAATTTCCTTTTGCAAGAAATGCTAATTTAAAATCAATTTTTAATCCACCAAGGAGTATTCATGAAACAGCCAACCATCGCCGACGTTGCCAAAATTGCCGGAGTCTCTAAAACTACGATGTCTCGATTCTTAAATCAAGATTATGATCATATGTCCCAGAAGACCAAGGAAAAGATCACACAAGTAGTTAAGGAACTTAATTATCACCCCAATAGGCACGCCCAGTCATTAAAATCCAAAGTTACTAGGGAAATTGGAGTTCAGATTGCCGATATTTCTAATACCTATGCTTCCGAGCTTCTTAAAGGGATTGGCAATATTTTGCGCGACAATAATTATCAAATGTTAATTACTGATTCTGCTAATAGTCTAGAATTAGAACGTCAACAACTAGAAAGCTTAATTAGACAACAAGTCGACGGTATTATCCTCCAACCAGTTAGTAGAAATGCCTCTGACTATCAGTTCATCAAGGATGCTAATATTCCATTAGTGTTAGTAGATCGTCAAGTCAACCAATTACTCTGGCCTACAGTTACTTCGGACAATTATAAGATTACTAAAGAACTTGGCCGCCTTATGGTAGAACGCAAATACCAACGCGTTATCACCATTACCAACCCGGTTCACGAAACTTCTACGCGAGAATTACGTTACCAAGCAATTAAAGAAGTTTCCTCCGCCAACCAGTTAATAGATGAGTTAGTGGAATTAACTCCTAATTTGGATTTAAAAGATTACCTACGCAATTCTCTCGCTACCTCTAAATTAAAAACCGTTTTATTCACTACCAATAGCATGGTGTTATCCCAAGTCTTAGCTACCTTAATGGAACTAAAGATTAAGTTTCCTCAAGACATCGGAATTTGTAGTTATGACGGATGGAACTGGACACAATTAATTGGTAACGGAATTACCACTATCGACCAAGACCCTATCAAAATCGGGAGTACCAGCGCACAAATTATTATTGATGCTTTAAATGATCCGGATAGTTATCCAGATTTGAAAAAGCATATTATTACTGCCCATTTAATTACAAAAGATTCACTTTAATAACTTCTTTCAACCTGAGGATTGTCAGTTAATGACATTGCTCAGGTTTTATTTTGTTTTTAAAACTAGTTGACATTTCAATTGTAAGCGATTACTATTACTTTTGTAAACCGGTTCCCGAAATCGGTTCCCAAACTAATTATTCAGGAGGAAATAACATGAATCAACCCATCGTTGTTAACACACTAGAATTTCAAAAAGAACTTCAAAGCGGTGTTGCTCAGGCATCTCTCTTTGAAAGAATCGCTAACTTAGGTGCAACTGGTGTCGAAGTCCGCCGAGAATACATTAACGATTTTGACCAGGAGCTTGCTAACATTAAAGCCAATAGTCAAAAATTGAATTTGACAGTTTTTTATAGCGTGCCAGATGAAGTGTTTGTGAATGGTAAGTTAAACGACCAACTTCCTAAATACCTAGCTGAAGGAACTAAAATGGGAATCACCGCCATTAAATTCAATACTGGTGACTATGCTAATTTCCATGGCGACTTAAAAGCCACTTTGGATCCAATCGTTTCTACTGGCATTCAAGTTAACGTTGAAAACGACCAAACCCAAGTTAGTGGAACCATTGCCCCACTCCAAAACTTTCTCCAAGCCGTTAAAGATAGCCAAATCGACTTAGGATACGTTTATGATCTGGGCAACTGGCGTTACGTTGGTGAAAATGAAATAACCGCCGCTCAAAAATTAGGTGAGTTTACCCGCTATATTCATTTAAAGGACGTTCAAGTTACAGATGGTAAACCAGCAGTAACTCCATTAGACGATGGAGAATTAGACTGGCATAAAGTTCTTAACATTTTGCCTAAAGACCTTCCTATCGCTATTGAATATCCTAGTGACAGTGACGCAATCGTTAAGGCCGGAATTGAAAAGGTCGAAGCTGCACTAGCCGATTAGGGGGGATTTAAATGTTAAACGTAGTCATCGGTATTTTACTTTTACTTACCTTTGTTGGTTTTGTTATTTACGCCGTTAAAGGGGGAAACCTAATGATTGGTTTCTTCGTAATGGCGGTATTATGGGCCATAATTGGAATGGTACCTTTCAATGAAGCCATCAACGATATTTTTGCTCAACCAGCGTTAGACTACGGCCCCACCATTATTTATATTGTTTTTGGGTCTTGGTTCGGTCGGGTATTAGTTGATAGCGGCATTGCTACCAGTATTAGTAACGACACCCGTAACGTTGGGAAAAAATCACCAATTATCGCTGCCATTTTAATTTGTTTAGTTACTGCTTTTATCTTTATTAGTGCTTACGGCGTTGGCTCAGCGATTGCTATCGGGGTAATTTTATTGCCAATTATGTTCGCAATTGGGGTTCCTAGGAATATTGCAGTTACTGCATTTACCCTTTCAATCGGAGCCGCAATGTACGTCAACGTGGTATTATTTAATCAAATCAAAGCATTCTTCCCAGAAGTAACATATGGCGATCGTTACTTAAAATTCGGTTGGATCGGAGCTGCCATCCAAATGGTAGCGGTCATTATCTTATTGCTGTTAAACGCCAAGAAAATTCGGCAAAATAATCAATTAGGTAACGATGCCATTGCTGAATTTGATAGTCCTGATAGTGACGTCACTCCGGCCAAAAAAGTTTCTCACTTAACCTACATCATTCCGATTGTGCCAGTATTGTTAAACATGGTTTTCAAATGGGATGCAATTCCTTCGCTCTTAATCTCAACCCTACTAGCCATGCTAATGACTGGCGAATTCAAGAACTTTAAAAACGCTAGTGAGTTTATTGGAGCCACAATTCAAAAAGCCATTTCAGATATTGCCGGCTTAATTATGTTTTTAATGGCAATCGTAATGTTTTCAGCTGCTGCAACCAAAAATGCAGCCCGGTTCGCGGATATCTTTAAGTTTATTATTCCTCACAGCACCTTAGTTCTGTGTTTAATTTTTGGTATCTTAGCACCATTAGCACTATTTAGAGGACCATTACATGTTTGGGGAGCCGGAGCCGCCACTGCTTCAGTTTTAGCCGGCTTACACCTCTTCTCACCTTGGTTCTTACTACCTTTGCTTTACGTACCAACTTTGCTTGCCGTTTCAACGGATGTTACCCAATCATGGAACGTGTGGGCCCTGAGCTACTCTAAGCTAGATAATAAAACCTACTTAAAAACCGGGGTACCGGTAGCTTGGATCGTTGCTATTATTAATGAAATTGTTGTTTTCTTACTATTCGGATAATCATTGGAGGAAAAAATCATGAGTGAATTTTTAACAATTGGCGAACCCATTTCTTTATTTGCATCAGAAGATGCGGACATGTCTTTAGCTCAAGCAACTAGTTTCCACAAATACTTGGCTGGAGCGGAAGTCAACGTAGCCGTTGGCGTTTCTCGCTTGGGTCACGATGCTGAATACTTAACTAGACTAGGTCAAGATCCCTTTGGGGAATTTATTACGGATCAACTCCGCGAAAATAATATTGGCACTGAACATATTGAAACCACACCAGATTACTGGACAGCCTTTCAATTAAAACAACGTGTAACCCACGGCGATCCCGGTATTTTCTACTTTAGAAAGGGCTCTGCTGCTTCCCACTTCTTAAAGAGCACCTTGGATAAAGTCGACTTTTCTCACATCAAGCTAGTTCACCTTTCAGGAATCTTCCCAGCCATTTCAGAGCAAGCTAAGGAGGCCTTCCAGTACCTTATTGAATTAGTTAATCGTTACCACATTACTACTACTTTTGATCCCAATTTACGACCTCAACTTTGGGCATCTCAAGATGAAATGATTACCACTATCAATAGTTTTGCCGCTCAAGCTCAAATTATTCTGCCTGGTATTAACGAAGGTGAAATTTTAATGGGCAGCCGTGATCCTGAAAAAATTGCTGATTTTTACCTTAACCAAAGCGAAATTACCCACACGGTTGTAGTGAAAACCGGTGAAGATGGGGCCTACGTTAAGACTAAAGACGGCAACAGCTATTCAGTTTCTGGTTATAAAGCTGATGAAGTAGTAGACACAGTCGGAGCCGGTGATGGCTTTGCAGTTGGTCTAATCACAGGGATTTTAGAAGGCTTACCATTTAAAGAAGCTGTAGCTCGCGCTAATGCCGTTGGTTGCCTAGCTGTCCAAGCTCCTGGCGATAATGATGGTTACCCTACTCCTGAACAACTAAAAGCCTTCATGGATAAGCAATAATTTCCAACTAATAATTTACTTACGAAGCTAAAAAATCCTCCAACGTTTTAAAACGTTGGAGGATTTTTCGATTAATTCTATTTATTATTTAACGCCTTTAACGACTGGCCATTGTGGTGCAACGTTGTCCTTAACTACCTTAACAATTTCACCAGCTGCATCTACTGCCATCCGGTTCATGCATTCCACGGTATTAGAAGCAATATGAGGAGTTAACAATACATTTTCTAATTGGAACAACTCGCTATCCATTGGTAGCGGTTCTTGGTCAAAAACATCCAAAGCTGCTCCGTAAATATCATGATTCTTCAAGGCTGCGATCAGATCGTCTGTCTTTACTAGTTCCCCACGAGCTAAGTTAATTAGAGAAGCTGAGTTCTTCATCATATCGAATTCAGCCTTACAAATACTATTAGCTGTTTCAGGAGTGACCGCCATGTGTAAGGTAATGATGTCTGCAGTTTTAAAGAGTTCTTCTCGACTAACCGCAGTGGCCACATCATTTTCCTTAGCAAATCGATCATTATAAATGATCTTCATATCCAATTGACTAGCTTTTTTAGCTACCATTTGGCCAATTCGACCAAATCCCAAAATTCCTAAGGTTTTACCCTCTAAATCGAAACCTCGATGGGAGTGTTTATAATCGGAAAAATCACCGTTTCGCATAGCTGTTGAATCATTATAAATGTTTTTAGACAAGTCAAACATTTCAGCCAAAGTAGTTTCTGCTACGGTAGAAGCATTAGCAGTAGGAGTAATGGTAACCCAGATTCCGTGTTGTGCACAGAAATCAACGTCAATGTTGTTGAACCCTACCCCGTTTCTGGCGATTATCTTCAGGTTTTCAAATTGTAAAATTTGTTCGTTAGTAATTTTTTTAGTCCCTAATAGCAATCCATATGCATCTGGCGCCTTGACCAAAGCATCAGCAACGGTTCCGTCTGTTTCCACAATTTCAAAACCATTAGCCCTTAATAGTTCCTTACCACTATCAGCAAGTGATTCTGCAACAACAATTTTCTTCATGTGATTGAATCCCCTTTCATTGCTTAAAACTAGCTATTATTATTCTTAATACCATGAGTATATCACAATTTTGGGAACCGGTTCCCAAAAATTATAAAAATCTATTGTTTTTTTGTTTAAAGTGCATGATAATAACGATGGAACCGTTTCCCTAAAATTAGTCTAGGAGGCTTTATTATGTACATTGCAAATGATAATCGTTACGACCAAATGCCCATTCGCCGGGCTGGTAATTCTGGATTTCAATTACCGGCCTTGTCATTAGGTTTGTGGCGTAATTACGGTAACCATGCCGATATCGCTAACAGCGAAGCCACAATGTTAACCGCATTTGACAACGGAATTTTTCACTTTGACTTAGCTAATAATTACGGTCCGGATGCCGGTACTGCTGAAGAGACTTTCGGTCAAATTATGACTAAGGATTTACGACCTTACCGTCACGAACTAGTTTTATCTACTAAGGCCGGCTTTAGCATGTGGCCCGGCCCATACGGTGAAATGAGTTCGCGCAAGACTCTAATTACTAGTTTAGACGAAAGCCTTAAACGCATGCAGGTCGATTACGTGGATATCTTTTACTCTCACCGACCAGATCCGGTAACTTCCTTTGAAGAAACCGCCGAAGCCCTAGCAGACATTGTTCGCTCTGGTAAAGCACTTTATATCGGTATTTCTAATTACAATACGGAACAAACCAAGCAAATGGCCACTTTATTGCGGGAACGAAACGTACCTTTCGTGGTTAACCAATATTCATATAATTTGTTGAACCAAGAAGCCGTAACTACCGGTTTGCTTGATGAACTCAAACAAGATAACGCTGGAATGGTGGCTTACGGCCCACTTGCAGAAGGATTGTTATCAGGTAAATACAATACCGGCATCCCTAGTGACTTTCCTATCCACAGAACCAACAAGTTCTTATTTGCAAACGGGACCGATCAGGTAGTTACTAAATTAAATCAATTAACTGAGTTAGCTAATAATCGAGGACAAACATTAGCTCAAATGGCAATTGCCTGGTTATTACATGATCCAGTAGTTACCAGCATCATTCTGGGGGTTTCTAACCAAGACCACCTAATTTCTAATTTAGAGGCTTTAAATCACTTAGAATTTACCACTGATGAACTAGCCAAAATCAATGAGATCGTTAACCAATAATCGCAAAATAACCACTTCCATAATTAGATGGAAGTGGTTATTTTAATCTCTTAATTACAATCTAACGTGACCAATTTTTTGTAATAATCTTCGACCATTAAAGAAATTGTGGGTAACCGAAACGTGTTTAATAAAATGAGCTCCTTTAGTAATTAACCTTACAGCTGAACGACTAGGCCAATACCCTTCAAATTGATTTTGGCTAATTTTAATATTCACAGTATTAGGCATGTGACCGTACTGATTAGAAATAATCACCCAGTTTTCTGGTCGGGCTCGTTTTAAGGTGGCTTGAAAAATATTATGCTTGATTGAAATAGAACTAGACGATTCAAAATGCACCGGAGCACCAAAATAATTGGTGTCGGCTCCCATCCCGCTTAGTCGAATGGGGTTTTTAATCACGTTAGACTGAAAAGTAACATGCTTGATTTTATTCCGATTACTACTAGTCGTGTCGTGTTCTCCGATTGCTACTTGGGCTAACGAGACTAATCGTTTGCCAGAGTATTCTGGACGCCAAGTGTTATGGGTGACGGTTATGTAGCTAGATGGCTGATGATTGAAGTGTCCCTTACCATAACGGTTAAAGTTAGCCCCGCCGCTATTATAATTAGCGTAGTCGGTCTGAATTGCTTCCGCATACGCACCATGATTTCCCTTCTTGCGCAGCTTCTTTAAACTCAAAGTATGTCCGTAGCCATAAAACTGACAGTTAGTAATTTTGACGTGCTTACTTCCCATCAGATCAAAAACGTGGCCCCCAACTCCACAGGCTTGATGAAAAGTTAGTCCATTAAAAACTGCATTTTGGGTTCGCAACAACCGAAATGAATGACCGCCACTATAAAAATAACCGCCGGTCCAACTCAATCCCCTATTTACAATTCCGTAGAAAAAACCCCGTTTACCAGTAAAAGAAGCTTTATTAGCTTTGATTTTTACGTTCTTGGCAGTCGGTAATTTAACGTTGTTTTTCATTTTAAAATTGCCAACTAAGGTAATTGTCTGTCCCTTGCGAGCATGCTTAAATCGGCTACTTAGATTAGCACTAGTTTACTGAACGACCCTTATTGTTTTATATTTGGCCACGTTATGATAACTAATCTTGACGGTAGCTTTTCCCGCCTTAAGTCCCTTAATCTCTCCAGACTGGTTAACTTTAATCACCCGCGGATTACTAGATGACCACCGCGGATGAACCGTGTTATTAATCACCCGGCCAATTAGTTGTTGGTGTTGTCCCACCAATAAGCGATTGCCACCGGTTAAGGTTAGCTGTGGATCTATTCCAGTGCTAGCCTGTGAACTAGTTGCAGTCGTATCATCGGCCCAAGCAGTTCTTGGCTGGCATACTCCTAATAAATTAATTCCCCCTATTACCACCATCATGGAGATAATCTTCCTAAACAATTTAACTCACCTACCTACTAAAAATGTCCTAAAGTTTTTAGCAACATCTTAGCACCAATTTCAAAGATTCCATTAATTATTGCTTAGTAAATAAAAAACCGCCCGCTTCTGAAATCTCAGTGGCAGACGGTACATTTTATTTAACTGCTTTTAAAATCCAAGTAATACCAAATTTATCCACCACTTGGCCAGCTTTTTCACCAGTTGGTTTCTTTTCATATGAACTAATAACTTTGACTCCATCTGAAGTTGAGACACGCTGATAAAGTGCTTCTAGCGCACTAACTGCAGCTGAGTCTTTTTGACTAACCTGCAACATCAAAGATACCAGTGAAGAAACTACTGGCTTTCCCAGAAAACTATCAGCACAGAAAATCTTTTGACCCAGGATAGAAAAACCACCTTGAACGGTCAATTCATTAAGATCTACGTCGGCGTTTAACGACATTTCTTCTGCTTGTCTTGGAGTTGGCACTGTCCGAAAAATGTCAGTGGCCCCAAAGATCTGTTGATAATAATCCAGAGCGCTTTTCGTATTTTCAAACGTCAAGTACGGAATTAACTCTGTTTCCATCAAATAAACTACCTCATTTATAATCATTTAAACTAAATTTAAGGATAGACCTGATTTTCACAATTGTCAATTTACCCCCGATAAGGCGCCTGATCAGCTTTTTGGAATCGACAGTGCTAAACTGGGGACAAAGTCAATTTGGAGGTGACAGTATGGAATTGGCAATTACAATTTTTGTACTTAACGCGCTATATATTTCTATCAACACTTTTCGGACTATGTTAGTAGTCAAAGGCCACCGGTACTTAGCACCGATAGTGGCCGTAGTAGAAGAATTGATTTACGTTATGGCGTTAGCAATTGCCTTGCAACACATCGACAGCAAGCTAAATATTGCGGCTTATGCTATTGGATTTGGGGTCGGTATTTATATTGGAATCATCATTGAAGATCGAATCGCTTTAGGATACGTCAACTTCCAAGTAACCGTCCAAATCGATCCTAATAATCCCATGCATGAACATAGCGAAGAACTTCCCGAAATCCTTAGAGAAAAAGGTTACGGGGTTACCGTCAGCCACGCTGATGGCCGCAGCGGTCCTCGATTAGTGCTAAGTATCTTGGCCCCAAGAAAAGCCGAACGCAGGCTGATGGAACAAATTAAGGAAATTTCACCAGATGCTTTTATCATGGTTCAAGAACCAATCGAACTTTCTGGAGGCTTTTGGAGTAAAGAAGTCGACAAACGGTACCACAAAGCAAATAAAAATTCTTAATCATTAAACAAATTCAGTTGAGACGTCTGCTCATGAAGCGCAGGAGTTTCAGCTGTTTTTTTCATTTGATCCATTGTTTGGTTTAAGAGTTCATCTACAAATACATTTCCGTGATTAACCGCATGACCCTTAGTCCACTCAAATTGCAATTGGTTAAACTGCGGTAATAAGCGGTCCACTTGTTGCCATAGTTCAGCATTTTTTAGCGGCGCATTACCAGCTCGATGCCAATTTTTACGTTTCCAGCCAGCCAACCAGCCTTTTTGAATGGCATTTAAAACGTATTGAGAATCCAACACAGCCAAAATAGCCTTCTGGTTATATTGATGTTCAATCAAATACGTAAGGGCCTTAATGAGGCCCATAATTTCCATCCGGTTATTGGTGGCTCCCCACTCACCACCAGAATCACTGACCGTTTGCTGATCAGGTAGTTCAATTAAATATGCCCAGGCAGCTTTGTCATCAGCGTGAACATGATCACCAGCAACGTTACCGTGATTTCTAGAACCACCATCGGTATAAAAAGTAATTTCGGCCGATTTTAACGGGGTCGCTGGTCGAACCGCTGCCTTATTCTTAGGAGTGGTCCGATTAGCACTCTTTTCTTTTATGAAAGCCTCAGCCTGACTACGACTAGTAAAGCCTTTATAAATTGCTCCTGAATAACCACTCACTTGCCGCTTAGCTTCATCCCAAGTAGTATAAATCCCTGGTTTGCGTCCTTTTTTAATTGCGTAAAATTTACCCATCTGATTTCCTCCAGATAATTATTTTTAAAACTAAAAGTTAATAAATGGTTATGAAAGTTCGTAATCCTTTTCAAGATATTCATTTTATGCGAAAATATACATAAAAGGGGGTAAACTCAATGGCCCAAACAACCGCCCAACTAATTACCGTTGAAGACGCGCGGGCGTTGCTTAAAGACCGGCACGAACAAATTAACGACAGATTCCCCAAGCTTAAGCGCCAAGGTAAATTCATTTTACCTGATTTTCGTTTAACAAGAAAACGGGAAGCGTTCAAGATTCGGCGCCATACCTTTTTGCAACATCACGCACGTTCCTATGTTGCTTTTGACTCTGAAAACGGTCAAACACTTTGGATGCACAACTTCCCTAGTTTAACCGAAGCACTCTTTTGGTTAGACACTGGTTTAAAGCCTACCGATACTGATACTAACTTTTCATTTAAACAATGGAAAGTAAAACATGAGGAAGATATCGTCGCCTTAAAAGACGAACTTAAGGCTAGAAAACATAAAAAAGAAGTTGCCCACAAAAAGCATAAGAAAGCATAAAAAGTCCGCCGCTGGCGGACTTTTTTTAATCTTTAAAATAATTACGTACTTGCTTAGGCTTGGTAGCTACTAATACTTCACCGTTATGAATCGAGTATAACACTTCAGCTCGTTCATTTAACGCATTATAGAAATTATCACTGTTCATCAAAATACAGTTAGCGGGCATTCCCACCTTAATTCCATAATGATCCATGATATGCATGGCTTTGGCCCCGTGCGTGGTAACGAATTGATAGGAGTTCAAGATATCGTTATATCCCATCAAATGACCAACATGTAAGCCCATCGATACTGGATCTAACATGTTTCCGTTTCCCATTGGGTACCAAGGATCCTTAATATCATCTTCACCAAAGGCTACGTTCATCCCAGCTTCGCTAAGCTCCTTCACCCGTGTCATTCCCCGTCGTTTGGGGTATGTATCAAAGCGGCCACCAAGGTTAGTATTAACTAACGGATTGGCAATAAAATTAATTCCTGACATTTTCAGTAAGCGGAATAATTTGTAAGTGTAGGCATCGTTATACGAACCCATTGCTGTGGTATGACTAGCAGTCACCTTGTCTTTTAAACCACTTTCTAGTGCCAAGGTAGCGAGAGTTTCTAAACTTCTAGATTGCGGATCATCGATTTCATCACAGTGAACATCGACTAAACGATCGTTTTGTTCCGCTAATTTAATAATGAAGTGAAGAGATTCTACCCCGTATTCGTGAGTAAATTCAAAATGTGGAATGCCACCCACCACGTCAGCCCCCATTGCTACAGCATCTCGCATTAATTGCTGACCATTAGGAAACGACATGATACCTTCTTGAGGAAACGCTACTAATTGAAGCTCTACTTGGTCCTTAACCTCTTCTCGGACTTCGATTAAAGCTTTCAAAGCAGTTAGATTCGGATCAGTAACATCAACATGACTCCGAACAAATTGAATGCCGTTGGCCACTTGGAGCTTGATAGCTTCCTTAGCCCGTTGTTTGACATCTTCTTTGGTCAATGTCTTTTTGCGTTCACTCCAGATTCTGATACCATCAAATAACGTCCCAGTCTGGTTCCATTCTGGATCACCAGCAGTCATAGTAGCGTCTAAATGAACGTGGGGGTCTACAAACGGCGGTAATAATAGTTTGTGGTTACCATCCAACACCTCTTCATCTGGTTGAGGAGTTAGATGAGCGGCAATCTCACTGAATTTACCGTCAACAATCCGAACATCACTAGCTTCCATTGCATTTTCAATCAAAACATTTTGAATTAACATGAAAGGCCCTTCTTTCATTGATTTTTATTATTATAATTCAAAACTGCCATTTAGACCACGAATTTTTGGGCAAACAAAAAGCACGAAACAATGATTGCCCCGTGCTCCGTATTATTTAGCTGGTTTTTGCTTCAAGAATTTTTGCAAATCTGCAACTTCTTTGTTACGCTTTTCAGCTTTCTTAACGTTGATTGGTCGACGGCCTTGTACACCGTGTGGATGACAAATACGCATAATTACAAATCTCCTTATCTTCAAAAGTTACTTCGGTTATTCCTAATTTCCAATAGACTATCATATTATAATACACATTTACTTTAAAAAGCAAATCGACTTACTAATGTGTTACCGTTTTCTCATTTGTGGTATCCTTAGCATAATAACTAGACTAAATTTGAGGTGACCAATATGTTAACACAATTTCCCCAAGCCCTAACCATTGCTGGTTCTGACAGCGATGGTAGTGCCGGTATGCAAGCCGACTTACACACATTTTTCCGGCGCCACGTTTATGGTGCATCGGTTTTAACCGCTTGTGTTGCTGGAAACAGCTATGGCATTCACGACGCCGTTAACCTTCCCACTGAGTTCATCGATAATGAATTTAAAGACTTAGCTGAAGATTATCATATTCGTGCTAGTAAAACTGGGATGTTATCAGATTCTACTTTAATTAATACCGTTGTTAATAACTATCAACAATACGACCTTGGTCCTTTAGTGGTAGATCCGGTTATCACCACTAAGCACGGTAACGTTTTGCTAGAAGAAGAAGCTTACACTACCCTACGTGACGAATTAATTCCGTTAGCCACCGTGATTACTCCCAACTTCTTTGAAGCTCAAAAATTAGCCGAAATGGAAATTAATGATGAAGCTGACATGGAGACTGCTGCTCAAAAGTTACAAGACTTAGGAGCTAGTAACGTCATCATTAACGGCCGCCACGATTCTGAAGACCAACTCGAAGTCGCTGACTTTGTGCTCTTAGAATCTGGTAAGTCATTTTGGCTACGAGATCCTTATCACCATACTGATCGAGTTAATGGTACTGGCGATACCCTTTCAGCATGTATCACCGCTGAATTAGCTAAGGGCAACGATATCGAAAGTGCCATTCGGATTGCCAAAAAGTTCGTTAATATCGCCATTCAAAATGAAATCATCGTTGGTCATAAATTCGGCCCCATCAATCATTGGGCACCAGAAGACGAAATCTAATCAAAAAGCTTTTAATGTCGCAATCGACATTAAAAGCTTTTTTACTACCTATTATTTTCTATATCGTAAAGCATCCCGCTAAATAGCGCAATAAAACTAAGAATAGAAATGATCGCTGCCGCTTTAGCCCATACAGTGTAGGTGCTAGTCACCGTAACATTACCTTTCATATTGGCCTTAAACGCTACGGTTCCCCGATTAGAGACATACGCGTGAACTGGTTTGCCACCAATAGTAACCCTAGTTCCCGCACTATATATAATCGGAGTGTTAATGATCCCTTTAGGAGTTACGAATTTAACCCGATTGCCAAATGAATCTCGGGTAATGACTTCCCGTTTTCCGTTAACGATAAATACATTTTTCGTAATGGATTTGATATTTTGTGCAGCTGCCGTTGGCAAATAATCATCTATATTATAAAAGCCAACCAAACTAGCCTCATTATTGTAATGAACCCTATCGCTAGTTGGAGCAGTCAGTTGCATCCGAACTACCGGAACTAAAAAGGCTAATAAAGCCAAGCCAGCCACTAACCAGTTCAACCATGATTTTTGGTAGGAAGCCACTACATAGCTACCTACCCAGCTAATGAACAACGTCGCCATTATCATAAACATCCCTGGTAGCATCAAAACAAAATTGAATCGGCTGCCTAACAAGGGCCAAGGAATGATGTTAGTAGCTAAAATTAAGCTAACACCACCCCAAACTAACTTAGAACGGTATATAAATGTTAGTTTATGCCAATCAATAAACGACCAGACTAACAAAATCACCATGACTATTCCAATTCCATAGCCAGTTACGTTATTAGTAACGGAGTTAGTTAACACCTTAATTGGATTTAACGCTGCTGTTTGAATTTGTAAATGGCTAGCCGGTTGGAACGGAATTTTAGCCTCTTCTAATAACGGAACCCAATAAAAAGATGTAGTGAAAAAAGATATTAACGCTGCTTTAGTCAAACCTAACCACATGGATTGCATGTCGGTCACTTTATTTTTTAAAATGATTAATCCTATTATCAAATAAATCGACACCACCCACGCAATCGTAGGGTACGTATAGGTAATTAAAGTCAAAGCTAAGGTTACTATCCACCAACTTTTACCTTGTGTTTTTATTAGCTTATAAAGGCCGAAAAATGCTAACGGGATAAACGCGAAAGCTAATGCCTCACCAGCAACGCTTCTGGTAACGTCAAAAGTTCTATAAGCGGCAAATGTCCAAAACACTGAAAACAGCATTGCCTGAACACTATTACCCGTAATTTTTTTAGCCACTAGATAAGCAATCGCCAGCGTTAAATAAGTAAAAATGGCAAAAATAGCCATATAACCATAAATAAAGCTAGTCAACGCATAACCAATTGGATAGGTAATGGAATAAATTAACCACGGATAAAATAAATTAATCGGATTACCAATTGTACCGTCAACAACGTAATTGACCGGGCCGCTAAGTATGGCCCCGATTCCACCTATCCGATTTAATTCAAACGGTAGTGTTCCGGAATGATACCCAATAACAGTTTTGTTGTAAAACAAAGCCACCATAAACAAAGCCGTTAACACTAAAAAGGATAGCCATGGAAAAAGTTTCTTCATGTTTCATGTCCTCCAAATATATATGTACACCGAGGTTATTTTATAATAATCCATCAGATAAATCTATAAGAATTAAAATTCAAATATAAAAGACATGATGACAAATAGACGCAAAATAAATTATATTTTTATCATCCATTAAACTATAACAACGCAATATCATCTTAATGCTAAGTAGTATACTAATTGCAGATAAATATACAAATAAAATCCCTTTAATGAAATTAAAAATTTCACTCAAGGGATTTAACTTAATAACTTCTACAATTAATGACTCGTCATTACTACTAACAATAATTTACATACTAACCGCATTAGCAAGATTAATATTACCAATATATAGCATCTAATCCCTGTAAATTAAATATCTACTAGATTCTGATAATCTCATTATCAGTAACTAAAGTATTAATCTTAATATCATGATCTTCAATTGGCCATTTGTTAGTGGTAAAGCTCATCATTGGGGGAACCAAAGATACGGTTCTACCCAGATAATGGCTTAAGAAACGATCATAGTAACCACCACCAAAACTTAATCGATTATTACTGTCAAGGGCAAAAGCCAGCCCAGGAACGATAATTAAATCAATTTGCTGATTAACCAGTGTTTCGTCGTAAGCGGGTTCTAATAACCCAAAATTACTTTTAACTAACTGATCGTATCCGATAAAAGGTAAAAAAGCCATCTGCCTTTTAGGCATTACTTTTGGTAAATAGACTTGCTTACCCTCTATTTGTGCTTGCTTAATTAAATTTTTAGTTGGGAATTCAATTGGTCCACTGATAACGGTAGCAATGCTATGAGCTTCTTGCCATTCAAAAGTGCTAAATAGATTATCTAAAATTTTTTGTTCTTCTTGTGAATCTACATTGTCAGAGTTTTTTAATTTAGTTAGTTGATTATTTCTAAATGTTTTTTTATCAATCAATTTTTCCCCTCCTCTCAAGTTAAGTTAGCCTAATTAAAATATATTATAGTTTATAAATCTCTTTAATATCTACTATAACGACTACCGCATTAGGAAAATGTTCATCTAAGCCGCTTTGCTTCAATTCCGTTTCTGACACTTCATCATGATCATGAAGATAAGCAATTCCATTAATCCGATAAGATACATGGTTTTTATTATCAAATGAAGTTACAGCCACCCGATTATTGCTTTGAATGTTATTGTACGCATGGTCTAAAGTAAATTCTACATAAATTAAATGTTGATTATCTAAAACCCGAATTGAGCCTTTAGGACCAATTTGTGGTTGACCATCATCACTTACTGTGGCTAAGTAATCTAGTTGATTATCAAAAAAAGAAGTTAGTTCAGAATCTAAGGTAGTTGTTTCAAGTAAGGTTGCCATTGAATTTTACTCCATTCCATTATTTTATAGTAAAGTCCGTAATCAAAAATAATTATTTTACTAATCTTTAGTTAGGCCTGCTATATAAGATTAACACCCCTTTATAAGCCAAATTAATCCAACTAATAATCCATAACTATCTATTATTATGATAAGCTAAATATACATTTACATATTTGGAGGACTAATTTTGATTTATAATTATCATCAAAACCACTCATTAACCTTAGACTTAGTAGCATTATCGCAAGCAACACCTGATTTACATCCGTCTTCTGCACTATTGATATGTAAAACTGATTGTATCTTACAAATTGATCAACATAATTTTCATTTGAAGCAACAAGATATAGTTCTTTTACGCTATAAACAACCAATTAATTTAATGCCTATAGATCAGCAAGCTTTTTACGTTAGTTTATTTTTTGTTCCTATCGCTTGTGGTATAGAATGTGGACCTAACGAATTAGTTACTTCTATGACCTGCTCTCAAACGGATGCACACATTGTTTTTCGGCGATTTAATTATCAAATATGCGTTAATTATCTTAACCAAATTAAGACATTAACAACTATTCAACCTCAAGATAATTTCTTAAAATACCAAGAAAGTACCTTAATGAGCTTATTACTAACAGAACTATCTAGGTACGGCATTGACGCTATTGCAATGATTGAGTCTAATTTTTTAGAATATGATTTAAAAAAATCATCTCGATCCATTCAATTCGGTATTATTTTAAACTACATAGTAGCGAACTTAGCAACCGTGAATCTAACTAAAGCGGCTTTGCATTTTGAGTACGATCCCAACTACTTCTCTAGATTAACGCGCCAATTATTCCACAAAACTTTCACTGAAGAAGTCCGTTTTATTCGCATGAGTGAAGCCCAAAAACTATTAGAAATAACTAACCGTTCCGTTGCGGATATTGCGTTAACTTTAGGATATCAGTCCCCCTCTACTTTTAACCGTTACTTCAAGCAACGAGCGGGACAAACCCCGTCCGCTTATCGCAAACTATATCAAACATAACAACTTTAATTAAGTAACCGTATATCATTTCAACTATCTATTAAGTAGAACTTAAAGAATTTATGGAATTACTTGGGAACGGCGTAAGTTCTTTGATATTGTAACTAGATTAAATAAAACATCAAACTCATATGAACTGCCTAAATTAGAATTTGAAGATATTATCTCTGGAGAAGGAAGATTAAATAAAAATATAAAAAATAAAAAGGACAATAGAAAAGGAATAATCTTTTTCCCAGAAAATGTTTTATATGGAAAATTACGTCCATATTTAAAAAATTGGCTATTTTCAAATTTTACTGGAATTGCTTTAGGAGATTTTTGGGTATTAGAAGCTAAAGAAATTGTACCTGAATTTTTATATACATTAATTCAATCTAATGATTACCAAAAAGTTGCTAACGATACTTCTGGTACTAAAATGCCTAGATCAGATTGGAAGAAAGTTTCCAGTACCTTATTTTTAATTCCTTCCAAAAATAAAGAACAAGAAAAAATCGGTTCTCTCTTCCAAACTCTCGATGTCCTTATCGCTTCCAACCAGCTCCAGCAAAAAAGACGTTTTCTGAGCTTAAAAAACGTCTTTTTATCGTATTTATACAAGACTAGCTAAATGTTTCATAACTTTATCATTATCCTGATTCTCTAATTCCTGAATTATATGCAAATACGTTTGTTGGGTTGTGTTCATGTTGGAATGCCCCAATCTATGGGCAACTGAAGCGATACTTACTCCCGAATACAGTAATAGTGAAGCATGTGTATGGCGCAATCCATGCACTGAAATAACAGGAATTTCCGCCCTTCTACACAATCTTTCTAGGTAATGATTTACGGTATCATTATAAACTTTAGTATTTTGTACAAATATTGGTTGATGGGGTGGCATTCCTTTGGTTAACTGAGAAAATTGAATGACAGTTTGCCAATCTAATTGAACATTTCTAACCGAAGCATGGTTCTTAGTAGGTGCAAATCCGCTCTTCTCGGCCTTGTAATTCCAAGTTTTATCTATTTTCAAATTTTGTCTAGCAAAATCAAAATCTTCTGGGGTGACCCCTAATGCCTCCGCAAATCTTAATCCGGTTTTACTAATCAACAAAATAAAATAATCCCAATTAACGCCTTCGTTTAAGGTTAAAACGTTCAAAAGTGATTGAACTTCATGTTGGTGTAAAAATTTGGTTTTATGTTTACGATGCTTAATTCCCTTCAACACAGCTTTTCTAGTTGGATCTCGTTCAATAATGCGTTCTTCTAACGCATCCATCAACGCACTTCTGACATGTCGGTGAAAATCCATAACTGTCTGTCGTTCATGAGTTTTAGCATATTCATTTAATATTTTCTGATAAGTCAATCTCGACATTTGGCTCATTCTAATATCTGGGGCTAATCGGCATAATTGACGGTGCGTCATTTCGTATTTTTGATACGTAATTGGTTGCACCGCGTCTCGCTTATACAGTTGCATCCATTCAGCAAAATATTCGTGTAACTTGGGTGACTGTTCCATCGATGTTCCCTCCAAATAAAAAAATTAGAATCTCATTTTGAGATCCTAATTAATTATTACAGGATATAAACTAGTTTAGCTAATTTGAAGAAGCTTTCGCTGGTTGGATGCGACAGCTAGTTCAAATTAAACAAACATATTTTGCATTAAATACTTTTTAAGTGTTTTGAGTTGATCTAAGTGTTGTTGGTTGGAAGCGATAAGGTTGTCTAAGTTTTGAAAAAATGAGCTGATTTGCTTTTGTTCGTCATAGTTTGGAACGACTATATCAAGATCAGACAATTTTGCTAAATTCAAATTTGCTTGTGAACTAGTTTCAGCTTTGCGCTTTAAACCATTGCTAAATTTATCAATTAATGTCTTTATAAACACGACATCGGAGTTTTTAGCTGTGAATCCAATAACGCTGTCTGGAAAGGCAGCATCGATGCCCAAAATGCTTGTCTCTGCTATGTTGGCAGCTATAGTAATTAATAGCGTTCCAGACGGCCAAAGTTTGCTTTGTGCCAAACCAAAATCGTTGTATGTTTGAGAATAATTCGTAAGAAACAATCCAGCGCTAGCAACATCGCCAGTTTGAACGAACGGATACTTGCCACCAAATAATTTTTTATCATTTCTTGGGCGATGTTTTGACTTTCCACGTGCTATATCTCCAACGTCCGTAAGTTTACGCTGTTCCCAAGGGTCAGTGAAGCCTTTGAACCTCCACTCTTGATCGAATATTTTTTGCATCAAAAGTTTCTTCAACATTTGTAGGTTATCAAGCTTCTTTTGATGAAGAGTGATAGTGCCGTCTAATCCATCTAAAACAGACACTATTGTTTCCTGTTCTGCTGGACTTGGAAATTTAATTTTCATATCAGCAATCATTTCCATTCGAACACTATCAACTGATGTTTTTGCTGTCATTGACATTACACGACGATAAAAATTCTTTGAAAAATAGTGATAAAAATATTTCGCCGATACTCCATGATTAAAGTTAAACATCCTATATACACGTTGATGCAAGTTATACTTACCATTTACATAATGAAAAACTTTTCCTGTACCAACACCATCTCCAACTGTCAAAACAGCTTCTTGGTCATAAAGATATTCATTACTTCGTTCAATTGTCACAGAACGAACATAAAATGGATATTTACCATCTTCAACTTTATCTTGAGTATTACCTTTGCCAGTAGAAATATCACATAATTCTTTTGTCTTACGCCGTTCCCAGTCATCCTTAAATCCCTTAAACCTAATTCTAGGCGTCATTTTTTCATCCATTACTTAAACAGCTCCTTTAACTTCTCAAGCTGCTGTTGAGCGTCAGGGTCTTGACCGACCAGTTCAGCTAGCATACTGGTAAATTCTGTTTCCTGTTCAGCGATTTCTTGATTAGTAGTTTGGATATCAGCCACTAATTTATCCACATCAACCGGTGGTTCCTCTTCAAACGTATCTACATAGCGCGGAATATTTAAATTAAAGTCGTTTTCCTTAATTTCATCAAGGGTTGCAACATGGGCATACTTATCCACATCAGCTCGTTGTTGGTAAGTTTCCACAATCTTATCCACTTGTTCGTCCGTTAAATTATTTTGGTTTTTTCCCTTCTCAAAGTCATTAGAGGCATCGATAAAGAAAATATCATCAATAGTACGTTGTTTCTTAAATACTAAGACTACCGTTGGAATTGACGTTCCATAAAATAAGTTAGCTGGTAATCCAATTACGCCGTCCAGCACATTATCGCGTTCAATCATGAAGCGGCGAATCACTCCTTCGGCAGCCCCGCGGAAAAGTACTCCATGTGGTAAAACTACTGCCATCCTGCCGTCATCATTCAAGTGGAATAGCATGTGCTCTACAAAGGCAAAATCAGCCTTAGATTTAGGCGCAGTTTTCCCGTATTTTCGGAACCGTTCATCGTCTAACTTGCCATCTGTACTCCATTTAGCCGAATATGGTGGGTTAGCCACCACCGCATCAAATCGTTGACCGGCAAACTTATCGTCTTCTAATGTATCGCCTTGCTTCATTTCAAAACGGCTAAAATTGATGCCGTGCATCAACATGTTCATCCGAGCCAGGTTAAATGTCGTGCCGTTCAATTCCTGCCCGTAGTAGTTTCCAACGCGAGCGTAATTACCTACTTGCAATAACAGAGAACCAGATCCCATCGTAGGATCATACACACTTTTAATTTCAGGTCTATCTAACGTTACTAACCTGGACAATAATTTGGAGACTTGTTGCGGGGTATAGAATTCACCAGCCTTTTTACCAGCAGTAGAAGCAAATTGACCGATCAAATATTCGTAAGCATCCCCCAAAACATCAATCTCAGCTTTACCTTCACCAAAGTCCAAATCAGCTAAATTCAACATCACTTTGGCAATTAAATCACTTCGCTGAGCCACGGTAGAGCCTAATCTAGATGAGTTTAAGTCTAAATCTTCGAATAAGCCCCGAAAATCAGTTTCAGATTCCTTACCAATTGTGGAATTTTCCAATTCATTAACCGCATTAGCCAATTTTTCCACATCGAAATGGCCTGCTTGAATATCCGCCACTAAGCTAGAAAATAAATTATCCGGACTAATGAAAAAACCTAAAATATTGGTAATTGCATCTTGCAACATATCTCTCATATCTTCATCAGCATAGGCTTCTTCAAATGTTATCCCGTCGTTGGCTAACTGTTCAGCAGCCACATCATCTTCTCTTTGGGATAAGAAGCGGTAAAAAATTAATCCTAAAATATAATTCCGAAATTCGCTCGCATCCATATTGCCCCGTAAATCATTGGCAATACTCCACAAGCGTTTTTGTAATTCAGCCTGCTGTTGAGCTTGCTGAGTGTGTGTTTCTGACATAATTCTTTTCTCCTACGACATCGTGAACCGCTCAACGGTTTGCAACACGAAACTCTTTATTTTTTTTGATAATGAAACTTTTTCCTTAAAACCATAGCCCGCTTTATTCAACTCTTCTGTTACCCTTCTGGGGTTAGTATGACCGTAAAAATCATAATCATCAATTTCACTATTAATTAATTGGGCCGGCAACTTATTTTCTTCAGCAAAATCATTTACTTCTAATTTGCGGCGTTGAGCCAAGAATTGGTTTAATTCATCGCCCACATTAGCATTATCTGGCAAATTAGGCACAACTGAATCCAAGAAGGCAGCAATCAAATCAGCCTTAGATCTTAACTTCAGATCATTAGTATCGTTAAGCATTTGTTTGATCCGCTTACTATCAGATTGACGATTAGCTTGAGAATCTAAATCGATCGCTTTGACCAAGTTAATAATATAATCAACATCAATTCGATCAGTTTCTAGCAATTCAATTTCAAAGTTAATATCTTCCAAAATAGAGGCTGCCTCTGGCTGTTCTCTATTGCGTTGCAAGTAACGATAGGCATCCACATATTTACTTTGAAAATCAGCCATTAACTGGGCATTAAGACCATCTGCAGCAAAATTATCCCACTTAAAATCTTCATAGACTCTGATCTTATTATGAATACGTAATACTTCTCGAAAGGCTAATACAAAGGTCTTAATGGCTGAATCTCCTTGATTAAATAATTCATCCACTGCCTTTGCATCTGGAGTAATAGTTACTAAAGTAGCAATTGCTGGACGCAGTTCCGCTGCCAGTTCATCGTAACTTTTAACGTAAAAATCCTCTTTAGAACCAGCAGAATAAAGGGTTACTGCTTGATCCGTAGCAGCCTTAAGATTTCGATAGCTAACAATATTCCCGCTGGGTTTAGAATCTGTTTCTACCCGGTTAGTCCGTGAAAATGCTTGGATCAACCCTTGATACTGCAAGTTTTTATCTACATACAAAGTGGCTAACCGCTTAGAATCAAACCCAGTTAAGAACATATTAACCACAATTAAAATATCAATATTGCTGTCAGGTGATTGATCATTATGTTCTTTCATCCGTTTAGAAACATCAGCAAAATATTCAGAAAACGTATCAGTACTAAATTCCGTTCCATACTGTTCGTTATAATCAGCAATCACTTGATCTAAGCCCAATCGAGATGATTTAATTGCTTGATCTTGTTTTTCCACTGCATTTTCTTCGTTAGCGACCCAAGTAAAAATGGTGGTAACTTTCAACTCATGATTAGGATCTAGTTGCTTAAATGCCTGGTAGTACTTTAAAGCTATTTCCGTACTAGGAACCGTAAAAATAGCGTTATAATGACCATTTTTGGTAAGTTGCCCATGATTCATTAAGATGTGTTTAGTCACTAGTTGAATCCGTTCATCAGCTTCAAATACTTCAGCCGTATTGATTTTAGCCACTTTCTCATTAATTTCTTCAGCTGAAAAATCAGCTTTCCCTTTTAAGGTATTAATGTATTGTACGCTAAATCCTAAAACGTTATGATCACGAATGGCGTCTTTAATAAGGTAGTGATGTAATTCTTCGTCGTACAGCGATTCGGTAGTACGACCATCTTGACCTACATTTTCTGCAAAAATAGGGGTTCCAGTAAACCCAAAATGTTGCGAATTAGCAAACCACTGATTAATGTTTTTACGCATATCACCAAATTGACTCCGATGAGCTTCGTCTTCAATAAAAATAACGTGTTTATCGTGAAACTCCGTTAGTAATTTACGATAGCTAGAATCTTCTTTCACCGCTGTATTCATTTTTTGAATGGTAGAAATAATTAGGGGTGTATCGCTAGCCTGCAACTGCCGCACCAAACTAGCGGTACTATTGGTTTGATCAATTGCAGGTTCATTTGTAGTTGACTGGGCTGAATAGGCATTAAAATTCTTAGCCGTTTGGATATCCAAATCAGAACGATCGATTAGGAAAATAACTTTTTCTGCATCTGTTTCCCTAGTCAAAATCTGGCTGGCTTTAAAAGCCGTAATGGTTTTTCCTGAACCAGTTGTGTGCCATACATAACCATTTTTATCAGGATGATTTTGAGCCTGATTAACAATGGCCTCCACTGCGTAAACTTGATAGGGTCGCATAATCATAATACTGTCATTACTATGATCAAAAACGGTGTACTTACTAATCATGCTATGTAACCTAGATTTACTCAAAAATGAAGCGGTGAAATCAGTAATATCATTTAACCAATTATTTTCTTCATCAGTCCAATAAAACATAAAATTAGCATTTAAATTACCATCACCATTAGCGAAGTATCTAGTATCAACACCGTCAGAAACTACAAAAATTTGGACGAAACGATAAAGATTTCTAAAAGAATCATTTCTATACCGAATGATTTGGTGGAAAGCTTCTTCGAAGTCCCCGCCCCGGCGTTTTAATTCTACCTGAACTAACGGCAATCCATTCACCAAAATCGTAACGTCATACCGATTAGTATATCTAGCATTAACGGTTACTTGATGAGTCACTTCAAAAATGTTATTTTCAACTACTCGTCCATCAAAGAATTCTAAATAAACGTTCGAACCATCATCACGTTGGATGCTAATCTTACCCGCTGGTTGAATATCAGATCCCCGCAATAATTGAGCAATTTCAAACAACGTTTTAGAACCAACTAATTCATTCATTACCCGACTAAATTCCGTATCGGTTAATTCTTCATCTTTTAAGTTAACCTGATTACGTTGATTTAAAATCCTCCGAAAATGATTGATTAAGTCAGCTTCTTTATCAATTTGAATTGTTTGATAGCCTTGCTTTGCTAACTGTTGCATAAATCGATCTTCTAATTGTGCTTCAGATTCCACTTCTTTAGCCACTTGGCTCACCTCTTTTGAGTCCTTCATATCTGTCATTAGTATATCAAATTACTGAATATTAAAAAACGCCAGCAATATTGCTGGCGTCTTTAATCTCTTTAGTTCTTACCTATTCTTTAATAGAACTCTTACCCTTTTATTATAATCATTTTTAATGAAAACCATTCTCTCATAAGCAAATTAATATCTGTCCCTCACAATCTGCGCTAAACTTACAATAACAACTATTATTTGGAGGGATTACCATGGCAAGATTTATCACTCATACCAAGCTCAAATCCGTTGGCCGCCAAACCATTAATCAGGCGGGGACTCACCAGTATTTAGCAGATGAACCATTGTCTCAGCACGGCACAGATGCCGGTCCATCTCCCGTTCAGTACCTCTTAGGATCCCTAGGTTCTTGTCTAGGAGCAAGTATTCGGAGCGTTGCTGATAAGGATCCCAACGTTGAAATCAAGCTGTTCAATGTTGATACCCTCGGTGAAATGGAGATCTACCCTGATAAATCATCAAAGATCGTAAATATTTCAGTTAAAATCACTTGTCACACTAATTTAGAGCCGGAACAGCAAACCAATTTAATTAACCGCGCCATTCATATTTGTACCGTTCACAACACTTTAAAAGCAGCGATTCCAATCGAAATTGAAATCCTAGATTAATAACTTTATCTGTTAGCACTCTATGTTACCGTGTGCTAACTTTTTTAATACGACATTTTAAAAACGTTGTTATATCAACAACCATCAACAGAATTCTCTTGAGCGTATCATTTGTAGTCATTACAAAATAATGATAGTATAAGAGTGTTGAAAGAAAAAATATTTTAGTCTTTAATTTTAAAATCACTCGTTTTAAGGGAGGAATTATTACATGAATAACGATATGTTTGGCTTTAACAACTTAGACGATATTTTAAACGATCCATTCTTCCGGAACGCTATGAACGCTGGCAACGGTCGAATGACTATTAACGGGCAACCAGTGAGCCCTGAACAATTAAAACAAATGCAGGCTGAACAAGGCGGCCAGCAACCACAACAATCTAAGAGCAAACGCCCTCTGCTCGATGAGTATGGAACAGATATGACTCAATTGGCTAAAGACGGGGATTTAGATCCCGTAATTGGTCGAGACAACGAAATTGAACAAATGGAAGAAGTCTTGAGTCGTCGAAGTAAGAATAACCCCGTTTTAATTGGGGAAGCCGGGGTTGGTAAGACCGCCGTCGTTGAAGGATTGGCTCAAAAAATTGTCGACGGTGACGTTTCTGAAAAACTCTTAAACAAGCGCATCATCTCCATTGACGTTGTTTCCTTAGTTCAAGGTACCGGTGTCCGGGGCCAATTTGAAGAACGGATGAAACAATTGATCGACGAAGTTTCAGAAAACAGTGACATCATTCTCTTTATTGACGAAATTCACCAAATCGTTGGTGCTGGTTCTACCGGCGAAGGTGATAAGATGGATGCTGGTAACATTTTGAAACCTAAACTAGCTCGTGGTGAATTCCAATTAATCGGTGCCACTACTAACGCTGAATTCCGTGATATTGAAAAGGATCAAGCTTTGGCTCGACGTTTCCAACCAATTACGGTTAACGAGCCTAACGAAGAAAACACCATCCAAATTTTGGAAGGCTTAGCTCCTAAATACGAAAAGTATCACCACGTTCACTACACTCCTGATGCTTTGAAGGCTGCCGTTTCATTAGGTAATCGTTACATCCAAGACCGGATGAATCCTGATAAGGCAATTGATTTGATTGATCAAGCCGGTGCTAAAGTGGCCATGACTTCTCACCTTTCCAAGGACAAAGCTACCTTACAACAACAAGCTGAAAATCTTGAAAAACAAAAGAACGAAGCTTCTCAAGCTGAAGATTTTGAAAAGGCCGCTCAACTTAAAGACCGCATTGGTAAAATTAATCAACAAATTGAAGATATCGATGATGGTAAAAAGGTAGAAACGCCAGATGTTACTGCAGCTAACATTCAAGCAGTAGTTGAAAAAATCACTGGAGTTCCTGTTACTAGCGTTGACGAAGACGAAGTTAGCCAATTAAAGAACTTAGACAAGGACATGAAAGCCGAAGTTATTGGCCAAAATAAAGCTATCGACGCTATTTCTGCAGCTATCAAGCGTAGCCGGGTCGGCTTTACTCAAGGTAACCGCCCTATTGGTAGTTTCCTCTTCGTTGGCCCTACCGGAGTTGGTAAAACTCAAACTGCTAAAGCTTTAGCCAAAGAATTGTTTGGAACTGAAGATTCCATGATTCGGTTCGATATGTCTGAATACATGGATAAGATTAGCGCAAGCAAATTAATCGGTTCAGCTCCCGGCTACGTGGGTTACGGTGAAGGTGGCCGATTGACTGAAGCTGTTCGGCGTCATCCATACAGTTTGATCTTAATGGATGAAATTGAAAAGGCTCATCCAGACGTTTTAAACTTGTTACTTCAAATCTTAGACGACGGTCGTTTAACCGATGCGCAAGGTAAAACCGTTGATTTTAGCAACACAGTTATTATCATGACCAGTAACGCTGGCCAAGATAACATCAAAGAACAACCTGATGTAATCGAACGTCTCAAGCCATTCTTTAGAATTGAATTTTTGAACCGAATCGATGATATCATCCAATTCGAAGCTCTTTCAAAAGATAATATTTTGAAGATCTTAGACCTCATGCTTAATGATCTTAATAAGATGGTCAACAAGGCTAAGGGCATTTCCTTTACCGTTACTAATGATGCTAAGAGTAAATTAGTAGAATTAGGCTACAACGAACAAATGGGAGCTCGTCCTATGCACCGGGTAATTACTAAAGAAATTACCGACCCATTGACTAACGTCTACTTGGAAAATCCTGAAGTTAAGGAATACAAGGTAGCTGTTAAGGACGGCAAGGTCGTAGTTGAACCTGCCAAATAATTTAACTTTCTATCTAAAAAAATAAAGCGATAACATAAAGATCAGAGTTGCCTTCCCGGTTTCTCTGGTCTTTTTTGAATTTAATTCAACTTTATTTTAGTTAAAACGATTTTCATGGAGTAAAGTCGTTTGACATTCCCCCCAGTTGTTGGTATATTATGGTCAATGTGTTTTAGAGTTTCGCTTTTTAAGGTACTTGTTTTATAGCTTTATGAAATAACTCCTTAATCGTGTTCAACTAGTTAAGATGCATTATATTAGATCGCGCTTAGCGCAAGGAGGTTTCATTATTATGAAACAAGGTACTGTTAAATGGTTCAACGCTGATAAAGGTTATGGCTTCATTACTACTGACGATGGTGACGTATTTGTTCACTTCTCAGCTATCAACAAAGACGGCTTCAAGTCATTAGACGAAGGTCAAAAAGTTACCCTTGACGTTGAAGACAGCGACCGTGGCCCACAAGCTGCTAACGTTACTGTTGTAGAAGAAGGCTAATTTTTAATTAACTTTCCAAAAGAATCTGGTATTTGCCAGGTTCTTTTTTTATTTTTTAAACTAAATTCTTGCTTTTTGAAAAGTAATAAGCGTATAATATAAACATGGTTTAACTAATAAAAAGTAAGTAATTGGAGGCATCAGTTCATGACTAATGTTGGAATTATCGTTGGGAGTCTACGTGAAGGCTCTTTCACCAAAAAAATCGCCCAATCAGTTGCCAGCTTCTTGCCTAGCGACTATAACGTATCTATCATCGACATCAATTTAGATCTTTACAATGAAGATTTAGATCAACCAGGTAAGGTTCCTGCTTCATGGGAAAACTTCCGGGCTCAAATGAATGATGTAGACGCCGTAATCTTTGCTACCCCCGAATATAACCGTTCTATTCCTGGTGGCCTTAAAAACGCTATTGACGTTGGTTCTCGTCCAATGGGTTCTAGTGTTTGGGACATGAAGCCAGCCCTTGTATTGAGCGTTTCTCCTGGTGCTATCGGTGGTTTCGGTGCCAACATGGCTCTTCGTCAATCACTTGTCTTCTTGAACATGCCAGTTGTTCAACAACCAGAAGCTTACATTGGCGGCGTAACAAACATTTTAGATGCAGATGGTGAAGTCACTGAACAACGTGAATTAAGTTACTTCAAGTCAATTGCAGATGCTTTCGTAGATCTAATTAACAAAAACAACAAATAAAGTTAAAAGAACTAATCTTACTCGAGATTAGTTCTTTTTTATTATCAAATTTACAATATTCTCAACCTAAGATTTTGCCAATTCTAAATTCCGGTTAAATCAAAGTGCTTGCGGTAAAATAAAGAAAAACGTTTCTAGGGGGGAATATTGTGTTACGAACACTTGCCAAATCTATTCGCCAGTATAAACGGCTGTCACTAATTTCACCGATTTGCGTTTTCTTCGAAGCCGCATTTCAGACCTTAGTCCCCTATTTGATGGCAATCATTATCGATCGAGGAGTTATGGTCGGTAATCTTCATGTAATTATTCGATGGGGAATTTTATTAATTTGTTTAGCTTTACTGGGGCTTGCTGCCGGGATGGGAGCCAGTTGGTATTCTAGTAAGGCCGCGGCTGGTTTTGCTAAAAACTTACGGCATGATCTATATTTCCATATTCAAACCTTTTCATTTTCAGATATCGATAAGTTCTCCACTTCCGGGCTAGTTACCCGGCTTACCACCGACGCTACTAACTTACAACAAGCTTATCAAATGACCATTCGAACAGCCTTACGAGCTCCTCTAATGCTAATTTTTTCGGTAACGATGGCTTTTTTAGTCAGTCCAAACATCGCTTGGATCTTTGTAGTCGTTATTCCTATTCTAGCTGTGGGGCTTTACGCCATTATTAGAAGCTCTCGTAAATTACTAACTCAAGTATTTCACCTTTACGATCGTTTAAATCAAGTTGTTGGTGAAAATATTCGTGGTATCCGGGTAGTTAAAATCTTCGTCCGAGCTAAAACTGAAATCCAAAAGTTCCAAACGGTAGCCAAAAATATTTTTACCGTTTACAGTAAGGCTCAGCGAATTTTAGCTTTAAACCAACCATTAATGCAGTTAATAATTGGCTTATCTACCGTCTCGGTTGCCTGGTTGGGGGCTAAACTAGTGGTTAGCCGTCAACTCCAAATTGGACAACTGATGAGTTTGTTCTCATACACTATTTCAATTTTAACCAGTTTGATGATGCTTTCTAACGTATTCTCTCAATTAATTTTGGCAGGAACTTCTGGGCGTCGGGTAACCGCCGTGCTGGATACCACCACTCAATTACATAGTCCTGCTAATGGGATCACTACCGTTAACGATGGCAGTATTAGTTTTGAACACGTTAACTTTAAATTCAACGATAAGGAAAAGCAGAATGCGTTAACAGATATTAATTTACAAATTAAAAGCGGGAGCACCGTTGCGGTGGTTGGATCCACCGGTTCTGGAAAAAGTACTCTCGTCCAGCTAATTCCTCGACTTTATGACGTCGACTCCGGAGCTGTCAAGGTAAGCGGGGTCAACGTAAAAGATTACGATTTGACCGCTTTACGTAATGCCGCCGCAATGGTTCTTCAAAATAACGTCTTGTTTTCAGGAACCATTAAAGATAATCTCCGCTGGGGTAATCCTAACGCCACTGACGAAGAATTAGTTCAAGCAGCCAAAATCGCTCAAGCCGATAGCTTCATCGAGCAATTTCCTGATAAATATAATACTCGTATTGACCAAACTGGGAATAACGTTTCTGGTGGACAGCGTCAGCGAATCTCGTTAGCTAGATCATTACTGAAACATCCCAAGATTTTGCTACTCGATGATGCCACCAGTGCTACGGATACTGAAACGGAACATAATATTTGGCAAGCTATGAAAGCTAACCTTCCAGAGACTACTAAGGTAATTATTACCCAACGTATCACCTCCATTACCGACGCTGATCAAATCATCGTTATGGAAAATGGGAGGGTCTCAGCAATTGGCACCCATGAACAATTATTAAAAGATGATGCCGAATATAGATCTATTTACCAAATTCAAATTGAGGGGGGCGAAGGTTAATGCGTAATGGTCGAGCAATTAAATCATTAAAGCTAACTAAGGATAATCGCAACACTTTAAAGCGCCTATTAAAATTGATCTTCAAAACTCAACCAGTCTGGCTTTTCATTGCTGGAGTTTCGATTATAATTAGTGCATTATCAACCGTAATTGGCTCTCTTTTTTTGAAAACATTAATTGATAAATACATCACTCCACTAATTCATCAAGCCACTCCCAATTTCAATCCTCTCATTCGAGTCTTACTAATGATGGTGGGAATTTACGTCATTGGTGCGATTGCTACCTTTATTTATACTCAGATTATGGCCATTTTGGCTCAACGGGTGCAGTATAATTTACGAGATGAGATGTTTACTCATATGCAGACTTTGCCCGTGAAATACTTTGACAACAACGACTATGGCGACATTATGAGTCACTACACCAACGATATTGATACCTTATTGCAAATGGTCGGCCAAAGTTTACCGCAATTTCTCAGCTCGATAACTAATTTCATCATGGTTTTAATCGCAATGGTCATCATTAGCTGGGAATTAACCCTCTTTTCTCTGGCCATCTTTGCTTCTAGTATCATCATTATCAAAACTTTAACCTCTCGAAGCGGTCACTACTTCACTTTGCAACAAAAATCCTTAGGGGATCTAGACGGTTACGCTGAAGAAATGTTGACCGGTCAAAAAGTGGTCAAAGTGTTCTCCCACGAAAAGGAAGCTGAAGCTAATTTTGACAAACTAAATAACAGCTTAGAAACCGATTCCGGTAATGCCAACGGATTCGCTACATTACTGTTCCCTATTATCGGTAACTTAGGTGACTTACTCTACGTCCTCACCGCCGTTTTCGGTGGCGCGCTGGCTGTGGGACATCTAGCCACCCTAACACTCGGAGACCTAGCAGCCTTCTTGCAGCTCAGTCGAACGTTTAGCCAGCCAATCGCCCAAATTTCTATGCAATTAAACTCCATCGTCCAAGCTCTAGCCGGAGCTCAACGAATTTTTGCACTACTAGATCAAGAATCAGAAACAGATAACGGAACTATCACCTTACAACCAGCCACTGATTCTGCTACCCATCGCAAACAATGGAATTGGGTAATTCCTAAGCCCGATGGTAGTACCAGCCTACTACCTCTTGAGGGCAAAATTACTTATTCCCACGTTGATTTCAGCTACGTTCCTGGCAAACAAATTTTATTTGACGTTTCCTTTAACGTAAACGCAGGTCAAAAAGCCGCTTTCGTTGGAGAAACTGGAGCTGGGAAAACTACTATTACCGACATGCTGAATCGGTTCTATGAAATTGATTCTGGAACCATTACCTACGACGACTTAGATATTCGTAACATTAAGAAGGCGGACTTAAGGCACGCTATGGCGATCGTCCTTCAAGATACCCACCTATTTACCGGAACCGTCAATGATAATATCCGTTACGGTCGGCTGGACGCTACAGATGAAGAGATCCAGCAAGCAGCTGATTTAGCCCAAGCCACTGACTTTATTAACCAGCTACCGGATAAATTCAATACCGTCATTACTGATGATGGCGGTTCGCTATCCGCCGGTCAACGTCAATTACTTTCCATCGCTAGAGCGGCCATCGCTGACCCACCCGTTATGATTTTAGACGAAGCTACTTCCAGTATTGATACTCAAACCGAAAAAACGGTTCAAACGGCAATGGATAACCTGATGAAGGGACGGACTAGCCTCTCGATTGCACACCGGTTATCAACTATCTACAACGCTGATATTATCATGGTAATTAGCGGCGGGAAGTTAATCGAAAGTGGTAATCACCAGCAATTGATGGCACAACATGGTAAATACTATCAATTATATATGGATTCTTTTAATGGAAACGCGCCAACCGCGATTCCGCCAAAAACTACTAACTAAAAACTATATTTAAGGAGATCTTTTTATGAGTACATTATTAGTTATCAAAGCTCAACCAGCTATCAATCATATTTCTAATTCTATGGCCATTTGTGATCGATTTGTCACTGCCTACCAAGAAGCTCACCCTGACGATATCGTTCTACAACATGACCTATATGCTGAAGGCGACATTGAAATCGATAGTTCCAATTTCCAAACCTGGGCTAAATTGTCCGAAGGCGTTAAATATTCTGACTTATCAAGTGATGAACAAATTTTAGTAAGTCGTCAACAACTCCTGCAAGAAGAATTCATCAAAGCCGACAAATACGTCTTTGCTAACCCAATGTATAACCTCTTCTTACCTGCGCGGCTTAAGAGTTACTTAGACATTGTTTGCGTATCTACTAAAACCTCCAAGGCAACTACCAAAGGTCCTGCTGGCATCCTAAAGGATAAGATGGCGGTCCACATTCAATCTGCTGGCGGAACTTATCAAAATAGTGATAACCCTAATATGCAGGCCCTAGACATGGGGACTCAATATCTGCGAATTATCTTGAACCAAATGGGAGTTACTGACATTAAGGGCATCTACAATGAAGGAAACAGCAAATTAGATGAAGCCGCAATGCTCCAAAATAGACAACAATCTATGGACGAAGCCGCTCAATTGGCAGAACGATTCTAAATCTCAACTAAAAAACCGCAACCATCAAAATATGGTTGCGGTTTTTTAATTCTTAATCGAATTTTTTTATGAAATTAAACCTTGGTTATCTTGAAGGCTTCTTACAATAAAGTCTGTTAATTCGGATTCACTAATATTTTTTAAATGGCCGACTGAAACAGCAGCCTTAATTCCCTCTTCATTAGCAGCACCACCCACCAGGGATTCTTCTACCGCATGCAAGTCTCCTTCCACTTTAAAGAATGGATTGAACTTAAACCGGGTAAAAAAGCCAGTATCAATTGAGAAGTTAATCCCCATTTTGCCATTAGCCAAATCAGAATCAAAGTAACGATCATAGCCGGGATTTCGACCAAAGTTCCATTCATCGGTACCATATTCGTCAGCTAATCGCTTATCGATAATATCCCAATCTTGGGAATTGAATTCGTAAGTTTCAATATCATCTACAGAATCCACGTCAAAAACTTCTTTTAAAATGGCTTCGCGAAGATCTTCAATGGTCATGTCATTAGGAAGAAAATCCTTCAAATTAATGATCTGGCTTCGTTTAGAAGCTACCCCTAACTTCTTATCTTTTTCAGCCGGGTCTTCGGTTAAGACGTGCTTAGCTGCATCTACATTCAAATCGTACATTACAGTTCCCCCGGCAGCTAAATTGTTGCCGTTTTTAAACATCGTCATCCCAGAGAACTTCTTACCATCCAAAATTAAATCACTACTATTTTCCTTCATGGAAACGTCTAATCCAAGTTTTTGGAGGGCCTTCAACACTGGTTCGGCAAAATAAGAGTAGTCGTTAAAGTGACTAGTATCATCTACCAAAATATTTTCAAACACCAAATTCCCTAAATCGTGATAAACCGCCCCACCACCGGAAGTGCGACGAACTAGTTCAATATCATTTTCGTGTAAATAATCAGTATCGACCTCAGCCCAAACGTTTTGGTTTTTACCAATAATAACAGAGGGACGGTTAATATAAAGCATGAATCCCCGCCCAGGGAGTTTTAAATCATTAACTAAATAATTATCAATCGATTGATTAACACGCGCATCATAAACGGGTTTGCCGTTTCGTTTAATATCTACTAAGTACATAAGCAGCCTCCTTAGATTTCATATTTCTATTATAGTGTATAATTAAAGTAAAATGTGTGGAGGCGACTACTAATGTCTGAATTATCATTATGGCAACGAATTAAAGCGTTCTTCAAGAAACCCCAAGATCCTGACCAACCAGGGCCTACAGAAATCAAAGACGGAATTTGGTATCGAAAGCAACCCAGTGGCGACTACTTACTAGGCGTAGATGCCAGTGTCTTTGAAGAGATCGGCCAAATCACTTTTGCAGATTTTTCCACCAACCAAACCGAACTTAAAGCGGGCGATGACCTTTTAGATCTCGAAGGTGACAAATCAGTTGAAACCCTTAAGTCTCCACTAACTGGCACTGTCATTTCTAGAAATCACGAACTAGTTAACGACTTAACTAATATCACTGCCGTAGACTCTGCCACTAGTTGGATAATGGAGTTAGCTCCGCACAAATAAATTGTTGAGCTAATTACTATCCCCTTTTCAAAATAAGAACTACAATGAAGTTATAGAAATGAAAGGGAGGTCTGTAAAATGGCAGAATCACCATTTTTGGATAAACATCTAAACGAGGTATTTGATTGGAGCGACAGCGACATGCCTGTTCGTGACGCATTGTGGGATTATTATATGGAACACAATGGTCATGACACTAAGGCCACCGAAGAATCTATGGAAAAATACATGACAATGTCAGCCGATGATATCAAGGCTGATGCAGAAAAATTACTTAAATAACCAATTAAGCTTCCACCAAATTAGTTTTTGGTAGAAGCTTTTTTAATTTTTTCTGCCGCTTATGAAGTAGTAGCGTTATAATTATAATGGTATTAAAAAGTCCGAACTATTCAAAGAGCAATTATGAAAATGAAGTCACCTTATCTTTGATTCGGCTTTTTGCCTAGTTGAGCAACTCTAATCCTTGTTCTAATACGTCGTTAGTGACCATTTCTGTAGTAAAGCGTTGCAACGGCGTCAATGAATGGCGGTCTTTAAAAGCTAACGGGAGCTCAGCAATGATAACTACTTTTAAATTGTTTTCGGTTATTAAAATTTGACCTACTTGTTTAAATTGGCCTCGGGTATGCTTACCGGTTCGCCAACTATGGGGCTGAATTTTATTTTGATCGTCTACTTTAAGTTGATAATGACCAGAATTATCAGTGGTTAATGGAATTCCCACGTATTCATGGACTTCATATTTACCTTTCATTGCTTCTCCTTAACAACTATTTTTGTATAACCAAACTGGTTTTCTTATTTTATTATTTTACAATAATCCAATATACTTACTCTAACAGGATTCGTAAAGGGGGACATTTTTTTGGCTAAGATAAAAATCGTTACCGATGCTGTCGTCAACAGTTCGGCTTGTCCTGACGATATTGTTTCCGTTATCGACTTACCTATCACTATCAACGGCAAAGTATTCAGCCATATCAGTAAAATTAGCAAAACCAAATACTTACAACTCTTGAGTCAATCGTCCACTCCCCCACAAATCGGTTCTATTTCCGTAACCGAATTAGTAACTCTCTACAATGAATTGGGAAAAGACGGGAGCCAGATTTTATCACTACATATTAGTGATAGTTTCGCTGATACTTACAATACAGCCCGTCAGGCTGCGGCTAGAAGTACTTCTACAGTAACGGTGGTTAACAGCGGCGTGCCTGCTGCGGGCTTGACATACCAATTAACTGAAGCCGTCCGCTTAATTCGACAGGGACTAGATATGAAAACAATTCTCGATCGTATTAATAATATTTTAAAACGCACTCGCGTCTACATTTCCGTTAATAATAATAGCCAACTAATGTTAAAACGTAAAATCGGTCATTTCCGTGGAGCTTGGGAAAAACGCGCTAATATCAAGTATCTAATGCGGTTTGCCAATAATAATTTCGAGTTTATCGAGCGCACCACGGATGACGACGTTATTAGCTCATTTTGGCGCCAACAAGTAGAACAGATGCATCAGCAAAATATCGTCAGCTTAGATATTATCTATACTGGTTCTGACAACCGAGCTCAACGAATTTATAAGCTAATGAATCAAGAATTTCCGTTAATTCCAATTACTTTACAGTTAGCTAATCCCGAAATGGTAAACTACATTGGAGAGGACGCAACTGGAGTTACCTATTTAGTGGGCTAACTGTTTCAAGCACTCGCTGGAGTGTTTTTTTATTCCCTTTTTAGTCCTTCATAATGGTAGAATGGCTTAGTATTTGATAATTTAAGTTAAGAGGAACATTATGAAAGCTAAGTTAAAAGAACGTCTAGAGGTATTTAGTGACGCTATCATCGCTATTTTGGTAAATGGTTTGCCGCTTCAAACCAACATCGCTTCAGAGGACGACAGTATAATCATCATGATAAATAATAAAAAGACCGTTAGCTTAACTAACGGTCTTTTTATTATTTAATTAATGATAGATTATTTTCATCAATGTGCTTTAAAAAGGTAAATTGCTTGTGAGAATAGGACAAATATCCTGCTTGCTGTAATTTAGACACTACCTTGCTGGCCGTTTCCCGTGTTGTAGCGCTCACGTCAGCCAGTTCGTTAATGTTAACTGGATAATCAATCCTTAGGTGTTCATTTTCATCCAGCTTGCCAAGCTTGGCTCCCATTAAATAGATAGAATACAATACTCGCTCTGACGCGGATGATGTAACCATGTGCTGCAAGTGATCTTCATCTTGACTAATAATAGCTTCCATTTCCACCACAATGTTTTTCATCATGGCTAAATTACTTTTGATTTCGGTCTCAAACTTGTCCATTGGCAAATCTGCTACTAAAATTTCGGTCATGGATCTTACCGAATAAGCGTAGTTATCATCTACAAATAATCCACGATACGGAAAGCCATGATTCATTGAGACGTATTCGTAAAAGCTAGCATCTCCGTTCATATCGAAGCGCTCTACCCTTACGATTCCCTTCAATAAGTAATAAAAATGTTTGCGCTGATCATCTTGATCGAACAATATCTGTCCTTTGGGGTACAAACGAAACTTGATATCAGCTGTTAAGTCAGTAAATTCTTCATCAGATAGTTGATAAAATTCCTTTTGAGCCCTAAGTTTTAAAAGGTACTCTGGATACTTTTGCCGACTTATCATTTCTTCACCACCATGTAACCAAACTACAAGGAATCATTTTGGCCACTTATTTAGATTAGATCGTTATTTTACCCGTTGCTAACTGCCAAATCGCAAAAATAGCTAATAACAAAATAATAACTGCAGCCCATCTTTCAATTGGTCCGAATACTTTATCAGCCTGATTATCTTTCTTCTGTAGGTACCAGTAAACCGGAATGCCTGCAGCAAACAAAAGCATCATCAACAGTAAGAAAGTAGAACCAGTAGCAAACAACAGCCAGATTGCATATATACTCGAGATAACCCCGACTACTAAGTTTTTAGTCCGATCTGGCGTATCCTTACTTTCACTTAAAGTGTACTTAAATTGATAGAAAGCAGAAAAAGCATATGGCACTAGAATGGCCGCACTGGCAATGGAATAGAAGAAATTATAAGCGGAAGCAGTAATTAAATAGGAAAACATAAATAATTCGACACAGATATTAGTGAAAACTAACGAATTAACTGGAGCACCATTCTTATTTTCCTTAGCAAACCACTTTGGAAATGTTCCTTCTTTTGCTGCTTCATACGGTAATTGACCAGCAAACATTGTCCATGAAAGCCAAGCCCCTACCACAGAAATAATTAATCCGGCATTAACTAATACAGCTCCCCAAGATCCGACTACACTCTTCAATAAATCAGCCATGGCTGGTTGTGACAAGTTAGCTAATCCTGAGCGCCGCATTACCCCAAACGATAGCAACGTAACTAACATATAAATCAAAATAACAGTAATAATTCCTAGAACAGTCGCTTTACCAACATCAGAACGCTTCTTGGCTCTACCAGAGAACACAACTGCCCCTTCAATTCCGATGAAAACCCAAACGGTTACTAACATAGTTCCCTTAACTTGAGTCATAACATCAGCAAATTGGAATTTACCGGTTGGTGTAAACCAAAATCCTTGCGTAAACACACCCAACTTAAATGATATTATCATAATCACCAAGAAAACAAAAATTGGGATTAATTTTGCAACAGTAATAATGGTGTTAATAAAAGAAGCCGATTCAATTCCCCTAAGAATCATAAAGTGACAGGCCCAGAGAATAAACGAAGCTGCAATGATTGACCAAATATTTTGACCATCACCGAAAATAGGCAGAAAATACGCGACCGCACTCATTAGTAATGTCGCATACCCCACGTTACCTAACCAAGCAGAGGCCCAATAGCCCCATGCCGAGTTAAATCCCATGTACTTACCAAACCCCGCTTCAGCATAACTGTAAACTCCGGCATCTAAATCGGGACGTTTCATGGTTAAATTTTGGAAGGTAAATGCTAAACAGATCATCCCAATGGCAGTGATCACCCAACCAATGATGATCGCACCCGCCCCAGCCGAGACAGACATATCGTGCATCAAGTTGAAGACACCACCACCAATGATGGAGCCCACAACTAAACCAATTAGTTCACCTAATCCAAGCTTTCCTTTGGATTCTTCCATAATGAAACCCTCCTATCAATCTATCTGGTGATAATGGTTCCTGCACCTTCAGATAAGAATTTATCCACATTTTCTAGAGAGGTTACTACCGCCTTACCGTTGTTACTATTTTCAACGAATTCGATCGCTGCTTGAACTTTAGGAAGCATAGAGCCTTTAGCAAATTGATCTTCGTCAAGATACTTCTTTAATTCAGCTACCGTAATGTTTTCTAATTTCTTTTGATCCGGCTTGTTAAAGTTAACGTAAATGTTGTCCACCGCGGTCAAAATGATTAAAGTATCTGCATCTACTAATTCAGCCAACTTTTCAGAAGCAAAATCTTTGTCGATTACAGCTTCTCTACCGGCTAACCGATTACCTTCCTTAACTACCGGAACGCCACCGCCACCAACTGAAATTGGAATAATTCCATCGGCGACCATATGATTAATAACCCGGTATTCTTTTACACCAGTAGGACGTGGTGAAGCAACCACCCGTCGATACCCTCTCCCGGCATCTTCTACAAAGACAAAATCTGGGTGTTCAGCCTTTTGCTTATCAGCTTCTTCCTTACTGTAAAATGGTCCTACCGGTTTAGTGGGATCAGTAAATGCTGGATCATCAGCTCCCACTTCTACTTGAGTAATCACAGTGGCAACGTCTTTATCAATTCCCTTTTCACTTAGAACTTCATCCATTGCATTTTGCATCCAATAACCAATACTTCCTTGAGTCATAGCCACGTCTGTATCGAGTGGCATAGCCGGATTCTTGGCAGTAGAGCCCCCAGCCATTTGCAATAATAAGTTACCTACTTGAGGACCATTGCCGTGAGAAATAATTAAGTTGTCACCATTTTCAACAAATTGAACTAAATATTTTGCAGTTTTTCGAAGGGCTGCTTGTTGAGCCTCAGCAGAAGCGTTGTCAGTCAAAATAGCATTGCCGCCTAATGCGACCACAATTTTTTTACTCATAATTTTATATCTTCCTTTCAAACTGGGTTTAGATAAAAACAGGTGTACAGCTATATAGCTATACACCTGTCTTTTCAAGGTTATTAAATCTTAACTACATCTTTGGAATGTAAAGGTCACCAAGGGTAGTCGCCATGATTGACTTAATTGAGTGCATCCGGTTTTCAGCTTCTTCAAATTGACGAGCAAATTTAGAGTTGAAAACTTCATCAGTAACTTCCATTTCAGTAATTCCGTATTTCTCAGCAATTTCCTTGCCGTATTCGGTCTTAGTGTCGTGGAATGCTGGCAAGCAGTGCATGAAGATAAATTCATCTTCTGGTGTACCAGTCTTTTTGATCATATCCATGTTAACTTGGTAAGGAGTTAGCAACTTAACCCGTTCTTCCCAATTACTTTCACCCATGGATACCCATACGTCGGTGTAAATTACATTGGCTCCCTTAACCCCTTCATCAATGTCAGAAGTAATATTGAAGTGAGCTCCGGTTTGGTCTGCAAAGCCCTGAGCAATATCAACTACTTCTTGAGCTGGTTGAAGTGAGTCCGGTGCCAAAATAGTTACGTTAACTCCTAGCATTGAGCCAGCAACTAATAAACTATTAGCCATATTGTTGTGACCATCTCCAACATAGGTTAAGTTAATTCCCTTAAGGTGGCCAAAGTTTTCCTTAACGGTCATGAAGTCAGCGATCATTTGGGTTGGGTGCCATTCAGTGGTTAGTCCATTCCAAACTGGTACGCCAGCGTACTTAGCAAGTTCTTCAACGTCTTCGTGAGCGAATCCTCGGTATTCAATCCCATCAAACATACTACCCAAAACTTTAGCAGTGTCTTCGATAGATTCTTTTTTCCCTAGTTGAATATCATTAGCACCCATAAATTCAGGTTGAGCTCCTAAATCAACGGAAGCAACCGTAAAAGCGGAACGGGTCCGAGTAGAAGTCTTAGCAAAGAGCAAAGCAATATTTTTGCCTTCTAGGTAGTGGTGAGGAATTCCTAATTTTTTCATGCTCTTCAAATGTAAAGCAAAGTCTACCAAGTAGTTAATTTGTGCTGGGGTGAAGTCTTTGCAAGCTAAGAAGCTTCTTCCTTGTAATTCTGAAACGTTAAATTTTTGGCTGTCAATCATGTCGTTAACTTCCTTTCGTACTATCAATTTAGTTGGTTTAGTTTATAGATCTTCACGAACTAATGGCATACTCATACAACGAGGGCCCCCACGACCACGGGATAATTCACTTGAGAGAGTATCAATAACTTTAAGTCCATGCTTCCGAAGTAATTCATTAGATACATAGTTGCGGTTATAAGTTACCACTACCCCAGGAGCAATCGCTAAGGTGTTAGAACCATCATTCCATTGTTCTCTGCCGGCAATAATTGGGTCGCCATCACCAGTTGGAATTAGGTCTAATTCACTCAAACCGAGTTCCTTCTTCAATACCCCTTCAAGGTCTTGATTATGTTCAATAGTAAAGCCATCTTCATTGTTAGCTGGATGCATAGTCCAAGTGTCAATCTTGCCACCTTCGCCTAAGATCCCTGGATGAACCGTAAATTGATCATGGTTAATCATTGTGAATACGGTATCCAAATGCATCATAGCGTGGTTATGTGGAATCTCAATTGCAATAATGGTGTCATACTCACTATCATTTGCTGGGTCAAACAAGCTCCGAGCCACGTCTTGAATAGCGTCAGCAGAAGTTCGTTGAGAAACCCCGATAGCCAAAACATGATCTGAAAGTACCAATTCATCCCCACCTTCTAAGCGAGTAGTATGGTAACGATCACGCCAAACATGTAAGCCTTTGTCAGCAAACCGAGGATGATATTTAATGATGGTTTCCATGAATAATGATTCCCGATGACGAGCATCAAAAGTCATTCTATTGATAGTTAACCCATCACCAATTGAAGCAGCTGGGTCACGAGTGAAATATAGGTTAGGCATTGGATCCATAAAGAATGGATATTCTCGGTCTTCGGCCGCACTTACTAAATCGCTAGGGACGAAGTCAATTTCGTTTTTCCGGACCCCGGACATAATCTTATCGACCATATCTAAAGTAGACATACTCATCAAATATTCCTTTAAAGCATCATGAGTGGTGCCAGCAGCGTAACCGGATTCTGTCAAAATTTCTTCCAAGAAAGCATCTTTAACGTTACCAGCATCAATTGCTTCTGCAGAAAGATTTTCCAAATACAAAACTTCTGCCCCGTTATCTCTTAAAATATCAGCGAAAGCGTCATGCTCTTTTTGGGCTTCTGGCAAGAATGGAATATCATCGAATAATAGGCGTTCCATCATTTCCGGAGTGAAGTTTTCAATTTCTTCACCTGGGCGCTTAAGCAAAACCGTCTTTAACTTACCGATTTCAGAACGAACGTGAATTGGAGCTGTCATAGATAAATACCTCCTAAATTTGATTACGGGTAAAGTATATAATTGTAACCGCTTTCTTGAGGGCGTTTTTTTAGCGTTTAAAATGCGAAAAATTTGGCATTTAATAAACATTCATTAATAATTAACTCAATAAATTTTAGTAATATGTTTTAATTTTGTATTATTTAGCTTATGTTACAAACATGTTACAATTTTTTCTGAAAATATGAATTAATATTATAATCTATAGCTTTTTTTAGGGTAAATATACACTGATATTTTGTATTCATCGCAAATGTGAATATTTTCACGTTCAAACGGTATAAAAATAAATTTTCAATATTTATTATCATAAAAAAAGCCAAAAGAAAAACCCGATCAGATGATCGGGTTTTTAAATACTAACCGAAAAATATTTTTCCCAGTTCGATTGCGCAAATACTTGCCAAGATAGGAGCCACCACCGGAACAGCGGCATAACCCCAATGGGAGTCCTTTTTATTAGGAATTGGCAATAATGCATGAATAATTCGAGGACCTAAATCCCGGGCAGGATTTAATGCCGGACCAGTAGCTCCACCTAGGGAAGCCACCAAAGTCATAACTAAAAATCCTAAGGCAATGAAAACTGCAGCATTGTTAGTTTCAAAATAAGGTGCATGCGTTAAAATTGACGCCCCTAAAAAGAGCAAGAAGGAACCAACGAATTCATTAATAAATCCGTTCAATCGGCTGTGAGCCGCGTCAGTGGTACTAAACGTTCCTAAAATCGCTTCTGCATCCTTAGTTTCATCATAGTATGGTTTGTAAGTTGCATACACTACTAACTGCCCCACCATGGCCCCTAGTAATTGCACCACAATAAATGGTAGTACTTGGTTCCAAGAAAACATGCCAGCAACTGCCAACCCAATTGTAAACGCAGGATTAATTTGAGCGCCTGAGACGGTCCCAAACATCAAGGCGGGAATCATAACCCCACAACCATATCCTACAGCAATTAACAGCCAATCACTGCCGTTTCCTTTAGTACCCTTTAATTCTACGTTGGCTACTGAGCCATTTCCTAGAATAACCAAAATTGCCGTACCAATAAATTCTGCCAGTAACTTAACTGGGAATGAATAATCCATCATACTCCTCCAATAATAGGTTCCTTAAAATAAGTGCTATAAAAATTATACAGTAAACCTGCATCTAAAATCCACTAAAATTTCACAAAGAAAAAAGGAACTTATCCCAGTCATAGACTGATTTAAGTTCCTCTTTGTTAAATAAAATTACTATTTTGAACTTCGAGCCGTTCTAGTTTGATCACCAGAATTAGTCTTTGATGACTTACTCCATGGCATATGGAATGGTTCGTAAGTTAATTTGATCAATGCTGGGAAGACAATTGGAATAGCGATCACTAGGATCACCAATCCCAAGATAACCCCAACAGCTACTTGAATCAAAGTCATTACTCCGGATGGCATCAAGGCAGCAAAAGTACCACCTAAGATAACTACCGCAGAGATAACTACTGAGCCAATAATTCCAGCAGCTTGAACGATTCGTTGGCTTGGGAAAAGTGTATGGTCTGGATTATTGCGGTATTGCATAATCAAGAAGATACTGTAATCCACCCCTAATGCGATTAACATAATAAAGGTAAAGAATGGTGTATTCCAAGTCAAAGTGTCTTGATTCAAGACTTTACCACTAATCAATTCAGTCAACCCAAGGGAAGTAAAGTAAGTTAACAATAACATTACCATTACGTAAACTGGTTGAAGAAGTGAGTGTGAAATCAACATTAAGGCAAGTGTGATTCCGACAATCATAATGATAGCAGTTCGTAAGAAATCGCTAGTGGCGATGTTCTTAGTATCATTCAAGTTAGAAGTTTGACCACCTACCGCTACAGTAGCATCCTTCATATCCGTTCCCTTCAAGTTATCCTTAACTACTTGTTGCAAGTTAGCAGCCCGGTTCATTGAAGTTTCGGTACTTGGGTCTGTCTTCAAGACAACGATCATCTTAACAGCCTTCTTATCAGAAGACATATAAGTATCTGTAGAAGTCTTAAAGGTTTGACTCTTCAAAACGTTATTAGGAATATAGAAGGTATCAGAAGCTGCGGATTTTTGTAATCCTTTAAGGTACTGGTTAGTTTGACCTAAACCATCGTTAACGGTATCAATGCCGTTACCAGCAGCCATTAACTTAGTTTGCATTTGTTCTAACTCAGTTTGCAATAACTTAGCGTTAGTTCCGATATTCTTGGTATCAGATGCTACTCCTTCAAGAGAAGATTGCATACCAGAAGCAGTTTGTTGTTGCTGAGCCGCTACTTGTGTTACGGCTGAAGTTAAGGCAGATTGTTGAATGCCATTAAGTCCTTGACCAGCTGCAGTAAGTTGTTGGTTCAATTGTCCAACCATTTGGGCTGGAGTAGCACTTGTTCCAGCAGCTTGATAACTCTGTTGGATGGCCATCAACTGACTAGCAATGCTTTGAGTTGAAGTCCCAATATCACTTAGTGGAGTGGTATTGAAGTCAGAACTCTTCATGCCTTTAGAAACTTTCTTCAATCCTTTTTGCATGGTATTAACGTTACCAGTCAACGTGTTTAATTGATCGCTGAGGTAAAGTTGTTTCAATGGTACTCCACCTGGTTGGGTAACAGTATTAACGGAATCGATCCCCTTTTCTTGTTGCACTTGTTTAGTAATACGATCGATTTCTTTAAGGTCTTTTTCATTATCCAACTTGTGATCAGATTTAATATAAATCGTAGTTGGCTCAGCCGTTCCCTTGCTAAAGTGATCTTGAACTACTTCAAAGCCCTTTTTAGCAGAGATCCCGCTATTTAATTCAACCACGTTATCATAATCTAATTGATTATTATAGTTAAGCACAAATGGCACCGTAGCTACCAAAGCAATCAACAAGGCAATGATTGGGTGAGCTACTGAATGCTTAGCCAAGAATGTCCAAGTCCGACTCTTACTTTCACCCTTCAAGCTCTTAGAAGGCCAGAAAATTCGTTGACCTAACGTGGACATAAAGAATGGGTTAAGAGTTAATAGCACTAGTAGCAAGACAGCAACCCCAACGGCCACCCCGACGGCTGACCGGTAAATAGAGAACTTAGCCAAGCCTAACGCTGAAAAACCAATTAACAATGAAGTTCCACTATATAAAATGGTCCGACCAGCGGTTTTACGAGCTGCAATGGTTGCTTCAACCTTGTCTTTACCTTGTGACAACTGGTTTTTAAATTCGTTGAATAACAAGATGTTGTAGTCGGTCCCAATCCCGAAGAGAACCACCACCATAAAGATTTGGGTGAAATTAGAAATTGGGAAATTGAATTGGTCAACCAAATTCATCACGATACTTTGAGATACCAAGTAGGAAACCCCAACTGATAGTAAAGAAATGAACGGTACAATCAATGAACGGAAGACAATAATTAAAACAATTAAGATGAAGACTACCGTAATTAACTCCGTCTTCTTCAATCCTTGTTCCGTCACAATTCGGAAGTCATCATTTAAGATATCACTACCAGTAACGTAGGTTTTAACTCCGTCCGTCTTGGCTGCTTTCGTAATATCTTTATTCATTTTGTCAACGGAATCACGTTTACCTACATCTAGTTGAACCAATTCCGTGGTTTTATCTTTAGAAATTAATTGCTTTTTAGTAATAGAATTTTGGTTTGGACTAGTTACCTTTTTAATATCAAAGTCCTTTTTGTCGCTATTGAAATCATCAATGGTTCTATCAATAGCAGCTTGTTGACTGCTAGTAATCTTTTTATCGCCATTATTGAAAACCACTACGACTTGTCTAGTGTTTCCAATTTTATGCCCCCAGTGGGACTGAATGGTATCAGCCACCTGACTTTGGGCAGACGATGGAATTTTAGTTTCCCCTTTATCTGCAATCAGTTGGGAAACATTGGGTAGCATTACCATACTGGCTATCAACACTGCAAGCCAGATGAAGAAGCTAACCGTATATCTACGAATAAATTTATTCATCTTCTCGACCTCTCTAATCTATTGTGATCCACTCTTTTGGTGCCGTCTCACAGTAATACATAATAATCTGGGCAACTTCGTCTGGTGACTCAGGTTGGTCTTTAGACAACCAATGAAGAACAATCCCCATTAATGCGTTTAACACAATTTCTTCAATATAATCCGGTGGGATATTATTATCATACGAAATTGTTCCCTGATAGGAATTAATATCCCGATGAATTTCTTGGCTAAACAAGTCTTTAACTCGGGTTAAAAACGCCGGATCGCCACGGGTACTTAGTAAAGCGATAATTAACTCTCGGTCTACCAAGAATTGGTTTAACGTTGAAATTACCGCTTTATAAGGTACCTCCCAAGCACCATCTCGTTGTTGTTCAATTGCTCTAGGAATTACTTCTTCTAAAATCTTTTGGAGTTTTTGCAATAGATTATCTTCAACGTGGTTGAGTAAATCCACTTTGTCCAGATAATGAATGTAAAAAGTTCCGCGACTGATTTTAGCTTCACGAGTAATATCCGTCACGCTAATGTTGTTAAATCCCTTTTGGTTAATCAACACCGTTAACGCTTCTTCGATCTTATGTTCTGTTTGAGCAGCCCGTTTATCATTTGCCATCTCAACACCTCTTAATAATTTCACATTGAAAATTATAATGGTTTAAAATTATAAGTCAACACGTTGTTCATAATTTTTCTGAAGGGACACTTTTTTTGTGAATAGCAAGAATAAAAACCGTACTAACGGTTAAAATGGCACCTAATGTTTCCGCCCAATTGAAGGTCGTATTAAGAAATAAGACGGCTCCAAGTGTAGCTGCCAATGGTTCAAACACATCTAATAAGCCAGCTACCGTTGGAGAAACATATTGCAGACTCTGAGTAAAACATACGTAAGCCAAGATGGTCCCAAAAATAATAATGAAACCAACGCCCAATACTACTCCCAAAGTCATCGGTGGGGTGTTTACCCAAACCGGGTTGATAATTGAAAAGATAATTCCCCCAAATAGCATCCCCCAACCAGTAACAACCAACGTCCCATATCTGCCAATTAGGCTAACTGGAATCATAGTTTGCATTGCCCCAGCAAACGCTAATAATAGACCTAATCCCAATGCTGAAGGAGACATCGCTAAATGCCCCAAGTCACCCTTAGTCACTAATAACCAGGTCCCTAAAAGAGCGACCACCACTGCGATCACTTCCTGATGACTAGGTAACTGACGGTACAAAATGATGGTAATAATCACGATCATTATCGTCCCTAAACTCTGCATAATGGTAGCAGTTGCTGCATTACTAGCCTGCACCATTAATAGATAACAATATTGAACAGCGGCCAGGCCAAACACCGTATATGCTAATAACGTTAACCTTACTGAACGTGTTTCAAAAATTTTAGTTAACGACCGATGCTGGAAGAACTTTGCATAAAGTAAGATTACGATTCCCGCAATCAGCATTTTAATTCCCATTAACCATTCTGTTGATAAATTGACTTGGGCAAATAAGTATTGTGATACGGGGCCTTGAATTCCCCAAAAGATCCCGCCACTACTAGCCAAGACAATGCCTTTTTGCTTATTAGTTAACACTACTAGCCTCCTAATTAATAAAACCCATCGAGCCCAAACAGGCACAATGAGTTTTTACTTTATATTATGTAAATTACACAGTTACATAAAATTTTATCATGTTTTCAAAAATAAGTTAATCTGCTTAGCGTTTAAATTGACGCTTAACTCGATAATTTCTATAATGGGAATATCAAAATACGAAACTAGTATTTACCCTTGGAGGGATTTAGTTTGACTCAAACTGCAGAACAAATTTACACTACTTGGTTGGAACAAACCAATTTACCAAGTAACTTAGTTGCTGATCTAGAAGCAATGAAGAATCAGCCAGAAGTTATCGCTGATGCTTTTTCCGCCCCACTATCTTTTGGAACGGCCGGTATGCGTGGAGTAATCGGTGCCGGGATTAACCGCATGAACATTTACACCGTTCGTCAGGCCGCTGAAGGTTTGGCCCGGTTTATGGATACTTTGGACGCTGATACTAAGGGCCGGGGAGTTGCCATTAGCTTTGATTCTCGGTATTTCTCTAAAGAATTTGCCCATGAATCAGCTAAGGTCTTAGGTCATCACCAGATCAAAACCTATGTATTTGACCAAATGCGGCCCACTCCGGAATTATCATTTGCCGTTCGCCATTTACATACATACGCTGGCATTATGATTACCGCTAGTCATAACCCTAAACAATACAACGGCTTTAAAATTTACGGAGAAGACGGTGGCCAAATGCCACCAAGGGAATCTGATCAAATCACCGAATACATTCGCCAAGCCAGCGATTTATTTACCATCGAAGTAGCTAACGAACCACAATTACGTAATGATAAGATTATGAATCTGATTGGTGAAGACGTCGACCAAGCTTACCTCAAGGAACTCAAAACGGTTAACATCAATCATGATTTAATCGCTAAAACCGGTGCTAACATGAAGTTTGTATACACCCCCCTTCACGGAACCGGGCAAGTCATTGCACGCCGGGCCTTAGAAGAAGCTGGCTTCAATGATTACGAAGTGGTGGCTACTCAAACCATCGCAGACCCAGAATTTCCTACTACTCCGTTTCCCAATCCAGAATTTGCTCAGGCCTTTGACCTAGCTATTGAACTGGGAACTAAAATCGACGCCGACATTTTAATCGCTACCGATCCAGATGCTGATCGTTTAGGAGCAGCGGTTCGTCAACCAGATGGCACCTATAAACTTCTCACTGGTAACCAAATCGCCAGTGTGTTATTAAACTATATTCTAACTGCCAAGCAGGCTGCCGGAACCTTGCCTGCCAACGGTACAATTGTTAAATCAATTGTCTCCACCGAATTAGCAGCTGATATTGCCGCTTCCTACGGCGTAGCTACTCAAAACGTCCTCACCGGCTTTAAGTACATTGCAGAAGCCATTCATGAGTATGAAACTAACCATGATCATACTTTCCTCTTTGGTTTTGAAGAAAGTTTTGGTTACCTAATTCAACCATTTGTCCGCGATAAAGATGCGGTACAAACCCTCTTGTTGTTGGCTGAAGTGGCCGCTTACTATAAAGCTAAAGGTCAAACCCTTTATGATGGCGTTAACGAAATGTATGAAAAATTTGGTTACTTTGAAGAAAAGACCATTTCTAAAGAAATGGATGGCCTAGCCGGTAAAGAACAAATTGCTAATATGCTAAAAGAACTACGGGCTAATCCACTAACTGAGTTGAATGGCCACCAAGTAATCAGCACCACCGATTACCAAACTGGGGTGCACGTAGACGCAGCCGGTAAAGAAACCAAGATCGCCTTGCCCACTTCTAACGTTTTGAAGTATTGGCTAGATGATGGAACTTGGTTAGCAGTTCGCCCTTCTGGGACCGAACCCAAAATCAAATTCTACATTGGAACTAAAGACAGTAGTCAAGCAGCAGTAGACGCCCGGTTACAATCATATAGTGATGCGGTAGAAGAATTGATTGCCAAATTAACTAAATAATAGCTTGTTTTTAAACTAAAAAGGGTAACTAATGACAAAATCATTAGTTACCCTTTTTTCATGATTTATATCTGCTGGGATGCCACCAGTTTCGATCAATCAAATACATTAATAAAATTAGCGCAATTAACACCCCAGAACCCAGATCGAAGTTACCAAACCAAATACCAAGATAATGTTGGGCAATATTAGCTGCTGGAAAAGTAACAGCCATAATTATTACCCGTTTTAAAGACAAGTTGTGACCCTGCCAGCTGCCCAATATAAAGCAAATCAAAAGAAATACATCAGTCAAAATAATGGATTGCATTTAGTGATCTCCTAGTCTAAAACAGTCTTTACTTAATAACCTAACCATTTATCCCCATTATCACCAGTACGACTAAAATTAGCTTAAAATGATTCATAATTGTTTCCCCCTTAGATGTATTTATGTATAATACAAGGTTATTATACTATACTAGTTTTATTACCGGCCTAATTTCAGTAAAACACTTAGAATCTAACCGGAGAAAGCGAGCCCCAATGAAAACTGCTGTAATTACTGATAGCGCGAGTTATCTAACCAAAGAACAAGCACAGAAATATAACATTACTGTCTTGCCCATCACCGTTATTTTTGGGATGGACCAGTACGCAGAAGGGGTAGATATTTCGGCTACCGAGTTTTTAACTAAACTAGCCACCACTGAAAAACTCCCCACTACTGCCCAAGTAACCATGGGTCAAATGCAGGAAGCCTTTGATGAACTAAGCGCTGCTGGTTACGAAGAAGTCATCTGTGTTAATCTATCGTCTGGAATTACCACCTTTTACGAAAATTTAGTGGCGTATTCTCGTGATGTTACCAACATCAAGGTTTATCCGTTTGATTCTAAAATTGCCAGCGCAGGCGAAGCAGATTTAGCTTTACTAGCCGGAAAAATGGCTACAGAAGGTAAAAATGCCAATGAAATTATCCCCCGTTTAGAACAATTACGAGACTCCATCAAAGTAGATTTAGTAGTCGATAATATTGGACACCTGCTACGAACTGGCCGAATCTCTAATACCTCAGCGTTTATTGGTAACATGCTGCGAATTAAACCGATTCTCACTTTTGATCACGACGGCAAGATCGTTCCCCTAGCCAAGGAACACACAATGCGCCAAGCATTCAATAAAGTGCTAGCTACTATGGACGACTCGATTCTTGAGTTTACTACTCCCGTCAGAATTTCAATCGTGGATGCTAATAATCCAAAAACTAAAGCTAGTTGGACCGCTACCATCCAGGAACATTTTCCTAATGCCATTGTGGAAACCAACCAAATCGGCCCTTCCATCAGTGTACATACAGGTGAAAAAGCTATGGGAGTCCTGTGGGCAACTGATTGGCAGTATTTAAGTGAACTATAGCAAATAAAAAACAGCTAATAATGACCGCAATGGTCAAATTATTAGCTGCTTTTTTAATCCGGATTGAATTTATAATTTATTATTCGCCGTACAATCCTTCTAACTGCTTCTTCACTTCTGGATGGGCAATAAACTCATCGTAAGTAGTTTCACGTCGGTCAATAATTCCGTTCGCGGAAACTTCGATGATGTGATCAGCAATTGTTTGAATAAATTCGTGATCATGAGACGTAAAGATCAAAGAACCTGGGAAACCAACTAACGCTTCGTTTAACGCAGTAATGGATTCCAAATCCAAATGGTTAGTGGGATCATCTAGGAGTAATACGTTGTTTTTTTGCAACATTAACTTAGATAACATCACCCGGACTTTTTCCCCACCAGATAAGACGTCCACGTGCTTGTTAACATCGTCCCCGGAGAAGAGCATCCGGCCTAAGAAACCACGTAAGAAGGCATCATCATCGTTACCTTTTTCAGCAAATTGACGTAGCCAATCTAAAATGCGGACATCGTTGCCATCGAATTCTGATGTAAAGTCCCGAGGTAAATAACCTTGAGAAGTGGTTTGGCCCCAAGTAACGGTTCCCGTATCAGGTTCCATAGTGCCGGCAATAATTTGCATCAAGACGGTAGTAGCCAAATCAGAACGGCTAACCAAGGCGGTCTTGTCGCCAGGGCGCAAAGTAAAGGTAACGTTATCTAAAATCTTTACTCCGTCGATAGTTTTACTAATGTTATCCACCCGTAGCAAGTCGTTTCCGACCGGCCGGTTTTGTTCAAACTTAATGAATGGGTATTTTCTAGATGAAGGCTTAATGTCATCCAACGAAATTTTGTCTAATTGTTTCTTTCGCGAAGTAGCCTGCTTAGATTTAGAAGCATTGGCACTAAACCTAGCGATAAATTCTTGTAATTCCTTAATTTGGTCAGCTTTTTTTGCGTTGGCATCGGCCTTTAGTTTAGCTGCCAACTGGCTTGATTGAAGCCAGAAATCGTAATTACCAACGTACATTTGAATCTTCCCAAAGTCCACGTCACACATCATGGTACAAACCGCATTTAAGAAGTGGCGGTCATGAGAAACAATGATGGTGATCTTAGGATAGTCAGCCAAGAAGTCTTCTAACCATTGAATGGTGTAGACGTCTAACCCGTTGGTTGGTTCGTCCAAAAGTAAGATATCAGGTTCACCAAACAAAGCCCGCGCTAGCAAGACCTTCACCTTTTGGCCTTCGTTTAATTCGCTCATCATTTCGTTGTGCAAATCTTCGGCAATCCCGACCGATTGTAATAATGAAGAAGCATCTGCTTCGGCATTCCAACCGTCCATTTCCGCAAATTCAGCTTCTAAATCTGCAGCTTTCAAACCATCAGCTTCACTAAAGTCTTCCTTAGCATACAAGGCGTCCTTTTCGGTCATGATATCAAACAGTTTTTGGTTTCCTTGGATCACGGTTTGCATCACAGTTTGATCTTCGAAACCATAATGATCTTGACTCAAACTAGACATCCGTTCATTCTTATCTACTGAAATGGTTCCGGTAGTGGGTTGAAGTTGACCCTGTAGTAATTTTAAGAACGTGGATTTACCGGCCCCATTTGCTCCAATAATTCCGTAACAATTGCCCGGAGTGAATTTTAAATTAACGTCTTCATAAAGTTTCTTGCCCGAAAACTGCAAGCTCATGTCAGTTACTGTAATCATGTTTCGTTTTTCTTCCTTTCGGCTGGTTAAACATATTTGCAACCATTAACTACTATTTCAGTATTAATAACAAAGTGCAATTTCGACTTTAATTCATCGGAATTGCACTTTTTCTCGAGTCGAAATTAACTATTCAAACTCGTCATTTGCATTCTTATCAAGATACCATAATTATCGCTTTCTCTCAACCAGGGTTAAACTTCCCCCAAGTTGTTGAAGTACTCTACTTGAATATCATCATCAGTGATAATTAACTTAGTCACACTCCCATTGGCAGTGGCTTGACCAATATCTAGCTTAGGAGCATAGCGGTCCACAATCGAACGAATCGTCATTCCGTGAGACACAATCAAAATTGTATCGCCATCATTAGTATTACGCCGAATCTTGTCAAAACCATAATCTAGTCGTTCCCAAAACATTGCGTTATTTTCCGCTTGGTTGTATAAATCTGCTCGTTGAATTAAATCTCTGGCCCGTTCGAGACCAAAATTATTCAAAACGCCGGCTTCAGTAGTTGTTTCTACTTGCGCCCCAACGAACTGCCACATTTGGCTCAAGTCACTACCTTCAAAATAACCATGGAATTGTTCCCGCAATTCGGGATATTGATAACGCACCAGGTCATTATTATGGGGATTAGCCTTTAAAATTAATCGCGCCGTATCAATGGCCCTCCCGGAGTCACTAGAAAACGCCGCATTAAAATTAATTTGAGCTAGCCTTTGTCCTGCATTTTTAGCATCTTGTTGGCCTTTATCGGTTAGTGGTGAATCAATCCATCCTTGAACCTTATTATAAAGATTCAAATAGGTTTGACCATGGCGAACTAAATATGCTGTAACTGTCTTCATGTCATCATCCCACTTTCTTGACGTTCTTAAGTTTAGTATAACGTATCCACCGCCTTCCGCCCACCATTAGAACTCCAATCCTTAGTATGGTAAAATAGATAGGCAATCTTTATACTAATGATTATAATTTGATGGAGGTAATTTTAAGATGCAAAAATACGTTGCTGAATTTATCGGTACGTTTATGTTAGTTTTTGCTGGTACCGGTGCGGTAGTCTTAGCCAAAGGCGATCCGTTAACTATTGGACTAGCTTTTGGTTTAGCAATTACCATTATGGCTTACGCATTTGGTAATGTTTCCGGCGGTAACTTTAATCCCGCAGTTTCATTGGCTATGTTAATCAACAACCGGTTAAGCTTAACGGAATTTGTTGGTTACGTAATTTCCCAATTTCTAGGGGCAATTGCTGCTTCTGCTATTATTAAAACCCTAGTGGGCGATTTAGGTTTAGCTACTAATCAACTTGGACAAACTGATTTTCCTAAAATCAGTGCCGGCACTGCATTCTGGGTGGAAGTTTTAATCACTTTCATCTTCATCCTAGTTATTTTAATGGTCACTAGTGATCGTCTAGGCAATGCTAACTTGGCTCCACTAGCAATTGGTTTAGCTCTAGCATTCTTGATTATCGTTGCTTTGAACTTAACCGGTGGTTCCTTGAACCCTGCTAGAAGTTTTGGCCCTGCCTTAATGGCTGGCGGTTCAGCACTTAGCCACTACTGGGTTTACTTATTAGCCCCATTAGTTGGTGGTGCGTTAGCAGCTTTTGTTGGCCGTTGGTTCGGTAGTGAAGCTTAATTAAATAAAATCAACAAAAAAAGAGCTCCTGAACTGGATTAAATCCGGTAGCAGGGGTTCTTTTTATTTGACTAAATGTATTATGCTTTCAACCACAAAGGTAACTAATACTAAAAAAGGTAGCTACCAGCAACTAAATTAATGATTAGCGTAAATATATTAGCCTGAAAAGCAAATAAGCTGGCTAAGCTTATCGGCCAAAAAAGCCAATAAAGTAACTGAAACCACTTTGAATATGATTTCAACATCTTGGGCATTTATGGAAAACTCCTTAATTTTAATCTACATATAGCAGAATTTAATAATAAAAATACTCATCAAATCACCTAATTATTTTTACATAAATGCTGGCTTGTCTCCATCAGTATTAGGTTTATTCACTCCGATAGAAGCTCGTTCATATTTTTGTGGATTTTGGACAATAGCCGTTACCACAGCGGCAATTGACTTGCGAGAAACTTCAGTCCCCTTAAAGGCTTCGGTGCGACCCGTTACTTCATAATCTACCTCATCCTTATCAGTTAGCCATGCAGGCCGAATAATCGTGTAGTCGAGGTCAGAATCTTCAAATACTTTAGCAGCTTCAGCATAGTGAGTTAAATAATCACCTAGGGTTTCATTATTCCACTTACCAAAGTTACCGGGAACTTCGTCATAGATTCCTAGTGTGGAAATCCAAACAATTCGTTTAACCCCAACGGTCCGCATAGTTTGCTCAATTAATTTAGCCATCTCAATAACGTCACCCGCTAAATTAGCGTAAACAATGTCGACACCTTGCATTGCGTCAGTAAGGGTGGCTTGATCCAAGACGTCACCAACGATAATGTTAGCTCGTTTTTGCTGTTCAGAAGTTAAATTCAGCTTGTTAGGATTGCGGAGCATCAGAGTTAAGTTAACCCCTTCGTCAAGTAACATTGGTTCAGCCTGTTGAGCAATTCGTCCGGTTGCACCTAAAACTAAAACATTTGTCATCTTAATCCCTCCTTGAATAATTTTATGGTAGCATCACAACTTACTAATTACAAGTTAATATAGCAAATTACTTATTTTTTTATAGTTAATGGGCTGTTATTGGTTGATCACTATTAAACAATCTCCATAAAAAAAGCATTCCATTACGGAATGCTTTTCATTAACCATTTAAATTATTTCTTCATGTCCATTGCGTGACCACCGAAGCCGTTACGTAAAGCAGAAACAACTTTACCAGTAAAGCTATCGTCAGTCATTGAAGCGTAACGTTCGTACAATGAAGCAGTGATTACTGGAGTAGCAACGTTTTCTTTAAGGGCTTCTTGAACAGTCCACTTACCTTCACCAGATGAGTGCATAACACCAGCAATGGCTGAAAGTTTGTCGTCCTTAGAAAAAGCTTCTTCAGCTAATTCCATCAACCAACCACGAACAACTGAACCGTGGTTCCAAACTTTAGCAACTGCTTCGTTATTGTAATCAAATTGGCTGTTTTCCAAAACGTCAAATCCTTCACCAATGGCACCCATCATACCGTATTCGATACCGTTGTGAACCATCTTCAAGAAGTGACCTGAACCAACTTTACCAGTGTAAAGGTAACCGTCTTTTTCTGCAATTCCTTCATACAATGGTTTCAAGTGTTCGAATTTTTCAGCACTTGGGCCACCGATCATGAAGTTACCGGCGTTCAAAGCACCGTTCATCCCACCAGAAGTACCACAATCGAAGAAGTTGATTCCTTCTTCAGCGGCTAACTTACCATGACGGATTGAGTCTTCATAAAATGAATTACCACCATCAATAAGGTAATCGCCTTCTGAAAGCAAACTAACCATGTCGCTAACGGTTGAATCAGTTGGGGCCCCAGCAGGAACCATGATCCAAACAGTGCGAGGACCATTTAATTTGCTAACCAAGTCAGCGTTACTAGTTGCACCAGTTGCACCAGCAGCAACAGCTAATTCAACACTTTCAGGGTTAAGGTCAAATGCTACTACTTCGTTACCGTTTCTAATCATGTTCTTAACAAGGTTAAGGCCCATTTTACCGAGACCGATCATACCAATTTGCATTTCGTATACCTCTTTCATCTACTTTTTTCTAAGTTCCTATCACGGTTTTAATTATATGATTTGGACTAATTTTTCGCAAGAGAAAAACGAAAATTTTTTTCAAAATAGTCAAATTATGGAATTCATCAAATTTAAGAATCCCATTTTAAAGCGTTTTCTTTATTTTTATTAAAATAAAAAAGGGGCTTCATTCGCCACCTTTTGTAAATAATTTTCATTTTTTAAAAAGTTGCCAGCCTGCTGTTCCCAGCATCATTAAAATACTAATGATAGACACTATGATACCAGCTTTTAATCCTTCAACTTGATAATCAAATTGTAACTGGTGTTTACCAGGAGTCAGCTTCACTCCCAAGAGACCATCTGCCACCTTTACAGTAGCAGCCCGTTTACCATCTGATCGTACCTGCCAGCCATCATTATATGGTAGACTCACCAATAAAATTGGTTTGGCTGCTGAAACATTTACCTCACCTTTAAAGTGACTGCCCTGACTAGTTAGTTGATCTGCATGTTCCACCTTTAAAGCATGCTGATTTAAATCTTGATACACTTTGTCAAATCTGGATTGGTCAAAGCTAGCTACTGATTGGGACAAATCATAAATTGGTTGTTTAGAATCAATTTCAATATCCGTTGTCTGTCCCTTAGTAACCTGGTTAATCTTAATAATTTGAGTTCCTAATCCCTGCAAAGTTGGATCTATGGCTTTGCCGTTAATCTTAACTTCAGTATCAGCTAATCGAACCTGAGGAACGTAGAGGTACTGCTGCCCAGTTAACTGGGATTTTACCGTTAACCGATATTGGAAACGATCATTATGCTTTGTCTGCTTTGTTTTAACTATTCGATCCAACACAAACGGATTTTCCGATCTACCAACTTCCGCATTCACCAAAGAATTCAAATTATAAAATGGTTGATTAGCATTGAAATGAATATCTTCAATCTGCTTGTTAGTCATAAACCCTAGCCCACTAGTTTGTTGGTTAACCACGGCTTTACTACGGTTACCATCAATAACCACGTCATACTTCAACCCTAATAATTGTTGAGCGACTGGAGTCGCCCCCATTGAGCCAATTCGTCTAACGTTACGACTATCAAACCCTAGGCTATTCAGCACGTGCCGAGTATTAGAATTGAGGGTTGAACTATAGGAATTAATTCCCCGATAACCAAAGATTAAGGAATCATTATACCCATTGTAATCCACCGGAAATGATTTTCGTAAATCCAGATTATAAACGGTACTGCGGTAAAATTGCTTGTCATTTAGCTTACTAAACTGATCTTCCGACCGTTGGAATGCCTGTGAATACTGCTTAGTTTGCACCAAAGGCATGGTCCAATTAGCCTCTAAGAAGTTAAATCCCATTTCCACACTAACCAATAATAAGATCAAATACTGTGATAGTTGATAATGATTTTTACCAGTGCCAATCACCATTACGGTAGCTAGCAAAAAGGCTGCCGCAAAAATAATATTCCAGTTACTTACAAAGTATTGGTAAGTTAGTAATTGATTTAAATCTTGCTGATTAGCTGTAAAGTTAGCCACTGCATAGCCAATTAATATGAGTACCATAATTAACACTGCTGTTTTGATCAGAACTTGCTTTTCAGCAAACATCCCTTGCAAATAACCCTCATAAGTTAACATGATTACTGCAAAACTGAACAGATAAACCATTCTAAACGGAAAACCGGCTGGTTGTTGAAACATATGCCAAATCGTATTGAACGTTTCAATACCCATGCCTAGTAATATAGCCAATAATAGCCAGCCAGCAGCACGTTTGTTAGGTTTGGTAATTCGAGAAGACCGGAAATAAACAATCGCTCCGATTAAAAAGAATGATCCAGAAAAAATACTAGGACCGTGCAATAACCGGCCGTCAAAGTTAGAAGCTCCCACCCCTAAATTTACCAACGAACTTGGTCCAAACGCTGGAAATGGAATGAAGCTCCACCAAGAAAAGACCCCTTTGCCAGTTGAGAGCATTGCTAATACCGTAGGCAATAACATAAATCCGCTTAGCAGCCCCGCTAACAAAGAAAACCAAATAAATCGAAAAATAACCGGACGAACTGATCTAAGGTAGTTAGTCCAATTAATATTTTGCGGACGTTGTTTTATTAGTAAATAAACTAAATAAATAACCGCAAAAACACAGATTATGTAACCCATATAATAATTAATAATGATAGTAAAGGCTAAAGCGAAGGTGTATAACCAACTTTTTTGGTACTTGACCAACCGTTCTAAGCCCCAAATTATGATGGGTAACCCGATCAAGGCATCTAGCCACATCAAATCATAAAAATACATAGCTACGAAACTACAAAAACCATAAGCAATTCCACCAGCTACTCCAACCAAACTAGTTGACTGGTACTTGCGTTGTAAAAACCAACTCATGGAAATACTGCTCAAAATAATTTTGCAACTAATTATGATGTTAATCGCCAGCGGTAATTGTGCCTTGGAGAAAAATACAATAATCAAGTTCAACGGACTCATCAAGTAATAAGTGTAAATTGGCAACATACCATCACCAATTGAAACCAAAAATGAATAACTACTTATTGAATGATGTAGTAGCTGACTTCTTAGATCAGCAAAGAATGGCAAGTATTGGGTTGCCAAATCACTGATCAGTAAACTTTTGCCGCCAAATGGGGCGATTTGCAAAATACTCAATATTATTGCTAATAAACCAATTGGGACTAACGTTGCCCATAAATAGTAATTAAATTTGGTCCGTTTTTTAGTTTTGGACGTACTTGTGTTAACCATTTTTTACTCCACTCTATTTGAAATTTATCACCGCTAACATTGTATCGTACCAACCCTCTAAAGTCAGTTAATATAGTAGCTTTTAGCGTGATATTGGTTCTTTCTTAATACATTATGCTAAAATAAAAACTAACCTATTCAAGTGGAGGCCGTTGTCCATGAATCCGGAATCCTTTTATTTAACGTTTAAAAATATTTCAACAACGTTAGATAGTACCATTAAAGCTGCCGTGGCTGTGGGAGGTTGGCATAGTTATTCCGTCTTCTTCCTTATTATTTTTTTAGGGTGTGCCTTTATCTTTTTAGCCTGGCTGCCTAGTGATATGTTAATTTTTTTGTGTGGCACTATTGCTAGTACAGGACGCTTAAATATTTGGCTCGTCATTCTAGTCGGTAGCCTAGCAGCTTTTTGTGGTAACCAACTAAAATATTTTTTGGCCCGGCATAATAAACGAGCCGCTAAAAAACTAAAAAATTCCAAAACCGAAAGTTACTTTAATCGGGATCAAAACGAGGCAGTAATCAGCGGTAATTTAATTCCGGCGGTTGGCAATCTAATTCCAATGCTAGCTGGTTATAACAAGATGAACTACCATGATTTCACCAAGGATAACGCTAAGGGGGCCCTTCTATGGTTGTCGTTATTTGCCTTATTAGGTTTTGCTTCTACAGCGATTCCAATTGTCGCCCACAATATGGTTATTTCTTCTTTGGTAATTAGTTTGGCAGTTGGATTACTTTACCGGTTTGCCGTCAAGATCATCACCTCCGCCAAAAATAATGACTAAACAATTTAATTTTTCACAAGTTCCCGGTTGCTAAATGCCTATTTCAAAGGCTAGCAGCCTTTTTTGTTACCTAACTGTCACATATCTTAATATACTTGCAAAGTTTATGAGAAGTTGTAGTAGCATTGAATCCCTATAATGGCATTTGTACATTCAAGGAGGATTTACTTTCATGAAAAAAACGACTCAAAAAATTATGAGCGCAGCACTTGGCTTATTAGCCGCCTTCACTGTTAGCACAACAGCGCTAGCAAGCAAAACTAAAATCGCAGATGTTTCTCAATATCAAGGTACGATCAATTGGAAGAAAGCTTCTAAAGAAATGCAGCTAGCTATTATCCGGGTTCAACACGGTAATACCGGAGATGCCGACTTTAGAATCGATACTCAAAAAGATATTAATGCTAAAGCAGCTTACAAATACGGCGTTCCATTTGGCCAATATGATTACACTGAATTTAGTAGTGTAGCTGATGCCAAAAAGGAAGCTAAAGACTTCTACAAACGGACTAACAGTCATGCTAAGTTCTTCGTATTAGACAACGAACACCGTAAAGGTAAGGGTAGCGAACAATCATACGTTAACGCCTGGTATTCAACCATGCGTAAGTTAACCAAAAAACCATTGATTTACTACACTTACGAAAGCTTCGTTAACCAATACAAGATTAACTTCTCTAAGTTTGATGGCTCCTGGATTGCCAACTACTCCAACAAGCCTTCAACTGTAAAAGCCGACTTATGGCAATACACTTCTAAAGGTCGTATTGGTGGAATCACCGCTAACACGGTTGATTTAAGTAAAGCAATCAACCCTTCAGTAGTTAAGTCTTGGTACACAACTACCAAAGCTAGCTACTACAAGAGCGTTCCTGCTAGCAAGACTATTAAAACTTTACACAGGATCAATGAATACAAAACCGCTAATCTAACTGGTAAAGTTGCCTCAGTTAAAGCTGGCAAGACCCTAAAGGTTACTAAAATTGCTAGATCAAGTCACGGTGCCTACCGTTTCCAATTAAGCAATGGTAAGTACGTCAGTGCCAATAAAGAATTAGTTAAAGTCCAATAAAAAAACGAAAACAACATTTTAAGGAGAGTTTATTATCAAAACCGACAGTCTTTCATTCTTATTCAAACCACTTATGATTTTTGCATTTGTCCTTAGCTTCTTCGGTGCAATGAATTTCAGCCAGGCTGATAATGCTAGTGCAGCAACCAAACAATACTCAGCTGTTTATAAAACCGCTAAAAAGCAACTTGGCAAGCCATATGTTTATGGTGCCGTAGGTCCTAGTTACTTTGATTGTTCAGGGTTCACTAAATACGTTTACAAGAAATCAATCAAGAAGACCTTACCTCGTACCGCACAAGCTCAATACAATGGAACTAAAAAGGTTTCTAAAAACAAAGTTCAAAAAGGCGATTTAGTCTACTTTGGTTACAGCAAGCATAGTATTAGCCACGTTGGGATGTACATCGGTAACGGTAGAATGATCGACGCCCAAAACCGCGGTGTGATTACTGAACGAGTTTACTCACCATGGTGGCACGTAGTTGGTTTTTCACGCCCAGTAACTAACTTAAAATAATATAATACTCAACCCGAATTATTCTTGAGCATTAAAAACAGCAAAAAACAATTAATAGTCCGATCTATAAAAGGTCACTATTAATTGTTTTTTTTGTTAAGTAAAGAAAAAATAAGTTGAGCATAGCAAATTTCTATAGTGTTGCATCTTCTGAAATTAAAAAACTAGCAATGACAATAATCATTGCTAGTTTTTGGCATTAAATATAAATAAAAAAGGCGTGCCTAAAGGCACGCCTTTTTGCGGCATTCAACTAAGAATGGACTAGTGAAGCTCCACAACCTCAACTAATCAGACACCTACAATACGGTAGATATGTGTCCCGCTCGAAAAATCACTTAAATCGCTTGCGCGAACAACCGAAGTTGCGTGATAGCTCGACTCATCGCATAAAAATATTATAACACGTTTATAAGCATCTTCAAACTACTAATCTTCAGTATTTCCTTCTACTGCATCAATTTTAGCCTGAACCCAATCATTCATTTCAGTTTCGTAATTAGTTAAATGCTCATGAAACTCATCAGCGTTAGCAACTACATCAATTCGTAGTCCCGATTGATTAACCTTTTCGCCTACCGCGACCAAATAAACGTTAACGCCAGCCTCTTCTTCATCACTCATAAACTTCTCAATTCGAGCTGGTTCGTCTAGTGGTAAGTTTACAACGTTAGTTTCTACTCTGATTGCTAAAGCTTCCCCCACTAACAATTGAGCACCACCTAGCTGATTCTTGCCAATTTGGTCGCTGACAAAATCATAGAGTGGTTGCATAGTCTTGGCAACATCCTTTTTAAGTTTTGCCATTGTTGTTTCAAAAACTTTGACGGTGATTTTTTCATTATTAATTTGATCAATTAAATCTGCAATATTTTGTTTCATTTTTGTTTACCTCGTTGGTGAGCTGTCACCTGTTCAATCCGGTGATTAATGTAAAGGCGGCGGAGTTTGAAGACCTGCATAAACCAATTAACGCTAAGTACGATACCAAAAGCCGCCACCGAACCGATCAAAACCCTCACGGTTAATAATCCAGTGGCTCCGGTAATCATCGTAATAAAAACTCCAATTAAGCCAATTCCATAAATCGCCACCACGGCCGCCATCAAATAATAGCCTAAACGCAACCGCAAAGCAGCTAAAATAATGGTTACTGCATACAAACCAATCGCTGTAATAACGGTTTGCAAAAATTCACCTTGAGGAACTGCCTTCACCAATTTTACCGCTGGAATTAATGTCAACGCCATTACTCCCAAATACACAATTAAGGTCACAATGGCCAAACTAATTACTCGTTTGCTTTGCTCTTGCATCTTATCCTCCAAAATAAAAAGATAAATTCTAGGTTAGAATTTATCTTAAGGTTATTAATTATCTTAACGTATTTTCTTAGTTTAGAAAAGCATAGAGAGAAAGTCATCTTCTGAAATACCAGCAAAGTATTGATTCAAGTCAACATCTGCTAAAGCTTCCGCTACACTTTGGCGATCAAATCGGACCCCTTTGAGTTTGTCGGCTAGTTCAGTAGCGTCTTTAGGGCCAAAGTAATCACCGAAAAAGACCACGTTTTGAATTTTACCATCGTCAATTTGTAAACGAGCATCAATCGTTCCGTTGGTAAAGTGCTGACGTTTTTTCACTGAAAATTCTGGTGAATTACCGTAAACCCAGTCCCAATTATTATAAAGGTCATCAAAAATCTTATCAATAGCGGCGTTATCTTCATCAGTTAATTGATATTCCCTGTCAGCAATTTCTTGAAGATCGTCCACGTGGAATAATTCCTTCAATAGAATGTCTCGGAATTCTGGGGTGGTGATGTTTTGATATTCACTATTAAGATATGGTTTGAGGTTAGTTACCCGTGACCGGACGGACTTAATTCCTTTGGACTTAATTTTGTCTTCAGGAACGGTTAGAGCTTTGCCTACTACAGACAAATCAACGTCCAACATCAAAGTGCCATGGGAGAAAGTCTTGCCGTGTTTGGTGTACATGGCATTACCAGAGAACTTCTTGCCATCGATTAAAATATCGTTACGGCCACTAACTTCTGCAGACGTTGCGCCCATATCATGTAAAGCGTCCACAATTGGTTGGACAAATGACTTAAAGTCACCAAATTCCTTACTATCACTATCCACCACAAAACTAAAGCACAAGTTGCCTAAGTCTTGATAGACAGCTCCCCCACCTGATAAGCGGCGGGTAACTACAATGTTATTTTCATCCACATACTGCTTGTTAACTTCTTCAAGCGTATTTTGGTTGCGCCCTACAATAATACAAGGTCCTTCGATGTAGAACAGAAGCAATGGCTCGTCAAAGTTCTTCTCATTCATTAAGTAAGTTTCCGTAGCTAGGTTTCGACGGATATCATTAGATTTCATTGAAACGTAATACATTGACAGGACTCCCTTTATTTTTGATGAGTTTATCATAGCACTTTTTGTAAGCGATAACAATCTTTCGTAAAAGACATTTTTAAGCGCTCAGGGATTACATCCGCGGCTAGGAATGGTAAAATTAAAGAGAAAACAAAGTATAGGTTGAGGTGATAATCATGAATCAACAATACAAAAATGTCTTAGTTCCAGTCGACGGCTCCAAAGCAACTGCTAATTTGCTAAAGCGAGCTATCGAAGTTGCCAAAGAAAACCACGCCCATTTGGATATCTTGAATGTTTTAGAAGTCAATCAATTTAACCAAACATACGGCGGAGCTGTCAGTGGTGACGTAGTTTTTAAATTAACGGAAAACACCGAAGAACAGTTACACGAAATGGAACAAACCGCTCGTGATGCAGGACTTGATGATGTTGACATTCATATTCGTTTTGGTAATCCTAAGCCAATCATTGCCAACGAATTCCCTGCAGACCACAATACCGACGTCATCGTGATTGCCTCTACTGGACTTAGTGCCGTTGAACGAATTATCATGGGATCTGTTACTAGCTTTGTGTCCAGAAATGCTAAATGTGACGTTTTAATCGTTAAATTACCTAAAGATGCCAAAAAGTAATTATAATTACCAGGGATTCGGTTACTTGTAGCCGCGTCTCTTTTTTTATTTAAGGGAGAAATATAATGACCAAATGGTTGTTTCACCGCCAACTAGATTCTGCAGTGACCGCTCAAAGCCTTCGCACCTTATTATCAGATGAATGGCTATTGCCTAAATACTTAATCCGGCAACTACGGATCAATCAGCGGGTGTTAGTTAATCATCAATATCATCCCGTCAACACAATTGTCCACGCTGGTGACCAAATCCAGTTAGAGTTTGTTACATCTGATTTTACCCACCTGCCCCACCCCATTACCGTTGATCCTGCCGGAACTGTTGAAGTAGTGTATGAAGACCACGACCTCTTAATTGTAAATAAGCACCGTGGCGAAAAAACTCACCCTAACCAACCAGGAGAATTAGGCAGCACCCTTAACTTTGCTGCCAATTATTTGGCAAGTAAAGGTGAAGCGCCGTACATGGTTCACCGCCTGGACATGGAAACTAGTGGAGCTCTGATCATCGCTAAAAACCCCGTAGCCGTCCCTATTTTAAACCGCCAAATTAGTAATAAAATTATTGAGCGAACTTACTTAACCTGGGTCCACGGAGTTGGATTGCCTAAATCTGGCACAATTGATTTGCCCATCGGCCGGGATCCGGAAGATAAACGAAAACGGAAGGTGAACGGAATCAACGCTCAATCTGCTCTAACTCATTATCAAGTACTAAAAGAACAAGCTGGAAATTCCTTATTGCAAGTTAACCTAAAAACCGGTCGGACTCACCAAATCCGAGTGCATTTGGCAGCTAGTGGCCATTCTTTAATCGGCGATCCCCTTTACAGTAACGATAATATTGAACAACCAATGCTGTTACATTCCTGGCAGGTGGTCTTCCCACTGCTATTCAGTCATCAATGGCAAACTGTAATGGCCCCCGTTCCAAAAGGTTTCGAGCCATCAAGTTAACCACAAAAAAAGCCAACCGCAAATGCGGTTGGCTTTTTAGCTTAATAAGTAATCAAATTACTTGTTAAGTGGTTCCCACTTCCAGTTTACAACTTCTGGTAAGTCGGTACCTTCTTCACGGATGTAGGCATTGTGCTTAGCAACCATGTTGTTCATTTCGTGAATGAAGCTCATTCCCTTAACGCTGTATTCTGGAGTGTTATTAACAACATCAGCAGCAACGTGGAAACGATCCATTTCGTTAAGAACTCGCATATCGAATGGAGTAGTAATATCACCTTGTTCACGGTAACCATGAACGTGTAGGTTATGGTTGTGACGATCGAAGAAGATTGACTTAATCATATCTTCGAAGCCGTGGTAAAGGAAGAAGACTGGGGCATCAGTTGTAAACAAAGTATCAAATTCTTCGTCAGTCAAACCACGAGGGTCAACATCTGGACGACGTAATTTAAGAATGTCAACAACGTTGATGTAACGAATCTTCATTTCTGGGAAGTTCTTGTTCAAGATTGAAATAGCAGCAAGGGCTTCCAAGTTAGGTTCTGAACCAGCAGCAGCGATAACAACATCAGGTTTTTGACCTTGATCAGTAGATGCCCAATCAATGTAGCCAAGACCATTGTTTACCAAGTTAGTTGCTTCTTCAATTGAGTACCATTGTGGACGTGGGTGCTTTGAAGTAACGATCAAGTTGATAGTTTCGCGAAGTTGGAATGCAGTGTTACCAACAGCTAACAAGGTGTTAGCATCAGCTGGTAAGTATTCGCGGATAAGTTCAGGTTTCTTTTCAGCCATGTGAGTAAGCATACCTGGATCTTGGTGAGTGTAACCATTGTGATCTTGTTGGAATACAGTTGAAGTGTTAACAAAGTTCAATGATGGGTAATCATGACGCCATGATTGTTCTGAAGCTTTACGTAACCACTTCATGTGTTGAGTCAACATTGAGTCAACTACTCGTCCGAAGGCTTCGTAAGTTGAGAAGAAGCCGTGACGACCAGTCAAGACATAACCTTCCAACCAACCTTCAGCTTGATGTTCTGAAAGTTGTGAATCGATTAATTGACCTGAGTGAGCAACATCTTCGTCATAAGGAAGGTTGATATCTTCCATCCATTGACGAGGAGTAGCAGCAAGCAAGCCATAAAGACGGTTTGACTTAGTTTCATCAGGACCAAATGAACGGAATGAATCTGGGTTCATCTTAGTAACAGCGCCTAACCATTCTGACCAAACGATCATATCTGATTTTTCTTCAGCACCGTGTTCCTTAATGTCAACAGCAAATTCCTTGTAATCAGGAAGTTTTAATGGTTCTGGGTGGATACCACCGTTAGTGATTGGGTTCATAGCCATCCGTTGGTCACCCTTAGGAGTGGTGTCAGCAATTTCTTGCTTCAATGAACCGTCTTCGTTGAATAATTCTTCTGGCTTGTATGACTTCATCCATTCAACAAATTGATCTGCATCTTGCATATCATTAGCTGAAAGGTTCAATGGAACTTGGTGAGCACGGAATGAGCCTTCGATAGGGTCACCATTATCATCAAGAACAGGACCAGTCCAACCCTTAGGTGAACGAACGATGATCATTGGCCATACAGGAAGAGTTGCAGTTTCTGCAGTTTCGTTTTCACGAGCATTCTTTTGAATAGCTTTGATTTCTTCGATAACAGTATCCATAGTCTTAGCCATCTTTTCGTGCATTGGCATATGGTTGTTCCAGTTATCAAGACCATCACCAGTTTCAACGAAGTATGGCTTCCAGCCCATACCTTCGAAGTACTTAGTAAGTTCTTCGTCACTCATTCGTGAAAGAATAGTTGGGTTAGAAATCTTGAAACCATTCAAGTTAAGGATAGGCAATACAGCACCATCTTTAACTGGGTTAATAAATTTGTCTGAGAACCATGAAGCAGCTAATGGACCTGATTCAGCTTCCCCATCACCAACTTCAACAGCGGCAATAACGTCTGGGTTATCAAAGATAGCACCAGTACCATGAGAAATTGAGTAACCAAGTTCGCCACCTTCATGCATTGAACCTGGAGTTTCAGGAGCAGCATGAGAAGCAATTCCGCCTGGGAATGAGAATTGTTTGAATAACTTAGCCATACCTTCTTCATCTTGAGTGATGTTAGGGTAAATTTCAGTGTATGAACCGTCAAGGTATGAGTTAGATACCATAACTTGTCCACCGTGACCAGAACCTTCAATATAGAACATGTTCAAATCATACTTCTTAATAGCACGGTTTAAATGTGCGTAAATGAAAGTTTGAGATGCAATAGTTCCCCAGTGTCCAATAGGCTTAACCTTAACGTCTTCTGGTTTAAGCGCGGTCTTCAACAATGGGTTGTTACGTAAGAACAATTGACCAACTGATACGTAGTTAGCAGCGTTCCAGTACTTGTCAACAAGTTCTAAATATTCTTTTGAATCGTAATCTGCCATCAATTAACACTCCTTCATAAATGTCCAAATTTAAAGTTACAAGAATGTTCGTAAAACTCAAATGTCCTTTGAATATTTTACAACCCCTATCTTAATCGTTTTTTGATAAAAGTCAACCTTTTTATAAATTGATACGGTCCAATTATCCAAAGCTGTAAAATACTCACTGAACACCCCAATTATGGACTGTTTCGCCATATTAGTCCACCAATTGATCTGCAGTTTACAGGAGAAAAATTAAACTGAAATTAAAAAAATAAATTTAATTCAACAAAAAAATCCATCAAATTTGATGGATTTTTTAGCCGTTTTCGTCTAAGTTGACAAACGTATTGTAATTTAAGTATTTATAATGCAAGCGCATATTGGAAACTTCAAACGGAGTTCCGTCATCTAAGAAGAAAATCCCTTCCATGATACCGACTGGTTCCACTGGTTTCAAATTCAATAGCTCTTGATCTTCTGGTGTTGAAGGTGCTGCCGCAATCGTCATGAACGATTTAGTAACCGTTTTACCAGTTGAACCTTCCAAAAAGTTAAAAATAGAACCCTCAACAGTTTCCACTGACAGGCCCGGTGCTACCTTGATGGGAATATACCCTAGTTCAATCATAAACGGTTGGTCGTCAAAGGACCGTAATCGTTTAATTTCATAAACAAAATCTCCTGGATTCAAGAAGAGTTCGGTCTGCAATTCTTCATTTGCCGGAATTACCCGAAATTCTAGTAACTTGATACTAGGGATTTTGCCGTCACTCTTAAAACTGTCAGTAACCCCTAGGTTAGAGCCTTCATATTGAAATATAGTTTGGTTTTTTTGGTACAACGGATTAATAAACGTTCCTGATCCTCGTTTTTTAAAAATGATTCCCTGATTAGCCATAATATTTAAGGCTCGCTTAACCGTGCTACGACTAACATCGTATTCCACCATCAAACTCCGTTCATCCGGTAGTTTTTGGGTTGGAAATTCATCATTTTGAATTCGTTGTTTCAAATCGGCCAAGATTTTTCGATAAACTAAATCAGCCATGATTGCTCCTATTCTTTTCCATTCGTTGACACTATCACTAGAATAGTATACCAGAAGTAACCCGGAATACCACCCAAAAAAACAATCCTCCCTTTCCTAAACGGAATTCAATAACTATAATAGGTAGATAACAAAACGACTAGGAGGACTTGGCATGTCTAAAAAAAAGGATAAAAAAATCCATAAAACTTTAGTAGAACAAATTCTAGATAAAAATAAAATTAATTATCAACAAATTATTTTCCCTACCTATCAAAAAAACGATGTTGCTCAGTTAGATGTTTCCCATACCGGCTACGACGAAGGCCATATCTACAAAACTTTGGTCTTAACTGGTAAAACGACCGGCCCTGTTGTCGGTGTGGTGCCCATCAATACTCATTTGGACGAAAAAAAATTAGCCAAAGCATCTGGTAACAAAAAAGTGTCTATGGTGCCTTTAAAAGATCTCTTAAAAACCACCGGCTACGAACATGGTGCCAACACTCCAATTGGGATTTGGGAAAAATATAAATATCCCATTTACATCGATACCCGGGCCGAAGAACAGGGTGAAATCATCGTTTCTTCCGGTCAAATTGGCCGGTCAGTTCAACTCAATGCTACTGATATGAAAACCTTGGTTCACGGTACCTTCACTGACTTAGAGGAGAAATAGCTATTAACCTTACCTTACTTGGACACAATGCAATAATAGTAGCTTTGAATCTGGTTATCATCCCACTAGCCTTTACGGGGGCATTATCATGGTTAAATCGTCAGACCAAAAAAATACTGGTCACTTACTACGGTCCTAATAGTCAGGTCTGGTTGGGTGGCTTAGGTATCATGATTCATGAAGCTAGTCATTTAATAACCGCCCTTATCTTTCGTCATCAGATTGATGCCGTTAAGTTACTTCAGTTTCCTTCCGCCGACCAGCAAACTTTAGGTTACGTCCGCCACTCTTGGAACCAGCAAAGTAAATACCAACAGCTCGGTAATTTTTTCATCGGCTTAGCACCTGTAGTAGGCTGCTCATTAGCATTAGCTGGATTGGGCTTTTGGTTAGTTCCCAACTTAATGCACGGCTTGATGATCTGGGGGATAAACTTAAGTAGTGGCCAATTGGCGGCCAGCCCTGATCTAAGAATCGATAAATGGTGGCACATCCTATTATTCATGATTTTAGCTACCAATATTAGCTGGGGCGGCTTTGATTTAAGTCCTGCTGATTTGCAAAATACCGGTGCCGGAGCTTGGCTTTGGGGGACTGTTTTAGTAATCGGAACGTTAGTGTTGACCTTGATTAGCCCTCAAGGAATTTGGCTAGTTTGGCTAAATTATTTAGGCTGGAGTTGGGCAATTTTGTTAGGCTTTGCCCTACTTTTATCCCTCTTCCTACAATTAATTTTAAGAATCGTAATCCGTTTTACTAAATAGGTTTGACGAACCGATTCGCTTAATAATATACTGATAACCTCGCACCAAACGAATTATGAAAATGAGGTTATGAGTGATGAAAATTCCTAAAGTAGTTTGGATCGACGCCATCGGGGTGGGACTATTTACTACGGTGTACTGTTTAATTATGAGTGGGTTTAACTTATGGATGGGTTCCGCTGCTTTTATCGCAGTTTCGTATTTTTTTGGAGCCGGCTTTCCTAAGGATAAAACCGGTAATATCTTGCTAAGCTTTGCCTTAGGAATTTTGTGGGGGCTATTAGCTCATTGGTTGCTGCTCAATGCCTGGTTAGCTCAGGTATGGCCATCTGCAATTATATTTGGCATCTTAACGTTTATTGTCTTATTTTTGCAGGGGACTATTTTGCCATTTACCATTGTTCCGGCTTGGCTAATTGCTTGGGGAACCACCATGCTGATTATTTCCAACCTAATGATTCATAATTGGCTAATCTTTAGCCTGCAATTATTTGCTTCCATGGTTTTAGGAATCGTAGTAATTGGTTTTGCATCGGATTATTTTAAACGGTGGCTGCTAAATAAATCTAATAATAAAAAAGATAATCGCCCTAATTAAGGGTGGTTATCCTTTTTATTATCCAATACTGCCATCCATTTGATATTTAATCAGCCGGTCTAGTTCCACGGCGTATTCCATGGGAAGTTGTTTGGTGAACGGCTCTAAAAAGCCCATCACAATTAATTGGGCGGCACTTTTTTCGTCTAATCCCCGACTCTGTAAATAATAAAGTTGCTCCGCCGAAATTTTAGATACGTGGGCTTCATGTTCAATCGTTCCGTCGTTGACATCGATATCATTAACCGGAAACGTGTCACTAGCACTTTGATCATCTAGCAAAATCGTATCACATTCCACGTGAGATTTAGCATGGTGCGCCTCCTTGGTAAATTTAATCAACCCACGATAGTCAGCTCGTCCCCCACCATGGCAAATTGCCTTGGAAACGATGCTACTACTAGTATTAGGAGCCAAATGAATCATTTTAGCACCGGTATCTTGGTGCATTGAATTTCCGGCAGCTGCAATCGATAACATCAACCCGGTCGCGTGTTCTCCCACCAAATAAACACTGGGATATTTCATGGTAACCTTAGAGCCTAAATTACCGTCAATCCATTCCATCGTAGCTCCGGCTTCTGCTTGAGCGCGCTTGGTTTCTAAACTATAAACGTTAGTGGACCAATTTTGAATGGTGGTATAACGACAATAGCCTCCCGGCTTCACAAATACTTCCACTACCGCGGCATGCAAACTATCTTCGGAATAATTGGGCGCCGTGCATCCCTCAACGTAGTTTACACTCGCCCCCGCTTCCACAATAATTAACGTTCGTTCAAACTGACCAGTCCGACCAGCATTGATGCGAAAATAACTTTGAATGGGAATATCAGCGTGAACGTTAGCAGGAACATACAAGAAAGTACCGCCCGACCACACAGCTGTATTTAATGCCGCAAACTTATTATCGGTTGCCGCAATTAGTTGGCCAAAGTACTGCCGCACTAGTTCTGGATGTCGTTGAAGCGCCGTATCGGTATCCATAAATAAAATTCCCTGTTCCGCCAATTCCCGTTTTAAATTACTATAAACCGCTTCTGATTCATATTGCGCTCCCGAGCCCGCCAAATATTTACGTTCGGCTTCTGGCACCCCGATCAGTTCAAAGGTTTCCTTGATCTCATCCGGTACATCTTCCCAATCACGGGCAACGTGATCAGTAGCCCGCTGAAAATATTGAATCTGATCCAGGTTTAAATTAGATAAATCCGGGCCGTATTTAGGCATCGGCATTTGTAAATAGAGTTGGTACGCCTGTAGTCGTAAGTCTAACATCCATTGCGGTTCTTGCTTAACTGCCGAAATAGTTCTAATAGTTGCTTCATTAATCCCAGCCCCCGTAGAAAAAACCGGGGTAGTATCAGCCATAGGTCCCCGTTCATCGGTTAAATTTTGATCGTTTAGTTGTGATTGATCAGTCATTTTCGGACCTCCCTTCTTGGATGCCAGTTTGAAGCGCATGCCAAGCTAAAGTACCACATCGCACCCGCGTAGGAAAATTATGCAACGTTGCAAACGCCACTAGGTCTCCTAAGCTCTCGGTTGCGGTTGGTTGAGCCAGCACCAGTTTTTGAAAAGCGGTCCATACATCGGCAATCTCCATTACTGTTTTACCTTGCAATAGGCTCACCATCATACTGGCAGATGCCTTACTGATGATACAGCCATCTCCAGTAAAACTAATTTCAGCTAGCCGCTGACCATCTCCATCCCATTTGCCGTAAACGGTTAAATCATCCCCACAGTCAGGATTTTTTAAATGGCATTTAAAATCATAATCAACTAATTCACTGAAGCCGACCGGATAATTAGCGTGGGTTAAAATAATTTTTTGGTAGAGTTGTTCAATCTCATTCATAATAATAAGCCCTCCACTTGATCTAAAGCGGCTAAAAAGCGATCCACTTCGGCGCTAGTGGTAGCCGCAGAAATACTGGCACGTACCACACTATCCGTTTGCAAAGCTTGCATTAACGGGGCCGCACACATTTGCCCGGCGCGCACTGCTACGTTGGCAGCGTCTAAAATCGTGGCTACATCGTGGGCGTGAATCTGTTTAAAATTAAAACTTACAGCCCCGTGGTGGTCACCAGCCACTTGCGAGCCATAAATTTGAATCGGAAAATGAGACTGCAGGCCCGCCATTAACCGGCGCATTAACTTTTGTTCGTGAGCTTGAATAGCAGTAAAACCTAAACGTTGCAAATAGTTAACCGCTGCTCCCAACCCTAGTACCCCCGCAATATTGGGGGTACCAGCTTCTAACCTTAACGGTAATGGCTGCCAAGTAGCGTCCTGTTGAGTCACCTCTTGAATCATCTCCCCGCCAAACCGCACTGGCCGAAGTTGTTCTAATAAGGATTGCCGACCGTATAATACCCCGATACCAGTCGGACCAAACATTTTATGACCAGAAAAAGCTAAAAAGTCTGCTCCTAACGCCTGGACATCAATGGGTAAATGTCCCGCCACCTGAGCAGCGTCAGCCACTAAAATACCACCATGTTGGTGGACCAATTCAGCCACTGGGGCTAACTCTAATTTGGTCCCTAAAACGTTGGAAACTAGGGTTAATGCCACAATTTTAGTATGATCTGTCAGCTGCTGTCTCAATTGCTTAATATCAATTTGGCCGTCAACGGTAACGTTTAAATACTTCAATTGCGCACCAGTTTGCTGAGCTACTTGCTGCCAGGGGACCAGGTTAGAATGATGCTCCATTAAACTCACCATGATTTCATCTCCGGGCTGTAATACTTGCCGGGCGTATCCAGCTGCCACCATGTTTAAACTATCGGTGGTACCACTGGTAAAGACGATCTCTGCTGAATTAGTCGCATGAATAAAATTTTTAACTTGTTCCCTAACCGCTTCGTATTGACTAGTCACCTGGTGCGCTAAACCATACATCCCACGGTGAACGTTTACTTTTTGAAACTGGTAATAATTAGTCACGGTCGTTAACACTTCATCAGGCATCGGGGTGGTAGCCGCATTGTCTAAGTAAGCTACTGGTTGATAATTGGTCATTTAACAACTCCCCCTTCTAATACTGGTTGCATAAAAGTGTTAATTAAAATTTGTTCAGCTAAGAATAGCGGTAATCCCCGACTTTGCAAATAGTATAATTGTTCTTCATCGTACTGCCCAATACTAGCAGCGTGGCCAGCTTGCACGTCATTTTCATCAATTAATAACATCGGATTGGCACTTCCTAGCACCTCTGGACCAGCAGTTAATAGCCGATTTTCTTGGTCCGCATTAGCTCCGTGAGCACCGTGTTCAATTTGGCCTACACTAGTGAAGTTCATCTTAGCGTTATCAAATAACACCCCGCGCATTTTAATTCGACTAAAAGTGTGAGGCGCAAAATGTTGAATTTGGGTCTGTAAATTAAATTGATCATCTTGACGAGCTAAACTACCAGCATAAAAGTAACCACTGGCCCCGGGCTGCGCTAATTTAATTTTTAAATTGCCTAGTAACTTTCCCCGTAACCTAGGAATAACCGTCCAACTACACCTAGCAGATTGTTGCACCGCTAACTCACCTAACAGTAAATGGTTTCCTGATTGTTCAGCATGCCATTCAGTTCGACAGTCTAGTTGACCGGCCACTTCACCAGCAAATACGATGCTACTTTGTGGTGTCTCAGCAGTGAAATGAAAGTCAGTAGTAAGATTTAGTCGACTATTCGCGCCTATGTTGAGTAAGACAATCAATGGTGTAGCGGCTGAGTCGACATTAATTTTAAGCTGTAAAGGCTCGTTAAGTTCAACGTTGGCTGGCAAGGTAATTGCTAGCCCCTGCCAAGCTTTAACTAATTGATCGGCTACGAACTGATCTGGTTGGGTAGTCAACCTCGCTAATTGTTCTCTCTGCCAGTCCGTTAGGTTATGACGCTGGATTTGCTTGATAGTTCCGCCCAACTGCGTAAATTTCGTCAAATTGGCTTCAGTCACATTCCAGTCCCAGCATAACGGCTCGGTCACTGCCCAAATAAAATCAGCGGGATCATACTTAAAGCCCATCATTCGGGGGTAATTTTTCAGCGTTGAATTTTTCAATGATTGTCACCAGCTTCTGCCAATTGAGAGTAGCCGGTCGCTTCTAATTGGGTGGCTAATTCCGGACCACCAGTTGCTACGATATGACCGTTCATCATGATGTGGACTACGTCCGGCACTACATAATTTAATAATCGTTGGTAATGGGTCACCATCAACGCGCTGAAATTATCATCGCGCATTGCATTAATTCCCTTAGCCACAATTTTGAGAGCATCAATATCTAGCCCGGAATCAATTTCATCTAAAATAGCTAAACTAGGCTTTAACATCATTAACTGCAAAATTTCATTACGCTTTTTCTCTCCACCAGAAAAGTCAGCATTGAGTCCCCGTTCAGCAACTTGCGGATCAATTTCTAAAAACTGTATGGTTTGTTTAAGCTTCTGTAAAAAGGGCAATACTGGTACTGCTTGGCCGTTATTTTGAGCGTTCAACGCCGCATGAATAAAATCAGCATTAGAAATTCCAGCAACCTCCATAGGATATTGCATCGCTAAAAAAACACCACGTTGGGCCCGTTCATCCACCGTTAATTGGGTAATATCTTCCCCATTAAAAATTAATTTACCGGCAGTAATTTCATAACGCGGATTGCCCATAATAGTCTCTGACAGCGTCGATTTACCGGTACCATTCGGCCCCATTAGGGCGTGGACTTCTCCAGAGTTAATTTGGAGATTCACTCCCGTTAAAATCTCTTCCCCAGCAACTGCAACGTGCAAATCATCAATGATTAAACTGCTCATTTTAAACTCCTTTACCGAATTAATTTATCCCAGATCACCACTTGATCTTGTTGCAAGGACTTAGGGACGTCAATAATTCTTTGGTTACTACTGCCACGAAATTGTAAGGTCAAATCTTTCAAGTCTTCCATAAATCGGCCATCAACTAAAATATCTAGATAACTTAGTAGCTCCAATTTGTCGATGGATTCTTGCATTAACTCATCCCATTTATATCCAGTCCACGACCAGATATCTTTATCATGGCCAAATTCCTTACGAATTCGTTTGCATAGTCGTAAGCTCACCTGTGTATTCAAAAAGGGCTCTCCCCCTAAGAGAGTTAAGCCCTGAACGTAGCTTTGACTGAGATCTGTGATAATTTGATCCTCTAATTCTTGTGTGTATGGCCGGCCATAATGAAAATTTTGTGCGGCTTTGTTGTAACAGCCTGGACAATTAAATAAACAACCAGAGACATATAAGCTACACCGAATCCCCTCACCATCCACCATATTGAAGGGCTTGTAGTCAGCAATATAATTACGGCTCCGCTCTGCAGCTAACCATTGTTGTGGTTGCGGGTTGTTGGGAAGCCGTTTAGGACTATTAGTCATCATTTAAAGCCCCCAATTTCATGTTTTTCACCCGAGAAGCAATTTCTTTATGTCTGCCCTTTACCATCGGTCTAATCATTGGGTTACCCAAGTAACCGCAGGTCCGTTTGACCACGTCACAGGTTTTAGGATCCCGGTTGCCACATTGGGGACACTCAAAGCCACGCGCGGTGGGTTTGAAATCTCCGTCGAATCCGCATTGATAACAGTGATCAATGGAAGCATTAGTTCCCAAATAGCCTACGTGATCGTAAGCCCAAGTCCAAACGGCTTCTAAAGCCGCCGGATTTTGTTTAAGGTTTGGATATTCACAGTAGTGGATGAATCCTCCAGAAGCGTACTTAGGATAGTCTTCTTCAAAGGTTAATTTTTCAAACGGAGTCGGATTTTTACGAACATCGTAGTGAAAACTGTTGGTGTAGTATTCTTTATCCGTAATATCTTTGATCCGCCCAAATTTTTCAATATCGTCCTCACAAAAAGTATCAGTCAAGGATTCAGCCGGAGTGGAATACACACTAAAGTGATAACCATATTCTTCTTCCCAGGCAACGCAAGCATCGTGGAGGTATTTTACGATAGCGACCGTAAAATCATGAGCCGCTTGATTAGTTTCCCAATTAGGACCAAAAAAGGCGGTTCCCACTTCGTAAAGACCGATATACCCTAGTGAAATGGTGGCCCTGCTGTTCTTAAATAGTTCATCTACAGAATCAGTGTCCTTTAAGCGCACTCCGAAAGCACCATTCTTGTACAACGTTGGCGCATTCACCGGTTGGGCCTCTTTACAGCGTTCAATCCTAAATAGTAAGGCTTTTTTAGTTAGGGCCAATTTATCGTCCAGAATTTCCCAAAATAGTGACTCATCCCCCTGAGCCTGTAACGCAATCCGAGGTAAATTAATCGTCACGACCCCTAGATTCATACGGCCACTATTTACTTCTTCTCCCTGTTCATTTTTCCAGCCCTGTAAAAAACTCCGACAACCCATAGGAGCCTTAAAGCTCCCTGTCAATTCTACAATCTTGTCGTACATCAAAACGTCAGGATACATTCGTTTAGTAGCACACTTGACCGCTAATTCCTTCACATCATAATTTGGATCAGTTGGATCTAGGTTGACTCCCCGCTTAAGAGTAAACACCAATTTCGGAAAAATGGCGGTCCGGTGTTGCTTGCCTAGTCCTTTAATCCGCACTTGCAAGATTGCCTTTTGGATTTCCTTTTCAATCCACGATGTCCCTAAGCCAAAGCCCACGGTGGTAAATGGGGTTTGCCCGTTTGACGAGAACAAGGTGTTTACTTCATATTCCAATGCCTGCATGGCATCATAGATATCTTTTTTAGTTTTAGTTCGAGCAAATTCTTCTCGTTTATCAGCCGTTACCCACTCAGCCGCTTCTGAAAGATGCTTTTGGTAGTTTAATTCTGCATAAGGAGCAAGTAATTCGTCGGTCCGATCAGAAGAGCAGCCGCCGTATTGGCTAGAAGCTACGTTGGCAATAATTTGAGACATTTGGGCGGTAGCGGTTTGGATAGATCTAGGAGATTCTACTTCGGCGTTACCAATTTCAAAGCCATTAGCTAACATTCCCTTAAAATCAATTAAACAACAGTTAGTCATCGAAGTGAGCGGTGAATAATCTAGATCATGAAAGTGAATGTCACCACGCAAATGGGCCTTAGCCACCGTTTCTGGCATCATCGTTAGTCCCATGGATTTACCCACCATTCCAGCAGTTAGATCCCGACGCGTGCTGAAGATATTACTGTCCTTATTGGCGTTTTCGTGGACTAATTGATCGGTTTCACTAAATAATTGATTTAGCTTGTGTTGGGGGTCAATCGCCTTTTTCCACTTGTTCATATCTTGTTGCCGATATAGATCGTACTTGGCTACTAAATCCGCTTGGTCATTAGCTAGTAGCACTCTGCGAAAAATCAACCGAATTTCTTGAACGGTAATTTCAGTTTCTTTGGTATTAATTTGCTCTAAAATTTGTTGCAATAACGTTTGGCGTAATTGAGGATCAACAGTTAAATTATTTACTACTAATTCGATTTTATAAGGATAAAATTTAACCCGCTCACCATCCATTTTAACTGCGGTTGCTGGGCCAGCAGTTATTGTTCGAGCGGTTGATTGAATCGTTTGATTTTCCATAATTAGCCTCCTACCTAAATTTTTAACCATTGTCTAACTCACTATTTCGAGCTAATTTGACTAGTCATTCGGCCTAACTTCAGACCTTCAATATTGTTAATCTTACTCGGATAATTTTTGGAATATAAGTCTTGAAGTCTCAATATGTATGTGCTTATCTCAATCAAAAACACTACATCTTGTGTTTCAAAGCTATTTGTGGATTAAAAAACTTTCTTGAAATAATTTCAAGAAAGTTTTGAATTAACGCTCACCGTTCCATTCAGCTTTAAATTCTGCTAAATAATCTAACATTACCTGATTACGATGTTGACCAATTTTTTTGGCGGGGGCGGTATTTAATTGATCGGCCAATTTAAGCAACTTTTCGTAAAAATGGTTGATCGTGGTTCCTGGTTGTCGGTATTCTTCTTTAGTCATTTTTTCTCGCGGTGCAATCAACGGATCGTAAACCGTTTCGCCAAAATGCCCACTATAGTAAATAGCCCGCGTAATGCCAATGGCGCCAATCGCATCCAAGCGATCAGCGTCTTGGACAATTTGACCTTCTAGCGATAGCGTCTGACGTTCAACTAAATTCGCACTAAACGACATATTGCTAATAATATCCATCACCGCACTCGCTTGATCACTTTCAAATTCCGCTGTCGCCAATAACTTTTCCATCTCATTTTGCTTGGCAGCCAGATCAGTGACTAATTTATCATCAGCCAAATCATGCATGTAAGCTGCCGCTAACACAATCGCCCTATTAGCTTGGGGCAGGTCCCGTAAAATTAATTCTGCATTTTTGACTACCCGTTGAATATGATCGAAATTATGTCCGGTTGTATCAGCCTGCATCTGCTGTTGAACTGTTAAGGCAATAAGAGATATATTTTCAGACATGGAGAAAACCTGACTTTCTGTTTTTCTTTAGAATAACATGAAAACAACGAATTAATTAGTGTTTATATTATTAGTTGCCCCACAAAAAAACGCCCAGCTTCCGCTCGGCGTTTTTCTTATCCCGCAATCTAATTATATATATTATTCAGGTGCTAATTTACTTCTTTTCTACTCCCCGACCATCGTATTCATCGATCATAATTTGCTTAAGATCAGCCATTAATGGTTCTTTAGGGTTAGCAGTAGTACATTGGTCTTCGTAAGCCAACTTAGCTAATTCATCAACGGTAGCGTCAAATTGAGCTTTATCAACGCCCCAATCTTTCAAGCTAAGAGAAACGCCAACTGAATGGGCCAATTCAATAATCTTGTTTACCAAGGCTTCTTTCAATTCTTCGTCACTATCGCCTTTGAGGCCAACGTAGCGAGCAATTTCAGCGTAATCCTTGTCAGCTCTAAATGATTCGTACTTAGGCCAAACGGCAATCTTCTTAGGCAACTTGAAGTTGTAACGAATAACGTGTGGCATAGTGATAGCGATGGCAATTCCGTGGGTTAAGCCAAATTCTCCCCCGAGTTTATGGGCGATAGAGTGGTTGATTCCCAAGAAGGCATTCCCAAATGCCATCCCAGCTAATGTAGCTGCGTTATGCATTTCCGCTCTAGCAGTTGGGTCACCATTGTAAGAATCAGTCAAGTTTTCAAAGACTAACTTAATTGCTTGAAGTGACAATGGCCGAGTGTAATCTGAGGCCATTACGGAAACAAATGATTCAATTCCGTGACAGAGAACGTCCAATCCAGAAGCAGCAACGGTACCCTTAGGGACGGTTTCCACAAATTGAGGATCAATAATGGCAACGTCAGGAGTCAACGCATAATCAGCTAATGGGTATTTAACGTGTGTCTTAGAATCGGTGATAACGGCAAATGGAGTTACTTCTGAACCAGTCCCAGAGGTGGTTGGAATGGCTACAAATTGAGCTTTCTTAGGCTTATTGAACCGGTATGCCCGTTTTCTGATGTCTAAGAATTTTTGCTTAGCGCCAAAGAAGCTAGCTTCTGGATCTTCGTAGAATAACCACATGTTCTTAGCGGCATCCAATGGTGAACCACCACCTAAAGCAATGATGGTGTCTGGTTGGAAGGCCCGCATTTGAGCGACCCCTTTGTTAACCGTATCAGTAGTTGGATCTGGTTCAACACTTGAGAATAATGAGTATTGAATTTCGTTAGGGCGACGCTTTAATTCGTCTAAGACGATGTCAACGTAGCCGTGTTCTACCATTGATGGACTAGTAACGATGAAGACTTTTTCGATGCCAGGCATGCTGTCCAAGTAACGAACAGAAGTCTTTTCGAAGTATACCCGTGGTAATTTAATCCATTGCATATTATTTCGCCTCTTTGCGATAGTTTTGATGTTCAAGAGGTCATAATCAGTAACGTTGTGAGAAATTGAGTTAGCACCCCAGGAACCAGTTCCTAAAGTCATGGAAGGAGTCATTTGGTTGTACAAGTCACCAATCCCACCGAACCCACCAGGAGTATTAACTAAGACCCGGGCAGACTTCATTTGCTTACCAAATTCAACGGCCAAATCTTCATCAGTGGTTTGAATCCCAGCAGTATGACCAAGACCACCATAGTTCAACAATGCTTCACAAACAGCAAAGGCTTCGTCATGACCGTTAACTCGGTAGAATGACAATACCGGACTTAATTTTTCACCAGAAAGTGGGAACTTAGGACCAATTTCACCATTAGCTAATTCAGCAGCAAGGACCTTAGTGTTTTCAGGAACCTTAATTCCGGCTAATTCAGCAATTTGGATGGCTGATTTACCAGCGATGGGTCCTTTAACGCCGCCCCGCTTAGCATCAAACATTGCGTCAGCCAAGGCCGCTTTGTCTTCAGCGTTAATGAAGAAAACGCCGTTACGTTCAAATTGTTCCTTGATGTCGTCGTAGATGGCGTCATCAACTACCGCACTGTTTTCAGTAGCACAGATCATCCCGTTATCAAATGTCTTGGAAAGAACGATATCATTAACGGCACGGGCGATATTAGCCGTTTTTTCAATGTAAACCGGACCGTTACCTGGACCGACACCTAAAGCTGGCTTTCCAGTTGAGTAAGCAGCCTTAACCATTCCAGGACCACCAGTTGCCAAAGTACTAGCAACGTCTGGATGATTAATTAACTTAGTAGTGGCTTCTAAGCTAGGTTCTTCAATCCATTGGATAATTCCTTCTGGTGCCCCAGCAGCAACCGCAGCGTCTCGAACTACTTTGGCAGCGGCAACGGAAGATTTCATTGCTTGAGGATGGAAACTAAAGATAATTGGGTTTCTAGTCTTCATAGAAATAATAGACTTAAATAATGTGGTAGAAGTTGGGTTAGTAACTGGAGTGATTCCGGCTAAAACTCCAAGTGGTTCCGCCACTTTAATTAATTGGCGTTCCTTATCATCTTCAATGATCCCAACGGTTTTATGATCTCGAATATGGTGCCAAATTTCTTCAGTCGCAAAAATATTTTTAACGGCTTTATCTTCAGCCACCCCACGACCAGTTTCATCAGCTGCCATAATGGCTAAATCCATGTGGGCATCTAAGCCGGCCATTACCATTTGGTGAGTAATATAGTCGACTTTGGCTTGGTCAAACGAATCCATTTCGTGTAATGCGTCAACGGCATTAGCAACTAATCCGTTAATTACATCGTCAACACTAGTAGTTTTTACTTCAACATCTTGTTTTGGTTTGTTTTGGTTTTCCTTTGCCATGTGTAAGCCTCCAAGAGGAAAAATGATTGTTATTTATTTCACAAAAATATCATATCACGTTTTCAAAAAATGTAAACAGTAATTGCTCAATATTTTACAAATAAATTTAAAAAAAGAGTTAAACGCTGTTATACCAACGTTTAACTCTTTTTATTAACTCTATAATTAGATTGCATTTTATGAAAACGATTCCATTGCCTTAACGTGAACGATTTCACTTATCGTGAACTTTAGGCAACGGCTTAGTAATGATTTCTAACAACTTTTGCGACTCTAACCGATCAATAATAGTATTTACAGCTACTTGTAATAATTTGTCGTTTAAATTAGTTTCAGCCAACGCCTGGGTATTGCGCTGGTTAATATTTTTTAACGAAAACGTTAGTCGCTTCATGAAATTATCGTAAGCCTGTTGTGGATAAATCTTGGCAGTCACTTGATCCATCCCCCGCCGGATAGTTTCCAACGAAAACGTAGGCTTTAACAAGCTAATCAAAATAATATCGGCAATTTGCATCGTTTGATATTTCTTTTTCACCGGTGCCATAATCGCCTTTTTCTTGACGTAGTTATTAATCATTGCCGGGGTGATGGGATCGATTTCTAATGGTCCTAACAAACCATTCACTAAAGCAGTCACTTGATCCATGTAGAGTTCGAACTTGGGTAACTCATTCCAAAGTGGCAGTTCAACTGCTTTAATTTTAGCTTCCCACGCTTGGTAACGTTCTTTTTCTGACATTTTGAGTGCCTCCTTTTTCTATCATCTAGTATATCATACCAGATGACAGGCATTCAAAAACGACATTTTAAACTGCATCCTTAAATCTCTTACTTCGATTCAAATAGCTCACGATCACTCCTTGCACCGCAATATAAACCGGATAAACGGTCAAAATAAGCGGAACAGCGAACAACCAGATAGCAGGATTGAAGAAGGAAACTAATGAGAATAGCGAATTAAAGAAAATAATAATGGTGACAAAGGCAATTAAAACTCCCAAGTCTAATATAATTTTTAATCGGTTGAGCGGACGCGACACCATCACCAAGGACAACCAACAAATCGTTCCGGTCAACAAAACGCACAGAGTCGAAGTAAAGCGATAATCTAAATGGAAAGTAAATCCTAGTACTTCAATTATCATAATGTAGCTAACTACCAAGAGTGCTGCCGGTAACGAAATTTTGAGCACCTGCTTCAAAAATTGATTGGTAATTTTACCAAAGTTAGGTTGTAAGGCCAACACAAATGATGGAAAGCCAACCATTAAGGAGGTAATCGGCGTTAGTTGAATTGGTTCAAATGGATAACCAGTTGTCATAAAAATAAAGATAAACGATAAGGCCACGGAATACATCGTTTTAATCAAATACATCGAAGCCACTTGCTCGATGTTATTAATAACTCGCCGACCCTCATTCAATACGCCGACCATTGAATTAAAATCCGAATCAATTAGGACAAAGTCCGCAATACTCTTAGTACTTTCACTTCCAGAAGCCATTGCAATTCCGCAATCAGCTTGCCTAAGGGCCAATAAATCATTCACCCCATCACCGGTCATCGCTACGGTATGCTTGTCATCTTGCATGGCTTTAATCAAGCGTTGCTTTTGGTCCGGAGTTACTCGGCCAAAAACCGTCTCACTCAAAGCCACCTCAGCAAGCTGATCATCAGAAACTTTGCTCATATCAACGAAATTTTGGGCGTCTTCAATCCCCGCATTACGGGCAATCGTAGAAACAGTGGTCGGATCATCCCCAGAAATTACCTTAATTTTAACTCCCTGCTTCCTAAAAAAGGCAAAGGTACTAACGGCATTAGGTCGAATCACATCGGTAATTAAGACTAGACCCCATAACTCTGGAGCTACCACCTGATCACCATCGATGCCACTAGCCGTCGCCACAGCCAAAACCCGAAAGCCTTGTTTGGCATAATCATCAATAGTGGTTTGAACATCAGCATTCATATCTACATTCTTAAAAATAAATTGAGGTGCTCCTAATACCACCGTTGTCCCTTCAGGTAGCGTTACTGCACTCCATTTGCGGGCTGAAGAAAACGGATGAACCGCTGTCGGTTGCACAGATGGATCAGCAATCCCCGCTTTGATAGCTCGAGCAGTTTCATTTTCGTCACCAGTGCCATAAGCTACCTGGGCTACTAACTTAGTAACTTCCGCATCTGATTTAGAATTCAACGGTACAATCTTATCTAGTCGCAGATCCCCACTAGTAATCGTTCCCGTCTTGTCCAAACAGATTGTGTCCACCCGCGCTAAAGTTTCAATCGCTGGTAAATCCCGGACCAACACCCGTTTACGAGCCAAATTAGCAGCTGAAACTGCCAGAGTCACCGAAGTTAACAGCACTAACCCTTCCGGAATCATCCCGGTCATCGCTGCCACCGTTCCTAAAATAGCCCGATTGACGTCGTTACTACTAATCATTTTAGAAATAAATAACGCAATCCCTAACGGAATGATGACGTAGGTCAACGTTTTAATAATTTTGTTAATGGTTGCTAGCAAAATGCTATTAGTATCGCTACCACTTCGAGCCTCTTCAGACAAATGGTTAACAAAGGTATCCTTACCCACTTTAGTAGCCCTCATCTGAGCAGAACCACTTTCAACATAAGTAGCGGATATAATTGGATCACCCACTATTTTGGTAATGGTCTGGGCTTCTCCCGTGATTTGAGATTCATTAACTTCCAAATGCTGACTGGTCAAAATGACCCCGTCAACTGGCACTTGGTCCCCTCGTTCTAGCAAAATCACATCATCTAAAACTAATTCTTCTGGCATTACTGATTGAATTTTACCATCTCGAATAACTTGGACTTTACCCTCCGCCAGGATAGCCATCTTATCAATTTGGCGTTTAGACCTAATTTCTTGAATAATTCCAATTGCAGTATTAAAGAAAACAATTCCTAAGAACAGTAAGTTTTTATAGCTACCGGTATAAAGCACAAATAGCCCTAACATAACGTTAATTAAGTTAAACAACGTGACAATGTTAGTCTTAAAAATTTCTTTGATGCTGTGCGTCAACGGTGCCGGAGAAGTATTTTGATTTCCCTTGGCGATTTGTTGGGCTACTTGTTCGCTAGTCAGCCCGGTTATTTTTTCTACTTGTTCTGCCATTGTCAGCACCTCACTTTACCTAATTGTACAAAATTTGGTGCCAAAAACCTATTTATTGACCCCGATCGCAAGAAAAGCTTTAGCACTTTAATTCACGGATGTTAATTATGTTAAAATAAAGCCATTACAACTAACGGAGGTTCACCATGGAAGCGGATAATTTATTAACCTTAGCAGACGAAAATAAAATGCCCCAAGTAGGGTTTGGAACCTATTTGATCAATAAACAAGACGAAATGGATGCTGCTGTCAAAACTGCCTTTGAAGCTGGCTATCGCTTATTTGATACAGCTCAAATGTACCGAAATGAACAGGTTTTAGCAGCGGCCTTAAACCATAATGGCATTGCTCGTCAGGATGTTTTCATTACCGATAAGGTGGCTAATGAAAATCAAGGTTATGAATTAACCGTGGCCAGCGTGGACTTTTCTTTGGAACAACTAGGTACCGATTATATCGACTTAATGTTAGTCCATTGGCCCATCAACACCAAGTTTTTTGATACTTGGCGGGCATTAGAAGACGTCAAAAAAGCTGGTAAAGTCAAGTCTATTGGGGTAAGTAACTATAACCGCGCCATGTTAGAATTACTCAAAACTCAAGCTACTGAAATGCCAGTCGTTAACCAAATTGAAAACCACCCTTACCTGACTTCTCAAGGGTTAGTAGATTACGATCATGCAGAAGAAATTGTTACTCAAGCTTGGAGTCCTCTTGGTCGTGGTGCCGTGTTGGACAATCCAATGATTCAAAAAATGGCTGACCACCACGACCGAAGCGTTGCCCAAATCATTTTGCGGTGGCAAGTTCAACGTGGACTATCTATGATTCCTAAGTCTGTTAATCCAGCTAGAATTAAAGAGAATCTTCAAATCTTTGACTTTGAACTAAGTGCCGATGAAATGTCGATGTTAGATATTCTTAACCGCAACGAACGAACCGGTAACGATCCAGAAGAAGTTTACGAATTGGGACATCAATATAGATAACTAAAAAAGATCGAACTAGCTAGATTCTGCACAGATAATTACTAATTCGGTCTTTTTAATTTTTAATATTTAACTCAAAATTTATTTAATCAATTTCAATGTGGTGAGCGCCAGTAGCTTCTGGATCCTTCTTAGGTAACGTAATAGTTAAGACCCCACCATCATAGCTAGCTTTGATCATTTCAGCATTCACACTAGGTAGGTAAAATGACCGGGCGACGTTTTGGTTAGAACGTTCATGCCGGATTACCCGACCATCATCATTGTGGACTTCAGAGTCTGATTCATGTTGAGCCTTAATGGTTAAGTTGTCGTCTTGATAACTAATATTAATTCCCTTCTTCTTGAAGCCAGGAAGTTCAGCACTAACCACAAAGTTATCATCGTTTTCGACGATATCAACATCAAAACTACCATTATTAACTGAACCTAAAAATGCTTTACCAAAGTTACTAAAAAAGTCGTCTTGAGGATCAAAAATCCCAAAATTACGATTGTTATTTGCCATAGTCTAATCTCCCTTCAAAATCGTGATGCAGAGCCGTTTATAACAACTTTCCACCAGCTTTTTACCCTTCTAGAATACCACCACATTAATAAAAGATTAAGAAAAACGACTTGAACGATAATATCGCTTTTAAAAACTTGGTTGGTCAGCGTATAATAGGAAGTAGTTTGGTATTTATACCAAATAATTTAATTCTAAGGGAATTTTTTATACCAGAAATGAGGAATAAAATTGGCTGACAGTCAGATATTTATCAATTTGACTATTATCATTATCACCTTCATCGCGGCGGCTTTCTTTGTTGCCAGCGAATTTGCTTTGGTGCAGTCTCGATTAAGCGCTCTGGAAGAACGTCGAAAAGAGAAGAAGGGAAATAGCAAAAAAATTGACCGTGAAATCAAAATGGTCACGAACCTAAACGAATACCTTTCAACCACTCAAGTAGGGGTATCACTTGCCGGAATCATCTTAGGTTGGTTAGGTGAATCGTTTGTCGTTACTATTTTGGTGGATATTATGGAAATCCATAATTCACCAATCAACCCCACTACGGCTCATGCCATCGGTGCGGTAGTCGGAATTATTATTTTGACTTACCTAGAAGTGGTGCTGACAGAAATTGTTCCTAAAAATATTAGTATCGACATGCCACTTAAAGTCTTAGATATTGTTTCCACACCATTACACTACTTCCACATTTTGTTTTACCCATTTGTTTGGTTGTTGAATACCTCAGCCAGCGGGATCGTCAAAATGATGGGGATTAAGGTAGCAGATGAAAACGACGAGGCTTTTTCTCAAGCTGAAATCTTGAATCTATCTCGCAACGCCGTTAAATCTGGCGAACTAGAACAAAACGATTATTTATACATGCGTCGGGCTTTTGAACTAAACGATAAGGTCGCCAAAGACATTATGATCGACCGGACTCAATTGGTGGTTATTGACATTACCACTACGGTTAAGGAAGCCGTCCAAATTTACTTACAAGAAAAATTTAGTCGACTTCCGGTCGTTGCTGATAACGACAAAGATAAAATTTTAGGTTACGTTTACAGCTACGATCTTATTCGTCAATCTCAGGTTGATTCATCTATCCGAGTGGATCGGTTACTTAGAAATATCTCCACTACTCCTGAAATGACTCCAATTGCCGATGTATTACACCAAATGATTCAAAAGCGTACCCCTATCGTAGTGGTAGTTGATGAATACGGTGGAACTTCGGGAATTATCACTGACAAGGATATCTACGAAGAACTTTTCGGAACGGTACGAGATGAAATTGATCCAGCCTTTACGGAATACGTCTTCAAGCAACCAAATGGTACTTACCAAGTAAATGGCCGTATCACTACTCATGATTTTGAGCGTTACTTTAATCGAGACGTTCCGGAATTTGAAGATTCTGACTCAGTTACTATGGCCGGCTACTTCTTAGATAACTACCCTGACCTAAAACGGGGAGACATCATTTCTTTAGATCACTTTGAATTTAAAATTGTAGATTACGAAAATTCCTTTATCAATTGGTTTGAAGTTACCATTAACGAACCTACTAAATCTGATCCATCATCAGTTGATGAAGAATTCGATTCTGAATTTTAAATACGAATAATCAAGAGTAAATCTTATGCTGGGGCTTGCTCCAGCATTTTTTATTAATACAGAATTCATTAGGTTTTTACCTGGAGGAACCCATTTTGAAAAACATGTTCAAAAAAACCCCGCTGATAGTCCCATATACCATTGCTTTTGCTTTACTAGCTGGAACTATGTTTGTTTGTCTAGCGATGGCAGATAAATCTTTCGTTTGGTTTAAAGACGGGATGGCACAACATTTTCCAATCCTAACGCAACTTCGTTCAATGTTAGAACACTTCATTAGTAATCCCAGCAGTGGCTTTACTCATTGGGATTGGTCACTAGGCTTAGGGGCCGACCAATTAACTAATTTTTCGTACTATGTAATTGGAGATCTTTTTAACTACTTAATTATCTTCTTCCCTAAAAACAACATTGAGTTTGCTTACGGTGCTTTGATTTTATTACGTCTTTACTGTATTGGATTGGCGTTTTTGTTATACACCACTAGTTACAAATTTAGTAAACCTAGCAAATTAATTGGTACATTATCTTATACCTTTGCCGGCTTTGTTTTGTATTCTAGCTTGCACCATCCCTTCTTCTTGCTCCCCATGATTTTCTTTCCACTATTAGCCTACGGAATTGACCGGATCGTTTATAACCACTCCTTCTTGCCATTTTCATTAGCAGTATTTTTAGTGGTATTAGGTAACTTCTACTTTGCCTGGATGTTAGCCATCGCTACTGTTATTTATGCCTTAATTCGAATTGGGAGTCGCTTCAACCAATCCCAGTTTAAATTTTGGCGATCAGTTGGCCGTCTGCTTGCTGGAGGTATTTTGGGAGCTTTAATGGGCTTGATTGTCTTCTTGCCTACCGTTTTGTTCGCCCTTAAATCTACTCGTATTTCCGGGAAATTCGCTAGTGGGTTACTGTTTTATACACCTCAATACTACTTAGGAATTCCTAATAGCATCTTAAATGTCGGCTCATTAAACTTCTGGTTAATTATCGGAGTTAGTTCGATTTCTTTTCTAGGGGTTGTGTATTCCTTTAAGCATTTCCGGGAACATTTATGGCTAAATATTGGAAATCTAATTGTCTTAATCGGGATTTTAATCCCAGCTGTCGGTGCCGTCTTCAACGGTCTATCAGCCCCATCTAATCGTTGGGCATTATTAGGAGTTCTAGGATTTAGTTTTGCCGCAATGATTTTAGTCGATAATATCCACATTCTCTCAGGAAGTGATATTGCCACCTTTTTAGCAACCTCCATTTTACTAATCTTTTTAGTTTGGCTAGGTCACGGTGGTATCTTAAATCTCCAACACCAAGAATATATTGCTTATGGCCTTCTATTTTTAACTCTTATCGTGATTATGATGTCTATCATGTTTGGGTGGAGTAAAACCACTAGTGGGATTGTGTTAGGCGTACTCGTTACATTTAATCTCTTTACTAATATTTTAGGCACGTACAGCTTAAATAGTGGTGCAGCAGTCGGTTCCCAATTAAATAAAGGATTAGCTCAACAGTACAGCGATAATTACTATAATGGTGCCAATAAATACGTGGCCAAGCAAACTGGATTTTTTAGAACCGCCCTTATGAACCACTATCTACCTGGTTCTGTATCTAATTTTACAAATACAAATACCAACATAGGAATGAATAGCGGTGTTAACGATGAGTCGTCTTATCTTACCCTGCAAAACGGTTATATAGGTGATTTTTCAACCGCCATTGCTAACAGTCAGTTTTCATTTAACACTCCTTTAGCTGAAAATGATTACCGAACTGCGGCAAACAACTTACTAGGAGTTAGATATTTCTACGTTAAAGCTAACAAATTAGATGACGCTGTGCCTTATGGTTATCAGCCAGTTAAGGATGCAGACAGAAAAGTTAAAAAGTTCCAAGCCAAATCCACTCAAAATTACTCCCATTACGTTGATAATCCATACAATACCGTTTTGGTGAAATCAAATAATGCATTGCCTCTTATCTATACTCAAAAGCAAACTATTTCTGACAATGTCTTTAATAAAATGGACGGTTTGGATAGAGAACGAGCTATGACTCAAGGGGCTCAGGTTTCAGAAGCCAAGAATCAAACCACCGAATTAAATTACCAGTCACCAAGAAAGAATATTAAATACAGCGTTGAAGTACACACGGACCGGGTTATTGATTCTAAGCAACAATTAACCGCCTCTCGTTTAGGCCTCTTAGGCAAAGATGATCAGACAATTAACAAGGCCTTAAATGGTAACCACGCTCAATTAAATCTAGATAGTAATGCTAGTGCAACTGATAAACTAATTAGTCAAAACAAAATTTTACTTCAACAAAACAAGCGTCAAAATGCTAATAGCTTAAAAGAAATGGTATCCGACGCCAACGGTCACCAATTAAAGTACACGTTGAATGTCAATAATCCTAATCAAACTAAAAACGCAGAACTTTACTTAGTATTAGACGGCATTTCCATTGACGATAATACTGTTCAGGATAAAAATAATATTGATGCTAATGACCACATCCTTAACAACACTAATTATTCTCAAATGGAACAAATTACGGACCACCGAAATAATTTCTTATATCCTAATTATGCTGCTTATAATTTAACGGCCAAAACTTTTAACAACGATACTGGTTTTTCTCAATATCCATACACTAGCCTTTCAAATTACCAGCCTATCAAATCAGTTACCCTCAACTTAGGTTATTCTACCCAGGCCCGTAACAAAGTCGATCTTAATTTTACCGCCGTTAAAGGACTGAAATTTAAGAGTGCTAAGTTAGTTGCTATGCCGTTTAACAAGCAATATGATACTCAAATGCAAAACCTCAAGAAGACTGGCTTAACTAACTTAAAAGTAGACCAAAATACTGTTACTGGAACTGCTAACAATCAAAATAGTAGTATTATGGTTAGCTCAATTCCTTATTCTACTGGTTGGCAGTTAACGATTGATGGTAAAAAAGCTAGCACTTTTGTAGTTAATAAGGGCTTTGTCGGCGCTCGCATGCCAGCCGGCAACCATCAAATTAAATTAATCTACACCACCCCTGGATTACAGATCGGTAAAATTGCTACAATCGCTGCTTGGATTATCTTTGCTGGATTAGCAATTTTACGAATAATCTTGAGAACTAACAAGTCCAAAAAATCAGGCAGCTTTTAACAACCCTAGTTACAAAAAATATGCTAGCATAGATTAAAACGTCTGCCGTTAAAAGGAGGAGCCACTTTGGAACCAATTAGATTACTCTACATTTCCATAGAAGGAAATACTCGCTCATTTGCGGATAAATTACAAAATTACGCCAACGGAATGCATGATCAAAATAGCAAATACCCCCAAGTAGAGCTTAAGGAAATTTCAGATCAATCAGATTTTGAAAATGAGACTCAGCCCTATTTCATCTCAGTTCCGACATACTTAACTGGCGGAAACGGAATCGATTCTGGTGTGACCGAGTTAATGACTAATAGTTTCGGCGAATATCTCGCTTATAACGATAACGCCAAATACTGTTGGGGAGTCATTGGAAGTGGTAATCGTAACTTTAACGAACAGTACTGTCTAACGGCTCGTCGTTATGCTGAAGCTTTTGATGCTCCGTTTATCGCAGATTTCGAATTACGCGGTACCGGTCGTGATGTTGAACGAATTTATCAAATCTTAATTGCCGAAACTCAAAAACATGAGAATTAAATCAAAAACAAGCTAATATCATTTGATATTAGCTTGTTTTTTTGTTGTAAATTAACTTTTGAGTTGCTTAGTACTGCGCTTATTTTTAATCATTAGTAGCACTAGGAAAATCATGATTAATGCCGCGCTACTCGTAAAGAGTACTTGATAGGTAGAATGCTGTAGCAAAAGGCCACCGTAAACCGGACCAATTGCCCGTCCTGCTGAGACAAAGACGTTAAACATCCCTTGATACGTTCCCCGCTGTTCAGGCGTAGACAAAGTGTCAATCCAAGCTGGAATACCTGGAAACCCAATAATTTCTCCTAAGGTGGTTGTGATCATCACAATTACGAACGCTGAATACTCTTTGGCAAAACTCAGTGCCAAAAATGATAGTCCAAATAATGCCACTCCAACATAGGTTTGCGAACTCAATTTAAAATGACTACCAACCCGGTTAGCAATTGGTTGTAGTAACACAATCATAATTCCATTTAAGGTCCATAAGAGACTATACTTTTCAAACGAAATGCCTAAGCTAGTCATATGAACTGAAAGGACACTTTCCCATAAAGCGTAAGCCATGTATAACGTCAAAACTACAAAACAAATCAAAAGTACTAAGCTATTCAACTTGCCCTTTACACGACCAGCACTTTTTTTCTCACCAGCGGTTCGATCAAATTTAACGTTGAAATCCACAATGGTGATAAAAAATAAAATAAGATAAAAAATTGCAGCAACCGTAAAAACTACGGTTACCCCCTTGGCTAGTAAGAAACCGACTAGCAAAGTTCCAATCACTACCCCCAGGTTGGTCCCCATGTATAAAATGTTAAACACTGTTCTAGTTGAGCGACTCTTGATAGTGGCTGAATACGAATTTAGTAACGTCAAGCAAGCTCCGTCACCAAATCCCACGAACATTAACATAATTCCAAAAATTGGCCAATCATGGGCAAAAATTAAGGTCACAATCCCGATCGTAGACGTTAACACACTAATGATAGCAGTTTTATATGGCGACCACCGATCGAATAACAGGCCCCCTACGTAATTTCCTAGTACCATAAACATTGACATTAAAAATAGTGTAACTCCAGCTAATGTTAACGATTTATGTAGATAATTATGCATGTACACCGTTACCAGCGGCCATAAAAAGGCCGAACCGGCATTCAAAAGTAGCGAATAAATCAACACCGAGCTAAAGCGAATTTCAGTCCGTTGCTTTATCACTTTTTATCAAACCTTCTTTCTGATTATTCTCCTGTTCTTATTGTCGCATACTTTAAAGAACAAATCAGGGAGAAGACTATCTTAATCTCAAATAAAAAAGCGATAATTGACTCTTCAAAAAGAGTCGATTCTCGCTTTATTAGTTCAACTTAAATTATTTCAAGTTAAAGTAGTAAGTTGCAGCTGGACGACCAGCAATGCTTTGCTTAGCAACTTTTTCTTTGCTGTTAACTAAGTAAAAACGCTTGTTGCTGCTGAAGTGAATGTAGAACTTCTTAGTGGTCTTGCTACCTTTTGGTTGGTAGTTGATTTGCCAGAACTTAGGTGAATTAGCCTTCACATTGTAAGATGCATAACTAACAACAGTCTTAACTTTCTTACCATTCTTATAAAGGTAAGAGTTAAAACCTTTGCTTTGGCTAAATGAATATACCAAGTTGTAGCCGTTATGGCTATTTGATTTCCAAGTTCCGGTAGGTGTAGAAATGTTTACGTTAGAAGACTTGCTGCTTGATGAGTTAGTCTTAGAAGTACTTGATGAGTTCGCAGATTTAGCTTGAACCGTAATAATACGGAAGAAGTAAGAAGTTGAGGAACGACGAGCGTAAACGTAAAGTTTTTGGTTAGTCTTAACAGCTGATTTTAATTTAACTGTGTATTTTCCGGTAGTCTTAGAAGCAGTCGACTTAGCAAGAGTCTTGCCAGCTGAGCCTCTACCAGTCCGGACGACAATTCCGACACCCTTAGTTGCCTTTCCAGTAATAGTTTTTGAGTTATTCACCACTGGATTAACACTGAGTGAAGGTGATGCAGTTTTTGCGCTAGCAGAAGTGGATCCCACAAAAAGTGCAACAGCCAAAGCGGCAATAAATGATGCAAGTTTGAATTTCTTCATTTTAAATGACTCCTTCGTCAAATTTTTTTCAAACTCAATTATAGCCACCTAGTCCGTATATTTCATTATATTTCGGTCAGTCAGCTCTTCTTTATAGATTTCTTAACAATCCGTTCGACCATTAAGAATTCAAGTTCACCCTTTTGTTGAACCGCTTTCTGTTATATAATATTTCATGAATGGTATAGACACATATATGCCGCTCTACTTAGTTAATAATGATGAGATAGGAGTGAACGATTTGCCAAAAGAAAGACGCGCATTAATCATGTTATTTGGAGGGACTGGGGACCTTGCTACCCGTAAGTTATATCCTGCCCTCTTTAACCTTTACAAGAAGGGAAACCTACGAGACCATTTTGCCGTCATCGGTACTGCTCGTAACAAAATTAACGACGCTGAATTCCAAGAACTTGTAGCCAAATCAGTTGCTAAGGAAAGTGATGACAAAAAGCTAATTGCTAATTTTGCTAGTCATTTTTACTACGAGGCTCACGACGTTACGGATGTTAAACACTACTCCGTTCTTCGCGAAAAAGCTGATGAATTAGACAAGAAGTATGACTTACAGGGTAACCGAGTATTTTACATTTCTATGGCCCCTAACTTCTTTGGTACCGTGGCTAAGAACCTTAAAACTCAAAACTTGCTAACTGAAAACGGTGAATTTAACCGTTTAGTAATCGAAAAACCATTTGGTCGTGATTACGAATCGGCTAAGCAATTAAACGATGAATTAAGTGCTTCATTCGATGAAAACCAAATTTTCCGAATTGATCACTATCTTGGAAAAGAAATGATTCAAAATATCGAAGCTATTCGCTTCGGTAATACCATTTTCGAAGCTCTTTGGAATAACCGTTATATTGATAACATCCAAATCACTTTGGCTGAAGACTTAGGGGTTGAAGAACGAGCTGGTTACTACGATAACTCTGGTGCTCTTCGTGACATGGTTCAAAACCATATTATGCAAATTGTTAGTTTGCTAGCAATGGAACAACCAGTTGCCTTCAAAGATGTCGATATTCGTTCTGAAAAGGTAAAAGCTCTTCGAAGCCTTCGAGTTTACGATGTAGTAGAAGCTTCTGCTAACTTCGTTCGGGGTCAATACGGTTCTGACAATAGCAACAAGAGTTATCGTGAAGAAGATGGCGTTCCTGCTGATTCTAACACCGAAACTTTTGTAGCTGGTAAGTTACTATTTGATAATTATCGTTGGTCAGGAACTCCATTTTACATTCGGACTGGTAAGAAATTAGCTGGTAAGTTCACCCGAGTGGACGTAGTCTTTAAGAAACCATTAGTTGATATTTTTGCCTTTCCACAAAGTGGTAGCACCCCACTTAACGATAACGTTTTGACTATCTTTGTTGAACCTAACCAAGGATTCTCATTACGGGTTAACGCTAAAAATAACGAACAAGGTTTCCATACCGAACCAGTGGACCTGGAATACATGGAAGACCAAAAGAACACTCCTCAACCTTATGAACGTTTAATTCACGACGTCTTAAAGGGTGATGGAACTAACTTCTCTAGTTGGCCAGAAGTGGCTTCTGCTTGGAAGTTTGTTGATCAAATTCGCCGAGTATGGGATATTCAACAACCTAACTTCCCTAACTACATCCCTGGTTCCATGGGCCCTGTTGCTGCAGATGAATTATTGGCTCGTGACCATCGTCAATGGGTTTACAAAATTAACCGTTAATTAAATCAAAAAAGTCCTTTAGTTATAGTCACTAAGGGGCTTTTTTTATTTGTCTTCTTTACTTTCTTAAAGTTAGTTGTAAAATTAATACCAAATCACTTACAGAAATTTTTTCTGAAAATAAGTTTTTGTTTCACAATTAAATTGTGAAGTGTTACACTACTGATGTAACAAATTTTATAATTAAAAAGGATGGGATCTAATGGCTGATCAAAAAGCAAATATCGGCGTTGTTGGAATGGCCGTCATGGGTAAGAACCTTGCCCTCAACATTGAAAGTCGCGGCTACACTGTTGGTATTTACAACCGTAGTGCATCAAAAACTGAAGACGTAATGAAGGATCACAGTGAAAAGAAACTAGTACCTAGTTACTCAGTTGAAGACTTTGTGAACTCACTTGAAACTCCTCGTCGGATCATCATGATGGTTAAAGCTGGTAAACCAACTGACGCTGTCATCGATGAATTACTTCCCCTTCTTGATAAAGGTGACGTTTTAATTGATGGTGGGAACACTAACTTCCACGACACAATGGAACGTAATGCTCGTCTAGATAAATCTGGAATTAACTTTATCGGTATGGGTGTTTCCGGTGGTGAACTTGGTGCCTTACAAGGTCCTTCCCTTATGCCTGGTGGTCAAAAGGAAGCTTATGATTTAGTTGCTCCTATCTTAAACCAAATTGCCGCTAAAGCTCCAGAAGACGGCGAAGCTTGTGTTGCTTACATCGGTCCTAACGGTGCTGGCCACTATGTTAAGATGGTCCACAACGGTATCGAATATGGTGATGAAGAATTAATCGACGAAAGCTACAACATTTTACGTAACGTTGCTGGCTTATCCGTTCCAGAAATGGCTGATATTTTTGCCGACTGGAATGAAGGTGAATTGAACAGTTACTTAATCGAAATCACCGCTGATATTTTAACTCGCAAAGACAACTTAGGTACTGATAACCCAATCGTTGACATGATCTTAGATCGTGGTGCTAACAAGGGTACTGGTAAGTGGAGTTCCCAAGATGCTCTTGAAATTGGCGTTGACCAATCAGTAATTACCGAATCAGTTTACGCTCGATTCATTTCAATGATCAAAGAAGAACGGGTTAAGGCTTCTAAAGTCCTTCCCGCTCCTTCTGGAGAAGTTGAATTCAACCCAGATGAAATCGTTGAAAAAGTTCGTGAAGCTCTCTACTTCGGTAAAGTAATGAGTTACGCTCAAGGCTTTGCTCAATTAAAAGCTGCTTCTGAAGAATATGATTGGAACTTGAAGATGGGCGAACTTGCTAAGATTTGGCGTGCCGGTTGTATCATTCGGGCTCAATTCCTTCAAAACATTACTAATGCTTACGAAAAGAACCCAGAACTTGATAACTTATTATTAGATCCATACTTCACTGATATTGCTGCTAAATATCAAGACGCTGCTCGTGACGTAGTTATCTTAGCTACCAAAGCTGGTGTACCAGTACCATCACTTTCAGCTGCCGTTGCTTACTACGATTCATACCGAGCAGAAGTATTGCCACAAAACTTACTTCAAGCTCAACGGGATTACTTCGGTGCTCACACTTATGAACGTGTTGACCGCCCAGGTAACTTCCATTACCCATGGTACGAAGAACAATAATAGCTCAAAATAAAAAAGGACTGAAAATTCAGTCCTTTTTGTTTTGCTATTCATAATTAGTGCCAGTTAACTGCCGCCAAGTTTGGCGTCTTAGTTCCCCTGGTAATTTACCTTGATCAGCAGCTACTTCCATCAAGTGAGTAGCCACCTTTTGAAATTCGAATCGGGGAACTCGAATTGAAAGAACTGCCTGAGTATTCAGCAATTCCGCTACTCTGGGTGAAGCCGTTTCGATTTGCGGTTCAGTTAATTGAATTTTCTTTGCCATTTCGCTGCCCTCCGATCATTAGGATTACTTAAATGATAGCAAGGCCGAAAAACAATTTCGAATTTAACGCCTAATTATTGTCCCTGTTCTAAACTCATTGCATGTTCGTGGTACCATTCATCCCAGGTTCCAACAGCAAGTTGACCTTCAGCGGTGTAATCCGGATTAATTTTAGTTAAAATCTGGGTAAAAGCCGGCTGATATTCTTTTAGTAGCAACTTACGTAATTCTTCTGGTTGGTATGCAGAATTTTCCGCAATAAATTCATTAATATCACTCATCCAGTAATCAACTGAGTATTGAGCAAATATTTCTAGCGTATTATTTTGGTAGTGTTTGAGGTAGGCCACGATAAATTCTTTTACCGCGCTAATAGTTGCCGCTTCATCTAATTGTTGAAATGCATTTTTCTCTGCCATAATGAACCTCCTAAAAATTATCTAATTCCATTATTACACTTTTTAGCAATTTGAAGCAGTTTATTTACTAAAAGATAACTTGATTCTTGAAAGTTGCTTTTTATTTATAAGCCTGTTAAACTAATAGTAGAAATGAATAGAGATTAGCTGTTAGGTGAGGCTCCTATACGGAAAATGCTACTGCTCAGAAACGTCGAAAAACGCCAATGAGTCAGCTGTTCTTGTCAAATTAAGGCTTGAACTAACGTAGCTGTTATTTTATAACTACGCTGTATAGTGCTAAAACTCAACGATTGGCTGTAATTTTTGGTGTGCAGTCAATCAAACGGCTGGACACTTTTTCATTTCATAAAAAAATTTTCGGAGGTGAATGTTGATGACAGCTGAAGTCTATGACCCTGGATCGTCGTCTAAACATCAGTCTAGCATGGGAAAATCAGTTGGCATTAACGTCGCTGATTTATAATCATTAGAGAAGTTTCCCAATTGATTTTCCCATCAACATCAAATTGTATTTTTCAATTCTGTTTTAGCTAAGCTTCTTTTAAGCGCCTTTTATTAGTCGCTGCACACTAAAGAACAATAAGTTTAATGTTTACTAAAGCAAAGGGAAAGTCGTTTGGGATAACTTCTCGGTGGTTTCAGGTCCTATAGGGCTGGCGCCTTGGGATCTGATCGAAAACTTCGATACGCTTCACTGGTCAGGGAACTGATTGGGGAGATTTTATTTCAACGCAATTTAATCGATAGCCGGGTAATCACGAGGAACATACCTCTGAGAAGTAACGGAAGTGCTTCTTACACACTGACTGCCCATTATCGCTAATAAAAAATTATAAAAGACCTGACGTTTAAGCGTCAGGTCTTTTTTTGTGGGGTCAATTTAAATGTGATTGGTGCTTATCATAAAACGGCTTCACCCCACTACTTTTTCCGTCCAACATAAAAATGCCAAATAGCGATTTAAAAAGCAAATCGAACTATTCAGCATTTTTTCATTGGTAATCAAAAGTACCCGTGAGGTTCAACACTCTATCTAAAACGGCTTTCACCTTCAATCAGCCCCCTAGCTATAAAAAACGAGAAGTGATAGAAAATCCGTATCGAACTATCCCGTTTTCTTAGGTTAATTGTCGCTAATTCCCGAAGGCCTCAGCACTCTAATCAAAATCGGCTTTCACCTAACTTATTTCCTCCGCCTAAATAAATAACAGCAAATAGCGTCCATTTAGGCAGAGCTATTGGCTGTTATTTTCTTAGTGCTCAGAAATAAACCACGTTAGGCTTAGCACTTTATCCTAGATTTTCTCTTCTAAAGTTTACCAACTCATGGGTAATTTCTTTGGTTTGGTTGTAAACCTTAGCGTAGGTTTGGTGCAATTGTTTGTATTTTTCAACGTTTTCTGGATTTGGTACAAAAACGTTAGTATATTCCACAAATTTTTCAGTACATTCATGAATATTCTTGAACCAACCCATTCCAACAGCAGCCAACATTGCAGCTCCCATTCCAGGACCTTGTTCGTTCTTCAATGACACTACCTTAGTATTGAAAATATCAGCCTGAATTTGTTGCCACATTGCACTCTTGGCCCCGCCGCCAATCGCAACTACGGTATCAAATTTAGCGCCCTTTTCACGGTAAATTTCCATAATATCTTCAAATGAGAAGGTAATCCCTTCTAAGACGGCCCGGACAAAGTCACTCTTCTTGTGAATACCATCAATACCAATGAAGCTACCACGTACATCTGCATCCGCATATGGTGCCCGTTCTCCTACAATATAAGGAGCAAATAGTAACCCATTAGCTCCGACCGTAGAATCAGCCGCACTATTAACAAAGTCGTTAAAGTCTTCATCAGCCCCGAAGGTTTTCTTAAACCAGCTTAATGAGAAACCAGCTGCTAAAGTAACCCCCATTGAATAGTAAGAGTTAGGAACGGCATGGTCTTCAAACTGAAGAACCCCATTATAGTTAGTTCGAGCATCGTCTTCAAACTTCAAGATAACACCAGAAGTACCAATACTAGATAAGACCTTATTAGGAGTATCAATACCAGCCCCTACTGCACCACAGGCGTTATCGGCCCCGCCGCCGAACGTCTTAGTAGCTGTAGAAAGCCCAGAAAACTCTGCGTATTGGGGAGTAATGTTACCAGTATCTTCGATAGATTCCACTAATGGTGGGCACATTTCGGCTGGAATTTGGAAGACGTCTAAGATTTCCTGACTCCAATCAGCCTTTTCAATATCTAGCATCACGGTCCCAGTCGCGTCAGAATAATCCATCGCTAATTTACCGGTCATCCGGTAACGCAAGTAGTCCTTTGGTAATAGCATGGTTTTAGCCTTGGCAAAAATTTCCGGTTCGTTTTCCTTCACCCAAAGTAACTTAGGCAAAGTGAACCCTTCTAATGGTCGGTTATGGGTAATATCAATGAATTTTTGACCCATAGCCGCCATAATTTCTTCACACTGCTTAGTAGAACGAGTATCATTCCAAAGCATTGCTGGACGAAGTACCTTGCCATTTTCATCTAGTAAAACTAAACCGTGCATTTGGCCTGAGTAACTAATTCCTTCGATTTCGTCGACACCAATGTGGTCGTTTAAGATTAATCGAACAATCGAAACCGTCGTTGCGTAAACCCAATCTTCGGGATTTTGTTCAGCGTAACCTGGTTTGGGTTGTTGTAAATCATAGTCAACGCTTTCCTGTGCTACGATCTTTCCTTCTGGAGTGACCGCAGAAACTTTAACGGCACTGGTACCTAAATCAACGCCAAGAACATATTGAGCCATAATTTCTTCCTCCTGACAGAAAAGGGATTGGCTCATAGCGAACCAATCACCTTTTTTGTTTGATTAACTATCTTAGTTGTTACCCAAAGTGTTAACGATGTAGTGGTTAATCGTATCTTTGATTTGTTCCAAGTGGTCTGAGTGAGTAGCAGCAATCAAGTCTGATTGTGGAATGTCAATTGCGTATTCTTCAAGTGACTTGAAGTCAGCCTTGCCGTTTTCGATATCAGCACCGATGCCTGAGTCAAATGATGAGTAACGCTTGGAAACGATATCTTCAAGGTAACCATCGCTCTTAAGCTTGTCAGCTACCCGCAATCCGGCTGCAAAGCTATCCATCCCGATGATGTGGCCATAGAAGAGGTCTTCTGGTTCGAATGATGAACGACGTGGCTTAGAATCAAAGTTCAAACCACCTTTAGGTCCGATACTACCTGCTTCAAGTACTTCATACATAACAGCAGTAGTTTCGTATAAGTTTGAAGGATATTCATCAATATCCCAACCAATTAATTTGTCACCTTCATTGGCGTCCAATGAACCTAACATGTTAGCTTCACGAGCAGTCCGAACTTCGTGTTGGTAAGTGTGGCCAGCTAAGTTAGCGTGGTTACCTTCCAAGTTCAACTTGAAGTCTTTGTCCAAGTCGTAATCTTTCAAGAAGTTCATAGTAGTAGCAGCATCAAAGTCATATTGGTGAGTCATTGGTTCTTTTGGCTTTGGTTCAAGTAACATTTGGCCATCGTAACCAATTTCGTTAGCGTAATCTTTAGCCATGTGGAAGAACTTAGCTAAGTGTTCTTGTTCACGCTTCATGTCAGTGTTCCAAAGTGATTCGTAACCTTCACGACCACCCCAGAAGACGTAGTTTTGTGAACCAACTTGCTTAGCAATATCCAAACTGTTCTTAAGTTGAGCAGCTGAGTAGGCAAAGATGTCAGCATATGGAGAACTGGCACCACCAGCAACGAAACGTGGGTTAGTAAACAAACTTGAAGTGTTCCAAAGAACTTGCATGCCTGTTTCTTTTTGGTTAGCAACGATCTTATCAACCACTTTTTGCAAGTTAGCATTAGTTTCACGAAGAGTGTTACCTTCTGGAGCTAAGTCACGATCGTGGAATGCAAAGAATTGAACGCCTAATTTTTGGTAGAATTCAAAAGCGTAGTCTACTTTAGCCATTGCTAAGTCCATTGGGTCAGTGTACTTGTCGTATGGACGTTGAGCAGTACCGTCACCGAATGGATCAACCAAGCGTTGGTCAAATGTGTGCCAGTAGGCAACTGAGAAACGCAACCAGTCTTTCATCTTCTTACCAGCAATGACTTCTTCTGGGTTGTAGTAGTGGAATCCTAAACCAGAATTAAGGTCTGAATTACCAACGTATTCAATCTTGTTAATACCTTTCCATAAATCACTCATGTTTGAATGCCTCCGAATATGTGTTTTGACTTTTTAGTTTGTTTACACAACCAACTTACAAAACTCAGTATAATTGCTCATCAGAAAAAATGCAAGCACTTTCAAGTAGTTTTTTTCAATTTTTTTGTCTTCATTATAAGTAATTAGTTTAAATTCATTTGGATATTATTAGAAATAACACTTTTTTTGAAAGCGGTTGCCATTTTTTAGTTTGTGGGATATACTAATAATTGTTTAATAAGTTTATACAACCAACCAACTGACTTTATTTTGAACTTAGTAATTTTTTGAGGTGAAATTAATGCAAAATATTGATAATAGTGGGACTAAGACCCACCATGTTTCAGCCGCTTTTGTTTATTTCTTCGGCGCATTAGGCGGATTACTCTTCGGTTACGATACCGGGGTTATCTCAGGAGCCATCTTATTCATCGAAAAACAACTTAAATTAAACGCTTGGCAACAAGGTTGGGTTGTTTCTGCCGTACTATTAGGGGCCATCTTAGGGGCTGCTGTTATTGGACCAATGTCTGATAAGTACGGTCGTCGTAAATTAGTTCTTTTATCTTCAATTATTTTCTTCGTTGGGGCTTTAGGTTCTGCTTTCTCCCCTGAATTTTGGACTTTAATTATTTCTCGAATCATCTTAGGGATGGCCGTTGGGGCTGCTTCTGCTTTGATTCCTACTTACTTAGCTGAACTATCACCAGCTGACAAACGGGGTTCCATGTCTAGTTTGTTCCAATTGATGGTTATGACTGGGATCTTAATCGCCTACATCACTAACTACACCTTCTCAGGCATGTACACTGGTTGGCGTTGGATGCTTGGTTTTGCTGCTATTCCAGCTGCCTTGCTTTTCTTTGGAGCTTTGATCTTGCCAGAAAGTCCTCGTTTCTTAGTTAAACAAGGTAAAAATGAAGAAGCTAAGCACGTTTTAGCTACTATGAATAACAACAACATGACCGTTGTTAATGAAGAATTAACTGATATTAAGGCTCAAGCTCAAATCAAGAGTGGTGGCTGGAAAGAATTATTCAGTAAATTCGTTCACCCTGCCCTAGTAATTGGGGTTGGCCTTGCTATCTTCCAACAAGTAATGGGATGTAATACCGTGCTTTACTATGCTCCAACCATCTTCACCGACGTTGGCTTTGGTGTTTCCGCTGCTTTAATTGCTCACATCGGAATTGGGATCTTTAACGTATTAGTTACCGCCGTAGCCGTAATGATCATGGATAAGATTGATCGTAAAAAGATGCTAATCGGTGGTGCCGTCGGAATGGGAATTTCTCTTTTAATCATGAGTATTTCAATGCACTTCTCAGGTGGTAGTACTTTAGCTGCTTGGATCTGTGTTTTAGCACTTACCGTTTACATCGCTTTCTTCTCAGCAACCTGGGGACCAGTTATGTGGGTTATGATTGGTGAAGTTTTCCCACTTAACATTCGTGGTTTAGGTAACTCCTTTGCCAGTGTTATTAACTGGTCTGCCAACATGGTTGTTTCCTTAACTTTCCCTCCATTGTTGAACTTCTTTGGTACTGGTAGCCTCTTTATTGGTTACGCTGTTCTTTGTTTCGCTTCTATCTGGTTTGTTCACTCAAAAGTTTTCGAAACCCGGAACAAATCTTTGGAAGAAATCGAAGAAAAACTACGCCAAGAATCAGCAAACTAATATTTCCATCCTCTCTTCACAAAAAACGATCAACTTTTCAGTTGATCGTTTTTTTATGTTCTTATTTAATTAATGGAAAAGTGAAGGTCGTAATTCATCATATCAAGCACTCTGTGAGTGATTAAAGAGCATGAACCCAATAATGTAGCCTTATCTGCATCATCGATCAAATAGACGTTAGGAATGCTGCTATCGATCATTCTCATTTGCTCATCGATAGCATTTAACATTTCTGGCATTTCTTCAATTAGCGGCGAGCTAATGAAGAAAGAATGGGTGTCAAAAGTTTTAGCAATGTTATACATCAAAAAGGCAATAGTTTCTACGAATAGATCTAATCGTTTAATAACAATCGGGTTGCTCTTCCGGTATAGATCCACCACGTCATTTCTAAACAGTGGCTCTCCATATTCGTCACTAATTGCCGTGATAATTGCATCTTCCGAACAAATTGATTCTACCGTCTGATATTTGCCGTTGTGCATGGTTAACGTGCGACCCACTTCCCCGGCCTCGCCGGTGGCGCCCCGATAGATCGTATGGTTTAAAATAATCCCAGCCCCGATCCCTTTATGGATACTGATGGTAATGGAATTTTCGGTCGATTGTTCATCGTTAAAGTCTCGTTCGTATAACGCAGCCATGTTAGCTTCATTATCAATAGTAATTTTAACGTGGGGATACATTTTCCAGAGCTCTTGTTTTAAGTCTATTCCACCTAAATTTAGGAATGGTGAGTATAAGATTTGACCGTCTTTTACGATCCCGTGGTAAGAAATAGATATTCCCATCAATCCAACTTCGCTCTTAATTTTTGGCAAAGTAGATTCGATTAAATCATGGATAATGTCCAAAATTTCATGAATATCCCGTTGATAAATTCTAATTTCACCACTTTTAACAATCTCACCATTTAAGTAGTTAAACATGTAATGTAAGTTGCGGTAGGCAATATCTAAGCTAACCGTTACCCCATACGTTGCATTAATGGTTACCATAGTCGGTTTACGGCCTCCGTTATTAGAAGCTTCCCCATCTCCAACTTCCTTAATCAGTCCCGTTAACATAAGATCATTATAGATAGAAGAAACAGTTGATTTGTTAAGAGAAAGATCTCGAGCAATTTGAGCTCTTGAGGTAACACCAGAATTAAAAATATTTTGAAGAATTAATTTACCATTAGTTTGTCGTACTAATTGTTTGCTGGTTAGTCCATCATCCATAGGATTATCCTTTCAAATGTAATAGATTAATTTATTTTTAAAACGCTTCAACTATATATAATATAACATTTTTTGCGGTTTTTGGGGAGGTTAATTAGTTTAACCAACCAACTTAGTTTGTCTACTATTGGGGATCACTAAAGCATTAATATAATAAAATTTTTTATTTACTATAATTAATAAAATTATTTTAGCAATTATCCTACTAACCAATGTAATAAATATTATTGCTATACTTTCCAATTTTATATACAAAAAAGGACCTCTATTTCTAGAGATCCTTTTAACAATTAGCGTGGCAACGTCCTA
>NZ_AYZR01000001.1 GCF_001436555.1 Lentilactobacillus senioris DSM 24302 = JCM 17472
TTTTCATCGAATATTTTGTTCAGTTTTCAAAGGTCTACTACTTGTCGTAAGCGCTTTGTATCAGCTCTTGACAACTATTTAAATATACCATTTCGTAAGCTTTACGTCAACTACTTTTTTTAATTTCTTTTTTCATCTCAGCGACTTACGAATCAGCGCATATATTAATATACCAGCTATACCTCATCATTGTCAACAAAAAAAGCTATCTTTTTCAGATAGCTTTTAAAGTTTATTCAGCTGAGTTATCTTCAGGACGCATTGTAGGGAATAATAGCACGTCTCTGATAGATGGTGCATCGGTTAATAACATTACCAACCGATCAATTCCGATACCTAATCCACCTGTAGGCGGCATACCATATTCCAAAGCTTCGATATAATCTTCATCGATTCCTTCGGCTTCGTCGTTACCTGCTGCTCGTTCAGCAGCTTGGGCTTCAAATCGTTGCCGTTGATCAATTGGATCATTCAATTCTGTAAATGCATTAGCAAATTCATTAGTCAAAATGTACAACTCAAAACGATCAGTAAACCGACCATCTTCAGCATTCTTTTTGGCTAATGGTGAGATTTCTACAGGATGACCATAAATAAAAGTTGGTTGTTCCAGCTTAGGTTGAACCATTTCTTCAAAGAAGGCGTTAATAATATGGCCTACCTTCCAATAACTTTCATAGTGGATACCATTGTCATCAGCTAATTTCTTAGCTTCATCATCAGTCATTGGTTGCCAGAAATCAATACCAGTGTATTCCTTAATGGCGTCTACCATATGTTGCCGTTTGAATTCTTTATTTAAATCTACAGTTTGACCTTGATAAGTGATGATTCCATCATCCGTAACTGCCTTAGCAGCAGCTTTGAAAATTCCTTCAGTTTCATCCATTACATCGTGGAAATCAAAGTAGGCAGCATATGATTCGAGCATAGTAAACTCAGGATTATGCTTAGTATCCATCCCTTCATTTCTAAATACCCGACCAATTTCATAAACACGTTCCATTCCCCCAACGATTAATCGCTTAAGGTGTAATTCAAGCGCAATCCGAAGGTATAAGTCGATGTTTAGCGCATTATGATGAGTGATGAATGGTCGTGCACTAGCCCCACCAGCTTGGTTATGTAGCACTGGGGTTTCTACTTCTAAGAAATCTTCACCATCAAGATAACTACGAACAGCAGTGATGATCTTGCTACGTTTGTGGAAACGATCAAAACTATCTCTATTAGCAATCAAATCCAAATAGCGTTGCCGATAAATTTGTTCTTGGTTTTGTAAACCATGGAACTTATCTGGTAACGGACGCAAAGCCTTAGATAAGAATGTAACTTCTTCTGCTCGAACAGTTAATTCACCAGTATCAGTTTTAATAATTTGACCAGTGATTCCTAGGTGATCACCAATATCGGAACGTTTGAAAATGTGGTATTGTTCTTCACCCACGATATCTTTACGAACGTAAATTTGGATTCGACCACTACGGTCCATTAAGTCAGCAAAACCAACTTTACCCTTACCACGTTTAGACATCATTCGACCAGCGATGGTAACTTTCTTGTCCATTTCCATCAAGTCGTCTTTTTCAATGCTGTCAAATTCATTGTGTAAATCGCTAGCAAGGTGGGTCCGAACAAATCGGTGTCCAAACGGATCAATTCCTTCCTCGCGTAGTTCGTCCATTTTTTGGCGGCGAACCAGCAATTGGTCATTCATTTCTTTATCTTTCTTTGCCACTGTAAGGCCTCCAATACTCCTAATATCTTACTTATCATATCACAAATTAGCAGTTTCTTGCTTCTTTGCTTTTCGATCAGCTAATTTATCTAAAAATCCATCCATCAAATCTTGCATTTCAACAGCAGTTTCAGCGTTAACAATCGCTACTTTAGTTCTAGCAGAGCGAGAAATTCCCTTCATGTAGTAACTAATCTGAGTTCTAAACTCTCGACTCGCAGCGTGTTCGCCTTTAAGATCTACTAATCGTTGCAAATGTTCCTTAGCAATTTGGATCTTATCAATTGGGGTGGGCTCTGGTAACAATTCACCGGTTTCTAGATAGTGATTAGTTCGAGACAGCATCCAAGGGTTGCCTTCTACTGCCCGACCAATCATAGCGGCATCGGCTCCGACTTCTTCGATCATTTTCTTAGCGTCTTCTGGAGTCTTGACATCACCATTTCCCATAAACGGAATCGTTAATTGATCTGCTACCTGCTTTAAAAGATCCCAGTCAGCGACGCCTGTGTACATTTGTTTTCTAGTCCGACCGTGCATAGCTACAGCTGACGCTCCTGCTCGCTGAGCCGCCAATGCGTTTTCCACTGCAAAAACGTGGTGCTCATCCCAGCCAGTTCGCATTTTAACCGTAACTGGTTTCTTAACTGCATCCACTACCGCGGCCACCATTTCATAGACTTTATTAGGATCCAATAACCACCGTGCCCCAGCTTCGGTCCGAACTACCTTGTTGACTGGGCAACCCATATTAATATCAATAATATCCGCACTAGTTTTTTGATCTACAAACTTAGCAGCGTTCACCAAAGTATCCTTGTCCCCACCAAAAATTTGAATACTCATAGGATGTTCTTTAGGGTCCACAAACATCATATTGAGCGTTTTTTGGTTTTGGTACATAATGCCGCGATCTGAAATCATTTCGCAGACCACTAACCCAGCCCCAAATTCCTTACAAATTACTCGAAACGCCGAATTGGTTACTCCTGCCATTGGCGCTACTACCAATTGATTAGGGATGGTGACATCCCCAATTTTCCATTCCACTATTGATACACCTCACTATCAACCGTTGACTAGTCTTGTTTAGCTTTGGCTTCAGCAACGATGTCACTTAATTCCTGTTCATCATAATGGTACTGACGATGACAAAAGTTGCAAGTCACTTCTAGTTGTTTATCTTCAGCCAAAATGGTTTCCAACTGATCTAATGGTAAACCAGTTAAATCAGCTGCGAACTGCTCTTTTGAACAGTTACACTTGAATTCTACCGGCATCGTTGTTAAAAAGTCCACCTGATCTTCACCAAAAATCAAATTCAAAATTGCTTCTGGCGTTTGTTCACTCAATAATAACTCAGATAATGGTGGTAGTTGCTTCAATCGTTGTTCTAATGTAGCAATTGCTTCCTCACTGGCCCCTGGCATTACCTGAATGAGATAACCTCCAGCCGCTCCAATCGAGTTATCATCATTTACAAATACTGAAACTCCGACTGCTGATGGGATCTGTTCAGATTGGGCAAGATAAAAGGTGAAATCATCCCCAATTTCCCCAGAAACTAACGGCACACTGCTATTAAATGGTTCGCCATTGGCTTGAAGCTTAGTAACTTCTAAGAAGCCGTCTCGACCTACAGCTTGGCCCACATCAATTTTGTGGTGATCATTTAGTGGCAAATGGGTATGGGGGTTAGCAACGTATCCCTTAACTTCCCCATTAGAATTTCCTTCAGTAGCAATTCCGCCTACTGGGCCTCCACCGTTAATTTTAACGGCAATGGAATTACCGGATTTATCACCAGAGGTCGCTAATAACAGCGTTCCGATCAAAGTACGACCTAAAGCAGCTGACGCAGCGCTCCACGTATCGTGACTTTTTTGCGCGGTAGTAACGACTTGCTTTGCAGTTACTGCATAAGCTCGAAACATACCGTCTTTGGTTAATGATTTAACTAAATAATCTTTCATTTAAATTCCCTTTCATAACAAAAACGAGCTTGGGTTACGCCCAAACTCGCTTAGTTTCATACTTAATAGTCGTTTGAATCATCGTGATCGTCTGGCTTCTTTGGATCAACCAATTCATCAGGCTTTTCAACATCTTCATTAGGATCAACAACCCCATCGTCGTTGTCAGCTTTAGCTTGGCGTCCCATTTGAGCTTGCCGTTCAGCTTCTTTACGTTCCAATTCTCGTTTGGATTCTTCAAATGTAGCAGCGTGTTCACTTGGAAATTCGTTACTATCATCTTCAGCAGGCATCTTACCAGTATTATAAAGGGAAAGAATTTGCTTTTCATCCAGAGTTTCATACTTCAAAAGAGCTTCGGCAATGACCTTGTGTTGTTCAAGGTGTGCTTCAATGATCTTCTTAGCTTCTTGATGGCCTTCATCGGTGAAGCGGCGAACCTCTTCATCAATTTCAGCAGCAGTTGCTTGAGAATAACGTGGACCATATGCTTCTTGATTTGGATTTTCTAATTGAACGTTGCCGAGCTTTTCACTCATCCCATATTGGGTAACCATTGCTCTAGCAAGGTTAGTGGCTTGTTCAAAGTCATTAGAAGCTCCTGATGATTGAGAGTCAAAGATAATTTCTTCGGCAGCTCGACCACCCATCAAACCAGCAATTTGTTCCATGGCGTCTTTCTTAGATAACAACTGTTGGTCTTCTCGAGGCAACATAATGGCGTAACCGCCGGCACGTCCACGAGGTACGATTGTAACTTTGTGAACTACTCGAGCATCATTTAAGACCAAGCCGACAATGGTATGTCCAGCTTCATGGTAAGCCACAGTTTGCCGTTCTTGATCAGAAATTACCCGGTTACGTTTAGCTGGACCAGCAATAACTCGATCTTCAGCTTCGTCCACATCGGCAGCATCAATTTGACGCTTGTTCCGACGAGCAGCAAGTAAAGCAGCTTCATTTAACAAGTTAGCCAAATCGGCACCAACAAACCCAGGAGTTTGTTGAGCAATTTCATGTAAGTCAACATTGTTAGCCAATGGTTTATTCTTAGCATGAACTTTCAAGATGGCTTCTCGGCCGTTAACATCTGGTCGGCCTACCAAGATCTTCCGGTCAAAACGACCTGGACGAGTCAAGGCAGGATCCAAAACATCAGCCCGGTTAGTAGCAGCAATGACGATTACACCTTCATTACCACTAAATCCATCCATTTCAACTAACAATTGGTTAAGGGTTTGTTCACGTTCATCGTGACCGCCGCCCATGCCAGCGCCACGCTTACGACCCACAGCATCGATTTCATCGATGAAGATAATCGCAGGAGCAGCCTTTTTAGCTTGTTCAAATAAGTCACGAACCCGGCTAGCACCAACCCCGACAAACATTTCAACGAAGTCAGAACCAGAAATGGAGAAGAATGGTACATTAGCTTCACCAGCTACCGCTTTAGCCAATAAGGTTTTACCAGTTCCGGGAGGTCCCTCAAGTAAAACACCATGTGGAATAGTAGCGCCAAGTGACGTGAATTTCCGAGGATCTTTCAAAAATTCAACCACTTCTACTAATTCTTGCTTTTCTTCTTCTTCACCAGCAACATCTGAGAAACGTACTTTGTTTTCTTTGCTGTCTGCGGGCTTAGCCTTAGACTTACCAAAACGCATTACGTTGTTGTTGCCACCACCCTGACCACCAGCGCGGCCCATCATCATGTAGAAGAACCAGATGAATAGTAACATTGGCAAAATTGTTAACAAGATATTCATCCAGACACCGCTAGATTCTTCTTGCTTAGCATTCATTTTGACGTTGTTTGCTTGAGCTGCTTTGGTAATTTCAGAGATTGAAGAATTATTTTCTAGAACCGTAGTCGTAAACTTAGTAACTGCCTCTTTTTTGCTGCCACCAAGTAATAGACCAGAATCCACCTCGGCTTCTTGAGGCTTTCGATAATCACCAGTTACCTTATAAACCCCGCCTGACGGCTGGATCGAAAAGTCTTTGACTTTATTATCCTTCAAGCTTTGGACAAATTGACTTGATTGTATTTCTTGTGTTTGAGTTCCATTACTACTTCCGCTAAAGAAGTAAATGACACCCATGATCAACAAGAAAACAACTATATAAAATAGACTATTTTTAAAGAGCCCATTTTTATTTGAGTTCATCGACGCCCTCCTACAAAAAAATTTTCATGTTGATAGTCAAGATACTACCACATTTGACCTTCTTTGACTATTAATTATTTGAATAAATTTCAGGTTTTAAAACTCCAATGTATGGAAGGTTCCGGTATTGTTCTTTGTAATCTAAGCCGTATCCCACTACAAATTCGTTTGGAACCACAAACCCAACAAAATCTGATTTAGCTTCTACCACTCTACCGGTTGGTTTATCTAATAAAGTGCAGACTTTAACTTCATTAGCTCCCCGTTTCAGTAATAGATCGATCAAATATTTAAGGGTCCGTCCAGTATCAACGATGTCTTCTACTAACAACACGTCTCGACCGGCCACGTCAGTAGTAATATCCGTTACCAATTGTACTTCACCACTAGAAGCTAAGCCACCATGATAACTGGAAACATCAATAAAGTCCATTTCCATATATGTATCCGCATTACGAAGTAAATCGGCCATGAAGAAAATAGATCCTCTTAGTACTCCAATCACAACTGGTACTCTATCCTGATATTCAGTTTCCAGTTCTTTACCTAATCGTTGGCACGCCTCAGCGATGTCTTGTCGACTGTATAAAGTCTTTAAAATATCATTATCCATTAACTTTTTCCCCTTCAAAATCTATCTGTTTTTCAAATAATCCATAATTGTCGCCATTAGACTGTTCTTGGTAAGCCACTTGCACACCTACGACGGCTAAAATTTCTTGTTGCTGATTAACTAAAACCTGTACCTGCTTACGTTTAGGTTTCGGGATTTTACGGTTAATTAAGGTTCTTGTTACCTTTTGATGCCCCCCCTTAACCGCAATCACATCACCGCTTTGAACCGGACGGACGATTAATGGAAAATCAGATGCTTGTAAGGATAAATTCCCTAGCTTTGTAGCTCCTACAATGTTAGGCCGCGAAAAAATTCCATAATGGCTATGATTAGTACCTAGGTACCACTGGTTTAATTCTACCACAAGCTCTTTAGTTTGCTGATTTTCCTGCCCATTAATTTGTTTTTCCCGTTCCAAAACCAAACGATCATAATTTCTAATGGCTAACCAGCCACTAGGTAAATTTAATTGTACGTACTTACCACTCTTTTTTTCAACCACATTAGTTAATTCCTGAACCAATCGTTGATTAACATTAGTTAGGTGTAGCCAACTAATCAACAGTTCGGTTACCCAAATGGTTGTTTGAGCCGGCATAGTTTCTCGCAACTTAACCAAATCCAACTCAATTCGTTGGTTAGATTGTTTTAGTATAGCCTGGTTCAAAAGTGGTCGTAATAAAGATGAAAGAGCAGTTAAGCTAGCGGCTAGTTGATTAGCATAGTTAGCAATATGCTCAGCAGCTTGAGGATTTTCCTCTTCCAGTTGTGGAATCAATTCATTGCGATAACGGTTGCGAGTAAATTCCAACTGCTGATTAGTTTCATCTTCATACCACGTTAAATGTTGTTCTACTGCGTAATTCCTTAATTCAGCCTTACTAAAAGTTAACAATGGCCGCAGTAATTGTCCTTCACCCAACGGCCGCCTGTCAGCCATCCCAGTCAGTTCTGCCAGTTGGCCTCCCCGAGTGAGATGCATCAAAACCGTTTCGACCTGATCTCCTTGGTGGTGAGCCGTCAAGACTTTAGTTATGTTTTGTTGCTTCATCTGATCTTCAAAAAAATGATACCGAAATTGCCGGGCAGCTTCTTCTACTCCCGCAACCGGGTGCTCATTTTTACTCCACGTAGCTACTACTAACGGCAACTGCCGTTGTTGGCAATAATGCGTTAAAAATTCTTCTTCTACTTGGCTTTGCTCTCTGAGCTGATGATTAACGTGTGCAACTACTATCTGTGGACCATCAGGCAACTGCTGCAATAAATCTAGCAAAACCATAGAATCCATCCCAGTCGAAACAGCTACTAAAACTCGTTCTCGTGGTTGCCACCACTGATGAATTGTATTTAATTGACTTAACTGCGTGGCTAACTTCATTTTATTCCCTCTTTTAATACAAAAAAGAGCCAGGCAAATGCCTGCCCCATTTATTTATCAGCTACGACGGCCGCCACGACCACCGCGTTTGCCTTCAGTATTACGTTTTAAAGTAGCTAAGCGGTCTTCGCTTTCCTTTAAAAAGCCAGACATTAAGTCGTCAAAACTTGAGCCTTGTTTACCATTGTTTCCGCGAGAATTATGTTGCCCGCGATTCGAATTTGAATGGTTATTACCGCTACGTTCATGACGATCATGATGATTATCACGATGTTCTCCATTATGATGAGGATGATTATCCTCTTTAGGTTTATCTACTGCTTTACGAATAGACAGGCTGATCTTATTATTTTCAACCTTTAAAACCTTTACGGTTACCTCATCACCAACACTTAACACATCGTGAATGTCCTTAACAAAACCATCCGAAACTTCACTGATATGTACTAATCCGGTTTGGTGGTCACCTAAATCGATAAATGCACCAAAATTAGTAATCCCCGACACTTTGCCGGTTACTTTAGCCCCAACTTCAATTGCCATTTAACCAAGTGTTCCTCCTAAAATATAAGTGTCATAAGTATAGCATACTTTAGTTTTAGACGGAAAAGGATTATTAAAAGATCTTACTTATAATCCACCGCTAGTGGTAAATTTAGACAGAATAACGTAGAACCGTTTTCCTTTTTTCTGGAACCACTCTTCTGGCATCTGATAGATAAATTTCTCGGTGAAGATGATTCTTCCGTTCTAATTGGTGCTCCTTGCAAAACCCATCTAATTTAGCAAAAGATTCACTCTCAGTGTCATAAGGCCCAACGTGCAAAATTTGAACAGCCGCTCCGTCTGCGATCGTTTCCCAATTAACCTGGTCTAAATACTGGTTAGGCTTTTTAATACGCACCTTTTCTAAGACCTCCACCAAATCCATTTTCGTCGCTTGTTGGGGTTGTCTGATCATGATTTGGTATTGTAAATCAGCCTTGTCAAATTGTCCTGGAATAATGGGAGCAGTAGGTAATGTCCATAGCCCTTCCAAGGAATAGACAGTGTACTCAAATCCTTGGTTCTTCAACTTCATTCGAATGGCATAAGCCAAGGAATAAAGGGCGGCAATTTGTTCTTTAAACGCAGTTCGATTCGGATCACCTTGTCCTTTAAGAGTTAGAAAATTAAAGGCTGGTACTTCCACGTACATCGGCGTGGTTTTAGGTAAATACAATTCTTTTTCTGCTTTTCGCCACTCATATTTCACCATTGATTCCTCATAAATTAGAAAAAACGGCAGCCATTAAGGTTGCCGTTTTTAATCTTACTTACTACTTGAAACATCGTTAGCTACTTCACTGGGAAAACTATAAACTGTCTCTCCAGGTTTACTGTAGTAATACTTATCACGAATAATTTTTTCACAGTAGTCTTTATCGTTTAATTGTTTAATTTTAGTGTTTAAATTCTTTTGAGTTGCTTTTTTTTTGGTAATCTTTTGCTTTTGAGCCGTAATTTGTGTTTTCACGTGGGCTAAGTTAGCTTGCGCCCGAATAATTTGCACAGTTGAAATTAACGCCAAAATACCAAAAAAGCTAATAATAATAATTGCTCGCCGCTTCCGACGTTGCTTTAAAAGCATTTTTGAGGCTTGTTGAGCGTTTAAATTATTCTGCTGTCTTGTGAAATCATTGTCTAAATGATGAATATTATTTCGTCGTGCCATCATAATTTTCCCCTTAGCGTATCTCAAAGTATAACGATTACAATTTGAGTATACCAAGTAATTAAGGGGCTGTCTAGATGACTTTAATTCGCTTTATAAAACATTAACAATTATTTATTCTTGACTGAAATCCTGCACATATCTTTCACTTAGGATTTCATACATATTAGCAGCATCATCTTTTTTAGTCGTGTCTAACAACTGACTAACCTTAACGGTTAAGGTTTTATTACCAAAAGAAATTTGAACTTCATCTCCAACATGGACTTCTGACGAAGACTTAGCGGGTCGGCCGTTAATCGTAATGCGGCCCTTGTCTGCAATTTCTTTAGCAACTGCTCTACGTTTCACAATTCGTGATACCTTTAAAAATTTATCTAGTCGCATTTCTTTTACCCATCCTTTTTAAAATCTTCTTCATAAACGGAATGGTTAACCATTCTCTGTTAGTTAGTAATCGAGCTCGATAGCTCAACCCTAAAAATTCAACTACGCCAATCGGCACAGTGATTAGCAAAATACCAATTGCCATTAACCTACCAGTTCCCAAGTAAATAGTCAAAACGTTAGCAATCCCATTTACGGTAAGCATCATTATTAGACTAATAACAATTAATCGCCCTAATTTTTCAAAGTTAAAGACAAAACGTAACCATCGGCGACCTAACCAGTTAGCAATTAGTACCATCACCACTAACGATAAGATCGTACTAACACTAGCCCCCAAGACTCCCATCCCTAGGACCATTGGTTTAGTTAATACCATTTTAACTGCTATCCCAGTCAGCACTCCCACCATCAGTGGGTAAAAGCTCCCGACACTTTGTAAAATACTATTTTGAACTAATAAAGCCGTTGCAAAGATTACACTCATCCCGTACACTGCCAAAACGAAATCCTGATCGTGAGAAGCAAACAAGACCAAATTAATTTGAGGCATTAGAGCTGCCATTCCAGCGCTAACAGCTACTGCCAGGAATATGCTAACGTGGGCTAAAGTTTTAGCTCCACGGGCAAATGAGAGTTGATAAGTTTGCTGATAAAAACGGGTTAACAGCGGCAAACTACTGGTGGTAGCGGCGGTGCCAAGCACCAAACCAAACTGAACCAACGTCTGCCCCCGATCATAGGCACCTTTAATGTTTTGTGCGGCGTTTAACGAGAACCCCTGACCGACTAATCCCTTAATCACTGAAAAAGAATCGACTAACTGTAAGAGCACCATTACAGCCGCTACCAAACATACCGTTCCCCCTTCTAGCAAGGTTTGCTTTAACAAGCCAGCTACTCGGGGCCCATTATTGCTTGGAGGATTATCAGGCCAGCTCCCCAATTTATTTCGAGCTAGCAAAATAATCAATGTCGCAAACGCTGCAGCAATTGGAGCCGACAACATTGCGTTGCGTCCCATAATATACGGATCAATGTGATCTTTAGCTGCCCAAACGGCAACTGATAAAATCACAGTTACCCTCACTACTTGTTCAACCACTTGAGAATAAGCCGTAGGATACATGTTCCCAGTTCCTTGGAAATAACCGCGCCCCGTTGCCAAAAATGGGGTAAATAAAAACATCCAGCTGACGGCTCTAATCACCGGAGCCAGTTGCCAATCTCCCATCCACCCTGCAATGGTACGATCACCTAATTGAAGACCTATAAAGATAATCAACACTAACCCGGTTAAAATCCACTGTAAATCACTAATCAAGCGCCGATTAAGTTGCTGATCATCATTTTGAGCTACTAGGTGAGAAATAAATACTGGTAGCCCGCTCAGCGCTATGGTCATTCCAATTCCATAAATCGGATATACCTGTTGATAAACGTAAAAGCCAACGTTTCCCACTAAATTTTGAAATGGAATTTTATAAACTGCACTTAACACTTTAGCAACAATTCCGGTAAGGGTTAAAATGGTCGCTCCCTGCACCATTTTTTGCGCACTGTTATTTTTCATGAGTCTTAGCGTCTAGGCCCTCCTGGTTTTGACGGCGATAATTAGCCAAGTTGGTAAGTAAAATAATTAACTGATTCAACCAATCCTTCATTTGCGGTTGAATAGTGAGTCCTACTACATACCGACCATCAACTTGATTGACCGTGGCCCGGTACTTTGTTTGGGCAATTGCCTTTAACATTGTTTGGCTATCGAACAACTGGCTAGCCTCTGGCGCAAAATTAATGGTCAGCTTAGCATCTTTTTGGCGGATGTTATTAACCAATCCGTAATCTGCATTCATTTTTAACTTAGCTACCGCCAATAAGTTGGCAACCGCCTCCGGATAATCGCCAAAGCGGTCAATCAGGTCGTCGGTAACTTCATCCAATTGTTCTTGATTTTCAACCTGTCTGATTCGCTTATAAAGTTCAATTTTTTGCTGTCCATCAGCCACGTAATCATCTGGCAGGTATGCTTCTACATCAATTTCAATTGCCGCATCAGTTTTCTTGTCAATTTGTTTTCCTTGTTTTTTAGCAACTGCATCTGAAAGCATCTGGGTATATAAATCATATCCCACAGAATCCACAAACCCGTGTTGTTGTTTACCTAAAAGATTCCCTGCTCCTCGAATAGATAAATCACGCATCGCAATCTTAAATCCTGAACCTAACTCGGTGAAATCTCGAATGGCCTCTAACCGTTTTTCGCCAACCTCAGTTAGCATTTTATTAGGTCGATACATAAAGTAAGCGTAGGCCACCCGGCTACTTCGGCCAATACGGCCTCTAAGTTGGTAGAGTTGGGAAAGTCCCATTTGGTCCGCGTTTTCCACAAATAACGTATTTACATTAGGAATATCCACCCCGGTTTCAATAATGGTGGTGGTTACCAAAACATCGTATTCACCATTAATAAAATCATAGAGAATATTTTCCATTTGAACTTCAGTCATTTGACCGTGAATATAGGTAATTCTGGCCTCTGGTACCAGCACCTCTAATTCAGTCACCACTTTTTCAATGTCTTCTACTCGGTTATGCAGATAAAAAACCTGCCCGCCGCGTTCCATTTCCCGACGAATACCGTCAATAATGGAACCCGTATTTTGTTCCATGACATAAGTTTGGATCGGATAACGGTTAGCTGGTGGCGTTTCAATCACTGATAAATCCCGTACCCCCATCATCGACATGTTCAGAGTCCGTGGGATTGGTGTAGCGGTAAGGGTCAAGACGTCGACATCTGAACTCATTTCCTTAATCTTTTCCTTATGCTTAACACCAAAACGTTGCTCTTCATCAATAATTAATAGGCCTAAATCATGAAATTGGACGTCTTTAGACAAAATTCTATGAGTCCCTACAACTACGTCGACACTCCCATCTGCTAGTCCCGCCAGAGTATCTTTCACCTCAGCTCTGGTTTGGAACCGCGACAAGACTCGCACTTCAATTGCAAAATTATTAAACCGGTTCTGCATCGTTTCAAAGTGCTGCTGAGCCAAAATAGTGGTAGGAACTAAAAAGGCTACTTGTTTGCCCACCTCTATGGCTTTGAAGGCTGCCCGTAAAGCTACTTCGGTCTTACCATAGCCAACATCCCCTACTAACAAGCGATCCATTGGGTGCGGCTGTTCCATATCATGCTTAATTTCAGCGGTACTGCGTAATTGATCAGCAGTTTCAGAATACGGAAAGGCGGCTTCAAATTCGTCTTGCAAGCTGTCATCCTTAGGAAAAGCATAACCGGGTTCAGAACTTCGTTTAGCGTAGAGTTCAATTAAGTCATCAGCGATATCTTCAATTTTAGCCGCTACTTTTTGCTTGGTCTTAGCCCACTCGCTGCCCCCTAATTTATTAATCGTCGGGCGCTTATCATTTCCAGCAACGTACTTTTGAATTAAGTTTAATTGGGTCACCGGAATAAATAACTGAGCATTATCTCGATAGGTGATGGTCAGATAATCTTGGTGCTTGCCATCGACTTCCATGGTCTTCATGCCTTCATAACGACCAATCCCGTGATTGACATGGACTACATAATCGCCAGGTTTAAGATCTGAATAACTTTTAATGCGTTCAGCATTATTAAACGTCTGACGTTGGGGCCGTTTTTTGGTCACCTGTCCAAATAATTCTTTTTCGGTCACCACCGCTAATTTAGCGCTGGGAATTTCAAAGCCACTTTGCAATTGCCCAGGAACGATTTGGACGGTGGCCGGTAAAATATTTTCTAGATCGGTCTGGGTGACCCCAATTTCGAAATCAGCTAAGGTTTTGGCGACTTTTTGAACTCGTAACTGTTCGGCCACCAAAATCACTACCGTTTGTTTTTGTTTGCGCCAACGTCCCACCTCAGTTTTCAAAAGTGGCATTTGGGAGAAAAACTGTTGCATCGGTCTGGTAGTCATTTCCACAATGGCGCTTAACTTCATCTGCCCTAGTCCTTTTTGAAATAAGGCAATAATTAATTGAGCGTGCTGATCAGCTTTAAAAACGGTTGTAAAATCATTAGTGTACTCCGTTTTTGCAAGTACTCTCTGATCAATTTGTTGATCAGCTAACCAGTTACCTTGATCAACGGCTAACTGCCGGTTAGTTTCTTGTAAGCGACCGTAATCGTCAAACCAGGTAACGCCATCTGCTGGCAAATAATCTAGCAAAGACGTCTTTTCTGGATATAGCCACTGAGAAAATAATAACCATTTGCTATCGTTTAATCCCGCCATTAAGTCTGCTAGCTGGGGCTTAAGGTTATCGTTTAATAGTTCTGCCTGGTCAGCTTGCTTCATTGCTGCTGTCTGCTTCTCTAATTCTTTAGTAACCTGTTCCGCCGTTATTTGACGTTGCTCATCGGTCATCAACAAATCAGTCGCTGGTAAAATATTTACCGTTTCAATATTTTCAATACTACGTTGATCCGCTGAATCAAAAATACGCATCGAATCTACTTCGGTATCAAAAAAATCAATTCGAACCGGGTACTCGCTGTTCAACGGATAAACATCCACAATCGAGCCTCGAATCGAAAATTCCCCGGGAGCTGCTACCATTTTTTCTGGTGAATACCCCATTTGGTGAAGTTTTAGCTTCAAATCAGCAATCTCAATGTCAGAACCAATCTCTAAGTTTATCGCTGAAGCTTGAAACTGTTCTGGAGTTGGTAACAATCGCCGAATACCAGAAATAGTGGTCACTACGATATTAGCTGGCGCACTCTGTAGCTGATGCAAAGCTCGCACCCGCTGAGCCCTAAAATCGGGAGAGCTAGTCGCTAACTCTGCTGCCGGCATCTCTTCAACTGGAAATAAGGATACTTGATCTTCATTAACTAAGTTAGTTAAATCACTTACCAATTGCTCAGCATGAAATAAAGTATCCACCACTACTACCATGGACTTTTGTTGACTTTGAAATGTACTTGCCATTAATAAGGTAGTTGCCGAACCGCTAATTCCCGTTACCAATTGCCGTGACTGTGGCGTCAATTTTTTGATTAACTCTTGATACTGTGGCAATTGCGTAAGTAATTGATCAAATTCCAAAATTGGCCTCCTAGTTGTACTTATTTTCTAAATCCCTAATCGACATTCCGTTTACCCAATCCAATAATCCCGCTTCAGCTTTATCAATAGCTTGATTCAATAGCGGGGTCTGATCAGCGGTGAATTTACCTAATACATAATCTACTACGCTAACTTGTTTAGGGTGCTCAATTCCCACCTTTAACCGGGCAAATTCTTTGGTGCCTAAGTGTTCAATAATGCTCTTAATACCATTATGACCACCAGCTGAACCCTTATCTCTGAAACGAATCTTTCCCAACGGCAAGTCCATATCATCGTGAACGATAATTACGTCTTCTACTGCCACATCATAATATTCCATTAGTGGATGCACAGCTCTACCAGATTCGTTCATAAATGTAGTAGGTTCTACTACAATCACTTTATGCCCATCAACTACTCCGATACCAAATTTTGCCTCCATTTTTCGATTATTCAGCAAAATTCCATGTTCATTGGCAAATGCCTCTACCGTCATAAAACCAGTATTATGACGCGTTTTAGTATATTGTGGTCCAATATTTCCAAGACCCACGATCATTTTCATTATTAATTACTCCCATCGCTAACACAAACAGCCGAACGGCTTTGCGTTCAGCTAATTAGCTTAAATTTTTATCGTCTCATTATAGCATAGCCCAGATTATTTCACTAAATTGACTTCACCTAATTCCAGCTACCATTCTTTCATGTTATAATGACAAAGGTATCAAAATACTTAACAAGTGAAAGGATGGATTTTATTATGGCTTTAGGTCGTCAAAAAGTCGCCCTAGTTGGTGACGGTGCCGTTGGTTCATCATTTGCCTTTGCAATGATGCAACAAGGAATCGCAGAAGAATTTGTTATTATCGATGTTGTCAAGGAACGTACTGAAGGGGACGCATTGGACTTGGAAGATGCCCAAGTTTTCACTTCTCCAAAGAACATTTACTCTGGTGACTACGATGATTGTTCAGACGCTGACGTAGTTGTTATTACTGCCGGCGCCCCACAAAAACCAGGTGAAACTCGTCTTGACTTAGTTAACAAGAACTTGAAGATTATGCAATCAATCATCAAGCCAATCGTTGACTCTGGCTTTGATGGTATCATCGTGGTAGCAGCTAACCCAGTTGATATTTTGACTTATGCTGCACAAAAATTCTCTGGCTTCCCTAAGGAACGTGTATTCGGTAGTGGTACTTCATTGGACACTAGCCGTTTACAAGTTGCTTTAGGTAAGAAGTTAGGTATTGACCCTCGCGACATCAACGCTTACATCATGGGCGAACACGGGGATTCAGAATTTGCCGCATTGAACGCTGCAACTGTTGGTTCAGTACCATTGATCTCATTGGCTGAAAAAGCTGGTCTTTCAATGGATGACTTGCTTAAGATCGAAGATGACACTCGTAACAAAGCTTACGAAATCATCAACCGTAAAGGTGCTACTTTCTACGGTATCGGTACTTGCTTGATGCGTATTACTAAGGCAATTTTGAACGACGAAAACGCCGTATTGCCTGTTGGCGCACCATTGAACGGTGAATATGGTTTGGATGATATATACATTGGTACTCCTGCCGTAATCAACGCTTCTGGTGTTGCTCAAGTACTTGAAGTACCATTGAGTGCTGACGAAGCTAAGAAGATGCAAGCTTCAGCCGAAACCTTGAAAAAGACTACTGCTGATGGCTTAGCTAACATGTAAGCATCTTTTCTAAACGATCGGAATTTATTCCGGTCGTTTTTTTGTGCTGTGAATCACTTATTAAGTATTTTCAATAAATATTTATTTTCTCCATCAAAAAGCTAAATTCAAACTCGTTAACATCCTATTGGATATGGTATTATAAGGGAGAACTGAACAAATCACTGATTGGAGGAATTGTTATGATTTTAAAAAGCTTAATCAAGCCTAAGGATCGTCTCACCACCGTTACCGAAAGTGTCACCTTGGAAGAAGCATTGAAAGTGTTGGAAGACTCTGACTACCGGTGTGTTCCTATCTTAGATGAAACCGGAACAATTTTCCGGGGTAACATTTACAAGATGCACATCTACCGGCACAAAGCTAATGGTGGCGATATGCAATTACCAGTTACCACCTTGCTTAAAAACGCCACTAAGTTTATTAACGTTAACTCAGCATTCTTCCACGTTTTCTTCTCCATTAAAGATTTGCCATACATCGCTGTATTAGATGAACAAAACAACTTTTACGGTATTCTAACCCACACTCGTTTGCTAGACATGTTGTCTCAGTCTTGGAACGTTAACATTGGAAGTTACGTTCTGACTGTTACCTCTAACGGCGCTCGAGGAGATTTAGAAGATATTACTAAAATCATTACCAAGTACACCGCTATCGCTAGTGTAATCACCTTAGATGCCCAGGATGGCGAACTACTTAACCGAATTATGTTCACCTTACCATCTAGTGTTGATCAAGATCGGGTTAACCGAATTATCGCGGCATTGGAACGAAAAGAATTCAAAGTTCCCGAAGTAGAAAACTTAAGATCAGAAAATCAATAGTCAATAAAAAAGAAGTGACCGCGATGCGGTCACTTCTTTTTTATTTATGTACGTTGCGCACTGGCAACGGTGTCATTAATTCCTAAACTAATTTTAAGGGCTTTATCTACCCGTTTCATAACTTTATCATCTAAATGAGCCACTCTATCTCGTAAGCGCTGCTTATCAATAGTTCGTATCTGTTCCAAAAGAATTACCGAATCACGTTCAACCCCATCTTTAGTAGAAACCCCTACATGGGTGGGCATTTTAGGCTTAGTAATCCTAGCAGTAACTGCCGCTACAATCACAGTAGGACTGTAGTGATTACCGACATCATTTTGAATAATCAAAACCGGACGCATTCCCCCCTGTTCCGATCCCACCACTGGTGAAAGATCGGCATAGAAAACGTCACCCCGTTTAAAAACACTGGAACTCATTAATTCACCTCCTAATGCCACTTTAGGATTCATTATCTCAGAAACTTAAGTAGTTTTGTGCGCCGCTTAGTTAAAACTAACTCGGCGTCTTCTTCTGAGCACGTGAACTCAGCGGTAATTTCTTGATTTAAATTAGCCATTTCTTCATAACCATCCACCAGTGACTTAATCACTTCTGGATCACTTCCATAACGATAAGTAATAAAATCTACTGTTGGCCGTAGAAAATCGAATTGTTGATAAAATCGAGCGACTCGGTTGATGGTTTCTTGACTAACCATAACAGCGAACATACGCTGATTCTGTTCGTCGTTCATTTTTGAAATCCCCCATTATTCAGTAGTGTATCTCATGAATAATATATCATTTTTTTGATTAAGATGCACTAAACATATCTATGAGCCAAACGCGAACTAAAACCACAAATGACGTCATAACCAATGGTATCAATATATTCGGCAATATCTTCAGCCGTAATTTTTTTATCGTTAGATTCGCCCATTAATACCACTTTGGTCCCCGGAACCATTTTATATGGTAGGCGCACCATCATCTGGTCCATACATACCCGGCCAACAATTTCACACTCATGACCATCAATTAGGACATGAAAGCCCTGTAGCTTTCTAGGGACTCCATCGGCGTATCCCACCGGAATGGTCCCAATCCATTCGGCTTGCTTAGCTGTATAAGTAGCTCCATAACCTACAGAACGCCCAGCAGCAATTTGCTTAGTATATACTAACTGAGAAACAAAACTCATAGCTGGTTTTAAAGGATAAGGAGTGGTAGGAATAACGTCTCCGGAAGGATTCAAGCCATAGCCAGCCGCCCCTAAACGCACCATGTTACTACCGCTAAAGTCATGCCACAAACTAGTAGCAGAATTAGCAATGTGCACATACTTAGGACGTTGCTTAACGACCTTCATCATTTCCGTAAACCGACTTTTTTGAAGCTCAAAATATTCAGTGTTAGGATCATCAGCAGTTGCAAAATGGGTAAACAATCCTTCCCATTCCATTACATTAGTATGATGCTCTAAAACAGCAATGGCTTCTTGTAACTCTTCAGCTGTTTGAAAACCAATTCGCCCCATTCCGGTGTCTAAGGCCAAATGAATTTTAACTTTATTGGTTACTGGATACAACTCCAGTACTTCAGCTGCCTTTTCTAGCCAGTCACTAGACGCTGCTGTTAAAGAAATGTTATTGTCAGCTGCTACTTTAGCGTCGATAGCATCCCCAATTCCCAATACTAAAATAGGAGATTTAGCAATTCCACCACGTCGTAATTCTAATGCCTCATCAATAATAGAAACACAAAATCCGTCTGCTCCAGCTCTCTTGGCTACTTGTGCCACTTGAACGGCTCCATGCCCATAACCGTTAGCCTTAACGGTCATAAATAATTCGTCTCCCGCTGGCAAATTGTGCTTAGCGTTTTTTATATTTTCGTAAATTGCTTGTTGATCAATTACCAACTGAGCGAAACGATGATTACCCACTGCCATAATATTATCGTCCTTCCCGTTCTAATATGACTTCGGTCATGACTAGCTCTTTGGTATGTGAAATCGAAATAAAGGCGTTACCAGCAAATGGTTGATATTTGAACTCTGGTTGGCCCTTTTCATTATTTAAAATGCAAATATCGGCGAAGCTAACTGCTGATCCGATTCCAGTCCCGTAAGCTTTGGTATAAGATTCCTTTGCTGAAAAACGACCTGCCACAAATTCCAACTGATGAATTCCTTGACGCTCATGATATTCAGCTAACTCCTCAATGGTTAGCACCTTTGTCAAAAAATTCGGATGTTGATCAATTAAAGTTGCAATTCTGTTTATTTCAGTTAGGTCTACTCCAATTCCTACAATCATAGTTTTTTCCTCGAACTCTAAAAGTGTTAGCCTATATAATACCATAGATTTTAATTTTATGCATCGACTGAGACTACTTCTAAGGCAATTACTAATTATTTCCACAAAAAAACTGAAGTCAATAGACTTCAGTTTTTTTGGGTGTACTAGTCACCATTTTTGATAGTAAAACGACGTTTATTACCGTCTTTACCATGATTATCTTTATTGTTACGACGACGGTCACGATCTCTATCGCGATCACGGTTACGACCGCCACCATTACCGCCGCGGCCTCCGCCGTTACGGTTGCCACCACGACCACCGTTACGGTTACGATCATAATGACGGTTACCACCACGGCCACCACCATTACGGCTGTTGCGACCGCCACCCTTGCCATGACGACGAGGAAGTGGACGTTCTGGGGTAATTTTAACCTTCACATTGTCACGAGTGGTTTCATTTAACAATGCAGCTACCAAGTCAGTAGCTTCATATTCTGATAGCAACTTGTTAGCCATATCAGCATACTTTTCAGTGTTGGTGTGCTTAATTAAGTCCCCAATTTCACTTTCAGCAGCAGTCAATTGGCCTTCAAAGGCTTCAGCATCCGAAGGTGGCTTCAATGGTAACATCCGCACCTTGGTAAGCTTTTCGATTTCACGCAAGTAATCCATTTCGTTAGGGGTAGCAAAAGTAACTGACACCCCGTGTTGACCGGCACGGCCAGTACGACCCACCCGGTGAACATAACTTTCTGGATCTTGAGGAATATCGTAGTTATAAACATGGGTAACTCCAGAAATATCAATTCCTCGAGCAGCCACATCAGTAGCAACTAAGATATCAATCTTACCTTGCTTGAATTCGCGCATAATTTGAGTCCGACGTGATTGAGTCAAGTCACCGTGCAAGCCGGCAGCCTTGTAGCCACGCATTTCAAGTCCCTTAGAAACTTCATCAACCCGGCGCTTAGTCCGGCCAAAGACGATAGTTACTTCTGGTTCTTGAACGTCAAAGAAGCGAGTCATAGTATCAAACTTTTCGTATTCTTTAACTCGAACATAGTATTGATCGATTAAGTCAGTAGTTAATTCCTTAGCCTTAATCTTAACGTGAGTTGGGTCCTTCATGAATTGAACTCCAACCCGCTTGATTTCAGGAGGCATAGTTGCTGAGAAGAGCAAAGTTTGCCGGCCTTCTTCAGGAGTTTCTTTGATGATGGATTCGATGTCTTCTAAAAAGCCCATATTAAGCATTTCGTCAGCTTCATCTAATACCAAGAACTTCAAGTGATCAAGCCGTAATGTCTTGCGGTGAATATGGTCTAAAATTCGGCCAGGAGTTCCTACCACAATTTGGGGCTTGTTCTTCAATGAGTTAATCTGACGACGAATGTCGGCCCCACCATAAACTACTTGAACCTTTGCATGTTCATCCTTACCTAACCGGTAAAGTTCTTCTTGCGTTTGAATTGCCAATTCCCGAGTTGGTGAGATAACCAACGCTTGTACATGGGGATCGTTTAAGTCAATTTGTTGTAAAATTGGTAGACCAAAAGCGGCCGTTTTACCGGTACCGGTTTGGGCTTGGCCAATGACGTCTTGGCCTTTTAATACCAACGGAATAGTTTCCGCTTGAATCGGAGTGGCTTCTTCAAAACCACTAGCTTCGATAGCTGATAAAATGCTATCTGATAATCCTAATTCGCTAAACTTCAAAAATGTTTCCTCCTATATATGAAACAATCAGTGATTCCATAGCCAACTAACGAAAAATCCGTCCGCCATGCTTCGTTGACTACTTGATCAGATAATTATTAATTACGAAATAACTTGTCTAGTTTACTACTTTAAATACCATTAGGCAACCATGATTGCTTAAATAAATCCTTAATCCTTTTGTGGCACCGCTACCAATCAAAAAAAGGAAATCCAATTCTTATGGATTTCCTTTTTCTTCATATCTAATTAGTTAAATCAGCCACTACTTTTTCTAAGTGAAGACCGTGACTAGCCTTCAGCATAACTTCATCTTGAGCCGTTACATCGGCTTGTAAATCAGAACTGAGTTGTTCTAACTGATCAGCAGTATAATAGTGAACATTTTGTGGTTCATACTTAGTTAACAAGCGATCCCGTAATGCCGCCATATCTGATCCAATCAAATAAACAGTGTCGATTTGGTTAGGATCTAAATCAGCTGCCAAATCGGCATGCATTTGGACAGACTGCGCACCTAGCTCTAACATGTCTCCCAAGACAACAATGTGTCGGCCTTCTGTATTAGTTTTACTAAAGGCAGCGAGGACTTCTTTAGCCGCAGTAGGATTAGAATTATATACATCGGATAAAATTGCTTCACCTTTATTACCAGATAGCCATTCTGTCCGGTTTTTAGTGATCGCAAAATGTTCCAAAGCTCCTTGAATTACTTGATCTGGAATTTGGAAAATATTCCCCACTTCAATAGCTGCCAGCGCATTATCGACGTTGTAATCTCCAATTAACGGAATTTTAAAATCGATCGTTGGATCGTCATTAACCTTAAAGGAGGTTTCAAAACGTCCGTCAGCTACCTCCGTAGCATAAAGATCATCGCTAGCTTGGCGGCCAAAGGTCCGTTGTTCCATATCTAAAGTGGTAGCTCGTTCACGTAGTAATGGTTCATCACCATTATAAACAAAGAAGCCATCCTCCTTTAAGCCATGGGTAATTTCCATCTTAGCATCGGTAATTTTATCCCTAGTCCCAAAGAATTCGATATGAGCTTCACCAATCATGGTAATCACCGCTACATCAGGTTGAACTAACTTACTTAAGAAGTCTAACTGACCTGGTCGATCCATTCCTAGTTCGATCACTAAGAATTCAGTATTAGCTTCCATTTGTAAAATAGTGTAAGGCACTCCGATTTCGTTATTAAAATTGTCATAGGTTTTAGTAACGTTAAAATCCTGACTTAAAATAGCCGCAATCATATCCTTAGTAGTAGTTTTCCCGTTACTACCAGTAACTGCCACTACTCGTGGGTTGATTTTAGTTAGATAGTATTGGCTTAATTTTTGATAAGCCGCCAAAGGATCATCAACTACTAAGACCGGCAAATCTTGAGGGCGAAAATCAACCCGTTCTTTGCTCCACAAAGTAGCATTAGCGCCATTTGCAATTGCACTAGCTATGTAATCGTGACCATCATGAGCTCCCTGTAAAGGAACAAACAAGTCGCCAGCTTCAATATTTCGGCTGTCGAAATTAGTACCGGTCACTTCTACTGCTAACTGTTCTTCATTTAGATAAGTTTCATCCGCATTAATTGCTTTGGCAATTTCTGAGACTGCCATTTTCATTTTTAAATCGCTCCAATAGCTTAGTAAATTTATGAATTAATCGCTTAATTGCTTAGGTCCATTCTAGATCCCATTGCGATGTTTGAATATTATACATTAAATTGCCAATGATTTCAGCGTTTTCTGCAATTGACTGAGTACGTAAGATCATGGCTGCTTGATCTGGATTCTTAGGAGCCAACAATGGAATGCGATAAACCTTGCGTCTTTCATTTAAAGCATCGAATAAAATAAACAAACCATCATTACCCTTAGTAATTAAATCTAATAGAATTGGTCGATCAATGTCCTTAATTGCTAATGGTCGTAAAAAGACCCGACGAGAATTATGACTATCCCGCAAATTACGCTTAATACTGATCTCTAGCACATGATTAAATGCTGAAAATCTACGATAATAAGATCGAACCGTCCCGTCTGCTTGCTCCAAATAAATATATTGATTCAATAGCTTGGAAGAAAACGGCCGGTTCATCGGGGTGCCCATATGAGTTAAATATAATAGCTCCGCGATTTCCGGCGCCATTAAACTATTTAACCCATCAATATCATTAAAATCAATAAATTTTTTAGGGTCGCTAGACTTGGATAAGAGATAATGTCTTACCTCGTTAGCCCCACTCACCAAATTAAAACGGGAATGAGAATTATAACCGTTAGCAGCGTTTTCATTGTCTTGTAATAAAACAATATTTTCTGGCAACTGTTCTAAGCCATTCACATAATCAGCAGTGGTAACGCCCATTGATAAAACCATGTTACTAATTGGGTTCGTATTAATAAAAACAAAACTCCCCGGCATTAATTCTCCTCCGTTCTTCGTAGTCTCGTAACTCTAATTGTACACTTAATCACATTAAATGTGTTCAACAAAAAGCCAAAATCTTAATTTCATTAATTTGCGTTTCCACCAGATTACTGGTAGTATAATCTAATTAATATTTTTCGAGGATTGATTAATTATGGTAAAAGTACTTTTTGTTTGTTTAGGTAATATTTGCCGGTCACCAATGGCCGAAGCAATGTTTACTAAACTAGTAGCCGACGAAAATTTAAGTGATCAAATCATAGTAGATTCAGCTGGTACCAGTAGCGAAGAGGAGGGCAATCACGCTCATCCCGGCGCTCAAGCTGAACTGAAGCGTCACGGAATTGATGGTTCGCACTTAATTTCTCGGCCCATTACTACCGCTGATTTTGAATCTGCAGATTTAATTTTAACCATGGATGCTTCCAACAAACACAATCTCGAACGGATGGCTCCTGCTGACGATCGTGATAAAATTCATCTTTGCTATGATATTTTACCGACCAAACAAGGGGACGAGATTCCGGACCCTTGGTATGACCATCGTTTTGATCGGACGTACCGTCAGTTAGCTGAAACCCTTCCAGCTTGGTTAGACGCTATTAAACGCCAAAATCAACTTTAACTAACTATTAACGGGCCCGTTCAAGGCTCGTTTTATTTTGGGCTCAGCTTGATTAAGCGAATAGCTCTTCAAATATCTACCACGTATCATTAGCCTGCCGGCACCAGTGGCATCACAGGTTATTAACGTAATAATTGGACGTTGGGTTTGATTAATCACGTCTACGTCAGTTGCTGCAATGAATTGGCGTTTATAGATTCGATATTCATAAACTGTTTTCATATTAGTGAGATAGATTAATTGACCGGCTTGCGCTTTAGTATATAACGGCCCAAATAAAATATTAGAATCAACCATGTGGTGGCCTGCTAATGGATAATTTCCAGTTCCCATCTTTTGATCCGCTCTCATAGTTCCTGCAGCTAACGCTAAGGTATCATTAGATACCCCTAATTCGATTGGTAAATGCAAGCCAATTTGTGGAATTAAAATTTGGCCGGCTATCTGTACTTTGTTAGGCTGTGAGCGAGCTTTAACTACCTGTTGAACACCCAGACTTTTTACCTTACTGAAATTATAATCTGCTTTTTTCGGTTGCGCTTTAGCAACCTTGTCACGAGTAATTTCAGGTTGATAGCTTTTAATAAGCCAATAACTAACTTGACGGTTAAATATTAACAGCAACGCCACAATCGTGATTATGGCAATTAGGCTGGCTTTAAGGACGGTCTTAATCTTAGATTTTTGAGCCATATACTTCTCCTTTGATTTCTCAATACCAATATTTTAAGTAAGGAAGGTTTACATTTTGACAACTGATTCATCACCCGCGCCGAATAGCTGGCGCAAAAATTTATTTATCCTCTGGTTTGGAACTTTTATGACCGGAATTGGGTTTAGTGAAGTAATGCCGTTTTTATCACTTTACGTTGATTCTTTAGGGAACTTCACCCATGCCCAACTTAGTTTATATAGTGGGTTAGCCTTTTCTGCTACCTACTTAGTTTCAGCAATTGCATCACCACTTTGGGGGCAACTAGCTGATCGAACTGGTAGAAAGGCCATGTTATTACGGGCATCACTTGGGATGGCGTTTGTTTTTGCCTCCATGGGATTAGTTACCAACGTTTGGCAGTTAATCATCGCTCGTTTGATTCAAGGGGTGTTCTCCGGTTACATTAGTAATGCCAACGCCTTAATTGCTACTCAAGTACCTAAAGAAAAGAGTGGGCAAGCATTAGGAACGCTTACTACCGGTGTGGTATCCGGGACTTTATTAGGACCCCTTTTAGGAGGAACGTTGGCTTCTATTTTTACTTACCGAGTTACCTTCTTCATCACCGGTGCCATCTTACTTTCCGTCTTTATTTTAACCCTTTTCTTTGTTCATGAAAAATTTACTCCAGTGAAAAAAACAGAAATGTTAGATACCAAGGGAGTAATTGCTGATCTAAAGGCTCCTAAGTTAGTCTTTGGGATGTTCATTACCACTATGATCATTCAAGCCTCTAATAACTCTATTTCGCCTATTCTCTCACTGTATGTCCGGCAAATTATGCATGGAAGTTTGCAAGCCACCTTCTTTGCCGGAATAGTTGCTTCGATTCCAGGTATTGCTACATTAGTAGCGGCTCCTAAATTAGGAGGACTCGGTGATCGAATCGGCACCGAAAGAGTGTTAATGGCTGGCTTTTGCTTAGCCGTAGTAGTTTATATCCCAATGGCATTTGTTACTAATGTTTGGCAGTTAATTGGATTACGCTTCATTATGGGAATCGCAGACGCCGCTATGTTACCTGCTGTTCAAGCCATTTTAGCTAAAAATACACCTCCTGAAGTTACCGGTCGGATTTTTAGTTGGAATCAGGCCTTTCAATCACTAGGAAACGTTGTTGGCCCTATTATTGGATCGCTAGTTTCTACTCAGTTTAATTATTCGGGAGTATTCATCTCTACATCCGTTCTAGTATTAATTAACTTATTGTTAGTTTCCAAAGAAACTAAGGAACTTCGTAAAAGTCATTAATAAAAACCAGTTAACAAGAGTTAACTGGTTTTTTAGTACAAAAAAACGACCCTTCCGAAGAAGAGTCGTAAATGGTCTGCTTATTTGAGGCCGTATTTCTTGTTGAAACGATCCACTGCACCGTCGGCTTGAGTAAACTTTTGCTTACCAGTGTAGAATGGATGTGAGTCTGATGAAATTTCAACACGAATCAATGGGTAAGTTTTACCTTCAAATTCGGTTGTTTCGTCAGAATGCTTAGTAGAACCAGCTAAAAACTTAGCGCCAGTACTTGAATCTTGAAATACAACTTCGTGGTAATCTGGATGAATTCCTTGTTTCATAATTATCGCTCCTTTGCCCTGAATCATTTGTTGATCCAGAGATTATCGATTAGTCAACTTAATTAGTTTAGCATACGTTTGAACTGCTGACAAGTTAAAACTTAGGTTCTTCAGCCGCTAATGAAACATCAGCGCCAATTGCCCTTAACTTATCAATAATACTACCATATCCTCGCAGGATATTATCAGCTTGCCGAATTTCGGTAGTGCCTTCTGCCATCAGACCGGTGATTACTAACGCAGCACCCGCTCTAATTTCTCCAGCTTCTACAACTGCACCGTGTAAATTAGTTGATGGATCCACCACAATCAATCCCTCTTCAATATCTTCAGAGTAGATTCGAGCCCCCATCCGTTGCAATTCAGCAATGTGTTTAACCCGTTGTGGATAAATAGTATCAATAATTGTACTTCTACCAGTAGCCTTAAATAATAATGGCGTAATGGGTTGCTGTAAATCAGTGGCAAAGCCAGGAAACGGCATTACTTTCACTGAAACCGGCTTAAGATCTTTGGAAGGTCCTACAAAGGCACTGTCTTCATAAATAGTTAGATCACAGCCCATTTCTTCTAACTTAGCAGTAAAGGATTCTAGATGTTCCGGAATAATATTATTAATCCGAATTCCGTCTCCAACCGCCGCAGCCAATGAAAGATAAGTACCAGCTTCAATTCGGTCCGGAATAATCGTGTGGGTGTTTTGAGCAACTAGCTTATCTACCCCTTCGATTCTGATAACATCAGTTCCGGCACCACGAATATTAGCCCCCATATTATTAAGGAAAGTAGCAATATCAATGATTTCTGGTTCTTTGGCAGCATTACCAATAGTAGTAGTTCCTGGAGCTTTAACAGCAGCCAAAATGGCATTAATCGTTGCCCCAACAGAAACCATGTCCATGAAGATTTGAGCCCCATGAAGGCCGTCTTCTCCAGTTTTCATAGTAACCGTTCCGTCTTTTTCGGTAACTTCAGCACCTAATGCCCGAAACGCCTTAATATGTTGATCAATTGGTCGAGGACCAATATTGTCACCACCCGGAAAAGTAACTACTGCCCGGTGAAAGCGTCCTAATAGCGCCCCCATAAAGTAATATGAAGCTCGTAAACTTTTGATGGCCTTACTTGGCAATGGCCCCTCTTCAATATTAGTAGGATCGATGGTTAACACGTCTCCCGTAAAATCTGATTTAACGTTCATGGATTCTAGAATGACCATTAAATTATGGACATCTAAAATATCGGGAACCGAATCAAATCTAACCGGTGTATCAGCCAAAATCGCAGCAGGAATTAGCGCAACGGTGCTATTTTTAGCACCACCAATTGTTATTTCACCGGAAAGTCGGTGTCCACCCTTAACTATTAATTTATTCATCGACAACTTTCCTCACTTTATTACATTCGTCCAATATACTGTATCATCAAATATATTAAAGAAACAGCATTAAAAATACAACACTAAGTGAGAAATTAGGTGAAAATGTAATATTTATCTAATATTAATGTCAACTAAGGACTACTTAGTTTCGTGTTGTTTGTCTGCAGCAGCAACAAAATCACGGAATAAGCCTTCAGGACGGTTAGGACGAGAAATAAATTCTGGGTGATATTGTGCGGCTACGAAGAAATCGTTGGTTGGAATTTCAACTACTTCTACCAAGTGGTTATCTGGAGAAGTACCAGAAATATTCATTCCGTTAGCTTCGAATTCTTTTCGATAAGCATTGTTAAATTCATAACGGTGACGGTGACGTTCAGAAATTTCAGTTTGGTTATCATAAGCCTTAGCAGCTTTAGAACCTGGAACCAAGACACATGGGTAAGCACCCAAGCGTTGAGTTCCACCTAAGTCATGGACGTCTTCTTGATCAGCCATTAAATCAATAATGTTGTGCTTAGTAGTTGGGTTCATTTCAGTTGAGTTAGCATCCTTGTAACCTAAAACGTTTCTAGCAAATTCAACAGAAGCCATTTGCATTCCTAAACAAATTCCCAAGAATGGTACGTTATTTTCCCGAACATAACGAATAGCTTGAATCATACCTTCAATCCCACGATCACCGAAACCACCTGGTACAATCACACCATCGCTATCGCCAAGTAATTCGCTAACGTTATCTGCTGTAATTTCTTCAGAATCAACCTTGTTAAGTTCGATGTCAGCATCTACCACGTAACCAGCAGCCTTCAATGCTTCGGTAACGGAAATATAAGCATCTTGTAAGGCAACGTACTTACCAACAAGAGATATTTTAACCTTCTTTTGTAGATGTTGAACGTGGTATTCTAATTTTTCCCATTCGCTCATATCAGCCTTAGGGGCGTTAATTTGGAAGTGGTCCAATACTTGTTGGTCCATTCCTTGTTCTTGTAAACGAAGCGGAATAGTGTAAAGGGTTGGGGCATCCAAAGATTCAACTACGGCGTCTGGAGTAACGTCACAGAACAACGCAATTTTCTTCTTCATATCCAACGTTACTGGTTTTTCGGATCTAACCACTAACATATTAGGTTGGATTCCAAGGCCACGTAATTCTTTAACACTGTGTTGAGTTGGCTTGGTTTTCATTTCTCCAGCAGCCCGCAAGTATGGGATCAAGGTAGTATGGATATAGAAAGTATTTTCTTCACCATATTCCGTTCTCATTTGTCGGATAGCTTCCAAGAATGGTAGAGATTCAATATCCCCAACCGTACCACCGATTTCGGTAATCACGATATCGGCATTTAAAGTTTTAGCTGCGCGAGTGATTTTTTCTTTGATCATGCCAGTGATATGGGGAATTACTTGAACAGTAGCTCCTAAATAATCACCGTGCCGTTCTTTTTTCAAAACTTCATCATAAATTTTACCAGTCGTTACGTTAGAGTAACGGTTAAGGTTGTTGTCAATGAAGCGTTCATAATGGCCAAGATCCAAGTCGGTCTCGGTACCATCATCGGTAACAAATACCTCACCATGTTGGTAAGGACTCATTGTACCGGGATCCAAATTAATATATGGATCAAATTTTTGAATAGTAACGTTTAAGCCACGATTCTTTAACAAACGGCCTAAAGATGCCGCCACGATTCCTTTTCCTAACGAAGACACAACGCCACCGGTAACAAAAATATATTTGGTCATTATTAATTTCACTCCTCTAAATATTTCGGGTGCTACAACAACAAAAAATTCCCTATTCATCTGAATAGGGAACTGTTTAAAAACTCGTAACTTGCTCAAAGAGCCCAAAAGATATACTACAGGGTTTTTGAACTAACGTCAAGTTAAAATTTATTCATCCCGATTATCAAAATCGAAATCCGCATCAGTACCGTCTTCTGCGTCATCATCGTCATCTTCGCCAATTAACTCAGATTCATCTAAATCAGTTAATTCACCTTCGATGCCATCTGGTAGATCGTCGTCATCATTTGCATCGGTATCATCGACGTCTTCCATATCTTTGCTGTACTTACCAAGGTCTGCAGAACCATCTTCTGCTACCCCTTCATCGTCAACAAATTCTTCGTCTTGATCTTCTGGATCATCATCATCGTAATCGATAACGTCATCGTCGTCAGAAGCATCTGCCAAGAAGGCATTAACTTTACGACGTTTCTTACGCTTAGGCCGATCTTCATCGTCATCATCCGTGTGGACAGTGGCTTCATCAATCGAATCGTATGGGTACCAAGTTCTTAAGCCCCAGGTATTATCCCCCAGCGAGATGAAGCTGCCATCAACGTTTAGGTCAGTATAAAATTGAGCGAGTCGTTCTCTGATCTCTTTGTTACTATCTCCCAAATATTCCTGCACCGCATTTGCTAAATCTGCAAATGGCATGGTATCTCCATGTTTTGCAAGAATCGCGTGGGCAACTTCAATCATCGACAATTCACTTTTATTTTGGCCTTCAAAGACTTCTAATTCCAAACTGGTACACGTCCTTTCAACAGTCTAGGGATAACTATACTCGATTAAATCGTAAATTGCAATCGAATATTGTATTTCCCTAATAACTCTTCACCGGCATACAACAAATAATCAATTGCTAAATTCCCCCGCAACGGGCCATCCGAAATATCGATATCCATATTAGGTGTGACCGTATCAATATCCATCAACCCATACGGAGTTTTATAATGGGCCGTTACTCGTTTACCGGGACTAAATAATAATTGTAGCCGACTACCGGCTGCCCGCGTTAAACGAACATCTCCGTTAGGCATAATTTTAACGGTAACGGGAACTTCGCCTTCTTCTCCTAGTTCAACGTATCGAATATAAATAGTTTCTCCGATTTGGACTAATTGGCCAGTTAAGTCAAACACAAAACTGTTAGAGTCCTCGGCATTTTTCATCATGGTTTCCAAATGAATTTGAACGGGAACTCCCGCACGTAAATTGGCCATTTTATCCCTTCTTTTCTATTTCATTATTGATTTATTATAATCCCAAATGCAAATTCTCGCACCTATTTAACAGTGGTAACTCAAAGATCATTTTTTTGCTATAATAAGGTTAACTATTTTTAACGAAGGAGCTTTCACTATGGCTGTTTCAAGTTCCACGTTGGTAGTAGATTCGGTTTATTCACCAGCTAACCAATTACTATCATTTGCAGATACTAATACCCTGCTAAATACTGCTAGTCAGACCACACAGGGGTTTCTTCACTTTTGGACCACCTCAGCACCAACCGTAATTTTAGGATTAAACGATAAACGTCTTCCTAATTTAACTGCTGGCCTAACTGATTTAACCGCCCATGGTTACCAATATTTTTTGCGAAATTCTGGCGGACTCGCCGTTGTTAGTGACCCCGGAGTTTTAAACGTTTCCTTGATTTTTCATGAGGAGCAGGCGTTAAGCGTGGATACCGGTTATGAAATCATGACCCAGCTAATCCAAAATAGTTTCCCGGAATTGACCATCAAAGCGTTTGAAATCAGTGACTCTTACTGTCCTGGCACGTATGATTTAAGCGTAAACGGCCAAAAGATCGCTGGTATTGCTCAACGCCGGACCAAAAACGCAATTTCGTTGATGTTGTACTTAGGGGTCAACGGCGATCAACTAACCAGGGGCCAAACCATTAGATCATTTTATGACGTTGCAGATGCAGATTATAGTGATGGTCAATTTCCACTGGTTAACCCTAGTGTAATGACCACTTTAAACGATTTAAACCCTGCATTAGGTTCAATCAACGTAGCTAAAGAGCGGATCCTAACAGAATTAAAACGCCAACAACCCGTTGCCCCATTAGCTCAAGGTCAAGAATTCATCAATAGTCCCGCGTACTTAGCAGATCAACAAAAAGCCCTGCGTCAAATGCAGCTCAGAAATCAAGTACTGATTAAGGAGGAACCCTAATGGACTTGCATTCCCAAATGCTAGACCGCGAAAAAGTCTTTCGTGATCCAGTCCACAACTATGTTTACGTTCGGTATCAGGTTATTATGGATTTGATTAATACCACCGAATTTCAACGGTTACGCCGAATTCATCAGCTAGGAACTACCCTATTTACCTTTCATGGGGCTGAACATTCCCGCTTCTCCCATTCATTAGGAGTTTATGAAATCGCTCGTCGAATTTGTGATCGGTTTGCCAGAAACTTTGCAACTCAAACCGAAGGTGACGGCCTCTGGGATCCTAAGGAAGAATTAGTCGCCTTGTGCGCAGCATTACTTCACGATATTGGTCACGGAGCTTATTCTCACACCTTTGAACACATCTTTCATACCAATCATGAGCAAATTACCCAAGAAATTATTACCTCTCCACAAACGGAGGTTAACGCGGTTTTACGCCAAGTTAGTCCTGAATTTCCTGAACAAGTGGCGAGTGTAATTGCGAAAACCTATCCCAACAAGCAAGTAGTAGCAATGATTTCCAGTCAATTAGACGCGGATCGCATGGATTATTTACTTCGGGATGCTTACTTTACCGGCGTTAAATACGGCACTTTTGATCTAAACCGCATTTTAGAGGTGATGCAACCCATCACCGACGGAATTGGTTTTGAGATGAGTGGCATGCACGCCGTAGAGGACTATATCGTTAGTCGTTTCCAAATGTATCAACAAGTGTATTTCCATCCCGTTTCACGTTCAATGGAAGTAGTCTTAAATCGGCTTTTGCTACGAGCATCGGAAGTCTTTAAACAACCAGCTACTACTGATCCTCAAACTCCTTATTTGTTACTGCCATTTTTCAATCAACATTTTGAATTAAATGACTACTTACAATTAGATGACGGGGTTTTAAACACTTATTTTATTCACTGGAAAAATCATGGTGATGACGATCTAAGCGATCTAGCTACCAGATTTATTGATCGTAAACCGCTCAAGTCGGTAAAATATAGTAAAGAGACTGAAGATTTACTGCCCCATTTGCGCAGCCTAGTAGAGCAGGCCGGATTTAATCCTAACTACTATACTGCTACCGATGACAGTTTTGATCTTCCATATGATGCTTACCGTCCTAACGATAAAGAAATCAAATTAATTAATCGGGACCATACCTTGACAGAGTTGTCCGAAGTTAGTTCCATCGTCAGTGCTATCGCGGATAAATCTACTGGAGATCATCGCTTCTTCTTTCCAAGAGAAATTCTACAAAAATCTAATAATATCGATCTATTTCAACCAGAGTACGATGAGTTTAATCGCTACATTCGAAACGATCAATTAATTCACCCAAAGGAGATTCATTAATGTCCATCAAATTAATCGCCATCGATATCGATGGTACCTTACTCGACCCTAATAACCAACTAACCCAGGCCAACATTGATGCCATTAAGGCCGCTAAGCAGGCTGGCATTAAAGTTGTGTTATGTACAGGACGCCCATTAAGTGGAGTGCAACCATATTTAGATCAATTAGGAATCAGTGGAACAGATCAATACGCTATTACTTTTAACGGCGCCATGGTCCAAAATTTAGACGGTAAAGTAATCGTTAACCACACCCTTTCCTTTGACGACTTCTTAGAAACCGAAATGTTAGGACGGAAGTTAAACGTTCACTACCAAATTGAAACTACCGATAAAATTTATGCAGTTAACAAGGCGATTAGTCCTTACACCACTGCCGAAAGCTTCTTAGTCCGGTTACCAGTCGAATACATGGCTCCCGAAGACTTCAACGATCAAATCGTTATGTCTAAAGCCATGTACGTTGATTTTCCGGAAGTTATTAGCCGAGTAAAACCCCAACTACCTGCTAGCTTGAGCGAACATCTCTCAGTGGTTCAAAGCGCCACTTACTTCATCGAAATCATGAATCAACAAGCAACTAAGGGAAACGCTTTAAGTGACTTAGCTAAAAACCTCAACTTCTCAGCAGCTGAGGTCATGGCTATCGGTGATAACGGTAACGATCTTAGCATGATCGAATACGCCGGCACCGGAGTTGCTATGGGTAACGCCATTCCAGAAATTAAAGCGGTCGCTCAAGAAGTTACCGCCACCAATGCTGAAAACGGCGTAGCTGAAGCAATTAAAAATTATGCGCTTTAAAATAAAAACGACGGTAAGCTACAATGCTTACTGTCGTTTTTTTATTTTAAACTATTCGGCTCCTAATCGATAAATCGCAATCATATAACCAATTGTAAGTAAAGCTAAGAAGCCACAAGCCCACCAAATCGTAGCTAAGCCAAAGTAATTTTGCATAACAGCCGAAATCATCGCCCCGATTGCAAAACTCAAAACTAACCCTAAAAAGGTTAGGCCAGATTTTAATTGCTTACGGTTTTTAGTGAATAAATAGCTGGCTAAGCCCACCATCGATTTTTTTAGGTTCCCAGTTGAAAAGACGTTGTTATATCCCTGACCTTCAATTTCATTAAAGGTAGTGGTCTGCATTGCCATTACAAACGCCAGGGCAGGCACAATTGCCACGTTAGGCAAACTAGTTGGTAGCCACCCAACAGTAAAAAAGACTAGAATTTCTAAAATTAAAGTGGGGATACGCCAATAGTGAGTTTTATGGACTTCCTTGATAATCTGACCAATAAAACAGCCCAACGCAAAGGCCAGCATGGTTGCTAACTTGGTCTTCACTCCTAAGAAATCACGGTTCACCACGTTAACACTTAAGAATATAATATTTCCAGTTTGACCAGCAGCCATTACCCCACCGCGTTGCACAAAGGTATAAGCATCAATAAAGCCGCCGATAGCCACCAAAGCATTAGCCATGAACTGAGTTGAATAAAGTTCTGTTAATGTCTCTTTTTTAGGCATGATTCACCTCTTCATAAGATTAAAGCTAAAATACTATTTTAGCATAAAAAAAGAAGCCAACCAAAAGTTTGTGAAAAACTTTTGGTTGGCTTCAATATTTTGCTTAGTCTTTAGCAGGATCAGAACCATTGAAACGAGTAGCAAATAACGGACTCAAAGCGTTATTTTCATTAATTCGTTTAATAGCTTCACCGATTAAAGGCCCAACTGAAATTTGGTGAATTTTGTCGATTTGCTTATCCTTTGGTAATTGGATGGTATCAGTGACCACCAATTCCTTAATTGGAGAAGCTTGAATTCTTTCAATAGCAGGACCCGAAAGTACTGGATGGGTTCCACAAGCATACACTTCAGTAGCACCCGCATCCATTAAAGCTTGGGCTCCTAAAGTTAAAGTTCCAGCAGTATCAATCATATCATCGACCATCAAGCAACGTTTACCTTTAACATCCCCGATGATGTTCATGATTTCTGCTACGTTAGCACGTGGACGGCGCTTATCAATAATGGCAATTGGAGCTTTCAAGAAGTTAGCCAATGCTCTAGCCCGAGTAACACCACCATGGTCAGGAGAAACGATGACCGTATCCTTATCAAAACCCGCATTTAAGAAGAAGTCAGCTAGTAATGGAGCACCAGTCAAATGATCCACGGGAATATCAAAGAATCCTTGAATTTGCGCAGCGTGCAAATCCATAGTGATTACCCGATCAGCACCATCAATTTGCAGCATGTTAGCCACTAATTTAGCGGTGATTGGTTCTCTAGAACGAGCTTTACGATCTTGACGAGCATAACCGTAGTAAGGAATAACAACGTTAATAGTCCCAGCACTGGCCCTTCTTAACGCATCAATCATGATCAGCAATTCCATAAGATTATCGTTTACCGGTGCAGACGTTGACTGCACAATGTAAATATTATCTCCACGAATACTTTCTTCGATATTAATCCGAATTTCGCCATCGGAAAAACGATCAACCGATGTCTTTCCTAACGGCACACCAACCGCAGCAGCGATTTTCTCGGCCAACGGCTTATTAGAATTAAGGGCGAAAATTTTTAACTTAGGGTCAAAATATTGCTGAACCATATGTTCCTCCATTTATTTGATTGTCTGTAGAATTCTATTATTACTCTTATTATACCAATTAGTCGGCGTCATAAGGAAGCTTTTTGTAGTAACCCGCCTTATTTGTTTGCCGAGCTCGGGCAATCGCCATGTCGTATTGGTTGATATCATCAGTAATCGTGGAGCCAGCCGCAATAAAGGAATGATCTGCCACGTTTAATGGAGCTACCAAATTAGAGTTACTGCCGATGAAGGAATCATCGCCAACAGTAGTTTCGTGTTTCTTAGAACCATCGTAGTTAACAAAGACCACTCCACAGCCAACGTTAATGTTTTTACCTAGTTTGGCGTTACCTACGTAAGTCAAATGCCCCACTTTAGTACCGGCACCGATTTCGGATTTCTTCACTTCTACAAAGTTCCCTAAATGAACGTTTTCGCCGATTAATGATTGAGGACGTAAATGACTATCTGGACCAATGTTAGAACCATCCATCATTTCAGAATCTTCAATCATGGATGAAGTAACGGTTACCCCATTGTGAATAGTGGAATTCCGAATTTCTGAGTTAGCGCCAATAAAACAATCTTCTCCAATAACGGTATTGCCTTTAAGTTGAACTCCTGGTTCCACAATGGTATCAGCTCCAATTTGAACATCCACATCGATGTAAGTATCATCTGGATTGACCATTGAAACTCCATTTTTCATGTGAGCAGTATTAATTCGAGCTTGCATAATTTTTGTAGCTTTGGAAAGGGCTACGCGATCATTAACACCCATAGATTCATAAAAATCAGCCATTTGGTAGGCGGCCACGATATCGCCTTGATCCTTCAAAATTTCGATTACGTCAGTAAGGTAATATTCACCCTGAGCATTATCGTTAGTAATTTGGTGTAAAGCCTTGAAGAGAGCTTGGTTGTCAAACACATAAACCCCAGTGTTGATTTCGTTAATGGTGGCTTCATCAGCAGTAGCATCCTTTTGTTCAACAATTTTGGTAACTATTCCAAGTTCATTACGAATAATTCGTCCATAACCAGTTGGATCTGGAGCTTTAGAAGTTAAAATAGTAGCTTTGGCTTGTTTATCTTCATGGTACTTAAAGAGGTTTTCAAACGTTTGAGCAGTAAACAAAGGCGTATCACCACTAACTACCATGGTAGTGCCGTCTAGGTCTGCTAATAGGTCTTCAGCCTGCAATACAGCGTGACCAGTACCCAGTTGTTCTTTTTGCACAACGTATTTAGTTCGATCGCCCAATTCTTCTTCTACTGATTCAGCGCCGTAACCTACGATGGTTACCACATTGTCCATATTAGTTTTTTCCACTTGGGTTAAAACGTGATCGACCATTGATTTACCACAAAGTCTGTGTAGCACTTTGTATAATTTTGATTTCATCCGGGTACCCTTACCCGCTGCTAAAATAATCGTATTTCTAGTTGCCATTAGTGATGAGCTCCTTATTTACTGATAAATTTGTTCAAAATAATTGCCCGGTACCGCTGTGACGGTATCATCATTAGCATCTACGCGCAGTAGTGAAGTATATTCGCCAATTTTACGGTTAGGATGATCTGAACTTTCAGCTACTACCCCGATCCCAACTAAATTAGCATCAAACTCCTGCACCATAGAGATCATTCCAGAAATCGTCCCACCGCCACGCATATAGTCGTCAACAATCAAAACATTGGCGCCAGGTTTCAAGCTGCGTTTAGACAGAGACATTTTTTCAATTCTAGTTGAAGAACCCGATACATAATTTACGTTAACGGTAGAGCCTTCAGTAATTTCAGTATCGTGACGCACGATTACAAACGGTACGTTTAATAAACTAGCCACACTTTGGGCAATAGGCACCCCTTTAGTAGCAATTGTCATTACTGCGTCCACTCGTTGATTCAAGTATTGGGTTGCAAAGATACGACCGATTTGGCGCAAAACCGCTGGGTCACCAAGCAAATCAGACATATAAACATAGCCCCCCGGTAAATAACGGTCGGCCGTGGCCATTTGGGTAGCCAAGTCTGCAATCACCACGTTCGCTTCTTCCTTGAGCATATAAGGTAAAAAGCGAGTTCCTCCTGCAGCCCCCGGAATCGTTTCTAATAATCCAGTCCCCCGGTCTTGAAACGTTCGCTTAAGAATAGTTAAGTCTTCACTAATAGAAGACTTAGCAGAATCATACCGGTCTGCAAAAAAAGTTAGTGGAACAAGGGTATGAGGCCGCTCTAACAAGTAGCGGGTCATGTCAATTAATCTGTCACTTCTTCTGGCTTTCACGTTGTTCACCTCAGGTTTCATGTAATATCCTTTCAAATTTTAACATAAATGTTCGGGTTTTAGTACGGTTAATCAAATTTAGTCAAGGGCTTTACCAAATTTTTCCGAAAGCCAATCAAAAAAGAACTCATCCATCACTGGCGAGTTCTTAAAAAGTTATTCTGTTATTTGACTTTGATAATGATTAACTAGCAATGCAATTCCATAGATGGCAGCCTCAATTACCGCAATGAAAAAGGTTACGGGCCAGTTAGTTAGGTATCCTAGGTATAATCCTAGCCAAACTCCTAAAAGAGCACAGCCTACTGCCGTTAACATCATACCGGAAACCGAATGAGCAAAGTAGCGTGCACTAGCTGCAGGTAAAGTGAGCAAAATAAAGATTAACAGTGAACCCACAATTTGGGCCGCCACGCTCACGCTAAGGGCTAATAAGACTAAAAATACCACCCCTAAGATGTTTACTGCTACTCCGTTAGCTCGCGCTCCAGTAGGATCAAAGGAGGCATCCTTTAGATTGCGATAAACTAGCAAGACCACTAACAAAATAGCCAGTGACAGAATTGACATTTGCCAAACATCGGCGCGACTAATTCCCACCACACTACCAAATAAAATATTAGTAGCGTAACTAGAGCTTTGATCTGATAAAGCTAAAAACAAAATCCCTAACCCAATAAATAAGCCAGAAATTGCACTAATTACAGATTCTCGCCGAGACTCGTTCGTCCCACTAAGTCGCCCCACCAAGATTGAACTGACGATCGTAAATAATAACATTCCATTTAGAGGGCTCCAGCCGGCAAACATTCCAAAGGAAGCTCCTGCAAACCCAATCTCTGACAGGGTGTGAGTCATAAAAGCCATCTTTCTAGCAATCACAAATACCCCCATCACCCCGCTAACAATTGCAATCAATGTGCCAGCAGTGTAAGCATTACGCATAAATTCAAAACTAAACATCGGCTTCTCCCCTCAATTTCATTTCTAATTCTGCAATTGGTCCTTGAGAGTAGCCGTCTGAGCGTAACCACAAGTATTTATTAGGATATTCGTTTACCAGTTCCATATCATGGGAAATAAAAATAATGGTTAATCCTAGTCGCTGATTTAAATCCTTAACTACTCGTAGCAACTCTTGCTTAGTAGTCGGATCTAAGCTAGCCGTCGACTCATCCAAAATCAATAAATTAGGCTCAGCAACTAGTGCTTGAGCTAAATAGGCTTTTTGCTTTTCTCCACCGGAAGCACGTCCCAATGGTCGATTAGCAATTGGAGTCAATTCTAGCTGTTTAATTACCGTTTGTACCCGTTGCCGTTCTTTTTTGGATAGCCAAGGTAATTTCCAACCGGTAAAGTTCAAACTAACAAAATCAGCTATCGTTAGCGGATATTCAGAATCCAAATTACGAAATTGCGGCACATAACCAATTTTTAATTGGGGATTGGTTTCAATTGTCCCGGCCGTTGGTTTTAATTGGCCTAAAATCGTTTTAATTAATGTGGTTTTACCAACACCATTTACCCCTATTACCGCCAAGAAATCTCCTTGATCAACTTGAAAGCTTAGATGGTCAAAAACCGTGGTGCTGCCAAAATTAATTGCCAAATCATTGACACTTAGCATTTTTTCCCTCAAGACGTACCTCACTTTATGTAAAGAGTAACAATTACTATTTTAGTTTAGCGGATTTCAGCTTGATGTCAAACGTTTTTTCGTTCCTAGTTCAAAATAAAAGCACTCAGGTTTAGATCTGAGTGCTTTTATTTATGTTTATTAAATTTTTAAGCGCCCTCACCAACCGGAGCCACTAAATAAACTTCCCGACAAAAGCCGGAAATACTATTATATACCCGTTTAGCCCGGGAAAGCTGCCGACAAATACCAAAAACAGTGGGCCCAGAGCCGCTCATTTGGGCTCCGTCAGCGCCGGCTTTTAACATTCGTTCTTTTAAGATATTAACTTCCGGATGATTTTTTGCCGCTACCGCTTCTAAAGCGTTCCCCATATTAGCCACCATTTGCTCATAATTACCAGTTTGAATAGCAGCAATTAACGCATCAATGTTGGGATGGGATAATTCATCATGCTTGACCGAACGCAATAATTTTAAGGTTGAAATACTAACTCCCGGTTTGGCAATTACCAACCAACAAGCCGGTAACGGCTGTAGGGGCGTGATTTGATCACCTTTGCCAGTCACTAACGCTGGTTTACCATATACACAGTAAGGAACGTCAGAATCTATCTTAAGGCCTAATTCTTCCAATTGACGATCCGAAAAATTAGTCTGATACATATCGTTTAACGTTCGTAACACTGCAGCGGCATCTGAAGAACCACCGCCTAAACCGGCCGAAACCGGAATGCGTTTTTGAATATGGATCGTAATGCCATCATCAATTTGAGCAGCATGCTTGAAGACACGAGCTGCCTGATACGCTAAATTACGATTGCCTTCTGGTAGAAAACCTTTATCGGAGAAAACTTGGATGTGTGAATTAGCACTGGTAGTTTCAATTTGTAAGTCATCAGCCAAATCGACCGAAATCATAACCATTTTCCACTCTAAAACGCCCCTAGCGTATGCATGAGGAGTATCTAGGCCCAAATTAATTTTGGCCGGGGCCCTTACGATTCGTTTCATTACCATTCCCTCCACTTCAGAAGACTTGATTACTAAAATTATACTAGATAAATCTTCAAAAGTCAGTTTCAACCGTTCTCAGGGCAAAATAAAAAGGCCTAAAGGCCCTACATTCTAGTGTATTATTCAAAATCGACCGCAATATTTTGCGTTAAGATGTCGGTGTAGCTGTAAGAAACTCGTTCAAACTTGGCACTTTCCCCATCAAGTTCTACCACAAATACGGCGGGATACGTTTCACGTAAAATACCGTGGCGTTCCGTAACTTTGCGTCTGCCGGCCTGGGCAGTTACCAAAATCGGTTGTCCGATATGGTCGTCTAACTTGTTTTTGATTACTGATAAGCTAATTGGCATATCCCTCACCTCACATTAGCCCATTATATCACTTTTAGCAACAAAAAGCAAAATTTTATCATAACTCGATTTTAAATGCAACTAAAATTTTTTGAAAATTTAATTTAATAATCCTAGTTCATGGAATTTATTAGTGAGTAAAACAAATTGTTTCACGGCTAATTCTTCTGGTCTTCCACTAGGATCGATGTCCAAATCAGTTAATGCAGTGGTAATTTGATCCTTCACTTTGGGCTTTTTACCAAAAACTCCCTGCAAATTATTCCACAAACTCTTCCGCCGATGCATGAAACATCCACGCACAAAGCCAATGAATTTCTTTTGATCATAAGGTTGTTCTCGCTCTTCTGGCTTAGCTGGGACTAAGCTCACAATTGCTGAATCTACCTTAGGAGCCGGAATAAATGCTGAACTGGGTACGGTAAAGGCGATTTCCGGCGTGGTCAATTGTTGGACGATAACTGATAAGGAACCATACGCTTTGTGGCGCGGTGTAGCAGTTAGTCGTTCAGCAACTTCTTTTTGCATCATAACTACGATTTGATCAAATTTAACCGGGTTTTGAATTAAATCTAACACGATAGGAGTAGTGATGTAGTATGGCAAGTTCGCTACTACTTTCACCTTTTCTCCCTTGCCAAAGTATTCAATGACCGTATCAGGTAGGTTAGCTTTTAAAATATCTTGGTTTAAAACGGTTACGTTACCATAAGGGGCCAAGGTATCTTCTAGCACTGGAATCAATTGACTATCGATTTCAAAGGCTAAGACGGATTTAGCGTGTTGGGCTAATAATTCGGTCAGGCCTCCGATCCCAGGGCCAATCTCGATGACGTTATCATCAGGTCCTAACTGAGCTGCTTCCACGATGTTATTTAAGACGTTTAAGTCCGTCAAAAAGTTTTGGCCAAGACTCTTCTTAGCTGATAAATGGTACTGATTTAAAATTGCTTGGGTCCGGACGGGACTTGCAATTGGGGGCATATTATTCATTACGTTCCTCTTCAATAATTTCTTTGACTGTAGTTTCAAAAACTTCCGGGGTAATGCCAAACATTCGCAATCTGTGTTGAAGTTGCTTACCGTTTACGTACCCAATTCCCAGCCGTTCGCCTAATAATTGACGCCGATGTTTCGACTTGGGAGAACCCATCAAGCCAGCGGTAATTAATTCCGCCTGACTGATAAGTTCTGGACTATCTTCATCTTCGGTGTAAACCTGCGATAAAGCTTCAATAATCGCTTGGGAACTAGCATGTTCCACTCCTAGCGAACCTTTATGGTCAGGCACCGCTTGGTCCTTACGTAGGAAAGCATGTTTGGCATTAGGAACAGCCGCCGCAACGGTTTTACGAATTTTCTCTCCCGAAAAGTCAGGGTCGGTAAAAATAATAATTCCCCGTTGCTGGGCTAATTGTTCAATTAATTCTAAAGTTTCATCCGGAATGGCTGACCCGCGAGTTTCAATGGTATCAGCATCCACGGCCATTTGAATTCGTTTGGTATCGTCTTTGCCTTCCACGACGATTACTTCTTTAATTCGTTTCATTAGTCCTCGATTCTAAATAATTCTAAAGTATTTTGGTAGGTAGCACTAGCAATTTCATCCGGATCAACGTCGCGAATTCTGGCAATTGCTTCCACAGTATATAAGGTATACGCTGGCTCATTTTGCTTTCCCCTAAACGGTTCTGGGGCCAAATAAGGAGCATCCGTTTCTACTAACATCCGCTCTAATGGTGTTTTTCGGACGGCATCATGGACTTCATGGGTTTTCTTAAAGCTAGCCACCCCACTATAAGAAACGTGCATGCCTAAATCTAAGAACTTAGCTAACCACTCTGGATCGCCGTTAAAACTATGCAAAATACCGCCTACAGCTTCCACATGTTCTTCCTTTAAAATGCGGTACGTATCTTCAAAGGCATCACGATTATGCACTGAAATTGGTAATTTTAACTGCTTAGCAATTTGAATTTGTTCGCGAAAAACGCGTTCTTGGACTTTTTTGGGGGCAGTAGTTTGGTAAAAATCCATTCCAATTTCACCCACTGCTACTGCCTTAGGATCAGCCAGTTGTTCGATTAAGACGTCTGCCGCCTGTTGATCAAAGTTTAGGGAGTCCTCTGGATGCCAACCCAAAATGGAGTACATATCAGCATACTGATGAGCTAGTTCCAAGCTCTTCGCATTTAATTCCGTATTAGAACCCACGTTAGCAATTTTAACCACCCCTAGTTTACGGGCGTGTTCTTGATACTGCTCAGCTTCGGGGAACAACTGGGAATCGTTTAAATGAGTATGAGAATCAAAAATTTTCATTTATTGCTCCTTAGTCAAAAAAGCCGGGACTAGGTCACCAGCTTTTTCGGTTTTATTCTAATGTTGCGCCGTTTTCCATGTTTTGTGGGACGGTAACTAGTTCAACGGTGCCATCATCGTGTTCTACTGACAGCAACATCCCTTGACTGAGTTGGCCTCTCATCTTGCGTGGTTTTAAGTTGCTAACGGCAATTACCTTTTTCCCAACTAACTTTTCGTAGTCTGGATACCATTTAGCAATTCCGGAAAGAATTTGGCGATCGCCATCGTCACCAGCATCCAATCGGAATTGAAGTAACTTGTCCGCTCCTTCGACCGGCTTAACTGCCTTGATTTCGGCCACTTTAAGTTCAATTTTTTCAAAAGTCTCAAAGCGGGTTTCTTTTTTATCAGAAACTAAGGTAGTAGTTGCAGGATCAAAGTCATCAGCTGCAGCAGCCTTCATTGCAGCCCGACCTTTAGCTTTGCTAGACTTAGTCATTTGCCCAGCTACAAACGCAATTTCTTCTTCCGCATCTAAGCGAGGGAAGATTGGGGTTCCCTTAGCCACCACGTGTGCGTTGGCAGGTAAGTCAGCGTAGCTTAAGTTAGCTAAATCAATGGTTTCGTTTAAGCCCAATTGTTCAAAAATAGCAACTGGAGCCTTAGTCATTACCGGACTGATTAATTCTGCGATTACCCGTAAGCTAGCTGCTAAATGAGCCATTACTGAAGCTAATTGGTCAGCTTGAGCAGGATCTTTAGCTAATTTCCAAGGTTCCGTTTGGTCAATATACTTGTTGCTAAGGCCAATAAACTTCCAAACGGCAGCCAAAGCATCAGCAAAGTGAAGGTTATCCATTAGTTCTTGGAACTCACTAATAGCAGCCTGTGCAGCAGCTTCCAGATCAGCATCAAAATCAGTTACGCCACTAACTAAAGCAGGAATCACACCGTCTTCATACTTGTTAATCATAGAAACAGTTCGGTTCAACAAGTTCCCTAAATCATTAGCCAGGTCGTAGTTAATTCGGTTAACAAAATCTTCTGGTGAGAAGACCCCATCATTGCCGTAAGGTACGGAACGAGTTAGATAGTACCGCAAGGCGTCTAAGCCGTAACGATCAATTAGAGTTTCTGGATAGATTACATTGCCTTTAGACTTGGACATCTTGCCATCTTTCATTACTAACCAGCCATGACCAAAGACTTCCTTAGGTAGTTCTAATCCTAATGCGTGTAAAATAATTGGCCAATAAATAGTGTGGAAACGAACAATTTCTTTGCCGACTAATTGAACGTTAGCTGGCCAAAATTTCTTAAAGAGTCCGTCATCATCACTGTCATAACCTAAGGCAGTAATGTAGTTAGTCAACGCATCAATCCACACATAAACCACGTGCTTAGGATCTGACTTCACTGGAACTCCCCAGCTAAACGTAGTCCGAGAAACAGCCAAGTCTTCTAAGCCGGGTTCAATAAAGTTTTTGATCATTTCGTTCATCCGAGAAGCTGGTTGAATGAAAGTGGGATGTTCATGATAGTATTGCAACAACCAATCTGCATACTTGCTCATTTTGAAGAAGTAGGATTGTTCTTGAACTAACTGAACTTCGTGACCACTAGGAGCCTTACCGCCGGTTACATTGCCGGCTTCATCCCGGTAAACTTCAGCCAATTGACTTTCAGTGAAGTATTCTTCATCCGAAACAGAATACCAACCACTGTATTCACCAAGGTAGATGTCACCTTGATCTAATAATTGTTGGAAGATCTTTTCTACAGCTTGTTCATGTTGGGCGTCAGTGGTCCGGATAAACTTATCGTTAGTAATATCCAGAGTTTTCCATAGCTTTTTAATAGAATCTGCCATGTCATCCACGTATTGTTGAGGAGAAACGCCTAAAGTTTCAGCCTTTTCTTCGATTTTTTGACCGTGTTCATCAGTTCCAGTTAAGAAGAACACGTCATATCCCATTGAGCGTTTAAACCGGGCTAAAGCGTCAGCAATGATAGTAGTATAGGAGTTTCCGATGTGTAATCTTCCTGATGGGTAATAAATAGGGGTAGTAATATAAAATGGTTTTTTGGCTGTGTCCATAAAGCGACCTCTCTTCGTTATGATTTTCATCTCGTAAATTAATAATTAGTGTTTAGTATAGCAAATATTTGCTTACTTGGATGTCGATTTTAAAACAAATCCAGTTGAGTGGGCGATAAGTTATCAAAATGCAAATTAAGTATCTTTTGCAAGGTGAGTGCATTGCCAGCAGCGGCATGACCAGCATTATTATTAAAGATAACTACAACCTGCTTAGAATGCTCAGCTAAGTTTTGAATAGCTTGAGCTAACTGACCTAATTCTTCAGTCGAATAATCGTACAGGGTACGCACGCTTCTAGCTTCCTTACCCGTTTTGGCCCAGCCGGCTAAATTACGACCGTGAAGGCGCACCATTGTTAGTTCTGGGTTGGTTAATTCTAATAGAGGTACTCCTAAATTAGCCGTATGGGGTTCATCTACCACCACTAGAGACATCCCTAGTTCGTTAACCAATTGCACCACATCAACACCGATTCCATTAGCATACCAACTAGGATCTCGTAATTCTACTAAAATCGGTACTTCTGGCAACCAATGACGGATTCGCTGAAGGTAATTAAAAGACTCCACCCGCCTTCTAAATGAAGGGGGAAATTGAAATAAGACCCCGGTGAGTTGGCCAGCTGCTACTAGAGGCGCAATCATTTTGCGGTAATCCTTAAACATTTGTTGCCGTTCACCACCAGTCGCTGGTTCCCCCACTACTTGATCATGAAGAGTCATCAACCGGTTAGCTTTCAAAATAAATTGAAACTCTGCCGGAACCTGTTGTTGCCAACCTTTCACGGTTTCAACGGTGGGCAATGCATAAAAAGGAGTATCCAATTCCACAATTGGAAAATGACCACTATATTCAGTTAACCGAACTTTTCGGCTAGCACCATCAATTAATGCCGGATGATCAGAAAAAGTTGTTAACCCGATCGTAATCACTGTTACCCCTCCTTAAACTCGTAATTCATTAAACACTTCGACAGCATCGGATACCATCATTTGAACATTACTGCCCAAGTTCAATGGTTCTGCGTTAATCGCAACAACCGGAGCAGAACGTTGAAAATCTAGTAGACCAGCAAACGGATAAACCCGCATTGAAGTCCCCACGATGACAACTAAATCAGCTGCCTGCATAGCTGCCACGCTATCAGCAACCACCTGTTCATCAAGCCCTTCACCATATAACACCACGTTAGGTCGTAATTCTCCACCACAAGTTTCATGAAAACGAGAATTCAAATACTGATCAAATGAAACTGATTGCCCGCATTTTTGGCAATAAACTTCAGTCAAATTACCATGGAATTCCAATAAATTCTCAGTTTGAGCCTGGCAGTACAGTCCATCAATATTTTGAGTAATCACAGTGGCTTTACCTTGCCTAGTTAATTCAGCTTGGCGTTCGTGAATGACATTGGGCTTAGCGTCAGGATAATACAAGTTGGTTTTTAAATACTCATAAAACACTTCTGGTTCATTCACCAAACATTCGTGACTGAGATAATACTCAGCTGGCTTATCCTGTTGGCTATTGGTGTAAAGCCCATTTTTGGAACGATAATCCGGAATCCCGGAAGCGGTAGAGACCCCCGCCCCAGTCAAGAAAACAATTTTTTGCGCTTGATCAATTAACTGTTGTAATTCCGTAATTTCCATAATTACTCCCGCACAATATATGGCATAGCCAATTCATCAAAGAGTTCCTTAACAGTCTTGTTGTAAGTTGCCTTAAAGAATTCTGGATCATCTTGGTCATTAGGCGTAGTCATCACAAAAGAATTTTGTTGATCGACTTTGTTAAAGCCCACATACCCCTGTTTACCAGAGTTAACTTCTTTCATATCTGAATGGTAAAGTTCAAACATTTGGTTCACGTTTAACCCTAATTGACGTTCTGACAACACACTAGTTAAGGTAGCAACTTCAGTACTGTGTAATGGTGCTAACTTCCAAGCTGCTAGTTGTTCGTCAAACGCTTTGAACAGTTTAACGACGTTTCTTCTCAACCCAAATGGTGAGTCCGTTGGTTTAGCGGTAATAGTTTGATATAACTTTTCGGCAGCTGCATAAGCAGTAGGAAAATCGTTCCGTAATTGCTCAGCCACTAATTCAAATCGATCGCCATAAAAGACCATGGCGTCTAATAACGTAATTAATTGCAGAGTCTTTTGACTAGGAGTGTCTTTTTCCGGCTTAATAGTAGCGTAAATTCCCTTCATATACATGGCTTCAATTTCTTCGTTGATTAACCCATGCTTACGCTGTTCACTTACCACCACTATGTGACTAACAATGTCGTATAGTTCAGTAATTACGGCTTGAAGTTGTTCATCTAACTCCTGGTTGCCAGAAGTAAGGGAGAAAAAGAGTTGCGGAAAGCCCCGTAAGATCATCATTACATGTAATAATTCATGAGAAGCAGTATAGTTAGGAGCACTTAAATCCGCAATTTGAATATCAATATTTCTGTCAGCTTGAACGGCTTGAGCTTGATCATGCCGCACGTATCCCGATTGAAGTTGGCCAATAAAAGTGACCTTAATTTCACCAGGGAAATAGTTGTTAACTGCGTTAATGAGTCCTTGAACTTCTGAATTTAATTCGATGTTATTTTCTGGCATGTTACTCTCCTTTAGTTTGTCGTATTTTTTCAATCGTTGCTTTGACTAATTGGGAATTGATCGGTTGTTGATGAGCTAATTGGGCTATAACCATCGGCACTTCTGTCGGAGTTGCCCCGTTAGCCATCGCCATTGATTTTAATTGGAGTTTCATATGACCAGCCTGAATTCCTTCGCTCACTAATGCTAACAAAGCCGCCAAATTCTGGGCTAACCCTACAGCCGCAATGACGCTCATTGCCTCTTGAGTAGTCTGAAAATTACTTAACTGTCGATTTACAGACACTAGCTTTAAAACCTTGGTAGCTCCACCGACTAGACCCATCGGTAACGGTAACGTCATTTTACCAATTAATTGATCGTCAACCACTTGCCATTGGCTTAATCCTCGGTATTGTCCATCTCGGCTGGCAAAGGCTTGAACAGCGGCTTCTACAGCCCGCCAGTCATTACCGGTAGCAATTACCGCCGCATCCACGCCATTCATGATACCTTTATTGTGGGTGACCGCACGTTTAGGATCAATTTGGGCAATGTGACTAGCTATCTGGATCCGTTGGGCAATTTCAGCACCGCTGATTTGGGCTTTAGCGAGTTGAGCCACTGGTACTTGGGCACTTACCGTCACTAACTGGTGACTACCTTCATTAGTTAAAATGCTCATGATAATTATAAAATCATGCTGGCGCAGATAGTCGGCAACAGCCTCTGACATGGTATTGACTACGTTAGCGCCCATAGCTTCGCCAACTCCTACCTGTAAATCAACTGAGCAATAATCCGCATCTAATTGCCGAACCGTAACGGCTTTAGCACCGCCACCATAATTTTGCATGGTGGGATGACTAGCATTAGCCACTTGTAAAATAGTTCGTTGATTAGCTACCACAAATTGGGCTAACTGCTCAGCATCTTTACTAGCCACAATTACTTGCCCTTCTACTAATCGTTCAGTTATTTGAGCAGTGATTCCAGCCGTCATCATTAGTTTAGCACCATGACTAGCGGCTGCAATTACTGACGGTTCTTCTGTCACCATGGGGACCACATAATCATGATCGTTTACCCGAATCTGAGGTAAAACACCTTCTGACAAGCGGTAATCAGTTAAATAATTTTCAATCAATGAATCACTTACCTGTGTTGCATTTTGTTTAATCGTAGTGATCTGGTTAGGAGTCAATTGTCGTTGTTGGGCCAATGCTGTTAATCGGTCAGTATAACTTAATCGGTAAAAATGTTTGATTTGATTTGCCATCATAAAAGCCTCCGCTAATGCAAAAGCAAGGCCGCCTAAGATCTCCTCCTAGCCAGCCCCACGTTATTTACTATAGTGTTCGTTTAAATACTCGGTAATAATTCCTTCGCGGACACCACTTTCGGAAAAGTACATTTTGTGCGAGTCAACCATTTCCATCAAAGTTACTAATGGCAATAATCCGCCCACAATAATATCTGCCCGATCAGCTTCCAGGCCAGGAATGGACTGTCGTCGCTTTAAGTTTCCCCGGAGTAAGTTTAAAAAGGTCCGGTTCACTTGTTCCGCCGATAAATGATAACCGTGAATAGCATCTATTCTGGTCATGTGCTGCCGACGGCGATTAATGCGCGCCAACGTGCGACTAGCTCCTCCCAATAATACTAATGGTTGGCGATGAGCAGTATGAAGCCACTTGACACGACCAAATAGCTTGCGTAATCCAAACTGAGCGTTAAATAAGTTAGCCCCGCTAATGGAATCATTGAGGTGGTAACGTTCAGATAGTGTAACAGCACCGACTGGAACGCTGGTTAGATGAACATCTCGACCATTTTCCACCTGTACAATTTCAACACTGGCGCCCCCAATATCTAAGATGAGGCAGTTTTTAATTCCCAACCGGTTCATTACGCCCAGATAATCGTAATAAGCCTCTTGGTGCCCAGTTAACACTTTTACGTTAATATGAATTCGTTTTTTGACTGCCGCTAAGAAATCAGCTTGATTTTTAGCCTGCCGCACAGCCGCTGTAGCAATTCCAATCACGGTAGTATGGTCATACTGAGTATAAATTTTTTGAAAATCAGCAAGGGAATCAATGGTGCGATCCATTGCCTTTTTTTGCAATATCTTTTGCGGACCCATTCCTTCGGATAAGCGACTATCACTTTTGACCCGCTTAATTTCTCGATAGGAACCGTCTGCTTGAATCTGGTTAATTGCCATTCGAACGGAATTAGAACCAATATCCAAGATTACTAGGTTTTCCATCCCAGCCACCCTTTCTGACTCCGTTAGTCAAAATAATTGATTCCAATTGCATCCCGGACTTCTTTTAAAGTTTGGTTAGCAACTACATTAGCTTTGTCGCTACCCTGCTTCAAAATGTCGTATACTCCAGCAATATCTTGGGCGTATTCATTTCTTCTGGTTCGAATTGGATCTAATTTAGCTTGTAAAACGTCGTTTAAGTAACGCTTAATCTTCACGTCTCCAAGGCCACCATGGCGGTATTGTTCCTTTAATTCAGCAACATGGTCTTTGTCATCATCAAAAATATCTAAGTAAGTAAAGACAGTGTTACCCTCTACTTGTCCAGGATCTTCCACGTGAATGTGGTTAGGATCAGTATACATAGACATTACTTTTTTACTTAAAGTATCAGCATCATCGGATAGGTAAATAGCGTTACCTAAGGACTTACTCATCTTGGCATTACCATCTAAGCCAGGAATCCGGCCTTGGCCTTTAGGTGGGAAGTAGCCTTCTGGTTCTACTAGAACTTGTTGATCGTAAACTGAATTAAAAGTCCGCACAATCTCTCTAGTTTGTTCCAGCATCGGTTCTTGATCATCCCCTACAGGGACAGTAGTAGCCTTAAAAGCAGTAATATCTGCTGCTTGACTAATTGGATACATTACAAATCCAGCGGGGACACTTTGGCCAAAATTCTTTTGCCGAATTTCATTTTTCACAGTTGGGTTACGTTCCAACCGGCTCATAGAAACTAAGTTAGAATAGTGTTGAGTTAATTCACTCAACGCAGGAATTTGAGATTGCACTAAAATAGTAGACTTCTTAGGATCAATTCCCACCGCTAAATAGTCTAAAGTAACCTGAATAAGACTGTTTCTAATCTTTTCTGGATCCCGAGCATTATCGGTCAACGCCTGCATATCAGCAATCATAATGTAGGTATCATATCCACCTGAATTTTGTAGTTCCACTCGGTTTTTTAATGAGCCAACGTAGTGTCCAACATGTAACTTGCCAGTTGGACGATCTCCTGTTAAAATAACTTTCTTTGCCATTTTATTCATCCTTTCAAAAAACGCCCTATTGAAAAAACCAATAGGACGTCTTAACGTGGTACCACCTAAATTGCAGCTAATGCCGCCACTCACAACAATAAGGCGTTACCCTTTTATTTAATAACCATTTCGCAACACCAAAATGCTTGCAGCCTAGGCATTTTTCTCTGAATATTTGGTTGCTACTTTTCAATAATATAATCACATATAATTTTACTTATTAATGGTAAAAAAGTCAAAGGTTGATAACATTGACAGGCCTAAAAAATGCAACTAAAATGGTCAAAGCAATTTCGAACGTCATCAAGAAAATGGAGGGTCCTCTTTGAAAAACAGTGAAGAACAACAGGAACAAAAAAGAGTCGATCAAGTCGTCAGTAAGTTAGGTACCCAGATTGCCAAAACAGCAGCTGAATACGATCGTGCACGCACCGAAACTAAAAATGTGCAACAAAACTACTCCACCAACACCTCGGTTAACTATTTTGAAGTCGATGATCGAATTGAAACCAGTGCCGAACTTCAACAACAACGGGGATTAGTTTCACGGTTAACCGAAAACGAATCCATTTTAAAGCGTCAATTAAAAACCTACCAACAACTCCAAAAATCACCTTATTTTGGCAGAATTGACATTGTAGATCCCGGTGAAACCCAACCGGAATCCCTCTATATTGGTACTGCCTCCTTTGTTGATGAAAACGGAGAATTTTTAGTATATGATTGGCGGGCACCGATCTCTAGTATCTACTACAATGGGACTTTAGGTGACGTAACGTACGAAACACCAATGGGTAACCAAACTACCGATCTGGTCAAAAAACGGCAATTTCAAATTAATGATGGTCAAATCATTAACATGTTTGACACTAATGAAACGGTTGGTGACGAGATGTTGCAAACCGTTTTAGGCCAGCAAAATGACGAACAAATGCAAAATATCGTGGCCACTATTCAGCGTGAACAAAATGATATCATCCGTGATACCACTAGTGATTTGCTGGTAGTTCAAGGAGTGGCAGGTTCTGGGAAGACTTCTGCCATTTTGCAACGCATTGCTTTCTTGCTTTATCATAGTCGCGATACTTTAGAAGCTGACCAAATCATTTTATTTTCTCCGAATAAGTTATTTAGTCATTATATTTCTGACGTATTACCTAGCTTGGGAGAACGAAATATGCGTCAGGTGACCTTGGCTGAATTTTTCGACAACCGCTTAAAGGGCCTCCATGTTCAAACCCTCTTCGATAGATACGAAAGTAGCGAACAACTTTCTGCTGCCGAAGTGGCTATTGACGAGGTGAAAGAAAGTGGTGCCTACATGGATACCTTAACTGCCTACTGCGATCAACTAACTGCGGAAGAATTACGGTTCACCCACATCCTATTTAACGGTGAGATCTTCTTTAATAAGGCAGAAATCCAAGAAATTTTTGCCCAATGGCCTACCGCCAAAAAGGTCGCTGACCGGATCCTAGCTACTAAAAACGAACTGATTAAGCGGCTTAAGCGCAGGATCAATCAAGAACTGGATGCCGATTGGGTTAACGAAGAAATCGACGAATTAAGTGACGAACACTACCACGAACTTCTAGGTAATAAACGGCTAGGTGATTTCCAAGACGAAGTTACCGAACGTAAGTACATTGCGACTAAAATTGTTTCTGCCCGTTTACGTCAGGTTTATGATGCTATTTTCAATAATAATTTCTTAGATCCCTACCTACAATACGGCGATTATCTAAAACAATGTCCATTATTGAAGCAATTTAGTTCCCAAGCATATGAACAATTCAATGCTGATATCGAATTACATCAGATTAAGTTAGCGGATAGTGCTCCACTGTTATATCTACGAGATTACATCTGTGGTAGCGCTCAAAATCAGACCATGAAGTACCTATTTATTGATGAAATGCAGGACTACTCCATTGCTCAATTGAAATATTTACGGTATGCCTTTCCCAAAACCAAATGGACATTACTAGGTGACAGTGAGCAGGCGCTCTTTAAAAACGTAGAAGCTCCGGAAGCTTTATTAACTAAGTTACAAACCGCTTTTGGCACTAACAAAGCCCGACTAATTAGCTTAATGCGTTCGTATCGCTCTACCTATCCGATTATGACGTTTGCTAAATCATTACTGCCTAATGGCGATGATATTGAGGCTTTCAATCGACCTGGAGAACTCCCTAAAATCATTATCGATCCTACTGCCGAAGTTGCGATAAACTCCCTCAAAAAAGAAATCACTAATTATTTAAAGGAAGTTAAAACGGTTGCAGTATTAACGAAAAACATGACAGAAGCTCAGCAAATCAACGCTGCTTTAGCCCGTGAATTTAATAGCACCCTCCTGCAAGACGCCGATCGCACCTTACCAACTGGCGTGGTAGTTTTGCCAATCTATCTAGCTAAGGGGTTAGAATTTGATGCGGTAGTGGCCTGGAACGTTTCTCAGGATAATTACTCTGATCAATCTCTTTTAGGGACCCTTTATACCATCATTACTAGGGCAATGCACGCCATCTCCTTAATCTCAGTAGGAGAATTAAGTTCATTGATTGCTAATCCCCACTTAGCATTAGATCAAGTTAGAATTCAAAGAGAATTACAAAAATAATCCAACCAAAAAGAACGACCATTAATGGTCGTTCTTTTTTATAAGCCGTTTCCGGGATTTGAACCCGGGACCTCTGCCTTACCATGGCAACGCTCTACCTTCTGAGCTAAAACGGCAATTTATCTCCCTTTATTATACAAAAAAACGAACCGAAAAGGACCCGGTTCGTTAATCTTTTTAATAATTATCGCCGTTTGTAATCGAGTTTTTGACAATTACATAATCTACTGTCTTAAGACCATTAAGATCTCTGCCCCCAGCATATGAAATGGAAGATTGTAAATCTTCTTGAATTTCAGTATAGGTATCTAAAATAGAACCACGGTATGGCACTAACATTTGCTTACCTTCCACATTTCGATAAGCACCCTTTTGTTTTTCGGAAGCAGATCCCCAATATTGCTTATAAGGTTTGCCGTCAATCATGATTTCGTTACCTGGAGATTCTTGGTGTCCCGCTAACATTGAACCAATCATGACCATCGTAGCTCCAAACCGAATCGACTTAGCAATATCACCATTATAGCGAATTCCACCGTCAGCAATTAATGGTTTGCTAGCAGCTTTGGCACATAATCTCAAAGCAGCTAATTGCCAACCACCAGTCCCAAAGCCAGTTTTAAGTTTAGTAATACAAGCTTTCCCAGGACCGATTCCCACTTTAACTGCATCTGCGCCTGCATTTTCCAAGTCCCGCACTCCAGCAGGCGTCCCCACGTTTCCAGCAATTACAAATGCTTCTGGCAACCTTTCCTTAATGAACTGAATCATTTCAATTACGGCATCACAGTGGCCGTGAGCCACATCGATAGTAATGTAGTCTGGTGTTAACTGGCGTTCTTGTAGCGCTAAAATTAAATCTCGTTCTTCTTCTTTGATCCCCACACTAATTGAAGTGAATAGACCTTCAGCTTTCATTTGTTCCACAAAGCCCAGGCGCCGTTCTGGATTAAACCGGTGCATGATGTAGAAGTATTGCTTGCTAGCTAATAAGCGAGCTAAGTCTTCATCGATGACGGTTTCCATATTAGCAGGCACCACTGGAATTTTAAACGTCATCGGTCCTAAGGTCACACTGGTTTCAGCGTCTTTACGGCTCTTCAAAATCCCCTTGTTAGGTATTAGTTGCACATCTTCATAATCAAATACTGGTGTATTATTCATTAATTACTCTCCCAAATTGGATCTAATACGTTAGTTTGTTCTCGATCTGGTCCTACTGAAAAAGTGGCAATTGGTACCCCAATAATTTCACTCAATCGGTTAAGATAGTTTCTCGCATTAACAGGCAATTCAGCTAATTCATGAACTCCGGTAATATCTTCATCCCAGCCCGGCATTTCTTCATAAATTGGTTCACACTGTTCAATTTCTTTGATGCTAGCTGGATAACGGTGAATCACTTCACCATTAAGTCGATAAGCCACACAAATTTTTACAGTTTCGATATGGGACAAAACGTCCAAGCAGTTCACGGACAAGTGCGTAAATCCGGCTACTCGTTTAGCATGTTGTAAGACAACTGCATCAAACCAACCGATTCGACGCGGCCGCTTAGTAACTACTCCGTATTCGTGGGCGGTTTCTCTAATGTAATCGCCGGTCTCATTCAACAATTCAGTTGGGAATGGACCTTCACCAACTTTAGAAGTATAGGCTTTACATACCCCCACTACATTATCAATCAACGGAGCACCGATTCCGATCCCGGTAGTGACCCCGCCAGCAGGGTTAGAAGAGGTCACGAACGGATAAGTCCCGTGATCAAGGTCTAACATAGTGCCTTGAGCGCCTTCAAACAAGACTTTTTCACCGTTATCCACAGCTTCATTGACTAATTCTGACGTATCCACAATGTAGTCCTTTAATTGTTGCCCTAGTTCTAGGTACCGATTTAACAATGGTTCTAATTCAATTTTTGGTTTATTGTACATTGCCGCAAAGAGTTTATTTTTAATTTTGAGATTTTCTTGCAACTTGTTAGTTAAAATTTCTTCGTCTAACAAATCAACCATCCGAATACCAATTCGTTCGGCTTTGTCCATATAAGCCGGACCGATCCCCTTCTTAGTGGTACCGATTTTGTTGGTTTTGAGTTCTTCTTCATATTCGTCTTGTAGGCGGTGATATGGAAAGATTACGTTGGCACGGTTAGAAATCCGTAAATTACTGGTATCAATACCGTTATCATTCAGGTATTTAATTTCCTTAACTAAAGCTTCAGGATTTACTACCACTCCATTGCCAATTACACACAGCTTATCATCTGCAAAAATACCAGACGGCATTAATTGTAATGCAAAGCGTTTGCCATTAAAAACAATGCTATGACCAGCGTTATCGCCACCTTGATAACGAGCGATTACGTCCGCTTTTTGTCCTAGAAAATCAGTAATTTTACCTTTACCCTCGTCGCCCCATTGAGCTCCGACCACAACGATTGTTGCCATAAATAAAGCACCTCATATCCGAATTATTTTCTGTCATAACTACCGCCTTAGAATAGCAGATGCCAGATTAGTTAGTCAAGGGTTAATCCGAAATATTATAAACTCAAATCATTTAATAATTCGTGTTTAAGGAGATAATTAAATTAAATTTCTTTTTTAAATTCAAAATGCCTTTAAAATCCGAACTAGCTTTGTTATACTAAAATCATCAACTGACGAAGGAGCAACTTAACATGCTATCAAGATACAGTCGGCCCGTAATGGAACAAATTTGGTCGTTAAAAAATCAATACCAAACATGGCTTACCGTCGAAATTGCCATCGATAAAGCCTGGAATCAACTGGGAGTAGTCCCCGATAGTGACCTCGCTTTAATCGAAGCTAACGCGAAGTTCGATACAGACCGCATTGCTGAAATTGAAGCTACCACCCACCACGACGTAGTAGCATTTACCCGTGACGTGTCAGAATCTCTAGGCGATGAAAGTCGTTGGATTCATTACGGTGTTACCAGCACTGACGTGGTGGATACCGCTCAGGCTTTACGGTTAGCTCAAGCTAATGACGTCATCGCTAATGACCTCCAAGAGTTATTAACAACCTTAAAAAGGCTCGCCCTGAAATATAAGGACACCGTTATGATCGGTCGTACCCACGGTGTTCAGGCTGAACCAACCACCTTTGGCCTAAAAGTAGCTCGTTGGTATTCAGAAATCAACCGACATATTAATCGTTTTGCTACCGTTGCTGCTGACTTAAAAAGTGGCAAAATTAGCGGTGCAGTGGGCACTTACGCCAACGTGCCCCCAGAGTTAGAGGAACTCACCTGCCAATTCTTAGGCTTACAAGCTCAAGAAATTTCAAGTCAAGTCCTACCACGCGATCTTCACGCTGCGTACATTGCAGAATTAGCATTGATTGGCACTAGCTTGGAAGAATTTGCTACTGAAATCAGAAGTTTACAGCGATCAGAAATTCACGAAGTAGAAGAACACTTTAATCCTGGTCAAAAAGGCTCTTCGGCTATGCCCCACAAACGTAATCCAATTTCTTCAGAGAACATTACCGGTCTAGCCAGAGTTTTGCGTGGTTATATCACCCCGGCATATGAAGACGTTTCTTTATGGCATGAACGAGATATTTCCCATTCGTCTGCAGAACGAATCATTCTAGCTGACAGTACCACCTTGGTGGATTACATGTTGAACCGCTTCAATCGAGTGCTAACTAATCTAGATGTCTTTCCTGAAACGATGGAAGCTAACCTAGATAAGACTTATGGTTTAATTTATAGTCAACGCGTTTTATTGAAGTTAATTGATGCCGGTCTTACCAGAGAAGCAGCCTACGATCTAGTTCAACCGTTAACCGCTCAAGCATGGGATCAACACGTTCAATTCAGAGAACTAGTAGAAAATAATTCTGAAATTACTAACGTCCTTTCAGCAGCGGACATTGCGGACGCTTTTGATTTTCACTATCATTTACGTCACGTAGATGATATTTATCGCCGATTAGGCTTGTTGTGAGCAACAAAAAAGGATTTTGACTTTTGTCAAAATCCTTTTTTGTTAACCCAAATATTCTAAATCACTAGCTTCCGTAGGATATAAGAAAACTTGCTCCTTAACTTGCTTCATTGTTTGACCAGTATTAATAATCTGAGTCAAATAGTTCACTAAGGTCTCAGCCTCGTTACTAATAACGGTAGCTCCTACAATTTGATCCGTTTGTTTATCCACTACCATCCATGCTTTAGCCAGCGGCTCATTTAAATGTTTATAAGTAAACCAATTAGTCATATCGCTTACTTGACTACGATACTTATCGGATTGCTCCTGAGCAGTTTGCCAACTGATTCCTACTTGAGCCAACCGTGGCATCCCAAAGACTACCGTCGGGATTTCGGGATAGTGAATTGCAGCTCCTGATTCAACTAATTCTTGACTTAGATAAGCAGCTTCAAATCCGGATACTGGAGTTAGCTTAGGAATGCGTTTAGCTACTACATCCCCCATTGCATAAATGTTAGGTTGAGCTGTTTGTAAATGATCATTAACCACAATTCCGTGACGATCAGCTTCTACTCCAATGGCGGCTAAATTCAATGTATCAGCATTAGCAACCCGGCCGCTAGTAACGAAGGCTTGGTCCACTGTTAACTCATAATTAGGAGCTTGAATCACGGTTTGATCAGCTTCGCGCTTTATGGATTGAGTCTCAACGTTCAAATCAAATTGAACTCCTTTAGCTTCCAGCTGATTCATTAGTTCAGCCACCGCAGCTTGCGCAAATTGTTTTAGTGGTCGCTCATTGTGATGAATAATATGCACTTCAGCACCAGCAACGGCAGCAATAGCAGCCAATTCAAAAGCAATATAACCTCCACCAATAAACGCAATTTTAGCCGGCATGGTTGGTAATGACAAAAAGTCAGTACTAGTCAGTAAGTATTCATCTCCTGGGACGTTTAAACGGCCCGGACGCTGACCAGTTGCAATTACAAATCGATCAGCAGTGATAGTTTGTTCACCAACACTTAAGGTGTGTTCATCCACAAAACTGGCGTGACCGTCAAAGACTTCAATTCCAGCAGATACTAAACCAGCCCTAGAATTATCAGAGACCGGATCGGTAAACGTTTGTTTAAATTTCATTAATTGGGGCCAATTAATTTGCGGCGTTTGATTTAAGCCACGCCCCACTAGTTGATCACTTTTAACTTGAGCTTCTACCGCACCCAATAAAACTTTCTTGGGGTCACAGCCGCGGTTAGGACAAGTTCCCCCCCACTTATTTTCTTCTACCACCGCTACTTTTTGCCCCGCAGAGTGTAACGGATATGCCAAACCTAGTCCTGCTGGACCCCCACCGATAATTACCGTATTAAATTGATTCATCTTGCACCTCCACTAATGTTTGACTTCGCTTAAATACCGCATAATGGATTGCCGGTCTAACCAACCAACTGGCTTTTCAGTTTCATCACGGACTTCAACTACCTCGTTAGAAGCTAGGATAACAAAAACTTCTTCTAACGTCGCCTCGCTAGCTACTACCGGCAAATCAGTAGCTGTCGTTGGGCGTTGAATCTGATAACCGGTTTTAATAATTTTATCCACAGGTGTATCATACAAGTTTTTGCCCACAGTTGCCGCAAAAAAGTCTTCCACAAATTGATTCACAGGATGTTGGGCAATTTCCGTCGGGGTACCAACCTGTAACAATTCGCCATGGCTCATTACTCCAATGCGATCCCCCAACTTGAGAGCCTCATCCATATCATGGGTCACAAACACAATTGTGGTCTGGTATCGTTTATGAATGCGCAACACCAAATCTTGGAGTTGGTTTCTAACAATTGGATCTAAGGCACTAAAGGGCTCGTCAAATAAAATTACCGGTGGATTAGCAGCCATAGCTCGAATAATTCCAATGCGTTGTTGTTCACCACCCGATAGTTCCCGTGGATAACGATCACGATACTTATCTGGATCTAAGTCCACGCCCCTTAGTAGTTCGTCTACTCGTTGGTCAATTTCTTTTTTAGCCGTATGCTTTAATTCTAAGATCACCGCTACATTTTGTTTCACGGTCATCGTTGGAAACAACGCAATTTGTTGAAGCACATAACCAATGTTGAGTCTTAATTGGCGGAGATCATAGTCTTTAGCTCGTTTGTTATCAATTAAAATATCACCGCTAGTTTGAACGATCAGTTGGTTAATCATTTTCAACGTAGTGGTCTTACCGCTTCCTGACGTTCCAACTAACACGAACAATTCACCTTGAGAAACAACAAAGCTAAGGTCTTTAACCGCCTGGGTATTATCAAATTCCTTTTTGACGTGTCGAAATTCAATCATTGGTGCTGCCATTTAGTCACTTCCCTTCAAGAGGCCTTCTTCTTGCAGATAACGTTTTGCCACCTCAGCCGCTGAGCGTTTTTGCACGTTAACTTCATAATTCATTTGGCGCATCTGTTCGGCAGTGATTTTTCCCCGCAGTTGATTTAATGCGGTTACTACCTTAGGGTGCTGATCAGCAAACTGAGTTTTCATCAACGGCGCTCCCTGGTAAGGAGGGAAAACGTGCTCCGGATCACTCAATACCGTTAGGTGGTACTGTTTAATCTGACTGTCAGTAGTGTAAACATCACAAATATTAATATCATTTTTAGTAATGGCTTCGTAACGTAATGACGGTTGCATTTGTTTAACAGGAAAATCAATTTGATATTTCTTTTGAATTCCCAGCCAACCATCTTCTCGGTTAGCAAATTCTTGTGAAAAGCCAGCATGTAATTTAGATTGCACCCGCTTTAAATCCGCAATGGATTTGAGATGGTATTTCTTGGCAAAACTAGTCTTAACTGCTAGGGCAAAAGTATTTTCGTACTTCATAGGTGCTAAGTACTTCATTTGGTATTGCTGTTGAACCAACTTAGCAGCCCGATTGTAAGTTTGTTGTTCAGACAGTGGCTGGCTAGGCGCCCCGTTTTTTACTAACGTCGTTAACACCGTACCGGTAAATTCTGGATAAATATCTACTTCGTCGCTCTTTAAAGCACTGAACAAGAAGGACGTTTCACCAAAATTAGTTTTTAATTCCACCTGGGCTTTAGGATCACCTTGCTGAATCAGATCCTTATACATATTAATTAAAATATCCGGTTCGGATCCCAATTTACCGGCAATCACAATTTTTTCTGGTTTAGGAGCTAAGGTGGCAATTCCCACTCCCCCAGCAAAAAGTACTAAAATTGTGCCTAATAAAATTAGAATTTTTTTAGGAGTTAATTTTTCAGCTAGCTTAATTAGGCTACTTAAAACAATTGCTAAAATTGCTGAACTAATGGCTCCCACCAAAATTAGTGCTGGATCATCTCGATTAATTCCCAATAAGATAAAATTACCTAACCCACCTGCTCCAATCAACGCCGCTAAAGTAGCGGTCCCCACGATCAAAACCATGGCCGTTCTAATTCCAGAAATAATTACTGGCATGGCAATTGGTAATTCCACTTTAAATAATTTTTGAATCGGTCGCATCCCAAATGCATCGGCGGCCTCTTCAAGAGACGGATCGATCTCAGCAATTCCTACATATGTATTTTGAAATATAGGTAGCAGGGCATAAATTACTAATGCAATAATGGACGGAGCAGTCCCAATCCCTACCAGTGGAATCAATAACCCCAACAATGCTAACGAAGGAATGGTTTGAAAAACACTGTTGATTTGCAATAATAATTCCGCCACTCGCTTATGCCGAGTAGCCCAAATTGCTAACGGCATTGCCAAAACTAACGCAATAATTAAGGAAATTAACGAGATTTCTAAATGTTGTCCTAACGCAATCCACAGTTCATGTCGTTGAGCCATAAAAGTGTTGATTAATTCGTTCATTTAAACTCCTTTCATTGCAACTATCCCCGATAATTTTGTTGTAAGAATGTCAGCATATCTGTTGGTTGTTTACCAGTGATAGTCTCAAAATCATTAGTAACAATGTTAAACAATCCTAACCCACCAGCTTGGTACATAGACGCTAATTCGGTACCATCTCCCTCAGCCGCATAAATTTTAGTAAATTCAGCAACATTAACTGGGCGGTACCCAATATTGTGTCCAGTCACAGCAGTCATCATTTTGCCTAAAGTCTGCATATCTAGCGCCTCATTTTGAGTCAGCGTATAAATTTGCCCTTTGCTGCGTAATTCAGGAGTGATTGCCACTGTAGCAATGGCTTCCGCGCTATTGTCATAACTAATAAAACTCATTTTTTGATTACCAACCGGATATATTAAAGCTTGACGTTCTATTAATTCTGGTAAGTAAGGAATTAACGGATCAGCATAGAGGGCATTTTTCAATACCGTATATTTAATCCCAGCCGCTGCCAACCGTCTAGGCGCATAACCGTAGTATCCTGACATCGTGAAAGGATTATTTTCTTGATCAGCGTAAAAGCTAACAAAAACCATTTCGGTTAAGTTAGCATCATTCATTGCAGCTAATACGTTTTCTAATTCCTGCACTCGCTGCACAATATTATAAGTTTTGCTGGGAATATAGATTAAAACATCCGCCTTAGAAAATACTGATACCATCGTTTGCGGGTCCAAATAATCAATTGCTTGCACGTTAATTCCTAGTTGAATTAAATTTTGTGATTTACCTAGGCTATGTACCGCTGCTGTTACGTCATTAACAGCCACAGAGTTTAGTAAATTAGCAACTACCCGGTTACCCAAATTACCAGTTGCTCCGGTTACTACATATTTAGTCATTTAACTCCCCACTTTCTTTTAAAGCCTGCTCATTTCTAATATTATCAATCACCTGGGTTAAAGTAATTGATTCTAATTTTTGCTGAGTTGCGGCCTGGACTTCGTCATAATACTGTGTTAAAACCTGTTGAATATTCCCTCCCACAATACAATCGGGGTTAGTTTGGCGATCAATACTAAAAAGTTCGGTATCTCCTTCAACCGCCATATAAATATCTAACAAAGTGATCTGATCAGTTGATTTAGTCAGAATAGGAGCTGGAGTACCAGAAATCGTTTTAATTAACCCTGCGGCCTTTAATTTACTCATTAAGCGCCTAATCACTACCGGTGATGTTACAACGCTAGCTGCAATTTCTTCACTGGACAGTTTAGTATTTTGATATATTTTTAGATAGGCTAATATGTGGATAGCATCACTAAAACGAGTAGATAATTTCATAATTCCTCCAGAGTTGGTGTAACTTAACAAGTTACAGCTATGATAACTTCTTACTACTAATTTGTCAATTTTTAAACACAAAAAAAGGACCTCTATTTCTAGAGATCCTTTTAACAATTAGCGTGGCAACGTCCTA
>NZ_AYZR01000002.1 GCF_001436555.1 Lentilactobacillus senioris DSM 24302 = JCM 17472
ACCATAGATAGACAGTCCTATTCATTATATAATGAATAGGACTGTCTATCTATGGTTCATTTTTTGAACATTAATGATAAAATAAATGATATATAGTTCATTTTTTGAACCAAAATATGATAATTTTCTATATTCTATATTTTATATTTTATATAAAAATATTTTTACAAATTTAATTTTATTCAAAATATAAATCATAAATATATTGTTAATTATTAACTTATATTTATTGTCAAAAATACTTATGTATAGCGTTTTGAATGATATTTTTAGCAATAAAAAAAGCTATATACAATTTATGTATATATAGCTTTTTTAGTGTTAAATAGGGTCGTGAGTTGGGGCGACTGAAACGTATCCACAGCGATTAGTACTAATTCGTTGCCATCTATTTCCAGTAATTTGCCAGTACTTTTTGTTAAATATATCGACAGCTTCTTCATTAGCTGCGATTAATTCGTTATAACGTGAATCGAAAGCTCGCTGACCTCGGTCTTCACTAATATCATGAGCTATTTTTTTAGCAATTTGAAATGGCTTGATAAATATATTGAGATAATAACGGTTCCTTAAACGTCCTAAAACACCTCTCATTTGCGTTTTAAGCTGTTCTACTCGTTCTCGGTTGTAATTATCGGGAACTGGTTCTAAATGTGGTACATCGATGTCTAAACGATCTAAAGTGTCGTTCCAAATGTAAATATCAGAATTAATGGTGCTAATATCTAAATCTTTTGCATGTTTAACGTCTAGAATCATTGATTCCGTGCGTTCAATTCGATTATTTAGAATTTGAGTATCACCGCTTTGGTCTACCAAATCTTTGAGAGTATTTTGATACATTGCTAACGCTTCTTCAAGATTAGCTAGTTGCTCTTGGGGACTATTGGATTTTAAGCCCAAATCCATGTCGTAATAACTTTCAATTCGGTCGATAAATTTCCATGCTGACTCTAACTCTTGGTCTTCTGTAAGAGATAAAGCACGCTCGGCATACTGAACAATGGCTTCCATTTCTTCAACTTCGTCATTTTTTTTAGTGTTCATAGAATTTTTTATAGGTTCAAAAGACCTAGATAACATACGCTTGCGATTCCTAAACCAGGCAACCACGCTAGAGAAATTAGCTTTTTCGCTAGACATTTGACGAGCTAATTCAGCTAACTCGTTAAAGTCATTTTTATTTGCTAAAGCATTCCCTCGGATTTCGTCAAAATTCATTAGCTAATCGCCTCCAATCCAAGATTACGAACGATTAATGTAAAACCTTCTGGTGATTCTTCGGTTGCTTTTAGTTTTAACATTTCAGTATGAACGACCCGGCTATCGTCAATTCTTTGTTTGAAATGAGGAATATCATTACCAAATTCATCATGAATTGGATTGCCGTTTTTGTCGGTTTCAATGCCATCTAAAACTTGATTGACTTTACTTTGGAAAAGACTGTCGATAATACCTTTAAATAAATTATCAATATCAGGACGCAACGTGTAAAAAGGGTTATCATTAGGGTTCTTTACGCTAAAACGAAAAACGATTTTAACGGATAATCCATAGGGGATTTTCTTTTTATCAAATAAATTAACTAGCTCCGGATCTTCAGCAAAACCATTAAAAAATTCAATTAATTTTTGCTTATATTCCGCGTACTTAGGAGGGTTGTAAATATAATAATGCCCTTGGTTGGAAAACCTAGCACGAGGACGTTCTGCCGGCTGTGGTCTACCCAAATAACTGACTTTAAACATACTCTATTCCTCAACCTTGCTAATCAAGTCATTTATACGTTTTTTAGCCACTTTAGTTTGCTTCTTAGATAATTTACCAGCCTTTGTTGATTCGTCCTTAGGAAGCAAAATATCGGCATTGTAGACGTCCAATAATTTATTTAAAGTCTTTAATTTTAGTTCATCAAAAGGGCGCTCTGGATTTTGTTCAAAAGATTGATACAACTTATTGCGTGAAATGCCAATTGCTTCGACTAAATCACGCTGATTAATGTGTCTATCCTTTGAACCAATCCATGACTTTAATAATTTGGTTTGTTTATCTGACAATAACCCGTTAGGTGCGATTTTATAGTATTTAACCTTTGCCATTTTAGTGCCCTCCTAAGTGTTGCTCTTGGTTAATATTATGAACCAAAATAAGCTAAAAATCAACTATCTATTCATATATGAAATGCATTTTTTACACTTACGCTGATTTATAAGGGAAGTATTCATAGAACACTTTTTTCTTGAATCACAAAATATATTAACGTGACATGCGAGTTGCACTGAAAATCATCATTGGATAAACTAAATAGCGTTGCTCGAACCTTTCTGTCAATACAGAAAGGAGGTGCTTATTATGCTATATCTTCTCCAGTTAGCTGGCTCAATTCTTGCCGGTGTGTTAATCCATATGATTAACAAATGGCTTGACCGGCATTAATTGCGAAGAGCAACCCAACGCCATATGCAACAAAAAAGGGAACCCCTGCATGGGTTCCCTTTTTCTGTGCAAATTATGCTATATCTTCTTCACCGATATTCTAACACAGTTCTATTTTTTAGTTAATAATGCGGGCTTAATCAGTCACGATCCAATGCTTCTAGCGCTTCTTCAACAGAATCAAATACTTCAACATCACCGTTTTTGTACTCTTCAATAGATTTTAAAGTATCTCTGTTTAAATCATATTCCAAATTGTCCATTCTAAATCCTCCAAATAAACAAAAAGGGTCCCAACCATGAATTGGGGCCCTTTTTCGTTAGCTAGAACTCTAGACTATCCTAACTAACTTGGGGAGCTACCCCAAATACTAGGTGCACTAAACTTGCGAACGACTTAATTATAACACGTTGCCTTTTTTTGCTGTTCTGCTGCTACTAAAGATTAAATCTAACAATCGACGAGAATTGAAGCCGTCTGTCAACGGTAGCGGACGAGCGAAGCGTGGGAGCATAAGGAGTTGACAGATATAGTTAAAACACCGTCTGTGACGGGAAACAAAGCAATTTGTTTCCCTGCCACGTGGCGAACGGGGGGAGTTTTCAAGAGGGGAACGCCTCTTGAAAGAGAGTGCTTTAAAAAAGGGCAAAGATAAAACTTCTTTGCTAGCTATATAATTAGCTCAAATGTATCTATACCAAGGATTGAAGTCCAGGGCAAAAATTTGTTACCTTTGCGCCCTTAACGCCCCTTTTTTGCCCTAAATTAGGGCATTAAGGGGCATAAAAAAAATATTATTGCCCTTTCTTTGCCCCTAAAAATATTCAGGAATATCAACGTTATGTAATACATAGGGCAAAAGGGCAATATGGGGTAGGGATATATGAACAGTACAAATCACTAAAATATAGTGTAAACCACTGGTGTTAAAGCATTAATCGATATTACAGAATTTCAAAAAATACGTGTGTAGAAAGCTAAACCCTAAATTCTTTGCCCTTTTTGCCCTAAAAAAAACATTCGAATAAAATCGAATGTTTTTTTCTATTTAGCATCGTTAAATTTTGGCTTAATTCCAACATAAAAACGAATTCCCATGCTCTTTTTTTCTTTGATGTTTTGGCTCTTTAAAAACTTTTTTATGTCTTTAGGCTTAATACCGTTCTTTGTAAAGCCATAATATGAGTGTAATTCTGCTTGTCTCATTCTATCGTTGTCATCATTAGTTATTATTGCTGTTTGTTCAAATTCATATTTTATTAATTCGTCTTTATCACTGGTTTGGTTTTCTAGTAATTCTTGCGTTTTCTCAAAGTATTTTTGAGGCATTATCCAATCTGGTTCATAGTAAGCAATTATTAAATTCAATATTCCACTTGCTTCATTTTCTAACTTTTCGGTCAAATTTAAATCCATTTGTGTTTTGTCAATCGAGTTTTCAAATTCAAATGTTGCAATTCGTCGCAATATTGCAGGGTCGGCTTCACTTAGTAATGGCATATAATTGCTGTCGAGTGTCAGAACACCTGAAATATGTGCGTGTGAAGTGATATTTGATCCTTTAATTTCATATGGGACAATAGCATTTGGCTTGCTAGTAATTTCTTTTAGTAGCGCGTGATCAAGCATGGTTCCCTCATTCAGTTCACTAGCAAAAAAGTACCTTGCCCTATTCATGTCTCCAATTGCAGGATTGAAACGACGGTCTTTTCGGTAGTTTAATGCTGTTGTTTGGATTTTGGATGCATAGCTTCCTAAAGCGTGAGAGATTGCTGTTTGTAAGGTTGTTTTTCCATCGTTACCTTTGCCATGAAAAATAACAAAAAACTTTTGATTGTTATCGTGAAAAACGGCATAAGCAATCATGTGTAACAGGTCTGTTGCCATGTCAGGGTTATTATCCGAATTCAGACCGTCTAAAAATCTTTCAAAATTAGGTGCTGTTGCGTTGGGGTTAAATTCAGTAACTTCTTGCTGAAAGAATCTTCCATTACGAGGTTCAAGTTTTCCTGAGTCGATGTTAAAAACGCCTTTTGGAGTATTTAAAAGCTTTTTTGACCATTCATATGGCAAAACTTCTATAAGGTTATTAACGTACGTTTTAACGTCTCTTAATAGACGCGCTGTACCTCTGTCACCTAAATATGTAACTACACCTTTACTAGCGTTTTTGGGTATTGATGTTAGAGATTTTAGGTATTTTCTTGCATACATTAACTCTGGAGAAATTCCATTCTCATCTGTTTTAAGTTGAATGACTCTATTTGTTTGTTTTTTGTCGTTTGCTACCATTTGGTGCTCCTTTTCCGAATCTTTCATACAAAAAAGCCACGAAAAATTCTTTTTATTTTTCGCGGTCAGCACCATTTTTTTATTTTTTCAGTTCAATTGTTTTTAGTATTTAAGTATCAGATTTTACTGTGCAAAAAGTTCCACGTATATATACTATTGCCTTGTTTTTATAGTCTTGATACTTGATATAATACCCGCTTGAAGGTATTATTAGAGCTGTAAATTGTTGTGGTGCTAACCACCTATAAAGAATATCACGTTGCTAATGATATTGCCACTAACCCTGCTAGGTTAATGGAATTGCGATTGCTACTCGCGAGCTAACTGACGTCTATTTCTGAAATAGTCGTCTTTTTTTGTTTTTAAATTTAAACAAAAAACTTTACCTATTTTGAATTGGTAAAGTTTTTTTGATTTTAACCTATTATTTATTGTGTTACATATTTTTATTTCCAAAACTCCCACCATGATTTTTTTTGATTTTCTGATTTCTCTTTTTTTTCAACGATTTCTTCTTTTACATCGCTAAAGTGAGAACTTTCAGTGCTCTTCATCGGATTGATATTATTTGTGTGTATCAATAACTGTATTTCTTCTATTCTGTTTTCTAGTTTTGCTTGTCGGCCCTGTGCGTATTGAAGTGATTTGTTTAGTTCTTTTATTTGATCGTCCTTGATACTCAATTGTTTTTTATCAAAAGTATGTTGTTCTTTTAACTGATTTATTAAGCCTATGTAGTTTTTATTATTATTGTCATTAACCGATTCATTTTCTGACTTTTTTTTGTTTGGTTTTGGGCGACGGATGTATTGTTTTATATGCTTTTGAGCTGATTCATCGTAGTATTTTGTTTGCCCATCTAAATACTGTTCGTGAATAGATAATGTTTGAATCGCTCTATAAACGGTTGCCTTTGAAACCCCAATTTCATTAGCTATTTCACTCATTTTTTTATTATCATTTTGCTGTTTCATTTACGTTTCACACTCCCTTGAATCGGTTGAATCACTGTAGTATATCATAGTCAATGATCTGAATTTAATGGAATAAGATAATAAAAACAGGAATCTATTTAGGATTCCTGTTTTTATCAAACTCGTGGTTAACGTTGATTATTATTTTTTTAAAAAAAGTATTTGGCCTATTAATAAAGGCGTGATGATAATCCAAAACATGTTTAAATTATTCCGTGTTAAAAAAAATGTCAAAATAAATACTATCGCAATAAAACACTCAATTAGTAATGTTTTTTTCTTTTTCATCTGCCTTTATCTCCTATTAATACTTTTCTTTTATCATAATTATTGCCAGTGAACGTTTGATACTCCGAGGCCATGGTGAGCTGCAGCTTGAAAGTAGTTGTAGTCAAAACGGATTCCTGCAGGTGCTTTTGAAGAAGCAAATCCAAGAATAACGCATGCAGCTGCTAAAGCTCTGTTAGGTACGAAAACTCCTGCTAATCCAAAAGTAAGTGTTCCGCCATCTCTAAGTGCTGATTTACTTACCCATACTCTAGCATAATTCCATCTGACAGAAATTTTGGTTACACCCGCATGGTGTTTTGACGCCTTGTATGTTTGAATAGTAACGTGACCGTTGTTAATTCCATCTTGTTCTTGTGAAATTAGAATGTCTACAGTTTTTTCGTTTTTTGATACTGAAATTTTATTGTTTTTAATGTTTGATTCTGTATTCACTTTTGCAAGCAGGTCGTTTGTTTTGCTAATTTGATTTTTAATAAGATCAATGTCTTTTGAATTAAATTGTGTATATGCTTGTTCAGACAATGCATATGTACCATTTTCTTGCAAGCTAACGTATTTATCTGCTTTTTCAAACAGGCTTGTTGTGTCAGTAGTGTTTACGTCCTTTGTTTTATTAGAAACAGTTTGCAAGTTATTATCTGATGCAAACGATGTTATTGATGGGGCAATTGATGTGCTCATTGTTAGAGTCACGGCTGCAATTGTCATTAATGTGATTTTTTTCTTCATAATTAAACCTCTTCTTTTTATGATTATGATTTTTGAATCGATCCAAATGATATTCAATACGTCTATTGAATGGTTACATCGTCGCATTTTTAACAATTTAAGATAAGAACCTATTGGTTGCTTTTTAAAGATGCAACCATTAGGCTCTCAATTTATACGTAAAAAGTCTTGTTTGTAAGTTAAAATAAATAATTTCGTTTTACTATTTATATGATATTATTTCTTTTCAGTAATTAAAAAACATAATAAAGGAGTGATATTTATCGATAACGGATTAGCAATACAGTTAAAAGAGGCTAGAAGTAATACCGGTTATTCTCAAAATGATGTGGCCACAATTCTTCACATTACTAGACAATCGGTTTCAAAATGGGAACGTGGAATAGTATATCCGGATCTTGATAACCTTATTCGTTTAAGTGACATTTATAAGGTTTCGATTGATGATCTAGTAAATAAGAATTCTGAGTTGAAGTCTCAAATTAAGTTAAATAATAAAAAAATAAAGGAGCAAAAAGAAAAGCTGGGAAAAGTGAATACCCAACTCTATCAAAATACCAATGAAGGTATTTTTTTACTTATTCTTGTTTTAGCTTCTGCTGTGGTTCCACCTATAGGAGTAGTATTACCAATATATGTTATGTGGAGGAATACAAAATATAATTCATTCCATAAAACTATTTATATTGCAAGTATCGTTGTTGTTTTGATTAGCTTGTGGGGGACAGCGATATTTATTAATGATAATTGGTTAGAACCAACACATACCGAAATTTATAGAGTTAATGAGTAACAAGTAACTTACCACCCTTAAATTTAATTGATATGTTTTCATGGTATGCTAACGATGCCAAATGACGTGTGAATTTTATATTTGCTGTATTTTTGCTTAAATAATATATTTTTTTATTTGTTATTGACCATATTGATGACTTGATTTCAAGATTTTTAATTTGTTTTAATGATTTACCACTTGTTACAACATCACATTCCATTTTCCAGGATCCTATACTTGATTGATGAACGTGTAATGTTGCAGCGTGTGCAGATGCATTGAATGAAATACTTATAGCAACGGTTGCGATTGTTCTTAATAATGTTTTTTTCATAAAGTAACCTCCAAATTGAAGATTACTTTTCGGATGTAAATTGTATAAGAACCTAGTGGGTTGCATGCTGTAACTCCCTAGGTTCCCTTATATATATATGGCATTTGCAATAATTTGACTCTCTTATGAGTTTGAATAAAAAACAGCTATTAAATAAATAGCTGTTTTTTATTCAAACTACTTTGCGATAACTATTTTTTATTATTATCGTTATTGTTATCAAATTTGTTAGAGTAAATAACTATAAAATAACAATAATAATAAAATTTATTTATGTTATTATTCATATAAATGTTTGTTCTTTTATATTTTTTGGAAATTTATAGTTTAGAAAATATATTTTTGGTTATTTTTTTGAACCATAAATAATAAATCCTTAAAAATATGGTTCATTTTTTTAACCAAATATCTCGATACCTATTCATTATATAATGAATAGGTATCGAGATATTTGGT
>NZ_AYZR01000003.1 GCF_001436555.1 Lentilactobacillus senioris DSM 24302 = JCM 17472
AGCGTGGCAACGTCCTACCCTCGCAGGGGGCGATCCCCCAACTACTCTCGGCGTGCAGAAGCTTAACTACTGTGTTCGGCATGGGAACAGGTGTATCCTTCTGGCTATCGCCACCACACTGTGGTGCTAGAAAGAACTTCGTTCTCTCAAAACTAGCTAATATTAATTTCTGTATCCTCAAACACCAATTTACTTGGTTAAGTCCTCGACCGATTAGTATTGGTCCGCTCCATACATCGCTGTACTTCCACTTCCAACCTATCTACCTGATCATCTCTCAGGGGTCTTACTTCCATAAAGGAATGGGAAATCTCATCTTGAGGCGAGTTTCACACTTAGATGCTTTCAGCGTTTATCTCATCCATACATAGCTACCCAGCGATGCGCCTGGCGGCACAACTGGTACACCAGCGGTATGTCCATTCCGGTCCTCTCGTACTAGGAACAGCTCCTCTCAAATTTCCTACGCCCGCGACGGATAGGGACCGAACTGTCTCACGACGTTCTGAACCCAGCTCGCGTACCGCTTTAATGGGCGAACAGCCCAACCCTTGGGACCGACTACAGCCCCAGGATGCGATGAGCCGACATCGAGGTGCCAAACCTCCCCGTCGATGTGGACTCTTGGGGGAGATAAGCCTGTTATCCCCAGGGTAGCTTTTATCCGTTGAGCGATGGCCCTTCCATACGGTACCACCGGATCACTAAGCCCGACTTTCGTCCCTGCTCGACCTGTCTGTCTCGCAGTCAAGCTCCCTTCTGCCTTTACACTCTGCGAATGATTTCCAACCATTCTGAGGGAACCTTTGGGCGCCTCCGTTATTGTTTGGGAGGCGACCGCCCCAGTCAAACTGCCCACCTGACACTGTCTCCCACCACGCTTAGTGGTGCGGGTTAGAGTGTTCACACAGCGAGGGTCGTATCCCACCAGCGCCTCCACCGAAACTAGCGTTCCGGTTTCTACGGCTCCGACCTATCCTGTACAAGCTGTGCCAACACCCAATATCAAGCTACAGTAAAGCTCCATGGGGTCTTTCCGTCCTGTCGCGGGTAACCTGCTTCTTCACAGGTATCTTAATTTCACCGAGTCTCTCGTTGAGACAGTGCCCAGATCGTTACGCCTTTCGTGCGGGTCGGAACTTACCCGACAAGGAATTTCGCTACCTTAGGACCGTTATAGTTACGGCCGCCGTTTACTGGGGCTTCATTTCTGGGCTTCGCCGAAGCTAACTCATCCACTTAACCTTCCAGCACCGGGCAGGCGTCAGCCCCTATACGTCATCTTACGATTTTGCAGAAACCTGTGTTTTTGATAAACAGTCGCCTGGGCCTTTTCACTGCGGCTGACCTTGCGGTCAGCACCCCTTCTCCCGAAGTTACGGGGTCATTTTGCCGAGTTCCTTAACGAGAGTTCACTCGCTCACCTTAGGATTCTCTCCTCGACTACCTGTGTCGGTTTGCGGTACGGGTAGTAGTTAATTCGCTAGAAGCTTTTCTCGGCAGTGTGACGTCAGTCGCTTCCCTACTTTATTTCGGTCCTCATCACTACTTGTCAACACGTAAGTAAGCCTTTCACTCCCTTACTGACTTATAGCTTGAACGCACATTTCCAGCCGTGCGCACAACTTAGCCTCCTGCGTCCCTCCATCACTCAAACATCAACTACTAGTACAGGAATCTCAACCTGTTATCCATCGCCTACGCCTCTCGGCCTCGGCTTAGGTCCCGACTAACCCTGGGAGGACGAGCCTTCCCCAGGAAACCTTAGTCATTCGGTGGATCAGATTCTCACTGATCTTTCGCTACTCATACCGGCATTCTCACTTCTAAGCGCTCCACCAGTCCTTACGGTCTGACTTCATTGCCCTTAGAACGCTCTCCTATCACTTGACCAAAGGTCAAGTCCACAGTCTCGGTAATATGCTTAGCCCCGGTAAATTTTCGGCGCAGAATCACTCGACTAGTGAGCTATTACGCACTCTTTAAATGGTGGCTGCTTCTGAGCCAACATCCTAGTTGTCTATGCAACTCCACATCCTTTTCCACTTAGCATATATTTAGGGACCTTAACTGGTGGTCTGGGCTGTTCCCCTTTCGACGATGGATCTTATCACTCACCGTCTGACTCCCGGACATAAATCAATGGTATTCGGAGTTTATCTGAACTCAGTAACCCATGACGGGCCCCTCATCCAAACAGTGGCTCTACCTCCATGATTCTAATTCCGAGGCTAGCCCTAAAGCTATTTCGGAGAGAACCAGCTATCTCCAAGTTCGTTTGGAATTTCACCGCTACCCACACCTCATCCCAGCACTTTTCAACGTACACGGGTTCGGCCCTCCAGTGCGTTTTACCGCACCTTCAGCCTGGACATGGGTAGATCACCTGGTTTCGGGTCTACAGCTACATACTTATTCGCCCATTTCAGACTCGCTTTCGCTGCGGCTCCGGCTTTTCACCTTAACCTTGCATGCAACCGTAACTCGCCGGTTCATTCTACAAAAGGCACGCTATCACCCATTAACGGGCTCTAACTGCTTGTAGGCACATGGTTTCAGGAACTGTTTCACTCCCCTCCCGGGGTGCTTTTCACCTTTCCCTCACGGTACTGGTTCACTATCGGTCACTAGGGAGTATTTAGCCTTGGGAGATGGTCCTCCCGGATTCCGACCACGTTTCACGTGTGTGGCCGTACTCAGGATCCTGAACTGAGGGATAACGATTTCGCCTACGGGGCTATCACCCTGTTTCGCTGAGCTTCCCAGCTCATTCAGCTATCATTATCTTTGTTAACTCAAATGTTCAGTCCTACAACCCCAACAAGCAAGCTCGTTGGTTTGGGCTGTTCCCCGTTCGCTCGCCGCTACTGAGGGAATCGAATTTTCTTTCTCTTCCTGTGGGTACTGAGATGTTTCAGTTCCCCACGTCTACCTCTTAATAGCTATGTATTCACTATTAAGTAACAATCGACTAAGATTGTTGGGTTTCCCCATTCGGAAATCTCCGGATCAAAGCTTACGTACAGCTCCCCGAAGCATATCGGTGTTAGTCCCGTCCTTCATCGGCTCCTAGTGCCAAGGCATCCACCATGCGCCCTTGATAACTTAACCTCACAGCACTTCGTGCTGCGTTAAAGTTATTGAGTATTGCGATACTACATTAAAAAACTCAATTTAATACGCGGTGTTCTCGGTTGAAATTATATTATAAATATAATTCACTACAGAAATTAATATTATCTAGTTTTCAAAGAACCAAGT
>NZ_AYZR01000004.1 GCF_001436555.1 Lentilactobacillus senioris DSM 24302 = JCM 17472
GACGCCCAGCACATTTGTTTTCATCGAATATTTTGTTCAGTTTTCAAAGGTCTACCTTGTTGATCACGTCTTCGTGACAACTATTTAACTATAACTCCAAGCGATTAATTTGTCAACTACTTTTTTTAATTTCTTTTTTCGTTGATGTCTCTTTCGTTTGGCGCATGTATAAATATACCAACTTTACAGAAAAGTGTCAACACTTATTTGAAATTAATTAAAACGATTTTCTCAGCTCCGTTTTATTATGCTCAAAACGCAGTGGTATAGGTCATGAAAACCGCAGAACTGTTAAACTTCCATTTAAGATTAAGCTTCTATTTAGCTAAACTAACTATTAATGTGTATACTGGAAGCTTAAATATGACACGAAGGAGTTTACACATCTTATGGAAGAAGTCGTTATTGTCGGAGCCAAAAGAACTCCAATCGGCAAAATCAACAAAAGCCTTGCTTCTTACTCAGCGGTTGAGCTGGGAACTATCGCAGTCCAAGCAGCCTTGAAGCAAGCCAATATCGATTCACAATTAGTAGAACAAGTCATTTTTGGTAATGCAATTCAAGCCGGTAACGGTCAAAACATCGCCCGACAAATTGAAATCAACGCTGGATTAAGTTCAAAGAGTACCGCCTTTACCGTTAATCAGGTGTGTGGATCTGGATTAAAAGCCATTCAAAGCGCCATGAACGAGTTAATGTTAGGTAATGCTGAAGTAATTATTGCTGGTGGTACTGAAAGCATGTCAAACGTTCCCTTCTTAAATAAGAATCAACGAACTGGAACTAAATTTGGTTCCGTAACCTTAGAAGATGCCTTGGAAACTGACGGCCTTACCGATGCTTTTTCCGAAATGCCAATGGGAATCACTGGTGAGAATGTAGCTGATCAGTTTAATGTTAGTAGAGAAGAACAAGATCAGTTTGCTTTAGCATCTCATCAAAAGGCATTAGCCGCTTATCAGCGAGACGCATTTGCTGATGAAATCATCCCGGTTCTCTTACCATCCGGTGACGTTATGGCCGTCGATGAATCAATTCGAGCAGACACTAGTCTAGAAAAGTTAGCTAAATTAAAACCCGCGTTTCTTCCTAACGGAACCATAACAGCTGGTAATGCCCCTACCTTAAACGATGGGGCCGCAGCTCTAGTCCTCACCACGGCTAAATTTGCTAAAGCTCACCATCTCACCGTGCTCGCCAAATTAAATGGTTACGCCGAACACGGAATTGATCCTAGCATCATGGGCTATGCTCCTTACTATGCGGTCAATAAATTATTAGATCGCCAAAATCATTCAATAGAAGATATTGATTTATTTGAAATTAACGAAGCCTTTGCTTCTCAATCAGTAGCCGTAACTCGTGATCTTCATATTCCAGCTAACAAAATTAACGTTAACGGTGGCGCTATTGCTTTAGGCCATCCGCTAGGAGATTCAGGTGCACGAATTGTTACGACTTTAATTTATAATCTTAGACACGCTCACAAGCATTCTGGAATTGCTACTCTTTGTATGGGTGGCGGTATCGGAGCAGCATTGTCAGTCGAAGTTTAGTCTTAACCCAAAAAAGGAATTATCACCAATGATGATAATTCCTTTTTTATTTATCTAATTCAGTTAATTGAACTCGTTGTGCTTCCAATGATTGGGTTAAATCCTCAACTTTAACTCTTAAATTGAGAACTTCATTAGCTGATTGCATCGCAGTATCTCGCTGCTTATTTTCCAATGCTAACCTGGCCTCTGCATGTGCCTGGGTTGCCGTTGTCAATAATTGATCGATTTCTGCCTTTTGACCGGTTAACCGGGCAAGCATTTGATTGATTGCCATGTAGGTTTCCATCATGCCATCCTGATTTTTTCGTCTTAGACGTTCACCATCACGGATCATCGTATCTACTTGACCCTTTAACCGTTTAATTTCATTAATCAATTGGCTAGATTGTTCTAGCATCCTCACTAATTTATCTGGTTGGCCATTAGCTTGGGATTTCTTAGCTGGCTTGGCCGGAGCCAGCTGAATTCCGGCTGCCTGCATTTGACTTCGATAAAATGCCTGATTGACAATATTTAACGATGCCATTGCGTCCTTACGCAGTTTATCCGTCACCAAATTAATTCTTAGTAGGTCGTCTTGATTAATTCCCGTTGCTAGTGGTTGAATCCCCACAGACAATTCTTGTGCTTGTTCGGCCGTATGATTAGAAATGGCTACTTGTTTTTTAGCTTCCACTAAATCATTAGAGCCACTTCCACTAATTTGTTCCATTATGTTTATTACATCTCTTACACTTTGAGCGGTTTGCTCCACAAATTCAGTGGTGGTGGTTACTTGGTCGTGCATCAATTTAATGATGACGCTGTCTTCAAACCGAATCGAATCTTCCCAATCCGTTGGAGCTGGCCGGTGAGTAACTCGAATATTCTTCAATAAATTAGCCACCATCCGTGGGTCAGTGCCCACAAATGCATTGGGATGATTATCTACTTCTGCTCGTTCCCCCGGCTTTAAGTGATCTGCGAAGGAACTTTGGTAAATCCAGAAATAAACATGACGGGTTTGCTTGAGCAATAGTCGATAACGACTCCCACCATAACGACGAACACTAGGGTCTAGTCTGATCATTCGGTTGAATTCCTTAAGGGTCTTAGAATACATCCCCTTTTCATAATCAAATTGACCCTTACTTACTAGTCCTAACAACTGGTCAATTGTATAACGGGCAACCTGTTCGGCCACATCTTGAGCAGTCAAATTAGGATCAGTTAAATCCACTTTGACAACGTCACGACTAGTTGTGTATTCCCCGTTATTAATTTGAGCCAATAAATCATTACGAACCTGAGTGTAGCTAATCAATACTGGCGTCATTAACACTTTACGAAGCTGTTGATACAGTTTTTCCAACACCCCATACCGAACCTTAAGAGCTTGGCCTGTCACTTCGTTATAAACTTGATTGCCCCGACTATCTAAAACATAGCTGTACTTAGCCTGGTAATTGGCGCGATAATTATTAACCGGTGCTTTGTCTCCATTGGTTTTAAGTCCTGCCAAATTCAAGATTCCTAATCGTGATACCGCCGTAGCAATATTTTTGGGTAATCTTAACCGGTTAATCATGTCCTGATAGTACTTATCAACGATAAACGCAATATCCGCTTTATCGGTACTCATAGTTACGGGTACCCCGATAGTATCTCGACCATTAGTGGCCATTTTGTACAACGTATCATAAAATTCCATAGGAGCCGCAATGGATAATAGTTCTTGCATTGGCTGATTAACAAACCGTTGAATAGCATATGCCAAGCTAGTACGATCTTTAAACTCTAATTCTTTTTTGACCTTTTCATCTAAAATTCTAGTAAAATCCGGTCCTTGATAGTTGTATTCAGTTAATAATTGTTCCCCATCGGCAAATCGATAATCCTTAATGAAGCTGTGGGTCATTTCCCGATTGATAAAGGTTCCAATTCTTTGGTTATTTTCATCAATTTCCACTTTTTTGGCATTTTTATCGCTAGTTTTTTTTAATTTCCGTTCAGGGTTTCTCCCCTTCAAGTTACTATTAAAGTGTTGAAACCATTGATTGGACAGCTCAGTTTGCTGCTCTACTGTTAACCGACTCAATCTGCGACTGAGTGCTGGAATAACGGCCTGAGAATTATCGTCTCGATCATCACCTACAATTGCCATTACAAATTGACTCGTTGCAGTTTGATATCCCCGTTCAAACCACTTTGGATCGATCAATTGTTCATGGTAAGTAGCATAGTTCATCCCTGCAGCTCGATTAATCACATCATGGGTATGTTGACCACTGACCCACAATACTAAATAGTAGAATCGTTCTACTGGCATTTTCATTAAATCAACGATCGCAGCCCCATATCCTAACCGAGCTTCTGGTTGCAGCTTTAAATCTTCCTCTGTTACCAGCTCCACCATTTTAGCAGTCACAATAGGCTGTTGGTCTCGTTGAATATCTTCTGCACTAAACTGACTAGAAGCATACTCGCGGGCACCTAACACAGCCGCGGTAGTGTCACTTAACCATTCGGATACGTTGATTTTGGGACGAGGCTTTTTTGACTTAGGTTCTTTTTGCTTTTTATTTCGTTTATCTGTCTTACTTTCATTCTTAATAGTTGTCTGGTTATTCGCTACTTCTTTGGCGCTAACGCCTTCCCCGTTATTACTTTTCTTTTCTTTTCTTTTTTTCTCTCGCAGTTCAGACCGCGTTACTTCTGGTTGGTTCACATCTAACGAACCCTCCAGTGGCTGGTTTTTTGCCATTAATTTCACCCCTGAGTCAACATTAATCTATGTAAGTTAGTTCACTAAACTTTACTTTAAATGATAACCATTATCTTGAATGATCTGGTTATTATCAACCGAACTTACCTTAATCTTAAAGTATAATTAAAACGCATTCAAATATCTTTTTGCTCTTTACTAAAATATTTTGCAGTTTGGTGTTAAAATTGGTTGCGGATAAAAAGTTTTTGAATTATAATTTCTTCCTATGTTATGAGTGCGTGAGCCCGTAACCAATCTATAAAAACAGAAGGATGTGACACGAATGGCTGCAAGTTACTTACGGCAAGCAACAAACGAGGATCTCCCAGAAATCAAAAATATCATTCACGAGGCGATTGCCTTCCTGCACGAACAAGGCATCGACCAATGGCAAAAAGGCTACCCGAATGATGGGGATCTAGAAACAGATGTCAAAAATGGGATTGCCTACGTTTTAGTTGTAGACAAGCAAATTGCCGGTTTTGCTGCATTGCACCAAGGGCTAGATATTAATTATCTTAGCATCCACGACGGCGAATGGATTAACGGAGTTGAAGGTCGTTATACTGCCATCCACCGAATCGCCGTGTCATCAAAATTCCGAGGTCAACACCTATCACAACGGTTAATGAGCGGATTAATCACCGTTTCCTCCGTTTTGGGTTATCACGATATCCGAATTGATACACATCCCGACAATAAGGGAATGCAACACGTCATTACCAGCAATGGTTTTGAAAAACGAGGCATCATCTACATGAAAGAAAACGAACATGAAGAGACCCCTCGTTACGCTTATCAATTGATCATTGATTAACAATCAACGCCTGTTGTAAAATAAAGCCATGGGGTGAGATAATGTCACAAGCAGATAGTAGGGTTCAATTAGCGCTGATCATTATGTACTTAATTGGTATTATTTGTTTGATTGTTACCTTTTTCTTTTTACGTAAAGTTAATGGTCGCAGTTGGACAAAATTTTCAATAGGATTGATGGTCGTAATCATGATCATGGCAGTAATTTTAAATACGGTATTTAACTTAAGTTAGATACATAAAAAAGGAATTGACTTGTAAGTCAATTCCTTTTTATTTGAATTATTTGCTAAATTGTTGATTTAGTTTATCAAAGTCGATGGTTCCTAAACCAGTTGCTTGGTTGTAAAGCTTACCTGGTTGACCAGTGTAGTACAAGTTAGTGTTATCTTCAGCACTATCTAATGGTGTAAATGGTGAATCACTACTTTGAGCAAACTTGTAAATAGCTGGGTTCCAAAAACCAACCCGGGCGCCATTACTTTGACTCATCAAAACGCTACTTGCGGCCATTTGAGGAGCAACAATACTAGTTCCTCCCATTCCAACCCACTTACCATGACCGCCATTGTTAGGCTTAGTCATGTAAATTTGGTAACCAGTAGTTGGATCAGCGTTGGCTGACACGTCTGGTAAATTTCGGCCTTGCTTAGTCCCGGTAACCGTCTTAACTGGGTTAGCTAAACTAAACTTGCCCTTTGAGAAATTCCAAAGTTGTTCGGCTCTAAAAGTCTGAGCACCGCTAAAACCACGTTGGTATGCGGGGGTATTGTAAATCTTACTGAAACCACCACCGCCACCAGTGAAGTAAGCTTGGTTCTTTAAAGCAGCTGAGAGTTTACTATTAGTAATTTCTGGATACAAAAATTCATCAGCCCAAGCCCGTTCCTTAGTCACTTTATAAGGTTCGGTTTTACCTTTGAGCTTATAAGTTGCGGGTAAGGTAGTCCCACCAGTCGAAGTTACGTAAGGAGAAGTTGCGGGGTCGCTAACAGCTAGCCCATCAGCAACTCCACTTTGAGTTGCGCCTTCATACGCCCCGTTATCGCCAGCGGCAACAAACATACTAATTCCTTGAACAGCAGCTTGCTTAAATAACATGTTAAGAACGTTGAAATATTGCTTAGGAACAATACCTAATTGTTGTTCTTCTTTAACAGCAATTTCATTTTCTCCCCAACTAGTAGATAACGAATCCGCCTTATTTTCTCCAATGGCAGTTGCAAAGTTATTGATCATCGAAATAGAACCATTTTGGTTGCTGGTGTAAACTCGGATATTGGCTTGCGGAGCAACCGCCCCAGCCTGTTCAACATCCAAAGTGGTTTCATCCATACTATCCCATGAACCTTTTAGCCCATCGGTATGAATTTGACTAATTCGGTTAGCTTTTACGGGAATGCCTTCTTTAGCCCAAAAAGTTTGGGCATCGGATGGATTGAAGTTAGCAAATGAGATAATTCCGATTGTCTTTCCCTGACCCAAATTTCGGCCAGAATCATAAAGCGACGAAACCTTATAACGATCAATAAACTTTTGTGGAGTTTGGTTCTTCGTATTATCTGTGCCAGAATCTGCAGCATTATCGGCTAAAGAAGCGGACTTAGTAATTGAAGCGGGCTTCAAGGCGATTTTTTTCTTGGAAGCTGTATCCACCATATTAGCGTAACCAGTAATAGACATTACGTTTTTGTATAACGACTTAGGCAAATTAATCGCATCGGCCTTATTTTGCATCATATCCCCGGCAACTTTTTTGTTAACTAATTTAACGTGGAAAGCTTTTTGCATATTTTTGGTACTTCCCTTAACGGTCATGACGGAATTACCGCCAAAGACCTTCACCTTCAAGTGGTATTTCTTAAAGTAGTTCTTAAATTTATTAACAGTTGCATCACTCTGCCCAAACTTCTGAGCGTATTCCTTAGGTGTTAAATAATTACGATAATTTGCATTGCCTTTTTTAGTTACAGCGTATGTATAACTAGTTAATTGACTGGCGTTGCGACTCTTTAAAATAACATCAAAAGTCTGCTGTTTATTCCCATTAACCGGTGTACTTTTAGTCTTGGCGCTAGCTGAAGCTCCGCTACCGAACCCTAATGCCAACGTCAGACCTAAAACCCCTAATAAGTAATATTTTTTTCTGTACTTCATAATATTTCCCCCTTAATTTATGATAGATACAGTGTCATTGTGACTAAGATCATGTTAGCACCTTTTGAGATAAATGAGCTGTTAGATGCTCACGATTGGGGTTTGTTATCATGACAATAATAAAAAGCTACCGAAATTTAGTATCATTTCGGTAGCTTTTTCATTTATTCTGCTAGGGATAATCCAGCCAAAAAGGTTTGAATTCTAGCATTATCTGAGTTAAAGAACTCTTCCGTAGGACCAGTAAACAAGATCTTTCCGTCTTCTACGAAGATTAACTTCTTAGCCACTAAACGAGCAAACTCCATATTATGGGTTACAACCACCATCGCTTGACCCTGATTAGCTAAATTCTCTAAAATGCGTAAAACTTGCATCTCTAATTCCGGATCCAGTGCCGAGGTAGGTTCATCCAACAAGAGAAATTCCGGTTGCATCGCTAACGCTCGACAAATTGAAATTCGTTGTTGCTGTCCTCCAGATAGTTGACTAGGATATTGATCAGCATACTCATCTAACCCCACCATCTTTAAAAGTTCGTGGGCTCGTTGTTCACTTTGTTCCTTAGATTGTTTTAATACTGTCCGTGGAGCCTCCGTAATGTTTTTCATCACGGTAAGGTGTGGAAAGAGGTTCCAATTTTGAAATACCATTCCAGATTTACGGCGAATGGCAAAGGTTTCTTTTTGCGAAATTGGTTTACTAAAATCAACGGTTAAATCGTCAATTGTGAGTGTCCCACTATCAGGTCTCGTCAATAAATCAATAGAACGTAACAACGTAGATTTCCCAGATCCTGAAGGGCCCACAATTACTGTGCTTTCCCCATCGGCAAAAGTGACGTTAATGTCATTTAATGCCAACTTTTCTTTATACTGCTTAACCACATTTCGTAATTCAATCATTAGCTTTCACCCCGTTTGATATAACGGTTGGCATGCTTTTCCAAATAATGTTGCAAAATACTCAAGAGGGAGCAGACCACCGCGTATAGTGCAGCTACCAAGCAATACATTAAAAGTGGTTGGTAGTTTTTCGCAGTAATTTCCTGGCTAACAGTAAACATTTCTAAAATGGTAATCGAGCTAGCCAATGACGTGTCCTTCACCAAGCCAATGAATTCATTTGATAACGTTGGCAAGGCAATTCTAATAGCTTGCGGGAAAATAATCTTAAACAACGTTTGCCGAGTATTAAAACCCAGAGTTGCTGCTGCTTCCCATTGATCATCCGGAATGGATAATAACGCCGCCCGGATATTTTCTGAAGCGTACGCTCCAGTGTTCAAAGAAAAGGTAATCACCGCTGCAGTGAACGCTGGCATTTGTATCCCAATATTGGGTAACCCAAAGAAAATGATGAACAATTGCACTAATAACGGTGTTGAACGAAATAGCCAAACATAAAAGTAAGCAATGGCATCTAGAATTCCCCAAATTGCCTTAACTAACACATTACCTTTAGGCCGGGCCAACTTGATCAAGGCAGTAATTACCGCCAAAATCAAGCCAAAGATAAACGAAATAATCGCCAGCGGAATTGTAAATTTAATTCCCGCCGCAATTAATTGTGGCAGTGAGTCACTGATTGTTTGCCACATAACTTCAACTCCTAACTATTTTTGAGTAATATCAGCGGTAAAGTACTTCTTAGAAAGACGAGCCAAGGTGCCATCTGCTCGTAATTCTTTCAAAGCTTTATTAGCTTTAGTCCGTAATTTAGGTGAGTTTTTGTTAAACATTGCGGCAATTTCAGAAGCAGCAATTTTATCGGTAGAAATATTCATCGTTTTTAAGTTGTTTTTAGGATTATCCTTAGCCCAACTTAAGAAGGCTTCCCGAGAATTGATAGTTCCTTGAGCTCGACCTTGAGAAATTAAAGCTACCGTATTTTGGAAAGTTTCAGATGGAATCACATTAGCCCCAAATTTCTTAGCTTGAATTGAGTTTTCAGTCCCAGTTCCTTCGGGGAAGGTCTTGCCTTTAATTTGGTCCACAGAAGTGATCTTACTGTTCTTAGGCAAAATCAAGGCTGACTTAGAGTAAATGTATGGAGTGGAGAAAATAAATTGTTTTTTCCGTTCCGGTGTAACGGTGATGTTGTTGAGCACTACGTCAAACTTTTTAGCACCCAAACCAGCAATCAAAGAATCCCATTTAGTGGGGATGAATTTAGCTTTAAGGCCCATCTTCTTGGCCATTTGTTGACCTAGTTCAACTTCAAATCCTTGTAACTTACCATTTTGGCGGTAAGCATAAGGAGCATAAGTCCCTTCCAAACCAACGGTTAACGTCTTAGGAGTTACTAGTTCTGAATCAGCAGATTGTTTTTTACCACAGCCAGCTAATACCAGCACAATGGCAAGAGTTGCGGTAATCAGGGCAGTTAACTTCTTGAGATTTGACTTCTTCATGATAATTCCTCCAATAAATTTAAAATGATATAACCCTCATTTAAGCAGAAAACGACGGGGTGCAGACACTGCCCCCGTCGTTTTTAAATCCTAACTTCACTTAAGTAATTGCTGTTCAATTAACGAATAACCACTTTAGTACCCACTGGGACCGTTTGGTTAATCCACTTAGCATCCGGTACAGACAAACGCACACAACCGTGTGAGTTCGCACTCTTCCCTAACTGTTTGGCTTCTGACTTAATGTATTGGCCTTTAGAGTTAGTGGGTACCGTATGGAAAAGATAGATTCCGTGATCCTTAAAGGAAGTCCAATACTTAGCTCCTTCTTTAGACTCTTGGTTAAAGAAGAAATCACCGCGTTCACTTTGAATCTTGAAGTTTCCCTTAGGAGTTGAATCGTCTTTACCGGTGGAAGCGTACATAGTGTAAAGTACTTTGTTTTTCGCACTCATTACGTACACCCGTTGTTTTTTAATTGAGACACGCAAATACCGCCCGTTTTGGTTAGTAATCGTCGGGTAAGCTTTGTTTTCAGATGACTTGCGCCAGTTAATAACTGGGGCTGCCTTTTTGGCTGGACTTTTTTTGGCAGAGCTACTGCTAGCCGTATTAGATTCGGTTTTCGAGTTAGCCTGTTTGCCGTTGGAACATCCGGCCATAATAAGCACTAAGGCCAAGGCCATACAGACACGAATAACTTTTTTCATAAGTCCTCCTAATAATTAAACCACTTATTTTAATAAAGTAACATCAATAGCTTACCTGTATTTGCTAAAAATTTCAAGTTCCACTCTAATTTATTTAATTTCCACCGTTTCTCCACTATCTAACAGGAACAGATACTTATGGGTGACCGGCCGGTCTAACACGTGGGCCAAAGCAATGCCATAAAGTTCTAACTGCCCTTTGTAACGATCTACAATTTGTTCAACGGAATCGGATCCAGCTACGTGATCGGTTTTGTAATCAAATAAAATCAGTTCATCATTAGCGATCGTATAACCGTCAATAATTCCGTGAATTAATACTGATTGTTCTGTATCATTTTCAAAACCGGTAAAAATTTGTTGCGCTGGGATTAATAATGAAAATGGCACTTCTCGTTTAGTTTGCTTTTCATTAGCGACCACCAATTTTCCTAGTTCACTCTGATAGAACTGATGAATATGGTTGGCATTAATTTGTTGGGCCACCGTATCATCCAAAACATTATCGGCTACCAAGCGTTCGATAACTTCTTGGATCGTTTCATCGGTTGGCGGTGCGGTTAACGGCAATTGTTGGAGTATCAAGTGGGTTGCCGTCCCGATCTCAGTGGCTTTAGGAGCCTGTTGTTCTTGAAGAAATTGCGGTCGGTTCAACGGAGTAGTGAATGCCGCTTGTTTAGCTCCCACTTGATCAACATCTAATAATTGATAGCTCCCCAATTCAACGTTGTCCGGATCATCAAATAACCGTTTAACTTCAGAGACTGCTTGGTAAGCTGTCGTTTTCGTAGCTGTTTGATAAGGGTAATTAAAATCAAGAATCGCATCGATTTGCGTTCGACTAGTTGCTTTTTCCGTTCCTTTTGGCTCGTCTATTGAATTGGGTTGCGGAGTCATTTTAGTCATCCACTCTTTAGCCCGTTGACTCCCCGTTAATTGGACGGGTTGAGCTTCAGCCAACTGCTGATCGGTAATTAAGTGAATTTGAATTTTGGTAGGATCATCAACTAAAACGGAGCTGCCCAAACTATCCCCATAGGTGGCTACTACATCAGGTTGCCGCGAAACGGCTGGCCCAATCCAGTCTAGATAACTATTGGCATTTTCGCGCAATGCTTCTGGCAATAATAATTGATCGGCACTTGTTTTTGCTTGCCAGTCAGTTATTAATTCCGACACCGATTCAGGTGCTTTTTTCAAATTAGCTACCAGGTATAATTTTTGTTCCGCCCGGGTCAAAGCCACGTAGAGCTTCCGCATTTCTTCGGAAACAGCTGCTCTTTTTGAACGATTTTTAATCACCTGTTTTTGTAGGGTATCGCTGACCTCTCTAGTTTGGGGATTAAAGTAAGAAATACCGACCCCTAAATGATCGTTTAAAACGTATCGTTGCCGTAAGTCTTGTTGGTTAAATTGTTTCCCCAAATCATTGACGAATACCACCGGAAATTCCAAGCCCTTACTACCGTGAATTGTGGTAACCGTCACGGCATCATCGCCGGTTTGAATGCTAGCTTGACCAAGGTCATCATCGCGCTGTTGCATCCGTTCAATAAACTGAACAAACGCAAACAATCCTTTAAAGCTAGTTTGTTCGTACTGAGCTGCTCGTTGATATAACGCATGCAAATTAGACTGGCGTTGGTAACCAGCGGGCATCCCGCCTACGTAGTCCAAGAATCCGGTTTGATCATAAATTGCCCAGATTAAGGCCACTAAATCGTTTTGTTGGGCCAGATTCTTGAAAGTGGTCAACTGACTTAAGAAACGGTCCACCATTTCATAAACTCGGCGACCAAACTCAGTCGCTTCACTTTCCTGAAACTGTTCATAAAAATCTAACACCGCTTGATAATAGTTGCCGGTTTTATGGTTAATTCGAATGTATGCCAGTTGGTTTTCATCTAACCCGACAATTGGTGATCGCAACACCGCTACTAATGGAATATCTTGGTACGGATTATCGATAATCGTTAACAACGCCATCATAATTTGAATTTCGGTAGTTTTAAAATAACTCCGAGCTTGCCCGATCATCGCCGGAATTTGGTACTTACTAAACACATCAGAAATAGTGAGATCATTATTATGGGTGGAAGATAAAATTGCAATGTCTTGATACTTAATTGGTCGCATTTGTTGGCTCTTGCGATCAAAAATCTCTACCTGGTCGTCGACTAATTGGCGTATGCGCTGAGCAATAATTTCCGCTTGCCCGTTAGCCCCGTCTTCCGGTACAAAACTAGCGTTAACTTCTAATTCCGGTTTAGCCGTAGCATCAGCTGAATAAAGTAACATTTCTGCCGGCAATTGCACGTCTTGGGGATAATACGTAGCACCAAACTTCAGATGGGCAGCCCCTGTATAATCCACTTCTCCTACTTTGCGATCCATCACCTGTTGAAAGATCAAGTTGGTAAAGTGATCCACGTTGGCCATTGAACGGAAATTCTCAGCCAAGTTAATTAATTCATCTGGAGTATCAGCCTGTTGATAAGCGGTTTGCTTATCAATAAACATCGTTGGATCAGATAAGCGGAACCGATAGATTGACTGCTTGACGTCCCCCACCATGAACCGGTTGCCTCGCTGAGGATTAGCTAGCTGGCTCAAAATTGCTTCTTGTAACTGGTTATTATCTTGGTATTCATCTACCATGATTTCAACGTACTGGCTCTGTAATTTTGCCAGTACCTGTTGGCCCGGTTTAGTATCCAGCGTCAAAATATCATACGCCGCATGTTCCACGTCAATAAACTCCATGGCGTGCCGTTGGCGTTTTGCCAAATCGTAGGCCTCAGCAAACTTAACTACCACTTCACTTAACAATTGCACCCGCTGAGCAGCTGCTTTAATCAAGGCCACGGTGTGTTCTTCATCCAATTCGAAATAATCCGTCCGGAGACTATCCAAACTACTTTTAATTTCCTTTTTCAATTCCAAGTTTTGTTTGTGGACTGCTTTTTGTTCCGGTTCCGCATTTCGTAAAGTGCTAGATGGTAATTTAATCTGACTTAGAGTAGCTCTTAGTTGATTCCAATCGGAGGTAGCTACCCGAGCATTCAAATCGGTTAATAGTGTTTTTAACTTTTGGCCCAGTTCTTCGTCCTTAGGTAATTCCGCTTTTTGAGAATTACGAATGATTTGGTCAGCTACCAATAGTTCTTTTTCTAATGTGATTTTTAATTCTGGCAGAATATCGTCTATGAACAACCGACTTTGAGTTAATTGTTCGGTATCTAATTCGTAAAACGACGCCGCTGCATTTAACCAACCAGTGGGATCTTCGTTGACGTTAGCGAAGCGATACATCTCCATCACCAAGTTGGTTAACCCATCATCACTGCGGTCATTAGAAAAATTATCGGTTAGTGCCGAAAATTCACCGGTTTCATCATTTGCATATAATTGTTCACGTACGTCATCCCAAATTTGTTCTTGCAACAAGCTCACTTCGGTACTGTCAGTCAATAAACGAAAATTAGGATCTAATCCCAACAAATAATAATACCTGCCAACTAATTTTTGACAGTAGGCATCAATGGTGGTGATGTCTGCTACTGGCACTTTTTGAATTTGTCGTAGCAAATGGCGCTTTAGTTGGGGATCCTTGGCATCCTGATAGTCTTTTCGCAGCGCGCTTTGAAGCCGTTCCTTCATTTCCTTGGCTGCGGCATTAGTGAACGTCACCACTAATAGTTGGTCAATATTAATTCCATCTTCCACTACCATTTTGATAATCCGATCGACTAGAACCCGCGTTTTCCCGGAACCAGCTGATGCGGATACCAAAATGTTACCAGCGGGATGATCATTAATGGCCTTTTGTTGGCCCTCAGTATATTCCATCCTATTGTTGCCCCCTTAATGAATCTAGTACTTCTTTGACCGTTAACTTGGTTGGCATTCGGTAGTTATTTTGTGGTAGCAGTGGATCAAAGTTCATGATCGCTTTATACGGCGTAAACTGCATCGCCGTATCGTTAGGACCGTATTTCACCGGTCTTAAACTATTATCTCCGGCAAAAATACGTTGAGCAGCCGATTTAATCAGATCCTCATTATGCAATAAAAAGGCATTGAGATCACTAGGATTAATCAAAGTGTTCTTTTTAGCGATCGTTCCTTTCGCTAAACGATTCAATGGGTAAACCAGGGACTTTTGCCCCGGTTCAACTTCCTTGGTCATCTCATCCACCAGCGGTGCATCATCCACAATTAGTCCTTTATAGGTGTGGGCCTCTAGTAAGGCCTTTTCCAAATCATAATCTGCTTTACGCAACTTCTCAGTGGTAAACCGCGGATTATAAACATGCAAGTATAACGCCCCAGCCAGTAAGGCTTCTTCGTCATCGGTAATTAGATCTAAGTTTTTGCGTAAGACATCCAAATAAGTCAATAGCTGCATAGAAGTCCCATCGTAAGCTTGAGCATAATCAAAAGTCTTGTCACCGGATTTATAATCCACTACTCCGTAATAACTTTGGTTATCCACCTTGATACTATCAATTCGGTCAATACGTCCTCGCACGTGTACTTCGCGTTTTTCTGGCAACGTAAAATCTAACCCCTTCAAAGTATTAGGTCCAGCTTGGCCAAAAATCAACTCCGTTTGCTTAGGCCGCATCGGGGTCAATTGTCCTTGTCGTCGCATCGTTTGCACCATTTGGATCACGGTCTGCGTCAGTTGGTTAGTCAAATATTGCATTCGTGCCGAACTAGTCAAGATGACGTACTGTAACTGACTAGGGTCGTGGATGATTTCATTAACCACCTGCTTAACCAGGTTAGCGATTTCGGTGTCGCTTAATTCAGTTAATTCTTGTTGATTAGCATTCGTGATTTTAACTACCCGGTCTAGCGCTTCATGGAAGAACTGGCCGGTACTTTGGGTCGATAAATCGAAAACTTCGCGTTCTTGTAATCGCAAACCATATCGCAAATAGTACTCATAAGGATTACGGTAGAACAACTCTAATTGTGAAATTGAAGTATCAATGGCTTGCCCGTACAAACCAGTCACGATGTCCGGATTTAACTGGGCCGGCACATTTTGATAGTCAATACTACTTAGCAGCTTAGCGGTCAAGTCAGCAGTTTGGGGTTGATGCCGAAGTTTCTGGTACACCATCTGCCAAGCTGTCGGTAACGGTTTATCCTTGGCATAGGCAGCTTGAATCACTTGAATTAGATGGTGCAGCGTGGCTCTAGCTGTTCCTAGGTACGGCAAAATATCCTCACTAGCTGTTGGTATGGCGGGTGCGTGCTGAGTTTGGATTTTGAAGAATGACTGAATTCGACTAACATATGGCGAAATTACAGCACTCCCCTCTTCATCATCCTGAGGACAGTAACTAAAGATTAGTTGCTGACTACTGCTAGTAAAAGCCAAATAATTTAAATAGGGTTCGCCTGCCATTTGCAGACCACTATCATCACCTAAATATTGACTATCAGTAAGTTGTTCTTGGAGTTGAACTAAATCATCGTCCCCAAATAGTTGGTCATTAGTAAGTTGAGCCGGCATATTATTGTCCGTAGAACCAATCATAAAAGTAATTTTACGGTTACTGGTCTGTACAATTCCGCTTTCAGAAATTCGCACTTGATCTAACGTTGATGGAATAGCAGAATACTTGGCATTTTGAAAACCAGTTAATAGTAGTTGCCAAAAATCGTCAAATACAAATGGTTGCTCGCCTAAAATCATTACCTCTTCATCCAATAGGCTATTTAAGTTATTAACGACTTGCTCAATTTCATTGGCTTGAGTGATACTACCGTTGTCCACAGCAGTTTGCCGCCAACCTTCTAGTTGTGATAACACCCCGTTAGCTTCCAAGAAATTATACAAAATGGCAGCAGCATCCCGGTTAGTTCTAGCCTTAAATAATTTACGATAAAATGGTGGCAAGATCGCTTGGATAAAATGGCGAATCTGATTAACTTGCTCGCTTAAAACTTGGTCTTTACTAGTTACCACGAGTTCATTATTATCAGTTTGGGCTGTTCCGTATGGCCAGTCTTCCTTTTGCAGCCAGGCATAGCCTTCGTACCCGTTTTTCAAGATTAAATTTTCAGTCAACGCCACAGAACGGCGAAACTGTTCTAACGGCATGGACTGACCATCAACTACCGGAATTAGTAATTCACTTTTTAGTAAACGCATCATATCAGGATACCGATAGCTGCGTCGATTCTTATCAGGTGTTTGTACCGCAAACAACGCAGAAATCAATTCCACTAACGGATGATCGGCCATGGTTTTTTGTTGATCTTCGAAGAAAGGAATCAAGTTTAAGTTCATCACAGGAGTCAAAAACTGCTGATACTGATCTAAATGGCGTGTCAAAATCAAGACATCACTATACCGATACTTACCACTAGCCACCGCCTGACGAATTCGTGTGGCTACCTGCATTAATTCGGAATACCGGTTATCAGCTTGAAATACCTGAACTTCCTCACCCAATGATTGCGAAGCGGGTAATTCAGCATTTAAAGTATTCGAAGTAATCCAATATTGTTCTAACGCCATCAACGGTGGACAAATTCTGGGAGTTGTTGCGGTAATCGGCGCTAAATATGGAATTTGGTTATCACTAGCAAAATGGTACAACTGCCAAAAAGTTTTAGCAGGTTGATAAAATAAACTAGTCGTGTCAGGCAACTCTACTGGGTAAGGATGATCTAAAATTAATGACACCACTACTTTATGAGCACACTGAGTTAATGTCTGGACTAATTGTAATTCCACAGCTGTAAACCGCGAAAACCCATCAATATAAAAATCCGTCTCACTAAGATCGATAGTTTGTAAATATTCAGTTAAGAGTCGTAAAATATTAGTTTCATCATAAAAGCGATCAGTAATTCGGGTTAGATACTCTTCATATACGATAACGAAATCATGAAGTTTATCGCTAAGATCATTAGACAACTGTTGCCCTGCCAATAATTGTTGCAAGTCTACCGGTAAGACATTTCCGTTTTGCATTTCGGTAATCTGTTTAGCAATTTGTTCTGTAAACCCAACTTGATGTATTTCTTGGTCAAATAAATATAAATCAGCTTGCCGATCAATAATAATTTGATAGATCGCCATATTAGTTCCGGTCGCACTAATCCGTTGCTTTTGGTAAACCGGATGATTGCGTAAAAAGTACCAAGCTAACCGAGAAAAAGACAGGACCTGAAGTTGGCTAGTAGCAACCGTTTCTTGTTGATTTTCCTGGAGGTGCTTTAATACTTGTACTTCACTTTCAAACTTAATATGGTTAGGAACTAGATAAAAGGCAGATGTTTGAGTTGGTTGCTGTTTAATTTGGTTAACCACTTCTTGTTGATGATCCATACCAGCAGTCCCTAAAATAAATTGCAGTGCCATATAGTTAACCCCCTTCGATTAATTTTAAATGTTTGTGAAAAAAGGAGACCTTTTTAGTTGAATTTTACAGTTAAAATGACTATCATTAGTTATGACTTGGTGAATCATTTCGATTGTTTCACCATAAGAAGCTGGTACTGATTGAAAATCAAAATTCTTCCTAAGAATCTTAGAACGTAATCGACAAGCAGCATATAATATTTCTTCAAACGATATATTACAAATCCGCCAACTTCTTTCGTCAAACTACCACAGAGACTCACCTGGTCTCTTCGCAAACTTAAGTGAAGGATAATGCCTTTCGGCACTATCCTTCACTTTTTTGTGTATTAGAACTAATTTTCTAGTCGATTTTCGGCCAAGACTAATTCAGTGTACTTGTCTAAATCAACTAGAATTGATTGATTTTCATCTTCTGGATGTTCGGCTAGGCTATCGGATGCATATGCCCAGTATGCTAAATTTGTGGTAATCGGAACGATGTCTCTAACAATTTGAAAATCAAACAGTTGATAGTTTTGATCGGCCATAATGCGGTAGCTTTCGTAATCAGTGATAATGTGCATTTTTTCTTGAGTTTCTTTAGAGCGCAATAATACAATCACAAAATGTGATTCCAGATTACGTTGGGCTAAGCGTTCCTTAATACTTTGTAATTCAGCGGTTTTCAGGTTAATTGTCATTTTGCTTCCTCCGTAGTCAAATGATCGAGCAAACCAATAGATTGATTAACGAATTGTTCGGTAAAGATAGCTTCCAGACTGATCTGAGCGACGTTTGTAATACTGACCGTTCCTAGCGGCATAGGTTCTCCTTCTTGATAAATAGTTAGTTTACCAGTAGATTGCCGTGTTAACGGGCTCTGTCTAATAACCGTATAGTTAATTTCTTCTTCATCGATAATTTTGATTGCGTACTGCTGTTGCCATCGAATTTCTTGCTGCTCAGCAGTTAATTGCGCTTGATCATTTAACTCACCATTCACGCCCACTTCGGTAAGCAAAACAAACCGGTCTAGCACTTGCTGCTGAGATCGCAGTACTTCAAACACCGTCAAAATGTTTTGATCAATATCTTCGGCAGGTAAATTACAATAAATTACGTTGACGCCCTTCAACATCACTTGAAGTTCATTGGGTGTTACCACATCACTGTTATAAAATACGTACTCAACGTCTGCGTTCGTTTCTAAATCTTCAATTACTAATTCTGAAACCGGCGAAGCGGCTCCCAACACCATTACTTTTAGCACTAGCCTATCCTTTACTAATTAATATTTACTATTGCTTCATTATAGTTGAATTGCTTGCTAAAGAAAACTAATCGCTAGCTCAAAACCAACCGCTTAATCAGAACTTTATAAAAAGAATTCGCTTTTTAAGTTCGGGGATTGTCTTGTTTATCGAATAATGTTATTATTATTTTGTTGTTTTTATGATAAACACGAACATTTATTCAAAGGAGATTGCTATTATGCTAAATTCGATTTCGAAATATTTTGATTTTGAAAACCGAAACACCAATTTTAAGAAGGAAACGATCGCCGGGATCACTACCTTCGTCTCCATGGTTTATATTTTATTCGTTAACCCCAACGTCTTAGGCGTTACCGGCATGGATAAAGGCGCTATTTTTACGGCTACTGCTTTTGCTTCTGCCTTTGGGTGCTTCTTAATGGGCTTTTTGGCTAATTACCCCATCGCCATTTCAGCTAGTTTGGGAATCAACGCCTTCTTCGCTTATTCCGTTTGCTTAGGAATGCACGTTGAATGGCAAACCGCGCTCTCTGGCGTTTTCGTTGCTTCTATTATTTTCATCATCCTAACCGCTTTAAAGCTCCGAGAAAAAATCATCGACGCCATTCCTGCTGATTTAAAGGCTGCTATCGGTGGTGGGATTGGTTTATTCATCGCCTTTCTAGGTTTGCAAGACGGTGGCTTAGTAATGGGCAACAAAGAAACTCTAGTTAGCTTAGGGAGTTTACATACCGGCACCACGTGGATCACTATCTTTGGATTAGTCATTACCTTAGTAATGATGAGCATGAAAATTCCGGGAGCTATTTTTATCGGAATGGTTTTAAATACTATCTTGGGCATGGCCGTGGGCTTAATTCCGCTTCCTACTCACTTAGTTTCTAGCATTCCAAGTATCGCTCCCACATTTGGTCAAGCGATCACCCATATTGGTAACATCGATTCAGTTCAAATGGTCGTTGTGGTCCTGACCTTCTTATTAGTAACGTTCTTTGATACTGCTGGTACTCTAGTAGGCCTAGCTCAACAAGCAGGTTTAATCAAAGATAATAAGATTCCTAACGTTGGAAAAGCCTTAATTGCTGACTCTTCTACTATGATGGTTGGTTCCATCCTAGGGACTTCTCCAATGGGCGCCTTCGTTGAATCTTCAGCTGGTATCGCCGTTGGTGGCCGGACTGGTTTCACTACCATCGTGGTTGGGATTTTGTTCATCTTAGGTACTTTCTTCTCGCCACTACTATCAGTCATCACTACTCAAGTAACTGCTCCTGCCCTAATTATTGTTGGGATCTTGATGGCTCAATCTCTCAAGCAAGTTCATTGGGAAGAATTTGAAATTGCAGCGCCATCCTTCTTAATCCTGGTAGGGATGCCATTTACTTACAGTATCGCTGACGGAATTGCGTTAGGCTTTATCGTTTACCCAATCACCATGATTGCAGCTAAACGTGGTAAAGAAGTGTCTGCAATGATGTACGCCTTAGCAGTCGTCTTCGTAATCTTCTTATGGATTTTGAATAGTTAAACTAATTTTGACCCGGGTAGCAAAAAGCGGTAAAGTTGAAACGGTTGATTTCAACTAAAATTAAATAAAGGAAGGAATTTGTGATGAATTCTAAGACTGGTTTATTCGGCATCGACAGCCTCCTAGATTTAACCAAAGCTGCCGTTGTTGCTGCCCTCTACATTGTAATTACAATGGTCTTTGCAGCCTTTAGTTTTGGCCCGATTCAGTTACGCTTTTCTGAAGGGCTCAACAATTTAGCCGCGTTTAATAAGCGCTATGTGCTAGCTGTGACTCTAGGTTGTTTTGTTTCTAACATGATGTCTTCATTAGGTCCCATCGACTTAGTAGTGGGGACGGCTGAGACATTAATCGCCTTAGTAACCATTAACTTGGTAACTAGAAACATGAAATCAGTGCCAGCTCGCTTAGCAGCTTCCGTTTTAATCGCTACCTTTTACATGTTCATCATCGCGTTTGAAATTGCCTACGTGGGTAACGCAGCTTTTTGGCCAACTTTTTGGGGTGCTTACCTCACTACCGCCATCGGTGAATTTCTCGCTATGACTTTGGGCGCGGTAGTCTTGTATTTCGTTAATTTACGCTTTGATTTAAGTAAATAAAAAAACTGGAACTTTGACCTTTTCGTCGAAGTTCCAGTTTTTATTTACTCTTTATTTTTATATGGACTGGTCGAGCCACGGACAATCAAGCTTGGATCGTACTCAATTGACTCCCCATCCGTTTTACCATCAATTAATTGTAATAATAGGTCAGCGGCATCATGACCCATTTTTTCTTTTTCGTGCATCATAGTAGTGAGGCTAGGATCGATATATTCTCCGATTTGGTAATTATCAAACCCAGCTACTGAAATATCAGTGGGCACAGTTAAATCTAGTGACCGTACCAAGTCAATTACCTGAATGGCCAACTGATCATTGTAACAAACAATTGCTGACGGCCGATCAGGTCCCTTTAAGTAACCCTCAATCCGATCAAACACATTCACCAGTTTATCAGATGATTGATACATCAAAATTTGGGCGTCTAAGAAAATATCTGGATGCTCACGGTAGGCTGCCGTAAAGCCTTCCATCCGTCGCACCCCTTGAATATCATCTACCTGAAAAATCCCTAGGATACGCTTATGCCCCTGCTCAATCAAATAGTTAGTTAACTTGCGTTCTCCACCGTAGTCATTAGTGGTAACGTAAGGAAAATCAGCTTCCATTTCCGGATAAATAGCGTTAATAAATACCGTTGGAATGCCAAGTTCTCGAATGCGATCGTACAAATCAGCGTTGGTTGTAGGTAATGCTGATTGAGTTGGTTCAATGATAAGTCCCGCTACGTTCTTATCCAGCATCTCCATCAATGATTCACGTTCGCGTTCCTGATCATTATGGGTGTTGCTGATCACCAGCATATAGCCATGATCAGAAATCATTCGGTCAACACCATTGATAATGTTAGGGAAAATGTAATCCGCAATGTGCGTTGACAGTAACCCAATAAATTTATTTTCCTTCTTGGAATGGGTATCCTTTTGCCGCCAATCATCGACGTACATCCCGCCACCTTGGATTTTGTAGATGAAGTGATCATTTTCTAAATCGCTAATAGCTCGTCGAACCGTGTAACGACTAACCTTATACTTAGCCATTAATACGGATTCTGTCGGCAATTTTTGGTTAATTGCATATTCTCCGGAGGTTATTTTTTGTTTTAAGTCTTGTTTGACGTTTTCGTATTTAGTTGCCATGAACTTCCCTATTTTCTCCACTCAAATTAATTATTACCATATATTATGACAGTTTTTCGCTAATCCGACCAGCTATCAATTCTACTTTGTGAAATTTACTAAAAAACAAGCGAGGCAGCTTCGGCCTCGCTTGTTTTTATTCAATGATTAAGCGACTCTTTTAGCATTCTAGCGCTAACTTGTTCGTAAAGCAGCCAGTTCCATCTAGTTCATTTAATTTAATAGCGATCCCAATCCGATCGAACTATTGAAATTAAATTTCACTATACTCGCTGACTAACCGCTTTACTTACACTCACTTCTCGTGCTCCTTGTACCAAAAAGAGTCGCTTAATTCAAAATTGTTAATAGCGATCTAAAGATCGAACTATTTCCAATTTTTAAATTAATTCTCCCCTTTTTACCGGTACTCGTCACACTTATTACTAGTCAATCACCGTTGTGTTCATATCAAACATCTTAGCTAAGTCAGCTAATTGTTCTTCAGTAATTGCCAATGAGAAGACAGTGTGGTGACCACCACCAGCGTAGATCCAAGCGGTTGAACCGGCCTTCAAACCAACCTTTGGAGTCCAAAGTTGTTTAGCAACTGGCAAATGTGGAGTTTCCTTTTCAGGCTTGTTAGCGTTAACCGCGTAACTAATCATGTTGAAGCCATCACGGAAGTCAGAGATAGTTACATCCACACCTTCGCCTTCAGAACCAGTAAATACCAATCGAGCTGGATCTTCTTTACCACCAATATCCAATGGGTGAACTTCAATTCTTGGCTTGTCAGATGCTAAGGTTGGGTCAACTTCAAGCATATGTGAACCTAACACCGCTTCGTGACCTTTACGAAGATCCAAAGTGTAATCTTCCATGAAGGCAGTTTGTTTGTTATGGCTCAAGACCTTCAACAAACGATCAAAGGCAGCGGTCTTCCAGTCACCTTCACCAGCAAAACCATAACCTTCAGCCATCAATAATTGAGTAGCTAAACCAGGTAATTGTTCCATGCCGTAAAGATCTTCAAAGTTATCTGAGAAAGCAGTGTAACCACGATCATCCATGAAACGCTTCAAACCAAAGTATTCGCGGATTTGGTACTTAACGTTGTGTTCAAATTTTTCGGCTGAGTTGTCACCTTGTACCATGGTGTAGGTTTCGCCTAATTCTTTGTACTTCTTGTCGATGTCTTCATCAGAAACCTTGTCCATTTCAGCAACTAGGTCACCAACTGCGTAGTAATCAACGGTCCAACCCATTTGAATTTGGGCTTCTACCTTGTCACCATCGGTAACGGCAACGTTTCTCATCTTGTCACCAAACAAAGCAACTTTGATCTTGAAACTTTCGTTGTAAGCTACGGCAACATCTTCCCAAGAAGCGATTTCTGCTTGGACGTCTTCGTCACCCCAGTAGCCGTAAACGACTTTGTTGTTCTTGTTCAAACGAGTGTTGATGTAACCATATTCACGGTCACCATGAGCACTTTGGTTTAAGTTCATGTAGTCAAAATCGATTGTGTCATAAGGAATGTTGTTGAGGTATTGAGTTGCTAAGTGAAGCAAAGGTTTTTGCAATAACTTAGTTCCGCGAATCCAGTTTTTAGCTGGTGAGAAGGTGTGCATCCAAGTCATTACCCCGGCAACTTCATCGTGGTAGTTAGCTTCTTTCATGAAGTCAGTGATGCCATCGGCAGTGGTCATTACGCCTTTGTAAACAATTTCGTATGGTAATTTGCCACTAGCATTTAATTTGTTAACGATGTCTTCTGCATCAGAACCAACTTGCTTAAGTTGATCTTCACCGTATAAAAATTGACTCCCAGTAACGAACCAGAACTTGTAATCTTGTGTGTTTTTCATGATTAAAATCTCCTTTTATTGTTAGATGTGAGCTGCATGGTCTTTTGATTTGGCATTATTTTGACCGTAGTAGGCGTTAGCACCGTGCTTACGATAATAATGCTTATCAAGCAAGTATTGTGGAACGTGAATTTCATCGCGGGTTAATTGCAAACCGTGGTAAGTAATTTCCGCTGCGACTTCTAATACCTTGGCGTTGTATACTGCCTTGGCTGGTGTTGGTCCCCATGAGAATGGACCGTGTTGACTAACCAAAACGGCAGGAACTGCGTCAGGATTTACTCCCCGTTTTTCAAATTCGTCTACGATTACCTTACCGGTGTTTAATTCGTAGGCTTCTTTGATTTGGGCTTCAGTCAATGCTGGGGCGCAAGGAATATCACCAAAGAATGTATCAGCATGGGTCGTGCTAACAGCTGGGATGTCCATCTTAGCTGCCGCAAAGGATACCGCCCATGGAGAATGGGTATGGGTGATTCCCCCGATAGTTGGGAAATGGTTATAAAGGTAGGTATGAGTTGGGGTATCGCTAGAAGGGTTCATTTCTCCTTCAACTACTTCCCCGTTTAAATCAACCACTACCATGTCGCTAGGCTTTAAATCGTCGTAGTCAACCCCGGAAGGCTTGATTACGAACAACCCTTTTTCCCGGTCAATTCCAGAAACGTTACCCCAGGTAAAGGTAACTAATCCCAATTTGGGGAGTTGCATGTTGGCGTCATAGACTTCTTGTTTTAATTTTTCTAACATTGTTTACTTATTTGCCTCCGTTTTGATCAGGAATCGTTTTAATAGCTTCACTTTCTACCGGTAATGCGGCCACGTAGTTCTTCAAGAACTCTTGGTAACCAGCCACACCAGCAGGTTCTGGGCTTAGAGTCATCGTTTCTGGATGACTAAAGACGTTGCTGTCTAGGTAATCAGCTAAGTCTTGACCGGCACCATTTTCAGCAAATTCAGCTAAAACGGCCATGCCCCAAGGGCCACCCTCACCCGCGTTTTCCATAATGGTAATTGGAATGTTCAAGGCGTTAGCGAGAACTTGTTGCCCAATCACCGGAGTCTTGAAGAGACCACCTTGAGCGATCATGACGTCGGTTTGAATACCTTCTTCTTCGGTTAAGATTTCCATTCCGATTTCTAAAGGTGCAAACGCAGCGTACAACTGAGTCAGCATGAAGTTAGGTAAATTGAAGTTACTGTTAGGGGTTCTAACAAACAAGGGACGTCCCGCATCCATCTTGGTAATGTTTTCTCCAGATAAGTAACTGTAGTTGATGAGCCCGCCAGCGTTAGGATCAGCGCGCGTAGCTTCCAAGAATAACGTGCCGTATAGTTTGTCGGCCGGAACGTCGACACCTAAACGTTGAGCAAAATCACCAAATAGTGAAGTCCAAGCATTAATATCTGAAGAACAGTTATTAACGTGGACCATGGCAACCGGTGAGCCATCTGGCGTCATTACTATGTCAATATCTCGGTGCACTTGTTTTAGACTTTGATCCAAAACCACCATTGAAAAAGCAGAAGTCCCTACCGAAATATTTCCAGTTCGTTGCCGAACACTATTAGTACCAACCATTCCAGTTCCAGCATCCCCTTCAGGTGGTGCCATCAAGCTACCGCCTTGGAGGTTTCCGGTTGGGTCCAATAACTTCGCTCCCGTCTCAGTTAATTGTCCCGCTGCTTGACCAGCTGGTTTAACGGCTGGTAAGACTTTTTCAATGTTCCAAGGATATTTCTTAACGTTTGCTTGAGCGCTGAACTGATCAAGCATTTTTTGGTCATAGTAACCGGTAGCTGGATCAATTGGGAAGACCCCAGAAGCATCCCCTGTACCCAATACTTTTTCTCCTGACAGTTGCCAGTGAACGTAACCCGCTAAGGTAGTTACAAAATCTAATTCGTTAACGTGAGCTTCGTCATTTAAAATCGCTTGGTATAAATGAGCGATGGTCCAACGTTGTGGGATATTAAAGTTAAATAGTTTAGTTAATTCATCAGCTGCTTGACCAGTAATGTTGTTTCGCCAAGTTCTGAATGGTACCAGCAAATTATCAGCTTGATCAAAAGCCAAGTAACCATGCATCATGGCACTGATTCCGATCGCTTTAATGTTGGTAATGGGTTGATGATATTTGCTTTGTACTTCTGCAGCTAGTTGTTTGTAACTGGTTTGAATTCCAGCCCAAACATCTTCTAGTGAGTAAGTCCAAACGTTATTTTCTAGTTTGTTTTCCCAGTTATAGCTCCCAGCGGCCACCGTGTTGTAATCGGCAGTGATCAAAACGGCCTTGATCCGGGTAGATCCCAATTCAATACCAAGAGAAACGTTGCCGGCTTGGATGGCTTGAGAAGTTTCTACGAGATTCATAGTGAAACCTCCTTTTTAGCTTTAGAGTGGCGATTAGTACCTTGTTCTTCAATTTCTTCAAGTGAACGGCCCCGAGTTTCTGGAACAAAGAAGCGAATGAACATTACCCCGATTAGGCAGATAATTCCAAAGATAGCGAACACAGCTTCTTGTGACATAGAAGCGGTCATAATTGGGAAGAGTAACCCAACTAACCACGAACCAATCCAGTTAAATGAAGAAGCCAATCCTGAAGCACGACCCCGAATTTGAAGTGGGAACATTTCACCAACAATAACCCAAGTAAGTGGTGCCCAAGTAAATGAGTAAAATGCAACATATAAGCATAAGAATGCAACAATTACCATGTTATTCATGTTTGGCATCATCCATTTAAGGATAGATGGTAAGATGAATGACCCACCCATTACTAATCCACCAAGGGTTAATAATGTCCGGCGGTTGAAACGATCAGCCAATGGCAGGAATACAAGAGAACCAACAACTAAAATGACACCTTGAATGATTGGCCACATTAGAGCGTTACTTGCTGAACTACCAGTTGCTTTTTCAACGATTAATGGAATGTAGTAGAAAATAGCATTGGCTCCTTGGAATTGTTGGAAAGCAGCAACCCCAACACCAGCGATAACTAGGTAACGATATTTACCACTAAATAAGGTTGCCCATGAAGTACTCTTAGCAGCATTTTTTTCTGCTTGAGCGGTTTCTTGAATAGTAGCTAATTCAGGTTCAATTTCATTAGCAGGTCTTAATGATGACAATACGTGACGAGCTTCATCAACTTTGCCTTCACTAACCAAGAAACGTGGTGATTCAGGTAATTTCAAAACCCCAAAGTATAAAATCAAAGCTGGTACAGCTGCCATAGCTAACATTGAGCGCCATGCCCAATTTTCAGGTAAATCTTTTAAGATGAAGTCCATAATGTAAGAAATTAACATTCCTGAAACGATCATGGTTTGGTTCAAACCGGATAACATCCCACGAGCTTTGGCCGGAGCCATTTCAGACATATATGGTGGTACTAATGCTGAGGCAGCCCCAACGGCAGTCCCAAGTAAAATTCGAACAATGATCAAATATAGTGATCCATTATTTGGTGCCAATCCTGATAACAAGCCACCAACGGCAAAGATTAATGATGAAATCAAAATCATTTTTCTTCTACCCAAGCGATCAGATAGTTGACCCGCAATTGCAGCCCCAAAAATAGCTCCGAACATAACGGCTGATGTAATCCATCCTTGGATGGATGGTGCATTTTGTAAATGCCAATCAGTGGTTAAGTAAGGTAAGGCCCCAGTCATAACCCCGATATCGTATCCAAACAAAATTCCACCAAATGATCCGAAGAAATAAATAAAGCCACTGGAAATTTTCTTCTCTTTCTTCATAAAGACTTTTCCTCCTTAATGTACCAGCCCTTCATACAAGCGCTTTCATGTTAATGAATAAAAAATAGCTGAAACAAAATTCTCGTATGAAGCGGTTTCAACTTATCAACAAATGTAGTCTATAATATTTATACGGATAAATCAACAATGGTTTTTATTCATACGTACTTTTTTTGTGAAATGATTACCTTGAATCGCTTTCATAAAGCGGTTTCTAGTTGTGAATGTTGCTTAAAAATTTATTTTATTTATTTGTTTTTGAGTCGATTTTAAATTGATTTTTGAGTTTTATTTTAATTTTCTTAATTTACCCCTAGATTTAATTGACTTATACGTATCAATCTTTTACGATGAATGAAAACGATTACCGATAAAATCATTAGGAGGAATCAATATGTCAACCAATTCAATTAAAGCTTCTTCTACTTTTTTTGATCGTTTTAACAACCAAGACATTGTTAAATTTTCACTAACTAACCAAAATAACGTAACTGTTTCTGCTATTAGCCTTGGTGCCACCCTATATGAATTCTCAATTCCTACAAATACTGGCCGTACTAATTTAGTCCTAAACTATCCTAATTCAGGGGATTACTTGGCTAATCCGTTTTATGTATCAATGGGGATCGGCCGGACAGGTGGTCGCATCAAGGACGGACAATTACCATTGAATGGCCAAACTTATCAATTACAAACTAACGAAGGTACTACCACATTGCATGGCGGCCCTAATGGTTTTAATACTCAGGTTTGGGATGGTGAAATTGTTGAAGAAGATGGCGAACCTACCATTCAATTCCATCACACTCAACTAAGCTCAGAAGATGGATTTCCAGGAGATATAGACGTCACGATCATTTACCGTTTAACTAATGACAACACCCTAAAATTAACTTTTGAAGCTACTGCTTTAAACGAAGATACGGTTTTCAACCCTACCTACCATACTTACTTTAATCTTGGGGATAACGACACCATTTTGAAGCATAATTTGCAAGTAAATGCTGAACAACATCTTGAATTCGATGATAAGAAATTACCTACTGGAAACTTCTTATCAGTAGAAAATACTCCATTTGACTTTAGACAAACTACCAGCCTAGGAAATGCTATACAAAATATGCAAAATACCCCAGAAAAAGGGTTTGATGATATTTTTAAAATCAATGATGATGCAATTAATAACACCATAGCTACCTTGCAAGATCCAGAAACTAATCGTAGTGTAAGTATTACTTCCGATCGAAATGGTTTAGTCGTTTTCACAGCTAATTCATTTACCAAAGAAGACATGAACTTTAGCCGTACTAACGGCATCGGAATTCCATACGAAGGTGTCGCGTTAGAAGCTCAAAACCTTCCAGATGCTACCCGTTTCGATAATTTTGGCGATATTATTATTAAAGCCGGTGAAACCAAAGTTCATGAAATTGATTATCATGTTGAATTTTAATCAAATAAAAAAACACAGCTTCCGCTGTGTTTTTTTATTGTCTAATTTCATTCGGATCCAATTCCCTAATCACTCTCGCCGGATTACCAGCAATCACGAGATTATCGCCAAAAGATTTAGTAACCACCGAACCAGCTCCCACAATCACGTTATTACCTAAGGTGACTCCCGGAGTAATGATCGCACCTCCACCGATCCAACAATTGTCTCCGATGTTAATACTTGCGCCAGTTCCTATCCAGTGAGTTCGCCGTTCAATATCAAACGGATGACTGGCAGAATACATTTGTACTCGAGGAGCTAATAAAGCATTCTTACCAATATTAATCGGACAGGTATCTAATAAAATACAGTTCCAATTAGCAAAAAAGTTTTCTCCCACGTGGATGTTATAACCATAATCACAACTAAAATCTGGGCGTACTTCGATCTTTTCTCCCGTCGAACCAAATAATTCCTTAGCAATTCGGGCATTGCTTTCTAAATCGGTTAAAGTTGTCGTATTGAGTTTCTTAAATAGTCGTTGAGCTCGAATGCGATCGGCCACCAACTCTGGATCTTGTACGTTATAAGGTTCTTCAGCAATCATTTTTTCTCGTTCGCTTCTAGTATCTTTTATTACCATATTTCTGCTCCTTAATATTTGTCCGGATAAATATGATTGTAAACGATAACATTTGTCCGGGCAACATTTTTAGACACAAAAAAAGCGGAAGCTTCTGCTTCCGCCAAATTGGCGTATCGGTCGGGGTGGACCTTATTAAAGAACCAATTTTGAAAGATGAGTTAATGAAGACGCCTGGTTTCCCTACTTAAAAAGCGAAAATGAACATTACGTTTTCTCTGCCCATTTACCTAACAAACCATCAATAGCGCCCTGCTGTTTAGTCGTCTAGTTCGCTGACATAGAACCACCGCTTTGGTGTAATCAACTAAATAACAGCTCCTCATCTTTCATAATCATTATAGGGCTTATCTCATTAGAAGATCAATTATCTTGCTTTGCTTACAAGATTGGTGACAGCAAGCGACTAAAAGTCTGCTTAAATTTCAGCCAAGTAGACTGCTGATCAAACATTTCTGGCGTTTGGAGCTCACTGACACCAATATCATTTTGATAAATATTCGTCAGTTCCATTGCCAATTTTTCATCATACAAGAAAGCATTGATTTCAAAATTCAATTTAAAACTACGATAATCCAAATTAGCTGAACCTACAGAAGCAATTTCGCCATCGATTACCATCGTTTTAGCATGTAAAAAGCCATTTTGGTAATAATAAATTTTAACTCCCTCTTCAGATAGCTGGCGAGCGTAATATTGCGTTGCTCGATACACAAACGCATGATCTGGCATACAAGGCAGCATAATCCTAACGTCCACTCCTGATTTTGCTGCTATTCGCAGCGCATCTAAGACGCTATCGTCTGGGATTAAGTATGGGGTTTGGATCCAACAGTATTGCTTAGCTTTGAGAATCATTTTAATATAGCCCATCTTAATCTGCTGCATTTCGGAATTAGGTCCACTAGAAACAATTTGCATATCGACTAATCCCTTAGTAGTCGTAACTGGAAAGTATTTAGGATCCACTTGATCCTCATTGATTTGATCATGCGGACTAGTAGCATTCCAATCTAAGATAAATCGAGACTGTAGTCCAAACACTCCAGAACCAATAATTCGTAGATGAGTATCACGCCAATTACCAAACTTTTTCTTCCGCCCCAAATACTGGTCACCAATATTGTAACCGCCAATATAACCAATCATTCCATCGATCACCACAATTTTTCTATGGTCCCGAAAGTTTAACCGAAAATCCAAGATAGCAGAGTGGGTATTCAAAAATGGATAGGCATAGCCGCCAGCCTTCCGTAGCGGTTCAAAGAACTTACGGGTTGTTCCTAAAGAACCCCAAGAATCGTAAATCACCCGTACTTCTAGTCCTTCTTGCGCTTTTTTAACCAATAAATCTAAAATTAAGTTGCCAATTTGATCGTTGTAGAACGTATAAAATTCAATATGGATACTCTTTTTAGCTGCTTCAATATCTTCAATTAAACGGTGGAACAAGTCAGTTCCCTTAGTAAACACCTTAACTTTATTTTTCCGAGCCAAAAATGCGGCATCGGTTTCCTTAAACATTTGAACCACGGTGTGGTTTTTTTCCGCCACCAAATCGGCAGGGGTGGGATCTTGATTTCCCGCCTGCTTACGCTGTTCATTCAGGCGATCATTGATTTGCATTTGCACATGGTTATGTAATCTAAATAATCTATTCTGGGGTAATTGCCGCCCCACAAAGGCGTAGGCAATGAAGCCCACGATTGGCAAGAAAATTAGTACCAATAGCCAAGCCCAAATAGCTGCAATATCCCGTTTTTCTTTAAAAACAGTGATAATGGCTAAAACAGCATTGACCACTACAATTACATTAAAAACTGCCTGCCAGTCAATTGACATAATCGACTCCTTTCTATATCTTGATCAATAATATTATTAATATAACTCAAATTACACCTTGATACTAGAAAGAAGTTGGAAAAAATGTGGCCTAAAATTGTCTTATTTGCGGGAGTTCACGGAATTCATTCTGTCCATATTCTCCATGAACTTTTCAAAAATCAACCAATGATTGGTACCGCCGTCATTGTCGCTATTATTTTGTATTTGATTTATAGAGCCCTCAATCGTTAAAACCCCATTTTAAAATCATCCGTGATAAGATGAACTTAATCACAAAAGTTAATTTGGAGGGATCAATTATGGCTATTAATGCAGATATCAAAAACTTACTAACGGTTTCAGCTCACAAAGGACCTATCGTAACAATCGTGCTTCCTTTAAATCCTAAAGCGGACAATTCCGTAGAAGACAAAACTCAACTCAATAGTTTGATTGCCCAAGCCAAAAAAGCATACCTATCAAAATACTTAAGCAAATTCTGGCCTGACTATGAAGCTCAATTAAACCAATTACTCCAAACCGAAACCTTAGGCAACGACGTTTCTCAAGGTTTAGCTATCTATGTTACCGCAGATCAAATCAACATGTTCCGGCTTAACTACCCAGCTAAGCCAGCCTTTGCAGTGGGTGACACTATGCAAGTCTTACCATTACTAAAAGATTTCCAATTCCCACTCGCATACAATTTAGTTGTTTTGCGGAAGAACTCATTTCATCTCTTCCAAATCCAAAATAGGGTAATCGAAGAACCAGAAGTTACCGCTGATACTCCTTCTACTCTAACAGACGCCTTAGGAGATTACATCCCTGCTGATGATCAACAATTAAAATCTGCTGGTCACGGCCGTGGTCATGGTGCCACTTTCAAACGTGGTTATGATCCTAAAGAAGAATCTGATAGAAGTGATCAACTTCGCTACTTCCAAGCAGTTGATGAATATGTAATCAAGAACTTTACTAACAAGGATCATTTGCCAGTTGTCTTGGCCGCCGAACCTGCCGTCCAAGGCGAATTCAGAAAAATCACTAAGAACAAGATGCTTTCTGATGTTCGCTTCGAAAAGATCCCTAGTCTAAAGACTTCACACGAAGAATTGCTAGACATGGTGCGCAACGTTAACGCTCAATACAACCATTTGACGGTCTTGGAATTGGCTGATCGATTCGACAACGCTACGGGCGCTAAGAAGACCCTTACCGATATCAATAAAATTGCGGAAGCTGCAATGTCCGGTTCAGTGGCTACCCTCTTTATTAAAGATGGTGCTTACGTTGCTGAAAAAGACGTTAGCCACGTTCAATTTGATAGCCAAGACACTACCGGTCATCCAAGTAACTTGCTAAACGATTTGGCTATCACCACTACTGGTTTCAATGGCGATGTTTACGTCCTACCAGAAGAAGAAATGCCAGTTCAAGCAGATTACGCTGCCGTTTTACGTTTCCCAACAACGGAAGTTAAGTAAAGCGCTGAGGGACTCGGTAACTAACGAGTTTCTAACCTAAAAATAACGGGCAGTTCGGCATAAGCCGCTGCCCGTTATTTTGTAGTTAGGTGAGTCCCGAAGCCGTTTTAGAATAGAGTTCTGAGCAAAGCGGTTAAACAGCGAGCATAGTGCTAATTAATTTAGATAGTTCGATTCGAACTTTGAATCGCTATTGAATTAATTGAGCTAGGCGGAACTGTTCGCTTTGAGAGGCCGATTTAGGATAAAGTGCTGAACCTCACGGGTGCTTTCGAGTACCAATAGAAAAATGCTGAATAGTTCGATTTGTTTTTTGAATCGCTATTTGGCATTTTTTGTTGGACGGAAAAAGCAGTGAGGTGAAGCCGTTTTAGTAGAGTGCTGAGACCAACACGGTTTATTTCTGAGCACTAAGAAAATAGCAGTCAATAGTTCGGCCTGAAAGGTCGCTATTGACTGCTATTTATTTAAGCGGAGGAAATAAGTTGGTTGAAGCCGTTTTACGGGGTATTGCAAGGAACAGTAACCACCACATTGCCAACCAAAAAGTAGGATGGGAGTGCCTAAGGCATCTCCTATCCTACTTTTTTTAATTACTTAAAATTTCTAGGCAGCGTACAAATAAACGCCACCCCTGTTGGTGCCACATCCGTTACGGTAATTTTACCGTGATGTTGACCAATAATCCAACTAGCAATAGAAAGCCCTAATCCGTTTCCACCAGTATCTTGATTACGAGATTTATCTACCCGGTAAAAACGTTCAAAAATTCGTTGTTTATCAGCATCAGAAATTGATTCACCCGTATTAGAAACAGTTAATTTCCATGAATTTTTACCGACCGGCTCACTAAAAACATTAATTTGATCACCAGCTTTAGTGTACTTCAAGGCGTTATCAAGTAAAATAACTAAAACCTGCTTTAGCAAATCCACATCAATTTTAACAAATCCATCCACCGTATTGCCAAAGCTCAGTTGCTTATCCTGGCTAGCTGCCACTTCTGCATACGGTTCAACCGTTTCTTGCATAAAATCAGAGAGCTCAACTGCTACTGGATCTACTTGTATCCGGTTGGAATCGGATCTAGCCACCGTCAATAATTCCGACGTTAGACGACTTAGCCGTTTGGTTTCATTTAATGCCTGGTTAATCGGTTCGGTTTCATCAATTACCTGTGACTTAGGCTTAGTAAATAAATATTCCAATTTATTTTGAATGATCGTCAACGGGGTCCGAAGTTCATGAGCAGCGTTAGAAACAAATTCCTGCTGTTTGTTCCATGATCGTAAAATTGGACCCATGAAGTAACTAGACAAGGCGTAACTAATTAAGATCGCAGCCAGCCAAAAGATTACTAAAATAATAATTAAAAGCTTGTCAAACTCCTTAATAATACTGGTTTGCGTATCAATATTTTCGGCAATCAATACATAGTTTACCTGTTTGGTATTTTGATTTTTGACTTTCATCATTACCGTTCGAAAAGAATTGCCGTTAACCTTTTGGGTCATCAGTTGGCCCGTAGTTTTAGGGTCGAACTTAAGTTTTTTTAAGATTACATACCGGTTCCCCAGCGTAGCAGTATTCAAAATTTTACCAGATTCGCTGTAGATTACAGTATCCGCTTGAAATCGAGTTGGTCCCCCATCGCCCGGATTTAACTGGTCATTATTTTGGATACTCTCAGCTGGTCGTAGCAAAACCATTTTTTGCTGATGAACGATGTTTTGATCGATATTAGAATAGACAGAACTTTCGAAGAAGTGACTAACTAAAATGCCTAGTAAGCCAAATAAAAAGGCTAAGGCCAAAAATTCAACAACAAAAAACCGGTGTTGTTGCTTTTGGTTAATCTGATTCTCTTCCTTCATCGTTCACCTCCACGATGTATCCCACGTTGCGAATCGTTTTAATCATACTATCAGCCGCAAATGGCTTTAGTTTTTTTCGGAGATTACTCATGTAAACTTCTACGACACTAAGCGAAGTTTCGGAATCAAATCCCCAAAGGCGATCAAAAATCTGTTCTTTAGTGATAATCATTTCCGGATTTTCTAACAGGTATTGAAGCAAATCAAATTCCTTACCTTTCAAATCCACTAACTGCCCAGCGACGGTTGTCGTATGCTTAGCCAAATCCAAAGTAATGGGGCCGCCCGAAACCGTAGTCTCTTTATTTAATTTTCCGGCGCGCTTAAGTAATGATTTCACCCGCATCAGTAATTCTTCTCGATGAAATGGCTTAGTTAAATAGTCATCGCTTCCCGCCTGAAATCCCTTTAACTTATCTACAATCGTATCTTTAGCAGTCAAAATTAGAACTGGAGTATCATTGCCAAATTGACGGATATTTTTAAGTAGTTCTAACCCATCTTGGCCTGGCAACATAATATCTAAAATGATTAGGTCAATATCCGGTTCCAAGGCCATTTCTTCACCAGTATAACCATCGTAGGCGTTTTTCACCGTAACGGTATCCGCTAAAAAATCAGCGAGTCCGCTAGCTAATTCTTTATTATCTTCGACAATCAAAATTGTTGGTTTATCCATATCTTCACCTCATGTTAACTATAGTAAATAGTTTTGCTTGTCAAAAGTCAAATGAGACCCTTTTCTTTTTTAAGTTTCATTTATGTTAACCTCTGATTTCAGTTTACCAAAGAATTATTAATTCAAAGTTAAAGGGCTAGTATTCCCCTAATATTTATGATATTTTAACCGAAGAGGTGATATATATGAAAAAAGCAATTCGAATTTTAACTGCAGTTGGCGCTGCATTCGCGCTTGCCCTAGTCCTAGTTGGCTGCGGCAATTCTAAGTCTCAATCTAACGGTAGTAATGATAGTAGTAAAGCAAGTATGCAAAATACCAATACAAATAATACCGATGCCAAAACGGCTTTAACTAGTGGTGGTAAACTTTGGTATATGGCCGGTAGTTTAAACGCCAAAAGTAAATCTGGCTTTGACGCCTACTACTTCAAAGGCAACAAGGTAACTATCTACGGTGTCGACAAAATTTACAAGAGTTTTGATGCCGCTAAAAAAGCCAATGCATTAGACAAACAAGGAACTTTGACTTACAGCTTCAAAAACAAGTCAAAGACTCGCCCCGTAATCAGTATGAAGGGCCAACTAAGTGGGCTTGATATGGAGCAAACTATTAGCGTTAAAAAACCTGTTAGTGGTACTAACAAAGCTTCCGGCTTAAAAGTATCTGGTTACAAGGTGGTTCGAGATCTAGATTACGATAAAACTAATCAAGTTTTAGTAGCAGTTCAATAACATAAAAAAGCATGCCACTTGGCATGCTTTTTTATTTACGCAAGGGAGTCCCAGGCGGGTAATTCCACTGGTGCTTTAGTTAATAATTCTCGTTGCGTGTCTGTTAGATATTTTTTATTCACAACCACTTCGTATACAAAGTCATTCATCCAATCAGCACTCATAGTAAAGTAGCCGTCTTCACCGTTTTTAGCGCCCCAAGAATTTTCAACTTTCCACTTAGTCACCTTATCTGCCACCACATCGGCACCGGTAAGGGTCATAGCATGAGAAACTTCTGCTTCGTGAGTTTCTAGTCGTTGAGCCTTAGTCATCTGCAGCTCTACCCCAAATAGTTCGGAATACCGGTACAAATTACTATCCAAATATCCCCGTTTCCGATCCATTTGTTGCATTACATCGTTACCAAACCAAACTGCTTGGCCATCTTGCAACTGAGCTAACGCTACCTGTTCCAACACGTCCATTTCCACGTTTAAAAATTGAATTTGGCGACCGCCGACCACATTTTCTTCACTAGGTAATCGATATAATTGATTCAACGGTTTATCCGGTGAATTAGTCACCGTTACATACTCACTTAAATCCATATCAATATAATCTTGATAAAATTGTTGCGGGGTTAAGTCAGTTACCCGGTGATATTGCTTATCATCATCACGATACGTTAGGTCAAACTGCATTGGTGGTTCTCCTAAGGCATAGGCGGTAATTTTATAAGCAGTGGCTAACATTGCTTCTTTGGCCGCGATGATTTCAACGTCACTTTTTTCTTCCGCAATTAGTTGCCGTAATTGCAGGCCATCTTGTCTTAATTTCCGGTTAAGGGTGGCGGCCAAGGCACTAGTATCTTCAGAATTAGCTGTTTCTGGATAGGCACTAACCGGGACCACTCCGTATTTTTCAACTAGTGCTGCGGCCATATCCCATTGGCCACCATCATCATCTGGCATCTCAAAGTAAAAGCTCACTTCTCTATCGGAAAGTGGTCGATTAGCGGTAGCAATCACCCGATCGTAAAAAATGTTAGCCCGCTCGATTTTGTCCCAGAAAAAGAGGTATTTTTCAGAAAGTTCAAAGTTTTTCACTTTATACTGTTTAGCAAATTGGTGTCGCAACATATTAGCAGCTGAAAATAACCAGCACCGTCCACTACGCTTTTGGTTAGTGACTTTGCCCGTTTCTAGTTCTAATGAAAATACCGGATCTAATCTTACTGCTGCTTGCGGATCAAATGCGGCTGCGTCAATTCCATTGTGTGTGATAGTTCTAGTTAATACTTCAGCATTGGGCTCTTTATGCAAAGAATTGCTTAGTTTGTTTAATTCTGCTTTCTCTAACGGTTGACCAAACTGTGCCATACTATCATTTCCCTTCTGATCTATTTTGATGTGAAAAAAGCCGGCATCTGCCGACTTTTTATTTCTTTTGGCGACCAAATGGCCACCATCTTCTTTTGGTAGTGGTGCTAGTTGCATCTTCACTGCGAGGAGGTAACGGATTAATTTTTTCCGGTTCCGTTTCTTCCGATTGACTTTCTAACTTCACCTTGCCAGGCTTAGTTTCACTATCGGCCTGTGGTTGTTCTGCAGTTTCAATCGCCTGTACCTCTGCCTTGCTGGTTTCCAACTGCTTCATTCGTTGTTGAACATCCAACTGTAACTGTTGAGATTGGTCTAACAACTTATGTAATTCAGCAATTTGACGATCCTTTTCCTTTAATTGATCAGACTGACTGGTCAATTGCTCGCTCAAGACACCTAGCTCTTGACGTGCCAAATCAACTTGATCGTCATCTTCAGCAGTGTCTTGTTCAGTGATTCCACTAGCTTTAAATTGTTCCTTTAGTTCCGCAACCCCTTCATCGGTAATTAAAATTTTATTACCTTGTTTTTCAGTTCGCGTTTTTCGGAACTCGTCCGTCATTCGTTTGCGAATGGCAGTTTTCGATACCCCAATTTCATCGGCAATATCTTTAATAGATTCTGACATACTGTTCACCTCGCTAAACATTATAGCACATCGCAAACTAGTTCGCGAAGTCAGTTTGCAAAATCGAGTTCTACCGGACAGTGATCGGAACCATAGACGTTAGTTAAGATTTCAGCCGCCTCAATTTTATCTTTCAAAATCTCACTCACTACAAAGTAATCAATCCGCCACCCCGAATTGTTTTCACGGGCATGGAATCGATAGCTCCACCAAGAATAAATCCCTGCTTTATTCGGATGCAGCAGTCTAAATGAGTCTACATAGCCCGCAGCTAACCAGTTACTAAAATCAGCTCGTTCTTCGTCTGAAAATCCTGGGTTATGATGATTGCTGGCAGGATTCTTCAGGTCGATTGGCTCATGTGCCACATTTAGATCTCCGCAGACCACCACTGGTTTAATCGCATTTAATTTTTGGAGATAAGCTAAAAAGACAGCGTCCCATTGTTGCCGAAATGCCAAGCGTTTTAACTTCGGTTGCGCATTGGGGGTATAACAACAGACTACGTAATACTTAGGATACTCCGCAGTAATTACCCGCCCCTCATGGTCTAGCTCTTCATTACCAATATCAGTAGAAACGGATAACGGTTTTTCCTTGGTAAATATGGCGGTTCCAGAATACCCCTTACGTTCAGCAAAATTCCAATACTGGTGGTATCCAGGTAAATCCAGTTCAATTTGGCCCGCTTGCACCTTAGTTTCTTGAATGCAAAAAACATCTGCATCTAGTTGGTTAAAGGTAGCCATAAAATCATGGGTGTTCACCGCTGCTCGAATTCCATTCACGTTCCAAGAGATTAACTTTGTCATTAACTCCCCTCCTCAATTACCCCTAGTTTATCATAGCCTAGTTGGTGTGCTTGAAGAGATATGCTAAAATTGAAGCAGTTTAATTTAAGTGAGGCAGTAAATATGAAAACCGTTTATTTAGTTCGTCACGGACAAACCCTTTTGAATCACTTCAATAAAATGCAGGGCTGGGTCGACTCCCCCTTAACCGAGTTAGGACAACAACAGGCAGCTACTACTGGTAATAAATTAGCTAACGTTGCCTTTTCATACGCCGCCAGTTCGGATTTAGGTCGAGCAATGGATACTTTAGACATCATTTTGGCCCAGCAAACACAGCCCACTCCGATTCCTGAACGTCTTCTTGATTTAAGAGAGGCTTACTTCGGATCCTTTGAAGGTTTAGACTCTAAGTTAACCTGGAACATGATCGGTGGCCCCCAGGGCTTCCGTCATCAACCGGATTTAGTTGAACGGTACGGAATTCTTAAAATTCGCGATTTCATGAATGCCGCCGACTCTTTTCACGAAGCAGAAACGGGTGAACAGTTAGCTCAACGAATTAACCAAGCACTAATTCATTTGAGCAACAGTTTAGAGGATGGCCAAGCAGCCATCGTAGTTAGTCACGGAACCTATATTAGGACCCTTGCTACCTTGTTGACTCCTGGACAACCAGTAATGCCTCAACCTAATAATGGTAGTATCACTAGGCTAGACGTTACAGATCCTAATAATGCTCAAATCATTAAATATAATGAATAATAAAAAAGCCGGTACAATTTTGTACCAGCTTTTTAGCTAATTAATATGCTAAATTATTAACATTATTTCGTTGAGTTTTATCAGTTTCCCAGAATGGAACCTTTACTACCCCGATAATGTTCTTCTTAGAGACAAAGCCCCAGTAGCGACCATCATTAGAAACACTTCGGTGGTCACCCATTACGAAGTACTGACCCTTGGGAACCTTGGTAACTCCATTATACTCACTCCATTGTGATGAAAGGGACTTCAAATCCCAGTTACCAGTACCGGAAGTGCGTTCTGATTTGCTAATAAAGTTTTGCTTTACTAGCTTACCGTTAACGTATAAATCACCATTCTTACTAGAAACGGTATCCCCTGGTAATCCAATTACTCGCTTAACGTAATCCGTGCCTTTAGTTTTAGCACTAGGATCTTCGCCATAGGCGTCGAACACAATTACACTTAAATGTTTAATTGGCGCTTGTCGCCAAACGATCATTCGTTCATTATTTACTAAGTTAGGTTCCATTGAAGGTCCATCAACTCGAGCTACGGTAACAACAAATGCCCGTAATAAAAGAGCGATGATTAACCCAATTGCGATAGGGATAACCCAGCTGAGTATCTCTTTAACTGTTTTCATCAACTAATACTCCTTTTATTTAACACCTCATTGAGACGTTAATTAATCATAATCGATTATACCATAAGTTAACCTACGGCTTAAAACTCCGAACTATCCACAAGAAAGAAGGCAATTATGAACACCACTCCATCTACCGCCAAACGCGTTTGGTTAACCATTTTGTTAGGAACCATCAGCGCTACAGGCCCACTATCCATTGATTTATATTTACCTGCGTTACCTGAAATGAGCGCCTTTTTAAATGCCCCTGCGAGCTTAATTCAAATGAGCTTAAGCTCTTGTTTATTAGGACTAGCATTAGGTCAAATCATTGCGGGGCCGCTAAGTGATAAATACGGTCGGAAAATTCCCTTAATAATTGGTTTTTCAATTTTTGGAATTACTTCTCTTTTAATTTCATTTAGTACTTCAGCATACATGCTGATCGGCTTAAGATTCGTTCAAGGGCTAGCAGGAGCTAGTGGTCAAGTACTATCTAGAGCAATTGCTAGAGACATGTTCTCCGGTCCCCTTCTTACCAAATTTTATGCCATGCTATCTGCAGTCAACGGTATTTTCCCAGTTATTTCTCCAGTCATTGGTGGCTTTTTAGTTAAATACACCGGTTGGAAAGGCATCTTTACTTTACTAGCTATTATTGGTCTAGTAGTCGTCATAGCCATTTTTGTCGGCCTACCTGAAACCTTGCCTGAAGATGCTAGAATTACTAGTAGTGCTATGTCCACAATTACAGACACCTTTAAGCTCTTAACCGATCGAGGATTCCTCCGGTTAATTATCCTAGCCGGTCTGATTTACGGAGCACTTTTTAGTTATATTTCCGCTTCTTCATTCGTTTTCCAAACAGAATTCCATATGTCCGTTCAAAAATTCAGTTTACTTTACGCTTTAAATGGGGTGGGAATTGCGTTAGGATCAGCACTTCCCGGACGCTTATCACAAAAATATTCCATCCTATCGCAAACTTGGTTTGCATTTACTGGTACCGGAATTTTAAGCTTAATTCTCTTGGCTAGTTCATTTATGTGGCATAATTTATTCCTCGTGATCGGCCTAGTATTTTTCATCGTTATCTTCATCGGAATGCTACTTACCACAATTACTTCTATTATTATGAACAGTAACAGCAGTAATGCTGGTGGAACTTCTGCTTTAATGGGCGTATTTCAAAATGCCGTCAGTAGTTTAATGTCACCAATCGTCGGATTAATGGGGACTCATACCTATACACCAATGGCGGCCGCAATTGTCTTTTGTTGCGCAACCGGATTAAGCTTATTAAAGCGAGTTCGTTATAATCATTAATACCCACAAAAAAGCCACCGGACTGCGGTGGTTTTTTTGTAAGGGAGATATATATTAAGAATAGAGTGGAATAGATCAGAGTTGGCTTAATCAGGATGCTAAATCCTTCGCTTGCCTTGTCGATTAGCTGCGGTCACCTCTTTGCAATCTATCAGATGTTTGAAGAAGTCAATTTGTAATTGACTATGCTGTAATAATAATCATCCCGCCTTAATTCCAACTTAAAAAAAGAATACGAAATAGTTAAGGTCATCTCTTAATTGTATTGCCGTAAAAATTCAGATAATAATTTTAACCCAGTTTGTAGAACCTGGGTTGGGGCACAGTAACCTAACCGTACGTGTCCTGGTAAATCAAAGCGTTCTCCGGGAACTAACAACACTCCGGTTTCCTTTAATAATCGTAAACAAAATGCTTCTGTATCTTCGGAAATATCCAGACGCGGAAACGAGGTCGACACCATTTGCGGAGTAGCCAGTGAGACTCGAGGTTCTTGAGCTACCCAGTCCGTTAAGATCTTTAAATTACGAGTAACTAAATCACGGTTACGAGCTAGAACTTGATCACGATGCTGTAAAACATACGTTGCCACTAAATCTCCTAGTACGCCCCCGCAAATCATAGTATAGTCCCTAAACGTCCGGAAAATATTGGTTACTTCTGCATTTGAAGCCGTCCAACCAATTCGAATTCCGGGAACTGAATAGGTTTTCGATAATGAATTAGTTGCAATTCCCCGGTCATACAAATCAACAATTGATTTGTAGTCCACATCAGTGGCTAATGGCTGATAAACTTCATCAACTAAAACATACGCTCCTACTGTCTTAGCAATTGCAACTACTTGTTCCAAAAAGGTACGATCCAGTACGGTTCCCGTCGGATTATTAGCGTTATTTAAACAAATCATTTTTGTGTCTGATCGTACTAATTCCTTTAATTTGGTCAAACTAGGTTGCCAGTCTTGATCTTCTTCGATCGGCCAAAAATCCACCTCTGCTCCTAAGGACTTAGGAATATCATACAATTGTTGATACGACGGATATTCAGCCACCACGTGGTCTCCAGAATTTAATAAAGCGTAAAGTACCAAGTGATTTGCGCCCGTGGCACCGTTAGTTTGCAAAATATTGTCAGCTGACATGTGATCATACAACTTGCTAACTTCTTGTTTAAATTCTGGGGACCCCTCAATATGACCGTAATTTAGTTTATTTTGCTTAAGGTCCGTTAATAATTGCTGCCCAGCAGGTGGATCAAAAGCCACTAGTTCTTCTAATGTCAACGACGCAATTGTACTTTGAGAAATATCATATTGAGCCTTAGTTTCCCATTCGTTTAACCATGCTTCTACGCCAAATCCAGCAATCTCTACCATTATTCACCCTCCATTTATGCATTAAACTGAAATTTTATTCATTAATAATAACATAATTCCAATTACTGCACCCAAGGAAATCAATGCTGTAAGAATCCATTCATAAGGGAACAATGCACGATCATGATGCTCTTCTTTTCTGGCTTTCACGAAGAACCAGATTCCTGGAATATATGCAATAAAGCATAATAATACATATTGTAATCCAGCTAAGTAAATCCCTACACATTGAAATGCTAAGGCTAAAAAGCCAATTAACACTTGCCCATTTTGCCGTTTGCGCCAAGCAAACTTCATTTGATATGCTCCTACAAAGATATAGCTAATCACAATTGCTGCCGTACACAGCGAGTAAGCAAAATTATATGCACTTTCCATAAAAAGAAGTGAAATCAAGAAAATTTGTACTAATCCAGCAGTCACAACTAAAGCGACAATTGGTGCCTTATGTTTATTTTCTTTAGCAAAAAACTTAGGTAGCAAGCCTTCATCCGCCATTAAGCGCATGGTTTCCGCAGGTAGCATGGTCCAAGAAATCCAAGAGCCAAATAAAGAAATGATGAGGCCGATACTAATAAACGCTCCACCCCAAGTTCCAACCATATCCTTAAAAATATAAACCATGGCTGGTTGATCAAGATTCATTAATTCGGTCCGGCTCATATAACCATACGGCAAAATAGATGCTAGGACATAAATTAAAATTAAACACAGTAGCCCTATAATGGTAGCTTTTCCTGCATCCGATTTACGTTTAGCTCGTGAAGATAAATTTACGGCCCCTTCAACCCCAACGAAAACCCACATCATTACCATCATACAGTTTTTAATTTGTTCGCCGACTCCTTTGCCGCCATTGAAATTACCAGAAACGTTATTCCAAAAATGAGCGGTAAAAATTTGACTCTTAAATAGTAGCAAGGCAATAACAATAAACGTGAAGAGTGGGATTAACTTACAAATCGTAATAATAGCGTTAAGGAATGCTGCATTTTCAACGCCTCGACTAACAAACCAAGTTAATCCCCACGAAACAATACTAGCGCAGATAATCGCAATCACACTTTGCCCTGATTTGAATGCGGGCACAAAATAACCAATCGCACTCATCATCACGGTGGCGAAGGCAACGTTGCCAAGCCATGTAGATAGCCAATATCCCCATCCGCTAATGAAACCGGCATAGTCACCAAAGCCTTCCTGGGCATAAGCAAAGATTCCTTCTAATTCTGGCCTTTCTAACACTAAGTTATTCAAACTAAGAGCCAACATCAAAATTCCAAATCCCACAATTCCCCAAGCAATCAAGGCCGGCCCTGGTGAGGCCCCTACTGCTAAGTCAGACGTTAACGCAAAGATTCCCGCTCCAATAGCAGATGTAATTACCATTGCAATCAAAGACGGTAGACTAATTCCATTTACATTACCAGTTAGTTCATCTTTTTTCATTGCTTTCACATCCTAACCCTATAATATGATTGTATTTATTTTAATGATAATAATAACGTAATATCAAATCTAATGGCTGATATTCATTGTTTTTTTACGAAAGCGGTACCATTTTGTTCACATTTTAACATAACTATCTATTAAAAAAAGATCCTAACCAATACCACAGCAGTATTAATTAGGATCCAACTATTTAATATTAAAATTCTTCTGGCGTCATTGAATCTTGATAGATTTTTTTAACGTCTTCTACACTCAAGTTTACGTAAGGTGCGGTGTCTAAATGACCGACCTTGACCGCACTTTGGGCCATTGCATCAAAGTATTGATCATCATTGATGTCAACACCTGGAAGGGTCATTGGAATTTGCATTAAGTTCAACCATTCGTAGGTCTTCTTAATCGCTAATTCAGCAATTTCACGATCACTACCGTTATCAATATGCCAAACGTTACGACCGAAGCGAGCAAATAATGCTTCAGTATCATCTGACAAGATAAACTTCATCCATCTTGGTGTAAGGATTCCTAATCCCACACCGTGGGTAATATCGTAATAAGCTGACAATTCGTGTTCCAATGGGTGCACGGTCCAACCATCTTGGCCACCTAACTGCACAATTCCATTAAGCGCCATCGTTGCTGACCACATTAGGTTAGCCCGAGCATCGTAACTATCAGGATGTTCCAAAGCGATTGGAGCCCATTTAATTACTGCTCGCATCAAACCTTCGATCATCCCTTTGGAAGCATCGTTAGCTGGTTGAGCGTCAAAATATTGTTCAGTCAAATGACTGAAAATATCAATAGAACCCGCAGCAGTTTGCCAAGCTGAGACTGTGTAAGTCAAGGTAGGATCTAAGAAAGATACAGCTGGACTGTTAGGACCTTGAGTACCTAATTTTTGATGGGTAGCGGGATTAGAAATCACAGAACCAAAGTTCATTTCAGTTCCCGTAGCTGCCAAAGTTAAAATGTCGACCACTGGTAATTGGTTTAACTTCATCCGGTCGGCACCGTTAGCCTTAACTACCAGATCCCATGGATCACCATCGTAGTAGTATGCAGACGCAATTACCTTGCTGGCATCAATAACTGAACCACCACCAACGGCTAAGATAACATCAACGTTATTTTCTTTGGCTAAGCGTTGGCCTTCTCTAACAGAATCAATCTTAGGATTAGGCTCCACTCCGGAAAGTTCCGTAATGTTTAGATCGTGTAATAATGCCTTAACCCGATCATATAATCCTGATTTTTTAATCGATTGCCCACCATAAACGAGCAACACATTGTTACCAAATTGAGTTACCGCATCGTGTAAGCCGGCGTCAATAACGTCAGTTCCGAAGCGAATGTCCGTAGTATTATGAAAGCGAAAATCTTGCATAGTAATTGGGGCCTCCTTATAAGTAGTAAGCTCATTATACGCCAAGTAAGTAAAGATGGCACTCAAAGACACAAAAACTTTCGGTTAATGCTTAACCGAAAGTTTTTGATTTTAATTAATAACATTATTAGCGTCATGGTTAATTAATTTAATTAACGGAGTTTGATCCGCATGATGAATAATTGGGCTAGCGCTGGTTTTACTCTTAAGTCGGTTTTTCCCATTGGTAGTTTGTAAATAATAACCTTTGGCTGCGACACCGTTCACCCGGTTAAGCCCATCGTAGTTGTTAACAGCTAATTTATTGGTTAGCTTACCACTATCCATTTCGAAGCTACCATCTCTTAATTTGGCCTGACCGTTAGTAACTCTTAACTGGGTCAAATGCACGTTACCATCATTACTGTTGAGCTTAAAGTTCTTAATCGTTCCCCTGGTAGCAAATAAATCACCATCGCCTTGAGAAGTCTCTAAGCGGTTAATGTAATTATCAGTTAAATTAATTTGACCATTCGCATTATTAATTTTAACGTTGGTTAAGACCGCTGACTCTGGCACCGTGATGATAATATTGTGTACCGGGGCAGCTTGCCAATCGATCCCTCCACTAAAGCTATCACTCCAGTCTTGGGTTACCGTTAATTTTTGGTGACTAACACGATAAGTGGGCTTACCCACGTTGCGATCTTCCAAACGAATACCATAGCGTTTGCCCCGTTGAATGGCGATATTAGCGTCTGTAACATCTAGATCAATTTCTGTTATTGTGGGTAAAGTTTTATTCCGCACTTCTTCGTGGACGATCTTAGGGCGCCAATCCTTACCAACTGCAACCGGTTGAGCACCGCCCATTCGCCAACCGATAAAAGTAGCGATTAACCCACCAACAAATAAGACAACGCCAAATTTAATTAGTTTCTTCATGGTTATCCCCCTTTACTTTCGGTTGTTTCTTAGTGATCTTACGGTAAAGCCAGCTGATCGCAATCGCAATCATAGCAACGGCCCACTTTAACACACTAATTGCAATTGGAATGCCAATAAACAGGGCTCCCAGACCGGTGACCCCGACTCCTAAGTAAAAGAGTGCTACGTTAGCGTTCGTTAATACCATCATAATTCCAATGTAAATGGCAATAACGGATAACACAAATACCGTTCCCACCATTACAACGGCCGCAAATAGTAAAGCGCCTACGGTTAGCATCCCCGCAAATAATACTGCTAACACCGCTAAAGCTAGCGGAATCGTTAGTGGCGTTGAAGCAATTCCTAAAATCACCAACCAAATCAACATAACGTTGGAACGGCCATCTTGTTTTTGAATTTTTTCCTTAACCGCTTGATCATTAGAACTAAATTCAGAATTACTTTCATCAGCGTTAATGGAGTAATCCGCTAATACTTTATGGGTCAGTTGCTTTGGAGTTCCCAAACGGGATTCCACTTCTGATTTGGTAACTAATCCCGCGTCTTGTAGATATTCAGCGTAAAATTCTACTACGTCATCAATTTCTTCCGCGGTCAAATGCCCCGCTAATCGATTTTTTAATTCATCTAAGTACTGTTGTACATCCCTTGCCATTATCCCTGTCCTCCTAAAGCCACCGGTGGAATTTGAGTTTGATCAAAAATGCCATCTAAATTCTTTTTATACGTTTTCCACGCCCCTAAAAGTTGTTCCAGGTGTTGCGTTCCCGCTTCCGTAATCCGGTAATATCGCCGATTTCTTCCCTGAAATGGTTGGTCATAAGTAGTTAACCAATCATTTTTTTGCAGGCGCTTTAATACTGGATACATAGTTGAGTCGGAAATATTAATCGTTTTTTGGATTTCTTGGGTAATTGCGTACCCATAGTAATCTTCTCGCGTTAACAGAGAAAGTACTAAACCATCTAACAACTCCGAGCTGATTTGAATTTCCATAGTTTTTTCCATCCTTTATTAATTACAATTTAATATTATACGTCATATAGTATAGACGTCAAACCTTTTTTAAGTTGGAGGCAGATCCATTGAATTTAATCTAAATGCATGCTAAAACTGATAATATGCAATTCAGAACTCTTTAGGGGGATTAACTAACATGAAAAAAGAAACCGTTGCTGCCGCGATTGCCCTTCCTTTTATTACGGCAACCGGCTTACTAGATGCTTCCGAACGTTTATATAAATTTGTTTTTAACCGGGTTAACGAAGTCCCACCCACCTCTGAAGAAAAGCAAAAATATGCTGCTGATTACTATGGCTACGTTGATTGGCTTCATACCCAGCCGACTAGAATCTGGCATTTAAATGGCAATACTGATGAGCAATTAAGTGCCATTTTCGTCCCCGCCGATCAAGAGAGTAATGACACGGTGATCATTGCCCATGGTTACAAAGGTAACGGTGAAACTATGGCTAATTACGCTAAAATGTTTCATGAATTGGGCTTTAACGTATTGCTTCCTGATAGTCGAGCCCACGGTAATTCTGCTGGTAAATATATTACTTTTGGCTGGCTAGACCGCTTAGATTATTTAGATTGGATCACCAAAATTATCAACTATGGCGGCGCTGATACCCGGATTGTGCTCTTCGGAGTTTCTATGGGTGGGGCCACGGTAGAGATGTTAAGCGGTGAGAAACTTCCAGAACAAGTAAAATTAATCATTGCTGACTGTGGTTATTCTGATATTAATAGCGAATTAACCTACCTATTAAAGCAACTCTACCACATGCCAAAATATCCAATTGTACCAGCTGTAAGCTTAATTAATAAACGCCGCCAAGGATTTAATTTAAAGCAAGTATCTTCTATTAACCAACTAGCTAATAATAAGCTTCCTATCTTCTTCATCCACGGTGAAAAAGATACCTACGTACCTACCGAAATGGTCAATGAAAATTATGCCGCCACTAAGGGGCCTAAACAGAAATGGATTGTTCCTAATGCCGCGCATGCAGAAAGTTTTTGGATTAATCCAGAGGAATACCGCCGAAGAGTTAAGGAATTTTTGGACGAGTATTTAATTGAATAGAGTGCTGAGGGACTCGGGAACTAACGAGTTTCTAACCTAAAAATAGCAGGTAGTTCGGCGAATGCCACTATCTGTTATTTTGTGGTTAGGTGAGTTAATTGAGTGCCGAAGCCGTTTTAGATAAAGTGCTGAACGTCACGGGTACTTTTGAGTACCAATGAAAAAAGAACGCAATAGTCGCGTTCTTTTTCTTTTAGTTTATTTAAAAGCAGCAAAGGCTTTAACAATCGTTTCATATTCTGCCACGCTTAATTCAATTTGCATGGCAGCAGCGTTATTTACAACTTGTTCTGGCTGTTTAGCTCCCGGAATGACAACCGAAACTAACGGATTTTGCATGTACCAGGCTAAAACTACCTGAGCCACATTAGCATTATGGTTAGCTGCAATTGGTCGTAGTTGATCTACCGCCGCTAAAATCTGTTTGAAGCGCTCGCCAGTAAAGTCTGGCATCTGACTTCTAATATCACCATCTGCAAAAGTTACCTCGCTGGTATATTTTCCGGTTAATAATCCCGAAGCCAGTGGGAAGTAAGGTACAAAGCTAATTTGGTGATCCTTTAAATATGGCATCATTACCTGAGCATTTTCTTGATGCAATAAACTATACTCATCTTCCACTACATCAACATAACCATCAGCGTTAGCTTCTTTGATTTGAGCTAGTGAGAAATTAGAAACACCGATCGCCCGAATTTTCCCCTGTTCCTTTAACCGTTGCAAAGCTCCAACCGCTTCAGCTTTCGGGGTATTGTCATCCGGAAAATGAATATAGTAAATATCCACGTAGTCAGTTTGAAGGCGTTTAAGACTGGCTTCCACTTGAGCAGTTAAAAATTCAGGATCGTTATTAATTACCTCACTACCACTACTAAAATCATGGGCTCCCTTAGTAGCCAATGCAAAAGAATGCCGATCATAATCTTTAATGGCTTGTCCAACTAATTCTTCGGAATGGCCTAGCCCATAAACATAGGCGGTATCTAATAATTTAATACCATTATCTAGTCCGGCCTTAACAACCTCTATCCCCGTTTGATCTTGCAAATTTGGAAAAAGATTCGTCCCACCGACTGCGTTAGTTCCCAATCCTAACGGTGTTGATTCCACGTCACTCTTACCAATGGTTACGTTTGCTTGTGTCATCCCAATTTCCTCCTTGTAATCGCTATTTTAAGATTTATTATACCGAGCCAACTTCAATAACCCAATCCCTTTTACCAATTTAATAAAAGTCAAGTAACGGTAACGACCCTTAAAAATCACTAACATTCACAACCTTATGCTGGTCAAATCACTTAATTTCAGTAATAATAATAAAGCAGCATTTTTAAGAGGAGATCAAACATGTTAATTGGAATTGGAGTTGTTTTAATCCTGATTCTGATTGGGTATTTATTTCACCGTAAATGGAAATTTCGCTCAATTATTATCAGCGTCAGTTTAATATTACTAGCAGTGGTTAGTTACTTAATTGCTACTAACCACCAAAACCATTACGGGATGCATGTTTTCATTGATTCTAGTGGTAGTATGCTCTATTCTCCAATCGCTAATCATCCCAGAATTTTACTGTACGACGATGGCGCTCCCAATAATCAAAAGCGGGTTTATTATTTCAAACAATATCCTAATCAACCCACAATTTCTAAAACTGATTCGCAAGCCACAATTACTAAGGTAACCATTATCGAGCAACCCGCTAGCCTGGTCACTAAAACGGGGTACTGGATCTACAATTCGTCCAATAGTCAATTCTGGTTTGATTTTTCACACAATAATAACCAATTCGATCACAAGTCATACTACTTCAATATTAACTCTAGTTGGATTGAAATGAGCATCACTGAAGCTAAGCAGCAACATTTATTGGATGCTAATACCCTACAACAAATTAAACAGGCCAAAATAGCCACATATTAAAAACAGCCGCCACAATTAGTGGACGGCTGTTTTTAATTAGAACCGATAAGTTTGCTTGTTTCCCAAATCATTATTCACTACCGCAGATGACATTTTAATTTCAAACGCCTCTAACGATTCACCCGAGGCATCCCAAATTTTTTGGTAACCCGGGATTAACTCTAAGTAGCGAGGTAATAGGTCCAGCATCGATTGAGTAGCGTGCTCAATATTTACGTGGTGAGAACGAACTGACGGGCAATGCTCTATTTCATTACGAGGAATAGTAACTAACGCCGCATCTGGGTGCTGTTCATAAACAGCGATGGCTGCACTGTTCTTTTTTGCTGCAAAGTATAATACTCCAGGTTGATCCTGATACCACACAAAATTTACAATTTTTACATCTGCCAAGTTAGCAAGTGAAGTACTCAATGCCAATCTGTCAGCTGCTTGCAAGGCTTGATTCATCAATTCAGTTTCCATTGGTACTTCTCCTTTTCACTACAAATTATTTCTCTGGTAATTCGGTAGCGGAATCCGGGGTAACAACCACTGGTTCTTCCGATTCCACTACTGGCTTTTCTTCTTCCATAGTTTCTTTAGGTGGATTATCCTTAGGCTTAGGTTGACTAACATTAACTAGTACCTTTCCTAAGGTGGTCCCTTTAGCCACTAATTGCAAGGCATCATTGATATGATCTAAGTCAAATTCGTGAGGATCAATTATTGGATTAAAGCCCTCTCTTTGAATGCGCTTAGTAATTTCACGAAGCCGTTTACCATCTGAGCGGACAAATAAAAACCGGTAACGCGCATTCTGTTCCTTAGCTAACCGATCATACTTAGCACCCATCACTGAGAATAATACTCGCTTATCGGGCCGCATTCCGTGTTCCACTGCAAAATTTTCGTTAGGATTCATCCGCAGACTAACGATTTGCCCACCAGCTTTAACCACTGCTAATTCATGGCGAAATTCACTGCTTCCTATCGTATCAATAATCATGTCAGATTTAGGAGCTACTTCCCAATAATTTTCTTCAGCCATGTCAATAAATTGAGTTACCCCGGCTGCTAACAGTGGTTCTTTTAATCGACTATCTCCAGCTACGTTAACTTCTACACCTAACCGTTTAGCCAACGGTAATACCAAATTAATCAAGCCATCATTACCTAAAGGCATGAACAGCTTTTGCCCTGCTTGAGCACTCATTTCTTCCATAACCGCTTGCACTGCAGTCATAGCATCTAATGGTACTGTGGCAGCGTGTTGGAAAGTAACGTTAGCCGGCATTGGAGCTAAATCGCGCTCATTAATTACCACGTATTCAGCAAAGGAACCCAACCGGTTCATCGGCAATAATCCGTAAACGTTATCCCCCTTTTTAAAGTCAGTAACCTGCTGTCCCACTTTTTCTACCACTCCAGAAAACTCATTTCCTAGTTTAAGTGGCATTGGGAATTTTTGAATCAACTTGAATTGGCCCGTCATGTCCATCACATCTAACGGATTGACACCGGCACAAACTACCTTCACTAGAATTTCATTAAGACGTAAAGCTGGGATGTCAACATCAACAATGTTGGCTTTAATACGGTGAGTGTAACGTTTAATTTGAGCGGCTTTCATAGTATTTCTCCTGTTTTTAATCTATGAATCATTATACCGTATTTATCGAACCTGATATTTAAAGAATTACCAACATTTGACTTTTATTGCCCTCAGAATATACTTAGCTTTAAAAATAAAACTTACCAAAGGAGCGCTTATGCACGCAGAAATTATTGGAATTGGCACAGAAATCTTGCTGGGACAAATTGTAGATACTAACTCTGCGTACCTAGCTCGGGGATTAGCTGATTTAGGAATTGAAGTTTACTATCACACCATTGTGGGTGATAATGCCAACCGGTTAACCCAAGCCCTAGATCTAGCAGCCACTCGAAGTGACCTGATTGTTATGAGTGGCGGCTTAGGTCCCACCGCTGATGATTTAACTAAGCAAACTGTCGCTAAATTTTTACATACTGATTTAATCGCTGATCCCCTCACAATGACCAAATTAGATCAATACTACCAACAATCACAGATTGAACCATTACCTAACAACCAACAAATGGCTATGTACTTAGATCATTCCACTAAATTACTCAATGATGTGGGCTATGCCGTCGGCAGTTTTTACCAGCAAACTGATGGACCCGACGTTTTAGTATTACCAGGCCCCCCTAAGGAAATGAGTTGGATGTTTGATCATTACGCCATTCCTGCTTTGAAAGCCGCCTATCACCGTGATGAATTTTTAATTTCAAGGGTGTTGCGTTTCACCGAAATTGGAGAATCCGAATTAGTTACTAAAATCGATGATTTGATTGCTAACCAAACTAATCCCACTGTAGCTCCCTATATTAAACCTAACGAAGTTACTCTTCGATTGACCGCCAAAGCTGCCAATGAAGTAATAGCCAACCAACTGTTAGATGCTCTAGAAAGCCAGATTCAACAACGGGTAGGGGCCTATTTTTACGGATATGGTGACGACAATTCTCTACCTAACGAGGTTGTCCAAAAATTAATTAAGCGAGATATTTCCATTACCGCCGCAGAAAGTTTAACAGCTGGGTTATTCCAAAGCACCCTGGCTACCATTCCCGGAGTCTCCGCCATTTTTCCAGGTGGCTTTGTCACTTATGCCAACGAAGCCAAAGAACAATTATTGGCCATTCCGACTAACGTTATCGAAACTAACGGAGTTGTCAGTGAAGCAACTGCCATCTGGATGGCTGAACAAGCTCGAAAACAAATGAATACTGATATCGCTGTTTCATTTACTGGAGCAGCAGGTCCTGATCCATTAGAAGGTCAACCTGCTGGGACGGTCTGGATTGGATTAGCGGTCAAGGATCAGCCAACTATCGCTCAACTGTTTCATTTACCAGGTAATCGAAATACTGTGCGAGAACGTTCTGTTCTCCGGGCATTTAACCTCATTCGCCAACACATTTTATAACAATAAAAAACACCGCCAATGGCGGTGTTTTTTTGATCTCCTGCAGGATGAAACTTATTCGTTACCCTTCTTCTCCACTAGGACTGTGGAGACCTAGCATCCTTCTTACTCCCATATAAATATTAATAATATAGAAAGCAGCGATAGCTAGGATGAAAAAGATTGCGGTAGTTGATGGAGTATCAACCCAAGCAACCCACGACCCAATGGCATAAATCTGAGCCGTATTCATTAACCACATGAGCCCTACTGTAAGTGCCACCGGAATCACGTGGAGCAATAGTGCCATTTTTGAGTTAGCTACTACTTCCTTATTTTTCCGGCCGGCGATCCAGGTAATGATTGGAAAGATAATTGGTAAGAAGAAAATACTTAAATAGCTCAAACCAGAAACAATATCAGCGTTATTACCCTTGTTCATCTTGGATGGACTTGCGTTAATTGCCATTGTTCTCTCCCCTTTCAAATGCCGTTCACAACAACCTACAGACAACATGTTTATATAAGTCATTATATGGGACCCCCTAGTAAGGGTCAATTTTAAAGATTAGGCGCTAACATCACTAGACATTTAATAATTTGCCTAAGAAATCCTGTGCCCGTTCGGTTTGTGGATTAGCAAAAAAAGCTTCCGGACTACCCGTTTCTTGTACGTAACCATCGGCCATAAACCAAATCTGGTCGGCCACCGATTTAGCAAAACCCATTTCGTGAGTAACCACCACCATTGTCATACCGTTATTGGCTAAATCCTTCATTACACTTAGTACTTCGCCCACCATTTCGGGATCTAATGCGGAAGTGGGTTCGTCAAACAACATTACTTCCGGATTCATTGCTAATGCCCTAGCAATTGCTACCCGTTGCTTTTGGCCACCTGACAAACTATCCGGAAACTGGTTCGCGAACTCTAGCATCCCTACTTGGGCCAATTGAGTTTTGGCGATCTCATCGGCTTCTGCATCGCTCAGTCCTTTGACTTTCATCAGAGCTAACTTAACGTTTTCTAACGTATTCATATTCGCAAACAAATTGAAACTTTGAAATACCATCCCCATTTTTTCACGTAGCTGATCGAGGTCTTTTTCTGCTAATCCGTTTAGTTGTTGACCTTCAAAGCTTACCGTTCCGCTGGTTGGTGTTTCAAGTAAATTCAAACAACGTAAAAAGGTACTCTTCCCACTTCCAGAAGGTCCAATCACTACAATCACTTGGCCTTGATCCACATGTTCGGTGATTCCTTTAAGGACTTCTTTTTTGCCGTAGTTTTTAGTTAAATCATCAACTGCAATCATCGTTTTAGTCATGTTGCATCCCCTTTTCAAAGTGATTCAAAATCCGTGACGCCGTGAACGTTAAGATGAAGTAAATTACCATAATAACGAAAATGGGCGCTACTCCTCGATACGTGTCGGAACGGACAATGTTGGACTGGTAAATTAATTCGGTCACCCCAATGATGGACACGATCGAACTATCCTTAATCAAGGTAATAAATTCATTTCCTAAAGAAGGCCAAATATTTTTCACCGCTTGCGGTAAAACCACGTAGCGCATCGTTTTAGCGCTGGATAATCCTAAACTTCTAGCCGCTTCGGTTTGGCCTGGATCCACGGAGTTAATTCCACCCCGGATATATTCAGCAACGTAGGCTCCCGAGTTTAAGGAAATCGCGATGATCCCAGATAATAGTGCTGGAATATTCACTAGCACTCCTAACCCAAAGTACACAAACATTACTTGGACCATCATCGGTGTGCCCCGAATAAATTCCACGTAAGCAGTTGCTAGCCAACGAATAAGATCCTTAAACCAGTTGCCACGCAATCTTCTCAACAGCGCCAAAATGACTCCAATAATGAATCCGAAAAAGACAGAACAAACGGTAATAATTAAGGTGTATTCCACCCCAATGGCAAATGCCTTCCAGTAGTGCCACATCGAAGTATTTACCGTGTTAGTTTTCATGTACTTACCAGCCGCTGGCAAGTACTCTTTTTTGATTAAATTAGCTTTTTTAATTTTGGCGATCGACTTATTAGCTGCCGCCACTAAAGTGTTATCCCCTTTGGGAAAAGCAATGGCTGAGCTGGTAGCTGATGAACTCAGGTCAAAGTGACTAGGAACGGCCACTAAGGATTTATTGTTGGCCACGTAGGCTTCTGCGGTCGGCTTCTCCATCGCCACCCCGTTAACCTTATGACTTTGCAACGCCAAAACCAAATCAGCTGCTGAAGTCATCCCTTTAACCTTCACATCCTTAATTTGTTTCTGGGATTCTACGTATTGCGTCGTTCCGGTTTGAGCACCCACGGTTTTGCCTTCAAAGGAATTCTTATCTTTGTACCGCCAACTATCAGTCTTATTGACCAAAATAGAGTAACCACCCTGGTAATAAACGTCAGAAAAGCTGACGTTTTTTCTTCTGGCCGGGGTGGGATTCATTCCTGAAATTACCATGTCGACTTTTCCAGTTTGCAAACCGGTTAACAGTGAGTCAAATGACATTTTTTTAATCACTAACTTCACTCCTAAATCCTTAGCAATCTGCTTAGCAATTTCGACATCCATGCCGACAATTTTAGTCTTGCCGTTTTCAGTCGCTTCAAATTCATATGGCGGATAATCCGGCGACGTCCCCATTACAATTTCTCCCTTTTGCTTAACTTGGGCTAAGGAGTCATCTGCGTATACAGACTGAACTTGAAACGTCAGCCCTGCTATTAGAATTGTTACTAATCCTAATAGCCAACCAATTCTCTTTTTCATAAGCTTTCCTCATTTCGTTAACTGATGAATTGAGTATAAAGCTTTATGATTATTTATGCAATATATTTTTATAAAAAGCCATTTTTATGCATAAATAATAAAACGCCCCTGAAAACATGCATGAAAAAAGCTTTGACAAGTTTAACCTTATCAAAGCTTTTTAATCTAATTAATTTCCATACTTTCGGTTTGATAGTTCTGTGGATCTTGAACGATCCGGGTTGCTATTTGGGCAATTTGATGGCGGACCTCTTCTGGACTAGCCACGTCTAACGGTAACCAATCCGGTCGTAAAATTGTATAATTCAAGCCAGAATTTTCTACTGTATCATTAATTGCCACTTCATTGCTAATTTCTCGAGGTAAAACTAGAATTAACCGTTCTACCTTAGCTTGTTTCATTTGATTAATAATAGTTTCTACTGCTTGATTATTACCATTAACTGCCAGGAACACAATATCTTGCTCCCGCATGGCACTAGCTAATAATGGCTCATCACTAATTTCACCAGTAACTACCTTTTCTCTCATTTCGTTGGTAACATCTTCTAAATTCAAGTTTTGATCAAATAGTGTGATTTCAGCTTCTAATTCAGCTAATACGTTTGCTGCTACCGCTTGCTGCAAAGACCCCTTAGCACCAATAATTAATAGTTTTGTCATCTCTTAACCCCCATTAATTTTAACTATCTTTATTTAAGCCTAATAATTGGTTTCAACGCAAGCGATTCGTCTTGAGATGACCTTTTTCCCACTAAAAAAGTTGAATACCTAAGTATCCAACTCTTAATTATTATTTAATTGCTAACCGGTCCCTAAAGATTGGCAACAAGATTAAAGCTACCAATACTCCTGCTCCCGCTTGAAATAAGTTCGGAATAATTCCGGCTAGCCCTGCAGCAGGAGAATACAAGAACGTATCCACCAGCCAGTACCCAACTACCATCAACAGTGCACTAGCAACTACAATTAAAAATCTAACGTATTTATTTTCAAAGTGAAGGGCAGAACCAGCCACCAAACCTTCTAGTCCGTGGATAATCAACGAAAAAAACATGTATTGTCCGTAACCAGCAAACAGGTCTAGCAAAAAGCCACTAAGGCCCCCAACCGCTGCTCCCCATTTAGTGCCCATGAGAAGAGCGGCCACGATAATTAAACCATCGCTAAGATTTAAATAACCATTAGTCATCGGGACCGGGATCACAAATACCCGACTGACCACCACATTAACAGCGATTAAAACCGCAGCGATTATCATTTGTCGAAGTTCTGATCGTTGTTTTACCATTATTTCAAATTAGCCTCAGTAAAATCATACTTAGCTCGTTGTCCACCTACTAGCTTAGGCCGTGAAGTCAATGCCACTACATGGGCGCCACCAATTTTAGTTTCAGTCAAGCGAACTGGGACTTGAACAAATCGCACGTGCATCCCAATTTCTGTTCCACCAATATCAATTCCGCCATCGGCAACAATGTGTTCTACTTCAACTGGATCATTCATGGCTTGCCAGCCGGCAACAGAAGTAGCCCCTCCGGCGTGTAAGGCAGGAACTACCGTCACTTGTTCAAAATTATGTTTTGTGGCTGTTGAACGTTCCATTAAAAGTGACCGATTAATGTGTTCACAACCTTGAATAGCTAAATCAAAATCGTATTTTTGGGCATATTCATTGAGGGTGTTAAACACTACTTCACCAACTTGCAGACTGGAATCGGTCGCCATCCAGTGACCCCGAATCATACTAGTACTGCAACCTACCACAAACAAACCTCCCTTAGGAAAGTTTACTAATTCAAAGTAATTGTCCATTACTCGTCTAATATCTGCTTGAATATCTGCTAATTCCATTATTCACTGCTCCTTATTTTTCACCGTTTGTAATTACCCGTAATACATTCACTAGGTCAAGACCGGAGTCATAGTCCGATTCTAACGTAGCGTTCATCGCTAATTGTAAAGTATTCATAGTTTGTTGGACTGAATCTGCTAAAGTTGATCCACGACCTAGATAACCAGTTAAAATCGCCGCAAAAGCATCTCCAGCACCACTAAAATGGCGAGGTAAGTATTTAACAAAGTAAGATTGTAGCTTACCGTCAGCTAACCAAAAACTACCTATTTGATTTTTGCGCTTAACCCCAGTCACAATGATTTGCTTAGGGTTCGGCAACTTTTGGTTTAACGTTTGAAGGGCCCGCTGCAAATACTCATTATCCACGACCGTTAGATTCACGCCGCTCAAAATTTCTAATTCGGTTAAATTAGGCGTTAAGACCGTCCCCAACTCTAACAATGAACTTAAGGCCGACACATAATTCGTGTCCAGTCCCGGATAAAGCTTCCCATGATCTCCTAACACCGGGTCCAAAACCACTTCCATTGGCTGCCAGGTAGTTAAAAGTTGCTGAACAGCCGTCAACGCAGCCACGTTACCCACGTAACCAATCAATGCCTGATCAAACCGCAAATCAGTAATTTCCTGCCATTGTTGATTGGTCTGTTCTAGCCAACTGGCTGTCTGCAACTTAGCTGGCTCTCCTAATCCTTCGGTTTGCGCCGACAAAACTACCGTAGGCAACGGCACTGGTCGTTGGCCAAAAGCTGCCAAAATCGGAAGAGCTTCCGTCATTGAAATATTACCAACTGCCGACAAATCCTCAGCTATAAGAGTTGTTATTTGTTTTGCCATTTAAGATCCTTTCAAACACTCGCTAACTTTTTCACCAACTGGTAATATTATAGCTCATTTAACTAGCTTAGTGATAGTAATTCCAGGGATAATTCCTTTAAGGAATATTTGTGAAAAGTATACTTAATTTGTCATAGCTACTTTGAAAATGACTTTAATTTGAATAGTACCCCATTTATCTTTATAATGTAATGGTCGCTGTAACATTTAGTCAAGCATCTAAAGGAGATGACCTCCATGAATAATATAGAACAAGCATTAACAGATTTAAAAGCTGGTAAACTAATCGTGGTCGCTGACGACCCAGATCGAGAAGGCGAAGGAGATTTATTAGGGGTCGCAGAATACGCCACCCCAGAGACAGTAAATACCATGATCACCTTAGCCCGTGGCTTGGTTTGTGTACCAATGACTGAAGAATGGGCTGAGCGCCAAGGGCTAGACCGAATGACGGACGTCAACAATGATGCATTTGGGACTCCCTTCTTAGTCAGCGCTGATGCTAGAACTACCAGTACTGGAATTTCTGCCTTTGATCGGGCAGACACCATCAAGCAAATGGCTGATCCTAAATCTACCTTTGCTGATTTTTATCATCCTGGCCACGTATTCCCATTACATGCCGCAGTTGGTGGACTTAAGGAACGAGATGGTCACACCGAAGCTGGCGTTGCCTTAGCGGAATTAACCAGTGATAGTCCAGTTGCTTATATTTGTGAAATTATCAAACCTGATGGTCACATGGCCAAGGGGCAAGAATTAGTGGATTTCTCCGATGAACATGGCTTTACCATGATCACTATCGATGATTTAATTGCTTATCTTAATCAGCAAAACTAAAAAAGATTTCCCACCAGTAAATGGTGGGAAATCTTTTTTAGTTTAATTAGCCTCGTTATCAACAGCTTTAGCTTGAATACCATCATTGGCAACAAACTTATTCAAAAAGATCACTGACTGATCAAAAACTTGATCAAGGTAGCCTTTGGCATGTTTGGTTCCACTAATGAAGTGACTTTCAGAAGGAACTTGAACCTTATTCAATGCTTCTAACATTGTAGTAACTCCGGTAGTAGGAACAAATTCATTTAGGGAGTTTGCCATAAAAATAGGTCCGGTTTTTGCATCCACTCTGTGGTAAGGAGTTGCTTTTTGCCATAATTGGGGATCATTATTACCGTTGAAATAATTCATCACGAACCACTTATAAAACGAGTCATTAGCCCCATTTTGATTTATCTCAGAGCTGGCACCGTTAAAGTTTTGGCGGGCATCTTGTTTAGCCACTACATCTGAATGATTAGATAACCAGCTATCAATATCTAAAATCCCCGAAAGAGAAACCGCGGGCATTCCGTACTTGATAGCCAGCTCAACACTCATGTTTCCCCCTACGGAAGATCCTACTGCTCCTATCTTGTTAGCATCATAACTTAGCTGATCAGCATGATCACGAACCCAAGCAACTACATTATCCATGTCAGTTAATGGATCGGGATAATAACCTTGTGGAGTAATGCGATAGTTAGGAACTACCACAAAATAACCTTCACCAACTAATCTAGTGGCCCAGTCAGAATCTTTACTCTTATCGCCTCTAAACCAGCCACCACCATGAATATCAATTAAAACCCCTTTGTTGGTAATACTTGGATCCCAATAATAGTCTAATGCTAGTTCATTTTTATCATCATAAACCACATCAAGTTTACTTTGAACAGTCATATAAATCTCCCCCTTTAAATAACTAATCTCAAATCAATCATAATATAACGCTGAATTTTATTTGCAACAAACGTTTTGCTCACATTGATGATCAGCAAGCACTGAACCCGAAATTTTTACATTGTTAGTCCTTTCTAAGTACATCTAGGTAAAGTCCATCCAATTAAACATAAAGTACATATTTCACAAAAAAATTAAATTATACATATTATCGAATTTAATCAGCTTAAAACATTCTAATTAAGGCACATTTACTCATGATTTTTAAGCAATTATCTTGTGCAATCCATAACATCTCATCAAGAAATCGTTTACAAATAAAAATAAAAATAGTATACTTATCGCATCAGTTAGTTGGAATTAACAACCAACTAACCCAATAAAGCAATTATTGTTCTATAGTTTTTATTTTTTCCAGGAAAGGATGTTAGTTTATGGCAGAAAATGTCAAAGCAACAGGCATTTCATCGCAAACTCATTCCGATGAATTCGCCAAACTTAGTATGTTTGAAAAAATTTCTTATGGCGCTGGAGATCTTGCTCAAAACTTGATTTTCGGTACCATCGGTTCCATGCTATTATTCTATTTAACTACGGTTGATGGAATTTCAGCCGCTGTTGGCGCTACCATTTTCTTAGTTGTTCGTTGGGTTAACGTTTTCTGGGATCCATTTGTTGGAGCCTGGATCGATAAACGCAACCCTAAATCAGGTAAATACCGGCCTTATTTACTTTGGTTTGGAATTCCATTAACTGTTTTATCAGCAATGTTATTCTTACCAATTCCAGCTGTTCACGGTAATGTTTTGTATGCTTTCCTATCTTACTTAGCAACAGCTATGGTTTACTCACTAGTAAACATCCCTTATGGTTCATTGAATGCATCAATGACTCGGGATAGTGATGAAATTTCTAGTTTGACTACTGTTCGGATGACTGAAGCCAATATTGGTAACTTAATGGTTTATACTTTCTTACCACTATTTATTCAATTAGTTTCACCTGACAAAGTCACTAAAGATATCGGTTTGTTCGGAATTCACTTAGACCTTGGTAATTATGCTTCTCGTGCTGCCGGTCCCGCCTACTTTAAAGTTATGAGTATCTACATGATTATCGGTTTCTGTTTATTAATGCTTACTTACTTCGGCGTTAAAGAACGAGTAGTTGCTACTAAAGAAGAAACTGAAAACGTTAAATACTCTGATTTAATCACAGAATTTAAGCGTAACCGTCCTCTTCGAATTTTAGGTTTGTTCTTCTTAATTGGATTTACCTTTATGTTCTTTGGTAACACCGTTTGGGCATTCTACACCCAATACAACATTGGCCATGCCGAATGGATGGGTTCAATTGGTTTAATTGGTTCTATTCCTGGTATCTTCTTAGTTTTCTTATGGCCTAAACTTAAAAAAGTTTTCGGTAAAAAAGGCTTCTTCTACTTCTTCTTGGCTCTCTTCATCGTTGGTAGTTTAATTCTTTGGGTTTGGAGTTTCCCACAATTTAAGAACTCTATTGCTTTAGGTTACATTGGTCGTTTCATTCAACAATGGGGGATCACTTCTGCTACTGGTTACATGTGGTCAATGGTTCCTGAAGTTGTTACTTACGGCGAATACACCTCTCACCGTCGTTCAGCTGCCTTAATTAACTCCTTAATGGGCTTATTCTTCAAGATTGGTTTAGCACTTGGTGGAATTATCCCCGGTTATATCAATGCTGCAGTTGGTTTCGACGGTAACAAAGCAACCCAAAGTGCCGGTGCTTTAAACGGGATCGTTATTTCCATGATCTGGTTACCAATTGCATTAGCATTAGTTGGCATGTGGGTAATGAGTCGTTACCCATTAACAGATGCTGACGTTAATAAAATGAACCATGAACTAGCAGCTCAACGGCAAAAACAAAATCTTTAAAGTTAAAAAGAAAGGATCATTATCTCATGAAAATCAAAAACCCTGTTTTACCCGGATTCAATGCAGACCCTAGTATTATTCGCGTAGATGATACTTATTACATCGCTAACTCGACCTTTGAATGGTTCCCCGGTGTTCGTCTCCATGAATCAAAAGATTTGGTTCACTGGAATGAACTCCCTTCTCCACTTGCAGATGTTGATATGTTAGACATGAAAGGCAATCCTGCTTCTGGCGGAATCTGGGCTCCAGATCTATCTTACGCAGATGGTAAGTTCTGGTTAATCTTTACCGATGTTAAGGTTACTGAAGGACCTTTTAAAGATATGCACAACTACGTTACTACTGCCAAAGATATTCATGGTCCTTGGACTAAGCCCGTACTATTAAACGGTGTTGGTTTTGATGAGTCCCTATTCCACGATGATGATGGTCGTAAATACATCGTGCAACAAACTTGGGATCATCGCGAATACAAGCATCCATTTGACGGTATTACTTTAACTGAAATTGATCCTAATACCCTAGAAGTGATGCCAGAAACCGCTCGGACAATTTATGATGGCACCGACGTTAAATTAGTCGAAGGACCTCATTTGTACAAGATCAACGGTGAATACTATCTCTTTGCTGCTCAAGGTGGAACTGTTTGGACTCACCAAGAAGTAGTGGCTCGTTCTAAAACTTTAGACGCTCACTCATTTACTACTGAACCTGGTGACCCATTCATTACTAACTTTGATACTCCTGATTCATACATCCAAAAACAGGGTCACGGTGCTTTAGTTTCTACCCCAGGTGGCGAATGGTACTACGCTTCCCTCTCTGCTCGTCCTTGGCATCATGAAACTGAATCAGCAACTGACCCTCGCGGTTGGAGTCCATTAGGCCGTGAAACTTCCATTCAAAAAGTGGAATGGGATGATGAAGGCTGGCCTCGCATCGTTGGTGGTCATGGTGGTGAAACATTTGTAGATGCCCCTAAAGATGCCATCCTAACTGAAGCTCCTAAAGATCATTCCTTCCATGATGACTTTACTGGTAAACTAGATACTACTAACTGGAACACCTTACGAATTCCATTTACTGATCACATGGGTTCCACTGGTGATGGTAGTCTGAAATTAATTGGACACGATTCGTTAAGCAGTACGTTTGACGTTTCTATGATCGCTATGCGGTGGCAAGCATTTAACTTTGACGCATCAGTTAAAGTTAAATTCAATCCATTTAGTTACCAACAAATGGCTGGTCTTACTAACTTCTACAACGATAAACATTATTCTTGGATCTTTATTACCTGGAACGAAGAAAAAGGCCACGTCATCGAAGTTGCCCAAAACGACAATAACAATTACACTTCCTTCTTGAAGGATGACGCCATTCAAATTCCAGAGGGAACTGAATCAGTTTGGTTCAGAACTAAGGTTAGAAAACAATTCTATACTTACGAATACTCATTCGATGGTCAAGAATGGCATGAAGTTCCGGTTAAATTGGACGCCAAAATCCTTTCAGATGAATATGTTCTTTCCACTTATGGTGGATTTTTCACAGGTGCGTTCGTTGGTTTAGCAGCTGTTGATTACTCTGGGTATAATTCTACTGCTGAATTTAACAACTTTGATTACACCGAATTACCTGATCCAGATGAACCTAAAGAATAATTCTATACAGTGATATAGATTCAAAAAAATAGGGCCTCAACACAATGTGTTGAGGCCCTATTAATTTATAACTAATTAATCTTCTACTACCGTGTAAGGGTGTTTTTTATCGTAACGGTATTCTAATGCCCAGTAGATAGTTACGTACAAGAAGCAAAGCATTGGAACGATAAATGAGAATTGCATTGAGCCAGTGATGTCAGATACCCAACCTTGGATAGCTGGAACAATAGCCCCACCAACGATAGCCATAACCACGAAAGCTCCGGCAGTTTCGTTGTACTTCTTTTCAGTAACAGTATCTAAAGCATGGGAGTAAATCGTTGGCCATTGAGGACCAAAGAAGAAACTAGCAGCGATAGCCATGATAACTGAAGTCATATTTGGAATACTCATAGTTAAAATCAATGCGATGGTTCCAAATACTGAGTAGATTGCAAGAACCCGGGTAATTGAGAAACGACCCATTAAGAAGTTAGCAACCACTTTACCAACAAACCAAGCAATGTAACTGTAAATCATGAAGGTAGAAGCAGCACTATCAGTCAAATGATCGCCCATCTTCAAAGCTAGACGAATGGTAAATGACCAGACAGTAGTTTGCATACCAACATAAACAAATTGAGCTGCAACGGCTTTTCTAAACCGAGCATTTTTAACTAAGTAGCGGAAAGTTTCACCCAATGAAGGCTTTTCTTCTTCCACTCCATCACTAGAAGTATTAGTAGCTTTAGCAGCTGGCATTGGAGTCAATGCCAAGATGATCAACATTACAACCAAAACAATCAAAATGTACTTGTATGGTCGCAAGGTAAGTTGCAACATCTTTTCACCGTAGGCAAGTCGTGCTGCACCATGCATGTTAGCCATCTTTTCAGATAGATTTCCAACGGTACCAAAGATCAAGTACTTACCTAAGACGATTCCTAAAATATCCCCTAAAGGTACCAAAGTTCCAGCAAAGTTAATTCGGAAGTTAGCGGACTTCTTAGGTCCAAGCATTGAACTGTAAGTTTCAGCAGAAGTTTCCAAGAAACTAAGTCCAATCGCAATGGCGAAGATGGCAGCTAAGAACATTCCGTACGTGGCCACTTGAGAAGCTGGGAAGAACAAGCCACAACCTACGATGTAGGCAATCAAACCAATCATAATGGCAAACTTGTAACTCATCTTCTTGATAACAATTGATGCAGGGATGGCGATTAAGAAGTAACCACCGTAAAAGGCACTTTGAACAAAGGCAGTAGCAGCATCGTTTAACATGAACACCGTCTTAAATTGAGTGATCAAAATATCGTTCAATGAAGCTGCGGCTCCCCACAATGGGAACATCAAACAAACCAAGATAAATTGAAAAATTGGGGTTTTATTCAAATAACCGTCGGATAATTGAATCCAACCGTGCTTTGATTCGACTTCTTTTGCTTGCAAATTATTTTCCTCCTTAATTAAAATGTAACTCCGCTTTCTAAAATAATGTTTGAGTAAGGTGTCATTTCACCAGTTCGTACGAAAGCATGGGTCTTGCTAAGATCTTTTTTAAGTTGACTATGTGGGACAAAGGTAATGTCCACATCAGGTAAAACTTCTTTAATAGCAGCTAATTGTTCTGGGTTTTGATCCTTGATTTCATCTGCCAAGTAAATGTGTTGAACTTCCATTTCAGCTAATACGTTTTTCAAAACGTCCATAAAGCTAGGAAGTTGCTTAGTAAGAGCAAGATCAATTTTCTTGGTACCTGCAGGAACTGGCATTCCAGCATCACCGATTGAAAGCCAATCCATGTGGCCCATTCCGGCAATCACTGTTGATAGTTCTGAGTTAATCACAGTAGTTTTTTTCATAATTGTTTCTCCTCATTCAACTAGGTTATACGTTTTAGTAAACCTTTTTACTTTTAAAGCAAAAAAATAAACTTGATAGTTTATTTTTTAGTAAAACGGTTAAGCGACAAAAATATAATATCATCACATGCAAACGATTGCAATAACATTTTTAAATTTCACTAAATATTCTTAGATCATATTCCATTTAAATCCAACTCCCATACCGTTTTCTTATTAAATTATTACTTGTGATATTATCAATAATGGAATCGATTGCAATAACCGTAGTAATAGTGTTTATTCCTAAATACACATGTTAATTCTGCGATTAAATTCACTTTATAAATAAGTATTATTTTTCACAATCTCCGCTAATTTTAATTACTCAATTAGTTAGCGTATAATAAGCGCTGGTAATTAATCTTAATTTTTATAGGAGAATAAAATGATTCAACCAATTGTAACTAATCCCCTGCAATTAACCAGCAAAGCTCAACCTGCTACGATTGCTGATCACCAAATTATTATCGACCTAAAAGATACTTTAGCAGCCCACAAGGAACACTGTGTTGGAATGGCAGCTAACATGATTGGTCAAAATAAGCATATTATCATTGCTGAAATTGGTGCTTTCCCATTAATTATGGTGAATCCCATCATTACCAAACATCAAGAAGCTTACTCAACCAGTGAAGGTTGCCTCTCTTTAAGTGGCGAGCGACCAACTACCCGTTATCAAGCCATTACCGTTAAATACCAAACCGAACAATTTCAACCAAAAACTCAGCAATTTACCGGCTTTGTCGCCGAAATCATCCAACATGAAATCGATCATTGTGAAGGGATTTTAATCTAACTTCAATTTAGTATCTTTTCAACGTCAATTAACAATTCAGAATAATTGCTTTTCCCCGTCAAAAGTTGGATAAATAGTGTAAAAGGATTTCATGAACGGGGGAAGTCATGACTGAAAAAAATAAAACATTATTTGCCATTATTGCAACTGGATTGCTTAGTTTTTTAGGAACTAATTTATTAACCGGGTTAAATATAGCTATGCCCGTAATCCTAAAAACCTATGATATTGGAACTGATTTAGGACAGTTAGTTAATAGTGCCTACTCTTTGATTGTGGGAATTTGCATCCTCATGTCACCATACCTTTTGAAGCGTTTTGCTACTTCTCAGTTATTTCGTAGCTCTATAGCAATTTTTACAGTGGGACTTTTAATTAGTGGACTGGCTTCCAACTTCGCTATTTTACTTACGGGACGGGTCATCCAAGGCATAGCTGCCGGCCTTTCCGTTCCCTTAATGTTCAACATCATTATCGACAAGGTTCCCAAGAATCAGCGAGGAACCTTCATCGGTGTTGGAACGCTATTGTTAACCATGGGACCTGCTTTAGGTCCCCTTTATGGTAGCTTAGTTCTTCACTTCTTTAACCTACCATGGCTATTTCTTTTAATGCTGATCGTGGTATTTATCAGCCTGGCGTTAGGATTTAAGACGGTAGAGCCTTTGACTAAGCCCCAGCCGATCAAGCTAGATTGGGGTGGCCTGATTCTAATTACCATTATTTTAAGTTGCTTAACATTTGGTCTTTCGTTTATTAGTAGTTCAGTAATCAGCCCGGTAATTTCCATTGGTAGCCTAGTAGTAGCTGTCATCACTACCATCTGGTTTTTTAAATATTCTGCTAAACAAACTAATCCTATTTTAAACGTCACCGTTTTTCACAACCGTGACTTTAGAGACCAAAATATTTCCTTCTTCTTAAGTCAAGTTGCTCCTCCAGCTGTTGGCTTTTTATTGTCAATTTATGTTCAGACAGTAGACCACAATTCTGCTATGGTAGCTGCTTTAATCTTATTACCCGGTTCATTATTGTCAGCGTTAATTTCTCCAGCTAGCGGTACCTTATTAGATAAATTAGGTGCTAAAAAGACAATTGGACTAGGAACGATTTTGTTAACGCTAGGATTAGCATTATTTGTCGTTAGTACCGCCCATCACTTAGGCATTTGGGAAGCGGTTGTTATTTACTTTATCTTCATGTCAGGAATTGGGCTAACCACTGGTAATCTTCAAACTAGTGGAATTAGTTTGTTGACTAATCAGCAGCAAAGTGATGGTGATGCGTTCTTCAACGCATCTCAGCAATATTCTGGATCAGTAGGTACTGCTCTTTCCGGGACCGTGCTTGCTGCCTACCAAACTGGTAAGGTCGGTAATAGTTTAGTTGCAGGAACGGCAACTGGTACCCAAATATCATTCTTATTATTTTTAATATTGGCACTAATTAGTGATTTTCTTTTATTTAAGGTTTTTCGGTCCCAAAAATAGACATAAAAAAACGATAGCATTCACCATAATTTGGTAAGTGCTATCGTTTTTTTTATTTTTTAAGTCGTTTGCTTTGACTTGAATAAAAGATCAACGCTACTCCTCCGAAGAAGATTGGACCAATGATAGTCCAAAATGCGGTTGTGTAGTCATGTTGTAAGATTGGCTCCACGGCAGTAAAAATAATTCCTAAGGACAAAATGATTAAAATGAAGGCAACAATGATATTAGTCCAGGTTTTATTTTTAAAAGCCACAAATGGGCGTTCAATATTTTGTTTGCTTTTAAAGAATGGAAAAGCTGCAATTAAAAATAGGTACGGCACAGAAGTAGAAATATTTCCCATATCAGTTAAGATCAAATAGAATTTTTGGGCTCCAGAACCACCAAAGGAAATCAATAGGACAATCACTGAAACAATCGCTGCTTGAATCCACATTGCATATGCTGGCATACCGTTTTTATTCAGCTTAGTCATTTTTTCTGGCCAAAGTTCTTTAGGTGAACCCATGATAAATGATTTCAATGGAGAATAAGTCAAAATGAAGAAAGAACCGAAGTACCCCAAGAACATACTCAAACCGGTAAACCGAGCTAGTAGAGAACCTAGCATCACAGACGTTGCATGAGAAAGGCCTAAACTATGACCAAAGAACAGGCCTAAGTTATTCATCAAAACATAAGTGATGTTACCTAAGTTTACGTCGTCGCCACCAATAACTTTGCTCCAGTTGGTACTAATCCCCCAAAGAAAAATACAAAGAGAGTAGAACACCGTAACAAACAAGGTAGCAATTAGAATTCCCTTAGGAAAGTTCTTTTCTGGCTTGTCGAGATCATCCACGATCCCCCCCATGGATTCCATCCCGCCATAAGCAAAGATAGCATACACTACAAAAGAGAAAACTGCGATCGGTGATTGAAAACCAACATTTGGTGACTTAATGAAGCTCACTGCCCCGTGAATTGGCTCTTGTAATTGACCATGATTGGCAAATAATAAAATTACAGAAGCTACCACGAAAATACCAGTTAAAATCATTACGAAGGTCCCACCAATGGACCCAACTCTGGCAATCGAATCAATCCCTTTACTACTGAAGAAGGTGATTGCAATCATCCAAATCAACGCTAAAATCCCAACCGTTTGAATTGGGGTCAAGCCCATAAAATGCCAAGTCTGAGTTTTATCAGAACCGGTTAATAACGTAGTTAGCGGAATCCAAACCTTAGAAGAGGTAGAAACTAACCAAATTACCCAGCTAGATAACCAGATAAAAGTTCCTACAAAGGCAGTTTTTTCACCAACTGATTCGGATAACCATGAATAAAAACCACCATGATCATCCTTAAACGCGGAGCCATACTCGGCGAACATTAGTCCTGATGGTAAAAAGAACACAATTGCCGCAAATATGTACCAGATAATGCTGGCATAACCCATCTGGGCAAATGCCACCGTTGTATTAGCAAATCCATAAATCGTAGAAAAAATCATTAAAATTAAGCCGGTCAGAGAAATCTTCGACTGTACCTTCATTATCATCGCATCCTTTTTCTCTTAGTTATTAAAAAATTATAACGGTTAATGTTTTTTTATGCAATGGCTATTGAAAAACGTTAATTTTTATACATTTGAAAAGATAAGTAAGTTAATTTTTCCCCGTTTAAAATCTTCCAGCGCTAAAATGGAGACAAATTCTGTTTTGATAAAGTTAGGGGAGATTACTTGTTTGCAAATCTAATCAAGGCGACTCTAGCCTTTTTGGCAACTGACATGGACGACCTCTTTTTACTAGTTACCTTCTTAATGGTCGCCGTCAGTGAAGCCGCTGATAAAAAACGTCAGGACATCATTAAAGTTTTTATTGGTCAGATACTGGGATTTATCGTCATTGTTTTATTAGCCGATTTAGGCGGCTTAGGCGTCAGAATGCTATCCAAAGATTTCATTGCTGGTTTAGGTGCGATCCCCTTATTTATGGGGTTTGAAATTTTTTGGACTGAGCGGCATGCTCGCCGAGAACACCAAAAGAAAAGTATCAACCAACATGTAGTTTCAGTGGGATTTGTTTTCATCACTATCTTAGCAGATGGCGGCGATAATTTAGGGGTCTACATACCATTCTTTTCTACCTTAAATAACACTGATTTAATCCTAGTGAACCTCTACCTCGTATTCTTAATCTGCTTATGGTGCGGATTAGGTCTATGGTTCACCCACTTCAAGGATTTTGAAACTTTCTTCCATAAATACGGAGAAAATACTACAGCTATAATTTTAATCGTTTTAGGGGCGGCATTAATTTACCAAGGACTAAATTAATATAACTTTGCCAAAGAAGGTAGAAGATTTATTCTTCTACCTTCTTTTTAATTATGCAGTTTGTAAAATATGTGCCTGTGCTGCCGCCAAACGAGCAACAGGTACCCTAAATGGCGAACAGGAAACATAGGTTACTCCGATTTTTTCGAAGAAATTAATTGAAGTTGGATCGCCACCAACTTCTCCACAGACTCCAATTGGTAGGTCTGGTTTAGTTAAGCGTCCCCTATTAACAGCCATTTTCATAAGCTCGCCGACCCCTTCAACATCAATGGTCTGAAATGGATCTGCCGGTAAGATTCCTTTCTTAATGTACTCTGGCAAAAATGACCCTACATCATCTCTGGAATAACCAAATGTCAATTGCGTTAAGTCATTAGTTCCAAAACTAAAGAAATCAGATTCTCGAGCTACTTGATTTGCAGTAACACATGCTCGAGGCATTTCCATCATGGTTCCCACGGTGTAGTCGATAGTGATCTCTTTATCAGCTAACATCTCAGTTATTTGATCGGTAACTAGTTTGCGAACCCATCCCATTTCGGTTTGCGAATCAGTTAGCGGAATCATAATATGGGGATGAACAATCTGACCTTCATCAGATAACCGTAGTACAGCGGTCATGATGGCTTTAACCTGCATTTGATAAATATCAGGGAAGGTTATTGCTAATCGGTCACCTCGATGCCCCAGCATCGGATTAATTTCTTTTAACGAGTCAATTCGTTCAGTTAAGTAATCCACAGATACATTGATTTGTTCTGCTACTTCTTGAATTTCAGCCATATCATGTGGTAAAAATTCGTGAAGCGGTGGATCAAGTAATCGGATAGTTACCTCTTTATCACCAGCCAACTTGTAAAGCTCATAGAAGTCTGCCTGTTGCATCTCTAGTAAGTGCGATAAAGGTTCTGCGCGTTGTTCAGCCGTTCTAGCCAAAATAACTCGGCGCATTTGCAATAATCGTTCCGGCTTGAAAAACATATGCTCTGTCCGGGTCAAACCAATTCCGTCGGCATCAAATTCCAACGCCTTTTGAAAATCTCTGGGAGTATCAGCGTTGGTATACACACCTAGTTTAGCAAATTTCTTCGCCCATTCTAACAATACCGATAAATCCCCTTTAATGGTGGCTGGGGTAGTTTCAATTGGTCCTAAGTACAAATTACCCGTAGTCCCATCAACAGACAACCAATCCCCCTCTTCAATCAATTGGTCCCCTACATTAGCTTGCTTTTTAGCGTAATTGACATTTAATTCACTTGCTCCAACAACTCCGGTCGCCCCCATTCCCCGAGCAACCACGGCCGCATGGGAAGTCATTCCACCTCGTGACGTTACAATCGCCTGGCTAACAATCATTCCTTCAATATCTTCTGGGGAAGTATCCTGACGCACTAAAATTACTCGATGACCTTCATCGCTAGCCTGCTTAGCGGTTGCTGCAGTGAAGTATACCTGTCCGGTAGCAGCCCCAGGAGAAGCTGGTAAACCAGTAGTTAAAACTGGATGTTCAGCCATTGTCTCCGCATCAAATTCTGGGTGCAGTAATGCGGTTAATGATTCCGGCTTAACTTTTAAGATGGCTTCTTGTTTGCTCAATAGCCCCTCATTAACCAAATCAATTGCGATTTTAACGGCCGCAGCTGGCGTTCGTTTACCGTCCCGAGCTTGTAATAAAAACATCTTTCCGTGTTCAATGGTAAATTCTAAATCTTGCATATCATGATAATGTTGCTCTAAGGTTTTCGCAATATCTTGGAGTTGATCGTATAATTGTGGCACTTCCGTGGCTAACACTTCAACTGATTGTGGAGTTCTAATTCCCGCTACCACATCTTCACCTTGGGCATTTTGTAAATACTCTCCAAACAACTTATTCTCCCCAGTGGCTGGATTTCTAGTAAATGCTACCCCGGTTCCACAATCTGCGCCGGCATTACCAAATACCATTTCTTGAACGTTAACCGCAGTTCCTAGGTCTTCTGAAATTTGATTTTCTCGACGGTAAATACGAGCCCGTTGATTATCCCAGGATTCAAACACCGCCCTAATGGCAGCAAGTAATTGTTCTTTCGGCTTTTGAGGAAATTCGCCTTTATCTGAATCACGGTAAATTTGCTTAAATTCGGCTACAATCGCCTTTAAATCTTCAGTTGTTAGATCCAAATCTGATTCGTAGTTTTTTTGAGTCTTAATATCCGTTAAAACCTGGTCAAAGGCATCTTCGGCAATTCCATAAACTACGTTACCAAACATAGCTAGTAATCTGCGGTAACTATCGTAAGCAAACCGTTCATTATCGGTTAATTCAGCCAATACAGCAACCGTTTTATCATTCAAACCAATATTTAAAATTGTGTCCATCATTCCGGGCATCGAAATAGCAGCCCCAGAGCGCACAGAAATTAATAAGGGGTTGTGTTCGTCCTCAAATCGTTTGCCACTAATTTCACTTAACTGTTCCAAAGCTTGGTCTACTTGGTGTAATAGCTCTTGGCCCAGTTGGTGATTGACTTGGTAATCATGGCAAGCAGTCGTGGTCAGGGTAAATCCTTGAGGGACTGGCAAACCTAATCCGGTCATTTCGGCCAAATTAGCCCCTTTACCACCTAATAAATCGCGCATGTTCATATTTCCTTCAGCAAAATTATAAACTAGTTGAGTCATAATATCCTTCTTTCTGGAAAATAATACATTACAATTATTATTTACAATGTAACTTATCTTCTAAAATAATGCAAACGTTTTCTAAAGTTAAAAATAAAAAACAAGCTACTAAAGCGCTAAACACCTTGGTAACTTGTTTTTTATTTAAAGACTTATTTTAATTTATGAATCAGCCTGACCATTTTCAATAAAGTGTTGGAAAATGCGGTTTTTAGTAATTTTACCAATCACGGACCGACTTCCCGACTTATCAACAACCGGTAGAGAATCAACTTCATGGGTTAACAACAAACGGCCTGCTTCTAGGATGGTAGTTTGCGGCGTTACCATCACGATATTAGGCATTCTGGTCATAACTACTCCAGCTGGAACCACCTTAGGGTCATCGCTAGTAAACGTAGCCCGCAAAAGATCTTTTCTTGAAATCAATCCTACCAGTTCTGAATCGTCATCCACCACGTACAAAGAACCAACATCTTCAATAAATAACTTAGTAATCGCAGCTTGCATACTAGTATCTTCACTAATTTTAGTGGCTGGTAAGAGGATATCTTCAATTGGCAGATCGTATAGTTCATTGTAGTTCAACCGGTTAGCTGGATTTCCCTGGTAAATGTAACCTACTTTGGGCCGAGCAGCCAAAATTTCCACCGCTGTTAATAATCTTAAATCAGCTCTGATAGTTGGGACACTTAATCCTAGACTTTCACCAATTTTTTCCCCCGTCATTGGACTATTTGCCTTTAGCATTTCAATAATCTTTTTTTGTCGCTCCGTAAATTCCATTCCGCTCTCCCGTGTTTTAAATCGATTAATAATACGTTATGTTTAATTTTAAGTATATCATTAATTAATGATTTTGCTTCAAGTACCTCATTAAGTCCCCAAACGAATAGGCCCGACTCCACAAGACCATTTTCCTTTGTCCGTTTTGTAGTTCATAAGCTGAAGTTTCCACCCGCACAGCCTCTTGCACTAATTTTTCACCTGGTTTTGCTACCTCTACATTAGTCGACATTGTATGAAATTTCCCATCAAACTGGTACTTATGTTTCAGCAGCGTTAATAGCCAAGAGTTAGTTAACTCACTTCGATAGATTTGCGGATAACGTAGATACGGCAGATAAACCGAATCAAAAAAGACGGCTTGACCATCAAAAGTAGTAACATACTTGATCTCATAGATATAATCATCATCATTAATTTTTAGTTTTTTCCGGATACTTTGTAGGCTATCATCCACAATTAACCGAAACGACGCTAATTTAACCTCGGCCTGACCTCCCATTTCCTTAATTGCTTCATAAACATTAAAGTAATGCATTCCGCCTACTTCGTGTTCGCGTTTTTTAACGAAGGAGCCTTTTCCCTGAAAAGTTTCGATATAACCACTAGTTTCTAAGTCCTTTAATGCTCGCCGAATAGTAATCCGACTCATTTGATAATCTCTATGTAGTTTGCTTTCCGAAGGCAACTTAGTGCCTGGTAAAAGGACCTTAGACTCTATTAATTTAATAATAGTATTTTCTAATTTTTGATATAGCGGAATTCGAATAGTCATATTCCTTCACCTGTCTTATGAGTATAACCAGTTTTTTTACTAATTGTTATTTTACCTTAAAGTACTTATTAAATGGGCATTTATGCACTTATCATATTCCCCAAATTAACGTTAATTTTTTTGACCATTTCCACTGTTAGCTATACATTTAACGGGTAATTTAGTAAATATGTAGGGAGGAGCTTTTTAAATGGTTGTTAAAAAAATTGCAATTGAGGAACATTTTTCCACACCAGAAAATAGTAAACTCTGGAATGACTCTGGCGAGGCAGATCGCAATGGTAAAAGTTATACTGATTTTATCGTAGATCGGTTGTGGGATGATAACAAGGCTTATCAAGATGAATTAAATCGGTTAGGCATAGTTCACACCGTAATGTCATTAACTTCTCCTGGGGTTCAAGGAATCGATGACCCTAAAACTGCAGTGGATTTAGCTCATAGTAGTAATCAAGATGCCTATGACCACTATGTAAAATCCAATCCAAAGCAATTTAGTATGTTTGCCGCAGTTGCTTTACAAGATCCCAACGAAGCTGCTAAGGAAGCTGAACATGCTGTAAAGGATTTGGGTGCTAAGGGAATTTTGATTAACGGTTACACCAATATGGGTGATGTTAACACTCCTATGTACTTAGATGATCCTAAAGTGGATGTTTTCTGGCAAAAGATCAGTGAATTGGATGTTCCAGTTTACTTGCATCCTAGAGAACCAATGCCAGCTTCTACTCAAATTTATCAAGGCTATCCAGAATTAATCGGTTCTGCTTGGGGCTTCACTCAAGAAACCGCGGTTCATGCAATTCGTTTGATTATGAGTGGCTTGTTCGATCGTTACCCTAACCTCACCGTTGTCTTAGGCCACTTAGGTGAAGGGCTCTCCCAAACTTTGCCTAGAACTGAACATCGCTTGTTCCGGCAACGAAATGGTGAAGTGAACGCCAAAAACGTTAAACCACTCACCTCATACTTGCACACTAATTTCATGTGCACTACTTCCGGCCACTATGACACCGACGCACTGGAAAGTGCCATCGAAGCATTTGGCCCTGATCGAGTAATGTTTTCAGTAGATTATCCATATGAAAATAACTCTGACGCTGCTAACTGGTTTGACCAACTAAGTCTGCCAGAAGATATCAAGCAACAAATTGCTTATGATAATGCGGCTCGCTTGCTTCACATTAAATAATAGCAATCAAAAAACGCAAACTTTCCCCGAAGTTTGCGTTTTTTATTGTTTGATAAAGTTAAAATCCCGCTTTCCATAGTCTTCAATGTACTGATATAACACTAATTCCAATAATGCAATCGTTGAAATTTGAGAACTAATTTCAGTTTGGTTAACAGTTACCTGATCCGTAAAAACGTAGAGGTTAACGTCACTTAAATTCTGAATAGTATTATTATCAGCTTCGGTAATCGAAACTATGAAAGGTCTTTGGTGTGAGGCTTCAAAGGAATGCATCATTTCTAAGAATTCACTATTTTGACCATCATAAGAAATAATAAACACTAGGTCATCTTTTTGAACCTGTTTCATAGTTACTTGTCGAAATTCATAGTCCTTGGGATATGTAACCGAAAAACCGGCCATGCTGTATAAATAATAAATATACTCCGTTGCGTACTTACTAATGCCCTTAGCAAACAGGTAAACATTAGGGTGAGTAGCTAAATGGTTAACTATCTCGTTAATTTTAGTTGGTGAAATTACCCGAACAGATTCGGTAATATTTTTTAAATACTCTTCTCGATAATCACGTTGTTGGACGGTAAATGGCATTGGCTTAGTAGCCGTTTGATTATTCAAGACGGTATATTTAATCACGGTGGTAAACTCACTAAATCCAGTAAAACCAATTTTCTTTACAAATCTTAAAAACGTAGCCGTAGAAACAAAGGTTTCAGCAGCCACTTCTCGAATACTTTGGTTTTTCACTTGATCCATATTTTTAACCACGTAATCAAACAGGGCTTGTTCGCTTTTCGTCAATGAACTAATATGGGCGTTAACAATTTCAAAGAAGTTCATCTTTAACTCTCCTTTAAATTACCTGGGACACTCGTTACTAGTGTGTGAATTCCTCCACCCCCAGTTAGAAATTCACGAGCTTTAATGCCAACCACTTCTCGTTCTGGGTATAAATTCATTAATTGTTGCCTAGCTAATTCATCATTGGGATCATCAAATTCCGGAAAAATAATTGCTTTATCAACGGTAATGTAGTTAACGTAAGTGGCCGTTAATCTTTGTCCCATATTTCTTGGTAACATCCCATTAATTGATTCTACGCCCTGCTCTTCTTCTGCCGATAACACTTGAGGAGCTGGCAATTTCATTTTATGAATTTTAAATTTTCTCCCGGCAGCATCGGTTACTTGCTGCAGTTGCTCATAAGCAGCCTGACTAATAGCAGCTTGGGGATCATTAGAATCATCAGTCCAGGAAAGAACTAATTCCCCAGGTCTAACAAAATTGACCAGGTTATCAATATCCCCACCAGCTTCATCTAAGTAAAAACCTTCCTCAAGCCAAATTACTTTTTGGGCGCCAAAATAATCCGCAAAAATTTTTTCAGCCTGTTCTTTAGTCATGTTCTTATTGCGACCTTCAGATAACACTACCTCTTCTGTAGTAATTAAAGTGCCTTGACCATCAACAATAACGGAGCAACCTTCTAGAATCATTGAATTTTGATACACCGCTAAATTATCAATATCCGCTAATTTAACGGAAATTTGATTATCTTTGTCCCATGGAAAATACAAACCATCAGTCAAGCCACCCCAAGCATTAAATTGAAAATCAACACAGCGCACTTCACTATCAGCATTTACTACATAAAACGGACCAGTATCCTTAATAAAAGCATCGTCACTACTCATTTCCATTACTCTGATGTTGTTAGGCAGCATTGCTCTTGCATTTCTATACTGGGATTCATTAACTAACACGGTTGTAGTTTGGTAGCGGTCCAATATTTGTGCTAACTGGACAAGCTGCTTTTGAACTGGCTTACCACCATTACGCCAATTATCCGGACGCTGCGGCCAAATTAAGTATCCCGATTGATGCGGTTCAAATTCTGCTGGTAATCTAAATTGATCTTGAGCTGGAGTTGTATTAGTTACTAATTCCATTATGCAAAATCCCTTCTCAACAAAGCAAGAGTGTCCCAGAAACATATATTTTCTGACACACCCCACTTCATTTATTAACTTTATCTAGAATATTTAGTTACTGCTTATTTGGTAACAACAGTTGCATCACCATTTGCCAGGAAGCCAGAGATATTATCCAAAGAAGTAATGACTGCCTGAGCATCATCTTTGTTTTGAACGAAATCAATTGCGGCTTGCACTTTTGGCAACATGCTCCCCTTAGCGAATTGATCTTCTTGAATATATTGATTTAACTCATCAATTGTAACATGGCTTAAGGCCTTTTGATTTGGTTTATTAAAGTTAACGAAAACATGATCAACAGCCGTTAAGATGATTAATAAATCCGCATCAATTTGTTCTGCCAATTTTTCAGAAGCAAAGTCTTTATCAATTACCGCTTCTCGGCCAGCTAAATGATTACCCTCTTTAACTACCGGAATCCCACCGCCACCAACTGACACTGGAATTACGTTGTTGGCTACTAACGTGTCTACCACTTCTGATTCAACAACGTTAATTGGTTTAGGTGATGGGACCACCCGCCGGTAACCCCGACCTGCGTCTTCTACAAACGTGTAATCTGGATTTTCTTGCCGTTGCTTAGTAACTTCTTCTTCAGTATAAAACGGACCGATGGGTTTAGTTGGGTTAGTAAAGGCTGAGTCATTTTCACTAACTTCCACTTGAGTTACAACAGTAGCCACTGTTTTACTTAAATTATTATTACGTAATTCTTCATCTAAGGCATTTTGGAGCCAATAACCAATGCTTCCTTGCGTCATTGCTACTGCCGTATCAATTGGCATAGCTGGGTTAGTATCGGTGCTTCCCGCAGCTTGTTGTAATAATAAATTACCTACTTGAGGGCCATTACCATGAGAGACAATCAATTCATCGCCGTTTTTAACAAATTCAACTAAATATTTAGCTGTATTTTTTAATGCTTGTTGTTGAGCAGCTGCCGATGCATCTTTGGATAAAATTGCATTTCCGCCTAGTGCCACTACAATTCTTCTTGCCATTTTTTATTTCCTCCACCCGGTTAAGATTAGTGGACCAAAACAGAAGTCCTGGCCCACCTAGTTTACTTATTACCTTCTGGAACTTGTTGAGTAATGCAGTGAATGTTACCGCCACCTAAGAGAATTTCGCGAGCATAAACACCCACAATTTCACGGTCTGGGTACAATTCAGCCAATGTTTCTTTAGCCTTTTCATCCATTGGGTCGCCAAATTGAGGAACAATGATGGCTCCGTTAGCGGTGTAATAGTTAACGTAACTAGCAGCTAACCGGTCTCCTTCTTGACGAGGAAGCGTACCATCAACAGCGTCTACTCCTTCACTTTCTTCTTTGGTGATTTTAACAGGTGATGGAACGTAAAGCTTATCTACCTTAATTTTACGGCCCTTAGCATCAGTAGCATTTTCCAAAATTTCCAAATTTTCCTTAGAAATTTCGTATTGAGGGTCATTTTTATCGTCGGTCCAGGCTAAAACTACTTCACCAGGTTTAACAAAGTTAGCAATGTTATCAACGTGGCCGTTAGTTTCATCAAGGTAAATCCCCTTCTTCAACCAAATGACTTTTTCTAGGTTCAAATGTTCTTTTAAGACGTTTTCAATTTGTTCTTTAGAAAGTTGTGGATTACGACCATCAGATAACAAACATTCTTCAGTAGTGATTAAAGTCCCTTCACCATCAACGTGAATTGAACCACCTTCTAATACGAAGTCATCCAACCGGTAACGATCAGTATGTTCTAATTCAGCCATCTTTTGGGCTACCCGATCGTCTTTATCCCATGGGAAGTATAAGCCATCAACCAAACCGCCCCAAGCATTAAAGGTCCAGTCTACTGCTCTAAGTTGACCTTGTTCGTTTTTAACAAACGTTGCCCCGCAATCACGAATCCATGAATCATCGTTAGAAAGTTCAATGACCTCTACTTCATCAGCTAACATGTGGCGAGCATTGTTAAATTGATCATCATTAACCCCAACGGTAACATGTTCATACTTAGAAATGGCTTTGGCCACTTCAGCAAATGTTTTTTGAGCTGGCTTACCACCATCACGCCAGTTATCTGGGCGTTGAGGCCAAAGCATATATACTCCACGGTGAGGTTCAAATTCGCCGGGCATTCTATATCCATCACGTTTTGGGGTACTATCAAGTGTTTTCATAACTATCTCTCCTTAATTTATATGATTAGCAACCGGTGTACCTACCTTGCTTTTATGCTCGGCATAACGAACAACAATTTCTCCAATGACTACCGTAATAATGACCCCAATCAAAATTGGCATTTTAGCTGAGATTTCTTCTTGGCTGCCATTTAGTGGAACTACCGTCAATACAATGGTTGCTATTAATAAAACTTCTGGAATCCAAGTCATTAGTTGAATCATAAATTTATTACCAGGCACTTTAAATGGCCGTTCATGGTCAGGATCTGAATACCGAAGCTTAAGAAATGCCGGAAACATCATAGTGTAGGAAATCAGAAGGGCAACAACATTCAATGAGAAGAAGGCCCAGAAAATATCTTGGTTAGGAATAAATGGAGCGACTACCACTAAAATGGTACCAACAATTCCGTTTAAATAACCGGTTCCTACTGGCATCCCCTTGGCGTCTTCTTTACCAAAAATAGATGGTAAAACGTGGTCCTTAGCTGCGTAATCCGCAACATAGTTAACTCCTAATGCCCAGGAAACCATTTCTGAAGCTAAGATGTATAAGAACAACACACCAATCAAGATTACAAACCAGTTTAAGTTACCAACCAGTAAGATAAAACTATCGATTAATCCACTGGATGCTGACAATTTATCGGTTGGAATTGCTGCACTCATACCGAATGCTGCGATTAAATAGAAGAAAGCAATTAACGCACCACCATAAATAATCGCTTGTGGAATTTGTTTTTTAGGGTTATCCATATCATCCGCCATTGTGGCAACAACTTCAAATCCTAAAAAGTTAAATATAATTACAGACAGGTTGCTTAAACTTTTAACGTTTAATTGGGGAAGTAAGTTATGTAGCGAAAAGTCATTGGCGACTCCCTTGGTAACTGCCACATAAATACCTAAGATAGCTAATGATGCAATCGTAAATATTTTAGCAAACGCTGCTAAATTCATAATCCATTTACTTTCAGATACTGGCTTGTTACCCACAAATACCACTACCCAAACGAAAATCAATTGCACTATGATTGAAACAGCAGTACTTAAATGCAACCCAAAGATTTTTTCGGCAGTTTGGAAAAACAAAACTGCTAAACTGGCCATCCAAATTGGATAATTAATCCAGTAGAACCAAGCTAATCGGCCACCCCATCTGGCTCCGAAAGCTTGCTTTACCCAATCATAAAGGCCACCATCACCAGCATACGCAGTTCCCAACTCCGAGGAAATCAATCCATAAGGAAGAAAGAACAAGATTAGTAAAAAGATCCACCAAAAGAATTGTGACGTTCCAATTGCTGCCGCTGGAGCTGCTGATTCAACAACCAGAACTACTACTACCGCCATTAAAACTGCATCAAACAACCTGAACTTTTTTTTACCATTTGTCATGATAGAGTCTCCCATCTATAAACCAAGAATTACAGGTATTAGATTAGTTTTTACGGTTGTCAATTGCGTTTCTTAACATAATTTCTAATTCAGCATTGTACTTTTCAGCAACATTTTCAGAAGCATATTCTAATTCTGGGTTTAATAAGTAAACAAAGATTGCACGCATAGCAGTCTTACGGTTACCAGCTTCATCCCAAACAATTGAGTAATCTGAATCAAGAACTTCGTCAGTTACTTCTTCACCACGAGTTGCTGGTAAGCAGTGCATAAATTTAGCATCTGGGGCAGCTTTAGCCATCATGTCAGCAGTTACTTGGTACTTAGGATAGAAGATTCCCATTCTTTCTTCCTTAGGCATTTCGGCATCGTATAATCCGTACCAAACATCGGTGTAAACAAAGTCAGCATCCTTCATTGCTTCGTCTTCATTTTCGGTCATGGTGACACTACCACCGTAACGTTTTGCATTTTCTTTACCAATAGCAACTACATCGTCTTTCATTTGGAAATCTTTAGGACCGTATTGAACAAAATCCATTCCCATCTTAGTAGTCATAAACATAGTAGAAACACAAACCTGAGTTGCATCACCGACAAAGACGATCTTGCAATCACTTAACTTCTTGCCCTTTGGTAGGTGTTCAGTCATAGTAATAATGTCGCCAAGTTCTTGAGTAGGATGGTTGTAGTCACTCATGAAGTTAACCACTGGAACTTTAGCGTATTTAGCAACTTCAGCAACTGTCTTATGACGATCAGTCCGGGCACCAATAATATCTAGGATGCGGCCTAGGACTTGAGAAGTATCTTCGATAGTTTCATGACCACCAAGTTGAATTTGACCTGGGGCAAGGTATTGAGCATGACCACCTAATTCAGTCATAGCTGCTTCAGCAGATGTCCGAGTCCGAGTTGAACTTTGCTCGAAAATCATTCCCAAAGTTTTGTTAGCCAATAGTTGTGGGTAGTAACCGTTATTAATTGATTCTTTGATCTTCAAAGCCAAATCAATCATGTATTGAATTTCTTCTTGAGTGTATGTGTTAGTATCTACAAAGTCGCGTTTTGTCATAATAGGTAATCTCCTTTTTGTCTTTGTTTTAATTTACAAACACATCATAAAAGACTAGCAATTATTTTAAAAGCGTTTTCAAAGCTATTGATACTGGGATTGAGGGAGATGACACGTGTTTCATTTCATGAAACATGTACCACCATTACTAAATCCACTTCTGCTTGAACACTTGAAATTCATTCAATTATACATTGTGAAAGATATAATAATTTCGCTGACACAAATTATCATTTTACAGTTAGACACCTTTTTTAAAATCCAGTATGCTAGAAGAATCGAGAAAAAACAGGAGGTTTTTCCACCTTGGAAGAATTATTTGAAAAAGCACCCATACGACAGGCCTACTTTAAGTTGGCAATGCCCGTCGTAATTAGTATGCTGGCCAGCATGATTTACAACCTAGCCGATACATATTTCGTGTCCTTAACCCAAAATACCGATTTAGTGGCTGGTGTCGCCATTTGTGCGCCTCTCTTTAATTTGATGATCGCTTTAGGCGATATTTTTGGATTAGGTGGCAGTGCCTACATTTCTAGACTCCTCGGGCAACATAAAATTGAATTAGCCCGCCACGTTAGTAGCTGGTGCTTTTACTTTGGTATTTTTAGTAGTATTGCAGTTGCCATTTTAATGTTGATCTTTGAACGACCAATCTTAATGTTAATGGGAGCTACCGCAAGTACTTATGCTTATGCTGCCCAATTTTATCGGATTTTCAACGTGGGAGCTGTCTTAGTAACCATGTCAATCATTCCCGGTAATTTAATGCGAACTGAAGGCCGTGCCCGTGAAACCATGGTGGCTACGGTATTAGGTATCGTAATTAACGTTATTTTTGACCCCTTATTTATTTTAGGATTTCATATGGGAGCCGCTGGAGCTGCCTTAGCCAACTTATTAGGCTACCTGCTCTCTGATGCTTTATTAGTAGTTTACATTATCAAACGCTGTCGGGTTATCACTGTTGATTGGCGTAAAATGAGTTTACAACGAGACTCTGTCTGGCAAGTATTAATCATCGGAATTCCCGCTTCGGTAACCAATCTAATGATCAGCTACCAAACTGCCCTGTTCAATAACTACTTAGCCCGTTATGGTGCAGATCAGGTGGCCGCTTTAGGAATCGCCACGAAAGTTTCACAAGTGGTTAATGCCATCATGGTGGGCTTTGCCTTTGGCGCCCAACCATTAGTGGGTTACAACTACGGGGCTAAAAACCATAAACGGCTTCAGGCTATTATTCGATTTGATATTATTGTCGAAGTTCTCTGGTCCTTAGTTATGGCTTCTCTGATGATTTTAGTTGCTCCTTGGATTGTAAGTCTCTTCTTAAAGAATCCTAATGTTATTCATTATGGAACTCAGTTACTTAGAATCTTGCTAGTAACCACTCCATTCGCCGGCGCTATCTTGGTTTATACCACCGTTTTTCAATCCACGGCTCAAGCTTTCAACGCATTAGTCATGTCCGTTTCCCGGCAGGGCGTTTTCTTCACTATCGCGATTGTGATTGGTAACTTATTATTTGGTTATAACGGAATTATTTGGTCCCAAGCAGTTGCTGACGTTTTGACGGCTGCCTTAGGTTGGTATTTATATCGCCGTCAAGTTCGCAAAGTAAATCAAGCATTATAAATTATAAAAAGGCAGACTACCCAAAAGGTAATCTGCCTTTTCTAATTTACCATTACTTCGGCTACTAATAAGCCACCACCAAATACCAATAAGAATACTACTACCGGCCAAACAAATTTCAACCAATGAGAATATTTCATATCAAGCATTTGCAACGTTGCCATTACCAATCCGGTAGGAGCTAAGAAGAGCATTGCATATTGACCAAATTGATAGGCCGTCACTACCGCATACCGTGGAATATTTACCGTATCAGCTAATGGCGCCATAATTGGCATTGATAATACTGCCAATCCTGAGGATGATGGAACAATAAACCCAAGAACGAAGAAGATTGCCAACATAACCAAGATGAAAGCTGGACCACTCATTTTGGCAACTAATGACGAAGAGAAGTTCAGCATGGTATCTGAAATCATCCCGTTATTCAATACCAAGTTAATCCCCCGTGCTAAACCAATAATTAAGGATACCCCAACTAAACTCGAAGCTCCTTCCACAAAGGCATCTACTACTCCCTTTTCTCCCAAACCATTTGGTCCGGTAGCAGTTAAAAACATAATTATAATTGCAAAGAACAGAAATGATGAAGCCATGGTTGGGAACCACCAGCCCTGGCTCATAACGCCCCAGACCATGATGGGAAAGGTAACTACGAACAAGACTAGGATAATTTTCTTTCTTAAGGAAAATGTGCTTTCAATTACTTCGTTGTTACCAGGAACCACTGACCACATTTTGTCAAACGATTCATGGTCTTCATAAGAATACGAAAATTCTGGGTGAGCTTTAACCTTATTGCTATACCAATAAAGGTAAGTTACTACAAAGATGGTTCCGACAATACAACCAAAAACGCGCCACATCATCCCTTCAGTAAAATTAATCCCCGCAGCATTGGACGCAATTACAACAGAGAATGGATTAATAGTCGAAAACGCAGTTCCTACCGAACTAGCAAGAAAAATCGCTCCCACGCAGACTATCGAATCATATCCCATCGCTATAAAGATCGGAACCAGAATTGGATAAAAGGCCACCGCTTCTTCAATCCCACAAAGTGTGCCTCCCAAAACCATTAAAACGGCCACCAAGAAAATCAATAAAAATTCGTGTCCTTTTGTCTTTTTCGTCAAAGCTAACAGACCAGATTCAAACGCACCACTAGCTTTAACTACTCCAATCAAACCACCCAAAACAAAAATGAAAACCATAATATCCACGGCTTCAATTGTTCCGTTAACCATACTACCCGTAACTGCTCCTAGGCTTGCTGGACGCTGCTTCAACCGTTCATATGTATTCGGGATAGAAACGGCGTCTGTAATTCCGCCGCTTTTGAACTGACTGATTTTAATTTTAACCCCAAGTTTGTCCAACTCTGCTTGGGTTGCAGGCAATTTTTCTACTTCACCGTGAGGTTTAGTTACCACCAGCTGAGAATTAGACTGATTATAAGTCAGCTTGGAATAGGAACCGGCAGGAACAATCCACGTTGCCATCACAGCCACAATGGTTAAAATAAACAGAATCACGAAAGCTCCTGGCATTTTCAACTTAAATCGTTTCTTCTTACCCGTTTTGGACATGGTTAAACACTCCTTCTCAAAATAATTAAAGCGCTTTCAATAATATTGAAAAATAATTGCGTTTCCACTTTAATTATATTATGTTTGTGCTTAAACACGCGTTAACTATTTATCAAACTCAATGTATTTTATTTATCATTAAAAAAGCGTCTCCCTGAACTATTTAGGAGACGCTCGTTTTATTTAGTTTGGCATTTCAATAACCACTTTACCAACGGTGTGGCCGGCATTAGAGTACTCAAATGCAGATTGAATTTGCGCTAATGGATAAGTTCGATCAATAATTGGTTTCACTTTACCAGCTTCAACTAACCGGGTCAATTCTCGTAACTACCTACAGCAACTACTTCACCAGCCATGTCATTTCCTAAAGTTACCGGATACTGAACGGTTCCAGGAGACAGCAACCCTACCGTCGCGAATTTCTGGTCCACTGGATTAATACTTGCCGCTGCTACCTTTACTAATAACTCATTGGGTTTAATCTTTGGAACAACTATTTCGGTCAATTGGGGAGTAGCTCGTTTATTTTTTGCCACAAAAGCCTGCATTGTTTTAGTCATTACGATTATTAATCTCCTTTAAAGCGTCCAAGCTAGCAAGTAACTGCGTTAATTTTGCAAAATTAGTATGAATATCCGCAAAATAAAAGTTCATTGATCCTTCTTTACGCATAGTAACCAATTTTGAGTCCTTTAAAATTTTTAAGTGATGAGAAACTGCTGGTCGCTACAAATTTACCGCTTCAGTAATATCGCCCACCCTCAGCCCAGTTGTACAGCTGGTATCACATAGAGTTAGTAAAATATTTTGCCGGTTAACGTCCCCAAGGCTTCTAACATAGGTTGGCAGTCAGTAAAGGAATCTTTTAATTGCTGAACAGATTCTTGATTGGCCATTATCATCGTCCTCCTAAAATGTTGGTTCATCAGTTTAAACCAGTGATCCAAAATGCTGAACTCATCTTACGACTTCCTAGATTAGCAAACAACCTTGAGAAAGAAATTCAAGACGGGTTTAAGCAAATAAAAAAGCCATAGCAGCTTTCCATTATGGCTTTAAATATTTAACTGCGTTTTCGATTTCTAAATTCTAACCATCCAAATCCAATCAATCCTAGCAAGGACAATAGTAGTCCCGCTTTGATACCCGGAGCTTGGTAAGCTAACTTCACTTGATTAGTTCCACTAGTTAAAGGAACGGCCGTTAGCCCTCCCAATACTGATTTAAGCTCCACTGATTTTCCGTTGACAGTTGCGTGCCAACCACTGTCAATCGGAATAGGAAGGTAGTAATACTGACCACTATTGGCCTTAATTTTAAATTGAAGGTGTGAATCATTTCCTACTTTACGAATCACCGCACTAGGGTGTTGCTTGAGAGTTTTACGAATGTTTTGATTATTTAGCATTACAAATCTAATACGCTTATTGGTCCGATCACGTGCCCGTGTCTTAACAATAACCGTTTGTCCCTTACGGAAATGACCAATCAGATAAAATCTTCGAGTCCCTTTTCTGAAATTATAGAGCGGCTTACCGTTTACAGTAGTCCGACCATAATTAATTCCGTAACTTTGCGCATCCAAATACAGTTTACCGGTACGATTAATCTTAATTCGTTCCACGTGTTGATAATGGTATCGTGATCTAGTCTTTAAATCAGTAACTTGATCAATCACCTTAGGCAACATTATAAACTTCGTGTTCTTATTGTCTAAACTGGTCATAATGTCATTTAAATTATCAGAGATAAACGGTTGCTTACCTGATACCTTAGTGAAAGCCACTGGTACCGTCATCCCGGTTCCTTGATATTCTGGAATTCGGTGAACAGCGCCTTTAGTGGTGACATTATATTTGGCTCCCAGTATTGCTGACATCGGATTAACTAATCCCATATTGCTAACTCGCCGAGCATTTCTAACGTAAGCTCCAAAGTTATTTAATAAATCAATATCTTGCACGGTTAACGTAGAGGTATATGAAGAGACATCAGAAAAGTTAAAGAGCGCGCTGTCATTATAGTTACGATAGCGTTGTAGAGCCACATTAATATTTCGGTTTTTACTAATTGCCCGAACCAAATTAGAAGTATTGGCTACTGGTTGAAATTGCATCGTTTCCTTTTGATATTGCCGTTCATAATTAGCCTGATTACCAAATTGAAAACCATGCATTCCAGAATAAAAGTTAGCAAATAATTCTCCGGCAACCATACCAACTAAAACAACCTGGGCTACCCGCTTAGAAAGCCAAAATAACACAATTGTTAAGACCACTACATAACCACAATTAATCGTTAGCTTAACAAGAGTATCAACATTTTCAATAGGAATTCCACCATCTGTGAGCTTTGGTCCCCACTTTGCGGCTACAAATCCAACTGATAACGCCGCAATTAATCCACCAGGAATTAACCACCGCCACTTGCCAGTGATTTGACGGATTCCAGCTTGCCAAACTTGAAATGCCAGCATAACTGCAAAAAAGCTATAAAAGAAAACATTCCGGAACGGAAAACCAACTGGTTCTTGAAGCATATGCCATACCAGATTCAAGGGAGTAATCCACATAGTAAGTAATAATACTAGCAACATTACAAGAGCGGTTCTTTTATAAATACGTGAAATAGCTGGATGAACAAAATAAAATAATACTAGTAAAGCTACAAACAACGAGCTATAAATTGTCGGAGCATGCACTAAATGACTGTTAAAGTTTGTTCCACCCATTCCTAATTGGGTCAAAATATCTAGTCCAAATTGGTTCCACGGTAAATTTTGATTAGTATTTACTTTAGCAGTTTTAAACATTTCTAATGCGGTAGGTAATAAAACCACCATCGATGTTAATGCACTCAAAATACCGATTTGAAGGACTTTGCCGATAAATGACCATGCATTTTTCAAAGTCGATTTGATAGATTGCGTTTCTTCTCGATTAGCAAATACCAGATAAACTGCATACAAACCTACAAATATACAAGTCATATAACCTAAATAGTAATTAGTAATAATCGATACTGATAACCATCCAAATAGCATTCCAAATTTTCTATTACGGTACAGTTGATCCACACCTGTAATAATTAAAGGTAGCCAGATCAAAGAATCTAACCACATTAAATTAAAGTAATTAGTAGCTACAAATCCACAGAGACTATAAGCATTGGCAAATAAAACCGTGGCCCAGCTTTGAGTTTCAAAGTGGCGTTGCAAAAAATAATTCATTGCTACTGCACTAAGTCCAATTTTTAAAATAATAACTAACGTTATAAAAATCGGCACTTGTGAGGATTTAAAGAAAATCAGTAACAGATTAAACGGACTCATCAAATAATAGGAAATTAATGCGACTAGGTTACTTCCAATACCAACGTTGAATGAGTATAAACTCAACGTATGCGTTTTTAACATGTGCTGTAACATCGTCAAAAACGGCGAGTATTGGGCCCCCACATCACTAGCTAATAAGTTACGGTTGCCAAAAGGTGTCACATGATTAATTGCCATCACTGCAATCATAATCAATATACTTAATAACCCCGCAGCTCCCATTAACATAAATTTGTTAGTTTTATTTTTAGTCATTATTTCCTCCAACATAGATCGTGTTCTTCAAAAGTTAAACAAACTCCTTAATATAGTCTAGAAGGCTTAATTATATGGCCTAAGTTAACTAATACCAATAACATTTACTAGTTTTTAATTATTTTTTTGGTAATTCGCCCCCATTATAAACTAAAAGAAGAGTGGTAGCGGCCTTAATTAAGCCATTATCACTCTTCTTAAGATTCACCGTAGGTCATTAGAAGAATCGTCCATATCAGTTTCTCCCAATACCCGTTTTAAATTCGCAATTCGTTCATCCAATGGAGGATGATCATCCATCATCCGCGACCACCATGAACGTTGATTATTTTTGCCAAACAATGGCTCCACTAAATATAATCCGGCAGCTTGTGGGGACAAAATTTTAGCAGCCGGTTGTGGCTCTTGTAATTTTTCTAGTGCACTAATCAACCCTTGGGGATTGCTAGTTAATTCCGCACCAGACACGTCCGCTAACGCTTCTCGTTTTCTGGATAGGAATTTTTCTAGTAGGTAACTAATCGGCAAGCCTACAACTACAATGACAAAGCCAATTGCCATCAAAGCAACTCCAATCATCGCTGAACTGTTGCCTTCTCGATCGTCATCACTGCTAAAGCCACCGAAGTACGACATTGATTGTCCCACTCGAACTAAACCGTAGCCCATTAAGCTAATAAACCCAACCAAAGCAATTGAGAGGGTAGTGACCCGAATATCATAGTTTTTCACGTGACTCATTTCGTGAGCGACTACCCCTTCTAATTCTTCACGATCCATGATATCTAGTAGACCTTGAGTTACCGAAACACTAGCCTTAGCAGGACTCATTCCGGTAGCAAACGCATTCGGAGAAGCATCCGGTACTACAAATACCCGTGGCATTGGCATCCCCGCTGCTAAGCTCAATTCAGTTACAATATTGTAAACCTGCTTATATTGCGGATCGGTCGTATCTTCTGGAATTTCTTGGCCTTTATTCATGCGTACAATTTCCATCCCACCCTGCCAGTAACGATACAAGATGTACAGTACCAGAATTACTTCTAACCAAATCAGCGAACTGATCATACTATTTAAATCACCACCGGTGAAAAAGTAAGCTAACACCACAAAAATGACATTGATTAGCAGTAAGAAAACTGCAATTGTCCACGCAGACCGCCGTTTATTAGCAGTCACTTGGGCCCCTAAAGTATCTAATCTAGCCAATCAAATCACCTCAGAACTTAACTTCTGGGACTTTTTCAGTCGCTGGGTCAGTAGGAAGTTGGTCTCGTTTAGTAAAGTGGAACATGCCTGCAAATAAGTTAGCAGGGAATGATTGAATTCGAGTGTTGTAGTCTCGAACCACCCGGTTGAAGTTAGTCCGGCTAGCAGCTACTCGGTTTTCAGTACTAGTCAGTTCTTCTTGAAGTTGACTGAAGTTTTGGGAAGCCTGCAAGTTAGGATAGTTTTCTGCAATGGCAAACAAACGTCCAAGACCGGCACTAGCTGCATCACTGGCTTTAACCCGTTGAGCCAAATCCGCATTATCATCAGCCATGGTAGCAGCATCACTTTCCAAGTTATCAAGAGTGGAACCATTGGTACCTTCATTTCTAGCAGCAATGGTATCCATAAATGTATCGTGTTCATGCTTGGCATAACCCTTAACCGTGTTCACCAAGTTAGGAATCAAATCGGCCCGTCGTTTGAGTTGCACCCCAATTTGGCTCTCCGCTTCATCCACGGAGTTTCTGGCACTAACCATGCCGTTATAAATTAAAATTGCTGCTATCACAATAACAGCAATGATTACGATCGCAATTATCAATTTAGATCCTTCTTTCTACATATCTTTAGTTGAGCTTAGTGTAACAAGCCCCACTACATGGAGCAAGTTAAACTAATAAAATCATTTATTCCAAGGAGCTACATGCAGCATCCACTCAATTCCATACTCATCAGTGAAGATTCCTAACTTACCACCCCAGAATTGATCAGTATATGGCATAGTAATTTGAACCAGTCCACTAACTTTAACGCGGTCATAAAATTCAGCCGCCGCTTTAACACTCTCTTCATCGTTAGCATCCAAATCCAACATAACGGAAACTTGGTTACCAATTCGTAGCGCTCCAGAAAAGGAATCGGCACACACAAAGTGGCTACCTAAAACGTCAAAACCGCCATTCATGGTGATGTTGTCCAGGTTAGCGTTCTCAGGCAAATGTAGCACCTTAGCTTGTTGCTCATCTGGACTCACCCGAAACACATTGGTCGCCCCAAAAACTTCTTGGTAATATTCAATCGCTTCTCTAGCATTAATAAAGTGAAAATAGGCGTACATTTGTGATTGCATGTTAACTTCCTCCTTGTATTAATAACTTCTTCATTATCTCAAAACTAATCATAATAACAAGTTTCTGCGCTGACTTAACACCAAGCTTAATTCTTTTTTGACAAATCTAAACAAAAAGGAGTAAATTAAATACTTACAATTACTTAGTTAAAAACAAAGCGAGGTCGTTTTTATGGAAACTCAAGCTGCGATCAATCATCGCCGTGCCATTCGGGACTTTCAGTCCACCCCTGTTCCCCAAGCTGACTTAATCGATATCGTCAGAGACGCCCAACGAACTCCATCCTGGGGCAATTCCCAACCCTGGAAAGTTTATATCGCTACTGGCGACAGTTTGGCAGAATACAAACGCCGGTTTCAAAGCTTAAATGAAGCTAACAAGAAGCCGAAAGCCTTCTTAGAAACTATGGCACAAGGTCAATGGCATCCTAAGGAACAAGTCAATATGGCCAAATGGAACGTGCAACTTGCCCAGACTTTAGATGGCATGCAATACATCTATTCTAACAGTCAGTACGCATTATATAATGCTCCAGCGATCGCAATTTTGACCATTCCCAAAAACAGTTTAGCCTGGTCTGTTTACGACCTGGGCGCCTTCGCTCAAACATTGATGCTAGCAGCCACGGATCGTGGAATTGCCACCGTGCCATCCTACGAATTCGTTAAGTATCCTGAACTGGCTTACGGCGTACTAGACGTTCCCACTAAAGAAGCGGTTGCCATGGGCATCGGATTAGGTTACGTTGACGATACTCGCCAAATCAACCAACTGCACACCGATCGCGAACCGGTTAGCGATGTCCTAAAAATCTTAGATTAATAACCCCCGTTTCCTTGACACCTCAAGCATTAGGGGACTTTTTATAATTACAAAAATAGGCTTTAACCCGCAAAAATGGGTTAAAGCCTATTTTGATTTAGTCGTAGTTCAAATGTTTATCTTGATCCAAAGCGTTAATCTTTTTAATATCATCAGCGTCCAACTTAAAATCAAAGATATCAATATTCTCTTTGATTCGAGCTGGTTTGCTGGACTTAGGAAAGACCACGAAGTCAGTATCAATTTGCCAACGCAAAACTACCTGAGCAGGAGTCTTACCGTACTTATCAGCAAGTTCCACAATGACCGGATCTTCTAAAATCAAGTGGCCGTGACCGATTGGAGAATAGCCTTCGTTAACAATACCGTTGGCAGTATCAAAAGCCCCTAGCTCTGCTTGAGTTTTGTAAGGATGGCGTTCAATTTGGTTAACCATTGGTTTAATTTCAGCCATATCAAAAACTTGTTTTAATTGATCTTCTGAGAAGTTAGAAACCCCAATGGCACGAACTTTCTTTTGTTTGTAGAGGGTTTCTAAGGCCTTCCAAGTATCTAGTGACAATTGGAAGTTATCTTCGTTAGGCCAGTGAATTAAGTATAAATCTAAATAATCAACTTGAAGGTCATTAATGGCTTTATCAAAAGCTTTTAACGTACTTTCATAACCTTGATCAGTATTCCAAACCTTGGAAGTTAAGAATAAATCTTCTCTAGCAACATCAGTTTGGCTTAACACGTCACCAATTTCTGCTTGATTGCCGTAAATTTCGGCAAAGTCAAAGTGCCGGTAACCAGCATCCAAGGCAGTTTGCATCATGTCTTTAACATCGGCCTTATCAATTAGGTAGGTTCCAAACCCCATCATAGGGATGGTAACCCCGTTACTTAAAGTTTGATTTTCCATAATCTACTTCCTTTCCAAGTAAAACCACTATCAGAACTTGTAGGTATATTATAAATACCGTTTTACCTAAATGGCAATAAGGCACATTTTTGTGCCCTCCATTATCATAGGACGTTTTTACAGCACATCTAACGGTTGTTTTCTAGTTGGCGTTGGGTACTTTGCTTGAATCAGTTGCCACTCATCCGCGGTCAATTCTAACTTAGCCGCGGCCAAATTATTTTGAACGTGGTCTGCACTGCTAGATTGCGGAATAGCCAACGTTTCGCCGTTTCGAATTACCCACGCTAATAGTAATTGGAAAACAGAAACGTGGTGGGCAGCCGCAATTTCGTTAAGCAATGGATCAGCAGTTAAATCATTGCCTAAACTATCTCCCTGAGCTACGGGGGAATAAGCAATCACCGGTAACTGATGAGCCTGCAGCCACGGAACCAAATCGTATTCGATTCCCCGTGACCCCAGATTGTATAGCACCTCGTTAGTCACACATTGGTCGCCATCCGGAACCTGCCAAAGTTCCTGCATATCACTAGTATCAAAATTGGAAACACCCCAATGCCGAATCTTGCCGGCCTTTTGGGCCCGTTGCATTGCCAAAACCGTTTCCGCTAACGGAATATTACCGGTCCAATGTAGTAAATACAAATCCAAATAATCCACACCTAACCGGTTTAAGCTAGCGTCCAAACTCTTAGGCAACAAATCCTCAGAAGCATTCCAGGGATACACCTTAGAAATTAAATACAGTTTCTGCCGCTCAACTGGCTGAATGGCTTCCCCTACTAATGTTTCGGATCGCCCTTCGCCATACATTTCAGCCGTATCAATCGCCAACGTCCCTAACTCCGTCCCGGTTTGAATTCCGGACCGCAAGGCCGCAATTTCGGTGGCTCGGTGCTGCGGTTCATCACCCATATGCCAAGTTCCTAGTCCAATCGGCAGTACCGCTTGGCCTTTAAAATTAACCATGTTCATACTATCACCCCACTATTTTTAATGAAGCCGTTTCCCTTAGTATAGTCGCAAATTTACCATTTAACTTGAAAATTTTCGGGTTGGGTGGCCGTCACGGGGTTGTTTTGTTCAAAATAATCGGTAATTAGTTCGGTCATATCCAGATTCACTTCTTTGACTACTTTGGCGGTGCCAAACATGTCATATTCACCGCCACCATTACCACGATATTGGTTCATCGCTACTTGCAAGGTTTGCTCTGCCGTTACCGTTTCGCCATGGTACTTAAGCTTGGTTACCCTGGAACCAACCGGTTGGCGCAAATCAAATTCATAATCAATGCCACTATAAAAATCGTAATTATAATACTGCACTTTCGGTTTCACAAACGCCGCTGCCACCACTACTTGGCCCGCTTGAACCTCAAAAAAACTAGCACACCGTTCCAGAGCCGCTTTCAAATCCGCTCCGGTAATCCGTTCCACGACTAACGTATTGGGATAACCATAACTGTTTAAGACTTGGCGGATGGTAACTTCCGCTTCATAGCCTCGGACTTCGTTGTTAAACAACGCCGTAGCTGCAATGTCGACCCCCGTGGCTGCCATTTCAACTTGATTAATAAACTGTAAATATGGATGCCCATGTAACCTAGCCTGCATTGGATCAACAATCGCCATTGCCGTCCCATTAACTTGTCCTAGTGGTTGATCCAACCACGTCTGAACCTTTTGTTCTAGCTTGGCGGTCATTTGCGTTAACGTCGAATCCGGTATCATTTCTTCAGTCGCTAGTAACGTGGCAGTTGAGCCTTGCACTTCATTATTCTTCTCCAGCTGAAGTTCAATACAGCCGACAAATCGGCCCCGTTCTCCTGGCTGGGTAACTGGCAAGCCGTTGTAAACTGCGGCGATTTGACGGTGTTGATGACCGGTAATCAATGCATCGATTCCAGGCACTTGGGTCAAAATCCGGTAGCCTTCATCTTCAGCCGTGATTTTTTCACTGGGTAGCCCCGTTTTTAGATCACTCTCCAGCCCGCCATGGTAGGCCACCACGACCACATCTGCCATTTCACGTAATCGCGGCACCCACAGTTTGGCAGTTTCCAGTGCTGACTTAAAATTTAATCCGGTTAGATGGTTAGCCTGTTCCCAAACGGGAATATAGGCAGTTGTTAGCCCTAAAATGGCAACCTTAATGCCCTTTTGTTTCACAATCGTGTAAGGGGCGTCCACAATTTGTTGTTGCCGTCCACCAGCAATGTTGGCACCTAGCAGCGGATAGTTACGATAGTGTTCAGCCGCTCTTAAATAATCCAGGCCGTAGTTAAACTCATGATTACCTAATACACCCGCGTCATAGCCGATGTTACTAGTAATTTGGCTAAAGATGCCTTGCTGTTTGGCCGTGGTTTGTTTAGCCACATAACTAGTTAACGGTGAGCCTTGAATCCAATCACCATTTTCCACGGCAATCACGATTTCATCTGCGGCGGCTGCTTGCTTTTGTTGCTTAATCAAAGTGGCGGCCTTTAACATCCCGTAATCAGCAATGTTATTAGGCGTGCTGTAATCCGTGGGATAAACGTAACCATGGACATCACTAGTCGATAAAATTTTAACTTTCATTATTAAACCAACTTCTTTCGCAACCGGCCAGACAAACTGTCAATGGCCAGTACCATAATAATAATCCCTAACAAAATGATGCCGACCCGGGGCCAGTTTCGCGTTTGAATGGCAAACAACATGGGGGTCCCGATTCCGCCGGCGCCTACCATCCCTAAAATGGTAGCTGACCGCACGGCGATTTCAAACCGGTAAAGGGTGTAGGAAATAAATTCTGGCATGATCGTGGGTAACGTCGCCAGCATAAACACCTGACTAGCATTGCCCCCCACACTAACAATCGCTTCTTCAGCCCCACCATCCATATTTTCGATAGCCTCACTAAATAGCTTCCCTAACATCCCCACGGAGTGCACACTAACTGCTAGCACCCCGGCGTAAGAACCCGGGCCCACCGCTTTGATGAACATAATTGCCAATACAATTTCTGGGAAGGTACGAATCAAAGTGAGCACTAACTTGCCGCTGCCAGAACGGAGATACCATTTTTCAGTTTTGCTTCGGGCCGCCCAAAAGGCAAAGGGCACGCTAATCACTGCTGAAATAATGGTTCCTAAAAAGGCAATCGCCAGGGTTTGACCAATTAACGAAACCAAATCTTCCCCACTACCGTTGTAAACGTAGGCCCAATCCGGATGAAAAATACCGTGCAAAATAGATTTGGACACCGGGCCTGCCGAATCCTGAATTCCACTTAATTTTAGCCCCTTTAACGCCCAACCATAAATCACTAAGATAATAAACGCCCAAAGTAACCAACCGTAGCGGTCATAGTAGTTTTTTTCTATTTTTAGTTCTGGTGATTTTGTCATTAAATTAACCGCTCCCTTAGATAATTACTAATTCCGTTAATCACGATAACGACTGCCAACGTCATCAAAATAATAACCGCCGTTTGGCTGTAATTAAATTCATTGAGTGACCGTTGCAGATAAACCCCAATCCCGCCAGCTCCTAAATAACCTAACACCGTTGAAGCCCGCACGTTAATCTCTAATGTGTATAAAAAGTAACTGATAAATTGGTTCATTACTTGGGGCACCACCGCGAAATGAATGATTTGTAATTTCCGCGCGCCTACTGATTCCAACGCTTCAATGGGGCCTTCATCAATCGTTTCGATTACTTCGTAAAACAATTTAGAAACCATCCCAAACGAGAAAATTGCTAAGGTCACTACCCCAGCGGTGGAACCAATGCCAAAGATGGCCACAAAGATCGCCGCTAACAGTAAGTCTGGTAAGGTCCGAACTAAATCCAAGAAGAAACGAATTAGTCCGTGCGCCCAGGAGTTTTTAACGATATTACTAGCTGCCAAGAAGGAAAAGGGGATGGCAAACAACGTCCCAATCGTGGTCCCCATTACCGCCATTTGGATTGTTTCTAAAATCGGCTGCCAAATAATGGCGATGTAACTCCAATCTGGATGTGACATTCGAACTAATAAATCAGTAAATTGATCTAAGTTAGTAAAGAACATGGCAACGTCCACGCCCGCCACCTTGGCAGATAAAATTACTAACCCAATAATGACGACCGTTACACTAACCGTTTTGACGTGATACTTTTGCCCCCAGGATTGGTGGGGGAGTTTTTTCATGACTTCCATGGAGGTCCTCCTAAATCGGTTGATAAATGGCGCTTAAGGCGTCTTCAGTTACCTGGTCAATCGGCTGATCGTAAACTAATTGCCCCCCGCGCATCCCAATAATGCGGTCCGCATACTGTAAAGCTAACGGAACCGAATGCAAGTTCACCACCACGGTAATGCCGTCTTCTTCGTTCAATCTTTTCAAGTCGTTCATTACTGCTTGAGTGGTCAACGGATCCAGGGAAGCAATTGGTTCGTCGGCCAAAATAATTTTGGGATCTTGCATCAAAGTTCGGGCAATCGCTACCCGTTGTTGTTGGCCCCCGGACAATTCATCAGCCCGCATATAAATTTTTTCGAGTAAGTTTACCCGGTCTAACGCCACAGCGGCCTGTTGTTTATCGGCTTTACTATACAAGTTCAAGATACTCTTCCAAGTGGGATAGTAGCTAATTTTACCGGACAAAACGTTGTGTTCCACGCTAGTTCGTTTCACCAAGTTAAAGTTTTGAAATATCATGCCAATCTTGCGGCGAAGTTCTCGCAATGACCGTCCTTTAAGGTTTGTTACTTCCACTCCATCAACTAACACCTTGCCAGAACTAGGATTATGCATTTTATTGATGGTTCGCATCAAGGTACTTTTGCCAGCCCCCGACAATCCGACTACCACCAAAAATTCGCCCGGCTTCACCGTCAAATTAATATCTTTTAAGCCCACCGTGCCGTTATCGTAAATTTTATTGACGTCTTTAAATTCAATAATTGGTTTTGCATCCATTTCCCTTTTCCTCCAAAAAAATGGCTGGAAATAATCTCCATTCGGAATATTTCAGCAGCCATTTTCAGTATTAATTTTACAATCACAGTTTTGGGGTTTTATTTATCTAACTTAGTAGCTTCTTTATCGTATTTACGAATGATATCGAAGTTGCTGTCCTTAGAGTCGACGTAACCTTCATGACTGTAAACGCTCGAGATGATTTGGTGCCCTTTTTTGGTTTTGGCAATGTCTTTAAACGCTTTGGAGATCTTCTTTTGCCACTTAGAGCTCATATCACCACGAACCGTAATGGTATCGTTAGGAATTTTGCCCGTGGTATAAATTGGCACTACCTTTTTCATGACGTCTGGTTCATCGCCCTGTACTAATAACCGGGCTCCTTGGAAAACAAAGGCTGCATCGGTGTTTTTGTTATAAACCGACAGAACCCCTTGATCGTGACCCTTCACTTGAACGGTCTTAATTCCGTCTTTGTTAATATTAACCCCGTGGTTTAGCATTTCTACGGCTGGATAAATCCAACCGGCAGTTGAGGTAGTATCCTGGGTTGCAATTGTTTTGCCCTTTAAATCTTGAATATCTTTAATGCCACTATCCTTCCGGACCAAAATTTGAGAACGATAGTAATCAACTAATTTGCCGGTTGATTGATCGTTAGGTTCCTTAACCCCGTAACGTTGAGCTTGTAATAAAACCTTGGCATTGTATTGTTTATGTGCCAAAACATAAGCATCAGGTGGGAGATAACCAACATCGACTTTTTTAGACCCCATAGCTTCTACGATCGTGTTGTAATCCGTAGAAACAGCTACCTTAACGGGAATCCCCAGTTCCTTTTTCAGTAGGCCTTCTAATGGTTTGGCCTTAGCTTCGATGGTACCAGCATTGGACGAAGGCACGAATTCAACGGTTAACTTCTTAGGAGTATAATCCCCCTTTTTGGCACTAGACTTGCCACAACCCGTCAAGCCGACAGATAGTAATAGCAAGGAAATAATAGCGACTCCATATTTGGCACGGTGATTAAATCTCATCAAGTGGTCCCTCCAATAGTGTATTTGATTCACATCCCATCCTAACCCCAATAAACGAACTTAGTCAATTTATTTTTCGATTCAAGTTCGTGTTTTACCGTTTTAAAGGCTTATATACCGTTTAAATTTATTTTTTTGCGTAAAATAACGAACTTTACTTAAAAACAAGCACTAAAAAAGCCTCAGGTCTACAAGAGACAAGAGGCTAGTATTTGGTCCGTTTAATTTACAGTGGTTTCTTAATTTTGCCACTGGTATTTAAACCTTCAACTTCCTAGCCTCACGGGACTAATTTAAAGTTACGATATTCAATTGATTAGTTAATTTAACCTAACACGAAATTTAATTTTTGGGTAGTGTTTTTTCTGATAACCCGATTAATAATTTCGAATCGCTAACCACCACAATCCCATGATAACGGGCATGGTGCGGTAGGTTTGCGATTGAAGTTTCTGGTTAATAAAGTCAGTTGGCTTATTTACTTTCAGCAGCAAATGCATCATTGACTGCTGCTTGTTCCGCTTCAATTAACGCCACTCGCCCAACAATGATTCGTTCATCCATCGTGATTTCACGGGTTAATCCTGGAGTGTTGAGTTTAGGGATAAAGAAGTCCTTAAACTCTTGTAACCGCGTTGGCGTCTTGAAGATATTGGCAATTGAAGTAATAAAACCAGTAAATTCCATGTCACCACCAACCGTCTTTTGCATCCAACCCCAATCGTTGCGGATCCAATCCCAAGCTGCCTGTTGACCAGCATCATTAGCTAAGACCGCTGGGAACCAAGCCCGTAAATCCTGTGGCTTGATGATCGTTGGTTTTTCAAAATCTTCAATCAACTTAGCCACTTGTTTAGCATCTGGAGTTTCAGCTAAGGCTACTTGTAAATCCGCCTTAAAGCTGGCATCACTAGACTTGCGGTACAAGTCCATTAGATGATCAAATAATTTCATACTGTTGTAATGCTTAATTTCATTGCTGATCGTTAAAGCCCGAATTTCTGCCGGCAAATTAATCAAGTCAGCTTGATGTTCATTAAATAATTCATGGACTTGGGCAATCATTGCTTTATCCTGCGCATACAAGGCGGCGCTTATAACCGCGGGTCTGATTACTAAATCTTCAGGCGTATCGCTATCGCGTTTAGTCAACCCTAACCGTTCCACTTGTCCCTTGCTTAATTGACCTAAGAAGGCTTGTAAATGTTGTTCTTCAGCAGAATCTGGTGTTACAAATTTCTTGAGGTCGGTAGTAATTCGGTAAAGAGCGGTAATGACAATTGCCGAATGACTGGCTGCAAATTGTTGTAGTAATGGGATGACTTTTGCAAAACTGATTTGTTGACCTTCCGCTAATAACCGTAAATCTTGTAAGAACTGTAATTGGGTGATGGCATCAAAGTCAGCCATTTCACTCAATAAGTCGTTCAACAAGGTTTCATCATACTTCACAATGAAATGGGAATTATTGCCGACGTTTAATCTAAACGCCTGCCCGGCTTGTTGCCGCAATTCCTGATAGTCACCCAACTTAATTTCTTTGCCGGCCATAATGGTTGGCACCACATCATAATTACCGTTCAACGGAATTTGCCAGATACGTCCCTGGTCTTTGCCATCTCCGATAAAGAACTGTTGTTGACTTAACGTTAATTGACCGTCAACCACGGAGGCAGATACTACTGGGTAACCAGGTTGTTCTAACCAGGAATTCATAATCATTCCCACGTTTTGACCGGAAGCTTCTTCTAGCGCTGCCCATAGATCAGCACCGGTAGCATTACCGTAGTGGTGGGCTGCAAAATAGTTCTTTAAGCCAGAACGTAAGGCTTCATCACCAATTAAGGAACGGACCATTACCAGCATCCGCGAACCCTTAGCGTAAACGATGGCACTGTCAAACAGCGCCGCAATTTCAGCGGGATCTTCAACCGCCACGTGAACGGGTTGAACGTCATCAATAGCATCCCGTTGCAAAGCCCGTGGTACTTCTAAAGTTTGGAAAGTTTCCCAAATATGCCAATCTGGTTCTAAGGCATCTACTGCCACGTATTCCATCATGTTGGCAAAACTTTCGTTCAACCACAGATCATCCCACCACTTCATGGTTACCAAATCCCCGAACCATTGGTGAGCTAGTTCGTGGGTGATAGTAGTTGCCACGTGTTGTTTGGTAGCCATGGAAGCATTGGCTGGGTCAAATAATAGGTAAGATTCACGGTAGGTGACCAAACCCCAGTTTTCCATTGCTCCGGCGGAGAAGTCTGGTAAGGCTAACTGCCAAGAATGGGGTAATGGGTATGGAGTTTCGTAGTATTCTTCGTAAAAATCAATTGAGCGTTTAGCGATGTCTAACGGAAAATCGAGCTCATTAATATCATGGGCTTTGGTGGAGTAGACACCGATTTTAACTCCACTTTTGGTAGTAGTTTGTTTGCTTTGAAGATCACCGAAGGCAAACGCGATTAAATAAGTCGACATCCGTTTAGTGGTGTCAAAGTAGTGAACGCCATTTTCTTCACGCACTTCCGGCATGTTAGCCAAAATGGTTTCACCAGGTTTTTCATCAAATTTAATTGCCAAGTCAAAAGTAGCTTTGGCTTCTGGCTCGTCAACGCTAGGAAAGGCTTGTCGAGCTGCCGTAGTTTCGAACTGGGTCCCAATAATTTCTTGGCGTTTGCCATCTAGTTCATAGTATGAAGGATAAATCCCCATCATCGTGTCAGTTAAGGGTGCTTCATAGGCAATCATCACGGTTACCTTCCCCGCCCTTGGCAAATTAATGCGCACTAATTCCGCTTCATCATCGGTTTCAAACGTTACTTCTTGGTTATCCACCATGACGGATTCAATCGTTAAGTATTTTTGGTGCACCGCAATGGTTGGGTCCACCGCGTTCCCAGTAATCGTTGAAGTCCCAGCGATTTTTTTCTTAGCCCGGTTAATATCGATATTTAAGTCATAATGCTCTGGTTGAAATGTTTCGTATAAATGCCCGTTTTGTGTCATGACAACCTCCTAAATAATTTAGTATTCATCTTATAGCGTTTTCAATTCAAGAACAAGGGTTTAGCTACTTTTAAATTCTATGGTGTGGAAGTAAACCGTTTTGTTACTACCTATTTTCATTAATCATTTTCAGTATATCGAACCACCTGGAGTTCGTTATTTTTAAAGGTCGCCATGAAAACATCTTTAACATTGGTAACCCCGTGTTGAGCCAAAACTTGGGTAAGCCATTTCTCGTCTTTACCCATAATTTCCAAGACATCGTTATCAATTTGACCATCAACGATTACCGGATAACGAATACTGCCATCCCCCTGTCTGAGGACGGTGAGACTGCCATTTTGTTCGATAATAGCTCGTTTGACCTCGCTAATGTTATAAACCCCAGCGGTTCTTAGCTTAAAATCGACTTCTTTAGCGGATAAATTAACCTTCAAACAGTTATCTACCAAAATCCGTCCGTTTTTAATAATCGTGACCGGCTCACCATCAATCAACTTTCCCACCCAGTGGACATGGGTCTTAACGTAACGGGTAACTAAAATTAACAGGGACCAGATGAGCAAAACCACCACAAATTGGGTCAGCGTAATTGCCGGATTATAAAGCACCCCACCGATAATGCCACCCAAGACGTAGTTTTGCATTTGGTCCAGAGCCGAAGTGGGAGCCAGATTGCCCTTACCGGTAAAATTAATTAAAAAGGTGATAAATAAAAAACCGACAATTAGCTTAAGAATAATGTCTGAATAGGTGAACATAATTAATCCTCCTGAATTTTAATCTCGGGATGAGATAGTTGAATTTTTTCTAATACAAACTGAGTGCCATCCTCGCTAAACAAAAGACGAAAATAGCCCTTAGGAGTTTTAACTAATAAGTTAGTAGTGTTATTAAGTTGAGTGGCATTAATCAATACCCGTTGGGGCTTCACCTTTAGTTTGGTCGCCACCTGTTGCACTATCTGCGTAACCTGACCGGTTTGTTTAATGGAATTACGCAAATTCGTATAATCATTAGCCTGAATCCCCACAATCAGCAAACACAGGACCCCCACAATAATGGTTAAGTCTTTATATTTAACGTCCCACCGATTTTTTAGGTACCTAATCCCAAAGGCAATGAATAAAATCACCAAAATAATAATCACGCCGATATGAACATATTGCCAATTATTTTGATTGTTTTGGAGGTATTGATAAGTGTAAAAATCCATTCTAGATTACTCCTTTAATAAGTTAAAAACATTTTAGCACACACATTATTTAAGGAATTGTCAGCTCAGTTCCTTAACTTGGCGCCGTATTTTTAGAGGGAAAATAAATTTTAAATTAAAAAGGAGGGGGGCAAAAGTCATGAAATGACCTTATAACCACACTCCTCTTTTATTATTACTTGTGCTTATAACATCTTTTGAAATTGTGATAGGCCATTAACCATTGTTATGTAAGGGTTTCGATTACGCTTTAATTATAAACATATTTCAGTCACATTTTGCCCACATTTATTTGTTATCATCACCATAAATTAATAAAGCAATCCCTAACCACTTTCGAAATGGAGGTACTCCTCATGAAAAAATGGCTCCGAATTGTGTTTTTTTTAAGTTTTTTGGTCATTGCGGCACCGTTTCCGCTAGTAATTATTCAAGCTCAGGAACGTGGCCCAACTATCAAAAATGCGACTGTTGAAAAGATAAGTGACTCAAAATCAGATCAAGCAAAGTTATCAATAATCTTAGACCTTGATGCAGACGAAGAGGTCAATTTAGAGTTGGCTGATAATGAACAAGCTAATTTTGATGACGAGTCAGAAATAAAGATTGATGAAAAACAAATTAAGGCTGACCTTGATAAGGATAACCAAGAACGACTAATGGTGGAAAATATAACTTCAAAAGCTCAAACCGTAACATTAGAAGTTCCTCTAGCAATCAATTATCAAACTACTGCCGACAAATTAAAGCTCCAACTATTATTGAATCATGATCAGGAAAAATACGACATTCCTGAATTTAACTTGAGTAACAATAATCAAGAATCAAAAATTGCAGATCCAAATTCTAGTTCTGTGTTTGAAGAACAGTCCTCAAACACTTCTACTTCAAAAGAAGTTACTAAAGAAGAACCTACCAACACCAACAAAAAGGTGGCAAGTAAGGCATCTCAAAAACAAGTAACTGCCAGACAAGTTAAGAAACAAGCGGAAAGTAGCTCTACCAAAGCAGAAGCTACAGAGGAAGCAGATGATGAAGATGGTGAGGAGCAGAAGACTATAAAGCCACAAGCAATCACACCTTCTGAAACAGTAAAAGTTCCTGATGATAAACTGGATGTTTATCGAACTCAAGTTTCTGCTGATAGTTGGTCAAGCAAATTGAGTATTGATACAAAAAATATCCCAGGATCTGTTATTTACGGCGACAAAACAAATTTAGACGGTGGCTATTGGAATGATGCATCTTATGAAAATGACTACTATAAGTCATATAAAACATATGTTAAAGATCCTAGTAATCCTAACGATACCATGCAGTCTAAAGCCTATGCTGTAAAGCTTCCGACGAATCAAAGTAATGCATCATTCTACGTTAAATACGATAACGTTGGTGTTTACTACGAAGATAATGCTGAAGAAACGCTAGCTCAGCAAATGGGAGCTATCATAAAAATCTCCAATATTAAATATAGTAGTAAGCAACCTACCGGAACTTCAAATAAATATATCGATTTTTCTAATAACTTTTATTCCGGATTAGTTTACAACAATATTGAAAGTTTCGATATCGATATTACTTTTACTACTGCCGATGGCACAAAAGCACTATCTGTAAGTCCTGGCACAGACAGTAATAAATCATTTATTACCTTTGGATCTCTTAATGGAAATTCCAATGGTAATGAATGGGCTGGTACTAACACTGTAGATGAAAATGGCAATTACATTGAAGGAATTCTTTCAGATGAATCTTTAGTTAAAAAAGGGCATGATAGCAATGGTAAATATAATGGCTGGTACGAAGGTATCGGTGAGGGAGTTTGGGAAAAAGGGCATGACTACTCAGGCGCAAATCAATGGGGTGACTTTTTAGGTTCTACTGACTATGAACAAGGAGCCGTATCCTTCCCTATTTCTGGTGTAACCCATAAATTCAAACTCCGTAGTGATTATGGTTTTACTTGGCAATCCATTTCTAGTGGCTCTATAAGGCCATTGAAACCAGAAAAACCAATTAAAACTGTTCACCGAACTGAAAACATTGGTATAGATAATAATAATTTGGATAAAGTAACAATTGATAGAAATGATGAAAACATGAATAGTTTTTACTACACCATTTATCAAAAAACTTACAATATTCCAGATAAATCAATCGCTAAGCCTAACAAAATCATTTTTACTGACACCTTGCCAGAAGGGATGAGCGTTACAAGTTCAAATATCAGGCTCTACAATACCGATGGTAATCTCGTAACTGCTACCAAAGGGAATATCAATATTGTAGGTCAATCTATAACTTACTCTCTTTCTAACAAAGAAATTGAAGCTTTAGAGTTTAATGGTGGCCACTTCGCCATTCAGATGAAAGTTACGTTCTCAGAAAAATTTATTGGTACATTTACTAATAAGGCTAACGTTAAATTTGATTCTGGAGTTGATTATACTTGGGACAATGATACTAACGAGGTAGTTACTAAATTTGTTATTGATACAGACAATCTCACATTAGTTAAGAAAGGTGAAAATCCCTGGAATCCTGGTCAGTATAACCTTCTTCCAGGCGCCACCTTTAACCTTAAGGAAGAAGGCGCAACTGGAGATGGTACTGAATATACTACTGGCGCAGACGGCACAATTAGTTTAATCGACTTGGACCGCTCTAAGAAGTACATTTTAACTGAAAATACTATGAATGGTTACGATCCACTAGTTCCCGCTATAACTATTTCATACGATAAAGAAAATAAGAAGTGGACAATTTCTGATAATCCAAAGGCAACTATTTCAGATAAAACTATTACGGTTAATAACACCATTACTCGCGGTAGTTACAACTTCCAAAAAATTGATAGCGCATCCAAAAACGGATTAAATGGAGCCAAGTTTGTAGTTAAACACGGTAACGACTATTTAACCTTTGATGCTAACGGTAAAATGACCGGTACAGTAGCAAGCCAAGATAAAGCTACAGTATTGGAAAGTAAATCTGTTGGTAATACGGATGGACTCATTAGTATCAGTGGCTTACCGTATAACACTTATGAATTAATCGAGGTTGAAGCTCCAAACGGTTATTCATTAGATTCAAATCCAACTATATTCATAGTTAACAAAGATTCAGGAGGTGATGCTCAGATCAAGAAAATCGAAAACACTCATTACAGCTTACCTGTTACGGGGGGATCCGGAATTATCTGGATTGTCATTATTGGATTAATCTCTATCTCACTGTCTCTCGCCATTCGGCGCACTCACTCAAGAGGAGGATAAGACCATGAAATTCAAAAAAATACTACGGACGTTAGCAGTCACCGCCCTGATGTTTGTCGGTGGATCTGCAATTAACGCAAGCGCAGAGGTTAAAAGTACTCCAGCACCAGATGAAAACGTAAATATCCAGTTGCACAAGATGTTTAACACCGACTCAAGTAAAACTATTACCAATACTGGTAGCGAGTTAACTGGTGAAGCTTTAAACGGGATGACACCATACGATGCTACTAAAAACGGTAATGTTGAATTTACAATCTTCAAAGTTGGTAAAGGTTTATTAGATCCAGATAACATGACAGAAGCGGAATATGCTACAGCTCGTGATGCTTTAATTTCTCAAATCAAAAAAGGAGCAACCACCCCTTCAGAGATTATAGACAATCAAAATGATTTCATTGAGACTAATACTGCAAATAACAACTTAACTAACTCAAAAGCTCTAACATTACAAGATAGTTCAGGGATTCTTGAATTTAATAACATCACCAACAATGGAACTTACTTGATTTTAGAAACTAAGGCAGCTAACTTAACAGATATCACTTCAATCTCTGCCCCATTAATTTTTAACTTACCAATCACTGGTGTGAGCGGTACTGCTCACCTATATGCTAAGAACCTGTTCCCTAAAGACACCACAACTCAATTAACTAAAAAAGGAATTGACCCATTAGCTCCAACCAACATTACAAACTTATTAGAGCTTGAAAATGTTGAGTTTACTATTACAAATAGCAGTGGTTACAATAAAAAAGTAACTACAGATGCCAATGGTAATATCACTTTTGGTAACTTGGCTCCAGGCGAATACACCATAACAGAAACTTCCATTTCATCTATTCCTTGGTACCAACAAATGAAAGCTGAAAATCCAATTTCTATGAATTTTACTGTAGCTGAAGATGGTACCATTACTACTAGTCAAAAAAATAACGATTACTTCATTATTACTAAAGATAAAAGTGGAAACGTTACTGGTATCGAGGTTAAAAACTACCTAATTACAGGTGGCGCTGACTTTATCAAAGTGGATGCAGATGAAAATACTAAATTACTAGAAGGTGCTAAATTTATCGTTAAGAAAGAAAGTTTTGACGAAAGTGGAAACCCAACCACAGAATACGCTAAATTTAATAACTCTTACGAATTTACTGGCTGGGGAACTATAGATGAAGCCAAAGCATCTACACAATTAGTATCAAAAGATGATGGAACATTCGGCTTTACTGGTATTCCTTACGTTTATGACAAACGCAACGATGCTGAAGGAAAAGTAACTAAGTATTCCTTAGTTGAAACCCAAGCACCATCAGGCTATGCAAAATTAGCTGCTAACGACTCACAACTTAACTTTGAAATGGGTTCCAAAGACCAACTCATTAAAAACAAACGCTACTCACTTCCTATCACCGGTGGCATGGGTATCTGGCTCTTCGTTATCGCTGGTTTAGCATTAATGGGTGGTTCAGGTTACCTTTACTACAAGAAGCAACGCAACGTATAATTCAATAGATTAATAACGAGGCTTCGGCTTCGTTCTACATATCCGAGAGGAGGAACTAACCATGCGCAAATGGCTCGCAATCCTATTATTCATTCTTGGCCTGGGGCTACTTAGTTTCCCCATGGTTAGCAACTACTATACCTCTCTTCGCCAACAAGGCACCCTTAATGAATATAAAACTAGTCTACAATACGCAAGTAAAAAGAAACTTAAAGAAGCACAACAAAGCCTTCTCAAGCAGCAAACTTACCAACAGCAGACCGTTAACGATCCTTTCGGCGATCATTCTAGCACCGCTTACGGGACAGATCCCCTCGCCTTTATTTCCATTCCAGCAATTGACGTGGAACTACCGGTTTTCCCAGGGACTAGTGATAAGACCCTAAATCGTTACGCTGGCTTAGTTCAAGGCACCGACGTTCCCATAGGTAAGAAAAACCAACACAGTTTAATTACCGCTCACCGGGGATTGCCAGGAGCCCAGTTATTTACTGACTTACCCCGTCTAGAAGTCGGCGATAAGTTTTACCTCAAAAACGCTTATGGGTTGATGACTTATGAAGTTGATAATATCAAGACCATCAAGCCAACCACTGCTAACCCGGTTCAGCGAGATCCTCAGACTAACCAAGTGACTCTGATGACCTGTACCCCTTACATGATCAACACCCATCGGCTCTTAGTTACTGGGCACCGCATTCCTAACGAATCCAAGTCGATTCCTAAGGCCCATTTTGTTTGGGACTGGTACAAGATTTTGATGGTGGCATTAGGGGTTGCAGTAGTCGCTTACCTCATCTACCGATTAATCCGTTACTTCCGGAACCGTAAAGGAGGTGATTCAGATGAAATCTAGACATTCCAAACATCCAGCTTCTTGGCTGTTAATCCTTACCTTTCTGATTGGGATCATTATTTTAACCGTGGCTCTCACTGAATCACCAGCCATCAAGCACCTGGGTAAAAAAGAATACGATGACATAACAGCTGATAAAATCGCTAAAGCAGCTAAAGTGGAACGCCAAAATCGTAGTCAAAGCGATGATTTTAACTACGCTAAAACTGGGCAACTAAATCCTGTCGCCGTCGCTAATTATCAAGCTCAAGATGTCATTAAAAGCTTCAGTTCTAATAAAGATACTAGTGGCTATAAAGGTGGAAGCTCTAATTATTATCCAGCCGGCCGCCTCATGATTCCCGCCGTGGGCTTGTATTTACCAATTGGCATCGGGGTTAGTAACGCCGTTTTAGTACGCGGGGCCGGAACTTTAAAACCCGACCAAAAAATGGGAGAAGGCAACTACGCCCTAGCTGGTCATTATATGACCAACACCCGCATTTTATTTTCCCCGATCAAACGCGTCCAAAAGGGCAACCGCATTATCATTACTGACATGAAAAAGGTCTACACCTACCAAGCCATTAGCAATCAAATTGTCGATAAAGACGACGTGGAAGTCTTAGATGATCAACCAGGACGTAAGTTAATCACCCTTATCACTTGCGCCTCTTGGCGTTGGAACGAACCAGACCGGATTGTAGTCCAAGGAAAATTGCAATCGGTTCAGTCATACAAATAAAAACACCAGCGATGATCTTTTTAGCTAGATCATTACTGGTGTTTTTTTATTGTAAATATCCCACATGCGCCATCGCTGGTACCTTGTCCCATTTTACTGGATAACCAGCACCGTGGGCGCAAAAGACGGAATCCGGGGTGTTAGCGACATCTGCCACTGGGTCGTAATCAGTGTTTGCTACCACTTCGGCTGCGTTATGACATGGCTGGTAACCGGCAAATACGCACTCTAACTGTCCTTGCCCATGAGTATAAGCATTAACATCCTGAGAGTACTCTTGCATCTCAGAAACCGGCGCAGTTCCAACAATCGTAACCATTTCCGCATTACCAGCATTAGTGGGCGCTTCGAAGGTCCCGTTCATTTTTTGAATATCGTTTAAGGCGCGCCCCACTTGGTCACTACCGATCTCCAATCTAAATTGATACCAGGGTTCTAGTAACTGGCACACATTTCGTTGTTTCAATAGCATCAATCCTTGGCGAACTGCTCGCCAGGTAGCTTCACGAAAATCCCCGCCCACGGTATGGACGTTGCTGGCTCTTCCGTTAATCAAGGTGATCTTAACATCGGTCAATGGGGAACCAGTTAGTACGCCCAGTTGTTCCTTAGCAGCTAAATTAGCCATCACTTGATGTTGCCAATTTTTGCCGAGCACGTCTACCGGGCAATCCGCCACGAATTCTAGGCCACTGCCAGCCGGAGCCGGTTCCATCAATAAGTGGACTTCCGCATAATGTCTAAGGGGTTCAAAGTGCCCGACTCCTTCTACGGTTTCGGTAATGGTTTCGCGATATAAAATGCTGCCTTCACCAAATTGCACCTGTAACCCAAACCGGGCTAGCAAAAGCTGTTGTAGTACTTCTAGTTGCACGGCCCCCATCAATTGCACCCGAATTTCTTGCAAATGGCTGTCCCACTGGACGTGCAATTGGGGATCTTCATCTTCGAGTTCCCGTAATGCTGCCAAAGTGGTTTGTAGATCTACGGTTTCGGGTTGGACCGCATAGTTTAAAACCGGTTGGAGCATTGGGCTCAAGGAGTCAACTTGATTGCCTAAGCCTTGGCCGGGATACGTTCCAGTTAAGCCAGTCACAGCGCAAACTTGTCCCGCGTTAATTCGCGTTTGGTTCGCAAACTTAATTCCGTTATATGTTCTTAACTGGTTAATCTTTTGCTTGTCCATTACCATCATTTTCGGTTGTAAGTCGCCACCAGTCACCCTTAACCAGGTTAAGCGCTCACCGTGATCGTCACGAGAAATTTTGAACACCCGCGCGCCAAATTCGCGTTCGGTTCGCGTTTCAAGTGTCCATTTCGCCATTCCAGCCAGTAACTCAGTAACGCCTGCCAACTTCAAGGCTGCGCCAAAATAAACTGGAAAAACTTGGCGGTTTTGAATCAACCGTTGAACGGTTTGCTCGCTCAACTCCCCTACTTCCATGAACTCATCCAACGCTTTTTCGGACTGCATCGCAATTTCTTCTTGAGTTGCCTCAGTTAATTCAGCGGTGTCAAAGGCTACGCAACCATCCGCTAAATTAGTTTGTAAATCTTGTAAAACAGCATTGCGGTCAACTCCGGGCACATCCATTTTATTAACAAAAATGAAGGTTGGAATTTCGTAACGTTCCAGCAGATGCCACAGGGTTCTAGTGTAACCTCTCACCCCATCGGTAGCTGAAACCACCAAGATTGCATAATCTAAAACACTTAAGACCTGCTCCGTTTGGCTAGCAAAATCCATGTGTCCCGGAGTATCTAGCAGTGTTAACGCTAAATCTTCGTATTGCAAGTTGGCTTGATGAGAAAAAATCGTAATACCGCGTTTTTGTTCCAAACTATCAGAATCCAAAAAGGCGTCACCGTTATCCACTCGCCCTAGTTGTCTGACAGTTCCAGTTTGGTACAGCAGTGCCTCTGATAACGTGGTTTTGCCTGCGTCCACGTGGGCCACAATCCCAGTTACAATTTGTTTCATGAAAAAATCTCCTCATGCTTCGATATTCGCTGTCTTTAATTATAACCTGGTTGTCAATTCAGACCGCAAAGGGCTTTGGTGGCCGCCAAATCATTCATGGTGAATAGATGGATCCCAGCAACTTGATGAGTTTGTAAATCTTCAATTTGCCGTTGCGTAAACTCCAATCCCACTTGGCGAAAGGCTACTGGATCGTCACCATATCTGGAAACCAACTGTTCTAACGTTGGCGTTAACGTTAGTCCCATTTTAGTAGTCAAAATCTCGACCAAATGCAAACTCAAAATCGGCATAACTCCGGCCACAATTGGGACGTTAATGCCAGCAGTTTGCGCCCGATCAGTGAAATCATAGAAGACCTGATTATCAAAGAAAACTTGCGAAATTAATCGCTCAGCGCCAACTGCTACCTTCAACTGCAAATACTGCAAATCTGCTGCCAATGAATCAGCTTCCGCATGACCAGCCGGATAACAAGCCGCACTAATTTGAAAATCACCTTGAGTTTTAAGATAGGTAATTAAGTCGCTAGCATGTAAGAAGTCCCCCACTTGTCGATCAGCTTGGTAATCTCCCCGCAACGCCATTATCTGATGGACGTTAATGGTTCTCAATCGTTCTAAAAAGGCGGTAACACTGGCTTTAGTTTCATAGAGGCCAGTCAAATGGGCAATCGCCGGCAGCCCCATTTGGTTTTGCACCCTAGTTAAGGTCACTAAACTAGCCTCTTTAGCAGTTGTGGTCTGCCCGGCACCCAAAGTAACTGCCACCGAAGTGGGCTGTAAATCTGCTAATCCAGCCAACATTTCTTCATAATCCGGCACTTTATCTGGACTACTAGGAGGAACAATTTCTATAGAAAATGACATGAAGAGGCCTCCTTTACAAAAATTAATTGCTTTTATTATAGCAAACCGTCGCCAGTCTAAAATTTCCACGGCGTTTTATTTGTTTCTAAATAACCGCTATGGTACTGTTGGATTAATAAATCACATCCAGTAAGGGAGATAATATTATGGCACAAATTTTAGTAGTTACCACTGAAAATATTCCTGGTAAAAATTATGAAGTAATTGGCGAAGTTTTCGGCTTGACCACCCAATCTAAAAACGTTGTTAAAAACATTGGTGCCGGCCTAAAGAGCGTAATTGGTGGGGAAATTAAAGCCTTCACTGAATTGATGTCTGAAACTCGAGACACCGCCGTTGACAGATTACGACAAAATGCGGCCGCAATGGGCGCTGACGCCGTAGTTATGATGCGTTACGATACCGATTCAATTGATGCGGGGATGGAAACCGTGACTGCGTACGGTACTGCAGTTAAGTTTGTAGACTAACTTTTAATATTAATAAGCCTAATAAAAAGGAACAACTTGACCATTTGGTCGCTGTTCCTTTTTTAATTAATTTTTTGCATGTCCAAGTGTGGAATATCGTCCTCTAAATACACTGCTGACGTGGCTTGAAAGCCAAACGATTCATAAAATTTTTGTAAGTAAGCCTGGGCCTGAATCTTGATTGGGCGTCCAGTAAAATTATCGGCGATCATTTCTAAGGCCGCACTAACAATCTGACGACCTAATCCTTGACCCCGAAATGGTTCAGCAACTAACACGCGGCCAAAGGTAACGTAATCACCCTTATCGATGACTCGCGCATAGGCTTGAATGTGTTCGTGTTCGTGCAAAATAATGTGCCAATCGTTAAAATCAGCATCGTCAACTTCTTGGTAGGGACAGTTTTGTTCCACTACAAAAACCGCCACCCGCTGTTTCATAATTTCAATAAGTTCCGTGCTACTTAATTCTGCTGTTTTTTTAATGGTTAACATTTGATCACCCCTTGAGGCAACAATAAACCATTACTCTGAATTTAACAAATAAAAAACCGATGTTTTGTTAACATCGGTCAAAATATTATTTAGCAATTACCACCACTAGCTTGCATCCCTTTACCAGCAGCATTAAGCACTTCCTGCCCGTTAGCAATTTGGACTGCGTTATCCAAAATATGGGCGTTATCCCTAATTTCAACACTGTGATTCTTGTAATCTAGCGTTAAACCAGATTCAAAAAACATCGTATCGTATTTAGAAGTCCACATGTGAAGGTCAGCGTTATTTTCCATTTTCAATTGATAATCTGGGTCCGGCTGATCCAACACGATAATGGTGAAGTTAGCCCCTAAGCTACAGGACCCACCATTTAGTGAGTACTTGCCCCCAGCGTCATCCGTGATCAAAATCAACTCTTTATCAGTAATTCCTTTAGTCTTAAGGTATTCCAACATTGTTGGTGTTACATTAATTGTTGGCATATTCATTCCTCCTTAGCAATTCACATCAGCAAATTACTTACTAAAAGTTCGTATCAACAACTTATATTCTACTCCCTTTACTGAAAAATGCTAATTTTAACACTTCAGTTTTCATTAATTATTAAGCTTAGCTTTCACATCACTTGGAACTTGGTCCGCTTTCACTTCGTTAGGCCCGTTAATTACTCGTTTTTGAGAAATTTTAGCTTTAACGTATGAGTTAGGAGTAAATGGTTTCGGATCTGAACCCATTAGTTCATATTCCATGTTTTGGACCTTTCCGTCCGTTCTCACAAATTTAAAGTGGTAAACGTACGAATAGGAATTAGAAATGGTCTTACCATTATCGTCCACCGTTTTTTCTCGCGTTGGCACTTTACTACTTACTACTGCGTAAGCCGTATGTCCTTGGTAAGTTTCTTGATAGTAGTTCCAACCAAAATAAGCTAATACTACTACCGCCACTCCCACAATTAGCCAAATTATTTTCTTCATAGTAAATAAACCCTCCTTGGTTTTGATTAATTGTAGCATATCTAAAACAAACAGAAGTGAAGAAACTATCGATAATGATATAATTAAATTAGTACAATCATAACCTGGAGGTCGACTATGAGTGCTTATGTATTCCCCATTGTTTCAGCTTTTTTTACTTTTATTTTTATCGCCTTGCTTGCCGTAATTCCGTATGCCGTATTGCAGTACCGCAAGTATGGTTCCATTTCCAAACTAAAAGTATTAATTGTCTTTAGTTTCAGCTTTTATTTGATTTGTGCCTACTACTTAATTATTTTGCCACTACCTAGCCAAAGCTTTGTTGCTCACTTACATACTCCTTGGATGCAACTAGTTCCTTTCAATGCATTGCATTATTTCATCACTAATACCGTCTTTAGACCGCTAGACCCTAGCACCTACGTTCCCGCCCTTAAGCAAAGTGCCTTTTTGCAACCTTTCTTTAATTTCATGCTCACCGTACCGTTTGGTTTGTATTTACGTTATTTTTGGAAGCTCTCGTTTAAAAAAGTGGTCTTGGCATCCTTTTGCCTTTCCCTCTTTTTTGAATTGACTCAGTTAAGTGGTTTGTACTTTATCTATCCGCGTCCTTACCGATTATTCGACGTTGACGATTTAATTTTAAATACCTTAGGTGGTACCTGCGGTTATTTAATCGAACCCTTATTTGCCAAACTGTTCCCCCCACTTTCTCGGCTCAACTATGATGCTGAACAAAAACGTAATGTCGCTAGTTTTTCTCGCCGAGCTATCGCATTTGTCATTGATTGGATTATTTTATTAATTATTTTTATTGCTTTAGGGTTGTTAGTTCCCCAATTAGGACTGAATAATTACCTAAGCTACTTGGGTGGTGTGTTCATCTACTTCGTAATATTACCTTACTTCAGTAAGGGCACTACGATTGGTAAGGGGGCCGTCAAAATTAGTCTGGTGGCAGAAGACGAATCAGCTGCTGGTTTTTTGCAACTATTGTTCCGGCAGTTCCTATTTTATGGCTTAGCCCTAGGTAACCTTTTTTACTTCATTCCGTTAGTCCTAGTCAAATTCGATTCGGATCGTGGCAGTAGTAGGGCCTTTTACTTTACCATTTTAGCAATTGCTGGTATTGCGTTGTTGCTATTCTTATTGGATATCTTGGTGTTAATGTTTAAGCAAAACAGCAAGATGTTTTATGAACACATGACTAACACTAGAGAAATTGGTCATTAGCTTATTTTTTCAATGTAACATTTATGGCAGCCAAGTTACGAATATAACCTAATTTCATCCAATTGCCATTTTCGACCTAAAGTTGTAAATCTCTCCCAATTGCCTCGTAATATTGACACGTTACAATGTGGTCATCAACTAGAAATGAGGAATTGATTTTGAAATTACCTATTCGTTTAACTTTACTTGCTACCCTTGGATTAATGGGAGCAGGCATCGCTACCACAGATGTGGCAAGCGCCGACACTTATACTCAACCACAAACTACTCAAGCTACTCAAACCTATAATGCTGGATACGCTAATCAAGGTACTAACTATAATTACAACTATAATTATAATTACGCCAATAATAGTTACTCAGCTAATAGCGTAGCAACAAATACTAGTACTGCCAATCAAGCTACGGCTAATACTACCACTACTAGTTCTAACAGTGCCGTAGTTAACTACGCTAAAAAATTAGCTAACATGAACATCCCTTACGTTTGGGGCGGCGCTAGCCTCAGCGGAATGGATTGCTCAGGATTAACTGCTTACGTTTACCAAAACGCAGCTGGCATTAGCTTAGGTCATAATACCGCGGCTCAAGAAGGCCAAGTAACTTACGAAAGCGTTAGTGCTGCTCAACCTGGCGACCTCTTGTTCTGGGGAAGCCAAGGCGCATCTTATCACGTTGCCATCTACATCGGTAACAACCAATACGTAGCTGCACCTCAACCTGGTTCAAATGTAGAAGTAGAAACAATCAGCTCTGCATTCATGCCTAGTTTTGCGGGGAGAGTAAAATAAAGTTTTAAAGTGCTGGAGAGAGAAACTAAATTTCTGAAAGAAATTTTTAGTTGAACCTTCGCAAAGTTGGCTAGAGTTTTGTTTTTTGAAACTCAGCCAACCACTGCGCTCGGGTACTTTCGAGTACCAACTAAAAATTAAATCAATATTCAACCACCGCTAACCACTATTCATCAATGGTTAGCGGTTTTTATTTATTTTCATAAGCTACTTTTTATTACTAAGTAGTTGACGGAACCGCTATTTTGTATTCCTATGTACCGGTACTTAGGAATAACAAGTAGCGACCCACTACTTCGTTCAATTGAAATTCAGTTATCTTAGCTACTAAGCAACACTTATTAGGAGAACTCATGAAAGATATTACGGAAATGTTGAAGGGCGTCCTCGAAGGCGTCATTTTAGAAATTATTAGTCGCGGCGAAACCTACGGCTATGAAATCACCAAAACCATTCAGGATCTCGGATTTGAAGATATCGTCGAAGGCACCGTCTATACGGTATTAATCAGACTAGAAAAAAATGACTGGGTGAACACCGTCAAACGCAAAAGTGACATCGGCCCCATGCGCAAATTTTATTCCCTTAACGAAACTGGTCGCAAAGAACTCGCTCGTTTCTGGGATAAATGGGGCTTCTTGACTGACCGACTCAAGGAATTAAAGGGGAAAGCATAATGTTTAAAAAAGAATATTGGAATTTAAAAGCCCTCCATCAAAAGAAGTTACAATACCAAGCAGCAATGGACCGAGTAAAGCAACTACCTCCAGACTATCAGCAAGCGTTTCAACAAATTAGTGACTACCTAATGGCTAATTACGGCGGGTTCGATGGCTTCGACTTAATGGATGCCCAAGTAAATCTCATTGACTTATTTAGTGAAGTAGCAGCTCAACAAACCCCCGTCGCAGAATTCATCGGCCCGGACATCGCAGCATTTGCTCATGACTGGGGCGAATCCATGAACGTGCCTAACTGGACGGAGAATTACCAACAGAAAAAACAAGCAAAAATCAACCAACGAATTAACAAAAAACTAGGGGGTAAATAACATGAGTTTATTTCAACGTTTCACCAAAATGCGGGCAGATAAACGAGAATGGCGCGCTCAAATGAAACGAGTTCACGCCATGCCCAAAGATTATCAGGTCGTCTACAAAGAAGTAGAAAAATACCTCTTCACCTTCGCTGGTGGTTCTGGCCTAGACACAATCGCCGGCCTTTACCAACTAATCGATTTTCTTCAAGATGGCGTGGATAACCATATTCCGGTTTTAGATTATGTCGGAACTAACGTAGGTGAATTTGCCGAAAACTTCCGGCAATCATTGCAAACCAAATTCTGGGCTGAAGACTGGAAAAACGATATGCAAAAACGGGTGCACGCTAAACTAAATAAAGCGAGCCATTCTCATCAAAGAAAATAGCCCGCTATCTTTAGTATTATGGTAAATCATTTCCGGCCGCAAAATAAACATCGTACCATTCTTGTTTTGTCAATTCGATGTCTGCACCAGCAGCACTGTCGGCGATGTGCTCCGGAGTCATGGTTCCCAATAACACTTGCATGTTAGCTGGGTGCCGTAAAATCCAGGCCACCGCAATACCATTTTTACTAGTATGGTATTTTTCAGCTAGTTTCGCCAGTAGATCATTGAGTTCTTGGTACTTAGGACTATCAATAAAGGTCCCTTCAAACATTCCGTATTGGAATGGAGACCAGGCTTGAATGGTCAAACCCTTTCGCCGGGCAAATTCTAATAGACCGCCATCATGGTCAATCGACCGCTCATCTTTCATATTAGTATGCATCCCAAAATCAACCATCCCAGTGTGAGCAATGCTAAATTGCAATTGATTAATCAGTAGCTTTTGGCTGACTGCTTCTTGAACCAGCATGAATTGTTGTGGATTAAAGTTAGATACCCCAAAGTGTCGGACTTTACCAGCCATTTGCAATTCATCAAATGCCGCCGCAATTTGATCTGGTTCCATCAAAGGATCAGGCCGGTGTAATAGAAAGGAATCCAAATAATCAATTTGCATCCGTTCCAAAATACCATCAACGGCTTCTAAAATGTGTTGCTTAGAAAAATCGTAACGTTGACCAAAAACAAAACTACCGTGACTACGAGCAGGGTCGGTAACAATTCCACCCTTGGATTGGATAAACAATTTATCACGAGCAATTCCGGATTGCTTCAAAGCTTGACCAAAGTTTTCCTCTGACTTGCCCATTCCGTAAATATCAGCAGAATCAACAAAGTTAATTCCAGCATCTACTGCCGTTTGTAGTGATTTGGTAGCGTCATCCACGGATAAAGCTTCCATACGCATAATCCCTAAAGCAACCGCAGAAGCAGTCCAGTTGGTGTTACCCATTTTTACTTGCTTCATAATTTTGGCCTCCTAATGTCTAATCTAATTTTCATTGTAAAAGTCCGACAATGGAAATACAAGAAGGGACATTTTTATACCCAGTATACTTTGAAGTGCCCTTATCCAGTAAATAATTGTCCTAACCGATTTAATTTATCTTGCTTATCTAACATAGTAGCTTCATCGGGCTCACAGGTCGGATGTTTCAATTGGTATTGATCATTCATATTAACGTAACCCCAAGAACACATCACATCTAATAACGGAAATAAACTTTTCCCTAGTTCAGTTACGCTGTAATTTACCTGTACCGGTGCAGTTGGAATCACTTCTCGCTTAATAATTTGATCATCTTCTAATTCTCGTAATTGCGCCGTGACCGTTTTTTTCGGAGCAGTTTCTAGATACCGCAAAATTTCACTGTAGCGCTTAGTTCCTTGCGTTTGCAACAGGTGTAAAATCAAAGGTTTCCATTTACCACCGATTACGTTTAAGGTAACTTCAATTTCACTTAAAACTTCTTTAGCCATTGGATATTGTTTTCTCCTTATTTGCACTCTTGACTGGCAACGCCTGTAAAAAGACCGTCGCCAAAATTAATATAGACCCAATTAATTCAATACCACTCATTTTTACTCCTAGTAATAAAATTGCTAGAGTGGTTGCCGTTAGGGGTTCTAGTGAACTAAGCATTCCCGTAGTTGCTGGTGCAATGTAGTTCAAACTTTGAAGGTAGAATAGATATGAAAAAATGGTTCCAAAAATAATAATATACCCAATTGCTACCAACTCTGGCCCCGCAAATGAATGGGGCACCTGGGTGGCAACGATTGGTAAAAAGGGAATGCTACCAACTAACATTCCCCACCCCACTACTAATTTAGCGTCGTATTTTTGCAGTAACGATCGGGGAATTAAGGTGTAACTAGCTTGGCTAACTCCAGATAATAATCCCCAGATTACTGCTAGAGGTGCTAACGAGAGGGAATTTAAATGCCCCTTAGTAACTAACAAGAAAGTTCCCGTAAGCGCTACTAATATGGAAATAGCATCAATTCTGCGTGGTAATTGGTGCTGGCTAATAGCCAGATAAATAATAATATACAGTGGCCCAGTAAATTGCAAAATAGTAGCAGTGGCCGCATTACCGGCTTGAATAGCCATAAAATACGATAGTTGGGATGCCAACATACCAAAAACGGCAAAAGCAATTAACTGGCGGCGATCGGCTTTATTTCGCCAAATCTGCCAAGCAGCTTTGCCATTTTGCAGAGTACTAATTGTCACCAACAGCAATCCGGCAAATAATAGCCGGACCCCCACGATCCATACTGGGGTAATTACAAAGTTGTTAAATAAGTACTGGGCTACCGTACCAGAAATTCCCCATAAGATAGAACCCCCCACGGCTAGGGAAATTCCCTCAAATTTATTAGACTTCATTGAACCCTCCTAACACGGCTTTTAAAATTGGTATAAACAGCTAAAAGCCGAAATGAAACATCAATTTTCAGTCTAACAAAAATTTGGTATAGATTAAACCTCCAGACTAAAAGAAACCCTCAACTGAGGGTTTCTTTTAGTCTAAGACAAATTTATGGATAGCTTCGGCTACCCCATTTTCATAATCAGCCGTGGTTACGTAATCGGCCACTGCCTTTACTTCGGGAATTCCGTTAGCCACTGATACCGCTAAGCCCGCAGCCTTAAGCATGGCCAAGTCATTGGAATTATCCCCTAACGCCATAATTTCGTCCGCTTTAATTCCCAACCGACTAGCTAAATCCAATACTGCCTTGCCTTTATCAACTCCACCATGGTTAACTTCCACGTAGATACCAGAAGAATAAGTAATATTAACCGTTCCTTGTAAATTACGCTCAATTGCAGCATACATCTGGTGACGCACCTCTTCAGCTGGATTCATCGCAATTACTTTCATAATGGGTTGATCGCTGAACTGTTCAAAATTCGAGGTGGTCATTTCGGTAAACGTCACCCCACGCGTTTGCATATAACGGCGGTCATCATCTCTTAACCGGTAAATGTAGAGCTGATCAATAGTGTAAACATGGACGCTAGTATTCGGAAACTCCAAAAAAGTCGCAAACACTTTCCGCGCTTCGTCATAAGTTAACGCATTACTAATAATCACTTGGTTGCCAGCATTTTCTACTACCGCGCCACCATTATATGAAATTACATATTCATTAACTCGTTGTTTTAATCCTAGTTGTTCTAATAAAGGTTGAACCGTCAAAAAATTACGCCCGGTATTAGGAACAAATTTAACGCCCATTTTAGTAGCTGCTTTAATGGCTGCCACATTATCTGCCGAGATAGAACCATCTGCTCGTAATAGAGTTTCATCCAAATCGCTAGTTATCAGTTTATACATATTTATCCTCCATTTTTAACTACCAAAAAATTCATAAATGAAATATTTTTGTACTATATGTTAGGTTAAAAGTATACCACTTAATAAATAAAATAAATTAATCACAATTAATTGTGACAATAAGATTTGAATATAGCCACTTTATCTTCCACAATAGTTATACCGTCAAATAGAATCAAAATCCACTTAGGACATACTTTTTTCATCGTTTATATATTAATAATTAAAAATATGAGCTATTTAATTGCAAAGTTTTTTTTAAGATGCCATAATGTAATCGTTTAAAGCATAGAGCTAAATTTTGATGAGTTGTCTGTCAGCATTTTGTTATACTTGATAATAGTGGCTTTGCAGCAGTTCACGACTACATATCTTATCGTTTCTGTTGCCAGACTGACTGTTTTAATATATAATGCTGTGTTGTCAGTTATGTTTATCGTTTTTTAAATAAAAATTCAAATAAAAAACATTTTTACTTGTCAAAACGACAAACTCATGTGATAATTAATGTGATTTAGGATACTATGAATTTTTTTAGTATTCTGAAGATCATGTTTATATATATTTTAGGAGGAATGTACATTATGAAGTCTACATTGAAGAATTCATTATTTGTTGGTTTAGCTGCCCTTGGTTTTGTAACCTTAGCTGGCGCTGCTAATGCTAACAATGCAAGTGCCGCTACTACTACTAACGGCTTCCATCAATTAACTGGGGTTAACGCTAACCAACGTAACGTTTCATTTACTGGTAGCAACGATCTTTTATCTGCACCTAAATACAACAGTAAAGTTGTTGCATCAACTACTACTCTTCGCAAGCTTGCTGCTTCCGATAACAGTAAAGACAACTTCCGTGCTTACGGTTACACTGTAAACAGCCGTGGTTCAGTTTACTACAAGATCGTTAGCTTTGATAAGCAATACCGTGGTTGGATTTACGGTGGTAAAACTGTAAACAACTTTGGTGGTGGCGTTGCTAAATACACTACTTCAAACGAAACTGCTGCAACTTCAACTGAAAAGGCAAACACTTACGTATTTGCAAAACCAGGTACTACCAATGATGGTAACTCTGTTACATACGTTGCCCCTGCTTACACTCAATACAAGATCGGCCGTAAAGTAATGGACACCACTGATTACAAGAACGACAAGTTGAAAGTTACTAAAGCTGCAACTCGTACTCGTGAAGGAGATCGTTGGTTATACGTAACTGATGGCGCTCACCCAGAAGTTAACGGCTGGATCAAGTCAACTGGTCTTAAGAACTACAAGTCAGAAGGCGTTAACCAAACTACTGCTAGCATGGTATTCAACTACTCAAACTACGATGTAGCTGGCCAAAAGACTACTAGCACTATTTCAAACATCAGCGGCTTACGTTTGTTGTTCAACTCAAACGTAAACTTCACTGACGCTGTTAATACATTTAACCGTGATGCAAGTGTTAAGGGTAACAAGTCAGACATTCTTTCACGTAGCGACCTTCTTGCCGCACTTAAGAAAGACGGCTTGTCAACTGTTTACATGAAGATCACACCAACCTTGTTGCCACGTATCCCAGGTGGTATCTTAGATCACCTTGACAACACTGGTATCTTCATGAAGTTCAACATCGATACTGATGCTCTTCCACAAAACGTTCACTACGGTGATAACATTCGTCTTTCATACACTATCGAACCACAAAACTTGTATGTAAAGGCCCCAATTCAAACTATCATTGCTGACAACACTAAGAACTCTGACGGTTACTACGCTGTTCCTATGAACAACGACGTTATCCGTAGCATCGTTAGTGGTTTAGCTACTATTGAATTCTAATTTTTAAATTAGTATTGTTATAACCATTACTGAAATATAAAAATGGAAAAAGGAAACATCTTACGATGTTTCCTTTTTTTATCCACAAAAAAACCAGCCAAAGATAACTTTGGCTGGTTTTCTCTTACAAGTGATCAGAACTTGTCTCCACTAAGGAGCAAGGCTGACACTTTAAGATTAGAATAGTAATTCAAAAAGTATCACCCCCTTTTCCATTTGATGACCTCATATTAATCTCAAATCATTCAAAATGCAACTCAAATGCTTCATATTATTATCCTCATTTTTTTAGTGTTAAACTGCCAGTAAGGAGGTGTTCGGATGCAAACTTTTTATGATTTTACTGAAACTGAAATGAGTGGTCAGTCCATTAACTTTAAGGACTATCAAGGTCTGGCTATTCTAGGACTACCTTCCAATCAATTTCACCAGGAGCTAAAAACTGATGAAGAAACAGCAGAATACTGTGCTGTCCATTACGGTGTCACCTTCCCAATGACGCGTAAAATCCGGGTAAATGGGGCAGATGCCGATCCTTTATTTACTTATTTAAAGGAACAAACTAACTCTGGCCGCATTAGTTGGAATTTCACCAAATTTTTAATCGATCGCAATGGTCAAGTCGTGAAACGTTATTCTCCTAGAACCAAGCCAGGAGAGATTTTACCAGATATATTAGCAGAACTAAAAAAATAATTTGGAGGCCAAGATTTATCAAGAATCTTGGCTTTTATCTATCAGTAACCATTGACATCCCCTTAACCAATCCGCAAACTTAAGGTAGCTTACTTTTTAATGAAGGAGAACAACTTTTATGACTTGGCTCATCCTTATTTTGGCCGCCTTTTTAGGTGCCCTAGTCCAAGGTCTTACTGGATTTGGTTCTGTGATCATCATGATGATTTTTCTGCCATCCATTTTACCAATGACTCAAGCAGCCGGTATCGGTGGCGTCATCATGTTTAGTAGTGTTTTAACCCTAACAATTCGTTATCGGCATGAATTTAAGCTCAAACGAGTACTACCACCATTTATTGTGTACGCCGCTGTAGCAACTTGGTCCGTTCACCTTAGTAGCGTTTTAGATACGCATATCTTGCGGTTGATGCTTGGCGGACTATTAGTAGCATTATGCATTTATTTTACTTTTTCCAAAACCGCCGGCAGTCAAAAATATCCCCTTTGGATTGCGTTAATTTTTATGGTAATCTCTGGCTTCTTTAACGGTTTATTTGGAATCGGCGGTCCGTTAATGGCCCTTTACTTCTTATCACTTTCGGACTCAATGCCGGATTACTTAGGTAATATCCAGGGCTTTTTCTTAATTGATGCCATCTATATCACTGCCATTCGGGTCTTTAACGGTATTTTAGGTACCGCAGAAATTCCAGATATCATTGTTGGTATGCTGGCAGCTACCGTTGGGACAATGGTAGCCACTAGACTATCTGCTCGCTGGAACTTGGAAACGATAAAACCATTTATCTATGGGTTCATCGGGTTGAGTGGTATTTATTATTTATTTTTCTAAACACTCAAAAAGGAATGCTTCAAAGTTATTAGAACTTTGAGTGCATCCCTTTTTATTTATTCTTCAAATCTTCAATCGAATTAATATTGGTCATGTACTTAGGAACTGCTAACCCTACCCGGGCCCCCTTTAAATTAGGACCTAGATCAACAAATTTTCCCTGGTAATCATGATAATACTTAGCTGACGTAGTTGGTAACCATGCAGCTACCTGAGCATCCGCAACGTTAGTAGCAATTGATGCCCACATTGGTTGCATTTCCATTGCTTGAGTAGTGACGTTGTAGCCTAAGCTACGAAGGACTTCTGCCACTACATTAGTAGAAGCAATTTCTGAATCCCAAGCTACGTAAGTTAATTTAATGGTTGGCTTACCAGCTACTTTCCGAATTCCCTGAGTCCAAGTGCGGACTTTGCTAGGATTAGCCTTAATCCACTCTTGAGCCGCCTTTTGCGGATCTTTTCCGTTATTGATTTGCATCATTACTTGAGACATTTCTGCTGGCGTCCAGTTAAACCGATCCAACATTTGATAGGCTTGGGGTTGCTCTTTTTGCAATCCTTTACGCACAATGGTGTGGATACTTTCAGTTTTACCGTAAACCTGTTTAGGATCTTTTAAAAATTTGATTGGGTACTTGGTAAACATCCAGTGAGGCTGCCAACCAGTAATCACAATTGGCTGTTTATGCTTAATGGCTTTGTCTAGGGTACTGGTCATTGCGGCTGTTGAACTAGTTTGCAGTTGCCAATTATTTTGGGTTAAACCGTATTTACTTAATGCCGTTTGGGTTGAGGCCATAATTCCAGCCCCTGCGTCAATTCCCGTGATGGTGTAATTAATTTGCGGACCCAATTTTTGCTTAGCATTGTATTTAGGAACTTTGGTGCTACAGCCACTTAACAAAACGACCAACGTTAGAATCACTGGTAATAAAAAGGTTAATTTCTTTTTCACATTCACCCTCCTATTTATTCTGAGATTTGTTGAAGGCTTGAGTTACCCGATCCAAAATAATTGCTAAGATTACAATTGCGAAACCAGCGGTGAACCCGCTTCCGGCGTCATTACGACCCACAGCAAAGTAAACTTTGGTTCCTAAGCCCATTGCCCCAATCATTGAAGCAATTACGACCATTGAAAGTGATAACATCATACTTTGATTTACTCCGGCCATAATGGTGGATTTAGCAATTGGTAGTTGAACCTGAGTAAGGGTTTGCCAACTAGTGGAGCCAAACGAATCGGCCGCTTCAATCAAATCACCCGGCACTTGGCGGATTCCTAAGTTAGTCATTCGTACTGTAGGCGGCATCGCAAAAATAACCGAAGCCACTACCCCAGGAGCCATCCCAATTCCAAAAAATGCTACGGCAGGAATTAGATAAACAAAGGCCGGCATCGTTTGCATGAAGTCCAAAATCGGATTCACAATAGTTTTCACCTTGTTACTTTTAGCCATCCAAATCCCTAGTGGAATCCCAATTACAATTGCAATCAGACTAGAGGTTAGGACCAGCGTAAGGGTTTGAGTCATGTCCCGCCAATAACCCTGATTAGCGATGTACCAGAAACCTAGCACTTCTAAAATTATTAAACTCCACTTTTGTTTCTTACGGTTAGCATACAAAGTAATTGCCACAATCACTACCACAAATAACCATTCTGGTAGCAAGTCAAATACCCACTGAAACGAGTTGATAATTGCGTTTAAAAAGTTGGTAATCCCTTGAAAGAACCCTTCAAATTGGGTTAGCCAGTTAACAAATTCGTTCACCCATTGGGCCAGTGGTAACTTAGGTAAATTAAACATGTTCTACACCTCCATTACCGTTTAATGCGTCTAAGATGGCACCCCGAATAATAATTCCCCGCAACCGTTGCTTGTCATCTAAGACCGCAATAGGAACCGGAGAATGTGAAGCCTCGTCCATCATTTCTTTTAATGGCGTATCTAGTTCTACCGTGGGAACGTCGTGCTTCAAAATTCCGCTTAAAGAACGATTATTATCCTTAATCAATTGAATAACATCCGCCGAATCGATCAAGCCCACCATTTGATGCTTATTATCAATCACATAGAGACTGGAAATTTCGTTTTCTCTCATTCGGCGTAAAGCCAATCGGGGACCATCCTTTTCGATATTGACCGTTACTGGTCTAATCATAACCTTACTTGCGGTTAGCACCTTACTACGATCGACGTCTTCAATAAACCGTTCCACATAGTCATTGGCTGGATGGGTCAAGATGTCTTCAGGCGAGCCGATTTGGACAATTTCACCATCGCGCATAATCATAATATGATCTCCAATTCTCAAAGCCTCGTTAAGGTCATGGGAAATAAAGATAATGGTTTTTTGCATATTTTCTTGTAAATCTAACAGTTCGTTTTGCATTTCTTTGCGGTTAAGGGGGTCCAAAGCAGAAAAGGCTTCATCCATCAATAAAATTTCCGGATCGTTAGCCAATGCTCTAGCCAGCCCTACTCGCTGCTGCATTCCCCCAGAAAGTTGAGTGGGATATTGATCGTTGTAGCCGGTTAAGCCCACCATTTCGAGAGCTTCACTAGCCTTTTGTTGCCTAGTAGCTTTATCTACTCCTTGTATCTCCAAACCATATTCGGCATTTTCTAAGACCGTTCGGTTCGGTAACAGCGCAAAATTTTGAAACACCATACTCATTTTATGGCGGCGCATTTCTCTTAATTCATCTTTATTCATGTCCATTACGTCCTTGCCATCTAAAATGACTTGGCCGCTAGTAGGATCAATTAGCCGATTGAGCATTCTAATCGTAGTGGATTTACCACTACCAGAAAGGCCCATAATCACAAATATTTCTCCGTCTTCCACCGTAAAATTGGCTCGATCGACTCCGATCGTAGCTCCAGTTTCCTTCAAAATATCTGCTTTGCTAGCTCCATCCGCGAGGAGTTTCTTGGCCTTATTGACCCGTTTTCCAAAAATTTTAGTTAAGTTCTTAACCTCTACTTTAGTAGTCAAGCAACAACCTCCTTAAGTTATAACTTTGGCCCTTGAGACCAATATACAAAAAAGAACTCATCCAATTAGATAAGTTCTTTTTTTAAAACGTATATACTACCCTAACATAAATAAAATAGTCTGTAAAATTAGCCTGTTTATTTATAAAAGTAAACTTTTTCACAACCAATCCCCCAAAATTCAAATTATTTTTTCCTTAAAGTCTAAGTAATAATTGGTAACCTCAACGTTTCTCTTCAATTTACATTTGCAATTAATCCTTTTATAGTTAGTTCACAAAATCCAGTTCTTGACCTTGACGCCACGGCAACCCTTATATTCTTAATTAGGAGGTGCAAACATGCAGTATACCATTAAACAATTAGCCGATTTGGTAGGGATCAGTACGCGGACGTTGCGCTATTACGATCAAATTAATTTACTTAAACCAGCTACTATTAGCGAAGCCGGTTACAGACTTTACGGCCCCCAGCAGGTGCAGCGGTTACGCCAAATCATGACCTACCGCGCTTTAGATTTTTCATTGGCGGATATCGCGACAATTTTAACGAAAAAGCCAGACCAGTTGACTGCCGATCTCAATCAACAGTTACTTCACTTACAACACCAAGCTCAACAACTGCAGTTAACTATCGAAGCCGTCCAACAACAAATTTTAATTAATCAAGGAGTAAGTCAAATGACAGATCAAGAACAATTTGAAATTTTTAAGCAACAGCAACTAGCCACAAACGAAAAGCAATTTGGAGCAGAGGTACGCAATAAGTATTCTGAACCAGAAATCCGTGCGGCCAACCAAAAATACGCTCAATTAAGTGTTGAGCAATTTACCGTCATGCAACAGACAGAACAGCAATTAATTGAATTATTGAAAACCACCTTGGCCAATTCGGAAACCATTATCGCAAACCAAGCTACTATTTACCAACTACACAAACAATGGTTGACCTATACCTGGCCTAACTACTCTACTGCTGCTCATCGCGGTCTAGCCGATATGTACCTAGCCGATGAACGCTTCACCAGCTACTACGATGAACGCGCTGGCAAGGGAGCTACCCAAATTTTACGGGATAGTATCTATGCCGCAACCCAATAATCATTCGTGGTAAACTATTAGCACAACTATGGCAAAAGAGGCTCAGATTAATCATGAAAATCATCATTTCTCCCGCTAAAAAAATGCAAGTAGATACGGATAGTTTTCTAGCAGAAACCGTCCCGGACTATTTATCAGAAACGCAGCAGATTCTAGCTCGGATGCGCCAACTAACATTTGAAGAACTGCACACCCTCTGGCATTGCAGCGAAAAATTAGCCCAAACTAATTATGACCAGTTACAACATCTAGATTTAAACGCAGCGGCAACACCAGCTATTATTGCGTTTACCGGCATTCAGTATCAGTACATGGCTCCCGATTTATTTACTGTGAATGCTTTGGCTTACGTAAAACAAAATCTTAGGATTCTTTCTGGCTTTTACGGTATCCTTCGGCCATTTGATGGCATTGTCCCCTATCGCTTAGAGATGCAGGCTCCTTTAACAGTTGGCAACGCTCAAAATTTATACCAATTTTGGGGAACCAAACTAGCAACCACTTTGCAAACCAATCGCGAACCCATTATTAATCTGGCTTCTCAGGAATACGCTAAAACCATTCGGCCGTATTTACCAGCCACCCAACCATTTATCGATATCGTTTTTGGCCAATTAGTTGCTGGGAAGGTCAAAACCAAAGCTACTTTAGCTAAGATGGCCCGCGGAGAAATGGTTCGTTACCTGGCTGAAAACAACGTCCAAACTTTAACCAAGGTGCAACAATTCGATCACCTCAATTATCAATTTCAGCCACAACTGTCAACCTCCACTAAGTTAGTTTTTCTGCAGAAATAAGCCCCGATCTTAATGACCGTGACTTATTTCAACTTAATCATTCTCCCCTGCATCTCAATTATTTCTTCTTGAATCAACTTAGTAAACTGGCGGCTTAACGTTTCCGGCGTCACACTCAGCCAATTAGCTAAATCCCGTTTACTAAGGGGTAATTTAAAATAGCGACTACCAATTTGTTCACTGGTGTCTTCTAGGTACTTTTTCAACCGATCATGGGCAGTTAGGGTGCCATAGCGGGCGCTACGATTTTCTAAGTCCGTCAACCGGTTGCCAAAATTATTAATCAAACTAACGGCTAACGTCGGGGTTGTTTGCACCAACTGCTGAAAATCATTTTTTCGAATGGAGCAAATTAAGGAATCCTCAACGGTTTCAGCAAAATTGTGGTGAATAGAATCCGTAAACAGTGCTGCTTCACTATCTACCGCGTGTTCTTCCAAAAAATACAGAATCTGTTCCTGCCCGTTTTCATCCAGTCGGTATACTTTTACCCGGCCCCGATCAACTACTAATAGCCGATCAACATCAGAGCCAGCTTCATAAATTGTGGTACCAGCAGCATACCGCTGCTGATGAGTTGAAATAGCTGTTAATTTTTCTAACGTGGCGTTATCCAACCCCACAAAAATAGGAGCGGTTTGCACGCAGTGAAAAGGTGAATGGTTTACCATAATAACTCTCCTCAAAATTGACATTTATCAATTTAATTTACCTGAAATAATTATACACTAAAGTAAATTTTGAGGAGGTAAGTTAATAATGACTAAATATAAAGCAGAAATCGTTCCGTTAAATGCAGCTAAAATCGGTTCTAATGCCCACGGTACCGCCACTTTTGAGGTTACCGCTGACCAATTAACCATTCAAATTGAAATGTTTGATACTCCCGCCAACACCGAACATTGGGAACATTTCCACGGCTTTCCTGATGGCCGGCCGGCAGCAATTGCTACTGAAGCCAACGACGTTAATCAAGATGGCTTTGTCGATTTAATGGAAACTGAATCAACATCGGGAACTACCATGGTGCCGTTTGATGACGCCCCGGAAAACATGGATATTCCTCATGACCGTTACCCAGTTGCTGATGATCAGGGTTACTTTGCTTACACCAAACAGGTGCCCCTAAAAACCTTAACCACCAACTTTGAACAAGCCTTTGGCAGTGCTGACCTACAACTAGATAAGCGCGTTGTTTACATTCACGGCGTACCAGCCAATTTGAATTTACCGGATACGGTTGCTGGTATGGTGGGCCACTTTGATGCCCACGTCACCCTTCCCATCGCCGTTGGTAAGATTGAAAAAGTGAGTGACTAATTCGTTATGAAAATAATCACCGTCATAGAATTAATTATTTACGCTATTGGCCTCGTCAGCATGTTACAAATGCACATGGAGACTGCCATGTACTTAATGTTTGCCGGGATGATTTTGAATTGTCTCACGCATTTAATCATTCCCAATAAAAAATCAGGAGCTTAATTAGCTCCTGATTTTTTAGTTAAGATTAAATTCCCCGTTGCTACCGCCACACAAACCGCTAATCCTAATGGTAATAGTGCAGAATAGTTTAGATGACAGATTTCAAACAACATGAACATCGCCATTAATGGCGCCTGCTGAGAAGTTGCTAACAAGGCGCTGGCGCCCAGAATAGCAGCCTGCCAGATGGAAATTCCCGGGATAAACAAACTAAGAATAAACCCAATTGTAGCTCCAATACTAGCTCCAATCGAGATGGAGGGCGTTAAGGTTCCGCCAGTTGCCCCAGCTTTTAAGGTGAAGATCGACACAAAGGCTTTCGCAACTGCTCCCAACAAGATTAATTTAATAAGTGAGCTGGTCTGACTTTGAATCGCTAGTTGTGCTAACGCCCGGCCATTACCCATAATTTGGGGGAAGCCCATAGCGATGATTCCGGTAACCAAACTAATTAACGGTAGTTGCCACAAGATCGGGTTACCTTTGGCTTTATGCTTACCGGCCCACTTGAACCCCTTTCGAAAGAAGGCGCCTGCAATTCCACATACTGGAGCAATAATGGCTACCAACCAAATTGATTGCGGCGCAAAATTGAGCCGGCCCACTAAGTAATATGGTTTGAAATCGTGCAGCCAAGAGCCAATCAACATCGCAATTAATGACATGGATAAGCTAACTACAACGATGCGTTTATTAGCCCGTTTCATCAAAATTTCCACGCTAAACAGCATCCCGGTAATTGGCGCAATATATACTCCCGCAAAACCAGCCCCGGCTGCCGCCGCAATTAAAAGTTGCCGATCGGACTCGTTTAGCTGAACCTGTCGTATTTTATGTAATAACTTCATCCAATTTTGGGCGATCAGAGATCCCAATTGACGAGGAGCAACTTCTCGACCAACTGGGCCACCAGCACCCACGTAAAAGATTTGAGTAACTATATCTACTAAGGTGGAGCTAACCGGAAATGTCTGTCCCTTAATTCCGTTTTCAATACTGACTACCGGCTTTAATTTTTTGCTGATAAACCACCACAGCAACGCAGCAATTAATCCAGCAATCACTAATGATAACAGTCTGTGAACCGGGGCAACATTGGTAGCCGCTGGATGTGCCGCCGTTTCATCCAAGTTTAAGAAAAGCCATTCGATGGTTTCTTGAAATAGTCCTAAAATGATGGTCCCAATTCCCACCAGGATTCCAATCACCACTGTTGAAACTACCAGCGCTAAATTATCTCGCTGATTTTGCATAACTAATAATCCCCTTTTAAAATATCACTTATCTCTGTAATTTGAGCCGTCAAATTACTATAACATAGATTTTTCTCAGCTAAGTATCTTTCGTTGACTTTGTTTTTCTCCCGTGATAAAGTATCATTACGCTAAATGGTAATAGTTACTATTTAGTTAATAAACTTTAATTCTAAGGAGTACTACTATGGAAAAAACTGATTTAGCAACTGCTTACCGTAAACTCAAAAGTCCTAACATCAAAACCCGCAACCGCGCCAAAAAAATTATTCAAGACGCCAAACGCAATCAAAAATAGCTTGTCGCTATAGGAGGTAACATCATCGCAGTCCCCGCAAGAAGAACATCCAAAAATAAAAAGAACAATCGCCGTGCCAATCAAAAATTAAAGCAACCTAACTTGTCCCGTGATCCTCAAACTGGCAAATACCATTTGAGTCATCATGTCTCAGCAGATGGTTACTATAATGGCAAAAAGGTGATTAACTAAAAAGATGTAAACTACCAGTGTTGAACTGATAATTTACATCTTTTTTTGTAGAATTAATCTCCATTGATCTCAATCGTTCCATTCACTGGTTCACCATCGTGGGCTTTACCAGTCAAAACGTGATCAGTATGTGCAAGGATGGAATTCATTGTGGTAATGACGTGCGGATCAGTCAGTTGATAATAAATTGACTTGCCCACTCTTTGTTGACTAATCAATTGATAATCTCGTAATTCCTTTAGTTGATGGGACAGCGAAGACTGTTCAATTTGTAAAATTTCTTGCAGTTCGCTTACGTTAAACTGCTTTTGCTCTAATAAATATAAAATTTGAATTCGAGTTTTATTTCCCAGTAGGCGCGCAATTTTGACCGCCTCGTCTAGCTTGGCTGGGTGAATTAAGTTAATCGATTCCACTGCTAACCTCCGTTAAATAAGTGCCAGGATATGAGTAATCGTACCTGCATCCCACAAAACATACAAGCCTAACGCAATATAAATTATCGCAGTGGTCGTTTCCCCAAATTTCGCAAAAAATTGATGAACTGCCGGGACCAATGTTAAGCGGTATGCTGCAAAAATAATCACCGTTAAAATCACCAGAAAAAGTCCTAATATAGCTGGTAGATAAGCAAATGGCGTGTTAGCAAAGAACGGGATATACATTGCTAAATTGTCTGCGCCACACGTAGTTACTGTGATCAGCACCACGTTAGAAATAATTTTAGTTGAACTGGCCTTAGCTAGGGTCTCTTTGGCTTCATCCACTTCATCATCATCAGCAAAAAAAGTCCGAATTCCCATGTAAATTGGAATTAAACCTAGCAAGCCTAGTAGCCATTCTGCTGGAATTAATTTTAAAACGTAGGCCACGATAATCGCAACCGCCAACAATAATCCATTCCCCAAATACGCTCCGATCACTACTGGGCGAGCTAACTTCCCCCGATACATCCCAAACATCAATAATAAGATCACAAAATAATCCGAAGTAGTTCCAATGTACGATAATAGGGCGGTTCCCAAAGCTTCTAACATAAATTTCTCCTTATATGAAATAATGGTCATATGATATTTATTTCATATTAACACATACATATAATTAACTCCAATCTATTTTATTTATGTACCAAAAAAGACCCGCTCTGTATCGAGCAAGTCTTCTTCATTTATCCCTCATCTATTTCCATAATCTGGCCACACGCTATTGGCAACATCACATGCGGTTTATCACCTTGCACAGTTTTAGGAAGCTCAATATCTTTAGCCACTCCGTAAACGTAAATCACCCGCTTAGCCAGATCTAACTTAGCATTATTATAAGCATCCTTAAAGTTGCGGACCAATTCGTCGATTCCCACTTCTTTGTAATAGTCGTAGTCGCCCTTTTCGTTAGCAACCGGATAACTATCTGCCGTAAAATCCAATCGTTGGGGAGCTTCATTAAGTGGAATCAGTGGTTGCCCAGAGATATGCTCAATTTCAACATAATCTATAACCCCATCTTGATTAGCATCTTGGGTCATAGCTGCCGGTTCTGCTAATCGATTATTTACTAATCCATGGATATCTTGGTGGTGTAGCACTTTTGCGGGTACCCCGGTCATTTCAACCGTAATTTTTAAGCGTTGCTCATTTAATTCAAAGCTGGCTTTTCCGTGAGGTACCAATCCAGTTTTAGCTTCATTAAGTGGTGTGATAATCGCTTCATATCTTGTCATATCAGATTCCCCTTTTAATATGTATTTATAATTAATTAACTAATATCGTCTTCATTATACTCTTAAATCTTCATTAGGGAATTCCTATTGCTCACTAAATTTACAGATTAAAAAACGACCTCCGAAGAAGTCGTCTTAACCTTATTCCCAATCAGCCTTAGTTAGTTTAGTAAAGTGTTCCACGATGTATTCGTTTAGCACCGGATTAAACATTCGCTGTACCGTATGATCGTACTTGAATCCCTGCTTTTCTTGAGCTCGTTTGGATTGTAGATTACCATCCTTATAACCACACCAAATTGCTTGCAGGTCGCAGTCTTCAAAACCATAAGTCACTACCGCTTGAATTGCCTCAGGCATTATTCCCTGTCCCCAAAACGGTTCTCCTAGCCAATAGCTAATCTCTGCTTCCCCCATTTGCATAAAATCTTTGCCGTTACCATCCGCCACTAACTCTAAACCTACCAAACCAATCACATTTTCCGGATTAGTTTTTAAGGTAATCGCAAAGATATGAGGACTCATAAAATATTCCTCAATGTAATGGCGAGAATCAGCCACACTTTGATGTGGTGGCCAACCAGCGATGGGCCCCACCTTCGGATTTTTAGCGTATTGATAAACACTAGGGGCATCTGCTAACGTAAAGTTACGTAAAAAAAGTCTATTTGTTTGTATTTCTGTCATTTCACTACTCCTAATCTACATTTAAAAACCAATTTATTCTAGAATTAGCACGGTTAGGCTAGCAGTTGAGATACAAAAAAAGCCGCCGTTTCCGACGTCAGTTGTTAAGGATAGCTAAATTTTAAATTCACTATCAATAAAACGGTCGGATTTTAAGTAACTACCGCAAACCACACCAAAAACATGTACCTTACGCTACATTCTAGACAAAGCTAAAACTGTTACTTAAAATCACGACCCCCTTTAATTACGATTTTATTAATATCTCATTCTTACACGTCACCATTCAATCGTCAACTCAAAAGAAGTTATTAACAAGTCAAATGATTGCTCTTTTATTTCAAGTGATTATGATTACAGCATGGGGGTGTTAAAAATGACTAAGAGTAATATTGCCGAACGACCTGCGTTTGGTGCAATCTTAACGATGGTAGCTGGTAGTATTGACGCGTACACTTTTATGTTACACGGAGAAGTGTTTGCTGGTTTGCAAACCGGAAACTTAATTTTATTAGGGCTTAACTTAGGGCGCGGACAATTCGCAATTAGTTTGCGGTATGCTTTATCGTTATTAGCCTTCTTTGTGGGTACCATTTTAATTCGCTTACTGCAACGAAGCCACCAGTTACGTGACAACGATAAACGCCGACGCCAAATGATTTTAGCCTACGAATTCAGTTTGTTAATTATAGTGGCTTTCTTGGGAAAATACCTTCCTAACCTCTTAGCTACTTCTATTCTTTCAATAGCCGCCGCTGCGGAATTACAAGAATTTCGCAAACTAGCTGGCGGCCCGTTCACCCCATTAATGATGACCGGAAATCTAAGAACCCTTGCTGAAACCAGCTTTGACTCTATCGTTTACCATGAAGCCGCAGCTAAAAGTAAGTTCAAAACCACAGCGTTAATTATGATTACCTTTGCCTTAGGGGCCTCAATTGTCGCAATCCTAATTCCAATTGCTGGAACTTGGACTATTTTATTTCCTGCAGTCTTGTTAGCAATTGCCTGGTCACTAATTTATTTTAATGCCGATTAATTAAAAAAGTCCTAGCATCTAAGCTAGGGATTTTTTTTAGTTAATTACGTACTTAGGCAACTGACCATTAGCCACCGCAATGACGTTTTCAGCAATGATGTTCCCCATTGCGTTGCGAGCCTCAACCGTCGCATTTCCAATATGGGGCGTTAAGATCACGTTTTTCATTTCAGTCAATCCCGGCGTCACTTTAGGTTCATGTTCATAAACGTCTAGGGCTGCCCCGCCAATTTCACCAGCTCTTAAAGCTGTTACCAGTGCCTCTTCATCTACAATTGGCCCCCGACCCACATTAATCAAGGCAGCCGTCTTTTTCATTTGGTGAAAGGTATCAGTATTAAATTGATGGAAGTTCTCATCTGTCAATGGAGCGTTAATACTAATAAAATCACTGGTACTAATTAGTTCATCCATTGAAACATACTTAACCCCCAAGCTACGTTCTTGTGGATCTGAAAGCTGGTGATGTTGCCAATATTGGACGTTCATCGATAGTGCCCGGGCTTTTTGGGCAACAGATTGGCCAATATTACCCAGTCCCACGATCCCTAGCGTCTTGCCAGCGATCTCGTGACCTAAGAAGAATAGCGGTGACCAACCCGGAAAGCCAGTAGTTCTCATCATTGTGTCCCCTTCAACAATGCGATGACTTAGATCCAATATCAGCCCTAGGGTAACTTCCGCTACAGAATTAGTAGAGACTAGCGGTGTGTTGGTAACCGCAATATTTTTAGAGCGGGCATAATTAAAATCAATATTATTAAATCCAGCCCCAAAGTTAGCGATTAATTTTAGATTAGGAGCGCCATCGATAATTTCTTTATCAACCTGCGTAGAAAGCGGAGTAATCAAAAAATCCACATCCTTCACTGCAGCCAACAATTCATTATGAGTAATCAACGTTTCCTGAGAATACATTGTGACTTCAAGATTTGCAGCCTTAATTTTTTCAACGGTGACTTCTGGCAATGGTGCAGAGATAAATACTTTCATCATGGTAAACCCTCCCAGTTAAATGCTTAATTTAACCCAAAGTATAGATCGAATTGTTAGGAAGAACAACCGCAAAGCCCTACTCTTCCAAACTTCGTTGAATATACAACATTTGATCATTGGCAATATCATCAAATAATTGATTTCCCAACTGCCTAGACCAACTACCATCTAGTACTCGATTTTGGACGTATGTATACTCTTCTTGAAATGCTCGAGTAAGAAGTTGATTTTGCACAATCTGCTCGTCTCGCGTTCTATTCCAATTGCGTTGGCGTTGGTCATAAAATGAGCGAACGACAAGCACTTCAGGATGTTCAAAAACATCCTCAACATTTGCAAGATAATTACTAATTTCTTCAAACGGCTTTTTACTTACCCGTTGCAAATCAGTAAACCAACGTTCACGTTCCGTTCTTCGTTTTTCTCCAGTAACTTTTCTAAATTGCCGCTTTCTTTTTCGATAATTACGATTAGCTTGAGAAAACGGCATAAATAACCGCCAATAGTCTAATATCGTTTGCCATAAACCGTTGTCCAACCGTCGATACATTAAGGCCGCCGTTCGTTCATAATCAGCCGCCAGCATTTCAGAAATTTCATGAGTAGCGACCATCTGCTTAATAGTTTCCTTCTCAATTCTTTTGGTATCCTCTAATAATTCGTTAACCTTTTGAGGATCAACAACTACGGGAGCTAATTGCTGAGAATTTAACGTATGAATGACCGCTATAGTATTAGGATTACTAGAATGTTGACTAATCAATCTAATTGCAGCATTGATAGTATCTTCCTTTGCTTTATCCAATTCGCTTCTAGTAAATGATTGCTGTTTAGGTGGCAATATCAATTTCAACACTATTGTTGGTACCAATAAACTTAAAATAATAACTACTGCAGCAACAAAAATTAAATCTGAACGTTCAATAAACACTTTATTTTTTAAATGTAGTGGTAACGAAAACGCCATAGCCATCGTAATGGTCCCATGAACACCACTTAGAGCAATTAAAACACTATCAGTAAACCGAGCTTTTTGTTGCCTTTGATGGGGAACTTTAACCATTCCGAGCCAAGCCCATAGAAATCGAACTACTAGCATAACTACATAAAGTAAGGTTCCCAAAATTAGTAACACACTAACACCATGTGCGCTTCTAGTTGCCAGGTCCTGCCAAACTTCCGGAAAACTAACCCCCAGCAACACAAAAACAATTCCATTCAAAATACTAGAAATAAGTTTCCAAGCAGAATTAGTGGTTATTTGTAGCCGTGATGAGGATAACTTCAAAACATTTTGTTGCCAACCATGAACGATTCCGGCGGTTACCACCGCTAAAATTCCTGACACTCCTAACATTTCCGCCGCAAAATAAACAAAAAATGGCGTCAACAGGTTATAAGGAATAATAACCTGAGGACCGCTTAACCGCTGTCTAATCATCCAAAGTCTAATTCGAACAGCTATCCATCCCAAAATTACGCCCAGTAAAATACCGCCACCAAAGACATACAAAAAGTCAGTTACCGCATGCAAAATAGAAAAATATCCCGTTACTAAGGCGGTAATTCCTAAATTAAAGACCACCAATCCTGACGCATCGTTAAATAAAGATTCCCGTTCCAAAGTATTCATTACCGGTCTGGGAACTTTAAGATCACTAGTAATAGAACTAACCGCAACCGAATCGGTTGGAGTAATGATAGCCCCCAAAATAAAAGCTAGTGATAATGATAGCGTTGGTAAAAACCATTTGGTGACTAATCCTACTACTATAATCGTAACTAACGCTAACCAAACAGACATTGATAGGGTAGAGCCCCAATGCTTAAATAAACGACGAATGTTGGTATGTTGCCCCTCGTTAAACATTAAAACTGAAATAATAACAAACAAAAAAACTTCCGGAATCATCTCAAAATCATGAAACCAGGGAATAAATGGTAGTAACAATCCGATGTCAATCTCCCAAAAAGCGGCTGGAATTACTTTGACTTTAGCAGCAGCTAAGTTACTAGCAAACACCGCAAAAATTATTAGTAGCAAGGTAATAGTTAACTCCATTTAATCAAATCCCCCTAACGAAATTCTAATCATTCCTGATTGTACGATGAACATCACTTTTGTTACAAGCAAAGGGCTTTTTACATATTAAAAGGAGGGTGACTAAAAAGTCACCCTCCCGTCTCATTTTATAAATTAATTGCCTTTCCACCCGTTACCCCGTAAATCTGGGCGGTTACGTAGCTAGCGTCGTTAGAAGCTAAGAAAACGTAAACTGGTGCTAATTCTGCTGGTTGCCCAGCTCGTTCCATCAACATGTTTTGGCCAAACGATGGTAATGCTTCTTGTGGTTGTCCATGATCTAATTGTAAGGCTGTCCAGATTGGTCCCGGAGCTACTCCGTTCACCCGGATACCCCGCTTAGCTAACTGCTTAGCCAAGCCGACCGTAAAGTTAGCAATGGCTGCCTTACTTGCTGCGTAATCAAGTAAGTGATCAGATGGTCCAAAAGCCTGAATGGAAGTGGTCATAATAATGCTACTCCCAGCAGGCAAGGTTGGTAATGCTGCCTTAACAATCGCAAACATCGCTACAATATTAACTTTGAATGTATCCTTTACTTGTTGAATATCTAATTCTTCAATATTATCTTGAGAAATTTGTTCAGCAGCATTTAACACTAAGGTATCTAAGCCGCCTAATTCTGAAATGGCTTTGGTGACCATTTCCTTAGGTGCATCATCATTTCTAAAATCGTATGGTAACAAGACCGCTTTACGTCCTGCATCTTGAATATACTTGGCGACTTCGTTGGCATCTGATTCTTCGCCAGGATAATACTGAATCGCTACGTCCGCGCCTTCTCTAGCGAAGGCAATCGCTGCCGCCCTGCCGATGCCAGAGTCACCACCGGTAATTAATACTCGCCGATTTTCTAGTTTTCGATTGCCTACATAACTATGTTCCCCACAGTCTGGTTGGGGATCCATTTTGTTTTGCAATGCTGGTTTGTCTTGATCTTGGCGTTTGAATTCTTCGTTATAAAATAGCTTTCTAGGATCTCTCAAATTAGGTTCTGTCATTTTAAAGCCCCACTTTCTATTTTGAATTACCCTAAAGATAACGAATTCTGGCCAAATTTTAAAATTTGATGCCTAGTTCAAAATAAAAAAATTAGATATAAATGATATCAACAAAGATCATCAATTAATTTGTTGAGTAAAATTAAAAACAACGTCCAACTATAAAACGCTCGCCCCTTTTTACCAGGACGAGCGTTTTTCTTATTTCTTCAAGTGTTTTAACATTTGCTTCATTTCGTTTTTACTACCGAACATGCGCTTGATTTTTTCGTTTTCTAACTCCCGAGAATTCAGGCTACTATAGGCCATTTCTCGTTGTAACTTTTGGTAACTTTCGAACCGTTCGGCAGATAGTTCACCAGCCGTAATGGCTTGTTGGACGGCGCATCCCGGTTCAGTTTGATGTTGGCAGTCCTTAAATTTACATTGGGCTGCTAGCTGTTCAATATCTTCAAAGGTTTTCGCTAAATCACCAGTCTGAATCCGCAACTCTCGCATTCCGGGGGTATCAATTACGATTCCCCCCGTTGGTAATTTTAATAGTTGCCGGAACGTAGTGGTGTGCCGCCCTTTATCGTCATCTTCCCTGATTTCTTTGGTGGCAAACACATCTTGGCCCATTAACCCGTTAATTAACGTGGACTTGCCGACCCCCGAGGAACCCACAAAGGCTACCGTTTGGTTATTGTCCGTGTACTGGCGCAACTGCTCATAGCCCTCATTTTGCTTAGCAGAACAAGTCACCACATCAACTCCGATCGCCACTTCGCTAAGTTCCGCTAACTTTTGTGGCAAGTCTTCACATAGATCCGCCTTGGTGAGGACAATTACTGGCATTGCGCCACTTTCCCACGCAATCGTTAGGTATCTTTCTACTCGACGCACGTTAAAGTCCGCGTTGAGTGACATGCAAATAAAAACGGTGTCTAAGTTAGCCGCAATGATTTGACCAGCGCCATCACTACCGGCAGCACCCCGCATCAACGCACTAGTTCTCGGCAAAATCCGATGAATGATAGCCTGACCATTTTCAGCAGTAGGGGTAACCATGACCCAATCGCCCACCGCCGGAAAATCAGTGGTCATTAGTGCAGTATGTTGGAATTTACCGCTAACTTGCGCCTGCAAGATTCCAGTCTCCGCTATCACTTGATACAGGTCGCGGTGTTGTTCAGTCACTCGAGCAAGTTGTTCATTCGGAAATTCAGCAGCAGTCTGGATAATGTGATTAGTAAGTCCGTATTCAGTTAAATTCAATGTTTTTTATCCTCTCGTTTAGCGGGTACCACGGAAAAACTGGACAAAAAAAGCCCAGCTCACCACTGCGCTTAATGCAGCGTGTCTCTGTCAGTCATTCACCAAGTTCTCTGGGTACCTCAAATAAAGCAGCTTATTTGCTGCTAGTTTCCCATCTGATTACTTAGTCAATGACCGCCATACACGTGCCTCCGAAAGTTTAATTGCGTTTAGTTTAGCATGTTAAGTAATTAGGCGTCAATTATGACTTTTCTTTTGTAGCAATCTATGGTAAGTTTTTCATCGTTTAATTACTATCAGTTAAGGAGCGATCGCTATTTATCAACTAATGCAATTAAGTCCAGGGGCCTTGCGCACCAAAATCAAAATGAGTCCTCAAGGACAAAAACAGAGTTATCTTCAAGCTTTATTTTTACGAGATTTTGCCTTATTAGGCTTTGCTATTTTCTATATTTCATTGTTTAACGGTTTATTCGGCAGCGCTAACAGTAGCGTGGCCGTCGGCAGTTTTTGTATGTTATTAGGAATCCGATTCATTAACTATGGTTATCAACTTTCCGACAGTATCGTTTCTTTAGGAGCTGTTTTGGCGGTAATTTTAATGGGCAGTATTTGGTGGCATAACCTACCTCTACCGTTTTTCTTTCTCGCTCATTTCCTCAGTATTTTATTCATCTTAATCACCACGGCCTCACAACCAGAATTTGGCAATGGTGGCATTTATACTTTTAGCTATATTTTTATCACTGGTAATCCGGTTGCCGGCCCACAAATTACCTGGCGTGCGGTTTCATTAATCACTGTCTGGTTATTATTAAGTATTATTTTGTGGCGCAATCACCACCAAAAGAGCCAACCCTACCGTTGGCATCATATGTTTACCAACTTTAACTGGCATTCTCAAACCACTCATTGGCAGTTAAGATTAGCGCTGGGCGTTAGTACTGCCTTGCTCCTATCCCAATTGCTGCACTTGAATCGAGCAGTTTGGTTAGGCTACGCTTGTATGTCAGTCCTGCTCCCCCAACAAACTAACTACGTGAATCGAATGGGATTAAGATTATCCGGAGTCGTTGTGGGTTCCATTTTATTTATCAGTTGTATGGCCATAGTGCCCGCTTCTTTCACCTTTTTACTGGCTCCCATCACCGGTTTTGGATTGGGTTTAACGGATAATTATTTTTACCACAGCGTTCTCAACTGCTTCGGCGCTTTAAGCATTGCCGTCACCCTCTTTGGCATCTTGCCAGCTGGAGAACTTCGTATTTGGGATAATCTATTGGGGATTTTGGTGGCTGGAATTTTCGTTTTATTGTTTAAATTATTTCACCATAATTCACCACACCTATCTTAAAAATAGGCCTGATAACCCAAGTAAACTGCTAACAATAATGCAAAAATGCCCACAGCCGTTTTAATATAGCGGGAAGGAACGTAGCGCACAATTATGGGACCTAAATACCCCCCCACAAATAAACCAACTAATAACGGCACAATAACTTGCCAATCAATGGTTAGGCGCCAGGCAAAAATACTGGCAGCCACCACGTTGTTACAAAAAGTCGCAAAATTACGCATAGCATTATAAATGGCGTACTCCTCATTAATGATTTTGGAGAGCACCGCAATCATTAATAATCCAGCCGCCGCCCCAAAATAACCACTATAAATTCCTACTAAGAAAACACCTAGCCAGCCTAACACGTTAAACCAATGGTTCTTGGTGATTTCTCGCTTGCTTTTAGGGACTAAAATCAAAACCCCAGCTAACAAAATAAAAATAGGAACTACCTTTTGGAAACCCGCATTAGAGCTATGAACTAAAATAATAGCCCCTAAAACGCCACCGAGTGTATTTAACAAAGCCACTTGAAATGCTTGGCGCCAATGATGCCGCAGCTCTTTTAACGACGATAAAACCGTTCCTACCCCGCCACCAACTTGGGCAATGGTAATGGTTGCATTAGCCGTAATCGGGGGTACGCCTACCGCCAGTAAAACTGGGTACAAGGTTAGCGACGCCATTCCCACAATTCCGGTCAAAATTCCTGCTATTATACTCATCAGTATTAAAAACAGTAAAGTTAGCATCTTTTTCCTCCACTAAATTAATGACTTTTAACGTTACATTTATAGCTCTATTATAATCTTTTACCCATCACTCATGAACTTTGGACTCTATCCTGATAGAGGAAAATAATTGCTTTTTGGATTGAAATGAATTATGATTCAATTACCAGCTTACAAAAAGTAAGTAAAACGACTGGAGGGTAATTATTATGGTAGACGTAAATAAATTAGAATTTGGGATCGAAACTTTTGGTGACATTGTCGCCAATGAAGATGGGAGTTTAAAAACAGCAGCAGAATCCATTCGGCAAATCGTTCGCGAAGGTGAACTGGCTGATAAATTAGGAATCAACGTTATCGGGGTTGGTGAACACCACCGACCCGACTACAGTGTTTCTAGCCCCGAAACCGTTTTAGCTGCGATTGCGTCGGTCACTAAGCAAATTAAATTAGCCACTGCGGTAACCGTCCTCAGCTCAGATGACCCAGTGCGGGTTTACGAACGTTTCGCTACCTTAGATGGTCTCTCAGCTGGACGGGCGCAGGTAATGTTAGGCCGGGGATCATTTACCGAATCATTTCCGCTCTTTGGCTATGACTTAACCGATTACGATGACCTCTTTAACGAAAAATTAGAACTATTTGATTTGCTTCGCAAGGAAGACGCAGTTACCTGGTCTGGTAAATTCCGTCCCGAATTAAAGGACCAAGAAGTGTATCCCAAGACCGAAAAGGAACTCGAAACTTACATCGGTATTGGTGGTTCTCCAGAATCAATCATTCGAGCAGCTAAATTTGGCTATAAAGTCATCATTGCCATTATCGGGGGCCAAGCTGACCGTTTCAAACCATACATTGACCTCTACCATAAAGCTGCTGAACAACTAAACATGCCAGTTTATCCGGTGGCGGTTCACTCCCATGGCTTTATTGCCGATGATGAAGACGAAGCTGTCGAAGTAGCATTCAAAAACATCAAAGCTAACTTTGACCGCATTGGGCTTACCCGGGGCTGGGCCCCTATGAGTCGCGAACAGTTTGATAACGAAACTAAAGTCGGTTCATTTTACGTTGGTGATCCAGAAACGGTCGCCCAAAGAATTGCCCGCACCATTGATCTTCTTGACCTAGGCCGCTTTGACTTAGTTTACGGGGCTGGAAATCAAACTGCGGCGCAACGAGAACGGATGATTGAACTTTACGCTACCAACGTCATTCCGCGGGTGAAAGAAATTCTTTCAGAAAAGGAGGCGGCTAAGTAATGGCCTTCAAACGAATTGGGATTATCGGCGCTGGTAAAGTCGGAATCGTGTTGGCTGGGTTAGCCTTAAATGCTGGCTACGAAGTTAGAATTTCCGGTTCCGGTTCTGTTAAAAAAATTGCTTTAACTATTGATACTTTGGTTCCAGGAGCCATCGCCACCGAAAATGCAGATTTAGTCGCTAACAGTGATCTAATTATTTTAGCGATTCCGCTCAGTCGTTATAAAAATATTTCACCAGAACTACTAAAGGATAAGTTAGTTGTCGACGCGATGAATTACTGGTGGGAAACTGATGGAATTCGTGAAGAAGTTTTGGCTCCAGATTCTACTTCTAGTGAGCAGGTCCAAGAGTACTTCAAGGACAGCACCATTGTGAAAACCTTTAATCACATGGGCTATCATAACCTTCAAGAAGAAGCCAAGCCTAAAGGGGCTCCTAACCGCAAATCCCTTTTTGTAACTGGTGATAATCCGGAAGCAGTTGACCAAGTGGCTGAATTTGTAGACTCCATGGGGTTTGATCCGATCGTCCACTACAATTTGGCGGATGGCATCATGACCGAGCCCGGCAGTCCCTTATTTGGTGCTAGTCTAACCGCTTCTGAATTAAACGAAGTCATTAAAAACTTTGATCAGACAGAGTTTGGGAAGCAAATTGAGGCGGCAAAGGATAAATAATAAATCAAAAACCGACACGAAAAAATTCGTATCTGTTTTTTGTTTAAATTTACCATAATTTACAAATAATTATTACAAAAATAAAATAGTTATACATTCTCTAATCTTTATATATCTAATAAGTTAATACCAACCTCTTTGAGTTGCTATATAATTAAATCTTATTTTAAATACAATTTTAGGAAGCGAACTATATTAATGAACAAAGAATCACCAATCAGTCGGAAACAGGTAAGCCATGAATTAGTTTCCGATGATTTCTTTTCGTTGAACAAACGCAGGATCAAGTATAGACAACGCATACTGTCTATCTTGGCATGGACGGGATTGGCAGTTCCGTTTATATGGTTATTAATCCCGTTTCTATGGCCTAAGTTGGCTAAACTCTTACATTTTCAGGCAAAAGCAAGTGAAATCAACGAACTAAAATCCTTTAGTACCTTCTTCCTCATCGCTTTTGCGGTTATATTATTAGGCTCAATTATTTTAACTATTCATAATAATAACCGCCAAGCCAAAGTACTAGCCCAATCGATTACTCATGATGAAAAGCTTCTTGAAAAAAGAGAACAGATCCTATCAGAATTTTATACAGAAAGATTCGGTAGTAAAGAAATGCGTGAAAATGTTAAGTTTTATTCAGTCAAGGAAGAACAAAATTTAGATGACGATACCGTTAAAGATTTATATAGAGACAGAGGCGCATCATTATAACTTTAGATCAAATTAACATCTTAGAATCAATCAAAAATCTACTGCACTTTAACTTTCTTCTTTTAATTTCTTATCCCGTCATTGGTGCATTTGCATGGTTTGTCGGCGCCCTATGCTTTAAATTTTTATTCAAATATAATATTAATGAGTGGTTGAAAATACCCCAAAATATTGAACCATTAATTACAATCATGATCCCTGCCCATAATGAGGAAGTTGTCATTGAGGGAACCATTAATTATTTAATGACTAAGCTCAACTACAGTAATTACGAAGTGATCGTGATGGACGATGGATCAACCGACCAAACGCCGGTAATATTAAAACGATTGCGTGACGTTTATCCAAACCTAAGAACTATTAGAATCGAAAAAAATAAGGGGAAAGCTCATGCATTTAACATTGGAATTGGTTTTGCTAAAGGAAAATTAATTCTAAGTAACGATGCTGATACCGTTCCTGAACCCGACGCATTAATCAAATACGTAAACACCCTACTTTACCCCAACTCCAATAACGTCGCTGCCATTACAGCCAATATGGACGTTAGAAACAGAACCAAAATCATTGCCAAATCACAAACAGTAGAATTTTCTAGTATTGTTGGAATAATTAAACGCACTCAACAAGCGGTGTTAGGATCCATTTACGCATATAGCGGTGCCAATACCCTCTACGTCAAAAAAGCCCTTATCGATGTGGGATTATTCAGACAAAACCGGGCGACTGAAGATATCAGTATCGCTTGGGATCACCAAGTCCATGGCTGGCAGGCTCTGTTTGCTCCCGAAATTATGTTCTTTATGGAAGTTCCAGAAAACTTATCGATGCTTTATCACCAAAGAAAGCGTTGGGCCAAGGGTGGAACAGAGGTCTGGTTGACTAACTTTAAATTAATTTTGGCGCATCCCTTCCAAAGCGTGGGAAGAACCATAATGTTTATAGATCAAACCTTAAGTATCACCTGGGCCATTTTCTTTTGGCTTTCCACGATTTTGTTTTTACTTCAAATAATTGGCTATTGCTTAACACAAAACTGGGGCCAAATCACACAAATGTTAACCGATTCTGCTGGATTGGTTTGTTGTGAAACCATGGTAGGTTTTTTCCAATTACTAGCAAGCCTAATCATCGATGACCATAGAAGTAAAATCAAATATTTTAAGTTTGCTCCTTTCTACATGTTATTTTATTGGATCGTTAATACCCTAACCATCGTCACCACCTTTGTTAGCGCAGTTAAAACTATCTTAGGCCGGGGTTCAGGCGTTTGGGTTAGCCCTAAACGACAAGGCGACTTTAGCTTAAGCGAAAGTGACCATATTAATAAGTAATTGAAAATAAAAAAGAGACTGTAACATACAGTTACTCTAGTCCATAAAAATGGTCTTTAACACGAGAAAATGTGTTAAAGACCATTTTTAATTTACTTGGATAAATTAGACTACCCGCAGTCTTCACTTGACCTTGATAAATTGTTACGAAATGGAATCAAAATCTAAGCGGTGTTGCGGAGGAGCCCTACAGAAATCTTCGATTTCGTTGTAAGGCCCTTGCACAGATGACTAGGATTTATTTATAAATCCAGCCACTGCTGGTGGGAGTACGAAGTCATTTCATGACTTCTGTCACAATCCCTTTTATTTAAATTATTTTCTTACCGTTAGTCCCTTCAATCCCGGCAACGTCAACATAGTCACCAAGCTCAGTAAGTATAATGCCGATAAAGAACCCATGACTACCGTCAGTGAGTAGTGATCCATCAAAATACCGATGACCACTGATGAGAATCCCCCCACCGCTCGGCCCACATTAACGATCACGTTGTTAGCCGTTGACCGAATTTCGGTTGGATAAAGGCGCGAAATTACGGCCCCGTAGCCGCCAAACATCCCGTTTGAGAAGAAACCGACCACCGCTCCGATAATTAAAAGGGATACTAAATTATGCGCTAAGGTAATGGTGTAAACCATTAAGGCGGACGCGATTAAGAAGATCCCAAATGCCCGTCGCGGACCAAAATAGTCCAAGATGGTGCCAAACGTCATCATTCCTAGACTCATTCCTATAATCGTCGCAATCATCCACAGTGAAGAGCTAGAGACATTTAATCCCAGTTGTTTCTGCACAATAATGGGTAACCAGTTCATCAAGCCAAAGTAACCGGCAATTTGAACGGTAGTCATCACCATCAGTGCCCCACTTTGATAGGCCACTTTAGGAGAACTAAACATATATTTGAATACTGCTTTGATCGTTGATTCATGGTTCTCTTGTTGAGATTGAATGAACTCATCGGTTTCACTCAAATGCCGCCGTACAAAGTAAGTTAGAACTACCGGTACAATCCCAACTAAGAATAAGGCGTGCCACCCAAAGCGCGGAATAATTAGGGCCGCCAAGACGGCCGCTAAAATGGCACCAACTTGGCCGCCAATCGCCGCAATGGAGGTCATTTTGCCAATCTGATTTTTATGAAATGATTCCGCAATCATGGCAATCCCGACTCCGTATTCACCACCGGCCCCAATGCCGGCTAGAAACCGTAGTATGTAAATCTCGTTAATATTATTGGCAAACGCCATCATAGCCGTCGCAAAGGCAAAGATAAAAATAGTATAGGTAAAGGTCTTCACCCGGCCAAAGCGATCCCCGATTAAGCCAAACAAAATGCCGCCAAACAACATCCCGAGATTAGTGATAGAGCCAATTAATCCCGCCGCTCCCCCACTTAAATGCAATTGCGAAATCATGGAACTCATGGTAAACGATAAAAAAAGCACATCCATATTTTCTAGAGCAAAACCTGAACTGGTCGAAGCAATCGTCCATTTCTGTTTGGTCGTCAAATTATGGGTGTGCGCAATAGTTGCAGTATCTTTCATGTGTTATTCCTCCAAATGAATGCTCGCTGACATTCGTTATTTTAAACTGGTTCGATTATTTCACGAACTAAAAAATAAATCAAGGTCCAATTATTCAGAAAATCATTTCAACAAAATCACCTTGACACTCATTTCAAGTATGGTAAAGTTAACTACAAACAACGGAGCTTTAATTTGGTTCAGAGAAGCCAAAAGCGGACGAATAATAATCTAGTCCGTGGACTCGTAGAATTAGTAAGATGAACAACCCTTACTACAGCTGCGTTTTAACGGGCTTTTTTTGTACCTAAAATTAGGAGGCTGGTAGTAATGGGACCATTAATTATTTCTTTAGACGTAGCTACCCGAAAAGATTTATTTCAATTACTAGATCAATTTGACGCTAATGAAACCTTAACCGTCAAAATCGGGATGGAAATGTTTTACGGTGAAGGCCCACAAATAGTTCGTGATTTGCTAAAAAAAGGCCATCACATCTTTTTAGACTTAAAACTCCATGATATTCCTAATACAGTAGAAAATGGCATGCGGCAAATTGGTCGTTTGGGAGTCACTTATACAACCGTTCACGCTCTGGGTGGTGCCCAAATGATTGCCCAAGCTAAGCGGGGCCTGATTAACGGAGCCCAAGATGCCGGGGTCGCTCCTGCCAGGTTACTCGCCGTCACAGAACTAACTTCAATTACCGCCCAAGGATTACGTAACGAACAAAACTGTCGCCTTCCCATGGCTGAGCAAGTAGTTAGCCTAACTCAACTAGCCAAACAAGCCGGGGCTGATGGGGTAATCACTTCACCGTTGGAAGTCCCCGCCCTTCGTGAACAAGTCGGGTCAGATTTCTTATACGTAACTCCTGGGATTCGCCCCAGTGGAGCCTCAAAAGACGACCAGGCTCGCACTGCTACTCCCAGCGAGGCAGCACACAATGGCAGCAATGCTTTAGTAATCGGCCGTCCTATTATTCAGGCCGCTGATCCGGTTAGTGCTTATCATCAATATTTGAAGGAGTGGCAAAATGCAGAACGCTAAAATTATTCAGAATTTAACCGAAGATCAAATTATCAGTTTGTCATTAACTAAACCATTCAAGTACGCTAGTGGGATGCTAGCTCCGATTTACACTGACTTTCGTTTAACAATTGCTAACCCCCAGTTACGCGACATGATCGCATCTGGCCTAGCTGAAATTATTAAAAAATACTATCCCAATGTAACTGTCATCGGTGGAGTAGCCACTGCCGGTATTCCACACGCTGCTTGGGTTGCCCAAAAGTTAAATCTCCCATTAATCTACGTTCGTTCCAAAGCCAAAGATCACGGGGCCAACAAGCAAATTGAAGGGCGCTTAAGTAAAACTGATCAGGTAGTCTTAATTGATGACTTAATTTCGACTGGTGGCAGCGTCTTACAGGCAGTTCAAGCAGTAAGGACTGCGGGTTACCAGGTCGCTGGGGTTGCCGCTATTTATACATACCAGTTCCCAGATGCTGAACAAAATTTTGCCGAAGCTGATACTAATTTACAGCCCCTATTAACCTATACAGACGTGATTCAACAGGAATTTGATCGTGGCCAAATCTCTCAAGCACAATTTGACTACCTCAGCGCTTGGCACCAGGATCCATGGAATTGGATGAAGCAGGAGGTCTGAGATGGATACTACGTCAAACTTACAAGTTAGCATTAATGACATTAATTTTAACAATCCGGTTCTTAATGCGGCTGGTGTACGCTGCCAGTCAACAACTGAACTCGACGCTATTTTAGCGTCAACTGCCGGAGGGGCAGTAACTAAAAGCGCGACCTTACAACCACGTAACGGAAACGAAACTCCCCGGATGCAATCTTTACCGTTTGGAAGTATTAACTCAATGGGGCTGCCTAATTACGGCTTTGACTACTACTTGGATTATGTTATAAACCAACAGATCGCTGGAAACCAAAACCTAATTCTTTCAATCGCGGGATTAAGCATCGCTGAAAATCTAACCATGCTAAGGCAAATCCAAGCTAGTGACTACCAAGGGCTGGTAGAGTTAAATTTATCCTGTCCCAACGTTGCCGGCAAATCACAAGTTGGCTATGATTTTGAAGCGGTAGCGGATATTTTAGCAGCTGCCTTTACCTTTTTCGACGGCCATCTAGGACTAAAGTTGCCACCCTACTTTGATTTAAACCAGTTCGATGAACTCAGCGCCATCTTAAACCAATACCCATTAACCTACGTTAACTCGATCAATTCAATTGGGAATGGTTTAGCGGTCGATCTTGATACTGAAACTGTAGTTATCAAACCCAAAGCTGGATTTGGTGGTATTGGTGGTGATTACGTTAAACCAACTGCATTGGCTAACATCCGGGCTTTTCGCTTACGACTTAACCCAGCCATTAAAATTATTGGCACCGGGGGAATCAGTTCCGGCCAAGACGTCTTTGAACACATTTTATGCGGTGCCGATCTGGTTCAAATTGGCACAGCGTTTGGGCCAGAAGGCACTCCCATTTTTGAGCGGGTAACTGACGAACTGGAAACAATTATGGTAGCCAAAGGCTATCGTAGTCTCGCCGATTTCAGGGGGAAATTAAAAATAATTTAAAACCAAATGTTAAAACTCATAAACAACTAAAAAAGCTAACTCGCTTGAGTTAGCTTTTTACTTAGTCTTCAATCGTTACCGACTTCATCACTACGTCTTCTTTTGGCTTATCGGCAGCATCTTTTTCAACTTTGCTGATGGTTTTGACAACGTCCATGCCGTCGATTACTTGACCAAAAACGGTGTGGCGGAAATCAAGCCAAGGTGTCCCACCCTTTTCGTAAGCAGCAATAATTTCCTCTGGGTAGTTAGCGGCCTTCATTTGGTCGATCATGCCACCAGGAACGTTTTCATTAGTGACGATGAAGAACTGGCTACCATTAGTGTTAGGGCCAGCATTAGCCATTGAAAGAGCACCGTTTAAGTTAAAGACTTCGGTAGAAAATTCGTCTTCGAATTCGCCACCAAAGCTACTTTGACCACCAGCACCAGTTCCAGTAGGATCGCCACCTTGGATCATAAAGTCAGCGATCACCCGGTGAAAGGTAACGCCGTCGTAGTAGCCTTGCTTAGCTAAAGTCACAAAGTTTTCGACCGTTTTAGGAGCTTGGTCAGGGAATAGTTGTACCTTGATAGTGCCATAATTGGTTTCGATAGTAGCCTTAGGACCGGCCACGTTAGTTAAATCAAGTTGTGGGAAAGTCATAGTTGTTTCTCCTTAGGATAAGTTATGAAGTTATTTTCGATAAACCTTTTTAAAAAGTCGTTGTATTATTTCTGTTTTTGTTTTGTTACTTATATTCTTAACATTCATATCATGACAAATATTTTTTAAATCTTTTATAGGCATTTTCAAATAATTAATTATATATATATAGTTCTCATCCAACATACGTTTAAAATTCTTTGCAATTTTAATTAATAATTTAAATTCATCTTTTTTAAGATTACTCTTATAACAAAGATGCATAAACAAATTATAAATATCTTTTATATTATCTTTATCGTTAATAAGAGAATATCCAAACGGTATTCCTAATCTTTCTTTTTTTCCATATTTATCTACAGTTATAACGCCCACAAGAATATTTTCAATTTTTATCTTTAGTCTCACAAAGTCTTCAGTTTCTTTTTCTGTGCTGTTATATTCATAAAATGCTTTATATATTCTATCCTTATACTTTTTAATTTTACTAGTACTTATTTTTAAGCAAACATAATATTTATCTTCAATATTCTTTATAGAAATATTATATCCTAAAAAATTAAATGATCCAGAGTTTAACTTTAAATCATTATCAGTTACCATATAAAATTTTTTTTCAGATATCTTTAAATTTATACCGTTTAAAAAAGATTTAATTTGATTTTTAATTATGATAAGTTCATCATTCTTTACAGAGTATGGCAATATGAGAACAAAATCATCAACAAACCTTTCATAAAGTAAATATTTATAGTTTAAAGTCATGTATTGATCAAAATTTTTAAGATATATCTCAGATAAAATAGAAGAAATAGGATTACCTTGAGGAATACCAGTTATGGTTCTATCAAAAAAAATTTCTTTTAGCAACTTTTCCTCAGAATTTGAAAATGTGCCATTACTAAAAATTATCCTATATAATTTACTTTTATCAACACTATCAAAGAAATGGCTAATATCACCTCTTATTATTGTAAATTCATTGTTATTTACTTCTCTATATGTATTTTTTGAGTCAATAACAATGTTACCATTAGAAATCGTTTCTACTATATCTGTAATTACTTTATATCTATCTTTAGATCTAATTGACCAAAAGAATTTAATTTTATTTGATAACAGCTTATATTTATTAATCATATCTGCAGAATATTTATATACAATTCTGTTGTTAACAATAATTTTGTTATCATAACCACTTTTTCGGCTCATAATATGTATATAACCTCTATATTCCATAAAAATAAGAATATTTATTTTAATAAAATAAATTGAACACTATATGCATAGCATCCTTTGTGTGTGGACGTAATAGATTATAAATGATGTATAATTCACCATTTATACATAACATCTACCAGTCAATAGAGGTTATAAAATCATTATAATAAATATTAAGGAAAAAACAATGGCTAATAATTATTTTTTACGTACTGATATTCTTCCAGAAGAAGTACCATTATTATTTTCAAATAAACAACTATTTTCAAATAAAAATTTTACAGAAACAGAAATAAGAAAGATAATTTTAAATCAAAAAGAAAATATTTTTAATTTTCCAAAACTCGGAGAATTTAGTAAGAAACAGGAAAGCATTCCATTCAAATATCAAGTAAACGTTCGTAAAAATAAGTCCAGAACACTAAGTTTACTTCACCCACTAGCCCAATTACAATGTTTAATATTTATAATTAAATTTGAAAACAAAATAACTATTGCAGCTTCCAGATCAAATTTTAGCGTTAGATATCCCATTACACGTAATAACAATCAACTAGATCTAACGTCTTCAGAAATTACTTCGATAAAAAAATTGGAAGGTACATTTCTTCAACATACAAATAAACATATTTCATCAGAACAGCTAATACGTTCATTTAGACATTATTTTTCATATTCTAAGGTTCAATCTATGAATGAGCTTTATAATTCAAGTGATTTTATAAATGCTCAAGAAAAATTTATGCATATGGTAAAGATTGATATACAAAATTTCTTTCCAAGCATTTATACACACACATTATCATGGGTTCTTTTCAGATCTAAAAAAAACGCTAAATTATATAGATCTTCAGATATGTTTGAAAATACTATAGACCTAGTTGCTCGCGAAATAAACTATGGAGAAACAAACGGAATAATTATCGGTCCAGAATTTAGCAGAATATTAGCAGAAATATTATTATGTCAAATTGATAATAATGTTGAGAGCAAATTATATAAAGAAAAAATTATACACGAAAGAGATTATAAAATTTTTAGATTTGTAGACGATATTTTCATATTTTATGATGAAGAAAAAATTAAAAATTATGTAATAAATATTTTAAAAAAACAATTATCGGATATTAATTTAACTCTAAATTCTTCAAAAATGTCTGTGTACTCATTTACATTATCATCTTCATTATCTCCTGTTAACAAGATAGGATTTTATATCAACAATTTTAAAAATAAAAAAATTATTTTATCTAATGTATTTTCTAAAAATAGTTTAATATCAGCTGATGATATACGGGGCACAAATCAGGATTGGAAACTACTTTTTACACAAGTACTACAGCTTAGTCAAGAAAATATTTCAGATTCTTCCAAAATAATTAATTATTTTTTATCATCACTTCAACATTTTATGAATATGAAGCCTGGCAAAAGGTATATCAAATATCTCAATCTTCTAAGAACATTTCTTCAAGGATTAACTAACTTGTTAAAGGCGTCGCCAATGCAAACAACATATACTTACACTTATTATGTTTTAATCACATTGATTAACCAATTAGAACAAAGTTATAAAGAAGACAGTTACGGTAAAGAAAATTTAATTAAATATTTTCAGATGATATTCCAATGCTTATCTAATCTTGTCTCATATTCTTGGTTTGATATTAATCAAGGATATGATTTTTTACCAATTTTAAAGTACTTAAATAAATTCGAATTATATTTAAATTCATATCAACTTATTTCAATGCTTAAAGATGCCGAAAATAAGTATTTTGTTTGGTCTTCTGTAGCATATTACATTTATAATACTAAAGATAAAAATACAGAATTACGTTATTTAACTGTTAAGAAAGTTCTTCATAAATTATTATCACAATATGTAATCAATTACTCCTTAAAAGGTAAAGAAAAAGATATCTGGTTTGATTCAGAGTGGTTTTATTTATTAAATGATTTTTCTAAATATCCTGGATTCAATAAAGCCGAATTAAATATATTAAAAGATAAATATTTAAACAGTATTAAAAAAACAGGTTTAGGAAAAATAGCAAAAGAATTTAGTAAAAATTCCTATTATGCATGGGATTCAGAGTTTGAGGATTTTTCTAAAAAGTTATTCTACAAAAAAATTATTAGTAAATATAATAAAAATATAAATTATTAAATTACTAACTTAGGAGCATCTACATGAACGAAATTTTAAAAGAACAATTCTTCGTCGAAGATTTAGCTGACGATCAAAAAAACGTCATTAACAACATTAATGGCTACATCAAACAAAGCCTAAATGGCTCCAAACACTCCGTTGCAATCATCGAAGGGGCTGCCGGGACTGGTAAATCAGTGGTCTTAATGGAATTGGTTCGTAAGTACATGACCGATAAACACTACAAGACCGCCCTAGTCGTCAACCATCCCGAACTCTATAAAGCTTACCGGGATTTGGGTGAATCAATCCCAAACATGAAGGTTAACTCCATTCGCCGCCCCACTTCATTAATTAACGATGCGCAAAAGAATCATAAAAAATACGACATTATTTTCGTTGATGAAGCCCACTTGCTCTATTCCAAATCAGAACCCTACGCGCATTACCGCGGTCAAAACCAACTAACTGATTTAATGGATCTCGCCAAAGTAGTGGTCGCAGTTTACGATTTCGAACAAGTCTTTCAATCCAAGATGTACTGGGATAAGGACCTGCTCTTCAAAACCATTGGTCAACACCCTTACGAAGTCTTCAGTATGAACTTCCAGTACCGGATGGTAGCTAGCGACGAACAAGTTCAGTGGATGGATGATTTAACAGCTGAACAACCCATCAAACCATTTCCTACCAATAGTGACTTTGAATTCGAAGTTTTCGATAAGGCTGGCAAAATGTTTGAGGCCATCAAGAAGCGCAACAAAGAAGTCGGCATGAGTCGAATGGTAGCGACTTCCGGTTTTCCTCGAATTGATGGGCGGCATAACGTGGAAATGGATACTTTCAACTTACCTTGGGATGAATGGGATCCTCAACGAACACACTGGGCTAAACGCGAAGGCTCAATTACCCAAGTTGGTACCATTTATACCTTACAGGGGTTTGATTTAAACTACGTCGGCATGGTTATCGGTCCTTCATTTGGCTACGATCCCAAAACCGACACCATGACCATCATCCCCGAAAAATATTCCCACAAGGAAATCTTCAAAAAGCGTAAAGACATCAAATTTACCCAAGAAGAATACAAAGTCTTCATCGCTAACGTGCTAAACGTTTTGATGAAACGTGGTAAGTACGGACTGTATTTGACGGCCTATGATCCTGCCTTACGCAAGCGACTTTTAGAATTGAACCAGAACTAATCAGAAAACCAGGAGGTCAAAATTGATCTCCTGGTTTCTTTGTTTTTTAATATAATTTAGGGCATTAACTTGACACTTGATCTAACTAATTCTAGTCTAGTACCAATCAACAAAGTTTTGATTGACCATTTTTAATTAAGGAAGGTTTACTTGTGAGTAAAATTGCGATTGTAACTGATAGCACTGCGACCCTATCCCCAGCAGAAGTTGAGGCTTTTGGGAACGTGTTCGTAGTCCCCATTACCTTTATGATTAACAATAACGTCTACCCCGAAGGCATTGGGATGAGCAATGACGAATTTTATGCTAAATTACCCACTTTGGATAAGTTACCAACCACTGCGCCACCCACCCCTCAAATTATGCTTTCACTATATGATGATTTAGTTAAAAAGGGTTACGACCAAATTATCAGTATTCATTTGACTGCTGGAATTACCGGCTTCGTAAACAACCTACGAATGTTTACCAGAAACTATCAAGATGCTGAAATCGTGGTCTACGATTCCCACATGGCATTGTCCCCAATGGGGTATCAAGTCAAAATTGCGGCTGCCATGGCCAACGAAGGGGTGCCGTTAGACCATATAATCAATACCCTTAATCAACTTCGTGATTCTATGGGCGTTTACTTTGTTGTGGATGATCTAAAGAACCTAGTTACCGGAGGGCGCTTAAGTAAAACCGGAGCTCTTGCTGGTGGTTTACTAAAAATCAAACCGATTTTGACGTTATCCGAAGACACCCACGAAATCATCCCGATTGGCAAAATTCGGACCATAAAAAAAGCCCTCGTTGATATCGAAGAACGTTTTAAGACCGTCTATGAACAACGGACTCATCCACTACACGTGATGTTAATGGGAACAAACAATGAACCCGCTGTTAAAAAGTGGGAAGCTGACTTTAAATCCCGATTTCCCGATGTTTCTACTGAAGTCGACCAAATCGGACCTGTAATTGGAACTCATGTTGGCAATAACGCCTTTGCATTAGCGTGGATTAATGAAATGTAATTTACTAAATCCTAGTCCTTTACCGGATTAGGTTTTTTATATTGTCAGGAATAAAAGGGAAAATGATTACTCCAGCAAAAGCCTACTTCGCTTCCAAAGCACATTTACAATTACGCTAGCAACTTACAGTGTTAGCTTAAAAGTTAACTATATACGAACCAAAAAAGTAACCACTCTTTTGAGTAGTTACTTTTTTAACGTTCCATATACAATAGTGGGTATGGATTTCCCTGCCCATCATGATTTGTTCTTTTATACGTTTTAAATCCTAGATGTTCATAAAATCCCTTAGCCAAGGGATTTTGTTCATTAACGGCGAGATCATTAATTGAGTAATTTTCAATTCCATAGCTAAGTAATTTTTTCCATATCCTTTGCCTCTTTCTTCGTCAGCAACAAAGAGCATTTCCAAATGCTGGTTATTAACTCCCAAAAAGCCTACCGGAATATGAGTTTCGGTTTCAATAATAAGTAACCGCTGAACTTCTGTTAACGCTTGTGGAACATACTGTCTAATATCCGCTATTTTCTTCTCTGATAGAAAAAGGTGGGTTGCCTTGACTGAACTTTCCCAGACAGATAAAAGTTGCTGGATCAGAGTTTCTGGGCGGTATTTGACTTCAGTAATTTTCATTTTTTACCTCATTAATCGTAATATCTTTTAATAATATAAATACAATGTAAAAATCATATTATCATTATTGTATTGAAAATTGTCCAGTGTTACATTTTAGTTTATCAATTAAAAAAAGGAGAAACTTTCAATGTTAAAAATACTATCGATTTTATCAATAATTTTACTTGTTATGTTAAGTGCATATTTCATAAATGGCGGTTGGGCCCAAAACATCGGTGAATTATATAGAAACTACAAGGAATCTAGAATGTCATTTTCAACATTCGTTAAAACCATAATGAAATCTATAATCTAAAAATTCCCTAAATCAATAAGTTTGAGCATTTACATAAATACATATTTTGGAGAAATCAATAATGCTGATTATAATACCACTTTTTATTATATTAATAGTTTTCCTAGTTCTAGGAGTTAGACTCGCTCTCCATTATCAAGAGAAAGTAACAACCTGGCAAAAATTTGTTATCTTATTCCTTTTTCTCGGATTACTTTGGGGCATATATGAATATATTTTTGTCTTTCATGTACAATTTGAATTTTAATTGCTAAGTCAAAAAAGAGAACTCAACTAACTGAGTTCTCTTTTTTCTATTCTCTAGTTTAATTAAATAACCTAATCACTTGTGATACAGACTTGCATCTCTAATTACCTTTACATCACTTATTATACTGATTTCTAGCCTACTTTAATACTAACAAGCAGGCACCCTCAAAGGAATTCCTGCTTGTTTTTGTTCTACTTTTTTAAATGCATTAATCTGGTCTACTACTTTTTGACTAAATCATCGCATATGAACGTGCAATAATTTATTTTCCTTATCGATAGTAACCTGCTCAGTAAATGTGACATACACTTAATTTAGGTAATCACGGTTACCTGATTTAGTAATTTAAATAACACTTGCGGTAGCATTAACAATTATTAAAATTTAACAATGGCATTTAACCTAAAATTATTTAATCCTGTCACCGGATCTAATTTAAATGCGCACTTTTTTAAACTTCCTATAGAAATATTTTCTCCATTTTTGCCAATATCTTCAAACAAAGCAATTCGTGATTCTCTTTGATAATTATATTTTTCACGCTTTAAAAATACTATTTTACCAGGATCTGCTTTAAACTCGTCTACCGTGATATTTTGCTGAATTGACTCTGGATAATATTCTACGTTTTGTAACCGAATATTTCTTCCTTTTTGAGTAAACTTACTATCCATAACACTTAGCAACCCACTAGCATTAATAACAACCGGAATACGCTTATTATCATCACTTAATCTTATTAAATCATCAATAACATTATCCTTTATTTTTAATACTGCTTTTTCAGTTTTTTTATCATATTCTTCAATTTCTAAATCTTCTCTAGCATTAAGGTTACACAATGATAGAACTCCCCATTCTCGGACAGTATCATATGTAAATTCCACATTGATTGAATTAACATCATTAGGATCTAAAATATATTCTTTATCATCAATAATCATCGTAGTTTTGCTTTGTTTAGGATCAAAATTAATAATTCTAGCACCTTCACTTTTATCTCCAATAACATCATCACCATATTCATTTTCTAAATCAATAAAATAACCTAAAGGTGAAAAATGTAATTCTCCATTATTTATAAAATTATCAACGTACTGTGGTTCAACAAATTTAATTAATAATCCAGGAACTGTTTCTTTATCCATTTAAACCTCCTAAATTTATAAAATTACGTCCATATAATACAACGTATTTTAACATTAAACTATGCTCTGGCCAGGTTTCATTATATTGTGAATACCAGTTCTCCATTTATACTAAAAGCTCATCCAGTCACTGCTGGATGAGCCTCATGGTAAAAATATATAGTTAAAATTTAAGCCGATAAAGGTAACTTAATTACCCTTTAGTTGCATCACGAATAAACGCTTCAACTTCCTCTTTCGTCTTACGTGCTTTATTTACTAGCCTATCAACTTCTTTTCCATCTTCATATACGATAAAGCTAGGAATTCCTAAAACGTTAAGTTCTTCAAATAAATCTAAATTCTGATCTCTATCCACTTGAAGAAAAGTATATTCCGGAAAATCAGCTTCAATTTCTGGCATACGTGGCTTAATGAAGTTACAATCAGGACACCATTCTGCCATAAACTCAACTACATATTTTCCATTGCTGAGCCTTTGTTCTAACTCTAGTTTATTAATAACTGGTAACTTTTTCATGAATACCGATCCTTTTCATTAATTAGTATATTGTGATAGTACTTGAGTTAATTGGTCTTTAGTACGTAACCCAACCAGTTTTTCAACAACCTTACCATCTTTTTTAACAATTAAAGTAGGAATGGACATGATTCCAAATTTAGTTGGGATTTCTTGATTAGCATCAACATCCATCTTAGTCACCTTGACTTTGTTACCCAACTCTTCGTCTAGTTTTTCAACAATTGGTCCTTGCATTTTACATGGAGGACACCAAGCTGCCCAAAAATCAGTTAAAGTGACACCGGTACTGGTTTCTTTTTCAAAATCTTTATCAGTTAAATTTTTAATCATGTCTATTCTCCTCATTAATTTTGGTTAATTATCATTCTTCAACATTCGATTAAATCATCAAATCATTCAACTAATCAATTGAATGGTTTGATGATAACACATACTTTTTGTAAGTACAAGCAAGTAAAAAATAAAACAACAAAAAAGACCGCTTATTTAAGTAAGGCGGTCTTAACTAATTGTGCTGCTGATTCTTTTCCAATCATAATAACTTGAGTTCAAACTAAATGCATTAAATCCATTTTCATTTAATAATTGAGTTGCTAAATTTGAATTTTGGCATAACCTCCCGCGACAATACACAATTATTACTTTATTTTTAGGCAATTTAGCAAAATTATCCGTAAGATGGTCTAATGGGATATTAATTGCTGTATCAATGTGTCCCGCCAAAAATTCATCTTCTGGTCGGACATCTAAAATAAAATTATTAGTAGTGTCAGCAGTTCGATCAACTACTTCCTCTAATGATAGAGTTTTAATGCCATCCTGATTATCAGCTTCATCTTGGATATATTTCATTTCTGATAGTTCATTTTCTCCTACTGAGGTTAATAAATGCATTAGTTCAACGATTTGAGGAGATATCACACTATAAACTACATAATTTCCGTTTTTTTCGGCTTTAACTAGATGACTATCTTTTAGAACTTGCAGGTGTCGCGAAGTATTAGCAAAACTAAGACCAGTTTCCTTTGAAATACTTTCTACAGTTTTAGCTGACTGTGATAATAAATCTAGGATTTCAAGTCGCTTGTCATTACTAATTCCCTTACCAATTCTGGATAATTCTTTATATAATTTATTTTTGTACACTGTAGCTTCTTCTAAAATTTGATTATCCTCCTAACCGTGTTCAATGATTTTGTTGAATAGTTTAGGGATTAAATGTGGATATGTCAATCTTTTACACTGAAATGAATGCAACTCGAGTTAATTATAATAATTCAACTCATCACTTATGATACGGACTACCCTCATTAATCATAAATGCTCGATAGATTTGCTCCGTCAGCACCGTACGCATCAATTGGTGTGGCATAGTGAACTTGCCAAATGAGATTTGAGTGTCGGCCCTTTTCAATACAGCTGGATCCATGCCTAGTGAACCACCAATCACAAAGGTCAAATCGGAGTGACCATAAGTGGTTAACCGCTGAATTTCAGCGGCAAATTCTTCAGAAGTACGTTCTTTTCCCAAGATTGCGAGTGCAAAGACGTACTCTCGGTCTTTTATTTTACTTAAAATGCGTTTGCCTTCTTTGGCCATTACGGTAGCCATCTCAGCTTCACTTAAAGATTCTGGAGCTTTCTCATCTGGAACCTCAACAATTTCAAACTTACAAAACCGCCCCAGCCGTTTAGCATATTCTGCGATAGCCTGCTTCCAATATTTTTCTTTGAGTTTACCGACAACTACGAGTTTGATATTCATTAATGGGATTCCTTTCGTTTCTGTGTACAACCGGGTAGTTTTTAACAGTTTGTCCACAGAGTTATCCACAGGTTAACAACTGCCTGTTAGTTTTTTTGAACTGCACTTTAATTTTTAAATACAAGTCTTAAATTTTTTATCCACAGCTCAATGCACAACGTACGTTCGCATTGTTTTTTTACAAATCCCATTATACCAGCATTTAGGTGTCCAAACAAATACCGTTTTTAGCCTTTTAAAAAGTTATCCACAAGAGCTGTGGATTAATGAGTTTTGCTTAATCCACCATTTAAAGTACGATTTAACGCCATTTTGCTTCACAACAGGAAGATATCCACAAAGTTATCCACCGACTATTTTTGCTAATTTTCACTTGACTAAATCTTTTTAACTCATTAGTCTCCTCTTGTTCGGCTTTTAATCTAATTACGGAAAATGATTCCGATTACACTAAAAAAGTGTTCGTAATTTTATCGTTATACTAATTTAGGCTTAGCTCAATTACTAGTTTTTACTATCCGCACCCAGTTCACTCATTAACGCCAACAACAAATTAGCATAGCTAGGATGATCGGTGTTATCTTTAATTTCTACTTGTAACTCGTGTAATTGATCGGTGATAATACCATCTACCCCTAAGAACATCATCTGATCCATTTGATCGATATCATCAACTGTCCATGCATATACTTGTTGGTGCCGCTGATTAGCGTTACTGATAAAACTATCATTAAGCGTTGTAGCTTCCATTGTATAGGCGTTCGCTTTGGTTTCTGGGAAAGTTAAGTTGTAGGGTAATATATAACTAACAAATAAATCTGGTGCTTGGCTTTTTAGCTGTTGAACAACTGGATACGATAATGTATGAATACGGTCATGATGCTTTAATAAAGTCCGCTGATAACGTTGAATAAACAGGCTAGTCATATTTGGCGTATCATACGGTGTGACTTTAATTTCCACCAATAATTTTTGATGAATTTGATGAGCTACTTTTAAATATTGATCAAAGCTGGCAATTTTAGCCTTATGGCCATTTTCCCGTACCGTAATGCGAGTTAGCTGTTTCAAGGTTAACTGATGTGGTTCCTTATCAATCCCCGCCAAATCATCTAAGTTCTCATCGTGCATTACCACAAATTGGTGATCTTTAGTTTCGTGAATATCCATTTCCACGTAGTCCGGATTTTCCTTAGCCGTTTTGCGGAGTGCCGGGATCGTATTTTGAACCCCATTGCCGTTATCTACTCCCCGGTGTGAAATTGCCATTGGTTTAGACAGAGCATGCCCGTTCAATACCACTGCATTAAAAGCTACCATGCTGGCCGTTAAAAATACCAATGCCGTTCCAGTAACCCATCGCTGCCAGTGGCGAACCTTAGGTCTACTAAATTGCAACAAGCTAGCGGCTCGTAATTGTCTAAAATCGTTAGCCCCACTAATCATTAATCCAAACACCAATGTAGACATATAATAGTTCATAAATTCCGAAATCAATTCCATCAAGAACAAATTAACCATTGCTCCTGCAAAAGCTAACTTTGTGGTATCTAAATACAGCTGTGAAAAATAAGCCAGCAAATATACTAGCATGGTGATTAAGGCTTTAGTCCCCACAATTAGCACAATATTCCCTATGTAAAACCACACTCTACCATGAGTTTTTCGCCAACTTAATCTAATTGCTGGCACTGTTCGTACTTGCTGAATAATCATTAAAGGTAACGTTAATAATAACCGAATCCCTAAATAACCAACAAGCACATAAAAAGTAACGATCGCCACTGTTGCTACCGGATTTTGTAGTAAAAATTGCCAAATAAAGTCAGGAATCTTAACCTTATTAAGTAACGGACTGCTTAATAACAGGCCGCCAAACGGAACAATGATAATAAAATACCCTAAGAAAAATAAGAAGGTTACCGGAGAAGTTCCCTGTAAACTCAAAATCGTCTTACGCAAAACTGCCCATAAGGTTCGCGGTTTTTCTTGTCTAATATTAACGATGCTTAACAAAATAAAAGCAAATTGCCAATAAATTACAACTACTAAAGCTAATAACTCAGCAAGTAACCCTAGTGCTACCCAAGGACTGCCAGTAATAATTTCGATGGCATTAGTGTAAGAAACGTATGGGATGTTTCCCATTCGCAATATCCAACTAGTCAACCAGGTAAATACTGGGACTGCCACGGCTCCAATCAGCATCGTGGTCCAGAAAACTATAGAAATATAGCTCCCCCAGTGATGCCAAAAGCGGTGATTTGCCTCCTTAAAAAATTGCCATGAATTCATTTTAATTCCCCCTTGACTTTGTCTTTAACGATAGCATATTTGCTGACAAAAAACTGACCCCAGGCCTCTTGTTAAGCAAACAAAAGGGACACCAGTTTGATCATTTTTTGATCAAATTGATGTCCTTTTCATATAGCAGTTTATTCTGTTGTCGTTGTCTTAGTTAACTTAACGTTACCAGTCTTTTCTTTACCGTTGTGATAATAAGTAATAGAGATCGTATCGCCCACCTTGTGCTTGTACAATAAGTCACGCAAAGTACTTTGATCAGACATCTTCTTACCATCGATTTCGGTAATTACATCATACTTCTTGATACCGGCGTCCTTAACCGCAGCGTCTGAGTTGACCTTCAAGACTACTACCCCTCTAGTTACTGAAGTAGGTAGTTTCAAAATAGATTTTTGTTGATCTTCCGAAATATTAGAAAGGTCAGTATAACTAATTCCTAGTGCTGGCCGACTAACTTTTCCGTCTTTAATTAATTGGTTAATAATCGTAACTACTTCGTTACTTGGAATAGAAAAGCCCATCCCTTCAACGGAGTTACCTGAACTATCTGCAGATAATTTCATTGAGTTAATTCCGATTACTTGACCAGCCATATTAATTAATGGCCCACCAGAGTTACCAGGATTGATTGCAGTATCAGTTTGGATAACGGTAGCATTACCAATTTGTTGGCCACTATCATTAGTTTGAGCCACTTCTCGTTTCTTGGCAGAGATAATTCCTTGGGTAACTGAGGTTGCGTACTCAGACCCCATTGGTGACCCAATTGCTAGGACGGGTTCTGCTACTTTGATATTGTCAGAATTACCGAACGAAGCTACCTGGTTAATCTTAGAGGCATCAACTTTGATAACCGCTAAATCCGTCACGGAGTCTTTACCAACGATTGTTGCGGATAACTTCTTTCCGTTACTTAAAATAATTTCCAGGGCGTTAGATCCCTCTACCACATGGTTATTAGTAACGATATAAGCAGTGTTTCCGCTCTTCTTATAAATTACCCCAGAACCTTCACTACTTGTCTCTAGCTTATCGTTGTCACTGCTACTAGAGTCAGATGATGAGCTACCACCAAACAAAGCTCCCAAAGTATCTTCGTTATCGCTTTGCTTTTGCAAATTAATAACGGAAACTACAGCATTCTTAGTTGAATTAAAAGCTTTTTCAGATTGAGATGACAAGTTAACTTTCATATTGCTAACTTTGGCAGTGCCTCCGCTATTGTCCTGAGAAAGCACCCCCGAATTTTGAACATTCCCACTGTCGTTTCGATTTAAGTATGAAGCTCCACCATAGACAATTCCGCCACCTAAAGCGCCGGCAATTAAAGCAGTGGCGACTATTTTACCAAAATCATTACTCATATGCCTGAATTCCCTCCTAGAAAAATTAAGGTATGTAGCCAGTGCCACATATAAACTAAATTTATTCTAACTCAAAAACCATATAAATACCTTAAACGACGATTAAATTCGATGCTTTTTCTGCATCAGTATCAAATAAGTTAAAGTCATAGCCCACTCCCATATCGTGTTCCGTCAAAATCGAAGCCACCGTTAAATGCGCCAATGACTTCAAATTATTATGCTGACTACGATGGCCTAAAAAAACGTTTTTAGTTCGATTTCCAATAATATCTAACATCGCGTTAGCTCCGTCTTCGTTAGACAAATGACCTTTATCTCCCATAATTCGTTGCTTCAGTGGCCAAGAGTACTCACCATTTTGGAGCATTTCGATATCATGGTTACATTCCAACAAATAAGCATCTGCATCTTTAATAGTTCCTTCAATTCGCTCGGAAACGTAACCCGCATCGGTTAAAACTGCGAAGGCTTTATCCCGATGATGAAACACATAAAATTGTGGTTCTGCAGCATCGTGGGAAACTGAAAAACTCTCAATATCCAAATCACCAAAGTCTAACACCGTATTAGCCGGAAAAATGTTTTTTTGCTCCAACGGTACTTTGCCAATTTTGCCGTCCATAGCGTTCCAAGTTCCTTCGTTAGCATAGACATCCAAGCCGTACTTTCGGGCCAAAACACCCACACTTTGGCGGTGATCAGAATGCTCATGGGTTACCAACAAAGTATCCACGTCGTGCAAATCACGACCAATAGAAGCCATTAACTCCGCGATCTTTTTGCCACTAAGACCGGCATCTAATAATACCTTATGTTCTGGTGTTTCGATGTAAGTAACGTTACCCGTGCTGCCGCTAGCTAACACTGAAATTTTCATGTCATCATTTTGAGTTTGCAAGTTTGCCGTCTTCCTTTTTAACTATTTGTTGCTGCTTTAATATTTGAAGTGGAATCTTTAATGATACTTCCTGTAAAGGCGTTAATCCGTTTGATTTGAATGGTTGGCGAGTTATTATACTTAATCGCCACTACCCAAGTCGGAATCAAAACGCAATTATCGTCAATATTAACCAACTTAGTGTACTCCAATTTTGACCATTTGATGCGGGTATTATTAGGAATTTCGTTGTACTGGTACAACCAGATTAGTGCGCGTTCTTCGGAGATGGTTTCCGATTTTTCCCGCAAACTCTTAATATCTTCCAAGTACCTTTGAGTATAGCCGATTAACTGGTGTTGGTCGTTAATTTCAAATCGAATTTGCCCAACTGCTGAGTAAATATTACGCCCTAAAGCTTTTTGAGTATATACCAACGTATTAGCGTCTGATAACTCTTTACTATACTGATACTGCTGACCATACAAGATGAACGTAGAATCAGTCAGCATTTTATTAATCGTTTCTTGGGGAGCATCTTGCGCCACATTAATTGGCTGAGTAAATTCACTGGTCAATTCATAATCATTAAAGCTGGTACTTTGATTGGTTAACTGACCCATTTTTTGCTGTAATGTATTGGTTCTGGTTCCAGAAACATAGTAAGCTGCCTGTTCTTCATCAGACAACTTTCCCACCTTAATCTGATCATTTTTCATTTCCTTAATAATCGTGGAATTGCTGTCTCCTTGCGAAACATTTTCAGATTGAAGATTCTGATTTTGTTGATACATCCCAAACAAGAAGATATCAATCGCCAAAAAGGTAAATAGAAAAATAATTTCCACTCGCTTAAAGTTCAATGACGCGCCCCCCTTTCATTAATTAGTCGTCACCGTTGTTCCACTCATTTGACTATAACTTTGCCACTTGCCATTGTATTTGATATACCATTCCGGAGTTAGTTTAACGAGCATAGAAGAAGAATCCTTCTTCAGGCTATACCCAATATGAATTTGACTAATTGAGCGCTCTTTATAACCCAATTCCTTTAACCGGTCAATTACCGTTTGGGTTGGCAACATTGTTACCGTGGAATTGCCGTTAGGAATCGGTACTTGGGGACTAGTTAATGGGAAACGATACCGGACCGTTTCTGTATTAACGTTTTGCATGGTAATTGATCCTTGACCATTATTTCCAAAGACCGGAAACCCTTCTACGAAATAACGATAGGTTATCATGTGGCTATTTAAATTATGGTCATATAAACGGACGTTATCCAAAGAAACTCCTAAGGTAACCAAATTATTGTACCCACCAGTCAGCAAACTAGTAAGAGATAAGCTTCCTGGTTTAGCCTGAAAGTCACTATAATTAACCATCTTTTGCTTTTCATTAAAGTTTAATTGCCGGTTATTACCATCGGTATAGCTGGTATTATTACCTTGCTTTTTCACCCGTACGTTTTGTGAATTTTCACCGTTTAGTAAACGGCTAACGTAATAATCCTCCGATTGACTGCTTACTAAGTAACGATAAGGTTGTAGGGTAAAGCTATTTTCAGTGTAAACATTGGGTTTATTATTCAGCATATGCACGGCAGCTGGAACTTTCCGGATGTTGCCACCTTGCATAATTTGTTGAAGTCCCTCAAGATTATGCTTTTTAATGCTTATCCGATAGATTTTATACTCTTTATCCGCCAATAAGTACAAATGCTCGCTATCGTCAGTTGGAACGACAATATGGTCTACTTCATAATTAGGTAAATCCTTGAAACGGTTATTAACAAAGGCGTCTACCATTTTCATAGTAACCGTGCTTGTATAATTTAATAAGAAACTATTTGGTCGTTCCAACGCTTCAACGTAGTTTCCCTTAGACTTAGAACTAATAGTCTTTAGACTAGCATCTTGGTAATCATGCATTTGGTGTTTAATTTCTGCCACGGTATTCACTGAAGTGTTAATCAATAACTCTTGGTTACCATTTTGATCAGCATACACCGCTTGAACCGGGCTATAAACGTAGCCAATGGACTTATTAACCGATTCAGTTTTAGCGGGGGTCTTAGTATTATTTTGCTGCCGGCTACCGTATCGAGCAGGATTTAACCACATGGCTACTGACAACGCCAAACTTAGTAAAACCGCTATTGTCAGTAAGGTAGGCAACAGGTATTTTCTAAACTTCATCCCAAAGATCCTCCTCTGCTAACGGTTCATAAGGTAGGGCGATATAGAACGTAGAACCTCGACCTTCAACACTTTCAGCCCATAATTGGCCCCCTAGCGCTTCTACCACTTCCTTAGAAATAGCGAGTCCTAAACCACTCCCACCTTGTTTTCTAGAACGGGCTTTATCAACCCGGTAGAATCGGTCAAAGATGTGAGGAATGTCTTTACGCGGAATTCCCAATCCTTGGTCACTAACGCTTAAAATAACTTTATTTCGAGTTTCATAGAGGCGACAAGTGATTATGCCACCATCTGGAGAGTACTTAATCGCGTTGTTCATGAGGTTATCTAACACTTGAGTGAAACGGTCGGTATCCAAATCAACCCATAAATCACGTTTAGTAAAAATGCGTTTGATGGTGTAGGTTTTTTCGGGATGTTCATCCTTTTGTAAGATCATGTCGAAACGGTTCAAAATGTAATTGAAGAGTTCGTTGATATTGACCAATTCAGTATTCATCTTTTGAGTTCCCGAATCCATTCGTGACAAGGTCAATAGATCGTTGATCATCCGAATCATTCGATCGGTTTCATCTTCAGTGACCTTCAAGAACTTCGGCGCTAACTTAGGATCTTGCCAAGCCCCATCAGATAGAGCTTCAATGTAAGACCGCACACTAGTTAATGGTGTCCGCAATTCATGAGAAACGTTAGAAACAAATTGTTTCCGATCAGCATCAATCTTTTGTTGTTCGGTAATATCATGAAGCACACAAACTAGCCCACTAATAAAACCGGATTCCCGTTGAATTAATGAGAAATGAGCGTGCAAAATCATATTGTGATCATCATCTGAAAAATCCAAAATTAATTCATCTGGTTTCTCCAGTAATTCCCGTAAACTGTAATCCTTATGGATATCTAAAACATCTAAGATGGACTGTCCGAGAGCTTGGTCTTCTGGCATGTCTAAGAAACTAGCTGCGGTATCGTTAATGATAATAACGTTTCCGCGCCGATCAGTTGCTAACACCCCATCAGTCATGTTAGCCAGCACCGAATCTAGTCGGCGCCGCTCGGATTCAGTCGATTCATAGGATTCTTCTACCCGCACAGATAAGTTATTTACCGCACCGGCTAATTGGCCCAATTCATCATTACCATAAACATGAACCTGACCAGAGTAGTCTCCCCTAGCGATCCGCATGGTTTGCTTTTTCATTTCTTCAATTGGTCGGGTGATAGCACCGGAAATAACGATCGCAATGATCAGCCCCAAAATAATCGCAATAGTTGCTGCAAATAGGTAAATCACAGTGATACTACTGATGTTTTTGTAAACCTGATCTAGGCTAGCCTTAATATAAACTACCCCGACAATTTCACTATTATTATTACCAGAGCTCTTAATTAACGGCGTAATTAGGGTGTAGTAACGAGTATTGCTATTAGAATCATAGGTGTTTTTTTCGATAGTTCGACTATTATAAATCGCACTTTTAATGTTATTATCAGTCGTTTTTTGCCCCACTATCGACTGGTTATTAACCTGATTAGTTCCTCGAATAGTCCCTTTATTATCAATCACTTGAATTTGAGCGGTATTAGTATTATCAGAGTCATCCAAAATGGTTTTAATTCTAAGATCGGCCGCCGTTTCGTCCGAACGACTAAGCTCCGTAATTAAGGAGTTGGTAACGTAGGACTGTAATTGAATCTGATTTTTAAACGTCGAAAGGTTTTGATGTTCCAATTGACGCACGAAAACCGCGCCAACGATTTCCAAGGTAACTAATAGCACCAAGGCAAAAACTAGCGCGATTTTAAATTTGATTGATTGATAAAATTTGATTCGATTGTTCACCACTAGCTCTTACCTTTCAAAATATTCATTAAGCTTGATCACTTTCTGGGTTGTGTAGATAGTACCCTACCCCACGCCGGGTGACTAACCAGACTGGGTGACTTGGATTGTCTTCGATTTTTTCACGTAGTCGCCGGACGGTAACATCCACGGTCCGAACATCTCCAAAGTAGTCATAACCCCAAACGGTTTGTAGCAAATGTTCCCGAGTCATTACTTGACCAATGTGTTGGGCTAGGTAATGAAGCAATTCAAATTCCCGATGGGTTAATTCAATGTTTTCACCGCGCTTAGAAACGGAATAGGCTTCCGGATGAATTACCAAGTCGCCGATAACGATATCTTTGTTGTCATTATCACTTTCAGCGCTAGCAGCAGCACTACTTTGGCGCCGCAAATTAGCCTTAACTCGGGCTACCAGTTCACGGTTAGAAAACGGCTTGGTAACATAATCATCAGCCCCTAATTCTAGCCCTAACACTTTATCTAATTCAGAATCCTTAGCAGTTACCATGATGATTGGCGTATCCTTAGTCTTTCGGACTTCTCGAGCAACTTCTAGCCCGTCCACTTTAGGTAACATCAAATCTAAAATGATTAGATCCGGATCAAAATCAGTTACCTTTTGGATCGCTTCTTCACCATCGTAAGCCACTCCAACTTCATAGCCTTCTTTTTCCAAATTAAATTTTTCAATGTCTACAATCGGTTTTTCATCATCGACCACTAAAACTTTTTTAGCCATATTAAGTTAGCTCCTATTCGTTTGTTTAAATTCAATTTTTAAAGTTATTTGCCTTCATTTAATGAGTCGTAATTAAAACTTCCGACACGCCCATATTATAACATAGCTATCAATCAGCAATAGATTTGCAAAAGTTTTGAAATCAAAGTTAAACAAAACCAATGATTTAAAAAAATAATCCTCCCTATAAATACCAACTGAAGATTTTTTTATTTTTTTCGTAAGAAACCCTTGCACACCATAAAATCCTATGGTACTATTATTAAGTCGATTAGCGATGGGCAGTTAGCTCAGTTGGTAGAGCAACGGACTCTTAATCCGTGGGTCCAGGGTTCGAGCCCCTGACTGCCCATTACATATATTCACTAAATACCAGTCATGCCGCGTAAGCCATGATTGGTATTTTTTTGTGCTTAATTAGCCATAAGTCGTTTTATAAACTTCCAATACCTAAAAGGAATATAATAACTGTAATAAAAGATCGTAATCTAGTTATGAGCTTTTATTATCAGGGGAATTTATATTTATTTTAGGAGGGATCTACTATGGAAAGTCATCAACCAAAACAAGAAAATAAGTTAGCTAAAATTTTAAATGCCATTGTGTTAGTACTTGTGATTATATTTATCCTAATGTTCAAGAGCCAAGTCGTTAATACATTCATCGGTTGGGGAATGAGCGGCTTTGTAGCTCAGGTTATCTTCTTTGCTTTACTATTGTTGATCTTTTTCATCGCATCATTATTAATTAATTTCTTTACTAAAGATAAAACTGAATGAGCTTTTACCTAAGTTTCGGATTGCTAATTCCGAAACTTTTTTATTATTCCCAAAAGTGGGGATAACTTTTTTAGTGAAATTAATTAGTTTATCCACTTGTGGATAAAAAAGCCCATAACTTTTATCGTTATGGGCTTTTTATAATTAAATAAATTGAATTAATGTCATCACGATTGGAACTACCACAATGAATAATACCGTACTGGTAGTTACTAAATTAGTGGCATACTCTACATCCCCGTGAGCTTCATTGGCTAATATTGGCATTACTGCTAAAGCTGGTGCAGCTGCTTGAACTACTAAGGTCTGCATTTCCATAGATGGTAACCCATGACCGAGGTGGGATCCCAATAGAATTAAACAAACCATAATGGCAGGTGTAACAATAAATCTTCCTATTAAGCCTAAGAGCGTATCGCGATCAAATTTGATACTTTTTAGTCCCGCATTATGCAATACAATTCCAATATAAATTAAAGACAACGGTGTAACTAGACTTCCGACGTAGTTTAGCGTATTGCCTGCCCAATTAGGTACCGGTAGCTTTAAGAATAACCACAAAAGGGCAACTATAAAACCTAATAAGGGCGCAGGTAATAACTTTTTCCAGTTAAATTTTGTTTCTGCTTTCTGTCCCTTTTGCTTTGTAGGATCATCATTAGAAATTAAGAAGACCCCGAACGCCCAAGTAGATACAGTATTAGTTACATAGTAGACCAAAAAATAAGGCATACTTTTGGAACCAAACAAAGCAAGATTTAAAGGCAATCCCACAAAAATGGTATTAGCGTTAACCACCATATTCATGAAAACACCCCGACGTCCAGGACGAATTCTAGCAATTTTGACTACCAAGTAGGCAATCACGTAGCCGATTATCACAGCAGCAAAAGAATAGATTAAGCCACTAGATAAGCTGACTAACTTATTAACCGTTAAGTTTGACATGACAGACATGAAAATATTGGCGGGCAAAGCCACATTCATAATTAATTTGGATAGGCTGCCACTAAAGTTTTCATCAAACCAGCCTAAACTGGTTAAGAGATATCCCAGTGCCATCATTAATAGAATGGTAAAAACACTGGCTACGGAGGTCATAAAAGCTCCCAAAAAGTTCACTTTCCTTCTTTATTCATTTTAGATTAATATTTAGGTTCCCAGCGAGTATCATCAATAGCAGCCTTAACATCTGAAATTGATTCGCGGTTCAGTCCTTGTTCTACAACGCTATTGGCAACTGCCAACGCAACGGTTTGTGAAAATTGATCTAACTTAGAAACTGGTGGTAAAACAGCGGCACCAGCTTGAGTTGGATCCACAATTCCACCCAAAGAATGAGCAGCAGCTGAGATCATTTCATCATTTAAAACTTTTGCTGTAGAAGCAATCACCCCTAAGCCAAGACCAGGGTAAACCAAAGCATTATTAGCTTGACCAATATGATAAGTAACCCCTTTGTATTCAACATCAGCGGCTGGAATTCCAGTTGCAACTAATGCTCGGCCATCTGACCACTTGATTAAATCTTCAGCAGTTGCTTCAGCCAACTTGGTTGGGTTGGAAAGTGGGAAAATAATTGGCCTGTCAGTATTAGCACTCATGTCTTTTACAATTTCTTCAGTAAACGTTCCTGGTTGAGTGGAAGTTCCCACCATTACCGTAGGGTGAATTTCGCTTACAACAGCTGCTAAATTATCCAATTGATCAGCATTTTCAAATTCAGAGCGAGAGCGAGCAAATTCCCGTTGTTCTGGTGTTAAAGTACTATCATCGTCAAATAATAGTCCTTGTTTATCTACCATGTAGAAATGCTTTTTAGCTTCTTCGGGTGCCATTCCTTCTTGAACGAATTCATCAAAAATCCGTTTAGTAATTCCGGCCCCTGCAGAGCCAGCTCCAAAACAAAGATAAATTTGATCAGTCATCTTTTGCTTAGAAATGTTTAACGCACCTAAGATTCCCGCCAAGACGATGATCCCGGTTCCTTGAATATCATCATTAAAAGTGGTGATTTGGTCTTTGTACTTGTTTAACAAGTTTGCCGCATTATCCCGACCAAAATCTTCAAAATGCAAATAAAGATTTGGGAAAAGACGTTCAGCAGTCTGCACAAATTGATCAACAAAGTCATAGAACCGATCGCCGGTAACCCGTTCGTGTTGGTTACCTAGGTATAATTTATCGTTTAGCAACTTGGAGTTGTTAGTACCAGTATCCAAAACTACTGGCATTACCTGGCTAGGATCAATTCCTGCAGCAGCCGTATAAACCATTAACTTTCCGACCGAAATATCTACTCCGTTAGTGCCCCAGTCACCAATTCCCAAAATTCCTTCGGCATCGGTTACAACAATTAAACGAATGTCGCGTCCATCAGCTGCATTTCGCAAAGTTTGTTCCATGTTTTTTGGTTCATCAATAGAAAGATAAACTGCGTTTTGAGATTGAACATATAATTCACTATAGTTTTCAATGGTGGTTGCAATCGTAGGATCGTATACGATTGGCATAAATTCTACAATGTGTTCGCTAAATAATTTATAAAATAGTACTCGGTTTTCGTTAAAAATATCCATCAAAAAGATCCGCTTATCCAAGTCGCTTCCCTTGTGCTGAAATTGAGCATAAGTTTGTTCAACTTGTTCTGATAAATTTTGTACCTTTGGTGGTAGTAGTCCTTGTAAACCTAAGTTTTGTCGTTCTTGTTTGGTAAAAGCCGTTCCTTTATTTAAAAATGGATTATTTAAAATTGCCACTGGATTAGTCATTTTCCCGCCTCCTGTTTTAATTAACTGGGTTAGTCTAATCCCTGACAAAAATTATAGTCAAACTTATTTATAAGTATAAAAAAAATTGATAATTAATTTAAAAAACCTGTTATTTAGGCTATAATAGCCTCAAATGTTTTGGGAGAATATAAAATGAATATTAAAGAATTAGAATATTTTCAAGATTTAGTAGAGAAAAGGAATTTTTCAATAGTTGCGGCTGATTTTAAGGTAAGTCAGCCTACCATTACTATGGCCATCAAGCGACTCGAAGCAGAATTAAATACTATCTTATTTATGCGCGATCCGGGAAGGAACCATTTATCCGTTACCACAAGTGGTAAACAATTAGCCGTCCACGTTGCCGCCATTCTAAACCATCTTGAGATTGCTAAAAATCAGATTAATTCCATTAATCATCAAAAAATTAAATTCGGTTTACCACCCATTATTGGGCAAAAATATTTTCCTCAACTTGCTGCCCTACTTAACCAACATGATCTTTTAAACCAAGTAATTTCGGTTGAACGTGGGTCTGCAGAGTTAATTAATTTATTGAATAATGGCTCACTAGATTTAGCATTATTAGGTTCAGTTGTCCCCCTCAATCAAGAATCACTTCACGCTCAAGAATTTGCTCAATCTAACTTTAAGATTATCGTTAGTCAAAACTCTCCCTTGGCTTCTCTGACTAAAATCTCTTTTAAGGAACTTAAAGGGCAATCATTTATCACATTGAGTGAAAATTTCGTCCATGATAAAGCCCTGAAACAACTGAGTCACCTAAACCATTTCCGCCCGAAAATTATATTTAAAAGCAACGACCCTCAAGTAGTTCAAAGAATGGTTCAAAATGACGTTGGCATTAGTCTACTAGCAGAAACTGCTATTACAGAAGACGTACACGCAATTGAATTGGCTGATGATTCTCAACCCCATTTCCATATGAGCATTGCTTATAGAAGTGATCACCTAATAACAGACTTTGAACGTCAAGTAATTGACTGGATTTTAAATTTAACCAACTATCATTAACCATCATAAAAAACCCCAGAAGGTCTTAGCCTTTCTGGGGTTTTTGAATCTACATATAATTTATAGTGTCGTTTAATAACTTACTGGCTGATAAGGTACTCGCTTAACCGCAGCTCCCACTGAACTTGCTGTAATCCAAGATTGGTTGGCCAACGCTTTAAACTCTTCACTTCTACCACTTACAATCATCCCTGCAAATTTAGCTTGCTTGAGCTTAGGATATTTTTGTGCATACTGCTGCACGTATTTCGCCATATCAAAACCATCGTAATCAAGCAATTCCAACTTTGAAGCCTGCTGGAAAGTTCGACGATGCTGTTGATACTCTTCTTCATTGATTTTCCCATTCTCAAGTTGAATTCCTAATAAATCATTCTCCATATCGGTCGAATCGGCCTTTCCACTTACTCCTAGCCATAACCAATTAGCCTTAATGGTGGTTGGTAATTTTTGCTGAATTTCTGCATAGGTTAACGGATGGTCAAAAGTAACGGCTACTTCTGCCACGTAGTTTTTCATTTTAGCAACTTTAGCAATTTCTTGAGCCGGTTTAACGATTGGTCGCTTCACTCGATTATTATAAAGTACTGGAATCTTAGTTTGAGTGTCTCGATCATACGCTCCAGAATTAGCTAGATCTACAGAACCAATATTATTAGCTAAAACGGAGTTGTTAAGCAAAGAATAATTACCGATTGCCATTGACCAAGGTACTCGGTAACCATCAATTTCCTTATACCGATGGCTAACCACTTGCCCACCCCAAACGGAATTATTGGCCAACATCTGATCACTAATTTGAATATTAGGGGCCATAATTTCTTCTCTACCACACATCTCAGTATTTAGCTTTTGAACTTGATAAGCAGCTAGCATCTGTGAGGCCTTATACCCCAGAATTAAAATTACAGGTACCGTAACGATCACAATCAAAATGGTAGTGATCAAGCGCCGCCATCTGACTCTTCTAGCCATTTTTTCAAATTGTTGGTTTTTATCCATGGTTGTCCCCCATTTTCTTTCTTAATTTTTGCCTTAGTCGATACAAACGCATCTTAATTGCCGCAGGAGTTTTGTGATTTGCCTCAGCAATTTCCTCTAATGACCGTTGCTCTATGTACTTTTGAACAAAAAGTTGCCGATCTTTATCCGGTAAATGTTTTAAGGCTTTTACCATTTTCTTTTCCTGAGGATCTACCTGTAACGTGTCATTAGCTTGATTTGTAGCTGGCTGTAGGTATTTTTCTAAAATCACTTGGAATCTTTGCTGCCGTCGATAATAATCAATATATTGCCGCTTGGCCATTTGGTACATATACGGCCTAATCTCAGTCGGTGGCAAAATTAAATCCATCTCTAATACCTTCACGAATATGTTTTGGACCACATCCTCTGCCACTTCTAAATTAGCACCGTGCTGGACTAAATAGCGGGTTAATTCTAATGAGATGTCTTTGATCTGTTCTTCATAACCATCAAGTCGCATGATACCTCCCTTACACTTATACAACGAATAGCAGCTTCAAAAGTAACGGCCAATTTTAAATTTTTCTGTTTTTCTTCCCAATAAAAAAGATCACCAACTTAAAAATTGGTGATCTTTTTTATTTTTATCCTCCCGGTACGTAAGCAATCGAAGAGAATTTATTATACGATTTTACAAATAATAATTTGACCGTTCCACGAGGACCAGATCTATTTTTTTCTAAAATGACTTCAACTTCCCCAACGTTTTGGTCATCAGCTTCACTGCCACCATCATCGTCATCATCGCCGCCATCTCGTTCATAATAATCGTCACGATACAGAAACGCTACGATGTCAGCATCTTGTTCGATTGAACCAGATTCTCGAATATCAGACAAAACTGGTCGTTTATCCTGGCGTTGTTCCACACCACGAGAAAGCTGGGACAATGCAATAACTGGAACGTGTAATTCTTTAGCCAGCTTCTTTAATTGCCGAGAAATATCGGAAACTTCTTGTTGCCGGTTTTCATGATTGGTACCTTCAATCAGTTGCAAGTAATCAATCACGATCATACCTAGGTTACCAGTTTCTTTTTCTAACCGGCGACATTTAGCACGAATTTCAGACATTTTCACTCCGGCTGCATCATCGATGTAGATGTTAGCTTTGGATAAACTGCCCATTGCCACAATCAAGTTTTGCCATTCATCTTCGGCTAAGTTACCAGTTCGCAAATGATTAGCATCAATACTACCTTCTGCACACAGCATCCGGTTTACCAGTGATTCAGCACTCATTTCCAAACTAAAAATAGCCACAGCCTTGTCGGTCTTGGTTGCTACGTTTTGGGCCACGTTTAACGCAAATGCCGTTTTCCCGACGGCTGGTCGAGCAGCTAAAATAATTAACTCATCTTCGTGTAACCCCGTAGTAATCTTGTCTAGTTCAGGATAGCCGGTCGATAAACCAGTGACCGTATCGCCATCTTGCGATAAGCGATCAATTTCAGCAAACGAAGAATTTAAGACATCCCGAATCGACTTGAACCCGCTTTGGTTACGGTTTTCAGCCACATTCATAATTTCTTTTTCGGCATTATCTAAAACGGTAGTTACGTCTTCTTCAGACGAATAACCAGCGGTGACGATATTAGTAGCGGTTTGGATCAACCGTCTTAACACTGCCTTATCCCGCACAATCTTAGCATAATAAGCAACGTTAGCAGCTGTAGGCACCGTTGCAGCTAGATCCGTAATATATTCAATGCCTCCAACGTTCTCCAAATTACCTTGAGTGGTTAAAAGGTCGGTAATCGTAACAACATCGACAGCTTCATCCCGGTCATTTAAATCCGTCATAGCGGTAAAAATTAGTTGGTGGGCCCGCTTATAAAAATCATTGGCGGTCACATATTCAGATGCCTCTACCAACGCATCCCCATTCAAGAAGATGGCCCCTAAAACGGCCTTTTCCGCTTCCAGGTTCTGGGGTGGGACTTCATTTACAAATTCATTATTCATTATTTTCTCCAAATACAGCAAAAGGGATTAAACGAGCAACCTCGTAATCCCTTTTCCGGCGCTAAATTAAGCTTCGGTAACGTGAACCCGAATCGTAGCCGTTACGTCCGTATAAAGCTTAACAGGAACATTAGTGTAGCCAGCTACCCGAATAGGTTCTGGTAATTCAATTTTGCGTTTATCTAACTTAATTTGGTACTGCTTATCCAATGCCGTAGCAATTTGCTTGCTAGGAATTGAACCGAATAACCGACCATCGGTACCGGCTTTGGCAGTAATTTCAACAACGGTATTGTCAGCTTCCAACTTGTTTTTGATCATTTTAGCACTGGCGATTTCTTCGTCTTCATGACGTTGTTCTGCCCGTTTTTGACCTTTAAGTTCGCTCATGGCTTGCTTAGAAGCTTCTTTGGCTTTGCCGTTTTTAATCAAAAAGTTTTGAGCATAGCCATCAGGTACGTTTTTAATTTCACCACGTTTACCTTTACCCCGAACGTCTTCTAGAAAAATGACTTTCATTCTTAAACACCTACTATCCTCAAAAATTTAATCTTCACTGTTATTATTATGCTCAATATCAGTGATAGTTTCAAGTAACATATCACGAGCTTCTTCAACTGATAAATCAGCTAACTGAGTAGCACCACTAGATAAGTGACCACCGCCACCCATGGCCTCCATGATAATTTGAACATTGATCGCCCCGGTACTTCTAGCCGAAATACCGATCAGATTATCTGGCCGTCTAGTGATGATAAAGCCCGCATCCACGCCGGACATGCTAAGCAGTGAATCACATGCTTGCGCTGCCGTTACTGAATCGTATTCTACATTATCTTCACCAACTATTAAAGCCATTTTCGGCTTAAAGAAATCGACTAACGAAATTAAATGGTTTCTAGCCATATAACTATCGATATTTTCCTTCATAAAGGACTGCATTTCAATAGAGTCAGCCCCCGCTGAACGCAAGTAACTAGCAGCATCGAAGGTTCGCGTTCCGGTGCGCATTGCAAACGAATGGGTATCAATAAAGATCCCAGTCAACATTGCTGTCGCTTCTAACTTATTAATTGGTTCGCCCTCGTGCGGTTGATACTCAAACATTTCGGTAATCAATTCACAAGTTGAAGAGGCATATGGTTCGATATAAACCAACATTGGGTTTTCTGGAAATTCTTCACCTCGGCGGTGATGGTCGATAATCACTGTCCGATCAGATAGCCGCTCATACAACGCTTCAGAGATACTAATTGATGGTTTAGAATGATCTACCATAATTAACAAACTAGTATCCGTAGCCTTTTCAAGCGCTTCTTCTGGAGTAATGATCGCATCTTCAATTTCTGGATATTCTTGAATAGCTTCTAATAAGCGTTGAATATCAGAATGCATTTGTTCTTTGTCCAAAACAATCCAACAAGTTTGCCCATTCATCTCAGCAATTCGTCTAATTCCTAAACAGGCCCCTAATGAATCCATATCAGGACGAGTATGGCCTTGAACAAATACTTGATCTGATTCCTTCATCAATTCGTTTAACGCTTGCGAAATCATCCGTGCCCGGACTCTAGTCCGTTTTTCCATCGGATTAGTCTTACCACCATAGAAACGAGCTTGACCATCAAGGGATTTAACCACAACTTGATCTCCACCCCGTCCTAGTGCTAAGTCTAAGTTGGTTTGGGCTTGATCCGCCAAATGATTCAAATCATCATCGCCATACGAAATTCCCATACTAAGTGTTAATGGGAAGTTTTGTTTAGAAGTACTCTCACGAACAGAATCTAAAACACTGAATTTATCAGCTTCAATCGCATCCAATGATTTGGCATAGGCTAATAAGAAGAAGTGATCATCATCAACTTGTTTCAAATACATTCCAAATTTTTGTGACCAAGTAGCCAATTCATTCGTTACGTAGTTACTAAGGTTGGAAATTTCTTGATCGGTTAATGATTGGGTAATTTCATCATAGTTATCTAAAAATACTTGTCCCACAACGATTCGCTCATCTTCATACTGCTCTTGGATTTCCACGTACTTAGTGATGTCTAGCAAGTAAGCAGTATTATAAGCTTTTTGAACCAGTACCGAGAAACGATGATCACGCCAGTTAATAACCGGATCTTCTTCTTCAGGATCAAAATTAGCAATTACTCCCGCCAACTGTTCATCAACCTCTACTAGCGGTTTACCTAAAATATTTTCCTGACCAAAATATTGTTGCAATGCCGGATTAACCCATTCAATCCGTTGATCATCATCATAAACTAGCATCCCTAGTGGCATTTCCAGCAATGCTTCTTGCTCGCCACGGTGAATCCGATACGATAAATCATTAATGTAACGGTTAGTTTCTGACCCCATTACGTTCATTGCCGTAATGGTATAAATCAATCCGACAACACTAATAATAGAAATCGTTACCCCCATCGCAAAATTATACAAGAACGAAACGACTACACTATAGATCACCAAGATGGCGATGAACACTAAAATACGGCGTAGGCGTCCGTTACGCATAAACGGAGGTAATTGATTCGGGTGTGACTCATTTCCGTTTTTCATAATTTAACCTCTTATTATAGATAGTTCTGACTTTATTTTACCATAAAATAAAAACTAATATTTTAGCGTCATTAAGTTGATTATAAATTTCAAAACGAATATTAATTTCTTAGACATACTTACTAGTAACCAATAAGTCTCCCCAAATTAGTCGATGTTTATTCAAAAATAATAAAAGCATCCTTAATTAGGATGCCCTTACACGATAATATAGATAGTTTTTAGTTACCTGTAACTTTTCAGTTGTTACACATCAAGTCGCAGTTAACTTACCCCTTTTATAACATGTTTGGTTTATCATTAACAGATTTTAATAATCCATTATTTAAGATTACCGCAAAAAAACTGCCTCATCTAAGCTACTATAACTATGATAGTAAGTTAAACCATAACATTACTTATGGATATATATCCACTATTCCATAATTATGCGGTTCAAAAACTTAATTGTCAAATCATTTAAATAAAAAAGAACTTATTTGAGAATTCAAATAAGTTCTTTTTGTTACGCTATTAGCTTAGTCTTCAGCAACGAAAGGCATAAGTCCCATGATACGGGAACGCTTGATTGCTACGGTAAGCTTACGTTGGTTTTTAGCACTAGTACCAGTAACACGACGAGGTAAAATCTTGCCTCGTTCTGATACGAAACGCTTCAATAAATCAGTATCTTTGTAGTCGATGTATTCGATGTGGTTAGCAGCGATAAAATCAACTTTACGACGGCGACGGCCGCCACGTCTTTGTTGAGCCATGTTTTATTTCCTCCTTACGTTATTATCGTCCCTTAGAACGGTAAATCATCGTCGGAAATGTCGATTGAGTCACCATTATTGGCAAAAGGATCAGCAGCGTTATTGTTGGTGTTATTAGAGTTGTTACTCCCACCACCATTATTCTGTGAACCGCCAAATGGATTATCAAACGGATTTCCGCTTGTCGTAGGAGCGGACCCCGCTGGTGCCATCCCAGGATAAGCACCATTGTTGTTACCACCTTCACGGTCAGACCGTGATTGCAATAAAGCAAAGTTTTCAACAACAATTTCCGTTACGTAAACGCGATTACCTTGTTGGTTTTCATAGTTCCGGGTTTGAATCCGACCATCAATTCCAACTAGTGAACCTTTACGAACGAAGTTAGCGAAGTTTTCAGCTGATTTACGCCAGATGACGCAGTTAATGAAGTCAGCTTCCCGTTCGCCTTGTTGATTTTTAAAAGTCCGATCAACGGCCAGTGTGAAGGTCCCAACAGCGGTCCCAGATTGGGTGTATCGTAGATCAACATCACGGGTAAGGCGTCCCGTTAAAACTGCTCGATTAAGCATGCTGAATGCTCCTTTCTTTTATAAACAAATTTCTAGTTATCACGTACAACGATCATGTGACGTAAGATGTCGTCATTGATCTTTGATAGACGGTCAAATTCGTTAAGTGATTCGTCACTATCAGTAGTCATGTTAATGATGTGGTAAATACCTTCGTTGTAACCACCGATTTCGTAAGCGAAACGACGCTTAGACCAGTCTTTTGAATCGATAATCTTAGCACCATTATCAGTCAAGATCTTGTCGAAACGTTCTACTAAAGCAGTTTTAGCAGCGTCGTCCATATCTGGCCGGATGATGTAAGTGATTTCGTATTTCTTTTCTTCCATGTTTTTGCACCTCCCTGTGGACTAATGGCCCCTTACTTGGGGCAAGGAGAGTTCTGTTTAGACAGATACTCACAGTTAGATATACTATCACGTTTCCGTCAAGATTACAATTGCCTTTTTCTTTGATCCCGATACTTAACTAAATACGAAAAAAAGAGACTATCGCGTGATAGTCTCTTAATTTAATTCTAATCCTCGTTGTCAGATTCATTGTGTGCAATTTCGCGATCGGCCAAATTTGATACGGCATCTGCAACAGCAGTTGAAGCATCATCAGATGCAGAAGGAGCTTTATCCTCTGCTTCAGTTTCTTTTTCAACCTTAGCCATAGTTGCTACTTTAGATTCACCGTCCATCTTGATCAAATGAACTCCTAATGTAGCTCGACCAGTTTGAGATACCTTTTCAATTCCGAAACGAATCATAACCCCTTTATCGGTGATCAACATAATGTCTTCATCACCCTTAACGGTAGTTAAACCAGCTAATGGCCCATTCTTTTCAGTTACGTTAACGGTCTTAATTCCTTTTCCGCCACGACCCTTAATTGGGTATTCAGAAGCAGGCGTCTTCTTACCGTAACCCTTTTCTGAAATAACGAATACATCACTATCCGGCGCTAAGATATCTGAACCAACTACGTAATCGTCTTCGCGAAGGCGAATACCTCGAACCCCAGTCGCACTTCGACCCATTGTCCGAACTGCGTCAGCTCTAAAGCTAACAGCGTATCCTTGATGAGTTCCGATAATGATATTTTCATCATCGTCAGCAATTAAGACGTTGGTAACTTGGTCACCATCTTTTAGATGAATGGCCTTAAGTCCATTACTTCGGATATTTGTAAATTCAGCAACTGGCGTCTTCTTAACGGTTCCCAAGAGAGTTGTAAAGAAGAGGTCTTTATCAACATCACTACTACGATCAGCAACGTTGATCACAGCTTGAATTTTTTCACCCGAATCAATATTAAGCAAGTTAATAATCGGAATTCCCTTAGCGGCACGACCGTATTCAGGAATTTCGTACCCTTTCATCCGGTAAACTTTTCCGGCATCGGTAAAGAAGAGCAAAATATCGTGGGTAGAGGTTGAAACCAAGTGTTCAATGAAATCGTCGTCATGAACACCCATACCTTGGACCCCACGACCACCACGATTTTGCGCCTTGAACTCGGTAGTTGGAAGTCGTTTGATGTAGCCGTTATGAGTCAAACTAACGATTACGTCTTCTTCTTCGATCAAGTCTTCGTCTTCTAGACTAAGAACTTCTCCAACTAGTAATTCAGTTCGCCGATCATCGCCAAACTTATCTTGAATTTCCAAGAGTTCTTGGTAAATGATTTCGTTAACGCGCTCGCGACTAGCCAAAATTTCTTTGTAGTTTTCAATGGCCTTCATCAAGTCATTGTATTCTTTTTCAACTTTTTCACGTTCCAAACCAGTCAAACGAACTAACCGCATATCTAAGATCGCTTGAGATTGCTTATCACTTAACCCAAATTGACTCATCAATTCGTTTTTAGCAATTTCACCAGTTTGAGATCCCCGAATAATCGCAATGATGGCATCAATATGGTCTAACGCAATCCGTAAACCTTCTAAGATGTGGGCTCTAGCTTGCGCTTTCTTCAATTCGTAAGCTGTCCGGCGTTTGATAACTTCCACTTGGTGTTCCAAGTAGTAGGTCAAGATTTCTTTTAAGCTAAGCACTTGTGGCGTGCCTTTAACAATTGCCAACATGTTGAAGCTAAATGAAGTCTGCATCAAGGTTAGCTTGTAAAGGTTATTTAAGATTACTTCGGCACTAGCATCCCGGCGTACATCAATTACGATTCGCATTCCTTCTCGGTCAGACTCATCGTTAACATCAGTGATGCCTTCGATCCGTTTTTCCCGAGCTAGTTCAGCAATTCGTTCAATCAATTTAGCCTTGTTAACCATGTAAGGAATTTCGGTGGCCACGATTCTTTGCTTACCGTTAGCATCACCTTCAATTTCTACCCGCGCTCTTAAAGTAATTGAACCCTTTCCAGTTTCGTAGGCTTTTCTGATTCCAGATTTGCCCATTACAACTCCTCCCGTTGGGAAGTCAGGTCCCGGAAGAACTTCCATTAGGTCAGCAGTGGTAGCGTCTGGATTATTCATCAAGACGTGAATAGCACTAATAACTTCAGAAAGGTTGTGCGGTGGAATGTTAGTAGCCATCCCAACGGCAATCCCAGATGCCCCGTTGACTAACAGGTTAGGAAAACGCGCTGGTAAAACGGATGGTTCCCGTTCAGTGCCATCATAGTTATCTTGAAAATCAATTGTATCTTTATTGATATCTCGAATCATTTCCATGGCGATTTTGCTCAACCGAGCTTCGGTATACCGCATAGCAGCAGCCCCATCACCATCGACAGACCCAAAGTTACCATGTCCATCAACTAACATATAGCGGTAACTAAATTCTTGAGCCATTCGTACCATTGATTCGTAAACGGCAGTATCCCCATGGGGGTGATACTTACCCAAAACGTCCCCAACAATTCTGGCAGACTTTTTGTATGGTTTATCAGGGGTAACCCCTAATTCGTGCATATCATATAAAATTCGCCGGTGAACCGGTTTTAATCCATCTCGAACGTCTGGTAACGCCCGAGCAACAATAACACTCATTGCGTAGTCAAGAAATGACGTCCGCATTTTTTTAGATAAGTCAATTTCAGTAACATGACTTTCAAAATTTTCTTCGGCCAAGCTGTCTAACCTCCATTCTTGGTCAGGTGATTGTTTCACGTGAAACTACATTGGTACACTAGGATTTTTCCTAATCCTAACAGTGTTTCACAACACTAAATATCAAGGTTTTCAACAAACGTTGCGTTTTCTTCAATGAAATCACGACGTGGTTCAACCTTGTCACCCATCAGCATTGAAAAGACTTGATCAGCCTCAGCGGCATCATCAGCTCTTACTCGCAATAAACGTCGGTTTTCCGGATTCATTGTGGTTTCCCATAGTTGTTCAGCATCCATTTCACCAAGCCCTTTATACCGTTGGATAACTGGCTTAGGAGAAGGTGGTAGTTGTCCCAACACTTCGTTTAATTCTTCATCTGTGTCGATGTATCGTTGTAGCTTACCTTGCCGCACTTGATACAACGGTGGTTGAGCAACGTAAACGAAGCCCGCATCGATCATCGGTCTCATGTACCGGTACAACAATGTTAATAGCAAGGTTTGGATGTGCGCCCCATCAACATCGGCATCAGTCATGATAATTAGCTTATGGTAGTGAATCTTGGAGAGATCAAAATCTTCACCGAAACCAGTTCCCATAGCGGTGAACAATGACCGAATTTCTTCGTTGGCTAAAATGCGATCCATCGTAGCCTTTTCCACGTTCAAAATTTTACCCCGAATTGGCAAAATAGCCTGAGTCAACCGAGAACGTCCTTGTTTAGCAGAACCACCGGCTGAATCCCCTTCGACGATAAATAATTCTGAAATTTCTGGATCCTTACTAGTATTGTCAGCTAGTTTACCTGGCAAATTACTAATTTCTAGCCCACTCTTACGCCGGGTAACTTCACGAGCACGCTTAGCAGCAGACCGCGCCTTAGAAGCTAAGATTCCGCGGTCAACAATCTTTTTGGCATCGCTAGGATTTTCCATTAAGAACTTGTTGAAGTGATCTGAGAAAATACGATCGGTTGCAGTCCGAGCGTCTGAATTCCCCAATTTAGTCTTGGTCTGACCTTCAAATTGAGGATCCGGATGCTTGATAGAAACTACCGCCGTCATCCCTTCTCGAACGTCTTCCCCTGATAAGTTAGGATCGCTGTCTTTCATCAACTTGTTCTTCCGAGCGTAATCGTTAACGATTCTAGTCAATGCTCGTTTGAACCCTTCTTCGTGGGTCCCACCTTCGTAGGTGTGGATATTATTAGTAAAGGTCATCAAATTACTGTGGTAGTCATCAGTATATTGAAGCGCTACTTCAACAGTAATGCCGTTTTCAATTCCTTCAACGTAAATAGGTTCTTTAAGCAAGACGTTTTTATCTTTATCCAGATATTCAACATAATGCTTAATTCCACCTTCGTACATGAAGTCCTCTTCGGTTGGAACTTCTGGGCGTTCATCTCGAATAACGATCCGCAAACCTTTATTTAAGAAGGCTAGTTCTCGAACCCGAGTAGTTAAAGTCTTAATATCGTAAATCGTCGTTTCTTGGAAGATATCTGGATCCGGAACAAAATGTACCCGAGTCCCATGAGCATCTGCTGGCACATCCCGAGTGGTATGCATTGATTCAGTCACGTGACCGCGAGTGAAGTCCATTCGGTAGATCTTACCATTTTTGGCAACTTCAACGTCCAAATGAGTAGATAGAGCGTTTACTACTGAAGCCCCTACCCCATGAAGACCACCAGAAACTTTATAACCGCCACCGCCGAATTTACCACCGGCATGCAAAATGGTGAAGACCGTTTCTAGCGCTGGTTTTCCCGTCTTTTGTTGAATATCAACTGGAATTCCCCGGCCATCATCGGTAACGGTAATTGAGTTATCTTTTTCCACCGTAACGGTGATTTTAGTAGCGAACCCAGCTAAGGCTTCATCAATTCCGTTATCCACGATTTCCCACACTAAGTGGTGGAGACCTTGGGCACTAGTAGAACCGATATACATACCGGGCCGTTTTCTAACGGCTTCCAAGCCTTCCAGCACTTGAATTTGGCTGGCGTCATATTCTTGCGCTTTAGCTTGTTTGCTTTCTTCTTCAGTCATCTATTTCCTCCTTGACCCGACCATTAGCAATCTGAAAGACTTTCGGAGCTTTAAGTAACTCCTCTTGAACCCCACTTAAGCTAGTAGTCGTTAAAAACGTCTGGACTTTATCTTGAATCGCCGTCAGTAAATGCGTTTGACGGTAATCATCCAGTTCCGAGAGTACGTCGTCCAGTAGTAATACCGGATACTCATCGGTTTGTTGCTTCATTAAATCGATTTCGGCGAGTTTTAAAGCTAGTGCAGTGGTTCGTTGCTGGCCCTGTGAACCAAACGCCGCCACGTTCTTATCGTTAACTAAGAACGCTAAATCGTCGCGATGCGGGCCTAACAACGTCGTCGCTTGCATAATTTCTTTGGCTTCTAAACGCTCGTATTGTTGGCGTAAATATTGATATAACTCTTCCACTGAACCACGATTGGCTTCTGGAATGGCAGTTTGGTATTGAAAAACCAATTGTTCTTGCCCTCTAGAAATTTCGGCATGGATTTGAGCTGCAAAGTGTTCTAATTGCTCTAATAATGCCAACCGTTGAGCAATAATCTCTGCACCATAAGCAGCTAATTGATCTGATAACACTCCTAGATATACTTTATCTTGGTTAACATGATTATGCAGATCCTTTAGATACCGATTGCGTTGCTTCAATATTTTGCGATATTGGCTAGAATTATAGAGATACTTACTACTCATCTGTCCAAATTCCATATCTAGAAACTTCCGCCGTTTTTGTGGTGCTCCTTTAACAATCTGCAGGTCTTCAGGCGCAAATAAAATTACGTTTAGCTGGCCTACATAAGATGACAGTCTCGCCTGTTCTAAGTGATTAACCTTAGCTTTCTTACCCTTAGTAGCTAAATCCAACTCTAACGGTACCGTTCCTCGATTTTTACGAACCCGGCCTTTAATTTGAGCAGCCGTTGCCTGCCAGTTGATCAACTCCTTATCGTTAGCTGTTCGGTGTGAACGAGCTAGCGCTAAAACGTAAATCGCTTCTAGCATGTTAGTCTTGCCCTGAGCATTTTCTCCTAATAACACGTTAATGTGAGGAGAAAATTGCAGAGTCGTATCCTCATAGTTGCGGTAATTGCAGAGAGTTAAGTCTTCTAATTGCATTAATCCGCCTGTTTAGTCCGAATAAAAAACATGCCTTCCCCAGGTACATCAACATTATCACCATCATATAATTTCCGGCCCCGGCGATCATCGGGTTCATCGTTGACACTGACGGCATTTTCCTTCAAATACCACTTAGCCTGACCGCCACTACTAATAATGGATTCTTCTTTTAGTAGTTGGCCTAAAGTGATGTATTCACCGCTAACAAAAACTTCTTTTTTCACAGTTTCACCCACCTTTGTCTGATACTAATTATACACTTTTAAACCTAAAATGTACATCGAATTCGGCTATATAAGCCCTCTGAGCGTTTTTAGTTTCATTTGATATTTTTTTCCACCAAAGGACAAAATGGCTAAAAACTAAATTATGCGAATTTTAGTCGTTTTTACGCCTTTTTTTTAAAACTGACCAACCAAATTATCATTTTCCACCAAAAAAGCTCAGCACCTGATTTAGGTACTGAGCTTTTCACAAACTTAACAAGCCTTTTAGAACGTTCTAATTGGGGTAATCAATTGAATAAAGCTTTCGCCATCCTCACTAGGCATCAGCGTAAATGGCCGAAGTGGTGAAGTAAAATCAATGTTGACGTTAGTTTGGCCAAAAGAACGCAAGGCATCCTTCATGTAATCAGGGTTAAAGGAAATTTCAAGTTGGTTTCCTTCAACTGAGCGAGGTTCCATTGCTTCTTCAACGTTTCCGACATCTGGTGAATTACCGTAGATGGTAACAATTTGTTGATCAGGATCGATAGTTAACTTAACCACGTTATTTCGTGATTCATGAGAAAGTAAGGAAGCCCGTTCAACTGAAGCCAATAATTCGTGGGCATCAAATTGAATTCTGGTATCGAATTCGGTTGGGATTAACCGAGTAGTATCTGGGTAGTTACCTTCTAATAATCTGGAATAAAACATAGTGTCACCCAACATGAACAACACTTGGTTTTCAGTTACTAACAACGTAACGTTAGTTTGATCATCAGCAATCATTTTAGTCAGTTCAGTAAGGCTGTGACCCGGTATTACAAAATCGTAATGGCCGTTAACAGGTTGATCTAGCACTACTTTGCGTTGACTTAACCGGTGACTATCAGTAGCAACTGCCATTAAGGAATTATCATCGATGGTGAAGTGAACCCCGGTTAAAATTGGTCGACTTTCTTGGTTAGAAACCGCCATAACGGTTTGACTAACTACTTCTTTGAAGATATCTGCAGATAATGTAATTGAATCATTGGTATCAATTTCTGGTAAATGAGGGTAATTTCCTGCATCTAACCCATTGATTTCAAAAGAAGATTGACCAGATGTAATTTTAGTTTGGAAATTATCGCTAACTTCTAAAGTCAAAGTTTCCATTGGTAACTTCTTAACGATTTCAGTAAAAAATCTGGCGGGTAACACAATGTTACCTGCTTCTGAAATTACTAATTGGTTGTCTGGATCTTCGATTTGCACTGTTGTTTCAATCGAAATATCCGCATTACTACCAGTTAACACTAGTCCCGTTACGTCAGCTGATAATTTTAAGCCAGTTAAAATAGGAATCGTGGTTTTTGATGAAATTGCTCTAGAAACGGTGTTTAAAGCCTTAATGAATGCGGCTCTGTTGATTGAAAGTTTCATAAAATGAAGATACCTCCCGGAAAGTGGTGTGTTATTTACTTAAGTAATAAAAAGATAGAAGCAGTAGTAGGGGTTGTGGATGCTGTGGAAAACTCTGGAAAGTGTTTATTTATCAAGTTATCCCCATGTGGATAAGTGTGTGCACAACTCTTGCTTTTATCCTCTGTTTATCAACAGTATTATACCATTGAGTTTTACAAAATACGGCTTAGATAAAAAATCGGCTGAAATTATTTTAATAATTAAGTTAACTTAGCAAACAAAAATCTGGATTAACCCATATTAACGACGGGTTAACCCAGATTTTTTATTAGAATGGCAGTGTTACGTTAGTTATTTAGTGCATTTTTTAAATCTTTAACAGCTTTTTGAACGTCAGCGTCCACTTTGATGACTTCACCAATTTTTTCGCAAGCGTGAATAACGGTGGTATGATCTTTGCCGCCAAATTCCTTACCAATCTTAGGTAGGGAGTTGGAGGTCAATTCACGAGAAAGATACATAGCGATCTGGCGAGGCATTACGATTGATTTAAGGCGCTTTTTGCCTTTTAAGTCACTAAGAGAAACGTGGAAATAATCGGCAACCTTATTTTGAATGTCAGCAATTGACAATTCATGATGTTCGTTGGCTAAGTTCATTCCCCGTAAAGCTTCGTAAACTAACGCTGTAGTAATTGGTTCTTTTCGAAGCTTGGCGTAGGCTTGAACTCTAGAAAGGGCTCCTTCAAGTTCTCGGACGTTAGAATCAATTTGGCCCGCGATATAACTAAGAGTTTCATTAGGAATATCCAACTGATCCGCTTCAGCTTTGGCCCGCAAAATAGCAATTCGGGTTTCTAAGTCTGGTGGAGTGATGTCAACAGGTAGGCCCCAGGCAAAACGAGAAACTAACCGTTCTTGTAACTTGGGGATTTCTTGTGGCATCCGATCTGAAGTTAAGACAATTTGTTTGCCATTATTATAGAGATCGTTGAAGGTATGGAAGAATTCTTCTTGGGTCCCTTCTTTTTCTGCAAAAAATTGAATATCATCGACCATTAAAATATCAACGTTACGGTATTCTTTGCGAAAAGCTTCCGTTTGGTTGGTTTGAATGGCATTAATGAAATCATTGGTGAAGGCTTCACTAGTTACGTACTTAACGTTAACGTTGGGATCGTCTTCTAACATCCGATTACCAATCGCTTGCATCAAGTGGGTTTTTCCTAGACCAACTCCCCCGTAGAAAAACAAGGGATTGTACAGTTTTCCGGGCTCTTCTGAGACTACTAACGCAGCGGCGTGGGCCATTTGGTTTCCCTTACCGATAACGAAATTTTCAAAAGTATAGGCCGGATTAATATGATTTTCCTTACTAAAGGAGAAGTCGGTTTGTTCGACTTTTTGGGCCGGTGCAGTTTCAGCTTTTTTCGGCTCTTCGTATTTCTTGAGATCGTCTTCTAAAATAAATTTGGGTTCGATATTGCCCTTTGTAGTGATGTAGGCATATTCGATCAAATTTTGGACGAGCTGGGATTGCCAATAATCACGGTGCAATTCAGAAGGTAAGGCTAGCGTTAACGTTTGACCATCGAAAGCGACCGGAATAACCGGTTTAATCCAGGTGTCGTACGTAAGTGGAGCCATGCTTTGCTGAAATTTTTTGGCGAGTTCATCCCATAATGTGTCTTTATCAAGCACGAGTGGGTCCCCCTTAGTCATTCGTTACAAAATTCATGCAAATTTATTTTAGCACTGATTATAAAAGTTTTCCACAGGTAAAAATAGGTTGTGGAAAATTGTTTCACAGCTAGGAATAGGGTTTTCCACAGGGGTGTTTATAAACATCGTTTTTGAGTATTTGGTTTCAGTTGTTACCAAGTATCTGTGGATAAGTTGGTCTAGTATTATCAATGGATTTGCGGGATTTTTTAATAGTTATCCACAAGTTGTGCACAGCTGTTTTACCCGCCTGTTTACTTGTGGAAAAACCGTTAATAAACCTGTTAGTTGTTCCGCTACCAAAATTGAGTTATCCACAGCAATTGTTCATGAAACAATTTATTTTGTTCAAAAAATTACCGGTATTTTTGAAATTGACGGTTTGCGCTAACTTCTATTTATGGTATTATGTTTAAGAAATGCATTTGAACATAAAATTAATGCTTAAACGCGACACTAACAAAAGGAGGATTCTTTAGTTATGAAGAGAACTTATCAACCAAAGAAGCGTCATCGCGCTCGCGTTCATGGTTTCCGTAAGCGAATGAGTACCAGCAATGGTCGTAAAGTGTTAGCACGCCGACGTCAAAAAGGTAGAAAAGTATTGTCTGCATAGACCACTGACCATTCAGTGGTCTTTTTCATTTTTTAGACAGTTTTGGAGATGGATCATGCGAAAATCATACCGGGTTAAAAAAGAAGCAGACTTTCAGACTGTTTTTGAAACCCATAATTCAATCGCTAATCGACAATTTGTTATCTATTCTCTGGATAAACCGGGTCAACCTCATTTTCGGGTTGGTATTTCGGTAGGAAAGAAAATTGGTAACGCAGTGCACCGGAATTGGGTCAAACGCCGAATTAGACAATCATTGTTAGAGTTAAAGCCCCAATTACGGCAAGACGTTGATTTTATTGTTATTGCGCGCCCATCAACCGATGGCATGTCAATGGCTGAAATCAAACGTGGCTTAATTCACGCCTTAAAATTAGCAAAGTTGCTAGACTTTGCAGATGATGATGAGGAATCAACAATTGAAGAAAAGAATTAAAAAAATCAGTGCTTTACTGGCCATGCTCAGTTTGACTGTCTTTTTAACGGCCTGTAGCAACGCACCGATCACTGAACATAGTACCGGTTTGTGGGATGGCTTAATCGTTTTAAACTTCTCACGAGCTATTATCTGGCTTTCTAAATTCTTCAACGATAATTATGGGATCGGGATTATCATCTTTACCATTATTATCCGGATTATCATTTTACCGTTGATGATTTTCCAAACGCGCAGTATGCGGAAAACACAAGAAATTCAACCGCAATTAAAGGCATTGCAACAAAAGTATTCTTCTAAAGATACTGAAACAATGCAAAAATTGCAGGAAGAACAACGGAAGTTATACGCCGAAGCTGGTGTTAACCCAATTGCCGGTTGTTTGCCATTGGTAATCCAATTACCAATCATCTTCGCTTTGTATCAAGCTATCTGGCGAACTAGCGTTTTGCGGACGGGTCACTTCTTGTGGTTACAATTAGGGGCCAAAGATCCTTACTACATTTTGCCAATCTTGGCAGCGGTATTTACCTTCTTATCTTCATGGTTAAACATGAAGGGCCAACCAGAATCTAACTCGATGACGACGATGATGACGGTCGGAATGCCATTAATTATCTTCTTCACGGCGTTAAATGTTCCATCTGCCTTGTCACTTTACTGGGTAGTTACTAACGCTTTCCAAGTGGGTCAAACCTTGATTATTCAAAATCCTTGGAAGATCCAACGTGAACGAGAAGAAAAAATTAAAGCTGAACGAGATCGTGAACGGGCTAAGCAAAAAGCAATTAAAAAAGCTAAAAAGAGCAAACGTAAATAATTAAAAACCACTCAGCATATTGCTGAGTGGTTTTTTTGTCGTTAAACCTTACGCATGTAAGAATGGGCAATGCTAGGGAAAATATAAAGTAACCGTTCTACGTCCTCGTGTGAGGTCTTATTTTCAATAATATCAGTTAACCCATTAATGGTTTCTACAGCATCATTGCCATAACTAACTGCTCCGACAACGATATTATCTGCGTCATAAACGATGGTAATTCCACCATTAGTTTCGTTTCCTACCTGGCGGAACCAGTCAGTCGCATAATCAAATTCGACTATATGATACTTTTCAGGATGGGCTTTGGCTTCAGCCACTTCTACTCCGACTGCGGCGATTCTAGGGGAAGTAAAAACAGTATGTGGAATGGCCGGATAATTAATGGCCGCCGTAGTTTCCTGCTTGAATAAATGAGAGAGATAAAGGGACTCGAAAATGGCGGTGGGGGTGATTTTAGGGACCGTTTTTTGAATTACATCCCCAGTAGCGTAGATACCTGGTACGTTGGTTTGGAGGTGATCATCAACTTCAATTCCGGTTGCCTCATCAAATTTGAGTCCAATTCGATCAAGATCCATATTTTGAACGTTAGGCCGGCGACCACTAGCATCTAACACGTAATCGGCGGTTAACTGGTAGCCATCTGTACCATTCAGTTGGATGCCAGCTGTGGTTTGCCTAGCTTGTTCTATGGATTCACTGAAGTTGAACTTAACTCCACGAGATTGCAAGTCAGAAATGATTTTTTGAACGTAAGGTTGATAAAAGCCCCGTAAAACTTTAGTTCCCCGCAAGATGACGGTAACGTCACAACCGAATGCGTTCGCGATAGTGGCGGATTCCATTGCTACGTATCCACCACCGATAATTGCCATTTTGGCTGGTAAGTGCTCAGTTACTAAGAAATCGGTACTATCATGAAAAAGTTCACTTCCTGGAATTTCCATTTGATGGGGATGTTGTCCCGAAACAATTACGATTTTGGTGCTGGAATAATGGTGACCGTCAATGGAAACCGTATGGTCATCTACAAACTTAGCGTGGCCGGTTAAAATGGTTACTCCTGCGTTAACTAATTTCATCCGGTTACTTTCCGATAAGCCATCGATTACTTCATGTTTGTGAGCCATCAGGTCCTCCCAGTTGAGGATAGGGGCGCCGTTAAAGCCTTTTTCCTGTAATTGTTCTACTTGGCGTAGAATTTCTACCGGGCGATCCAGGGTGATCTTAGCATTACAGCCGCGATTGGTACAAACACCGCCAAAACGGCCTTCTTCTGCAACGGCCACCTTTAATCCTGCCTGACTCATTGGAATCGCGCCATTATAGGCTCCTTGTCCGCTACCAATAAATAAAACGTCAAAATCCATTTTGCATACCTCCCTCTTAAATTAATTTGTATTTTAACAAAAAATAGTTGGCAGAGCAGCAAAACGATTCGGCTAACCATTTTGGGGTTACTTCTTTATTTATGGTATTATTATCATGTTAACTTTATGGTAGGAGGGTTGTTTGTGACTGAATTTACCGGAAAAAACATCGAAGAAGCAATTGATAAAGGGTTGATGGCAATGGAGATTCCCCGTGAAAAGGCGTTGATTACGGTAAAACGGTCTGCTAGTAACGGTTTTTTAGGCATCGGACGCCAAATGGCGTTAGTTGATATTACCCTCGTGGAGGATAAGAAAAAAACCGAAACCGTTGTTCATTCTTACCGACCACCAATGCGTAAAAATAAAGTTCGAGCGGTAGAACCTGAATCTGAAGTTAAAAAGTATCCAGTTAAACCTAAAACTCAGCGTTTAATTGCTGATCAAGTGGTTGATAGTCTAACAAATTATTTAACCGATGTAATTAAAGCAATGGGCTTTGAATTAAAAATTACCGCTGACGTTAAAAATCGACATTTGATCAATTATGATTTGAAAACTGATAATGAAAACCGCTTAATTGGCCGCCATGGCCGAACGTTAAATGCTTTGCAACAACTAGGCCAGATTTATATTAACCGTGAAGGGGCTAATGATGTTACGGTTATGTTGGACGTAGCTGATTATCGAAAGCGTCGACAGGTTATATTAACCAAGGTGGCACACAAATCCGCTATGGAAGTAATTGCAAATGGTCGACCAGTGCACTTAAATCCAATGCCACCATTTGAGCGTAAGATTATCCATAAGGCATTAGCCACTAACGAACACGTAGATACTTATTCGTCAGGTAAGGGAAATCACCGTTCTGTCGTGATTATTCCCCGCTAAATTTTGTTTGACAAACCAAATGAATTTGAATATTATATAGGTAATCATTCTTATCTTAACTAGGTAAAGTAGTGAAAGTGCTTTATCCACGTCTTTTTGGCGTGGTGTGGGCACTTTTTTTGTATTCTAAATTCAATTATTGATGAAAGGAGCACAATTATGGTTTTAACCACAACTGATTTTGACACGATTGCTGCTATCTCCACTCCAGCAGGTGAAGGTGGAATTTCCATCATCCGAATTAGTGGGGATGACGCGGTAGACGTGGCTGCTCGGATTTATCGGGGCAAGAATTTGGCTAAAGTGGGCACCAACACGATTAATTACGGGCACATTGTCGATCATGACACGGGAGACGATGTGGACGAAGTAATGGTGTCAGTGATGCGGGCACCCAAGACGTATACTAAAGAAAACATCGTAGAAATTAACTGTCACGGTGGGATTGTGGCTACTAATAAAATTTTACAGATGGTATTAAGTAACGGCGCCAGAATGGCCGAACCAGGTGAATTTACCAAACGGGCCTTTTTAAATGGCCGGATTGATTTATCCCAATCTGAAGCCGTAATGGATTTGATCGAAGCGAAAACTGATCGATCTATGAAGGTAGCCATTAACCAATTAGATGGTAACTTATCCCATCTAATTCGGAATTTGCGGCAGGATATTTTGGACGTATTGGCCCAGGTAGAGGTTAATATCGACTATCCAGAATATGATGATGTGGAAACCATGACCAGTCGTTTACTTCGGCAAAAGGCTGAACAGGTTCACGCTCAAATTGATCAGTTATTAGTCACAGCCAAGCAAGGTAAAATTTTGCGAGATGGGTTAGCAACTTCTATTATTGGTCGGCCTAACGTTGGTAAATCTAGTTTGTTGAATCATTTAATTCACGAAGACAAGGCGATTGTAACCGACGTTCCTGGGACTACCCGGGATGTGTTGGAAGAATACGTTAACGTTCGTGGAGTACCGTTGAAATTAATTGATACCGCTGGAATTCACGATACAGAAGACAAGGTTGAAAAAATTGGGGTTGATCGTTCCCGTAAGGCAATCGACAGTTCTGATTTGGTTATGCTGGTCCTAAATGCCAGTGAGCCATTGACTGCAGAAGATCGCGAATTAATTGATGCCACTGCTGGTAAGCAACGAATCGTGGTATTAAACAAAACGGATTTGCCCCAACAAATTGAGTTAGAAGAAGTTAAGCACCTAGTAGGAGGCAAAAATATTATCTCCACTTCGGCAATTAAAGCCAGTGGCCTCCAAGAACTAGAAGAACTTATCGCTCATTTATTCTTCAACGAAGGAATCGAAAATAGTCAAAACGATGTCGTCGTAACTAACGCCCGCCATATTGGACTATTAAACCGGGCGAACGCTTCCTTAAAGGCGGTCGTAGATGGTTTAGATAGTGGCCTGCCAGTTGATCTAGTTCAAATTGATATGACCAATTGCTGGGATCTATTAGGCGAAATTACTGGCGACAGTTATCAAGATGAATTATTGGATCAGTTATTTAGCCAATTCTGTTTGGGTAAGTAACGTTTCATGTGAAACATTTATGGAGGAATCAACTCGTGAAAAGTTTACAAGTCAGCGACGTTAAGCAGACTTACGCTGGTGATGATTATGATGTAATCGTTGTCGGTGCTGGCCACGCTGGAAGTGAAGCGGCTTTAGCTGCTGCCAGAATGGGAAATAAAACCCTCTTAATTACTATTAATTTAGACATGGTAGCTTTTATGCCATGTAACCCTTCAATTGGGGGCCCTGCCAAAGGGATCGTTGTTCGAGAAATCGACGCTCTCGGTGGTGAAATGGGGAAAAATATTGATAAAACTTATGTGCAAATGCGGATGTTAAACACTGGAAAAGGTCCAGCTGTTCAAGCATTACGGGCGCAAGCAGATAAGCATGCTTACCACTCTGAAATGAAGGCAACTATTGAAAACGAACCTAACTTGACCTTACGTCAGGGAACGGTAGATGACCTGATCATTGAAGACGGTGAATGCCGTGGGGTTGTCACTAATACTGGTGCTAAATACCGGGCTAAAGCGGTAGTAGTGTGTGCCGGAACTGCAGCTCGCGGTAAGATTATTATCGGAGAATTGATGTACGCTTCTGGTCCTAACAATTCTCAACCCGCTGAAAAGCTAACCGCTAACCTAGAAAAATTGGGTTTTGATTTGGAACGGTTTAAGACGGGAACCCCGCCACGAGTAGACGGAAAAACAATCGACTATTCTAAGACGGAACAGCAACCCGGTGATGAAACTCCTAACTTCTTTAGCTACGAATCTAAAGATGAAGATTATCTAGCAGTTAAAAATCAACTTTCTTGTTGGTTAACTTACACCAATGAAAAGACGCACGAAATTATCCGGGAAAACTTTGATCGAGCTCCTATGTTTACCGGAGTGATCGAAGGGGTGGGCCCCCGTTATTGCCCATCTATCGAAGATAAAATTGTCCGTTTTGCTGATAAGAAGCGGCATCAGTTATTCTTAGAGCCGGAAGGTCGTCATACTCAAGAATGGTATGTCCAAGGGCTTTCTACCTCCATGCCAGAAGAAGTACAACAAGAATTTATCCATACGATCGCGGGCTTGGAACACGCTGAAATGATGCGGCCCGGTTACGCTATCGAATATGACGTGGTTGCACCATATCAGCTAAAACCAACCTTGGAAACTAAGGTTGTTAAAAACCTCTTTACCGCCGGTCAAACTAACGGAACATCTGGTTACGAAGAAGCTGCAGGCCAAGGCTTGATTGCCGGAATTAACGCTGGTTTACGGGCTCAAGGTAAGCCAGGCTTTACTTTGAAGCGGGATGAAGCCTACATCGGGGTAATGATCGATGATTTGGTAACCAAGGGAACTAAGGAACCTTACCGGTTATTAACTAGTCGGGCCGAATACCGGTTATTGCTTAGAAATGATAATGCCGATATGCGGTTAACCGAAAAGGGTCATGAGTTAGGTTTGATTGCTGACGATCGTTACGAAGCCTTTTTAGCTAAGAAAGCCGTTGTAGAAGCCGAATTAGAACGGTTAGCTAAGATTCGAATTAAGCCTAGTGAAGCAGTCAACGAGTTTATCACCTCCCATGGCGACAAACCATTACAAGACGGTGTGATAGCTGCTATTTTCTTACGGCGGCCATACGTGGATTATAAAACCCTCTTACAGTTCATTGCTGCACCGGATGAAGCATTAGGTCGCAGAGAAGTTGAGCAAGTTGAAATTAGAACCAAGTACGCTGGCTATATTGCTAAGGCCGAAGAAAACGTTGAGAAGATGAAGAAGATGGAAGCTAAGAAGATTCCGGATAATATCGACTACGACGCCATCGACGGAATTGCAACTGAAGCCCACCAAAAATTAAAGCAAATTCAACCCGAAACACTAGCCCAAGCAGGCCGCATTAGTGGGGTCAACCCAGCTGATATTGCCATTTTGAGTGTGTATATCCAACAGGGAAAAATTGCAAAAGTCCAATAAAAAAACATCGCCGTGACGGCGATGTTTTTTTATTTATTGATCTTCACCTACATCTAGTGCTTGATGGTGCAGATTTTTGAAGACGTGAGTATCAGCCCAGCCGGTAATTCCACCTTGAGCTAGGAAGGCAAAAACCGTTCCTAAGCCGAAGTTGGTAAAGCGATGGGTAATTAAAAGGGCAATGATAGCAAGGATGGTAGGGGGAATATAAGAAGCCCACATAGCTGGTGCTGCTTGCCCCTTGAAAAATTTAAACCGTAAGATTTGCATTAAGTCATCAGCGGGATGCAAAACTAGGTTAACCCGTTGATAAATCGAAATGGCAATCGCAATGAGAGCCACTCCAGCAAAATTAATTAAGACGTAGAGGCCGATCATAAGGGGCGTCTTAGCTTCTGGAAACCCGCTAAACAAATTAGGATACTTGCCCATGAAGAAGTCCTCAAAGAGTTGAATTAGGGCTGAGAAGGGAACCATGAAGGCAAGATTACCTAAAATACGTTTCCATTCAAATTTTCGAATTAACGCTGCGTTTAATAACGAAGTTAAAATTCCGATAATTAGAAAAGTCCAAAATAAATTCCAGTGAACGGCGGTTCCAAAATTGGCTTCCGCTGCTGTCCAGTAGGCAGATCCTAGAAAAGACGGCATGATTTTGGCACTAGTAACTAGGGTTAAGACGTTACCGGCGGAGTTAATTACCAGTGAAAGAGCAAAGAATCCTAACGAGGCAGCCATGGAAAGACTCCGAGTTTTGGGTTTAATTTCAGTTTGCGGTTCAGTAGCTAAGACTTTATGATTCAGCAAAATTTCCACATCCTTTTCAATTAATTCTTAACGGTTATATTCCTTTAACGCCATTGCGAAATCACCAAGGGTAGCGGAACCATTTTCTTTAACGTTAGGCATGGTGATGTATTGCTCAAGTGGTGGAACTGCGACGTAATCGTTGAGTAATTCGGCAAATTGAGTGCGAACTTTATCAAGGAACCATTCACTAACAACTCCACCACCAAAGACGATCTTGTCTGGTCGAATAGTGAGTGTGGTTTGAATGGCGGCTTGGGCAACGTAGTAAGCCATAATGTCCCAAACTTTGTGGTCGTGAGGAACGTCTTGACCGGAAATACCGAGGCGTGCTTCAAAAGTCGGGCCGGCTACCAAGCCTTCCAAACAATCATTGTGATAAGGACAGATACCAGCAAAATCAAGATCTTCTGGATGGCGTTTTAGGTAAACATGGCCCATTTCTGGATGTCCTAAACTTCCCATAAATTCACCGTTATTAACGATGCCGGCGCCAACGCCAGTCCCAATAGTGTAGTAAACTAGTGAATCAACTTTTTCATTGAACAAAGTTGAAACCACGTATTCGCCATAAGCAGATCCGTTCACGTCGGTAGTCCAAGCGATCGGAATATCAAAGGCTTGTTTGATGGTGCCGTAAAAATCGGTATTTTGCCAACCTGGTTTCGGGGTATTGGTGATATAACCGAAGTTATCAGCGTTGTGTCGTAATTCTAACGGTCCAAAAGAAGAAATGCCGATGGCTTTTAAATCTGGATACTGCTTAAAATAATCAATTACCCGCTGTAAAGTTTCTTCAGGGGTAGTGGTGGGAATGCGCACCTTATCTAAGGTTCTGTAATCTTCATTGCCGATAGCGCAGACAAATTTTGTCCCGCCGGCTTCAATACTTCCTAGTTGCATAATTGGTACTCCTGTTAATTTATTTTTAGTGAAATAATTCTTTTTAATTGATTGATATTATCATTGTAACTTAAAGAAAGCGGTTTATTTTGCTTGTTGGAACCGTTTTCTTAATCGGTATAACCGTCATAATAGCGATACAAACGTTTACATTTTTTCTTTAAAAAGATTTAATGGCGTAAGGAAGATAGTTAATCAATTTAGTGGTAGAAATAAAAAATTGGTGCAAACGTGTAAACGTTTGTATTTCAATCAATGATTGTGAATTTTAAATCTATTTGCTGTTATGACAGTAATTATCGATTTAAATTTGTGAAATGGTTGAATAATCTTATAGTTATTTTGGGACAATGATCTAAATAAAAGCGCTTTAAAATATGCTAAGCTTTTATTGTAATTAATTTCACAATGAAGAGGTAATCACATGAAAGCATTAGTATTGGAAAACATTTCAGATATGCAGATCAAAGACTTGCCAGAACCTACTGTTAGTGGAGATGAAGTGAAGATTAAAGTTAAATACTCTGGGATTTGCGGGACAGATAAACATCTTTACTTAGGCTTACCCGGTTCAGCAGATGCTGAAATGCCAGTTGTTTTGGGACACGAAAATTCTGGTGAAGTAGTAGCAGTTGGCCCAGACGTTGTTGACATTAAAGTGGGTGATCGAGTAGCAATTGACCCTAATATTTACTGTGGCTATTGTAAATATTGTCGCCAAGGACGGCCCCAATTGTGTGAACACCTAAGTGCGGTGGGAGTAACCCGCAATGGTGGCCTAGAAGAATATACCACCGCTCCGCAACGAGTAGTTTATCGGCTACCAGATTCAGTTTCTTATTTATCGGGTGCAATGGTTGAACCAATCAGTTGTGTCATGCATGGCATTAAACGTTTGAACTTAGAACCAGCTCAAAAGGCTTTGGTGATTGGGGATGGCTTTATTGCCCAGTTGTTCACCCAAATTTTGGCTGCTAGCGGCCTGAGTCAAATTGATGTTTCCGGTCATTCTGATCATAAACGAGAATTATTAGGTCGTTGTGGGGCTACGCATTTCTACAATAATGCAACTGAAGAGGTTCCAACTGGTTACGACGTAGTTATCGAATGTGTGGGACTACCAGCAACCCAGACTGCAGCAGTAGAGCAAGCAGGTAAAGGTGGCCAGGTCCTAATGTTTGGTGTAGCTAATCCTACCGATACCTTCGCACTTAATTCTTACGAAGTTTTCCAAAAGGAATTAGACATTAAGGGTTCCTTCATTAACCCATACGTTTTTGAAGATTCTATCGCCTTATTGGCTAGTGGTAAGGTAAACGTAGAGATGTTGATTTCTGATGAAATTACTTTGGACCAAGTGGCTGACGACTTAGCCGGTAAATTTGATCATCCAATCAATAAGGCCGTCGTTAATATTGAAAAGAGTCTATAAGGGGGACTAATCATGTCAATTACCGATCAAGTGACCGATTTGCAACACGTAGGGATTCCCACAGCCGATTTGGCTGCTACGATTAAATTTTACGAGGGATTAAGATTTCAATTGGTTGGCCAGTTCAAAAATGGAGCGGGAGAAGTGGCATTTTTACGGTTTAACCATTTAACAATTGAAACGTGGACTGGAGATCCAGTAGTTCACCAAGCGGGAGCAATTAATCATATTTCGTTAGATACTCGTGATGCTCAAGCAACCTTCGATGCAGCTCAAGAAGCTGGCTATAAGATTGTTGAGGAGCAGGTTCAAGAGCTACCATTTTGGGAACACGGAATTAAATACTTTAACATTTTGGGTCCCAATGATGAAACCATTGAATTCTGTGAAATTATAAAATAAGAAAAAGCGCTAACCATATCGGTTAGCGCTTTTTAATATCTTACTAGGGTAGTTTTGACCCGCTTAATATTAGTGGCTCGATTGGGATCTTGAATTCGTTTCATTAGTAGATCAAAGGCAACTTTGGCGATTTGGGCTGTTGGTTGCTTAGCAATGACCATTGGATAACGCATAACTTGTAGCCAGGGAGAATCATCAAAACTCCCTAAGGTGATCTGTGGAAAGTCACGATCAGTTAAACGCTGTAGGATTCGGAGTAAAATCTGGTTATCTGCGGCGATAATGCCATCACAACGGAGATTATAAACTAATTTGCCAGTTAAATCCGCTACATTAGCGTAATCAACGGTGCTAGTTAAGATCAGACGGTCATCCAACGGAAACTGAGCCTGTGAGATTGCCTGACGGTAACCTTGAAGCCGTTCGGTGCTAGTGGTACTGACCGGACTATTAATAAAGCCAATTCGTTTGGCCCCCTGGTGAATCATAGTAGTAACGATCTCTGCAGCTCCCCGAGCATTTTCAGTTATGACTACATCAAAATTACCTTGGGTTTCTTGGGGTTGCCGATCAATAAAAACGGCAGGAACAGTGGGATCTAGATTAGTTAAAATATGACTAACATCAGCAGTGGCAATAATTAGTCCGTCTACCATCCGTTGCTGCAGGGTTGAGATTGCCTGTTGTTCACTAGTTGTATCTTCGTTGGTTCTGGCAATGATAATTTGGTAGTGATTTTTGAGGGCGTGCTCTTCTAGTTGATCAATGATTTCGGTGAAAAAAGATGTCAGAATGTTAGAAATGACCACGCCGATGGTGAAAGTTTTTTTAACTCGAATGCTGCGGGCTAAATCGTTCACCCGGTAGCCCAGTTGGTTCGCGATTTGCTGAATGCGTTCTTTAGTGGCTGGCATTACTCGGGGGCTATCGTTTAAAGCTCTAGAAACTGTTGCAACCGACACACCGGCTTCTTTGGCAATTTCTTTGATTGTAATTTGAGAGTGCATGGAATCACCATCCTTTGGGAAAGCTAACCTTATTTTAGCCGTTAGTTAAAATTACGTACAGGAAATAATTGTAATTGTGATTTTTAAATCATAATAAAAAACACTTTCGAAGAAATTCGAAAGTGTTTTTGAGGTTAGAAGTTATTAAGATAAACCACCAGTAATAATATCAATGATAGATGATAGATCAGAGCCGCTACCACCAAGGTTTAAGCCGTTTAGTAAGTCTAAGATGTCTGAAAGACCACCTAGACCACTAACGTCGATGCCAAGGCTTCCTAAAATATCACTTAAAGTAGAGTCGCCTAAAATGTTATCTAAAGAACTACCTTTAGTTACAGTATAGTAAGCAGTTGCCTCAGCTTGAGTAGCATCCTTAGCTACCTTAACTGGATCAGCACTGGTGAAACTAACGGTATAGGTTTGTTCTTTACCATTACTATCTGCTTTTTTGACCTTGAAAGTACCTAAGTTAGCTTTAGTTAAAACGGTTTGAATTTGGTCACTGGTCCAGGTAGTACCAGTAACGACTTGATTACTTTCTGCAGTTAGTTGTTTCTTCAAAGCATCTTTTTGATCACCTGTAAGGATATCTTTACTCCAAAGATCAGCTCCTTTACCAAAGACGTAGTCACCATTAGAATTTGCCGATTCTTTCAGATGAATTGCTAAGCTAGTAGTTTTCTTGTTTTGGGCAACTACTACTGTGATGGTATCGCCCTTCTTAGCAGTAGCTGAAGAAGTATTAGTTACTGAGTAACCTTCAGGTAAGTTAGCATTTACAGCATCGCTTACGTTCATTAATTCATTGTTAGAAGTGGAAGGAACGAAGGAAACAGTTTTGCTTGCTACATCACTTCCAGCACTGGTAACGTATTTGATAGTAACGCCATCAGTGACTTCTGTGGTATCACTACCACCCTTGGTAGTACTTAAACCGCTTCGTAAAATCCAACCACTGTAGTTAGGATTAGTAGCATCATTTACATAAACCCAAGTATCGCCTTCACGAGTACGAGTACCTGATTTGGTAATAGTCAATTCATCGTTAGCAATTGCAGAACCATCTACAACAGTCCGACCTTTACCCATTTGGGTCCAAGCTGGGGCTTTATACGTTGTTGATTTGTTGTCGTTAGAAGTTCCGGGGTTAGCAATATAGAACTTCTTGTCGGTATCAGTTGAAGCTACACTGCCATTTTCAAAAGTAGTGTATGAGGTTAATCCACCACCGAAGCTACTAGTTGACTTACCACCATAGATCCAACCACGGTAAGCTTTATCAAAAGTAACAACCTTGTAGTAAACAGAACCCCGGTTAGTAACAGCGACACGGTATGCTAATACGTTATCTTGGCCACTATCAGAGTTTTTGATTCTTTTAGTGGTATTAACAGAAGCGAGAACTTTAGCTCCCTTTAGGGTTCCAGCCTTAGTGTAGATAGCATTTTTACCCGTTGTGTTAACGGTAACGTTAGTAGATAGATGTCTGTTGGAAAGTACCTTAACTGAAGAAGCTTGAGTATTAATTGATCCAGCAGTAACCATAAAACCAAGAGCAGCAGTACCTAGTAATAATGATTTTTTAAGATTTACGTTCATTATTTTAATCCCCTTATTGGTTATGTATTTTCAACGTTGTTAATTATTTAACGCCATTGATTATTTTAATTTTAAACTTTTTGATAAGAATTAACAAGAACAAAAAAGTTACAAATTAATTATTTTTTTACATTTCTTTCAATAATAAGGCATAAATACCAATTAATATTCATGATTAGTTTTACTGAATTAACTATTACTTTATTTGTAATTGAACCAACTTAACATTTCAGTCTTTTTGAGCTTTAGCTTGTCATCTCCTCGCACATCATGAGTGATCTGACCATCTTGAACCATAATTAGCCGGTTACCATAATGCAAGGCGTCCTCCATTGATACATTAAGGGTAGCCTTGTGAAGGGGAGGGTGTCAATGGGAAATGAGGAATCAATTGGAAAGTAGTTTCCAGAATTAATCCTCAATGATTAAACGGTTCTGTCATCACTCTATTAAAAACGGCTTCGACCAACTTATTTCCTCCACCTAAATAAATAACAGTCAATAGCGACTTTTTAGGCCGAACTATTAACTGCTATTTTCTTAGTGCTCGGAAATAAACCTCATTGGTCTTAGCACTCTATTAAAACGGCTTTTAACTTCAATTAGCACTCTAGTATTCTTGCACCACATAGAATCGTTTACCACCTACGTAGTAGTTCGCCCAAGTTAATGAAATCACTTCTTCGCCGGTTTCAAATTTTTGCGTTCTATTTTGTCCAATCATGTGATTAATTTTTAGCCGGTAAAGACCGCTTTTAATCTTGTATTCTTTCAATCCGTTGATTGGCTTAGCGTAGTACAAATAAGTGACGTTTTTAGCTCGCCTAACCTTGATAATTTTGCGGGTGTTAGTGGGCTTGACGTTAGCAATGGCAAAGTTCCAGCCACCATCTAACTGTTTGGCGTGTTTGATTTTAGCACTGGAATAGTACTGTAAGTAGCCATTGTCCGTAACGGTAAACATTGGGGTAGCCGTTTTACTGGTTAAATTTTTAACGCCAGTGCCGGCTTCAAACGTTAAACCGCCCAGTTTATTTTGGGTGTTTGCCAATTTAAACGTATCTTTTTTTAAGGCCATTGAATCAGTCTTGAGCCAGTAACCGTGATGAGCGTTAAAATCACTAAAAGTTTTTTTGAAAGTATAGCTAGTATTACTTAAATTCAAACTGATATTAGTTTTTATTTGTCCGTGATTTTCAGTGTAACCAACGGTGGCAACGCTCAAAGTGCTTCCCTTAGGGATCGTATAACGGACTTTTTTGCCGTTAAGATTTCGATACAGATTAGTTTTAATGGTTTTTTTAGTAGTGACGTAGCCGTGGTTAAACACGGTTGTTTCATTTAAATACCCATTAGCCAATTTTACGCTGGCATGGGTGGTAGTAGCCGCAGTATGGATGCCAATGGATAATCCAGCTACTACGAGGGCGATGGTTGTCGTTTTTTTCATGATAGTATCCTTTCACAGCCGATTGCTGGTCACTAGTGTAACATGAATGGGGAGTTTGGTGATATTTTCTTGCATTTAATTGATGATCCTTTAAAATTTAAGTAAGAAAGGGTGAGCTTATGAAAAATATTATTACTTCTATGAAGTTAACTGCTGAACAAAAGCAACAATTAGAACAACTGGCACCTGATTACCAAATTATTTCTGATGGCATTCAGGCTAGCAGTGAACAACTAGCCAATGCCGAAGTTTTATTGGGCTGGAATCCAGCATTTGCGACCCTCTTAGACCATGATAACCAACTAAAATGGGTACAAACATTTTCAGCTGGAGTGGATAGCCTGCCGCTAGAACAATTGGCTCAAGCCAACGTAACGTTGACCAACGCCCGAGGAACGAACGCTGAAAATATTGCTCAACAAACCTTAGGCTACATGTTGGTATACGAACGTAAACTCTATTCAATTTTATTAGAGCAACAAAAACATCGTTGGAATCGTGACCACCACTTTAGTGAATTAACCGGTAAAACGGCTGTCTTGTTTGGCACTGGTCAAATCGGCAGTCACATTGCGCGGCTAGCAAAAGCATTCGGGATGCACGTAGTCGGAATTAACCGGCACGGTGAAGCCTTAGAAAATTTTGATGAGGTCACTACTTTTGAGGCGGGAATTTCATTACTTAAAGATGCGGACTATGTGATCACTAGTTTGCCGTTAACCCCAGCCACCAAAGACTATTTCAATGCGGATTTGTTTGCCAAAATGGGTCCTCAAACCTTCTTTATCAATGTTGGTCGCGGAGCTTCGGTAGTGACTGTTGACCTCGATTCAGCATTGAGAAATGGACAATTAGCGGGAGCTGCAGTAGACGTTACCAATCCAGAACCACTACCAGCAGATAACCCATTGTGGGATGCTCCTAATATCATTATTACCCCGCATGATGCGGGCTTTTCAGATCAAATTAACCAACGAGTATGGCAATTAATTATTAAAAACGTTAAAGCCTATGTCCAAGGTGAAACCTTAAATAATTTAGTGGATTATCAACAAGGATATTAACCTAAAAAAGACCGCCTATGAATGGCGGTCTTTTTTAATTTACAATAATGGTAAAATTACTTGCATCCAAAACCACGAAATTGGCATGACAATCACCATCATCGGAATCATATCAGCCGTTGGAAACATTTTAATTTGGACCATTCTAAACCCAGACGCTAACATCAGGGCGCCGCCGGCGGCCTTGAAATCTAAAATCATATCCGGAGTAGTGAGGGGATAGATAAAGTGAGCGCCGAGGAATAATAAAAGAAGAAAAATAAATTGCGGAACTGCGACCAAGGAAACCACGTAACCTAAATTAGCAGCGAAGATAACAGCGGTGAAGAAATCCAAAATGGATTTGGCAATTAAAATTGTAGCATCACCGTTCATCCCTTCAGTTAAAGAACCGTAAATTCCAGTTCCACTGACACAAAATAATACGATCACCGTTACTAATGTAGCGTCAAAAGTCGCTTGATCCATAGTCATGGGAGAGTTAACGAAGCGAGAGATGAAATGTTGCATTTGGGCGGCGCCTTTATTAATCCAGTCGCCTAAATGAATTGCTAAACCAATACCAGTGCCGATAATAATAGCAAAAACTACGGCAGCCATGTTTTTCATGGGGGCAATTGCATAAATGCCCATCATCATCGAACAGATTCCAAAAGTTAAGTTGAGGCCGTTTTTAAATTCGGCACTCATTAAATTCCCGCCCAGTGCTCCCAAAATTCCACCTAGTAAAACTGCTAAGGCGTTAATAATAATTCCAATTGGCATTGTTTTAGTCACCATCCTATTTAAATTCACTTCTCCTACTTTACGGATTTCAAAAGAGGAAAACAATTCAACATTTGTGCTAAGATATTCCAAATAGGAATAATTAAGGAAGGCCGACTTTGGATACGAAAAAAATTGCCGCATTTATTAATTTGGCACGAACTAAAAACTACACTAAAACAGCAGAACAAACTTTTACAACGCAAGCCACCGTTTCTAAACAGATTATGGCGTTAGAAAAAGAGTGGGGGGTTAAGTTATTCTCGCGAGATCATCGAAAAGTGGAATTAACAGAAACTGGGAAGGCTATTTTACCGTTGGCTCAAGAAATGTTGCACCAAGAACAAAAAATTATCACGGAATTACACAACCAATTAGCTCAGCGCCAAAATACATTGGTGATTCAGGCCATCCCTACGGTAGCTCAGTACCGGGCGTTTGTCATTGTGGCTGAATTTATGCAACTCCATCCAGAAATTAATTTAAAATTCAACGAAGTGGACGCCCCGACTAAACAACCGGCGGATATCTTTTTTACCAGAATTTTAGAACCAGCGGAAACTGAATACGACGTTATAGTTGAGGATCAAGATTTTTGGGTGGCGTTGGTGCCCCAAAATAATCCGTTAGCTCAGTTGAAGCAGTTAAAGCTAAGCCAACTAAATCAGGAAAAATTTTTATTATTAGATCCATTTACCCGCTTTTATGAACCAGTAGTCAAAGAGCTTCAGGCGGCTGGAATCAAGCCGGATACTGTTTATGAAGGGCGCCGAATTGATTTGATTTTAAAGATGATTAACCAGGGAATGGGGATTTCTATTTTGATGAATAATTCCTTTGACTTAACTAATTATCCGAATGTCAAAATTCTGCCAATTGAACCTAAAAAGTATAGTTGGGTGGCCTTCTTGAAATTACGGTCGAACCATTCGTTAGCGGCAGAAAAATTTTGGCAGTTTGCTAAGCAAAAATACAGTGAGTTTTAAAAGAAGAAACCAGTGTGATTCGTATTATATAATTGACTAAAGGAGGGATTAACATGGCAGACGAAAATCATAATGAACTTCAGCCGCAACCCCACCGAATCGTAGACGACTTACCTAGTGAATTATCCACGGGAGCAGCAGTTAAAGAAGTATTAAATTTAACCCAAAAATTCGATGGTGAATTTAAAATCCGGTACCAAACAGCGTTGGATTTAATTGTGGCTAAGTTAAATTTTATTGATCGCAGTTATCAATTGGAACATGACGCTACGCTAATTGATAGCATTCAGTCGCGCATTAAAAGTCCGGATAGTATTGTCGAAAAAATGGAACGCAAGCAGTTGAATTTTACTACGGATCGAATTGCGGATTACATTCGAGATATTGCTGGCGTGCGGGTGATTACTAGATTTATTTCAGATATTGAGACCATGCAGCGGTTAATTAAAGAGCAGCCGGATATTCAGGTGGTGACCGAAAAAGATTACGTTGCGAATCCTAAGGCCAATGGTTACCGGAGTTTACATTTGATCGTGGAAGTACCCGTGTATTTAAGTACCGGTGAGGAACGGATTCCGGTCGAAATTCAAATTCGGACAATTGGAATGAACTTTTGGGCTTCGTTAGAACACGAATTAAACTATAAAAAAGACATTCCCAATAAAGAACAACTGCGAACAGATTTAACCCGTAAAGCTCATGATATTACTCAACTAGATGAGGAAATGGATGATTTGCGGGCCAAAATTAGAAAATAAAAAAGCTGACTTAGTCAGCTTTTTTGGTATTAAAATTGAGTCCGCAAAGGTGAAATCACCACTCAAAGTTAATGAATTTATTTATTTTGGGCTGCCATTTTTAGTAACCAAATGTTGAGAAGCACCGTAATCACCGCCATCCCAATACTAAAGTACGGAGTAGCGCTTAACCCGACGTGGGCAACTACTTGGCCGCCAATCATAGAACCTAATGTAATTCCAAGATTAAAGGCAGAAATATTTAAAGCTGAAGCCATAGTTACATCGTTAGGCGTGTTTTTTTCAGCCAATTGGACAATGTATAACTGAAGTCCTGGAACATTCATGAAGGCTAACATCCCCATGATCAAGACGGCAATTAAGCCCAACCAATGAGAGTTGAAGAAAATGATAACTAGTAAGTAGGCTGCAATCAAAATAGCAAACATCCCTAGTAAAGCTTTAACTGGGTTCTTATTAGCTAACCGACCACCAATGGTGTTGCCGATGGCTACCATCACTCCGTATAGCAAGAGTAGCCAAACAATCATGTTGGAGCTATAACCTAAATGAGCCAAAATGGGAGATAGGTAAGTGTAAATTACGTAAGGACTGCCGTAACCGACTACCGTTAGTGCTAAAACTAGCAATAATTGAGGATTAGTCAAAATCCGGCCAATTCCTTTAATTGTTGATTTTTCAGGTAAAGGTAGGTTACTGGGAACCAGGAGTAGATTAGCGATTAAACTAATTACCCCAACGATAGTGATGAATAAAAATGAAAAATGCCAACTAAACGTGTTACCAATGTAGGTTCCTAAAGGTACTCCGGTTAAAGTAGCCACGGTAAGACCGGTAAACATAATCGCAATTGCACTAGCCCGTTTATCTGGTGCCACCACATTAGATGCAATTACTGATGAGATGGTCATAAAAATACCATGGGCCAGGGCTGCAATGACACGCCCGATTAATAGAATGGTAAACGAGGGAGCAATGGCATCGATTAAGTTGCCAATAATAAATAGCAACATAGTATAAATTAATAATCGTTTGCGCGGAATTCTTCCGGTCAAGAGAGTCATCAACGGTGCTCCGACTGTGATTCCTAAAGCATATACGGAAACCGTTAGTCCGGCATTACTAATAGATACGCCGAAACTGTGAGAGATGAGCGGCAGTAACCCAACACTAATAAACTCGGTGCTACCAATAGCGAAGGCGCTGATGGCCAAAGCCATTAAAGTGAGAGTAGGTGAAACGGTTGGCTTACTGTTGGTGGTTACAGATATTTTCATAGAGATTCTCCTTAAAGTTCTTTACTTACAAATGATAAGCGAATAAAATCATTATACGAGACAGGATAATCAAAACAAGTACGTACTTTTTAGTACGGTAGGCACCAAAAAGTACCTAAGGAGATATTCGAATGAAAAAAACTTATAATATTGGCGTTGAAGCCACGTTAGACGTAATCGGCGGCAAGTGGAAACCCATTATTTTGTGCCATTTGGGTAACGGGCCGATGCGTACGGGGGAACTCAAACGAGCTATTCCCGAAATTACGCAAAAAATGTTGACCCAGCAACTAAGAGAATTAGAAACTGATGAAATTATTGACCGGATTGTTTATGAACAAGTACCACCAAAGGTAATTTATCAATTAACGGATTACGGTAAAACCTTGAATCGTATTTTAGTGGACATGGCAATTTGGGGAGAACACCAAGTAGAACGGCTCAATGAAAACGGAGCTAAAGTGACCTTGCTGTCGAATCACCAAGGATACGTTAATGGAATTAATAGTTAGTTTCATGTGAAACAATGAATTCTAAAAAAAGACCGCCTAATTTGGCGGTCTTTTTATGGATTAAATTATTTTAATTAAAACCGTTCCCAGCCCAGTGCATTTTGCGCGGCAAGGTTAAGTAAACTCCATTGACGATCAAAGCCTGGTTGGAAGAAGAAGTCGGCACTGGCTAAATCTTCTAAAGTTAGTTTCTTGCTGGTAGCTAAGGCTAAAACGTTACCTTGAGCTGTTACGTCGTATGGTGACATCACTGAACCCCCTAGGATTTGGTGGTTCAATGGATTATAGGTAATGGTTACGTAAACTGGTAAATTACCGTTTTTAACTGGCACATAAGCTGGCCGTAGATAGTCTTGATAAAAATCGGTTTGTGCGCTCACGTTGGCTCGCTTAGCAGTCATAGAATTTAGCCCGGTAGCTGCAAATTTAAGATCAAAAACGCTTAAAGCCGAAGAACCTACTACCCCAGCAAATGGAACAGAAGCTTGATTTTCAAAGAGGTGATCAACTACGTATTGAGCTTCTCGACGAGCTGTAGTGGCCAAGGCAATTGGCATTTGTTGGTTAGCAGGGATGTTGTAAGGTTTGATAGCATCGCCAATTGCATAAACGTCTGGTAGGTTAGTTCGCAAGTAAGGATCGGTTTCGATAAAACCACGTTGGTCCAGGTTAACGGTACCTTTGAGCCAATCGGTGTTAGGAATTACCCCGGTTGCACAAATTACCAAATCAGCAGGGAATTGGGTACCATCAGCTTCTACGGCGGTCACTTTACCATTTTCGCCTAAGTAGCTGGTGATATTAACTCCCATCCCTAATTTTACTTGATGAGATTCTAATTCTTTTTCGATATACTTGGTCATTTCGGGATCTAAGTAAGTAGCTAAAGGACGATCCATACTATCTAACAAAGTAACTTGTTTACCAGCTTTGGTGAATGCTTCGGTAGCTTCGATTCCAATATAGCCAGAACCAATTACGACTACGTTTTGGATGGCATCGTTATTCATGGCTGCTTTGAGTTTTGTAGCCCAATCGTAGCCACGCATTTCATAAATGTTCTCGAGGTCATTTCCAGGTAGGTTTAGAGATCTGGGAGTTACTCCGGAACTTAAAATTAGTTTGTCGTAGTCCACGGCTTCTGAGGTGCCGTTAATGGTGTTTTTAACGGTAACTTGTTTTTTATCGGCATCAATTGCGGTGACTTCATGGTTATTGTAGACATTGCCACCCATCTTAATGATATCTTCTGGCTTAAAATTGCGAACATCATCTTGAGTAGTCACTTGGTCTTCTAAGAAAAGTTCCATTCCACAAGACATAAAGGAAACAAAATCTCCTGCTTCGTAAATGGTAACATCGACGTTGGAATATTTTTGTAATAGTTCAATGGCCGATTCGTGGCCACCATGTGATGCTCCCACAATAACAATTTTGGTATTTTCCATAATGAAATCCTCCCTGCCATTTATAATGATTCTAAATTAACGCCTCTAGTGTAACAATCTAAAAATAAAATGTAAACGGTTTTGAGTTATAAATTTAGAAAGCAAATTTCTTTGCAGAATGGTAAAAAGGATTAAGATATTCTCAAAGTGATTAATAACAACTTGGCAGTGAATGAAAAACTGAGTAAACTACAGGTTTACCGATTAGAATGGGAGGGGTCAGCAGTGAAACTCAGATATTTAGTCTGGCCAATAATTCTCCTGACAGTAATTGTGCTAGCGACTAAACAAAATGTTCAAACCGCAGTGATTAATACGGTTAAGGATTTACAAAATCAAATTGTTCAGGTAATTCCGCAGCCCAAAGCCAACTATCCAGTGAGTTCTAAAAAGAATGACACGGAGTTACAAACAATCACTAGTGATGACTTAAGTCGGGTTTATTACTATCATTTTGCTAAACAAACACCGACTGAAGTAAAAAAATTATTTTTACAGGCGATAGCAGAATATAATCAGACCGGCTTGGTAAAATTAGTACCAGGAATCGCCAATAAGCATCGCAACGGAATTACGTTGGGAACATATAACAAAGCTGGGCGAAGCTCCACGAACCAACCACAGACCAGCATGATTGAATTAGGAATTGGTGGGCCTACTATGATTCAGTATAGAGGACGAGAAAATTACACCATCAATCATGCCAGTGCCAAATTAAATAGTCACTATGCGGATGCTTACAAACTTTCGGTAGCAGTCCATGAGTTGGGGCACGCACTGGGGTTAAATCATAGTTCAAGTAAGCGGTCAGTTATGTATCCAATTGATCAAGGAATTACTCAATTAAGTCGGATGGATTTAAGAAATTTAGCCAAAATTTATCTACGAACCAAATAAAAGGAGGTATTTTGAATGCTCAGTTTGCCAGTTGTATTAGCTATGAGTAACGCCGCTAAGGTGGGAATTTTAGTTGGCGTTTTAATCTTTATTGTTTTATTCTTCAAGTTAATTGGAGGTTTATTTCGTTTCTTCCTCAGACATCCAATTTGGTTCATCATTTTGTTAGCCGTAGGTGGGATTGGCCTGTTCTTTAGCGTGGCAGTTGGTGGAATTGTAATTGCTGCGGTGGTGGGTGGAGGTCTGATTTTCACAATAATGGGCGGTGGAGATTAGCTAATTATAGAATAAGTTCTTTTGAACCCCTGTTTCACTATTTATAATTAGGTTATAATAGATGCGATATAAATTTAGAAGAGGGGTTTAGTTATGAAAATTACCGCCACCATTTTGATTTTGTTGGTAGCCATTGAGGCCATTTTATTCATGGTTTTAGAAATCTGGGGGAGTACAGAAATGCTGCAAAGATCATTTGGAATGAGCGCAGAATTTCTAAACCAATCTGAGGCTAGGTTGGCACTAGCTAATCAAGGAATTTATAATGGATTTATCGGCGGTGGTTTACTATTTGCCCGCTTTGATTTTCCGGTTGATGCTCAAGCAATTGGTAGCCTATTGTTTACTAGCTTCGTAGTATTAGCGGGAGTTTTCGGGATGGCAACGATCAGAAGAAAAAGTATCTTTTGGATTCAAGCTTTTCCCGCCATTTTAGCAGTGCTCGCAATCTTGTTTAACGTTTAACATTAAAATAATTTAGGAATTCGATGTCTAGCTGATATCGAATTCCTTTTTTTGTGGTGCTTTTTTCGTGCTATATTAGAATATGTGATTAAAAAAGGAGGGGTTAATTTGCCCGTAGGACCATTTGTAGATTGTGCATTAACTTTATTGGGGGCAATTGTAGGAACCCTATTGCGAGTATCGGTACCTCGCAATATTAAAGAACAGATGCCGTTGATTTTAGGCTTAATTTCAATGTCGTTAGGGATTGTGATGATTCTAAAAATCAAGCAGACGCCTATTGTGGTTTTAGCAACTGTATTAGGGAGTGCAATCGGTATTGGGATGCACTTAGAAGACTATATCAAGTCAGGACTGTTTAAGTTACTCAGGGGTCGCCGTGACGAGCATAATTTTTCAACAGAGGCGATTGATAAACAACAAGAACAAATTAAAAATAACGATCGGCTAGAACAGTTAATCGCATTGTTAGTTTTGTTTAGCGTTAGCGGGATGGGAATCTTTGGAGCATTAAACGAAGGAATCACCCATAATTCTGACATGCTGGTTAGTAAAGGAATGTTAGACTTTGTTAGCGCGTTGATTTTTGCTACTTTGTTAGGGATGTTAGTGGCGATTGCAGTAATTCCGCAAGCTATCGTTTTGTTTGGCCTCTTTTATTCCGCAGCGTTAATTATGCCGTTGATGACCGCTAACATGATTGGTAATTTATCAGCTGCTGGTGGAATTTTAATGTTGGCCACTGGTTTACGGTTAAGCAATATTAAAACCTTTCCGATTGCGGATATGGTGCCCATTTTGATTATTGTGATGCCATTAACATGGTTATTATTACCGGTGTTTGGCTAAGTATAGATTAATAAAAGAAGCCTAAAGCATATTATGCTTTAGGCTTCTTTTATTTTAGTTGCTCTAATGATCGCTTACGGTACATTTCTAATTCTGCTTTGGTTGCTCGTACATAGTGATCAGGCAAGACCTCTAATAATTTACGAGGTTGACCATCATCTTCTGCTTGTGCGTCATACGTAACTTCAGTTCTAGCTTTTTCTAGCCGAGGATCGGGAATGGGAACTGCTGAAAGTAGACTGCGAGTATAATCATGAAGGGGATTTCTATAGATTTCATCAGCAGAAGCAATTTCTAACATTTTGCCGTAGTGCATTACCCCGATTCGGTCCGAAATGTATTTTACCATTGAGAGGTCGTGGGCAATAAAGAGGTAGGTTAATCCCTGGTTTTCTTGAAGTTCTTTTAGCAGGTTAACTACTTGAGCCTGAATCGAGACGTCCAGCGCCGAAATAGGTTCGTCACAAATAATAAAATCTGGATGAACTGCTAACGCCCTGGCAATCCCAATTCTTTGGCGCTGACCCCCTGAAAATTCATGGGGATAACGGCTAGCATGATCTTTATTTAGTCCCACGGTTTCTAATAAATCAGCCACTTGCTTAGTGCGCTCTTCCTTACTGTTGGCTAAGTGGTTGATATCAATTCCTTCGGCAACAATATCTTGCACTTTCATCCGGGGATTTAAGGATGCATATGGATCTTGGAAAATCATTTGCATTTGCCGGCGAAAATGTTGCTGTTGTTTTTTGTCAGTTAGGGAATTGATGTTTTCACCGTTAAAGATAATTTCACCACTAGTGGGTTTATAAAGCTGTAAGATTGCTCGGCCAGTAGTAGTTTTGCCAGATCCGGATTCACCAACTAAACCAAACGTTTCTCCCCGATAAATATCGAAAGTAACGTCGTTAACGGCTTTGACTTCATCGGATTTGCCTACGTTAAAAAACTGATTGAGATGTTTGACTTCTAAAATTTTATCTTGTTCATTGACCAATATTCCTACACCTCCTCTTCACTACGATGTTGAGTTCGTTCTTGAGCTAATATCTGTTGTCGCTCGAATTCATATTGGTGTTGGCGTTTGCTAATGGCTGCTGGTGGCACCACTTTCGGCGCTCTAGGATCTAGTAACCAAGTGGCAGCATAGTGGGTATTAGAAACTTCGAAAAAGGGTGGTTGTTTTTTTAGATCAATTGCTAAGGCATATTTATTTCGGGGAGCAAAAGCATCACCAACTGGTGGGGTCAACAGATCAGGCGGGGTGCCGGGAATAGATGGCAAATATTTAGCATTGGTGTCTAGGGTGGGCATAGACTCTAACAATCCCCAAGTATAGGGATGTTGCGGGTTATAAAAAATTTCTTCCGCAGTGCCGTATTCAACAATCTTGCCAGCATACATCACTGCCACTCTGTCAGCCATTCCAGCTACCACGCCTAGGTCATGGGTGATGAAAATAATGGAGGTATTGATTCTTTCCTGAAGTTTTTTCATCAAGTTAAGGATTTGGGCTTGAATGGTAACGTCTAAAGCGGTGGTCGGTTCATCGGCAATTAAAATATCGGGGTGATTAATCAAAGCGATGGCAATCACAATTCGTTGCCGCATCCCCCCTGAAAATTGGTGGGGATAGTCGTTAATCCGTTCTTCGGCATTGGTAATCCCAACTGCTTCCATCATCTTAAGGGCTTCTTCTCTAGCCTTAGCTGGTTTAGTACCTTTGTGAGCGATTAATGGTTCGGCAATTTGTTTGCCAATTTTCATAGTAGGGTCCAAGGAAGTCATTGGATCTTGAAAAATTTCAGCGATATCTACACTACGGAGTTGTTCCATTTGCCGGTTGGAAAGTTTTAATAAATCCTGGTTTTTATACTCAATAGTGCCATTAGCAACCACGGCATTGTTGGCTAGAAGCCCCATGATGGCCCTGGTGGTTACTGATTTGCCTGAACCTGATTCACCCACGATGGCCAAAGTCTCTCCTCTGTGAAGATCAAAACTAACGTCGCGAATAGCTTTAACAGTGCCAGCATAGGTTTTAAAATTAATTTCTAGATTACGAACTTCTAAAATATTATTTGAATTTTCCATACTATCACCTGCTATTTAGATTTTGGATCAAAGGCATCGCGGAGGCCATCTCCAAATAAATTGAAACAAATCATTAATATGGAGAGGACAATCGCTGGAAACCACATTTGATAAGACAGAAATTGGAAATTCTTTTGTCCGTCGTTTAGTAAAGTACCTAAGGAAGCTTGCGGTGCAGAAATCCCAATCCCAATGTACGATAGAAGCGCTTCGAAGAAGATGGCACTAGGGATGGTAAACATGGTATTGATAATTACCACGCTAGATAAGTTGGGTAGGAGATGCTTAGTGGCAATTTTGACGGGATTTTCCCCTAGGGACCTAGCCGCCAGGATAAACTCCTGGTTTTTTAGCTGCATGGTTTCTGCCCGAACTAGCCGCGCCATGCTAGTCCAACTGGTGATGGCAATTGCCAAAATAATGGAAACCATCCCTGGCTTGAGCACTAAGATCAGCAAAATGATAACTACTAAGTTGGGAATCGACATAATGATTTCGATAATTCGTTGCATAAAATTATCTATTCGACCGCCCTTCCACCCGGAGATAATTCCGTACGCAATTCCAATTGTCAGGTCAAAGAAGGTAGCGACTAGGGCGATAGTTAGAGAAATTCTAGTTCCGTAAAGCACCCGAGAAAATAGATCCCGACCGAAGGAATCTGTTCCCATTAAATAAAAGGTTCCCGGCTTCATTCCGGCTTGTTGATAGGCATCGACCCTGGTGCCACCCTGCATGATAGTTCCGTTTAGTCCCGGAATTGGGACCCCTGGAATTTTGGCAGGTAAATTAGTAGCCGCCGGGTTTTGGGTGTTGGGATTATGGGTTTCAAAGAAACTAGAGCCGAAGGCCAAAATGAAGAAGAGAATTAAAATCACCATTGAGACCATTGCACTTTTGTTTTTCTTTAATCTGCGCCAGGCATCCTGGGTGAAAGTTAGTGACGGTGCTGAAATTTTTTCATCATCTAGGTTGGCTTTTACGGATTCCGGGATAAGTTGAAAGTCTGCATCACTAGGTTGAGATTGATTAATCATGGTTGTCCCTTCTTTCCTTAATTTTTATCAGTCAAGCGAATCCGGGGATCGACCAGACTGTAGATGATATCGGTAATTAAAAGTACTACCATCAGCATCACACTGTAAACAATCGTTAATCCCATGATAGTAGGATAATCGTTGGTTAACACGGATTTAACGAAGAGCTCGCCAATTCCGGGAATTGAAAAAATATTTTCTACGACCATTGACCCGGTCATGATTCCCACGGCCAGTGGCCCCACCACCGTTAGGAGTGGAATTAAACTATTCCGAAGTGCATGGTGGTAAATGATCCCGACTTTAGTGAGTCCCTTGGCTTTGGCTAACTCGATATAGTCAGAATTCATAACGTCGACCATTTCAGTTCGCATGAACCTAGCCGATTCAGCTAATGGTGAGGCAGCTAGTGCCAAGGATGGCAGGACGGTAAAGATAAAGCCGCCCCAGTTAGCGATTGGGAACATGTGCAGCTTAACTCCGAAGAAATATTGAAAGAGAACCGCCAACACAAAACTGGGGATGGAAATCCCCAGAATGGAAATGATGGTGGTAGAAGTGTCCACCCAAGTATTTTTCTTAACTGCTCCTAAGGCCCCAATTAAAGTTCCGATGGGTACCCCGACGATGATCGCTTGCAATCCTAATTGAAGTGATGGCCCGATTCGGCTACTAATTAGGTAGGAAACGGGTTGATCGCTAAATTGAAAGGAAGTACCGAAGTTACCGTGCAATACGTTGCCTAAATAAGAAACGTATTGTTGCCAAAGGGGTTTGTCGAGCCCGTATTGCTGGTAAATAACGGCAATTTGGGACTTGCTTAATTTGGCTTGATTATTCAGCGGAGTACCGGGGAGTAACTTCATCAAAAAGAAGGTAATGGTAATAACAATAAAGAGGGTTAATAAAAGGTAAAAGATACGTTTCAATAGATATCTAGCCATTATGTCACTTCCTTAATTCCGTGGCTTTACTTAGTTAAGTAAGCCTTGCTGTAATCCCAGTTAGAGCCGGTTGGGTAGTAGATAACACCCTTGACGTTGGACTTAACTAGTTGGGGTTGAGCTTGTTGGTAGAGTGGAATTACCCCGGCTTGGTCGGTGATTAACTTGTTGGCCTTTAGCATAGCATCCCAACGTTGAGCCGGCTTGTTAGCTAGACTACCGCTGGCAGATTTAACTAACTTATCGTATTCCGCGTTAGACCACTTACCATTGTTGTAGGAACTGTTGGTAGTAAAGAGGTCTAGGAAGGAACTAGCATCCGGATAATCAGCACTCCAAGCAGAAACGACTAGGTCGAAGTCACCGGCAGAAGAACGGGCCAACCGGGTCTTAAATGGTAGATTTTGGTTGGTAATCTTAAGTCCGGGGAGCTTTTCAAATTGTGATTGCAGGTATTCGGTAGTGCTCTTTCCTGAGGCGGTATCGTCTGATAAGAGGTTCAGATTAATGCTGGACTTGCCACTTTCCTTTAGGGCTTCTTTCCATAACTGCTTAGCCTTGGTTTCGTTGTAGCTGGTCATGGCTTTGTCTTCGGAAACTACGGCAAAGTCTTTACCATCACGGTATTGCATCTTGGTAGGAACGAAACTGTTAGAAGCTAGGGAACCGTCTTTTAGGATTTTATCGACGAACTGTTCTCTGTTAGCAATTAGGGACAGAGCTTGGCGAGCTTTAGTGTTCTTAAAGAGGGGTTGCTTTTTCTCATTCATTTCTAGGTAGAAAGTCGAAGCTGAATTTCTAAGCACATAATCCTTATTCTTGGTGAATTGTTGAACCTGACTTCCTGACAAGGTGGTTAAATCAAGCTTGCCGGCTTGGTATTGGGAAAGTGAAGTCTGAGGATCTTTAACCGTCCAATATTTTACTTGGTTGAGCTTAACGTTTTTAGCTCCCCAGTATGATTTGTTTTTTACCATCGTCCAGGTATCGTTGGTTCCGTTCCAGCCGGTAAGTTTGAATGGCCCGTTGTAAACCATGGCTTTGCTGGTGGTACCATACGTGCTACCGTATTTTTTCACTACTTTTTCGTTTTGGGGATAAAATTGGGGGTTAGCCACTAACTGGTTAAAGTAACTCTGAGCGTGGTTTAAATCGACAACTAGCTTATATTTGCCCACTGCCTTGACCCCTAATTGAGAGGGACTTAACTTACCAGCGTTAATTTTAGTGGCGTTTTTAACGTTATCAAACAGGTAAGCATATTGGGAAGCGGTTTTAGGATTAACGATTCGTTGCCAAGAGTAAACGAAATCTTGGGCGGTAACGTCATCACCGTTACTCCACTTGGATGGGCGGAGGTTATACGTATAGCGGGTCCCATTATTGGAAACGGTCCAACTCTTAGCCAAAGCCTTATGCAAAGAACTATTAGTTCCAAATTTTAGGAGCCCTTCGTTGGTGTTATTTAGGGTTTGGGCCGAAACGATATCGGTACTTTTAGAAACGTCCATGGTAGTTAGACTAGAACTGGTTTGGACGTTAAGGGTTTTGTTTTTGGCCTTAGTGGTGTCCGTCGCAGAATTAGATCCGCACGCGGCGAGCAAGGTGGTTCCCACTATTGAAATGACCCCGAAGGTAATGGCTGACTTTGATTTCATATGTAACACTCACTTTCTATTGACTGATTTAAGTTCTATTTAAGTTTGACAGTAATAGTAAATGATAAAAGATGAGTTGTAAATGAGAAATTTTCTAATCTAAATCATAAGGCGGTTTCAACCACTTGTTCTATAAGGGATAAAGGCGAATTAATTTTTTCAAAAAATGAGTATTTTCTCATTTTTGTAAGGGTTTTCTAATATTATAGCTGGAATGAATCTTGCAATAAGGCGTTTAGTTAGTTTATTTTGGTAAAACGATATACAAAAGGGAGGGGCTCAGGCCACTATTGTTTCCTCGCAAGAAAGTAATGTTTACATTGTGGATGTGGCTCCGTTTGAAGGGCAAAAAGCCATGAATAATCATCGGTGGTTATTGCAATCGGAGTTAAAAGCTAGATAATAAAAAACCCGTAATGACCATTAGTCATTGCGGGTTTTTCTGATTATTTTAAAATATCCGAGGCCGCCAACATTTGACGAACTTCATCAGTTGATTTGGTGTCCATCAATTCGGCTCTTAAATCTGCTGAATGAGGAATTGATTTAACGTAAATCTTGAAGAATCTCTTCAAGGATGGGAACCGTGGTGAATCATACAACTTAGAAAAATCATCGAAGAGATCTAGTTGTAGCTTGAGTAAGTCGATTAGTTCTTTAGGAGTATGCGTGTGTGGATCAGCTTCAAAAGCAAATGGGTTTGCAAAAATCCCACGACCAATCATCACTCCGTCTAAACCAGGATGTTCAGCGGCCAACTTATTAGCTGCTGTCCGATCAGCGACGTCGCCGTTAACGGCAATCAAAGTATTTGGAGAAATTGCATCTCGCATTTTGATGATGTCGTCAATCAATTCATAGTGGGCAGGCACCTTACTCATTTCTTGGCGAGTTCTCATGTGAACGGTTAAGACCTGGACTTCCTGTTCTAATAAGAAAGGAATCCATTCTTTGAATTCTTCGGGTTTACTAAAACCAAGCCGGGCCTTTACACTAACTGGTAAACCGGCCTCTTTGGTTGCTGCAATGACTTCGGCAGCGGAATCTGGATGGCGAATTAAGTCACTCCCACCGTGATTTTTAATAACGGTGGCGTCTGGACAACCGGTGTTGATATCAATGGCTTCAAAGCCCTTTTCCTTAACGGCAAACGCCGCTTTACGGAAATCTTCGCCAACATTGCCCCAAAGTTGGACGATGGGTTTGATCGGTTCATTTTCAGAAATATATAAACGGCCCTGCGCCGCAAATTTAGCTTTAGGGTGGGTAATGCTTAAGGCATTAACAAATTCAGTATTGATAACGTCTGGAGCCGCTGCAGAATCAACGACCTGACGGAAAACGGCGTTAGTCACGGCTTCCATGGGAGCCAGACTCAAAAACGGCCGGTGTTCGGCCCGTGTTTTAGCAGCAATTTTTTGCCAATATGGTGAAAGTTCCACGGGAAAGTCTCCTTTACTTATTAAAAATTATTAACTTGTCCATTTTAGCAGAAAATAAGTCAAAAATGTAATTTTAAATCTAAACCTATGATAATTGTGAATGAGGGATTGAATTTTTGATTAGTGGGAATGTTCGATTATTTGGTTGGTAATTTTTTGTGCGAAAGACAAAATGGAAAAAATTTACAGTGCTATAATCACTGGTAAATAAGCATTAATAACGCTAACATTTTTTGTGAAAAGATAAACGTCCTTTATTTGTTGAAAATAATTTTCAAAATTTTTGCTTTTTGCTTGAAACAACAAAATGAAAAGGTTATCATAAACTATGCGAATTGAGAAAGGATGATTGATTATGGGGTTACTTTGGCTATTTTTACCCGCCCTTGGTTGGGGGTTATTGCCGTTTTCAATTGCATTAATTGGCGGTAGTACAAAAAACCAAATTTTTGGAACGGCGATGGGAACGTTAGTCGCTAGTCTAGGTGTGATTGCTGTGATAGGGGTACATATCTCCGTAAAGGACTTTATCATGGCTGCCCTAGCCGGAGCCTTTTGGATCTGTGGTCAAATCGGCCAATATGTTGCATATCGCAATATTGGGGTTTCTAAAACCATGCCGGTATCTTCCGGGTTGCAATTGATTGGAACGTCCTTAATTGGGGTTTTGATCTTTGGTGAATGGAGCACGCCGGTTGCCAAAACAATGGGCTTTATCGGTATTGGTCTCCTAGTGCTAGGTGTTTTCTTAACTTCTTACACTCAAAAAGGTGATAAGCAGGGTAATAATGTTAAAGCGACTTACACTGTCTTAGTCTTAACCACAATTGGTTATTTAATTTATAATACAATTCCTAAAGGAATGTCTTCATCTGGCTTAGCGATCTTCTTTCCAGAATCAGTCGGGATGGTAATTGCTGTGTTGATCTATTTAACATTCAGCCATGATTTGAAAGCCTTGAAGGAAGCTAAAAGTTGGAAACAAATTATTTCTGGGTTAGTCTTTTCGTTAGCTGCGATTACTTATATCTTCTCAGTTAAGGAAAATGGCGTGAACACCGCTTTTGTAGTCGGCCAATTATCAATGGTATTGTCGACGTTAGGAAGCTTAATTTTCTTACATGAACATAAAACTACTCGTGAATTGATCTTTACAATTATTGGTTTGGCCTTAATTGTGATGGGAGCAATTGTCACTACGATAAACTAAAAAAGATGCCTGCGGGCATCTTTTTTAGTTTATATTGTCAGCACCAATTTACCCGTTGTATGCCCAGTCTTAAGTTGGTCTAACATCGCAGTAATGTTAGCTGCATTCAGACCAGTATAGGTAGTTATTTGAGGAGCACTAATTGCGTGTTCATCGATTAATGCCGCAATTTGGGTCAATATTTGTCCTTGGCTGGCTTCGTCTACATGAAAAAGAGATTTAGTAAACATGAATTCCCAATCAAATGAAGCGGCTTTATTTTTGAGTTTTCCAATAGCTATGTCATTAGGAAATTCAACAATGGTACCTACGTGACCTAACGGAGCAACTAGTCTGGTTACATCGCTCCAGTAAGTAGTGATGTCGAAAAGACTAACTACATACTCGAAAGAGTTGTCGGGAAGGTCGCTGATAGTTATCTCAGCATCGGCATGGTAGTCAATGGGCTGAGCAACCCCTAATTGTCGGAGATAATCAAATTTTTTAGGGCTTGAGGTGGCGGTGACCGTTAGTCCAGCCCATTTGGCTAGTGGAATTAAAACGGAAGCCACGCCACCAGCACCATTGATTACTAATAAATTACCAGAGTTAGCGTTGGCTTCAGCGATTACGTGCATCTTTTCAAATAACAGTTCGGCAGCAGTTAGGCTAACTAATGGCATTGCGGCAGCTTGTTCAACGGTTATTTCAACCGGCTTTAGAGCAACTAGATCTTCATTGACCACTTGGTATTCTTGAAAACTACCGTTGCGATTAACTGCCCCGGCGTAAAAGACTTGATCGCCAATTTGAAATTTAGTGGCACTAGACCCCAGAGCGACTACTTGTCCGACGGCGTCATATCCTAGAATTTTAGGAGCGCTTTGGCCATCCCTAGATTCTAGCTGTTTGACGTCTACTGGATTAGCAGCTACAGCTTGAATTTTTACTAAAACGTCTTTAGCGTCAGGAGTGGGAACTTCAATATTAGCATCCGTTAATTCATGGTTAGCGTTCATTAATACGGCTTTTTGTTGAGTCATTTAATCCCTCCTTAGGTAATTAAAATACTAATTTTTTCTTAATGGCCCCATTGTAACAACAAATCCGGACTCCACCAAAAAATAATTATTTCAGAGCTCTCTTTTGCCTAACTGAAACTTCATTAGTATGCTTAAGCTAGAATTATAGAACTGTAGTTAGGAGGAGCGCTCATGTTATTTTCAGAAGTCTTTGCCCAACAACGTCAGGCTAAGTCCTGGACGGTTCAAAACGTAGCACAGAAGTTAAAAGTTAGCAGTGACACAGTGGTGAATTGGGAGGCAGAAAAGCACCTACCTAACATTTACCAACTTATTCAAATTAGTGATTTATTTCAGATTAGCTTAGATGAATTAATTAAAGACGACTCTACGTTGCAACGTAGTTTGGGAGAAGCTAAAAGTTGGAACACTAACTATAAGGAAAACTATAAGGAAAACTTATTTGCCAGATATTGGTGGCTGATTTTCCCAATTTTATGGTGGATTTCTTGGATGGTATTAGAACTAAATCGCTAAATAAAAAAACTCCCATCACTGGGAGTTTTTACAGTTAGAAGATTAAAATTAAGATTAAGCCGATCGATGGTACGAATTATCAACTTACCGTTTGGTGGACAGTTAGTTGCTTCACACTAGCCTAAATAGCTAAGTATCGATCTGTCTATAATATATTGCGGGCAGCAAGTAAAGTCAAGGAAACGACTTAAAGTAGATTGATTCACAAAGCTACCTACCTCGTAATTATTATCTAATAATTGGCTAAATGCACAACGTAGTCGCTATAAATTAACTTATAGCTTAAGCGTGATTAGCCAAAATAATTATAAAAGGCGTAATTTGGTTTAGTAATTCACGTTAAAGCCGATATACATTTGTGAATTTTACGATTAAAGCCGACTAAAACGCCTATTTAATCACGTTTCACTTGTTACAAAAGTTTGCTAATCAATGATCGAATGCATAAAAATGCAAAATTAAATTATAAGTTCAATAATTTGCAAACGGCTTCTAATTAAAAGAGGTTTTCAACTTTAGTTTCACCAGAGTGCATGGTAATCACTTTTCGATAAGTAGCAGGTTGGGTAAGCATTGCTGCTAAAACGGCCGCTACATCTGGGATTGGATTATCACCACCATCTGTGACGTCAAGTGTCACACTGCCAGTTCCTTCCACATCTTGAAGGGTACCGGGTTGTAAAATAGTGTAATTGCCGGTGAAATTATCAATAACCCATTTATCTGCAAAATATTTCGCAATGTTGTAATCGGTTAGACTAGCCAAACCGGGAATTCCAGCCCAACGAGCGGGTTCGGTAGCGAAAAGAGAACTTAATAAAATAAAGCGGTCGATATGGTTATCCATAGCAGCTTGGGCGACTTTAACAGCTCCAAAAGCATCTGTTTGCAATAAATCTGCGCCACGGGAGCCAGCTACGAAGTAAACTGCGTCCATGCCTGCCAATTTGGGGCTTAAGCTAGCTAAATCATCGTGCATATCAAATTTAACTGGGTGAACATTGCTATCCGTACTTTCGGGATGGCGGGCTCCAGCATAAACTTCATGGCCACCTGCAACGAGAAGATCGGTCAATTGCTTTCCGACGCGACCACTAGCTCCGACAACAAAAATTTTCATGATAAGTCCTCCTAAAATTTTAATGGTGCCTTATTTATAGGTGTTTCACTATTAAAAGTCAAGTAACAACGGTAGTTGACAGGCTAATATTAGTTTGAGATGATACCTAAAAAGCACCACCGGGTGTGAGCACTTATAAAACTCATTAGGTCTTAGTTGAGTTTTGTAGGTGCTTTTTGTCTTTCATAGGGAGGGAATTAAATGACTTGGTTTTATTTAGTAATCGCTGGAATTTTTGAAGTGGTGTGGGCTACGACTATGAAGCTCAGCCATGGATTTAGTCAGTTGGGCTATAGTTTGGCGACGTTAATCGGCATGAGCTTGAGTTTTGGTTTTTTGGCGTTAGCCACTAAACACTTGCCGTTAAGCATTGCTTACCCGGTCTGGACGGGAATTGGGGCAGTGAGCTCCATTATTATAGGAGTAACTTTGTTTCACGACCAACTTTCACCAGCTACCTGGATATTTGTGGGATTATTAGTGATTAGTATTTTAGGAATTAAATTAACTAGTTGAAAGCACAAAAAAACCGCCATTGAAATGGCGGTTAGCAATTACCTAAAATTCGTTAGGAAAATTGCCGCGATTCGTCAACCAACCTATAGTAGTCGGAGGTGGTTGAACGCGCAGCTACGCGCGGCGTGCAATGCACGCGACGACATCTTTGTCGCCTAGATTTGGCACCTATTAGTTTATTATAGCATGATATTTCAAAAATTGGTAGCCAGGGGCAATTATCAGTCAAATTGCTTTAGAACTAAAACTAAATAAAAAGCCCAATTCTGAAACTAAGTATTGGGCTTTTAGATTATTCAGTAAAGTATTCCTTGATCCAGGATAAAACAAACGAATTACTACCAATATGGGTACCAACTACCGGGCCAATTTGACCCACTTCAGTAGTGGTATCGGGGTAGCGACTGCTGAAATCAACCTGCCAATCTTCAATAGCTTTTAAGTTATTAGTTCCTGAAAGCATAACGTGTAATGGATAATCAGTATCTTGATAAACTTCAGCAAAGCGATCCTCAATGTTTTGGAGGGCTTTTTTCATGGTTCGAATTTTGCCGATTGGAACAATCTGGTGTGTATCCTCAGTTAAATTCAAAATCGGTTTGATTTTGAGCAATCCACCCGCAAAAGCGGCAGAATTGCTTAGCCGGCCACCAGTGACCAAGTTTTTGAGATCATCAACTACGAAGAATACCCCAATGGAGGCGCGTAGTTCGTCTAACTTATCCAGGATGGTTTTTAAATCAGTACCTTCATTGGCTAGCTGAGACGCCACTCGCACTAAGTAGGCCATTGGTTCAATGGTGATATGCGAATCGTAAATCACAATCTGGGCTTTGGAATAATTTTGGGTAAACATCTTTAGGTTGTTAATAAAACCAGTAATTCCAGAGGTTAAGTGAATACTAATAATTTGGTCGTACCCTTGATCAGCGATCTTATCATAAAGTGACAACATATCTTGCGGAGTAGGCGGAGCAGTTGTGGGCAATTTGTCCAAGGTGGGGAGAGTAGTATAGAACTCATCGTTATCCATGCTAACCCCTTCGATATAAACATGTCCTTTCATAGTGAATGAAATCGGTGCTACGAAAACATTGTGCATCGCTGCCACTTCATCAGAAGTGAGATAAGCAGTACTATCAGTCACGATTGCAATTTTACTCATTTGATTAACCTCGAATCTACAGTAATAACTACCAATTTAGGGAAAAAATAGTTATCAGTCAAGTTAAGGGCGTTAATTAGTTTTGCTATTTGACTTTAATTGATGATCAACAAAGGTTTTGGCATCAATTTGGTTGACCTGATTATCGGTGACGGAGCGGACCTTAAAGGACACTTTGTCGCCTTCTTGAATAAATTGGTCGATGGCTTGGAAATCTTTGTCGTCAGTGGCTAGTGAGTACACCACATCGCTATTTTTAAGCATAAATAACAATTGCTTATCATCCTTTAAGAATCGGTACACCGTTCCAGAAACGGCTTTTTCGGTAGCCACATCATTAGTTTCGGCCGTCTTGTTTCCTAGTCGGGCGTTATAAAGAGCTAAAGTACTCTTAGCATCATCACCGACTGCATAGGTGCCACTCTGGTTATTACCGTCTGCTAATAGGTAAACATACTTCATGAAGGAGTTGTTGTCCCGATCCAACATGGATACTACCCAGGTTGGTTGACCACCTACGCGGTACAGCAATGGCAGGGTTCCCTTGTAGTTTTGGGGATTAATATCTTGTTGGGCGTAGGAAATGGCTCGTTCGGGAGTCATAACATTGCCGTGTTCTCGATAGTAATGGAGGGTGTTAGTTCGAGCGTCCACAAAGGAGTAACCAAGAATTGAGCTTTGATGGGTATTGATACTAGTCATTCCGGTGAAGTAGTAAATGCGACCTTTGTAGGCGTAAGGGGTTAAAGTATCTCCTCCTTCTGTCCCGGCATTGGTAGGTTGCATAACGTCGCTGTGGCCTCCGATTTGGGTGGCGTTCCAAAAACCATGGCGGTATTTACCAAACATGGAAACTTCTTTGCTGACCCAGTCTGGACTGACTGCAATATCTACAAATTTAGGAACGTTGTTAGGGCTATAAACATTAACTTTACCAGTAACCGTGTTTAAAACGGCAACTTTGTAGTGAGTATAGTCGTAATTACGGTTGAAGTACGAAATTGGTTTGGCTAAGGTTCGAACGTAGTAGGGGGTGCCTTGGTTATCGACTTCTAATTGAGCAGTTTTACCAACCATAGTGTATCCCAATGAATGAGCACTAATTCGGCGATCAGCGTCACTATTGAAGTAAGCACTAGGGGTGTAACGCATGGGTTTGCTGATGAACTTAGGGTCAGCATTTTTATCGGTAGCGTTGGTCATAAAGTAACCCGGAACTTTTTGATAGTGAATGTAACGCCAGAAGCCGCCAGAAAATTCAACTGGTGCGACGTAAACCATGTGGTTGCGATACATTTGAACTCGCATGGCGTTTAAGTCGTAAACGTTGGAATTTTTAAAGCTATTTAGGGAGTTATTCATGTCCGTGGAAATGGTTTGCGGGGCATTTACTACCGGGGTTTCATCGGAATTTTTGATGACGGGCATCGGAGCTCCTTTGGTGCTGTTCACCACTTCGGTTTTAATGGATTTAACTGAAGGGGTGGGGTTCATATAGGTGATTAATCTAGCCACACTGTTAAGGGCTACTAATACTACGATGGAAAGGGCCCCCACAATGGCTAATCGACTGAACCAGCCAAAGGTTTCGCCTAATTGAGAAACGATGCGACTAACTAAAGGAGATTTGGATTCCTTAGCAGCATCGACTACTTGGTCGCCACGGCCCTTGGTAAACCAACGGTAAACGGCTACGGCAATCATCCCCACCACAAAACCGGTTAAGAAACTATCGATTAAAGACGGATAGGCTAGGTCTGGTAGCGCAAAATACGTGTTGACATAGGTGATGATAAACAAAAGTACAAAGCCGATGAGACCCCACCGGCGAACTGATTTGGTCCCAATGATCAATAACCAAATTAACGGGATGATTAATCCGGATAATTTGACTAAGGCAATGAGGGCAAAATAACTAAGCATGTATGTATCCTCCAATTTTCCTCTAACTGTGCTCATTATACTATGGAGATTAGATTGGCTGTCAAACTTCTCAAATTAATGGTTTTCGAACCGCAAGCATAAGATTTTTCAATAGTCTTTTCCTATGGTTTGATTAGTTATATTATATAAGCTAACAACTAAATAATAAGAGGAGTTTATTTTGTCAAAACGAAGCATCATTATAGTTACATTTGCGCTACTGTTATCCAACGCCATGAACGGATTGGACAGCACCATCATCAATACGGCCTTGCCAGCAATCATTAGTGATTTGCATGGGCTGCAGTTGATGGGGTGGATTGTAGCGGTTTTTTTGTTGGGGACGGCAGTAACTACGCCGTTATGGAGTAAGTTAGGTGAACATATTGGTAATAAAGCAGCTTTTCAAATTGCTACCCTGTTGTTTGTAATTGGGTCGTTTTTGGAAGGGATGTCACCTAACATTATCTTCTTGATTGTTGCACGGACCATCATGGGAATGGGGTCCGGCGGGATGACTTCGATTCCTTACATTATTTACGCCAAGTTGTTTTCTGATCCTAGAAAACGAATGAAAGTATTAGGGTTTGCGACCGCTAGTTACAGTGCTACTAGTATTATTGGCCCGCTGGCTGGTGGCTGGATTGTTGATACTTGGAGTTGGCATTGGGTTTTTTATCTAAATGTGCCTATCGGACTATTAGCAATCTTGATCGTTCAGATCTTCTTTAAGAGTTCTCAAGTACCCGATCACTCCCAACCAGTGGATTATTTAGGAGCTACCTTAATGACTATTGGCTTGGTTACCTTATTGACCGGGGTTGAAGAAATTGGTATTTTAACCACTTCAGTAGTCTTACTGTTGATTGGGGTAGGGATTGCTTTTATTATTGCTATGTTTGTGGTGGAACAACGAGTGGCGGACCCGATTATTCCAAGTCGGTTGTTTAAGAACAAAGCGTTAGTAATTGACTTTGTGATTTTTATGTTAGTTTGGGGCGCGTTTATCGGCTTTAATATCTACATTCCAATGTGGGCCCAAGGGTTATTAGGCACCACGGCTATTATTGGTGGGGCCACCCAAATTCCCGGTTCCTTTACCAATTTCGGGGGTTCTGAATCGGTTCCAAGTATGCGCCGACAGTTAAATCCAAACCAAGTAATTGGTGTCGGCATCGTGATGATTGCGATCGCGTTTGCGATTTTAGCTCTCGTAGGAGTCAAATCCCCTTATTGGGTATTATTGATCGCCGGAATGTTTGAAGGCTTTGGCAATGGGGTTTGCTTTAACGAACTACAAGTTAAAGTTCAACAGGACGCTGATGAAGAAGATGTTCCAGTGGCTACTTCGTTTAGTTTTTTGATTCGGATGTTAAGCCAAATGTTTATGGCCTCAATTTACGGGGTAATTTTAAACCATGCGCTCTTTACCGGAATTAAGCAGGTTCATGGGCAAGTAACCATAAAAATGATGAACAAACTCAGTGATGCTAGCGCGGTAGGACAACTACCTAAAGTTTTATTGCCCACTATGCGGCGAATTTTACATAGTGGAATTCACGAAATTATGGTGGTATCCCTAGTGATTTTGATTGTTACTGAAGGCATTAATTATTATGAACAACAGCGTCAGACTAGCTTAACAACTAAGCCAGTCAACTTATTATCTAAGCTGACTGCTCACCGTAACCGGGTGGCGCATTAATAAAAGAACCTGAGACATATGTCTCAGGTTCTTTTATTTACCATTTTCCTGGATTCCATAGTCGACCGTCTAGTTCACCTTGAATCTGGGCAGAGCGGCTGGCTTGTTCCTTAATAACGGTTTGCAGAGCAGTTAAAAAAGCTCGGTCTTCGTAAGCCGGTTGCTTCTTTTTTAACTCTTCAACTTGCTGTAACAGCCAATCGGTATTTTCAGCCATTAGTCCTCCTCTCCTTCCTTAAGTAAATTCAAAGCATCTCGAAGCTGTTCGAGATCGGCTTGATTTTGTGCGAAAGTATCGGCGATTAATTGGCCAGTAAATTGATCAGCCGCTGGCAATTTAGCGATGAATTTCGGCAACTGGTTCGCGAACCAGGTTTCTCGATTAGCTAAAGAATCGGGGGCTGGTTGGGTTAAGTAACGCTGATAGTCAATTAATAACTGCATTTGCTCCGCTTCTTGTTGGTAGCTAAATTGAGCAATTGGCATAGCCGGTAGAATCTTCATTTGGGCTAAATGGCCGACCGCCCGTAACGATGCCAGCATTTCATCGATGGTGATGTTTTCAGTACCACCATGACGAAAGTCTTTGAGTGGTCTGCCAGTAGTTACCACGATGCCCAGTTCCTTGTTGGCTAACGGGAAGCGTCCATCACCATAAATGAAGTTTCTGGTTAAAACGGTATCTTCCCAGTCCTTTAGGCTAGCGGGCGCAGCGTACCAGTAAAGGGGAAACTGAAAAATGATCCGGTCCGCAGTTCTCAGTAGTTGTTGTTCTGCTTCGACATTTAGTTGGGCAATGGCATCTAAATGATGCCACTCCACGTTCATGGCTTGCGCCCCCTGATACAAAAATTCCTGAGTTTGTGAGTTTTCGATTTCTGGGTGGGCAACAATAATTAAAGTTTTCATCAATAACCTCCCAATGCTAGCTAATAGGATAACACATGCCGGTTGTAAAAGTTAACCGCAAACAAAAAGGACACCCCGCAAGTGTCCTTTAGTTAATTATTTAGTTAATTATTTAGTTGGTTTGAAAGTGTAGTGATAACTAATGAAGTTAATCAAGATCAAAACGCCCATAAAGATGAAAACGTGTTGAGTTCCTGATTGCATCACGGCTGCGGCGCCGTGGCCACTACCAGAAGCTAAGAAGCTAGATGCAATTGCAGTTCCGATGGAGCCACCAAATTGTTGAAGGGTATTAAACCAAGCGTTGGCGTCGGCTTCGGATTCACGGCCCACAGCAGTTAATGCATAGGTCATAGTATTAGCAAATGACATAGTCATCCCGATAGCAAATAGGAGGTAAGCTCCGAGAATCATCATTGGACTCATGTTCATGCTAATAGCAGCAAATAAGACAATGGCTACGAAGAAAACCGTATTTCCGGTAACAATTGGCTTTTTGGCCCCTAAACTATCGTACATCCGGCCCCAAACGGGGTTTAATAGTCCAGAAATTAAACTCCCAGGAAGTAGGATTAAACCGGCAGTCAATGAGGTATCGTGATCCGCAATTTGGGCGTAGTTAGGTAATACGAAGTTAATTCCGATATTTGCTACTTGAATGAAGATGTAAGCTAATAGGGCAAAGTCAAAGACCCGATTCTTAAAGATCTTAATATCAATTAAGACACGACTAGAATGATTAGAAATGACAACGAAGATCCAAAGAGCAATTACTGTAATTACTAAACCTAAGGCTAGTTGCCAATTGAGCCAACCTAAAGCACTAACTGAGTTGAAGGCTAATGTAAGACTGACAAAGACGATGGCTAAGAAGATTAAGCGTAACCAGTCGAATTTTTCTTTGCGAAGGGGGGTCTTTTGATCGATTGAAAAACTAAGTAATAAACCTAAGATCATTAGTGGTAATGTGATCCAGAAAATATCTCGCCAGCTTAAGAAGAAGACAACGATTCCCCCAAAGGTAGGTCCTAATGCAGGAGCTAGGGAAACAACTAAGCCCCCGATCCCCATGAAGATACCTCGTTTGGCCATAGGGGCACGTTCTAAGATGATGTTAAACAGTAATGGTAAAACGATCCCGGTCCCGACTGCTTGGATTAACCGACCTAAAAGTAGGATGGTGAATTGAGGGGCTAAGGCACAGATTAAATCACCGACAATGGAAAAAATGACTCCGGTAATAAAAATATTACGTTCTTTAAATCTACCTTTAATGTAAGCTGAACAAACAATGATAATGGAAACCATCAAGAGATAACCAGTGGTTACCCATTGAACCGTTGCTAGCGGTACGTTGAATTGTTTGGTTAAAGTTGGAAAAGTGACGTTCATTGCGGTTTCAATGAGGACACCTAAGAAAGCCATTAAGGCTGCGGCAACAATGGCAATGACGTCTTTAGTAGCCATTTTGTCTGAACTATTTTGCATTTTGAATTCTCCCTTTTTCATTGAGTTTGGCGGCTTTATATAGTAACGGCAAAACGGTTTGTTGTTCTGCTTCTGATAAAACGCCAAAAGCTTGTTCTTCGGCTTCTACCGTTAGTTTATGAAGGAGAGGCTGTAGTTTTTCTCCCTGAGGGGTTAAAAACAGACGACTGGTACGTTTGTCACCAGCGTCTACCCGCTTTTCTAACAACCCTAAGCTAACTAGCTTGGCCACGGAACGAGCAATTGTGCTGTGGTCTAGAAACATACTCTTGGTCAAATCATCTTGGGATGCGCCAGGATGATCAGCAATGAAGAAAATAAAGAAGTAATTACTGTTATTGAGCCCCAGCGGTTTGAGCTGCTTATTGAGGTAATTACTGATAATGCGACTTAAAATACCAATTCCTAACACCTGATCACCCTTGCTATTTGAACCCATGAGTAGCCTCCTTTAAAAAAATATGTGCATTTGCACATAAAATAACGACAAGTGCTATCATAATGGTTTTGAAAATAATTGTCAAATAAAAAAGGATTTAATCACGAAAAACGTGACGAAATCCTTTTAGATGCTTGGTTAACTGCTAATTATTGGGCTTTGGCAATAATTGGATCAGCAGCTGCGTTTCCGTTAACCAAGTGTTTAACGATTGTTTGGTATAACACGGCTCTGATTGCCATAATCTGATAATCATCAACCGGCTGTGATGGAATAGCCTCTAACTGAGCAATTTCTGCGTTATATAACACGGTAAACTTAGAATAGTTATCTGGAACTTTTACTCCGTCCCTAGATATTTGAATCCCCCGATTAATAGTGTCTAAAGAAAAAGTGGACTTCATTAGACTAACGACAATGATTTGGGCAATGTTAAGACGCCCGTAACGTTTTTTGATAGGCTTGTTGACTAGTCCCTTCTTCACGTAACTGTTAATCATGGTCTTAGTAATCGATGTATCAGTTAGGGGAACTATGTATTGGTTGACCTCGTCAATAACTTGATCCATATATAAATCTAACGGGGAAAGTTCTTCCCAGCTAGGTAAGCGCAAACGCCGATATTCTGCTAACCAATTCTCGAATGATTTTGAATCCACGATATGCCTCCTTTGGTACTAGTTGATAGCTCTTATTATACCCATAAAGTGAATAAAAATTAATCATTTTTTAATGTGGAATTAAAATCTACTTAATCTTGACTATTGAAACTATTTTATGTATTCTAAAACTAGATAAGGAGGGGTACTATGCAAGTAACATTTAATAAGTCAACTCAGATTGTGTATGAAGTTTTAGACGCTATTACCCATGGAATTGGCTTAATCGCCAGTGCTATTTTAGGTGGTTTTTTAATTAGTAAGGGAGTTTCCACTCACTTAACCGGAATACAAATTGCTAGTTTAGTGGTCTATGTGGTCAGCTTACTAGGGCTGTATTTAGCATCGACTTTATTTCACTGCTTTGTGTTTACTAAGGCTAGCCGCGTTTTTCAGATTTTAGATCATAGTAATATTTTCTTGTTAATCGCGGGGACCTATACACCATACTGCCTTATTTTTATTAATAGTCCAGCAGGTAATTGGTTGTTACTGACGGTTTGGGTATTGGCCCTTTCCGGAATTGCCCTTCACATTTTGTCGCATGGTAAACACCAAAAAATAGAAACCAGCATTTATGTTATTATGGGTTGGTTATGTATGTTCTTAGCTAAAAATTTATATGTCAGTCTCGATCCAACGGGATTTTGGTTATTGGTATCAGGGGGAATCGTATTTACAGTTGGCGCTGTAATTTACAGCTTTCCGAAGTTTCCAGGGTTACATTTGATTTGGCACTTCTTTGTAATGGCTGGCACATTGTTGATGTTTTTGTCTATTTATTTAAATATTTAGTAATAGTTGTTTTTTACCTAAATGTTATTATAATTAATAGCGAATGATTAATTGTAATTTTAATGAAGGTAGACGATTTATAGTGAATTTCAAGGGTTATGACTTACGGATCGTTGCGATGGTGGCTATATTTGCTAATGTAATTTTTTCGTTGCTGCTAATATATGCTAGCGATATGGAAATATCTGGAAAGTTAGTCGGTGTGGTTTTAGGGATGTGGTACTTAGGGATGTTGGTCTATTACTTGTATCAGCGGTGCGTAATTTGTGCTGTAATTATTGGTCTATCAGCTGCATTAATTCCTGTAACTATGATAGTTAGTGACTTCATATTGACTTCGTGGTTTTAATATGAAAAATAAAAACCAAGATAATACCTGATAGTTGGTAGTATCTTGGTTTTTATTTATAGTTTTTTACGAATTCCACGGGCACGAAGAGCGTATAAAATAGTGACGGTATCTACTACTTCTTGAAATAGGGCCCCAATAATAGTGGGAATAATTCCGGTAGCTGCGATTAACATTAAGATGGTACAAATTGCAATTCCGATTAATACCGCTTCCTTGGCAATAAGCATCGTATCCTTAGCGATTTTAATCGCTGCTGGCACTAATCCGAGGTTATCCTTCATAATTACCACGTCAGCCGATTCACTGGCTGCAGTGGCTCCGTAAGCCCCCATAGCGAAGCCAACATCGGCAGTGGCTAGGGAAGGAGCATCATTAACTCCGTCACCAACCATTCCGACTGGTCGTAGGTCTTTAGGAGTTGTTTTTAACACAGTAATCTTTTCAGCGGGAAGCTTGGGAGCGAAGACTTGATCAATCCCCACTTCTGCGGCAATTTGCTCAGCAATAGCTCGGCGATCTCCTGAGATCATCATTAGGTTATGAATTCCTAAGTCATGAAGTTCACTCATTACCGCTGGTCCCTCTGGTCGAAGTTCATCGGTAAGGGTGATGTAACCGGCATAATCACCATCGACTGATACAAAAACACTAGTGGCGTCGACTTGCGGAGCATCATCTGCAACAAAACTAGCTTTACCTACTTTAACTAATTGGCCGTTAATTGTAGCTGAGACTCCTTGAGCGGTAACTTCTTGAACGTTAGTAGCCGGAGGAATGTTTTCACCGGCAGCACTGACTAGCGAACGGGCAAGGATATGTCCAGAATGTTGTTCTACTCCAGCGGCCAGAGAAAGTAATTCTGTTGGTGACCAGCCAGTTTCTGAATTGATTTGATCAATAGTAAGATGGCCTTTAGTGATGGTACCGGTTTTATCAAATCCCAGTGATTTTAACGCGGCGGTTTTTTCAATTATTGAACCATTTTTGATCACGATACCGTTACGACTAGCGCGGCTCATACCAGATACAAAAGCAATTGGGGCTGCTAAAATCAAAGGACAAGGCGAAGCTACCACGAGTACTTGCGCAAAACGTACTGGATCACCAGACAACCACCAGGCAACCCCGGCAATTACGTAAGCAGTGAGGGTAAACGGAACGGCGTAACGATCGGCCATGCGGACAAAGTGAGCCGGCTGACTATTAGCCTCTTGAACTAACTTAACGATACTTTGATATTGACTGTCAGCAGCTGTTTTAGTCGCTAACAAGGTGATGGCATTGTCACCATTAACTGCTCCAGACATTACTAAATCACCAGCAAGTTTATCCACTGGCCGAGACTCACCGGTCAACGAAGACTCATCAACCGTAGTTTCTCCGGCAAGCAACTGACCGTCTACCGGTACGACTTCACCGGGCCTCACCGTTAAGCGATTACCCACTTTAACTGCATCAACATCAATATCAATGACTTGTTCATTAGTTTCTAATCGGTGGGCTACTCGCGGTGAATTAGCAACTAGCTCATGTAATTCTGCGTTAGCTTTATTAGCAGCGTAATCTTCCAAAGCGTCACCACCGGTTAACATTAGCAATACAATCAAAGCTGCCCAAAATTCACCAACGGCTAGCGTGGCTACGATCGCTGTGATCGCCAATAAGTCCACACCAAAATTTCCCTTTCTCAGAGTTTGAACCATATCAATGAACATCAAAAGAGCTAGAATAGAACCTAAGACGGTAACTAGGATTTGAGCTGCTTTTACTTGGTTAAACCCAAAAGTTAATATTAACGCGGCAATTCCGATTCCTAGGACCCACCAAAGACGCTTGTAATCACTGAATTTTTGCATAGTGGCCATCCTCCGTAGTTTATAATCGTTATTATCTAACCAGAGTATAACAAAGGCGCAACTCACTGTCTAATTTGAGCGTTGCGCCTTTTTAGCTATTTATTGGGTGCTAATCCTCGTTCGAAAAATTCTGCTGTTTCAGTCAGAGTTTGCTCTAATTCAATGGGTGAAGAGAAGATAACAATTCGGGCTCCATATCCCAATAAAACGGAAATGATATATTGAAAAATGCGTTCATTATCCCAGTTGATTAACTTGTTCCGTTCCTTGAGTTGGTCAAATTGATGATATACTGCTGGCACAATTGTAGTAGTTATTAACTGGGTAAATTCTTTAACTGGTTGGGTTTGTTTTAAGATTTCTCCCAGTAGAATTCTGAGTTCCTTTTGGTTATCCCAAACGAATTGAAGGCGATCTTTGCCAATTGTAATGATTAAATCCGAGATACTTTCAAATGGGTGGTTAGTGATCACCCGTTTAAATTCGGATGCCATCTGAGGAGTGACATCAGTAATGATTGGTTTTAATACGGCGGTGAGGAGTTGTTCCTTAGTTTTGAACCGTTTGTAAACTGTTCCTTCACTGACGTTTGCCAAGGTAGCAATTTGTTTAGTAGTGGTGTTATCAAACCCTTGAACGGCAAAAAGATCGAGGGCAGCTTGTAGTACCTGCTTTTGCTTGGCGGGTAGTTCTTGGTCATCTTGCAGATTGTTTTGGAATAAATCCCTGAGTGGGGTAGGGGGCATAAAGTCAGTCCTTTCATTAAATTAAACTTTTCGGTATTTACGCATACTGAAAATATTGACAATTACAAAGAAAATTAAAATGCCAATTAGTACCGTAACTGGTTCCCAAATATCTATCAGGGTAGCTTGACGTTGAATTACATCAGTTAAAGCACTGGCGCCGTAATATAAAGGCATGAAGTGGGCGATAACTTGCAACCAATTATCCATGCTAGACACAGGAACGATCCCTGAGAAAAAGACTTGTGGAATGACGAGAAGCGGGATGAATTGCATCATTTGAAATTCTGAGGCGGCAAACGAAGAAATGAAAAGCCCCATCGCTAATGCAACGAGAGCAATTAAAATACAAAGGGCCATTACCAACCACAGACTACCTAAGATCTGGACTTGTAACGCCCAGACACAGAATAAAACGACGATGATGGTTTGCAAAATCGCAAACAAACCGTAACCACCTAAATAACCGTAAATGATGTCGCTGCGTTTGATGGGAGTAGCCAGTAACCGGGAAAGCGTTCCGGAGTTTCGTTCGCCTAATAATGAGATGCCGGAAATCATGAAAACAAAGAAAAAGACTATGAAACCAACAAAAATTGGTAGCATGGTAACGAAGAATGAAGCATTGCCGTTCGCGTACAGATAGTGAGATTTGGTGGTGTAATTAGTAGGGGCCTTTAGGTTAGAGGTACTCCTTTGGGTTTGCGAACTATTCGCGCTTTGGTTTGCGCTAGTTTGCGGTAATCGCGCACTTAAGGTTTGCAGTTGCTTTTGAGCTTGTTTTAAGGCGGAAGCTTGCTGTTTAGTCACGCTAGCTAATTGCTGAATTTTTAGTTTAGCTGCCCCACCCTGAATACTCTGTTTTAAAATGCCTGCTTGGGTTTGATCTGCATTTTCGTAAGTCATTATCAATTGATCGCCCTTGGCGGTGAGGTAACCAGCGTAGTGATTTTGCCGGATTATTTCTTTAGCAGATTGGTCGCTGGTAACATGGTGGATTTTAACTTGCTTGTTGTCAATGGCTTTGACCACCTCGGTAGGTACGTTGTGCACGGCTAAGTCAGCGGTAGAATCGGAACCAGACTGGAATAAAAAGTACATCAAACCAAGCATTAATAATGGAGCAATGAACATCATTGCTAGGGTGCGTTTGTCACGAATCATTTCTTTGAAAATTCGTTTGAAGACGGCTAAGATACTCATTATTTTTGCCCCGCTTTCACAAAAACCTCTTCCAGACTATCAGTGTGGTACTTGGCCAATAATTCATCCGGAGTACCGGAAGTGATGAAGTGACCGTCGCGAATCATCGCCAAGTTATCACATTGAGCGGCATCTTCCATTACGTGGGTGGTAATGATGATGGCCTTGCCGTTATCCCGTAGCCGGTTTAGTTCTTGCCAGATTTGTTGCCGAAGCTCGGGGTCAATCCCCACCGTAGGCTCGTCTAAAATTAGTAAATCGGGATCTGCTAATAGGGTTAGTGCAAGCGATAGCCGGCGTTTCATCCCACCAGAGTAGTTGCTGACGCGCCGATCTAAAAATTCCAAGAGATTGACGGTCCCAGCCGCATATTCAATGCGCGCCGGAATGTCTTTTTTAGCAATATGAAATAATTCGGCAAAGAATGTTAAGTTTTCTCGGCCGGTTAATAGTTCGTACAATGCATCGCTTTGAGCCATAAAACCAATTTGGGCTAAGGTTTCTCGATTAGGCATCGGTTTACCTAATACAGTGACTTCTCCGGTATCTGGATCGTCCATTCCCATGATGATTTTTACTAGGGTGGTTTTTCCAGCTCCGGATGGTCCGATCAACCCCAGCGTTTGGTGACTGGTGACTTGTAAATTAATATTGTCCAAAACTACCTGATTGGCAAAGTGCTTACTGACGTTGGTGACGGCAACTGCTAATGACACGTAAATCGCCTCCTAAAATTTGTGAGTGGTGACTCACTTTAAATTTTAATTTCAGTATAAAGGTTTCGAAGTGAGTGTCAACTCACTGAAACTATAAATAAAAATCATTCACCAAAGGTAAATGATTTTTGGATAATTATTTAGTTTTGGCTAATAAAGCAGTTAAAAATTCGGTGGCGTCACCAACGTAACCGTAATCAGATTCAGCAAAAATAGGTGCATCAGGATCTGTATTGACAGAAACCACTTGTTTAGCGTTTTTAATTCCTACTATATACTGAACAGCCCCAGAAATTCCCAAATTAATTAATAGCTTTGGGGCAATAGTGTGACCACTTTGACCGATTTGAAGTTCGTGACCAAATTCTGGATTATCAGTCATTGGACGAGTCACACCTACCATACCGCCAAGTTGGTCTGCTAGTTGGTGAGCTAATTCGATGGTTTTAGGATTGTTGGCACCGCGACCTAAAGCAATAACTATATTCGCATCACTAATATTCGCAGAACTATTGATCATTGGAACGGTTTCTGTAACCGTCATTTGAGTTTCAGGATGGAAAGTAAATTCGGCATTAATTATCTCAGGAATTTTAGTAGAATCCAATTGAGCGTTAAAAGTATTGGGCCGAACAGTTGCCATTTGGGGTCGACTATCAGGACAAATAATGTCACACATAATGTTGTCACCATAAGTAGGTTTTGCTTGGATTAAAAGATCATCTTCAAAAAACAGATCTAAACAGTCAGCGGTTAATCCAGTTTGAAGCTTAGCTTGTAATCTTGGAGCTACTGATCTACCAACTACCGTGGCTGGAAATAAAAAACTATTGGGACGTACGTCAGGGGTAATTTGAAAGAGAGCATCGGCGATTTCAGCGTCTGTGGCGTTAACAAACCGATCATCTTTGATAGTGATAATTTTATCTGGGCCGTATTGGCTAACAGTGGTTTCAGCATCAAAATTAGTTGCTTCAGGTAAAACTGCCACTACCGATTTTTGGTTAGAGATTGATTTAGCTTTGGTTAATAATTGTAAACTGGTGGGTTCAATTTTACTGCCGTTTAATTGAATGTATACCCAAATTTCTTGATTATCCATAATGAATTCCTCCTAGTAATCTAAATCCGACAGTAGTTCATTGACTGCCTCTGTTGGATCTTTAGCAAGCATAGTGGTTTGCTTAGCAGAAACTTCCGGGGCATAAACTTTTGTCACTTTAGTGGGGGATCCGGATTGACCGATTTGGGTTGGATCTAGGCTTAGATCTTTTTCAGACCAAATGGTTAATGGCTTAACGAAACTTTGCATAATGTTAACCGGGGTGGCATAACGAGGTTGGTTAATATCTGCCCCCACGGTAACCGCTGCGGGTAAGCTTACTCGAATCTTTTGAGTGGCGTTGTCTAACTGGCGACTACCAGTAATGATATTGTTTTCTAGTAGTTCTAATTTGTCTGCAAAGGTTACTTGTGGCAGACTTAATTCTTCAGCCACAATCGGACCTACTTGACCAGTATCTGCATCAATTGATTGGCGTCCGAAGAGGACTAGATCAACGGCTCCAATTTTTTGAATTGCTTGGGCTAATGAATAACCAGTGGCCAAAGTATCTGCTCCACCTAAGGCCCGAGAACTTAATAGAACCGCGGAATCTGCGCCCATAGCAAGGCCTTCACGTAAAGAGCTAGCGTAACTATCGGGACCCATACTAAGTAAAATTACTTCTCCACCAGCTTGTTCCTTTAAACGTAGTGCGGTTTCGATAGCGTTTTTGTCGTAAGGATTAATGATGCCATCCACTCCAGAGCGAACTAAATTATTAGTTTTAGGATCTAATTTGACGCTATCGGTGTTAGGAACCTGTTTAATACAAACGATGATTTTCATGTGGCTGCCCCTCCTATTTATTAATTTCGGCTTTGGTAATTTCTAAATTCATTTTTTCGATTGAGCCCTCGGCTAGTTCCATGGCCCGAGCATCCCTAATTAAATGTTCAATTGGGTATTCGCGACTATAGCCGTAACCCCCTAATATCTGTAATACTTCGTCACCGCCCAAAACGGCAGCGCGACTACCATAGGATTTAGCCATGGCAGCGACTTCATCATATGCTTGTCCGGCTACTTTTTTGCTAGCGCCAGATTGATAAAGGTTACGGGTATTTTCCCTGGCGATGGCAACGTCAGTGATTTTTTGTTGGGTTACTTGTAATTGGTATAGGGGAGTGGTTAACGCTTTACGTTCCTTAGCATAATCGACCGCAATGGTTAGTTCGTGATCTAAAATTCCCGCTAAAACTGCGCCCATTAATACTCGAGCATCCGCGTGAGCATTGTCACCAATTTCAAGCCCTTGACCGACCTCGCCGAGTAGGTGATAACTAGGGACCACGATGTGATCCATTACAATTTCACCAACTGGGACCCCCCGAAGTCCAATAAAATCTTCGCGCTTACCGAAGCTAAACCCTGGCATGTCTTTATCGACTACAAATACGGCGAGGCGATCATCTTCGGTCTTGGCTAGAACACAGTACACTTCTGCTAAACCACCGTTGGTGATCATAATCTTGTCGCCAGAAATGACCCAGTTATCTCCCTGGCGAATAGCCCGGCTGCTGATTCCGGTAGGATTAGAACCACCAGATGGTTCGGTCTGGGAAAAAGCAAAAATTCGGTGAGCGGCGGAAGGCAAGTATTTGGCGTTTAATTCTGGTGAACCGTATTTAACAAACTGTTCGATAGTTTTAAAATGACCTTCCAAAGTAACTGCCATGCTGGCATTACCAGTGGCCATTCGTTCTAAGGCTTCGGCAGCAGCTTCGAAGTTGAAACCAGCGCCGCCATATTCTGCTGGCAGAGTAGTGGCTAACAAACCATTATCAACAACTTTTTGGAACAAACCGGCAGGGTAATCCTGTTGTTGGTCAATCTGCATATCTAAAGGAGCCAATTCGTTAGCGGTAAATTCTGTGATCATGTGTTGCAACATTTGGTTAGCAATTACTAGTTGGTTGGTCATGATTATCAGTCCTTTGCTTTTTTATTCACAAACTATATTATTCCATAATTATATATTTTAATATAATAAATATCAATAAAAAATCCGAAATTAATTTGGTATAATGGTTTGAGACTAAGATGTGGCGGGAAAATATAATGAATATTGATAAATTTATAGCACAAAGAAAAAAATTAGGTTATTCGCAAAGTGAACTGGCTAAGGGAATTTGTACACAAGCAACTATTAGTAAGTTTGAAAATAACGGCAAGATGATTTCAACTAAAATTTTAACCCAGTTATGTAATCGGTTAGGCTTGTCCTTAAGCGATTTGTTTCCCAATGCCGAAGTTGATCGGCAGCGACTATTTGCCAAATTGGAAGAAATTGGGTTTAACTTGGTGACCAGTGAATATCAATTGGTGCTAACGGAATTAGCAACGATTAGTGAGGCTACATTAACGGATAACAACCTAAAAATGGAATATTTATTTATCAAGGGTTTTGCATTAGCGCTTAGCAAAACCAATCCGGCTGATGCAATTTTTTGTTTTGACCAAATTTTGAATGGCTTAGACGAAGCTCACCGAACCATTTATTCTCAGTTAGCTTACGTAGGCTTGGGAATTGCCTATGATCGCCAGGCAGATATTAACAGAGCTAGATTTTATTTTGAAAAAGTTCCCAATAAGTTACGGCTTACCACGGTTGATGCTAAAGCCAATATTTGGAAAACGATGTGCATGTTATTTTATACCGGCGAATTTTACGGCCAACAAGCTGAGGTGGCTACCAGCAATCCATTGTTAGAACAGGTTATTGACCTGGGATCTCAAAATCATGTCACCTATTACGTGGCGCGAGCTCAATACCAATTAGCTGAAAACTATGTGCACGCTGGTCGGCCCCAAGCGCAATTAGCTGAAATTTTAGCCGATGCTACGGCCTTTGCTAAATTTAACCGTAACCAAAAATTACTAGATAAAATCACTAGGTTAAAGGAACAATTAAGCTCCTAATTTCCACCTGGGGTTTTAGCGCTAGGTATGGTACGATACTTCTCACACACTATTTAGAGGAGCAACGAAAATGAAATTTGTAAATGTTGATGAAACGCTGCGAAACTATTGGGTGCGAGTTTATGATGGAGCCTTTCCAGCTGCAGAGCGCAAACCGTTTACCGAGTTGGTTGATCTAAATCAAGAAGCGGCCGTTCATATGAACATCATTCAAGAGGCAGGAATTAATTTAGGCTTGGCCTTTTTCTATGAGCTAACGCCAACTTCAATTTATCTAGTTTTTTTGGCAGTGGACCCAGCACAGCGGGGCCAAGGGTGGGGTTCTAAAATCCTAACCGAATTAAAGCGGCAATATCCAGATGGAATTGTCTTGGAAAGTGAACAGACGAATGCTGGAGCAACCAATGAGGAGCAACGGCAAAAACGGTACCGATTCTATCAGCGAAATGGTTTTACTGATAGTGGTTATTTGACGGATTTAACCGGGATGACCTTTCACGTGCTGACTACCGGACAGCCAGGATTAGTTGCTGGATATCAAGCAGCACTCCAAAAATTTGCCCTACCAGCAACGGTTACGGCACCTAAAGATAATTAAATAAACCGAGGAACCCAACTATACCGGACTTTATTGTCCGTAAATGGGATCCTCGGTTTTTATTTTTAAGTCAATTTAAAGTTAAGCGCCTTAATCTAATTCGCGTACTTACAAATCAGTTAAAGGACGTGAAAAGAATGAATTTTATTAAACGGGCATGGTTAAACACCTTCGCTAAGTGGGGGCGGACTACCCTGCTCATTTTGGTCACTGCGGCCATATTAATGTTTGTGTTAGCTGGATTATTAATCAGCAACGCTGCCAATAAGGCAACAGAACAGGCTAAACAAAATGTGGGCTCTACTCTAACTCTCTCAGCCAATCGGGAAGCCGCTTTTAAAAAAATGCAGTCGAGTTCTTCGTCTAGCAGCAATGGTAGGCCAGGCAAAATTAGTATGACACCAGTTAAATTAAGTGATGCTAAAGAAATCGCGAAAAATAGCAATATTTCTAATTATAACGTAATGGTAAATAGTTCTGCCGATGCAAAATCATTTGATACGGTTTCTACTAGCGGTGCTGGTTCTGGAATGATGGGCAAAATGGGAGGTGGCTCATCAACTGGTGACATTACTATCAATGGGGTCACTGATACCAGCATGGTGGACAGCTTTAAGTCTAAGAGTAGCAAGATTACTTCTGGCCGGGGCTTAACTGCTGATGATGAGGATACCAATAATACGGTGATTGAAAGTGAACTGGCTGAACAGGATAATCTCAAGGTTGGTGACACAATCACTTTAAAGAATATTAGCAATAGCAAGAAAACCTACAAACTTAAAATTGTCGGAATTTATAAGGCTTCTGCTAATGCTTCGACTGGGATGATGGGTAACGACCCAGCTAATACGATTTATACTTCGTATACCTTGGCTAATACCGTTAAAGGTAGTAAGTACAAGGATACAGCTGACTCAGTAACTTTTAATATTAGTAATCCTACGCAAACTAGTTCGGTGAAAAAAGCGGGGGATAAGGTGATTGATACTGATACCTATAGCTTAACTTCAGATGATGCTAGCTACCAAACGGTTAAAAAATCTATGGGTGCCGTTAGTGGTTTTGCCAACAAGATCGTTTGGTTAGTAGCGGTAGCTGGAACTATTATTTTAGCGCTAATAGTAATTTTAATGGTTCGCGAACGGCGTTATGAAATTGGAGTATTACTGTCACTAGGAGAAGCACGTTGGAAAATTATCGGCCAGTTCTTTACGGAAATGGTGATGGTGCTGATAGTTTCATTGGTAATTGCTGGGGCTGGTGGACAGGTCGTAGGTAACAAATTAGGCCAGCAATTAGTTTCTTCGGCTCAGACAACGCAAACCAGTTCGACAGGTTCGCAAACAACCGGTCAACCCGGAGGTGGCGGTGTGCCAAGCGGCGGCCGGCCTAGTGGAGCTCCAACCGGTGGTCATATGGGTGGTACTGCAAATTCTCAAAAGGCTAAACAAACTAAGCTGCAAACCCAATTAAACGCAACTGAACTGGGCCAATTAGGTGGTTTTGGATTAGTAATAATGTTCTTAGCGGTAATGATTGGTTCGTTTGGAGTATTAAGACCGGAACCGAAAAAAGTATTAATTGATGATTAGGAGGAACCCCGATGACAGCAATGCTAGAAACAAAAGATTTAACCTATTGGTACAACAGTAGTAATCAACCGTTATTTAAAGATGTGAACTTAAGCTTTGAAGCTGGTAAACTCTATGCAATCGTTGGTCGTAGTGGATCTGGTAAAACTACGTTCCTATCTCTTTTAGCGGGATTGGATAAACCCAAGGTCGGAGACATCTGGTATCAAGGACAACCGCTAAAGAAAATTGGATTAACCAATTATCGCCGTCATGATGTTTCTGTGGTATTTCAGGCTTATAACCTTTTTACCTATATGTCTCCGTTAAACAATTTAATGACCGCTATGGCCATTACCAATTCCCAGCATCAGGACGATAAACAGTATGCTACTGAGATTTTAACCCGAGTGGGGATTGCTGCAGAGGACGTGAATCGTAACGTCACCCATTTGTCTGGTGGGCAACAGCAACGGGTGGCAATTGCCCGCACTATGGTTTGTGATGCGCCCTTAGTAGTTGCTGACGAACCTACTGGTAATTTAGATGAGCAAAATACTCAATCTATAATCGAACAATTTCAACAGCTAGCTCATTCCGAAGGTAAATGTGTGATCTTAGTAACTCACGAATCGGATGTAGCAGCTCAATGCGATGAACAAATTAAATTAGCCAATAATGAATTCCAAAGTATTATCTAAAAAAGAGTTTCGTCATTTTAAAATGACGAAACTCTTTTTAATTTGGAACTGAGACTTCTGAAAAGCGGAAACGTTAATGCTGATTCACCATGTTTCGGTTAACGTAGCGTTCCAAATGATTTTGTCCAGCGGTGATAATAGAACAACAGGCCCAGTAAATCAATGCGATTTCTAGATAAACCGTCATGTAGTCAAAATTATCTCCACCGATGATTTTAGCATTCATAAACATTTCGGTAACGGTGATCATGGCTGCTAAGGAAGTCCCCTTGAATAAGTCTAAGATAACATTGCCCATTGCTGGAATAGAAGTCCGCATGGCTTGAGGCAAGATAATATCTCTCATCGTCACAAAATGGGTCATTCCTAATGATTGAGCGGCCACCCATTGGCCCTCATCTATCCCTAATAATGAGGATCGAAAAATTTCAGAAACGTAAGCCGCACCGTTAAGGATAAACGCTGCCGCTGCCGCTGGAAATGCTGCTACCCGCCATCCAGTATACGGTAGTCCAAAGTAAATCAAAAATAATAAAACTAAGATGGGGGTTCCCCGCATAAAGGAAATATAGGTTCGTGAAAGCCAGTGCAGCCATTTATAGTGACTCATTTGGCCCAAAGTTAGTAGTGTGCCAAGGATAATCTGGCCAATAAAGCTAACGATTGTTAACTCAATAGTCATTGGGAGGCCGCTAAGAATAAACGGCAAAGAATGCCAAGCAAGTGGGGCGTTAAAGAAATTAGGAATGGATAGGTGGGTTAAAATGTCGTTCATTACCTCACCGGCCTACTGTTCGCTATCTTTAACGGTGAAAGTCTTAGCGATGTGGACCTTCGGCTTGCTGGTAACGTCAGCGCCACCGTAATATTTGGCAGAAATTTTCTTAATGGTTCCGTTTTTTAATAACTTAGCCAGTTCCTTATTAACGGCATCTTTTAAAGCCGTGTTAGATTTTTTCATTAAAATTCCGGAGCCGTTTTTAGTGTTTTGAGTAGCGAAGTACAAGTTACTTGGAATCATTAATTTTTTATTCATGTCTGGCAGGGCTTTAAGTGCCATAGATTGAAGATAGTAATCGTTTAAGATAGCATCGGTTCTGCCATTGGCAACGTCTTTTAAGTAAACATCATTAGAAACGTTGTCGTAGTTAACTGGTGTAGCACCTAGTTGCTTAGCTAAGCGTTGGTAACTGGTTCCGGCTTCACCACCGGTCTTTTTGCCTTTCAAATCTGCAAAACTGTGGATGCCAGACTGGTCTTTTTTGCGGACAATCATACTATCAAATGAAAACTTGTAAGGGGTAGATAGGGCGAACTGCTTTTCCCGTTTTTTGCTAATACTGTAATCGTTAACGGCCATGTCAACGGTTCCGTTATTTAAAGCGCTCATAGTACCGGAAACGTCCATTTCCTTAAATTAAATTTTTTTGTGGAGGCCTTTGGCGACTGCCTTGGCGACTTCCACGTCAAAACCGGTTAACTTTTTATCGTCACCGTGAAATGAAGTGGGATAAAGGGTTCCGGAAGTTGCCACTACTAAAGTCTTTTGCTTGGCAAGCTTATCGCTAGAAGAGTTGCTAGCGGACTTGGATGAACCACACCCCGCCAAGGCAATGGGGAAGACTAAAACTAAAAGAGCTAACACAAGAGTGAATTTACGACGAATATGTATCATTATCTTTCTTCCTTTCATACTGAATTAATGTTAGTATAATTTACTGAAAGCGCTTTTACAAGGGGCTGGAAACAAGTTATTTTGTGCACATGGTTTAGGCTAGAAAGGATGAGTAAAATGGCAGAGGACGCGACTAGATTGGCTGCATTAATTAAACGGGGAAAGGTCAGCTCAACTGAGCTGGTAGCAAGGAGTTTAGCCAAAATTAAAGCTGAAAATCAAACACTAAATGCGGTGACTCATTTAAGGGAAACGGCTGCGTTGAAAGAAGCTGAAAACGCGTTGAAAACGGACGCACCTTTTGCAGGCGTACCGATTTTGATCAAAGGGTTAGGCCAATCATTAAAAGGCGAACCAGACACCGCAAGTTCAAAACTGCTCAAGGCTAATGTGGCGACCACAACTGATAATTTTGTGGCTGGACTTCAACGGGCTGGATTCATAATTTTAGGAGAAACCAACGCACCGGAGTTTGGCTTCAAAAACGTTACCGACCCAGAGCTATATGGTCCCACTAAAAGTGCATGGGGTAACCACGAAGTTTCTCCAGGAGGTTCATCCGGTGGCTCAGCAGCCGCTGTTAGCGCCGATTGGGTATCATTAGCTGCTGGAAACGATGGTGGTGGCTCAATTCGAATCCCAGCTTCGTTTTCCGGCTTAATTGGTTTAAAGCCGACGAGAGGACGCGTTCCTGCCGGCCCAGGTGCTTGGCGGGGGTGGCAAGGAGCGTCGATTAACTTCGGCTTAACTCGTTCGGTTAGGGATACTGCCCAGTTATTAGATAGTTTGCAAACCGTTCAACCAGCCGCGCCATTTCAAACGCCATTGTACTCACAAGGCTTTTTGCAGACTAGTCAGCAACCCCTACCAACCGAGTTCACAGTGGGTTACACGTTAGAATCACCAGTCGGGACCCCGGTCAGCAAAGACGCTCAGCATGCAGTTTTAGATGCGGTTGATTTTTTGAAAGCTAACGGAATCAGAACTGTTGAAATGCAAAATCCGTTGGACGGCGTCAAAATGATGGAAAGTTATTATATTGTTAACTCCGGAGAAACGGCAGCTATGTTTGATGGTATTCAAGCAAGTTTAGGCCGTGCCGTTACCATGGACGACATGGAATTAATGACCTGGGTAATCTATCAAGCTGGGCTGTTAACCAGGGCTCAAGACTATAGCCATGCTTTTGAGTTATGGGATGCGGCTAGCTACCAAATGGATCAATTGTATTCCCAGATCGACCTATTTTTAACGCCCACTACTGCTACCACGGCACCACGGTTAGATTATGAATTAGTTAGCCCTGAAGTAACAGAACAAATGCGCCACGTCACTGATCTCAACCGCCAAGAACGGTTAGATTTGATCTATCGATTCTTTGAACGAAGTTTGGCGCTATCGCCGTTTACTCAACAAGCCAACTTAACTGGTCAACCGGCGATTAGTTTACCCACTGGAATGGCTACTAACGGGTTACCGTTAGGCATTCAGTTCCTGGCTCGCAAGGGTGATGAAGCTACGCTACTACAAATGGGTCGACTATTTGAAATGAATGGCATGTTTAAGATGTTGCATGAAACGGAGCAGTAAATAAAAAACCGTCAATTTATTGACGGTTTTTTATTTTATTGTTTAAATTGTTCCGCTACGTACTGCCGGTACAATTCATGTTTTTCCAACAATTCTTTATGATTACCGTGACCGGTAATTTCCCCGTGTTCCAAGAAGAAGATTTTATCGGCGTCCACAATCGTGGAAAGTCGGTGGGCGATCACCAACGTAGTCCGGTTTTTCATCAAATTGTTGAGGGCGCGTTGCACCATTTCTTCTGACTGGCTATCTAAGCTAGCTGTTGCTTCGTCTAACATTAAAATCTTAGGATCACGTAAGAATGCTCGAGCAATGGCTAACCGTTGGCGTTGACCACCAGAAACCTTAACGCCGCGCTCGCCAACTTGGGTGTTCAGGGCTTCTGGAGTATCTCTAACAAATTGATCAGCATAGGCGAGGCTCAAAATGTGCCAGAGTTCATCATCACTTACTGGGCGAGTTAATCCGTAGGTTAAATTATCCCGAATTGTACCAACTAACATGGCGCTATCTTGGGAAACGTAGCCGATTTGAGACCGCCAAGATTGAAGATTGATAGTGTTTATATTTTCGTCCGCAATCGTAATAGTACCGTTATCCGGCTGATAGAAACGTTCCAATAGGCTAAATAGAGTTGATTTTCCGGAACCACTAGGACCAACAAAAGCAACCACTGAATTGGGATGAGCAGTGAAACTAACGTTTTGCAGTACCGGATTTTCCTTATCATAGCTGAAGCTGACGTTATCTACGGTTAAGGTTTTGCCAGCGACATCAACGGTTTTGCCGGCAGTCAAATCTTCGACAGGTTGTTCTAACAAATCATCCAGCCGGGCAGTGGCGCCTTTGGTTTTCTGCAATTGGGTGAAGAATTGAGAAAACTGAGTGGCTGGGGCAATAATTTGAAAGAGGTAAAGTAAAAAAGCAACCAAAGTACCAATGCTTAAAGTTCCATTTTGAACGCGGACTCCACCGTATCCAATAACGGTAACTAGGATCCCCATCATGGCTAACAACATGATGGGACTGATGATCGCCATAATCTTAGCTTCGGCAACCCCGGTATCAAATAATTGATGAATTCCATTATCACCACGAGTTAGTTCGGTTTGTTCACCGTCAGAAGCCTTAATTAAGCGAGATTCACTTAGCGCTTGGGTGGTAGTGCTATTGAATTCTGCTGTTTGACGTTGCATCCGAATTGAAATATTGCGCATCCAGTTGCCGATGGGAACCATCAACAGGGCTACGATTGGTACGGCAATTAAAATCACGAGCGTGAGTTTCCAATCCATCAAGAATAACACCACAAACGCACCGATCATTGATAAGATTCCACTCACAAAAGAGGGCAATTGATCAGCTACCAACGATTTAACTACCGTGGTATCGTTAACCAAACGACTCGTGATTTCGCCGGTCTGATGGTTATCAAAGTACGTAATTTTAAGGTTAACGAGTTTGTGCCAAACTAATTCACGTAGATTAGAAACGGTTTGCTCACCCATATAGCCCATCATATAACTGGAGATGGCACTGGTTAGGGCTTGGATTAAAAAGGCGAAGATGATGATGGCGATAAAACTAAGGTTCATGTTTTTGAGAGAAAAGCCATCGACCAGGTTTTTGGTGAAGAGGGGGATGACTAAACTAAAACCGGTGGAAACTAAGCTAATTAAAAAACCAATGACTAGTAATTTAATTTGGGGCTTAGATTGGTTGAGGAGGGCCATAAATTTGTCCCAGGTGAAAGATTGATTGAGGGCTGAGTCCTCATCAAAATCAATTGAACGACGCATGTTGATCTCCTTTTATAAGAACCGGTTGAAAAAGCCACGGTGAAATGGTGGAAAGTGAGGTCCAAATGGTGATGAAAAATCCTCATCTTCGCCATCTTCTGCTTTTAGACCAGCTAGCATTTTGGTTAATAACTGGTTAAGCTCTTCTTGTTCCTCAGCGGTTAATCCTTGAGTTAGATTTTGGGCAATACTATCAAAATCAGTGCCAGTTGATTCATTGAGGAGTTCTTTTCCAGCTTCGGTTACTGCTAGCCGACTCACGCGTTTATCATTGCTGTCGGCGGTAACGGTAATAAAACCTTTATCAGTTAACTTCCGAACTAAATCGCTAGTGGATGAGGGACGAATATCAAGAAGCTCGCTGAGTTCTCCCTTGGTTAAATTTTCGTGCTTAGAAATGATAAATAAAGCTCTGGTTTGACTGGTGAAATGGACGCGATAATGCTGAGCGCCGTGAGTTCTTAATGCACTCATAATACGCATTAAATTTTTAATAACTTCAGTAGATTGGTTGGCCATAATATGCCTCCTTGAAATATATTTAGGTACCTAACAAAATCTAAAGTATACACGTCGGTTTTTAAAATGCAAGAGTTTTATTTAGGTACCGAAACATTTTTTTGAATTCCTATGGTTGCAGTTTGGAAAATGAACAGCGATAATAAAGGCAATAATGGAAATGAGGTTTTTGAATGACGATTAAAATGGTAGTAACCGACATGGACGGTACTTTTTTAAACGCAGAGAATACTTACGAACATGATCACTTTAAACGGTTGTTTCAAAAAATGACTAAGTCTGGCATTAAGTTTGTGGCCGCCAGCGGTTCGCAGTATCAACGACTCCAAAATCAGTTTGCAGAAGTAGCCACCCAAATGGATTTTGTTTCGCAAAACGGAGCGATTGTTCATAGTGGTAATGACTTGGTGAGTGTTGATAAGTTAAGCGATGCTGATCTAGCAACGATCTTAAGAATCTTGGCTGAACGGTTTGAACCCGGAGCCATCATGCAGCAAACTATTTCGGGATTGCGCAGAACCTATGTTGATGCCACCACTCCTAAGGAGGTAGTCGACGTGGTGAAACGTTACTATAGTGAAATAGAATTAGTACCGGATTTGCCCCACCTTTCTAGTGAAAGAGTCCATGACGCTATCACTAAGGTAGGGGTGACGTTTGGGATGGGCGGTAACTTCGTACACCAAGCGCAAACCTTACGCGCAGCGTTGCCAAAAACGGTGGCGAGTCAAAACTCCGGCTTTCAAACCGAATTGATTGGTAATGCCGGGATCGATAAGGTAACCGGAATTAAGCAATTGCAAGAACGCTATGGGATTGCCACTGACGAAATTGCTACTTTTGGCGATAACGAAAATGATTTAGCGATGCTAAAGATGACTCCTTACGGTTTTGCGATGCAAAATGCGGCGCCTGAATTTAAACAACAAGTTAAAAATGTGACGGTGGCTGATAATAATCACAATGGAGTATTAAAAACAATCGAAGCTATTTTATAAGAAACAACCTCTAACCAAGGGACTGTCATTGGTATTAGAGGTTGTTTTTTGGTTAGCGTTAATTCGCGATCGGTTCGCGAATGGTGTTTACATTTTAGATTCTAAGTCGTCTTTGAATTTATTGGGACTTCATAGTATTATAGTTAGCACATAAGTTGCATGTTGGACTTTGATTTATGAAGGGAAGTAACATGAAAATTAAAAAACAGGCTCAGGTTGCTATTCATACCGCAGCTACTGCCGCCGCTGGGGTAGCTATTACCCCAATTCCATTTGCTGATGCAGCGTTACTAATTCCGATTCAGACCGTAATGATTACCAGAATTTATCATGCTTATGGCCAAAAAGTATCTAGCGGCGTGATCAAGGGGGTGTTGACTGCTACAACGGCATCTAGTGTCGGTAAAAGCGTAGTGGGAAATGCCTTCAAATTAATTCCGGGAGTAGGAACCGTTACCGGAGCGATGATTACTGGTAGCACCGCCGTTGCTGTTACTGAGGGATTAGGTTTTGCGATTGCCAATGCTTTTGAAACTGATGGCATTGATAATTCTAATGATTTATTGAAAGTAATTTCTAAATACTTGGCTAATTTTACTAAGTAAAATTAGTGAGCTAAATCTCCCCCTTTTTTATACGTTGGTGATAGCATTGATGTGTAAAGTAATAAAGGGGGACTTATATTATGGCAGACTATGATCAAAAAGAAGATAAGGCATTAGATAAAATTAGTGAAGTACTTGATCGTTTAGATACCAACGTTTCTAAAGAAGATGCAGACTTGGAAGCAGGTCACAGAACTCGTGCTTGGTTTGAAAAGCACCGGGCAATTCACGATGTTAAAAAGATTATGCATGAAGTCGGTAAGTACGATCGTTTCGATGAAGATGAGTACAATAAATTTATGAAAGATTACCAAAAGGCAATCGATGATTACGAAAAGCAATAAATAAAAAAACTAACGAAACTATGATTAAATGGTTTTCGTTAGTTTTTTAGTTTGTGGGGAATAAAAGTCAATCAAAATCAACGAAGAGAGGTCGCTTGAAAGATTTGCGAGTCACTTCTTTTGACTTAGGGCTATTAGAATTTTATTCTATGGTTGTTCATTAAAGTGAACGGCATGTTACATACAATAAAAGAGGGGGAAATAATATGCCACTTGTTAAACCGAATACTATGAAGAAACGTGATCCAAAAGAAGATAATTTAATTGATCCAGATAACTCAGTGATTGCAGTTATTGATTATCAACCAACTCAATTGCTAACACAAGAATCAGCTAATACCGCTAAAATTATGCGGAACGTAGTTGACTTAGTTCGTTTGGGTAAATTGTACAATGTTCCTATCGTACCTTCAGTAGTTAACGTTACATCTGGCGCCAACGAACCTACATTCCCAGCATTACGAGAAGAATTTGGGGACATGGATGTCTATGATCGGATGACTATTAATGCTTGGGAAGATCAAAACTTCTACGATGCTGTTCACAAAACAGGTCGGAAAAAGTTGATCATTGCTGCTTTATGGACTGAAGCTTGTCTTTCATTCCCAACCTTGGATGCCTTAAAAGAAGGCTATGAAGTTTATCCAGTGCTTGACTGTGTTGCGGGTTCATCAATTGATGCTAGTGACGCTGCTATCATGCGGATGCGGGATTCAGGAGCCAAGATGACTTCAATTCCACAACTTGCTTGCGAATTCCAACGTAACTATGACATTAACAAGGATACCGTTGCTGGTTACTCTGACATTTTGATCGATGCTGGATCATTTCTTAAAGTTAAATAATTAGGTACTTACATTAAACGGATCTCTAGGAGTCAGTGAGCTTCTAGAAATCCGTTTTTATTGTCATAATAAAAGCTCATTCCTATCAAGGAGTGAGCTTTTGTTTGTTAGAATTTAAGTATTTTAGCAGCATTTTGGTAGCCGATTTTTTCCTTAGTCGCTAAATCAATTGGTAATTGATCAAACCAGCTGGCACCATCTTTATTGGTTTCGTAAGGCCAATCAACGGAAAACATTAAATGATCGGCGCCCATTACGTCTAGTGCATTCATGAACGAAGAAGTATTAAAATGCCCACTCGTAGTGGCCCATACGTTAGTTCTTAGATAATCCATTAAAGGCCGTTCATAATGACCACCCATAGTACCTTTGTTTTGTTTATAAAGGCGTTCTTGAGTTCTAGGTAAATTGTATGGTAGCCCTTCAGCTAAATGGCCAATAATTAGTTGAAGATGTGGATAACGATCGAATAAGCCACTCATCATTAAACGAATGACTTGTACTGCAGTTTCTTGGGTGTAGCCCCAAGCAGAACCAGTTAATCCCGGAAAACCTGTGTAGATGGCAGATTGATCGGCGTGAGGTGAACGGGGATGCAAATATACTGGTACTTTTAATTCGGCAGCCTTAGCCCAAAAAACTTCCATTGAAGGGTCATCTAAGAAGACCACTTGATTGTTAGCCAGGTCACTAAAACCATTGATCAGTGCCCCTTTCATGCCTAGCTTAGTAACTGCTCGTTCCAGTTCATCAGCGGCGGCTTGAGGGTCTTGTAAAGCTACAGTAGCAAAAGCGCTGAAACGTTTGGAATCAAATTTAACGTACTCTTCGGTGACTAGGTCGTTACTTCTTTGAGCCATTCTGACGGCAAGCTCTGGTTCAGTTACCGCTTGAACACCCGGGCCGTTGATAGACATGACTGCATGTTCAATGTCAGTTTGGCGGAGATCGTCTGCATATTCAGCAACGTTGCCCCATAAATTTTTGGCAATAAAAGCGTAGTATTCTTCCCCAAAGAATTTGCCAGTTGCGGGACTAGTAAACCGTTTAGTAGTGGCTGGATCTGAGTAATGTTCTTCTAAAGCAATTTTTTTGACCATAAATAAATCCCCCTTGATTTAATTTAGTACATACACTATTAATGCAAGAAAGAGAGCAGGTTTTCAAGTAATTAGAATCGAAAATTAAGATTAAATTTCCGACTAACAAAAAAGAGATAATAACGATTAAGTAGACGTTATTATCTCTTTTTTATTTGTTGCTAACTATTTAGGTTAGTCATTTAACGTAAATTGTAACTTCATCTTTGGTTCGCCTAAGGCTAACATGCGACCCAATAGGCGGTTGGCGTTCTTTTGGTACAAGTCTGCCATTTGGTTGTTGATGTCTTCCAAGTAAGCTTGCTTATCGGTTTGGTTAGCTACTTCTTGGTCGGCCTTAATTTGTAAGTTACGGCAACCAGCAACGGTATTTTGTTCGAAGATATTTTCTTCGTCTTCGTACAATGGGAAGTCTGCGTCACCCATGAGGGCCATGATGTTACCTAACCAATAAATGTTGGTTGGGTCAGTTTCACCAGTGGTGTTCTTGTAGTTCTTAGGGGTGTCCTTAACGTTTGAGTAGAATGGAACTACGGCGTTAAAGGTGTTAGGACCAAAGGCTAGCCAGTGAATGCCAGCAATTTCAGCAGGGACGTCATTTCGAATTTGTAAGATGTGAAGTTCTTGGTTTCGGTTAATGCCGATTGGTCGGAAGAGTTCTTTTTCTTCGTCGGTACCTAAAGTTCCATATGGATCGTAAACGGTGTTTTGGTAGTGAGAACTCAATACCCATTTAACATCTTCAACGGAAATTTTCTTGTCGGTCCGGCAGATGAAAGGCAAATCTTGATCCAATGGAGAGGTGTCCATTTCGGGGTTGAAGTATTGTTGGCCGTACCAAGCCCGAGGGTTGTTGTAACGGGTATCCTTGATAGTGGCACTCCCGAAAATGTGACGGAGATTATAACCTTCTTGGTCAGGATTCAAGTGATACTTGTTGATAAGCTCTTCCAAATCAGTTGAGGACATAGTGTCATCAGAATCAAATTCAAAGTCATCAATATTGAAACGATTAGGAGCAACAACGTAGGCATCATCTGGAATTTTAATTGCAGCCCAGTGGTGGCCGGCGATGGATTCAAAGTACCAAACTTCGTCTTTGTCTGAAAAGGCCATTCCGTTAGTTTCGTAGGTTCCGTATTCAGTAATTAATGCACCCAAACGTTCTACCCCTTCGCGAGCGGAGTGAATGTATGGCAATACCAGAGTAGTGAAGTCTTCTTCACCCAAACCATTCTCGACTAATGGATCAATTCCTAAAATTCGAGAATTGGTGGTAATGGTTTCGGTGGCGGTCATAGCGATGTTTTCGCTGTTGATTCCGGCACCAGCCCAAATTCCGTGGCCATCTGTGGCGTCAGGAGTGGCTGTGTAGCGCATTGGATTGTCAGGCAATTCCATTGAAACTGAACTGAGTACCGCTTGATAGTGGCGAGGTTGATCTTCGGGATTAACCACCACAAACTTTTGCGGATTTAATGGTCCAGCACCGTCTTCGTTCCGAGCGATAAGGGTGGAGCCATCAATAGTGGCCGCCTTACCTGCTAGAATTGTGGTACATGAACCTTTGATGCGTTTTGTCATGAATGCTCATCCCTTTACTTAGTTTGATTATCATTGTAGGTCATTTATTGCCAAAATACTAGGCCTCTCAGTGGTTACCAGAGATATTCTACTGGATTTTTGATGTATTTATTATAAACATCCGTCACAATCTGCATTTGTTCAGCTGTAAAAGCAGGTAATTTAGCGGCAGCGGCGTTTTGAGTAATCTGTTCTGGCTTGCTAGCTCCTGGGATGACAGCTGAGACGGCATCGTACATTAAAATGTAACGTAAAGCCATTCCAGCTAAGTCGTCGGTTCCTAAGCGTTGTTTAAGTTCGTCAGCCGCTTTAATTCCAGTTAGATAATCGACTCCAGAGAAGGTTTCACCCTTGTCAAAAGATTCACCATTGCGGTTAAAGTTTCGGTGATCTTCTTTGCCGAACTGAGTCTGAGCGGTATATTTACCACTTAGCAAGCCGCTAGCCAGTGGGACCCGCGCTAAGATTCCCACGTTGTGTTCTTGAGCTAAACGGAAGAAGTTTTCTGCTGGGCGTAGGCGGAACATGTTAAAGATGATTTCAACGGCGGAAATATCGAATTGAAGGGCTTTGATTGCTTCTTCAACTCGTTCTACACTGACCCCGTAGTTTTTAATTTTACCTTCGGCTTTGAGCTCGTCTAAAGTAGCAAACACCGTTGGATCATAGTAAACGGCGGTTGGGGGACAGTGGAGTAACACTAAGTCTAAGGAATCAACGTCCATATTGTTAAGAGAACTTTCTACAAAGGCAATTAAATTGTCAGGAGTGTAGTTGGATACTGTGTGTGGTTCGATTCTACGGCCAATTTTGGTGGAGTAGTGAACTTCTGGGTGGGATTTGAGGAACTGACCTACGGCGTGTTCACTGAGCCCGTCTTGATAAATATCAGCGGTATCAAAATAATTGACGCCGGACTGGTAAGCAGCTTCTAGCGTCTTGATGGCGTCTTGTTCATCAAAGGGTTCACCCCATTTGGATCCCAATTGCCAAGTTCCCAAAGAAACTTCACTGATATTAAAACCAGTTTTTCCTAATTTCCGAAATTCCATAGTGTCTTCTCCTTCGCGTTCAAAATTGTAACCGTCTCCATCATAGCATACAGGTATTTTAATGTATAATAGCGCAAAGGGAGTGGTGAGATGCGTAAAGTAGTTCTATTTATTGCTCAAAGTTTAGATGGTTACATTGCTAAAACGAACGGGAATATTAATTTTTTAGAGAATCCACAACGAGATGAAAGTATTGATCATGAATATGAAAATTTAATGGCTAATGTTGATACAGTGGTGATGGGACGAACCACATACGATCAAGTGGTGAATGAATTGATGCCGGATCACTATCCATATGAGCAGCAACAAAGCTATATTTTGACTAGTCACCCCACGCCTGAAATAGCTGATCGGCATTTTGTGAATGAACCGGTGGTTGAATTAGTCGAAAAATTACGTCGAGAAGCCGGTGAAGGTATTTGGATTATTGGCGGAAGTAGCTTAATTGCACCATTGGTAAATGCCAATCTGATTGATAGCTATATTATTGCTGTATTACCAACTATTCTGGGTGGCGGAATTCCATTGTTCAACGAGCAAACCCAAGAGCGCAAGATGGTGTTAAAATCGGCAAAACAGATTAATGATATTGCGTATTTGAAGTATGAAAAAAAGGTCACTCAATGAAATGAGTGACCTTTATTAATTTTGAAGCTAACGAGCAATTCGTAAATCGGCTTTGGCACTCAACTAACTCGCCTAACTACAAAATAACAGGTAGCGGTATTCACCGAACTACCTGTTATTTTGTAGTTAGAAACTCGTTAGTTCCCGGACGTAGTAGTCGGCTGAGTTTCAAAAGACAAAACTCTAGCCAACCTTGCGAAGGTTCAACTAAAAATTTCTTTTAGAAATTTAGTTTTTCTCTCCAGCACTTTAATTAAAAACGGCTTCACCTCACTACTTTTTCCGTCCAACATAAAAATGCCAAATAGCGATTTAAAAAGCAAATCGAACTATTCAGCATTTTTTCATTGGTACTCGAAAGTACCCGTGAGGTTCAGCACTTTACAAGTTTGGATCCATCTTGAACGTCAACTTCGAAAGTTCTGCTCCGTCCGTCAATAGCTTGAAGAGGAGGGCTTTAGTTTCTTGGTTGTAGTGATCGGCAATCTCTTTGTTTTGCTTAGTCAAGTATTCGGTTAATGCATCACCTGAAAGGTTAGCAGCTTCCTTGTCGACTTCAGCAATTTTGCGCCGAGCCCATTCTGATAGGTTCTTTTGGTAATCCAAGTTTTCTTCACTGAATTCACTATAGTGAGATTCAACCACTGTAGCCAATGCTTCGTAAAGCCAGAAAGAACTCTTAAGGTCCATCTTTTCAGGGACTTCACGGTATGATTCAGCGGTGTCAGTAGCGTTAGTAAAGAATGGTACGTAAGGACTGAAGCTAGGAACTCCCATTTCAACCCATTGCACACCGGCATTACCGAACTTCTTGTTATCCCGCATTTGCAAAATGTGTGATTGAGCAGTTCGAGAAAGTGAGATTGCTCGGTAAACGTGGCGATCAAAATCACTACCATTTCCCAATGGATCGTACTTAGTTTCGTTGTAGTGAGATTTCAAAACGTATTGAATATCTTCTACAGAAAGTTTGCGATCTGGTTTGCGAATGAATGGCATTTCAGGATCTTCTGGAGTTTGGTCCTTAGTCTGTGAAGGACTGAAGTAACGTTGAGCAAACCAAACTCGAGGAGTGTTGTAATGGTGATCTTTTTGAGTATCGGTTCCGAAGATGTGACGGAAATTCCATGCGTCTTCGTCCGGATTCAAGTTATTGTCAGCGACGAATTCTTGAATTCCGTCTGCCCACATGTAATTGTCAGGATCATCGAAATCGATGTCTTGGATCGCAATTTGGTTGGCAGCTACGGCGTAGCAGTCATCAGGGATACGAACGGCAACCCACATATGACCGGTAACAATTTCCATGTACCAAACGTCATTTTCGTCATTGAATTGGATTCCGTTACCTTCAGCAGAACCGTATTCCTTGATTAAGTTACCTAGGTATTCAACCCCTTCACGAGCTGAGTGAATGAAAGGTAATACTAAAGTGGTCAAAGAGTCTTCGGCAAAGCCGTTTTTAACGAATGGATCGTAGGCAAGAACTCTTTCGTTAGCGTAAACACTTTCGGTGGCACTTTCACCAACGTTAGCTTCGTTAAATCCGTCTTCTTCGTTAGGACCTTCACTTTGGTCAACGTTAGGAGTAGACGTATAACGCATGCCATCAGCAGGCATTGGAACTGTTAGATGGTTATATGGAGAAACATAGGTTTCTTTTCTGCCAGTAACAGCGGGTTGGACGAAGAAGCGCTTAGGGTGAATTGCTACTACCCGGTCTTCGTTACGAGAAATGTAAGTTGAGCCATCCATGGAAGCTTTTTTACCAACCATGATGGAAGTACATGCTGAGTTTTCTAAACGATCTAAATCTGTCATATTTATAATCTCCTATTTAACTCTTTCAACTAAATGATTTACGTTGGCAATTTGATTCAAATACATAATTAAGCGACTGTAGCGATATTCATCAGCCTCACTGAACTGCTCGGCCAAGCGTTGACCAATTTGGTAAACGCTGGTGTGACCGTCAATAGCTAGAAAAACGAAGCTACCATACTGGTCTAATTCCAAATAACTTTTAGCGGGAATTTTAAAATGCAATTTACGAAAAAAGTTTTGGATGGGATGGTCTTCGTCCTTTTCGATGGTGACGATGCCTTCCTTAACTGTGTAATGGGCTTCGGGATTCTTCTTGTATACCATTATTTTTAATTCAGCGTCTGTGATTAAATCAGCCTGTTTATTTTTCTTCCGACGTTTCATCTTTAGGATCTTCCTTAACTCTAAGGATTGGAATAATAACGGCAATGATCATAATCGCCATGACAATCCAAGCCATTTCGTTACTTGCGGCAAATCCGGTAAGGGTTCTAGTCTTGATAACGTTGAAGATATGCAAGAAGATCCCGATCAAACCAATAATAGAACTACCGGCGATCAACCCGGATGAAAGACTAACCCCACCTTGAACTCGTTTGTCGGAAAGGGCCTTGTTGTGCTTAGAAACTTGTTCCACAATTAAGCGAACCAACGCACCGATGAAGATAATAGAAGTAGTTGAGATTGGTAAGTAAAAACCAAGGGCAATAGTCATAACTGGAAGGCCCCACATAAGAAGTACCACAGAAATGACCAAACCAGCGATTACCATGACCCAAGGAAGCTTGTTAGACATGATTCCTTGAGTTAAGGCAGCAATCAAGTTAGCTTGTGGTAACGCAAATGGTGGGTTAGCACCAGTAATACGAAGTTGAGGAGTCAAGACAACTGTCATCCCAACAACCACAATAGTACCGATGGTACCAGCAACGGCATAGTATTTAGCCATTTCGTTTTTGTTACCACCGATAATAAAACTAGCTTTTTGGGTTTGCATGTAACCAGAACCGACTGAAATGGCGGTAACAATGAAAACCCCAAATGTTAATAGGATGGAAATATGGCTGGTACTAGTCCAACCGGCAACTGCGAAGATTAAAGTCATAATAACTAATGAGGCAATAGTCATCCCAGAAACCGGGTTGTTGGAAGCCCCAATTGTTCCGGCCATTCGTGCAGAAACAATAACGAATAGGAAGGAAAGGATTACGGCTAAAATTCCACCGACAATCACGATCATAATGTTTTTAGCAAAGAAGATACTTATTACGAAAATTCCGATAATACCAGCTAACAAGGAAATCATTCCGTTAGCGTTAGAATCGCCGTTAGCACTCTTTCTTGCATCTAAAGTACTCTTGATAGAAGCAGTGATAGCAGGAATTAGTTTAATAGCACCAATAATCCCCCCACCAAGCATCATTCCGGCACCGATATATTTAACGTAGTTACCAGAAACACCGGAAACATCCATTTGGTTCACTAACAATGCTGAATCATTCCAAACGTGGGCACTGCTACCAGCCATGCTGGTAAAGTAACTAATTAATGGAGTAATTGCAAAGTTAGCCAAGATAGAACCGGCCATGATAGTCATCGAAACATCAAGACCGATAACAAAACCGATCCCGAGTAACATTGGATTAACTTCGGTAGACATTTGCCAACGGTATGATTTGTTTCCTTTGAAAGAAATCATAGAGTTGACCCAGCCCATGAATTGTGTGGTCATGAAAGTGATGATCCCACCAATTCCAAAACCAATTCCCATCATCTTAAGGGATTCACCACCAGTTTCAGAAGCAACCATTGCTTCTGAAATAGCCATGGATTCTGGGTAAAGAAGCTTACCGTGTTCTTGTACAATGAGGTAGTTATAAACTAATGATGATACCCCAAGTGAAAATAGAACGGCAACCACCCCAACTAAAAATCCGGTGATTAAATTAACTTTACTACCAATTAAAACAATAGCAGGTAACACATAGATCATCCCACTGGCGATGGCTTCACCACCACTGGACATGCCTTGAAGTAAGTTAACTCCTAAAATTCCTTTTTTACGGGCAAACAAGCTGACCATCCCGGAACCTAAAATAGCTCCTGGGATACCAGCAGAAACCGTTAGTCCGGCTTTCATTCCAGAATAAGCAGTTGATGCTGCGAAAATAATAGCAAGGATAGCACCCATAATCATAATAACGGGACTGCCACCCTTGTTGTCCTTTTCGCTTACGAACGGAACATACTTGTCACCAGGTACGCCGCCGTAAGCGGATTTTGATAATTGTTTCTTAGCCATATGGCCTTCCTCCTTACAAAGTAGTGAAAATACTTCTTGTTAAGAATAACGCAAAATGGATAATTTTTATACGATTTTTTAACGATTTGCTAAGATAAAATAATCGGTTCTTTTAATTGACTTTCGAAATTAAATGGAATAAGATAGTTTATCGTTAGTTTTTAACTAATAAACTAACTAAATTCGAAATAACTTAAAAAGGAAGTGGCTTAAATGGATGACCAAAAAGAAATGCAGGTTACCACTAAAGATATGCTCAAGTTTGTCTTCAATAAAGTCTTGAAGCAAAAGTGGATTTTAGTGGTTAATATTTTAGCATTGACCTTAATTACGGCTTTACAGTTCGTAATGCCACAATTTGAAAAAATAATTATCGATAAAATAATTCCAATGAAGGATCTTCACTGGCTAGCATTAGTAATTGGGGGATTATTACTGACAGCAGTGGTTCTAGGGTTACTTAATTATTTTTCCTCATATTATATGGGGGTAATGAGTCAATCAGCCATTACTGAATTGCGAAATGATTTGTATCATGATTTATTGCGCCAAGATACGGCTTTCTTTGAATCTAGCAAAACCGGGGATTTGATGGTGCGATTAACTAGCGACATTAACAACTTACAAAGTATGATTTCCTCCAACATGCTGTCAATGATTGGCAATTTGTTCACCTTTGTGGGCGTGTTGGTCTTTATTTATATCGTAAACTGGCAAATGGCGCTGGCGGTAACGGTAACTTTTCCGTTAATGTTTGTGATTTATCGGGTTTTCAGGGATCGAATTCATAAAGCTTACCGGGCTGCCCGACTGTCCCAGTCAAAAATGTCCAACCAAATGCAAAATACACTGACTCAAATTGATCTAATTAAGAGCTATACTAATGAAGAATTAGCGCAAGAAAGTTTTAACGAGGCTTCGGATCAAAACCGGCGTGATATGATTAAAGCCACCCAAAACGGGGCGATTTTCTCACCACTAATTGATGGCGTGAATTACCTACAAGTAGCGATCATTTTGTCGTTAGGGGCTTACTTCGTTATGAAGGGGCAATTAACGGTGGGGGCATTAGTGGCATATTTAACTTACGTGGCTATGCTTCAAAGTCCAATCATGGCATTTACGAGACTATTGAACCAAATTCAACAATCATTGGTATCTTACGGTAGAATTAACGAAATTACCCAAGTTAAACCAACGATCTTAGAACCAGATCATCCGGTGGCGTTTCCTAAGTCACCGTTGGCAGTAGAATTGGACCATGTCAACTTCAGTTATTTGGGCAACTCCGAGATGCCGACGATCGAAGACGTTTCGTTTGACGTCCCAGCCGGTAAAACTACGGCGTTAGTTGGTCACTCCGGCTCTGGTAAGTCTACAATTACTAAATTGATTGATCGAATGTACGATATAAATGGTGGCCAAATCACCATTAATGGTGATAATATTGCTTATTTTCGATTAGAGGACTTACGCCGGCACATTGCGATTGTTTCTCAGGATCTGTTTATTTTAGATGGAACGCTGCGTGATAACGTGGTTTACGCTAAGCAGGATGCCACGGATGAAGAAGTTGAACGCGTTATCGAAATGGCGGATTTGACTAATTTTGTTGCGGGATTACCTGACGGCCTAGCTACCCAAGTTGGTGAACGGGGCGTAAAACTCTCTGGTGGTCAAAAACAACGGTTATCGATTGCCCGGGCACTGTTGAAGAACGCACCGATCGTAATTTTGGACGAGGCTACTGCTAGTTTGGATAACGAAGCCGAAAAGCAAATTCAACATGCGCTAGATAATTTGACCGAAACGCGAACCACGATTGTAATCGCTCACCGGTTATCTACTGTATATGGTGCCGACCAAATTGTTGTTATCGACGACGGTAAGGTGGTCGAAAAAGGGACACACCAAAGCTTATTAGACCAAAATGGAGCTTACGCAAAATTATATCAAGCACAATTTAATTAAGATGGAGAAACTATGTCAAAAGAAACTACTCAACTAATTCGTTTGTTTAAAGAAATTAACCACCAGCCGGTAATGGCTACTAGAACCCATCATCACGGTAGAGGAGCGCAGCGATTACTGCAATTATTGAGTCGCCATGATGGCCTTAGCAATGCTGAAATCTCTGAAATGCTGGATATTCGGCCCAGTTCAGTAAGTGCTAGTATTAAGCAATTGGAAGCCCAAGAATTAATTGTCCGCCAACCAAGCTTAAGTGATAAACGGGTATTAACCGTTCATTTAACTACTAAGGGCCGGCAAATTACTGACAGATTAAACCAAGTGTACGACCAAATGAGCGAACGACTTTTTGCTAACTTAAGTAAGGAAGAACGGTGCCAGTTAGTTGAATTGTTGACTAAGGTCAACCAGGAAGCTCAATCATTAAGTACTAATTTGGACTCAGAAATGACGGAATTGACCCGCCAAGCCCGAATGATTAAAGAACAGTTTCATCGTTAACATTAAAAAAGCTGATGCCTAATTTGGCATCAGCTTTTTTAGTAAACAGGTAATTATGAATCTTGTCTGGTTGCGGCAATATCGATTTCACGAATATTAACTTCTTGTGGCATATCGTAAATGAATTTAACGGCTTCGGCTACGTGGACTGGATCCAAGGTAATGCCACCCATCGTCTTCTTCCAGCTTTCGTAATCCGAGAGGGCTTCGTCATCAGTTACGTGGGTTAATAGCTCGGTTTCGGCTGCGCCGGGAGCCACCATGGCAACCCGGACGTTCTTAGCGGAAACTTCTTCGCGAATGGTTTCACTTAACCCGTGAACACCAAACTTAGAAGCAACGTAGGCTGCGTGGTTTACGAAGGTTTTTTTGCCGGCCAAAGAAGACATGTTGATGATGGTACCGTGTTCACGTTCCATCATATCGTCTAATACGATCTGAGTCCCGTTTAACACTCCCATAACGTTAGTATCCAACATTGTCTGCCATTCCTTAGGATCTTGGCGCCAAACGTTGCCTAACAACATTACTCCCGCATTGTTGATTAACAAATCGGTCTTACCGTAAATGGCTTCTGCTTTCCGGATTGCAGCTTCAAAGGAAGCTTTGTCGGTAACATCTACGGCTTCCACCATAATTTGGTCGAAGTTTAATGGGAGAGCTGTGATTTTTTCGGTACGGCGTCCTAGTAGTAACATTGGGTAACCAGCTTGGTTAAATAATTTAGCCATTTCGGCTCCAAATCCAGAGCTGGCACCGGTGATTACGACTAATGGTTTTTGATTATTCATAGTTATTTCTTCCCTCTTTCTAGTTGATAGTGGTAATATACAACCTGAAGTTAACTTCAGGTAAAGGAAAAGGGAGAAATTTTTTTAGATGTATAAAATTAGCGATATTGCTGACAAAATGGATGTGTCCGTGGATACGGTTCGTTACTATGATCGAGAAGGGTTGATGCCCTTTGTAGAACGGGATAAATCCGGCCGGCGGGTATTTACCGATCATGATTTAAACTTCATTGAAGTCATTCAGTGTATGAAGCAAGCTGGGATTCCGGTTAAAGAAATTGCGACTTTTATTGATTGGTGCATGACCGGTGATGAGACGTTAGAACAACGATACGATTTCTTAGCGGATCACGAGCAACAATTAGAAACTAAAATTCAACAGTTAGAAGATAACCTAGCCTTTTTACGTTGGAAAAAGTGGTATTACCAAACTGCGATGGAAGCAGGAACTGAAGATATTCATTTCTTAGACGGGACCAACATAGTTGACCCTAATGAACGTAAACGATATGAGAAACAAATAGCTGATGGCCAGTTAGAGACTAAATAATGGGTGAAAATGCCCGTCTATAGGCAATCATAAAAGTTAGGTGCTCCTAAGAAAAACATTTACTTTAAATTAAAATATGTTAATATTGTCTTTGGAAATAAAAAGGAGGCGGCAGCTATGGCAAAAAACAAGCCTGAAAAAGAAAAGAAAGAAAAGCTGATCCACTACGCCAATGGTCCTTCGTTAGAAGAAATCAATGGTACGGTGGAAGTTCCTAAGGGAAAAGGATTTTGGAAGACCCTATTAGCATACTCTGGTCCTGGAGCATTGGTAGCGGTAGGTTACATGGATCCTGGTAACTGGTCAACTTCAATCACCGGGGGGCAAAATTTCCAATACCTCTTGATGTCTGTTATCTTAATGTCGAGTTTAATTGCGATGCTATTACAATACATGGCGGCTAAACTGGGCATTGTGACGCAAATGGATTTGGCCCAGATGATCCGTACCCGTACCAGTAAGGCGTTAGGAATTATTTTATGGATTATGACAGAATTAGCGATCATGGCAACTGATATTGCTGAAGTTATCGGGGCGGCGATTGCGCTGTACTTGCTGTTTGATATTCCGTTAATCATTGCTGTTTTCATTACCGTTTTAGATGTTATGTTATTGCTCTTATTGACTAAAATTGGTTTTCGGAAAATCGAAGCTTTGGTGGTTGCTTTAATCCTGGTAATCTTCGTGGTCTTTGCTTACCAAGTAGCATTATCAGATCCTGACTGGGGTGGAGTAGTTAAGGGATTGGTCCCAACTACTAAGACCTTTGCCGACACTCCTCACATTGGCGGACAAACTCCGTTAACGGGGGCCTTGGGGATCATTGGTGCGACTGTTATGCCCCATAATTTATATCTACATTCTGCGATTTCTCAAACCAGAATTGTGGATCATAACGATGAAGAAGACGTGGCACGGACTGTCCGCTTCACTATGTGGGATTCAAACATTCAATTAACCATGGCATTCTTTGTTAATGCTTTACTATTAATCGTTGGAGTAGCCGTATTTAAGAATGGTGGGGTTAAAGATCCATCATTCTTCGGTCTATACGACGCTCTTTCTAATCCAGATATCCTTAGTAATGATATTTTAAAGACGGTTGCTCGTTCTGGAGTTTTATCAACTTTATTTGCGGTAGCTTTACTTGCTTCTGGTCAAAATTCCACGATTACCGGTACCTTAACTGGACAAGTAATCATGGAAGGTTTCATCCATTTGAAGATGCCAATTTGGCTTCGAAGATTAGTAACTCGTTTGCTATCAGTTGTTCCGGTTATCATCGCTGTTATGATGACTAGTCACCAAAGCGAAATTCAACAACACGAAGCTCTGAATACTTTGATGAATAACTCGCAAGTCTTTCTGGCTTTCGCATTACCGTTTTCAATGTTACCATTATTAATGTTCACAGATAGTAAGTACGAAATGCACGATCGGTTCAAAAACTCAACAATTGTCAAAATTCTTGGTTGGATTTCGGTAATTGGATTGACCTACTTGAACATGATTGGCTTACCCGGCCAATTTGAAGGCTTCATGGGTGACGGTGCTAGTCAATCTGAATTGGCATTAGCTGATACATTGGCTTACATCGCGATTGCATTAGTGCTAGCTTTATTGGCTTGGGTAATTTGGGATTTACGTCGCAGCAATCAACGTTACGTCCAAGCTGAAGCGGAACAAAAAGCAAAACAATAAATCAAAGTTGGAGGGGACTGGTAGTTAATGGCACAACAACAAGAACCAAACAAAAATTTTAAACGAATTTTAGTCGGGGTAGATGATTCAGAAGACGCACAATTGGCATTTCGCTACGCAATTAGGGAAGCTCGTCAAAATGATGCAACTCTAATCATTACTTCAATTCTTGAAGACGATGACATGAGTGTTTACCAGGCTTTAGATAAGAACTTTGTAAAAGATCAACGGCAAAAATTATACGATCACGTTAATGAATATCGTAAACTCGCTTTGCGGGCTGGTGTTAAAAACGTGGACATCATCATTTCTGAAGGTGAGGCTGGTGAAACAATCGTTAAGAAAGTAATTCCAGCAGCGGATGCTGATTTACTGGTGATTGGTTCGCTATCCAAAACGGGTATTCGGAAGTATTTCGGATCACAAGCCTCTTATATGGCTAAGTACGCACCGATTTCGGTGATGGTGGTTAGATAACCCCGTAATTAAAGATGAGTTAATAAAAAACACTGAAAACATTAGGTTTTCAGTGTTTTTTATTATGAAAGAGATTGCACTCGTCGTTTAATTTCATCTCTAACTTGACGAAAGACTGCCAACTTCTCTGTTGGAGTCCCTTGAGCTTGGGCTGGATCAGCTAAAGGCCAGTGCTGTTTTTGTACGCTGGGAGGAGTCATAGGGCATTTGTCTCGGGCATCTCCACAGAGCGTTACTACTAGATCACTAGATCGTAAGTAGTCGTTATCGATTAACTTAGAAGTATGGTGCGAAATATCGATACCGTCTTCTTGCATTACTTGAACGGCTAAGGGATTTAATCCGTGAGTTTCCACTCCGGCACTTTGAATTTGCCAATCGGCTCCTAGGTATTGACGGGCATAGCCCTCCGCTATCTGACTGCGGCAAGAGTTTCCGGTGCATAAAAAATAGACCTGTTTCATTAGCGTTCTCCTTGATAGTTTGGTTATAGTGTAGCAGATTAAAAGTTAAAAAGGCATTTTATTTAAATTGGAAATTCAAATGAATGGATAGACCAATTTTGTGAAAATATAGTTAACCGTAGTTATATTAATTGATATTTACCTAAACCAGTTTTCGAGCTACCTAACTCTATGCTATACTAGATCATATTGGAAAAAACGAATGGAGAATGGAGATTGAAAATGCAAACTAATCATAATTTAAGTAGCTCTTCCCAAGTTACCCGTGGGATTTTATGGGCGCTACTAGCTTCTATCATGTGGGGTGTTTCAGGAACCGTCTTGCAAGTGATTTCTCAAGGCGAAAATATTCCAGCTGGCTGGTACTTATCAGTTCGAACATTAGGAGCCGGAGTAATTTTAATTGTTATTAGTGCTTTTATGTACGGTAAGAAAATTTTTGCCGTGTTCGAATCTTGGCGCATGGTAGGGTGGTTAGTAGCCTATGCTTTATTAGGATTACTGGCTAACCTGTTAACTTTTTATATGAGTATTCAAACCGGTAATGCATCATCATCAACAATTTTGCAATACTTAAGTCCGCTTTTTATTGTGTTAGGTGCGATTGTGATTAAGCATGAAAAGCCTAACATGGCAGAATTGGTTTCCTTTGTAGTTGCCTTACTTGGGGTTTTCTTGGCCATCACTCATGGTGATATTCATCAATTAGCAATTCCTATGGTTTCCGTTATCTGGGGTGTACTTTCAGGGGTTACCGCTGCATTTTACATTGTATTACCTAAGCCAATTACTAAATATTATTCCCCAATGATCGTTTTGGGATGGGCCTTTTTAATCGCCAGTTTAGTTCTTAACATCTTTAACCCATTCTGGGTTAACGTGCCAGAAGTTAGCACCCGGTTAGTATGGTCAATGAGTACGGTAATTGTAGTTGGAACTATCTTGCCATTCTTGTGTATTTTACATTCCTTAAAATTTGCCCCATCCGCTTCAGTTAGTATTGTGGATGCTGCTCAACCAGTAGTTACCTTCATCTTGAGTCTTTTGTTCTTAGGTATGAAGTTTAACTGGGTTGAATTTGGCGGCGTGATTTTGGTTATTATCGCCATTTATATCTTACAACGGTTTAGTGATTAGCTGACCTTGTGACTCTTAAATATATGTGCTATTATTACAGTTATGAAAGCGGTTCATTTCATTTTTCATGGAATAGACCAGTTCGTGGCCGGCGGAGGGTTCTCCGTCGGCTTTTATTTTTTATTGTTGTTTTTATCACAAATTTAGGAGGCACAACTATGGCTTACCAAACAGTTAATCCATATACCAATGAAGTGGTTAAGACCTATCCCAATGCTACTACTGATCAAATTAATGCTGCGTTAGCAGTCAGTGATAATTTGTATCATGAATGGCGAAAAAACGATGCAATGGAAAAACGAGCTAAAATTTTATTGAATATTGCGGACGAATTTCGGCAACGCAAAAATCAACTAGCTCGGATTGCAGTTACTGATATGGGCAAACTGTATAAAGAAGCCCAAGGCGAAGTAGAATTGTGTGCGATGATTGCGGAATATTTTGCTAAGCATGGTGCAGAAATGCTAAAGCCTACTCCAATTCAAACCATTGCTACTGGAGAAGCAGAAGTTCAAAAGCATGCCACGGGAATCATCATGGCCGTTGAGCCTTGGAACTTCCCTTACTATCAAATCATGCGGGTCTTCGCTCCTAACTTTATGGTGGGGAATCCTATGATTTTAAAGGATGCATCTAACACTCCTGGATCCGCCGAAGCATTTGTTAATGCGGTTCAAGAAGCTGGAGCACCTATTGGTAGTTTAACCAACCTATTCTTAGGTTATGATCAAGTTTCTGAAATTATCGCCGATCCACGGGTTCAAGGAGTAGCGTTAACTGGTTCAGAACGGGGCGGTCGCTCAGTTGCCGTTGCGGCAGCTGAACACTTGAAGAAAAACACGATGGAATTAGGTGGTATGGATGCCTTTATCGTGTTGGAAGACGCTGATATTGATGAAGTTGCTGAGATTGCCTGGCGGACCCGTTTGTACAATGCAGGCCAAGTCTGCACTTCATCCAAACGGTTTATCGTAGCGGCTAACTTGTACGATGAATTCTTAAGTCGCCTGAAGGCTAAGTTTGCTGCAGTGGTTCCTGGTGATCCAATGAAAGCCAGCACTACGTTAGCACCAATGAATTCTAAAAAAGCCAAAGAAAAGTTGCAATCCCAAGTTGCTGAAGCCATTGCTAATGGCGCTAACGTTTATTACGGCAACGAACCAATTGACTTACCAGGGCAGTTCTTCATGCCAACTATTTTGACTGATATTGATAAGAACAATCCGGCTTTTAGAACGGAAATGTTTGGTCCGGTAGCCCAAGTTTATAAAGTTAATTCTGAGTCTGAAGCAATTGATTTGGCTAATGATTCTGAATTTGGCCTAGGGGGCATTGTTTTTGCTGGTGATGCTGATCACGGTGCCGAAGTTGCTAGTCAAATCGAAACCGGAATGGTGTTTGTAAATAACTTCATGGCGTCCTTACCTGAATTACCATTTGGGGGCATTAAGAAGTCCGGTTATGGTCGAGAAATGAGTGAATTGGGAATGATGGCATTTGTTAACGAACAGTTGATTGTTAAAGCTGATCATCCTGACTTAAGTAACGTTGCTGGGGGCTTAGTTGCTACTGACTAAGCTAACTGCTGTTAGTATTAATTGAGCTGTGCTATATTTCTCCTAGATACTAAATAAGGGGGAAGCTAGTATGAATTACGACTTAAAAGGCGATGTGCCTTTTCCAATAGCTGAAATTCATTTGGGTGCTGGTGATAAAGTTCAAATTGAAAATGGTTCTATGATTTATTTTAATAGTCAAGTTAGTTTGGACGGTCATTTAAATAGTAATGGTAAAACTGGTTTTAAAGGATTGATGAGCGCTCTAGGACGGGGAATAACTTCTGGAGAATCGATTTTTATTACTACCGCATCTTCTTCAGCTGATGGTGGTGAAATCGCAATTGCTCCTGGCAATCCAGGAGTGATTAAGGAATTAGAAGCTAATGATAAACAGCAATGGCGGTTAAACACCGGTGCCTTTTTAGCATCTGACGAAAGTGTTAACTATAATATGATTCGGCAAAAAACCAGTGCCGCTTTATTTGGCGATACTGGAGGCTTTTTCATTATGGAAACTAGAGGCACAGGAACTTTATTGGTTAGTGCTTATGGAGATCTAATTCCGCTAGACCTTAATGATGTTAACGACTACGCTGTTGATAATGATCATGTTGCTGCTTGGTCCCAAACTTTAGATTATAATATTGAGGCTGCTAGTGGCTTTATTGGTTTTAAAACTGGCGAGGGTTTAGTAAACCATTTTAGTGGTACGGGTAGAGTTTATGTACAAACTCGAAATTTACAGGCACTTGCTGATATTTTAGAACCTTATTTACCAATAGATACCTCATCTTCAGATTAAAATGGACATACGAAAAACACGCCTGCGGGAACAGGCGTGTTTTTTTGTGGCTTACGAGTCTACATTATTGGAGTTTACCATGAAGTTTTCTATCTATCTCTTATTCAAGGGGGATGTTTATAAGGGGATAGACTCGTAACCATATTTTCAGCTTAGTTAGGGGGTATAGCCAATTTCTAATTGACTATGCTGTAAGTATAGAGACAGCAGCTTAAATGGAACTTAAAATTCCACCTAAATTTTTAAAGTTTCACTCACTTCATATAAGTAAGCAAAAATATTGCTTTTTGAAGATTGTCTGCTAAGATAGTAGGTTAACTACGGAGTTAGATTTAAGCTGGAGGGTAAGAAAATGACAACTAAACCAGATTTTGCAGTACAAAAAGCCAAATTAACTAAGTTGCAGCGGGAAGTAACCCAAAATGCGGCAACTGAAGCCCCGTTTACTGGTGAATACGATAATTTCTATCAAGATGGAATTTATGTCGATGTAGTAAGTGGCGAACCGTTATTTTCTTCGTTAGATAAGTATGACGCGGGATGTGGGTGGCCATCATTTACCAAGCCGATTACTCCTTTGACTGAAAATACGGATACTAGCTACGGGATGGTTCGCACGGAAGTTAAGAGTCAGCAAGCTGATTCCCATTTGGGCCATGTTTTTCCTGATGGTCCTCAGGATAAGGGCGGGCTGCGTTACTGCATTAACTCAGCAGCATTACGATTTATTCCGGTAGCAGAGCTCAAAGAACAGGGTTACGGTCAGTATCTGGCATTGTTTAATAAGGAGGAAGCGTAAATGGCAGCAGATTATGCAATTTTTGCGGGTGGTTGTTTTTGGTGTATGGTTCAGCCATTCGATCAACAACCGGGAATTCAATCGGTAGTGGCCGGCTACACCGGTGGCCACGTTGCCAATCCTACGTACGAACAGGTGGCATCCCATACTACTGGGCACACTGAAGCTGTTAAAATTACCTATGATCCAACAGTAATTTCATACCGCCAGTTAGTAGACATTTATTGGCGTCAAACCGATCCGACCGATGCTTCTGGTCAGTTTCAAGATCGAGGAGATAGCTATCGACCAGTGATTTTCTATCATTCTGATGAACAAAAGCAAGTGGCAGAAGAATCCAAGGCGGCGTTGGCAGCTAGTGAAAAATTTGAGAAACCAATTGTTACCCAAATTGAGCCTGAAAAGCCTTTTTATGTAGCCGAAGAAGAACACCAAGATTTTTATCGTAAAAACCCGTTAAGATATAAAATTGAAGAAATGGGTGGACGTGAGCAATTCATTAAACAGAATTGGAATAATTAGCACAAAGGAGACAGCTAAACTGTCTCCTTTTTTGATTTATAAACTAAAATCTAGGTTTTCATTTGAAAACTTCATATAATTAAGTTGGATTTTAATTCTAAAGGGGGAAGCTTTATGGACAGTAAGAACAACTCAATTCGTGATTTTCACGGTAAAGATACTGGAAAGCCCAGCTTGACTAGTGTTAATGATAGAGCGGATTTGAAGGGACACCAATTCGAAACACAGGGTTGGATCAAATTAATCGGTAAAGGAGTCGATAGTCACAAGACTCCGGATGTATCACTATTAAATATTGAACATCATTATCCTAAAAGTGCAGTTAATAAAATCTGGTATCAGGGAAAAGTAGTAGCTAATAACCGAATTTGGGCGGTGTTAAGGGATGGTTCGTATTTGCCATTGGGCCCGCTAAGTTCACTGAACGTTTTTCGCAATCAGGTAACTGTTAGTCCCAAGTATGACTACTTCGAGAGCTTTTCATATGTTCAAGACCAAAATAAGGCTCAGCCCATTGAAGCGGTTTGGCCGTACACAGCTACTTCTCATTCTGGCAAAAATGATGTTAACGGTGACGATAGTAGCGCTCCAGTAGAAGAAGTGCCATCTCAGGAATTGGTAACGCCTACCGCTGCGGAATTAGCTAGAATGCAGGCAATTGATAATGAGATTAGTCAAACAGCGGATGCGGGGACCGTGACGATTGCATTTATCGCGGATACTCACATTGATAGCTGGAAAACTCCGGGAACGATGAGAGCACTTCGTGAAATTCAATTAATGAGTTATTACGCCAAAAACTTTGGAGTGGATTTAATGATTCATGGCGGTGACGTTAACGATGGCATTCAACCCAAAGAGTATTCTGAATCAGATGTTACCCGAGCAATGGATGCCATGAAGATGGGGCAACGGCCATTCATCGTTTTGCAGGGCAACCATGACGATAATTCAGGATATTCCCGTGACGTTGCGGGGTATGATCCTAATCAACTTATTACCAATGCTGACGCACAGAATTTACGGGTGGCGGCATTTGATCAGTGGCTAGATATCCCCACTGGTGACCAAAATCCTAATCAGGCGGTGTTTGGCCGTTATGATATTCCTAATAGTTCGGTAGTCGTTTTAGTCTTGGATGGTTTTGATATGCCGGATTTACCAAGGGACGAAGAACACTATAATACTTTCCGTCACGGTTACACTCACTACAGTGAGGCCCAGATTAACTGGTTACAACAGACTTTGGCAGAAATTGATGATGATAAAACAATAGTAATTTTTGACCACATCACCGTTAACGGAATTGATCCCAATCTTTGGCATGCTGGCGGACGGTTTGAAAATAATACCGGTAAAGCTGCTGGGACAGCTGCGCAAGAAAGTCATGCAATTTATCAAGCTATTGTGGATCACCAAGCTCAACACCACAACGTAGCGGGATTTTTAGCTGGTCATACTCATATGGACGATGCGGCCTTCAGCGGCGATGTGCAGTTTGCAACCGTAACGTGCGGCCTTAGTGATCGTGGCGATGGTAAAACTCAACGCCAAATCGGTAAATTAAACGAAAGTGCCTTTGAGATTATCCAAATCAATCCAGTAACTAGGTCGTTGACTCAACATCGGTTAGGCTTTCAAGGCTCTAATTTTAAAAAACAGTGGCAATTTTAATTTGGCGAATAATCTGGTATGCTAGAACTCCGATTCTAATTTAGGAGGCTTACTAGATGAAGTTTGCAAAAGTAGTACCAGAAAGTTTGACGGCCGGCACCTTCGCCGAAGTTTACGATGATATAGATTCCATGTTGCGCGGCAAAGTAGTGCAAAATGAAAATGCAGAAAAACAACGAATTACCCACGCTATCATTGAAACGGCGGTGTTTGAACGGGTTAAATTCACTAAAAGTAAGTTAGCTAAGTTAGAATTAACCGATGTTATTTTTAAAAACTGTGATTTTTCTAATTGTGACTTAACCAATGCCACTCTATATCGTGTAGAGTTCTATGATTGTAAGTTAGTGGGGGCTAACCTAGAAGGAGCGTACCTGAGTCAGGTGTTGTTTGACCACTGCTTATTGGATCTAGCCGGCTTGAATAAGTTAGACGTACGCAAAACGCAATTCGTTAGTTGTAATCTTAAAGATGCTAACTTCAGTGATAATAATTTGCGGGAAACAGAGTTGGTGGACTGCGATATTAATAATTTAATGTTGTATGATACTAGCCTGAAAAACCTCGACCTTAGCTCCTGTCGGTTTGCGACTTTGGAACTAGAATCGAAAACTTTACGGGGGTTGACAGTGACCGAAGAGCAAGCCGCTATGCTGGCTAATAGCTATTTAGGGGTTCGAATTAAATATTAGGTATGGCGCTACCCAAATGGGTGGCGTTTTTTTTGTGGAATGAAAATCACCTCGAACTATTATTCCATTTAGGATTAGTACTCAAAATTTATCGAACTATTCACACTTCTTTTTCATAACTTGATCCACATCAATTTTTTTTCGAACCAAGCCCCCTATACTGAACTCATCAACACAAGGGAGGACGTCAAGATGAAATTTGAACGTTGGATTAGAAACCATACGAATCATTTGACGGTAATAACGGGAATTTTAATAGTCGCGGGCTTGGGAGCCAAATGGTTAGGGGCAGCAGCCTTTAGCCAATGGCTATTAGCGATAGCGTCGGTGATTGCCGCCATACCGGTAGTGATTAACGCGATTGAAGCTCTACGCTATAAAACCATTAGTATTGAATTACTGGTCAGCATTGCCGTAATTGGGGCGTTTATCATTCAAGAATACGCCGAATCAGCGGTGGTCACTTTCCTATTTCTCTTTGGGAGTTATTTGGAAAACAAAACGTTAGCTAAAACCCGCCAATCAATTAAGAAATTAACTGAAATGGCACCGACCACGGCTAACGTAGTACAACCAGACGGTTCGGTCAGTGAAGAAGACGTTGATTTCTTAGATGAAGGTGACGTTGTGTTAGTCAAAACTGGTGGGCAAGTACCGGTTGACGGAACGATCGTTTCCGGTGCTGGCTACGTAAATGAAGCTTCGATCACTGGAGAAGCTAAGCCAGTGAAGAAACAGGTAGGCGAAGCCGTCTTTTCTGGTTCCCTATTAACTAACGGAACCGTTCAAATTGAGGCGACGAAGGTCGGAGATGAAACCACCTTTGCTAAAATCATTGAACTGGTGGAAGAAGCGCAAGACGCCAAGTCACCAGCTGAGAAATTCATTGATCGGTTTGCAACGTACTATACGCCAGCGGTGCTAGTACTAGCGCTACTGGTGTGGCTGTTCAGTCAAGATTTCAAGTTGGCAATTACCGTGCTGGTGCTAGGTTGCCCAGGCGCATTAGTCATTGGTGCGCCAGTGTCTAACGTGGCCGGTATCGGTAACGGGGCCAACCACGGGGTCTTGATTAAGGGTGGCGACGTCATGGCTACTTTGGCGAAGGTCGATACGTTTGTTTTTGATAAAACAGGAACGTTGACCCGCGGAGAAACTACCGTCTCGGCTTACCGGCAATATGGGAATGCGCCAGCGGTGTTGCCGTTGGTGGCTAAGGTAGAACAGCAATCTGACCATCCACTGGGTAAAGCTATCATAGATTACGCTGCTGACCACGCTGAACAGGTGGCAGTGCCACAGATTGAACAAGTCGCCACTATCAAGGGGCAAGGATTAGTCGCCACTTTAGAAAACGGCGAACAGTTATTGGTGGGAAATTTACGGTTATTAACTGCTAATCAGGTGTTAATCACCAAAGAACAAGAAGCCGCCATGCGCGAACTGCAGCAAGCTGGTAGCTCCACGGTCTTAGTCGCCTTGAACGCCAAATTAGTTGCGTTGATTGGGGTAGCTGACCAAATCAGACCGGAAGTAGCTACCCAATTAGGAGTGCTACGTAATTTAGGGGCCCAACAATTAATCATGCTAACAGGTGATAACCAAGCCACTGCTCAGGCAGTAGGGGACCAACTAGGATTGGACCGGGTAGAAGCAGAATTGTTGCCTGAGGACAAATTAACGATCGTCAAAGAGTTACAAGCTGCCGGCCATAAAGTGGCCTTTGTCGGGGACGGTATCAATGATAGTCCGTCGATTGCGACTGCCGATATTGGGATCGCCATGGGAGGTGGAACTGACGTAGCGGTAGAAACTTCCGACGTGGTGCTAATGCGTTCTGATTTTGCGGAACTAGTGCATGGTTACGGCCTAGCGCAGAAAACCATGGCCAACCTAAGAGAAAACATCACGATTGCGATCTTGACCGTGGGCTTCTTATTAGTCGGATTAATGCTGGGCTACATCTACATGGCTAGTGGGATGCTAGTTCATGAAGGTAGTATTCTCGTCGTGATTTTTAACGCTATGCGCTTATTAAAATACCAAGTAAAAAAACCAAAACTTGACGCAGATCAAGTTAATTCAACTAACAATGTCTTACAATCTAAGTAAATAATCCAGAGGAGGTCATGATTATGAGTCGTGCGATTTTACAACTAGATGGGTTGTCATGCCCATCATGTATGACTAAGATTCAAAACGCATTAGGGCAACAAGCAGGAGTGGAAACGGTCAAAGTGCTGTTTAACGCTGCTAAAGTTAAAGCCGATTTTGATGCTGACCAAGTGAACGCTGACCAATTGGCGGCAGTGGTTACCAATCTCGGTTACGAAGTTAAAAACGTGAAAGTTAAAGAAGCCTAGGAGGAATAAAAATGTCAGAATTAACCCCAGCCCAAATGTGGGCTAAAGAACAAACGCAAGCAGATCAGGATCACCATACTCCCACCGCGGGAGCCATGACGGGACACATTGTCGCTAATTTAGAAGTTTTAAGCCATAAATTGATGCAAGCTAGCTGGTACGTTACTGGTTTAAATCGCACCGCTCTTCGCGAACTGTTCGCAAACCAATTGCAGCAAGCGCAAACCCAACTATTTGAATTGGGCCAAGTCTTGATTGATGAAGGTGAAATGGCACCTAGTACCGCTCAAGAGTTTGCAGATTACAGCATGTTAGAAGAGGCTGGTGAGTTAAAATACGAAACGGCTGAACGAATCGTTGATCAATTAGCTCACGATTACTACACCGAAAACCTTTTCGTTACCCGGGCTATCAAGTTGGCTGAAAAAGAAGACCGACCAGTCTTAGCTGGTTACCTAACCACCTTGTTAGGTAGCAACAACCACAACATTGCAGAATTACAAGCAATGCTTGGCCGTTTTGGCTTGGCGGGCTTGGAAGAAGAGGATGACGAAGATTAAATAAAAAGCATTTCAGTTGGACTGAAATGCTTTTTTGTTGCTTATGGCCAAATTATTGCTGTTTATCCCGAAATGAATTTCAATGTTTGATTACCCACGGATCGGTAAGAATACCAATGATAATTAGGATAATGCCAATTATTTTGGTTGTCATTGTGGTTTGTGTTAGAAATAAAATCAGACCAATTACAAATGTGGCAGTTGATAGTATTTGTTTCACTTTATATTTCCTTCCCATTTTAAGCCGTAGTTTCATTTTGATTGTTCGCAATTTAATTGAAGATCCATAGACTCAAATTATAAACAATGATGAAAACAGCCATGTAAGGCCATTCGACAGTGTCGCTTGGAAAAAAGGTAAGCATTATTAAATAGATGATAATAAAAATAGCAGATACAGTAATACTTTTAATTATTTTTTGCTTAGTAGGCATAAAACACTCCTTAATTAGAATGGTTAATTATTACTAGTGAAAGACTACTTAATCCAACGGATATTTTTCATTTTAATTTTAATTTCTCAATGATTTCACCACAACAAATAGCAACTAACATAAAAAAGATAGATTGTTTTAGATCTGACCAACTAGAACTAAATATGAACGGCCAAAGCCGAGGTAAGGTGATTTCTGATAAGATCAGGGTAACTAAAAAATAATATAATTTCTAAATCTTAGTTTCATGTTATTGGTGACTCCTTTATATAATTAAGTAAGTTTCAATAGATTTATCTTATCTCAAGGTAACCTGATCGGGGAGAACGTAACGGTTTACATTGCTATATAAACTATTATGTTCTCCTAAGTTATTCTCAAAACTTAAAGTTTGCGAACTAGTTGCAAACCAATTGCATCAATCATAACATCGCAGAATTACAAGCAATGCTCGGTCGTTTTAACTTGGCTGGTCTGAAAGAAGTGAAATAAACAAAAAGGTAGGGAAACCCAAATTGATTTCTCTACCTTTTTATTTAAGATAACTTCAATGACTACTATGAAATTACAATTAGATTTTAATGACAACTGCTAAGATAACCAGAATATTTAATAAATTATCTAAAGTAAGAATGATCCATAGTGTATGCGGTTATATGATTACGACCTAAATAATGAACTCCGAATGGATAGCCACTTCTATCACTAAGTTTCATTTGATATTTACCGTTACCTATATAACGCCATTTTTTTACTCTTGCTATACCAGCGCCGTTTCCTTTGAACTTAACTGAATGAGCGTAAAAGTGTATGGTGTTTCGATATCCATATTTTGAATACCAAGTGTGACGTAATCTGTGGGGAAGTGCCTTTTTAGTCCAAGCACTTGCACTTGCTGCTGGCTGAATGGAAATAGCTGATAAGCTTAATCCTAACGTGGCTGTGGTAATAATGATACCTAATTTTTTCATTAATCAATCTCCGTCTCTATGTATTAATAATTATATCGCTATTATTTTAACACATATTACATCTCATGAATAAAGCTGATGATTTTTTACTAGTTAATTCAACTTTCACGGAAAATAAAAATATGCTTTTTGGATTATTTTTTTCTAAATAGGTTATAAATATATTGAGAGGGTTGTATCATTACATTATCCCCAAAAAGGAGAATGATAATGGAATCCATAGCACTTCAGTTGAAACAAGCCAGACGAGAACGAAAACTCTCTCAAAATGACGTGGCGACCATATTACATATTTCCCGCCAATCCATCTCTAAGTGGGAAAACGGGCGGGCGTATCCGGACATGGATAATTTAATTTTATTAAGTGATCTCTATCAAAAATCAATCGATGAACTAGTTCAAAACAATAAAGAACTTCGGCAACAAATTAAAACTAATGACCAAAAAATCAAAGAGGATCGGGCCAAGCTTGGCAAAATTAATACCGAGCTATATCAGAATAGAAATGAAGGCTTCATACTGCTGATTTTGGTTCTAGTATCTTCCCTAGTTGCGCCAGTGGGGGTGATAATGCCGTTATATGTTATTTTTTACAAAAATTCAAAATATAATAGTTTCTACAAAATCATTATTTTAGTATCTTTGATTGTAATGATAATAAGCTTGATTAGTTGCTACGTTATTATTAGCGACAATTGGCTGGATAAAGGGACAACCGTTTATAGAATTGATTAGAAAATAACTGAATACTGATTTTATTAATTAAAATATAGGAGAAATTATGATAGTTTTCTTTATTGTCTGTGTTGGTATTGCACTACTAGCTGCCTACGTAGGAATGTATGTAGGGCAGGGGTTTAACTTCGCTTTTAATAAAACCCTATATTTAAAATATCTTGTCTTTTCCGGAATTTTTACTATCGTTCTTTACGTTATTGCTATGCTTGTTTTTTTGCGACAGGTTCAACTTTAATGATAAGACGGGATAACTGAGCAAAAAAATTCTTTATATCGGTATTAGAGGGTTATCAAGTTTACTTTTATCTTTGTAGTTATTTGTATTGTAAGGGAGTTAATCAATGGATTCTGTGGCGTCTCAATTAAAACAGGCTAGAAAAACACGAAATTTATCGCAAAATGATGTGGCAACCATCTTACATATTTCCCGCCAGTCAATATCGAAGTGGGAAAATGGTCGTGCGTATCCGGATATGGACAACTTAATTTTATTAAGTGATCTCTACCAAAAATCAATCGATGAGTTAGTACAAAATAATGAAGAACTTCGGAAACAAATTAAAAATAATGACCAAAAAATTAAAGAAGATCGGGCCGAACTTGGCAAGATTAATACCGAGCTATATCAGAATAGAAATGAAGGTTTTATACTATTAATTTTGGTGCTTGCTTCGGCAATTGTCCCCCCGGTAGGAATTATTTTGCCAATGTATGTAATGTGGCGAAACAATAGGTATAATGCGCTGCATAAAACTATTTATTTAGTCAGTATCATTGTCATATTGATCAGCGCATGGGGAACGTATATTTTTCTTAGCGATAATTGGTTAGAACCTACCCACACTGAGGTTTATAGAATTGATTAGTGCTTAATATGCGAGCAAGGATACATTTAGAGTAGACTTATTTACTTTTTTGTTTGTCGACGGTTAATGCAAACTTAATTCGCAAACTTGCAATCGTTGGTTTGCAACTCAAAAAAGAGAACGTAGCAGTTTACATCAAGCGATGTAAACTGCTACGTTCTCTTTTTAATTAATTAGATGAACTATGCTATTAATAATCTAACTTCAAGGAGCAATCACATGCTAGTCATTCAGAATCTAACCCTATCCACCCGCCAAGTTATTCTCCAAAATTTTAGCTATCAGTTTCAAAAGGGAAACTCGTATTTGATTTCCGCCACTAATGGTTCTGGGAAAACGACATTCTTTCATTCCCTGGTCAACTTAAAGGCGGTAGATCAGGGGACGGTCACCTTTGATCAACTACCTTTCGACCAACACAAACACCAAGTCTTTTATTACGAAACTTCTGATTGGCTTGATCAAAATATGTCTGGAATGGATTATTTAAAACTGGTGAAAAAATTATGGCACTCCGACCTAGAAATAGATGTCGAAATTAATTTTTGGAAAATGACCGATTACATCAATTTGCCAATTAAAAAGTATTCGCTGGGGATGAAGCAACGGGTACTGATCGCCATGTACTTAATAAGTGATGCAGATTATCTAATTATGGACGAAATCAGTAATGGGTTAGACGAAGAAAGCCGCGACAAATTGTTTAACCGCCTCCGAGCTTTAACTAACCAGCGCAATAAATGTATTTTATTATCGTCGCATTACCGTGAGGAGACTTCGACAGCTATCGACCACGTATTAGAACTAAAAAATGAAACGATGACGGAGATTTGGCAATGAACTATGTAAATTTTTTGATTAAAAAAACAATTAAGGATCGTTCGGTTAGCGTTATTTTAGTTGTTATTACTTTGATTAGTTTAGGTTGTTTATTTTTTAATTATCAAAATCGAACTCATGATACCTTATCTGCTAATACGCGAGAGCAAATAATTTTTCAACAAAAACAATTAAAGCCGTTAGAAAAAGAAACGCCCTCTGAAGCAAACCAAGCGGTAAAGGAGCAACGAAGAGACATTAATTACAATCAGCAAATTATGCGGTCTCTTGCTCACCACCGTTGGGCGACAGCGTATCAATTACAGATTCGCCAAAATCAGAAACTAATCAATAGCGAACGCCAGACTGGAAATGGGCAGGATGATTCGTTAACCCATTCATTAATACAAGAAAATCGCTGGTACACCGCTTTAAAAAGATTAAACGTTCTGGAGATTTCAGAAACTAATCCGACAACTGGAATTGGGTTTACATTGTGGTTGGAAAAGTTTATTTCGCCAATATTATTAACCCTAGTAATCATTTTAATTTGTACGCAGCTGTTTACTAAGCAATACGTTGGCAAACTGGATAAGGCATCATTGTTGCCACTGTCTGAACTCGCAGTTGTTAATCAATCGATTTTAAGCGGGTTACTGATTGCATTGGGCGCAGTGATTTTAGTATTAGGATTATCATTTGTGGTTGCGTCGTTAATCTCTGGAATAGGTAATTTTCAATATCCTTGGGGTTCGTACCAACTAAAAACGCATGCTTTTGGCTATGTTTTTCAAGGAACTGCCCTTGGTAAGGGGTTACTTCTCCAGATATTGAGCGTGCTGTTTATTGTTTGCAGTGTTAATTTAATTGCTAAGGTATTAAAGCAAACGCTGCCGACACTTTTTATTGCTATTTTGTCGTTAGTAGGAATGAACATGTTAATTCCGATTATGGCGCCGCTCGCTGACATAGCGCATTGGTTGCCCATGACTTACTTTAGTGGAGCAGATGTTGTTTCTCATAAACTCGCCGTTGATTTAGGCAATAACCAAATCACTTGGATGCAGGGGTGCCTTACCCTAATGATTGGGACCGTGGTTGTATTGGTGGTCACGATGGAATTGCAATATTGGAACGGAAAGTCGAAGCAGCATCTGAATCATTTTTAAGATGGTGAGAGTAAGTGCAAAGTGAGGTTAGTAAGAAAGCATGAAAAGAAAACAAATTATTGCAGCGATACAGAGTGTTATTGCGGCTATATTAGCAATATACATTGTCCAATTAATAAATATTTTAAAACTGTCTCCGTTGATGAACTTTTTATCTGTAGTGGTAATCGGTGGATTGATGGGATACTTGCTTTATTACTTATTTGCCAAAATATTTAAGATATATTAGAGCAATCTATTGAAAAAATAGAATCTAATCAAAAATAATTAGGAGCAATGAAATTGAAAAAAATAATAAGTTGGCTACTGCCAATAGCACTGGGAATTATTTTAGCCATCGGAATTCAAACGTATTTAGTTTCCTTTGTTCGGGTAGATGGTTCCTCGATGCAACCGAATTTGACCAATAATGAACGGGTTTTTTTACTAAGAAAACAGCCAATTAAACGTTTTTCAGTAGTGATTTTTGATGCTTACCAAGTGGCGCCTGGGGCAACCAAAGGGAGCAATTTTATAAAGCGAGTAATTGCAGTTCCGGGGGACCGGATTAAATACACTAAGCAGGGAAATCTTTATATCAACGGTAAACTAGTGCCACAAAAGTTTATAAGCAAAACTCAGCGAACAACTGAAACTTTGGCGAATGTTGCCCCTAACGGTTTTGACCTAAAGACGCTTTCCCAACAATGGCGCGGTTATCATGGGCAAAGGATAACAACCGTTCCCAAAAATCAATACTTTGTTATGGGTGATAATAGAACTGTGTCGTATGATAGCCGAAGCTGGGGCCTGGTTCCTAAAGCTAAAATCAAGGGAGTAGCTTATGCTCCTGGTTGGACTGATCATCGGAAACAAATCAATGAGGCGAAGAACTAAAATTAGGAAGTAAAATGAAAAAGACTATAGCATTAGATCTGTTAGTTACCACCGTTTGGTTTCTGGTAGTAATCACCATATTGCTCAATAAATGGTTTCTCTTCTTGAACTTCAATCAAATCGGTATACGAGCGAGTCGTGCGCTTTTTATTGCCTGGAATGCAACTAGTTACTGGTCGGTAATGGCCGCAATCCACGGGAAAACTAATTGGTTGGAATGTTGTTGTGATATCGGAATGGAGACCGTGTTGTTTGAGATGTTAGCTTGTTTTGTGTCGCTATTTTTACACTAATAAAATTGCGATTAGGTTTGCGATTTTTTGTCATGAATCGGTAAATGTAACACGTTGCTAGCGTTACGTTTGCCGATTTTTTAATTAATCTAAAACTAGAAAGGAGGCAGTTATGCAATTTGCAACAATGTTAAAACAACGCAGAACGGAATTACAAATGACTCAACAAGAAATGGCTGATCAGTTGTTTGTTACTAGACAAACTGTATCTCGCTGGGAAAATAATCTCAGTTACCCTAATTTGGACACGTTAGTGGAGATTAGTAACTTGTTAAATTTATCATTAGATTCATTGTTGAAGGGAGAAGTGGATGTGGTAAGTAAGATTAGTAGCGATGTGAGAGCTAAGGGGAGATACAAGAAATATGCTTTGATTGTTACCAGTATTTTAGCGTTGATAGTTACAGCGCTTTTGCTGTTAAGTTATGGTAGAGCCACACAAAATCAATTAATTGACCGCATCAACCCATTTTTGGTTACTCAAGTGGGATATGGAGTCTTACCTATTAAGAATAAATCAGAAGTTGATACGTTCATTTCAGATGATCCATTTGGCAACGGTGAATGGCTTAAATTTAAAACCGGAAAGTATACTAACCAAAATCGTTGGGTTATTGTGGCCCATAAGGGATCGTATATAAGCAACGTTAGAACAATAACTAGTAAAGATGTTCCAACGGTATTTAAGGAGCAAGTGGGCAATCGTTATTTTCGATATAGTAAAAAAACAATGGGGCCAAGAGTATCAAAGAAATGGTCGCTATCTCCGTTTAGATAGTATAACTAGGTTTAATAGAATTGATTCAACTATGGTTTTATAAAAGAAAAGGCTGACAATTTTGTCAGCCCTTTTTATTTATCAGAGTTATTTATTGACTTTTACTGACTACAAATGTAGACTGTAGAAAAATATGATTTACAAATATAAATGAAAAGAGGTACGGGCTAATGAATGAGCATAAGAATGATTCCCACGAAATGCAGATGGACCATTCTCAAATGGATCACTCCCACATGGATCATAGTCACATGAATCACGATCAGATGATGGACATGGGTGGCGGTCACCACGATCACGGTGGCGACGATATGATGATGCATGGTGATCACATGATGCACATGGGCAACTTGAAGCAAAAGTTTTGGGTGTCTTTAATTTTAACGATTCCGGTTATCATAATGAGTCCGATGATGGGGATGCGGTTACCATTTCAGATCACCTTTTTACCATGGTCTGATTATTTAGTAGCTATTATTGGGACGATTATTTTCTTCTACGGTGGTAAGCCTTTCTTTACTGGGGCTCGTGGTGAACTGAGTGAGAAGAAACCGGCTATGATGACCCTGATTACAATGGGGATTTCGGTAGCTTATCTCTATAGTATCTACGCCGTGATCGCCAATGATATTTTGCACGTGACACCGATGGTGACTGATTTCTTCTGGGAATTAGCTACCTTGATTGATATTATGTTGCTGGGTCACTGGATTGAAATGGATACGGTGATGAATGCTGGTTCAGCGGTAGATAGCTTAGCAAAACTACTACCAGATAAGGCTCACAAGCTAGTTAATGGTAAGCCAGAAGATGTGGCAATTAAGGACCTACAAGTTGGTGATCAAGTTCAAGTTCGAGCCGGAGAACAGGTCCCTGCCGATGGAAAAATCGTCAGTGGAACCACCAGCGTTAATGAATCTTTGGTGACTGGTGAAGCTCAACAAGTTACTAAACAACCGGATGATGAAGTGGTTGGTGGCTCAGTGAACGGTGATGGGACCTTTGTTATGAAGGTTACTGGGACTGGTGAAACCGGATATTTAGCTAAAGTAATGGACCTAGTCAACAGTGCTCAACAACACAAATCCGCTAAGGAAAACATGGCGGACAAGGTGGCTGGCTATCTTTTCTATGCGGCGGTAACGGTGGCGTTGGTGGCCTTTGTGACTTGGCTATTAGTAGATAACTTGGCGGTGGCGTTATCAGTGGCCGTGACCGTGCTAGTCATTGCTTGTCCTCATGCTTTAGGATTGGCGGTGCCGTTGGTAATTGCTAGAACGACTTCGATTGCTGCCCACCACGGGTTGTTAATCCGCAACCGCAACGCAATGGAACAGGTTAACCAAATTAACTATGCTTTAATGGATAAGACCGGAACACTCACCGAGGGTAACTTTAAGGTTAACAAATACGATACGGTTTCTGCTAGTTTGAGCGCTGACCAAGTCTTAACCATTATGGCTAGCTTAGAAGACGGTTCTAGCCATCCTCTGGCTCGCGGAATTTTGACCGCTGCTAAGGAACAAAAGTTGAACTGGTCGGCCGCTACCAACGTTCAGCAACTAACTGGAGCTGGATTGAGTGGGGAAGTGGATGGTAAGCAGTATACTTTGGTTTCAGCAGCTTACCTGGACAAACAAAAATTACAGTATGATAAGCAACAATTTGATCAATTAGCTAGTGCCGGCAATTCGATTAGTTACCTTATTAGTGGTGATCAAGTATTAGGCTTTGTGGCGCAAGGAGATCAGATCAAGCCAAACGCTAAACATTTAATTGATAGCTTGTTAGCTCAAAACATTACGCCGGTAATGTTGACTGGTGATAATGACCAAAGTGCCCGAAACGTTGCTAAGCAATTAGGAATTACCGAAGTCAAAGCCCAACTCCGACCAGAAGATAAAGAAAAAGTTGTTGCTCAGTACCAAAGTGAAGGTAACCACGTCATTATGATTGGAGACGGGGTCAACGATGCCCCTAGTTTGGCTCGCGCCGATATCGGAATTGCGATGGGCGCCGGAACTAACGTGGCGATTGATTCAGCTGATATTGTGTTAGTCAAAAGTGATCCAAACGACGTCGTGGCGTTCTTGGATCTAGCTCGCAGATCAACTCGTAAGATGACCGAAAACCTTTGGTGGGGAGCGGGTTACAACATTATTACCATCCCACTGGCCGCCGGCATTTTGGCACCAATTGGTTTCATGTTGAATCCAATGGTCGGAGCGGCAATTATGTCGTTAAGTACCATTATTGTGGCGATTAACGCCCTCAGTTTAAGAATTTAAAAAATAAAAAAGCCATAGATTTCTTTATGAAACCTATGGCTTTTTTATTCGGATAAAGGGAGTAAACGTTGATTTGACACTGCTTTATCGCTTTTAGCTAATTTGCAAATCACACTAATAATTGATAACATAGTATTGTTTTAATATGGGATAATTGGGGTGTTTTTGTGAAGAAGAGAATTCAGTGGGTGGACATAGCTAAGGGGATTGGTATTATTGCCGTTGTTATTAGTCATGCGATTCATCCAATTGATACACATTTTTTTGATGTGAGTTTTAAAGTCCTTTATTGGTGGCATATGCCCCTGTTTTTTATTATCGGTGGCTTTTTCTTAAAACCGATAGTAACTAACTGGGAAGGTATTTGGGAATTTTTTAAGAAAAAGGTCTGGCCTAACATTGTTATCTACTTTGTTGCCGGGACGTTCTTAATTTTAGCTAGTCACTACCTAGATGGATCTACTTGGGCGTATACACGTGATTATTTTATTCGCCTGATTTACGGTGGTCGTTCCTTAAATGGTAATTTAACCGTTTTTTGGTTTATTACTGTTTACACGGGTTCCTTAATTACGACTACGGCCATTATTTCGTGGATTAAAAATGTGCCTGCTCAGTTCATTACGGCGCTTTCTATGTTTGCGGTAGGGGTAAGTTATAAGCACTGGGACCTTGTAGAATTTAAGTTCTTGGATATGGATGTAGTATTGATCACTACCTTTTATATGTTAGTGGGCTATTATGTTTTCAAGCATCTCAAAGAAACCTCATGGCATTACTCATTAGGAGTAGCAATTATGGGGCTGTATCTATTTCTTATCTACCTTTCTTATAATGGTCACTTTAAATTTAGGATGTTTTTGAAAGCACATACTTTTAATAATACTTTCCTATTAATGTATTTACCGCTAGTTTTGTGTTTTGGAATTTTTATTATTTGTATTTGGATGGAACAAACTAGTTTATTTGGTTGGTTAAGCGTTGTTGGTAAGCATTCAATGATTATCATGTATTTGCATCGCCTAACGTTTGACTACTTTAATCGGTTTATGATTTTTAGAAACTGGGAAAGCCAAGTCATCCTGGGGGTAATCGTGCCATTATTAATTGGCTTAGTATATGAACAAATTAAGCGACAGTTAGCTAGTCGCAAACGTCTTAGAAACGATTCAAATTAAAGGGAGAAACTATGGATTTTGTTATTAATACACCGTTAAGCTCGCTAACAACTGAAGAAGATTTGATAGCGTACATAAAACAGTTAGCAGGTCAAAATCAACCTGTTACTTTACGGTTAGAAGTAACGGCTGATCAAGTAACCGCAGTGAAAAATGCTACGGCAAATGTTGCTATTCCGGTAGAAGTTGTGGTGGCAGGACAGGCTAGCCCGATTACTGGCGATTATCTGTTAAATTTGAGAGTGACTGACAAACTCTTTCCAGGGGCATTGGCTCAACTCGCAGCGGTAGTAGCTGCTCATCCTACTAAATTTATTACTAGCTATTATTTGGATGTCAACCAAGACCTGGAACGTAGTTTGACGGACTTTATAACTAATCGATCTACCCCAGATAGGCTGATGACTTTGCCACCCGTTCAAGAAGTGGGGCTAGATAGTAAGCCATTTTTAACATGGTCTGTAGCTGACAAACTGGCTGTGTTACCAATGATCCAACGCTATCGAGTTTTTACTAAAAATGATCGTTTTTCAAATCTGACCGATAGATTATGGCCGTATGGTAATGCTTTAAAGATCAGTGCTCTTAACTTTAATTTACCTTTAACTAGCATAGCTCAGCAAATGCACGTTTTGCAGCATACAGAAGATGTGGTTTACCTAGGGGTTCCTATTATGGCTAGTGATCGGCGAATTATTGCTCCTCAAAATCGGATTAACGAATTGCTGGCAGCGATGAAAGCTCCTCAGCCAATTGCATTCAATGAACAATACCATCCATATGTTATCCAAGAACTACAAGCTGCTATTGAATCTCCAGCTTTTAAGGCCCTGGATAATAATTTACGATCAAGTTTAAAGCGGCAAATTCAAACTGATTTATCCATTACTGATGGTTATTCGGCAAGCGAAGTAAAGTGAGGTTAAGCATCTAACATGAAGTACAGCATAATAACTCCCGTCAAAACGGCCGATATTTCAAAACTCCCATTACTCAAAGAAAATTTGGATAAACAGGGCACTAATGATATTGAATGGTTACTAATTGGTAACCAAGAATTAATTAATACTAATTTTGATTGGCAAAGTGACTATCCGATTCACGTTCTTAAAGGTGTTACTGACACCGTTGGAGGAGCCAGAAATACCGGATTAGACGCTGCAGTTGGTGATTACTTAGTATTTGTGGATGCCGATGACTTTTTGGTACCTGGCACGCTGGCTAAGTATTTACCAATAGTGGAACAGTTCCAACTTTTAAATTTATGTCAGTATCCAACGTATGAACCTGCTAGCTCCTTTTTGACTAGTATTATTTCTAACGAGGCTAATGACAATTTGCCTGATTGGGGAGGACGAGGACGTAAAAAGCACGTTGATTGGCATCAGTTGAATCTATTGAGTGATAATCAGGTAGCTATTGCTGATTCTAAAATAGCTAATGGCAAGAATTATCAACAGTGGTTAACTAATAAGTACACTGTTTTTAGTCAAGATAATTGGGATTATGCAATTCATAATTTCTTGCCAGTGGCTGGAAAGATAGTGTCCCGTCAGTTAGTATTAGACACTAACTCTCGATTTGATGAAGGTAATCAACAATATGGTGATTATCAATTTACACTATCAATCTTGGATCATTGTCAAACTATTGCCCAACTTGTGCGTCGTACCTATATTAAGGAACGGCATAATGATCCCATTAATGATCCATCGGTGACCCAAGCTTCATTTGCGGAAAATTGGCAGAATTGGTTGACTGAATTGACCACCGAAGTTTCTAAATTAACTTCCCCTAAATTAAAGGCGGCTGTTGATGGATACGCATTACGGCGAATTCACCGATTCTTCTATAAGGGGGTTGTCAGCGAAACTAGTGCTGAAGAGCAACCTGAAGTTCTTAATCGTTTGACCACTTATTTGCAAACGTTGCCTGCCGAAGCCACTCATAATCTGGGCCGAACTAGTCGCAGTATTTTGAAGAAGGTAAGGGATGGTAGAAACGTATCGGCTTACCGCCAAATGAAACGGATAGTATCTTTACGGTACTTAAAACGAGCATTCTTAAAACACGGTCGTGGTCTTCCTAGAGCTATGTATCAAACAGTTTTCACCAAGTTACCAGTTAAAAAGAATTTGGTGATTTACGAGTCATTTTTGGGTCGTAATTATTCTGATAGTCCTAAGTATATCTATGAATACTTACGCAAAAATTTTCCCGGCAAATACAAGCACGTTTGGATTGTAGCCAAGGGAGCAGATGTTAACATTCCTAAGCATAAAGATACTATTACTGTTCGGCGCTTTAGCTTTAGATATATGTACTATATGGCCGTTTCTAATTATCAAGTTATTAATATGCGTCAACCACAGTGGTTCCAAAAACGTCCTGGAGCCAAATTCCTATCAACTTGGCATGGAACACCATTGAAGCATTTAGTGTTTGATATGGATAATGTGGCGTCAGCCAATCCGCTATACAAACAAATTTTTTATAAGCAATCACGGCAATGGGACTACTTAGTAACGGCTAACCAGTTTTCTGTTGATGTATTCAAGCATGCTTTTATGTATCCAGAAGATAAGATGATCAAGTCAGGTTATCCTAGAAATGATATCTTAAATGCGCCAGATAAAGATGAACGGCAAGCTCAGATTAAGGCTAAACTACACATTCCTGCTGATAAAAAGGTAATTTTATATGCACCTACCTGGCGAGACGACGAGTACTATGGGGTAGGGCAGTATAAATTTGATTTGAAATTAGATATTTTACGCTTAAAACGAGAATTAGGCGATGATTACGTATTGGTTTTGAGAACTCATTACTTCATTGCGGATCATTTGGATACTTCTGGATTTGGCGATTTTGTTTTTAACGAATCTAGTTATGATGATATTGCAGAATTATATTTAATTTCGGATATTTTAATTACCGATTATTCTAGTGTGTTCTTCGATTATGCGGTCTTAAAACGTCCAATTCTTTATTTTGTTTATGATTATGAAAAATATGCTAGTGTTTTGCGGGGCTTTTATCTTAATATGGATAAAGACCTACCAGGACCATTGTTGAAAACTAATGATGAAGTGATTAATGCTATTAAGCATATTGATGGTGTAACTGCTGAATATCACGATCGTTATCAAGCCTTCAGCAATCGATTCAACAATTGGGAAGATGGTCACGCTACTGAAAGAGTAGTGAACACGGTATTTTTAGATCAACCGATGCCTAAGCGCTAAGTTGATGATTGGAAATGAAAGGTGAAATCTGTTAGTAATGAATAACGAAAAACTATTGAGCGTTATCGTCACGTATACCAACGGTTCGACCGAACTTAAGGAATCATTAAACTCATTATTAGAAACCAAATTTCCCCAAGAAAGTTTTGAAGTAATCTTGGTGAATGATCAAAGTGATGAATTAGCGACGGAAATAATTGCAGACTACGAACCACGGTTTGCGAACTTTAGAACTGTAGTTGTGCCAATGGGGGAAATCAGTGAATATCGAACTGCTGGTTTGAAGCAAGCTACTGGGACTTACGTGATCTTCATGGACAGTCGGGATCAAACTCCTAAAGGAGCATTCACGAACTTAGTGCAAACCGCATTAGACCATGATTCAGACATGGTCGTGGGTTATACTAAACAATTTGATGCTGACGGTAACACAGATGCATTCCCTAACCAACTGGGAGTTAGTGATATTCGCTTTGAGACTACGTTGGTCGAAACTCCTAATTTGATTTACGATACTTTGATTAACAATAAGCTCTACCGGCGAGAATTTTTGGCTAACAACAGTATCCAGTTCACTCCAGAATCTGTTGATACTGATATGAGCTTTACTTTGGCAGCTCATTTAGCTTCTAAAAATACTTCTGTAATCACTAAGACTGCCTACCTTTGGCGAGCACGAGAAATCCATGATTACAATGGTCCTGATCGGGGCGAATTTAGTGATTTTGAAGCTCGAACTGCCAAGCTTAATATTTGTCGAACTATTTTAATCGATAACGGAGTCACTGAGGACTCTGAACTATATGCTACGTTTATTCATAAAGTAGTTAGTTTAGACCTTCCTAGCTTCTTTACTGATGTTGCGGATACTGCTGAAAACTTCCAATACCATATTCAAGAATTAATCTATGGTTTCTTACGTGATTGGAACTTATGGGGCTCTAAGGCCTTAAAACAAGTAGATCTTAAAACTCAACTTCAATACTGGGCAATTGCGCACGGTAACTTGAACTTGTTGAAGCGATATTCATATGCTAAGCGCGTTTATCAAATTAAAGAACATGCCGGTCGACATTATCAATTAAGCATCCCCGGTACTGACCAACAAATCGTTGACCAGTTGGATGCTAGTGACAATGTTTTACCAACGGTACAAAATTTGAGTTCATTGAAATTGGATAAGGACACTAACACCGTTAACGGTAAAGGATATTTCCGAATTAAGCGAATGCCGCTAACCAAGCGTCCATTTTCTAACAACAATGTTAACGAACAAATTTCGGCTGAATTGGTCAATATTGTTAATCATGCGGTTTATCCTATTAACTTCGTCCGGGATACCACCCCAATTCATAAACGAATTTTTAAATCTCATTCTCCATGGACCCACGCTCGCTACGCCTTTTCTATTGACTTGAACGACGCAACTAAGCAGTTAGGGCAAGGAATTTGGAAAATTAGAGTAACCAATGAGGTTGCAGGACAATACAAGGTGGATGCCTTTATTGATCAACCAAGTAAAAAAGCCGGCAAATTTAAAATGAAATTTGTTCAAGGCAATAATGTGGTAACCACCCTTTATAATCGCCAAAATGCTTTAAGCTTTGTGTGTGCCACAAAGGAAGCTCGCTCTACTTTCTGGCTTAAAAACGCTAGAGAAGAGGATGGCGAACTGGTTTTTGATACCAACTTAGATGCCTCAGAAGAACGGGCCATTATTGATTTGGGTTCAGATGAACTAGCTCCGGTAGTAGGAGAAATTAATGATGGGACGGTTCGCTTTGACCTAAGTACGGTTCCTAATGATTTATTGGGAACTTCCTTGAAGTTATTGGTACAAAATCTAACTACTAACTATGATCGTACTTATTTGTATGATTACCAAAAACCAGCTGATACATTTAACGTTGATAAGCGCATGATAAACGTTAACTACGCATCAACTCGTCGGCTATTAGTATCTGTTAACTATCCAGCGGTAACGGTTACTAGTGATAAATTTGCTAATGACCAACTTAAAGAAAGCATAAAATTACTTAAGCCAGTTGCAAATTATGATTTGAAAAAATCTCGGTTGATTTTAGTCAGCAGTAGCAAAAAGCGGCGAAATATTTTCGTATTGGCTGATATCTTAGGAGCTAAACCTAAAGATGAAAAACAGTTAAATATTGTTTTACCACTTCAATACGATGATGGGCGGTTAGCAATTTTATCGGGTAACTATAATTACACTTTAGAATTGTTTGATCAAAAACTACAAGCATTCCAGCGGTTTAGTGTTATCGATCAGAAGTATCGAGATCCAGCTAAATCGGCTGATAACCCTAACTTCATTGACAGATTAACTCTTAATGGTGGCAAGGTTGCTCAATTCACCCTCGCTAGTGCTAAGGATAACTCCCATGTATTAAGGGTACGGCAACCGTATGCTGGTTGGTTTAACCAGGGGAAGGGTAGACGTGCAGTTAGTTACACGTTAATTTACCCATTAATGCGGCTCTTACCACTTAATAAGCGGTTAATGGTCTTTGATGCTCATAGTACAAACGTTAACTATGACGGTAATGATAAGGCTATTTACGAGTACGTCGCCGAACACCATCCAGAAATTAAACCGGTTTGGATATTTAGTAACGACCAAGAAGATGTTCCCTTAGGAGCAGAAGTGGTTAGAACTAATACCCTTAAGTATTGGTACTATTTAGCTGTTGGTAAGTATTTTGTCCAAAGTACTAATTTAACTAATCAGTACTACAAGCGAAAAGGGCAGATCGAAGTAGAAACTTTAAGAGGAACTTTTCTTCGTGAAATGGGCTTCGATGCTCCTAAATACCGAACGGCCACTGCTAAAATTCAACTAGACTTTGCTGATCGAATTCGGCGTTGGGATTACATGGTAGTTCCATCTGATTACATGGAATTAGTAGCGTCTAAAGCCTTTGATTATGATCGCACCGTACTGAAAACCGGGTTCCCGAAAAATGACGAACTAGTGCGCGCTAATCGCGATCCACATCGCAAAGATGCGCTTAAATCGCAATTCAAATTGCCATTAGGTAAAAAAGTGGTCTTATACAAGCCACTAAAACGGGGTAGTAAGAATAACGATTTAACCTTAGATTTAGATCTAATGCGGCAACAGTTAGGCGAGGACTATGTGGTATTACTTTACCTAGATAAGTATTTAGCATATTCACTGGATTTGAGCCGGTATGAAGGTTTTGCATACGATGTTAGTGACTATCCAGAAATTAACGATTTGTTCTTGGTTAGTGACGTCTTGATTACCGACTACGACAACAGTATGTTTGACTATGCTTACCTAAACCGTCCAATGATTTTCTTTGCCTACGACGAAGAAGAATTCCTCAAAGACAGTCCACGGCAAACTTACTTTGACTATGATAGTCAAATGCCTGGACCAATTGTTTCTGATACGGCTGCCGTGGCTGCTGCTATTCAAAACCTAGATTCTGTTAAAACTCAGTACGCTGAGCAATTAACAGAGTTCGCAAACCGGTTTGCTCAATATGGTCGAGACGGTGAAGCAACTAAGACGGTTGTAGAAACAATGTTGAATGCTAATGCTAAGGAATTGGATCAAGAACCACCTACAGCAGTTATTTGGGACAAGTTCTGGCATTTCTTTAAGATTAAAGATTTCCAATCTAACTTACTCAACTACTTAGGACGGGTATTGCCTAAGAAGAATATCATCATCTTTGAAAGTTTCTTCGGTCGCCAATTCTCCGATAATCCTAAGGCCCTATACGAGTATATTAAGAAAAACTATCCACAGTATAAGTTGTACTGGAACGTCAGGGAAGACTTGATTCCTTACTTCCAAGAACACAAGATTCCGTATACTGTTCGTTTTGGCTATAAAGGTTTGTTAAAACAAGCTCAGGCCAAGTACTTCATTACTAATACGCGGCGTCCATTTAGATGGGATAAGCCACAGGGAACCACTTTGCTGCAAACTTGGCACGGAACCCCGCTTAAGACTATTGGAACGGACGTTCAATTAGTGACCATGCCAGTTCATGATCCAGGCAAGTACCATCAACAAGTGGTTCGGGATTCTAGCCGTTGGGACTACCTGATTGCTCCGAATAAATACTCGGCTGACATTATGAGTCGGGCGTTTAGAAAAGATACCAACCAAATGATGCTAACCGGTTATCCTCGTAACGATATTTTAATTAACTACACTCCAGAAGATATCGCACGGATTAAGGGTGACTTAGGTCTCGATCCGAATAAAAAATTAGTTCTATATGCTCCAACTTGGCGAGATGATGAGTTTGTTAAGGCCCATGAGTTTACCGCTCAATTAAGGTTGGATCTGGCTGAACTTCAAGATCGGTTTGGTAGTGATGTGACTTTCTTGATCCGGACCCATTATATGATTGCTAATTCTCTTGATTTGACGCAGTTTACTAACGCGGTCAACGTGAGTGATTACCAAGATATTAGTGAGTTGTATCTAATTAGTGACGTCTTGATTACCGACTACTCTTCAGTAATGTTTGATTACTCAATTTTACGGCGCCCAATCATTTTCTACACTTATGATTTGGAACAATATGCAGGTACTATCCGAGGATTTTACTTTGACTTTACCAAGGCAGCTCCTGGTAAATTAGTGAAAACGACTACTGAAGTAGGAGACGAATTAGCCGATATCTTTACAAACGGCTGGCAACCAGATCAACAATACATTAACTTTACCGAACGGTTCGACGAATGGATGGACGGTAAAGCTAGTGAACGAGTGGTTAATGAATTGTTTGATCGAGACAACATGAAGACCGTTCCTGTAAAGGGCGATTTGTCCGCCTTAGGAATTGGGGATCAACAAATCGAATTACGCGATGCAGCTGCTATCTGGGCTCTAAATAAGGATTTCACTAGCAACGAAGACGTTTCGTTCATTCAATATTACGATAAATTGGAAAAACCATTACCAGTGGAAGCATTGGAAGGCCAATTGATTAAGTCAACGCATACTGATGTTTTAATGCAAACTTACATTAAAGTAAAAGTAACGACTCCTAACCGTGATATTATTGGTTGGGTTAGTCGCGATGACGTGATGTAAACTTTTCAACAATGACCCCCAGCGATTGCTGGGGTTTTTTAGTTGGCTAGAAAAATTAAATTATTTCTACTATACTCAAAGTAACTAATTTGATAGAAACGGTGGTAAAACGATGAAAACTCTAATCATTGCCAGTCAAAACGCCCATAAAGTGGCTGAATACCAACAAATGTTGAAGGGCTTGGATGTTGAGATAAAGTCCTTGGCGGATTTTGACCAAGTCCCAGCAATTGATGAAAACGGGGCGACCTTTTCGGAAAATGCCCACATCAAGGCGCAAGCAATTGCTAGTTACTTCCAGTTGCCTGTGATTGCTGACGATTCCGGCTTGATGGTTACGGCATTAAATAACGAACCAGGAGTTCATTCTGCTCGCTACGCTGGCGACCACGATGATGAAGCTAACCGGCAAAAAGTATTGGACGGCCTCAAAGATAAGATGGATCGGACAGCGGTATTTCATACCACAATTGTAGCGCTAAAACCCACCGGAGAAGAATTGGAGACGGTAGGGGAAGTTCCCGGTCAAATTTTGCCAGAAAAACGCGGTTCTGAAGCGTTTGGCTACGATTGTATCTTTATGCCAGACGGTTACGACAAGAGCTTTGGCGAGATGACAAAGACCGAAAAAGACGCAATTAGTCATCGTGGCCGAGCATTGGAGCAATTACTGCAGCAGTTTGATGAATGGTGGTAAAAATTTGAACACAAAAAAACCGACTTAGCAAAGTCGGTTTTTTCTTTAACTTAAATTACTTCTTAAGGGGAGTCCATGACCAGTCAGTGAATTCTTCAATATCATGACCTTCTTCACGGGTAACCTTGAAGTGCTTAGCTAAGATGTCGTCCATCTTCTTATCGAAGGCAGCACCGGCAGCATTGTCGATAACACCCTTGTCCATAAGAATCTTAACAGCGTCTTTAGCTTGGTTGAAACGATCTAACTTAGAATATACACGCATATCGTAAGCAGTGGTGATATCACCATCTTCACGGTAACCGTGAACGTTTAAGCCTAAGTGTTGACGTTCGTAGAACATTGATTCAATCAAGTCTTCGAAACCATGGAAACCAAATACAACTGGTGTACCTGATTCGCCGAAGAACTTGTTGAATTCAGCGTCACTTAATTCACGTTCTTGGTTAAGAAGACCATTCTTCTTTTGAAGACGTCCTAATTCAACAACGTTGACGTAACGCATTTTAACGTTAGGGAAGGCTTCGTTGATAAGATCAACAGCAGCCAAAGATTCGATGGTTGGTTCTACACCGGCTGAAGCAAAGACGATATCAGCATCTTCACCTTCAGCAACAGTAGAAGCCCAGTCGATAGTCTTAAGACCAGTGTTAGCCAATTCATCAGCTTCTTCAACTGAGAACCATTGTTGACGAGGTTGCTTAGAAGCAACAATGTGGTTAACTTTTTGACGGTCTTTGAAGGCCCGGTCGAAGACTGCAAGCAATGTGTTACCATCAGCTGGTAGGTATTGACGGATGAAGTCTGACTTCTTTTCTGCCAAGTGAGTAAGCATACCAGGATCTTGATGAGTGTAACCATTGTGATCTTGTTGGAATACAGTAGAAGTAGATACCAAGTTCAATGATGGGTAATCATTACGCCAGTTTTGAGCGGCAGCTTGGCGAATCCACTTGAAGTGTTGAGTAGTCATTGAGTCAACAACTCGAAGGAATGATTCGTATGAAGTAAATACACCGTAACGACCAGTCAAAGTGTAACCTTCAAGCCAACCTTCAGCTTGGTGTTCTGATAATTGAGCATCCAAGATACGGCCTTCTGGAGCTTCGTATTGATCGTAAGGTTCGTTAACTTTACTTTCCCATTGACGGTTAGTAACGTTGAACATATCCCAGAGACGGTTTGACATAGTTTCATCAGGACCGAATACCCGGAATGAAGTTGGGTTCTTAGTAGCGATACCAGCAAAGAAAGTAGATAGAACGTTCATATCCATGTTCCGCTTGCCGTCTGCTAATTCAGTACCACGGTTGTCTTCGTTGATGTCGTTAGCTAATGACTTCCAGTCTGGTAAGTCAAGTAACTTAGGAGCAGCACCGAATTCACGACCACCGTTAGCAACTGGGTTAGCTGCCATACGCTTGTCACCCTTAGGTGCGAAGTCAGCAACGTCAGCCTTCAATGAACCATCAGTGTTGAATAATTCAGCTGGCTTGTATGAGTTCATCCATTCTTCGAATTCTGGTAATTGGCTCAAGTCGCCTTGCTTCAAGTCAAGTGGCACTTGGTGAGCACGGAATGAACCTTCGATTGGTTCGCCGGCTTTGTTGTGAGTTGGACCACCCCAACCTTTAGGCAAACGAGCGATGATTACTGGCCATGCAGCAATTTCGCCATCTTCGTAACGGCCGTTTTCACGAGCGTCTTTTTGAATTTGCTTGATGTCTTCCATAGCTTTATCAAAGACTTCAGCAGCTTTTTCATGGTAAGTCATGTAGTCATGAATGTCGTCGTTTTCGATGAAACGAGGTGACCATCCAAGACCTTCGAAGAACTTAGCCAAATCTTCATCACTAGTCCGTGAAGTAAGAGTTGGGTTAGAAATCTTGAAACCGTTGATGTCAAGAATTGGCAATACGGCACCGTCATTCTTAGGGTTCAAGAATTTGATTGAGTTCCATGCAGTCATTGCAGGACCAGTTTCGTTTTCACCATCACCAATGACAGTAAATGCGATTTGGTCTGGGTTATCTAAAACAGCACCAGTAGCGTGTGATAGTGAGTAACCAAGTTCTCCACCTTCATGAAGTGAACCTGGAGTTTGGGCAGTCATATGAGAACCAATTCCACCAGGGAATGAGAAACGCTTGAATAAACGTGACATACCTTCAACATCTTGAGTAATTTCAGGATAGTCTTCAGTGTAAGTACCGTCCAAGTAAGCGTTAGTAACCATAACTTGGCCACCGTGACCAGGGCCACCAATGTAGAACATGTTAGCGTCGTACTTGTTGATCAAACGGTTAGCATGTGCGTACAAGAATGTTTGGCCAGAGATAGTTCCCCAGTGACCAATAGGCTTAACTTTAACGTCATCCTTTTGGATAGGGGTGTTAGTTACTGAGAACAATGGGTTTGATTTCAAGAAAATCATACCACCAGAAAGGTAAGTAGCTGCACGCCACCAGGCGTCAACTTTTTCCAAATATTCTTTGGAATCGTAATCTACTGTCATTAATTAATACTCCTTTAAAAATGAGTTGATAAATTTTTCTTTACCAGTTATAAGAATACCTAATGTTAACGAAAAGTCAACCTTATTTAGAATTGATACGTTCCAATATTAAATTATATCCGTTCCAAAATTATGTGAAGGGCTTAACTGATGTATTTACCAAGCTATTAGATAATTTTGAAACCAAAAATTTAATTGGTAAAACATTTCAAAAAAGCAATAGTAGCAGTAATTGTAGGGGCCGATTTATGTGAAGTTAAGCAGGATTATTTTTTAAGATAGTGAATAAATTAGCAATACTTAAATTGAAATTTATTTTTTTATGATTATATTTTTATATAAATTCAATATCATTTTGAAATTTAATTTATGGTTTTCATTAAATAGGTCTAGTTACTTAAAAACAGCCAATAGCAACCGGTTAGGTTGAGCCATTGACTGTTTTTGATTAGTGTTTAGAAATAACCCCAGTATAATAGGGTTTAACAACCTATCTACTTTGGTCCATCTTAATCAACTGTTGCTTTTGCTTATCCATTGCAGTGGCAGTTACCTTAGCCACAATTTGTTTTTGCAAAGCTTTTTGTTGGGCGGCACTCATCGTCGGATTTTTTTGCATGGCGGCCATCATTTGTTGTTTGACCACTTTAGCCATCTGGGCTTTTTGAGCTGCTTGTTGTTTTTTGTTAGCTTTAGCTTGTTTTTGCAAGTCTTTAGCTTGCTTAGAAGTTAAGACTACGTAGCTATCTGGAAGTTCAAAGGTGTTAATTCTAGATTTATAAACGGAACCATCACCCAACCCAGCAAATAAGATTTTATAGAAATCATTCTTATAAACGTATTGTTTGGTTTGGGTAACTAACTTAGCGTTGTCAGTTTTGACGTGCTTATACTTATTGGTGGTGTTAACGTCTACTTGGGTATGCTTAGTTTTACCCTTGTCAGTTAACTTATAAACGACGATTTTTTCGTCTTTGGTTCCTAATTTTTGTTCCACCAACATGTTCATATCCATTTGTTTGATAGCACTAACGGGTTTGATTTGTTTAGTGGTAGTGACGGTTTCTTTCTTCATTCCCCAATGCCAGCTGTCTGCAGCCGTAATGGCGGTCAGAGAAAAGACTAGTAAAGCAAATGACACTACGTACAAAATTACGCGACCGATTCCGTGTTGCATAACCACGTAGGAAACGATGAACAATAATGCGCTAATAATAATTAATGCTAGAGCCATTATTTGTCACCTCCTACAGTTTGTTTTTGCTTCAGCAAGTATGACAATCCCCAGCCAACCAGACAGAAGAGCACTGCGATAGAAAAGGCAGCGGAATAACCATTTAACACGGCATTTTGGGCACCTTCCTTGTAAACGAGGGGATTATTGTGCAAAACGTGTTTAGCGGGCATATCGTCCTTAGTAACGTTGGTTAAAATACTAATCAAAATGGCGGTCCCAACTGAACTAGCAACTTGGCGAGCAGTGTTGTTAACAGCAGTACCGTGACTAATCATGTTAGTTGGTAATGCGTTCATTCCGGCAGTAGAGGTTGGCATCATAACCATCCCTACTCCGAGCATTCGGATACAGTAAGTAACGATAATAAATAGTAATGGGGTTTCCTTAGTTAAGAAAAGAAATGGAATTGTTCCTAGAGTTAAAAGAATCATTCCGGCAGTAGCTAAGTGCTTAGCCCCGTATTTATCGAATAAGCGACCGGTGATAGGACTAGCAATCCCAATCATCAAAGCCCCAGGAAGAAGTGTTAATCCAGATTCTAGCGCTGAGTCGCCCCGAATAGTTTGCAAATAAATTGGAAGAACCATTTCTACTCCGACCATGGCCATGTTAACGTCTGACGAAAGAATGGCGGAGATAGTAAAGTCCCGAGTTTTGAACACACGTAATTCCAAAAATGGATTTTCCAAGTGAAGTTGCCGATAAACGAAAATAGCGATTGCGATTACTCCGATTAAGATGGGAGCAATAACGGTAGGATCGCCCCAACCGTTGTCCCCAACTTGAGAGAAACCATAAAGTAATAAGCCAAAACCTAAAGTAGATTCGGCAGCAGAAATCCAATCCAAGTTACTCTTCTTGGTTGCAAGAACTTTCTTATTAAAGATTAAGCCCACTACCAATGCCAAAATAGTAAATGGAATTAAAGTACTAAATAATGCTCGCCAGTTGTAGTTATCAATTAACCAACCAGAAAGGGTAGGTCCAATTGCGGGAGCAAGACCGATGGCAAGGCCCATCATTCCCATGACGGCCCCACGGCGATCTGGTGGGTAAATAGAAAGTAATACCGTTTGGGCAACGGGCATTGCGATTCCGGCCCCTACCGCTTGAATAACTCGGGCAGCAAAGAGCATGCCAAAGCTCGTAGCGGTCCAGGCCAAGATTGATCCGCCTAAAAAGAAGAACATGGCGGTATTAAATAAGGCCCCACTGCCAAACCGACTAATTAGCCAGGCAGAAATAGGAATCATGACCCCATTGACCATCATGTAGCCAGTGGTAAGCCATTGAACTGTAGATGTAGAAACGTCAAAGGAATCCATTAATGTAGGATAAGCAGTCGCTAACATGGTACTACTTAATACGGACATAAATAGACCCAAAATAATAGCCACCATCATCATGGTACGATTATATGGTTTGCCGTTGGCGTCTAATGTTTGTTGCTTTTCAGCCATTGTGTATGTTGCTCCTTTTGTATTAAATTGACTTTAATATACTAACGCTAGTAAAAATCATTGTCAACTAAATTGACAATGCTATCATTTTTTCTTACAATGACGTACGAAAATTTGCCATAACTGTTAGAATTTGTTATAGTGTTTCATCGTAAAGGGGTCGCAATTATCTTAAACGGAAACGAGTGAATAAATAATGGGAAATCCAATTGGCAAGTTTATGGATACTGATAATTTAATCTTTGGCATTGGGCAGGTAAGCAAAATCACCGGTGTTTCATCCCGTTCGTTACGTTATTGGGAGAGTCAGGGATACATTAGTACCTTAAAATCCGATAATGAAAAACAAACTTCTAGGCAATATAATGTCCAAAACTTACTCAAAATCTTTCGAATTAAGCATTTCCAAGACGAAGGATATACATTACAGGGCGCGGTAGAACAAGCTCTTAAATTGCAAGAACAGTTACCGATTGTTAAACACTTTATGGAAAACCAGATTCAAGATATTATCATCGAAGAAGATAGAGGAATTATTGATTTTGGATTCGTTGATGATAGTAAAAAGCAGAAAATTTTGGGAATTGTGGACCGAAATGCTAATTCTCATTTTGAAATTCAAGACGTCTAAGATGCAAAAAAGCGTTGTGTCCCAAGGGATACAACTCTTTTCTTTATCTAGATAACTATATTATAGAAGAAATGATGATTGATAAAGGTGGACACGCCCGGATTGTTTAGATATACTGGTAAACAGACTCTATTAACGAATAAGGGAGGACCACCGTGTCATCACAAGTAAAAAAAGCCATTTTTGTTTTAATTCTTAGTAGTTTTTTGGTCTGCATTGGGATGAGCCTGATTTTCCCGGTAATGCCGTTCATTAAAAACGAACTTCATTTTTCAGCCTTAGATATGGGGATTATGAATTCCTTATATGCTTTGGCTCAATTGATTGGTTCGCCCATTATTGGCCGTTTATCTGATCGTACTGGTCGTAAACGAGTGTTAGTAATGGGGCTAGCCCTTTTCTTTGTCGGCGAATCACTTTTTGCCTTATCCAACCAGTTAATCGTGATGGATATTTCCAGAACCATCGGGGGGATTTCAGCTGCGATGGTAGTGCCTACTGCTAACGCGCTAGCTGCTGATATTACCACTCCGAAGCAACGAGCTAAAGTTATTGGTTGGCTATCAGCCGCCTTTAGTGGTGGATTGGTGTTAGGCCCTGGGATTGGTGGTATCTTAGCTAAATTTAGTTATAAGACGCCGTTTTGGGTTGCTGCTGGACTAGGCTTGTTAAGTATGTTTGCAATGATTGCTTTAATGCCTAAAGAAAGTGAGCTTAAGCAATTAATGGTTAATCGGCCAACTGGCGAGACTGCTAAAGAACCAAGTAACTTACTACAAGATTCTTGGAAACTATTAACTGGTCCGATGAGTTTATTATTCATTATGATTTTAATTTCTGCTTTTGGATTAGTTAGTTTCGAAAGTATCTATAGTTTGTACGTTAACGAGGTCCATCACTTTACTATGAGTAACATTGCGTTAGTTTTAACGCTTAATGGAATTATTTCTTTACTGTTCCAAATCTTGTTGTTCGATCGAATGGTAATGTGGTGGTCCGAAAAAAACGTGATCCGTTACTGCTTCTTATTTGCGCTCATCGGCACCCTTTGGATTATTATGGCGCACCAAAAGTGGGCAGTGATTGTTGCTACTTTAATTGTCTTTACTACTTTTGATTTGTTACGGCCAGCAATTACCACGATGTTAACTAAGGCTAGTATGACTGACCAAGGATTGGTTAATGGGTTAAATATGTCCTTAACCAGTATCGGTAATATTATTGGCCCAATTACCTCTGGAGCATTATTGGATTATAATTATCACTACCCATACTTAGTGGTAGTAGTGTTCATGTTATTGTCATTTTTCATGACCTTTAAAATTAAAAATATTAAGCAACCAGCAGCCCTAAAATAAATGGGCTAAGAAACGGAAACTAATGACTAATCAGGTCTTAGGGACCGTTTCTTTTTTTATTCAACCTAAAATGACTACATGGTCATTGACTATATAGTCATTAATAGTATAATGAACCTCAATTAAGGGATTAGCTTGTTGAGGGAGGGATTGTGATGACAACACAACCAGTGATTCAAATCCAGCATTTACAAAAATATTTTGGTAAATTTGAGGCATTAAAGGATATTAATTTAACTTTGTATCCCGGACAGGTCTTAGGTTTTATTGGCCCTAACGGTGCCGGTAAATCGACTACTATTCGGACGATTTTAGGATTAATTAAAGCCTCCGAGGGGACCACCACCGTTTTCGGGCAGGATGCTTGGAAAGACGCGGTTAAGATTCATGAACAATTGGCTTACGTTCCGGGTGACGTCTATCTGTGGTCTAATTTGACTGGTGGTCAAACTATTGATTTGTTACTGCACATGTCACACCAAAACCATACTAAAAAAACTGATGAATTAATTCAAAAATTTGAACTGGATACCGGCAAGAAAAATCGAACTTATTCGAAAGGTAACCGGCAGAAAGTGGCGTTGATTTCTGCACTGTCTACTGATGTGCCACTATACATTTTTGACGAACCTACTTCGGGATTAGATCCATTGAACGAACAAATTTTTCAAGATGAAGTGGCGGCTTTAAAAGCAGCTGGAAAAAGTATTTTATTATCTAGCCATATCTTGTCAGAAGTAGAACGGATGGGGGATGTCATTTCTATCATTCGTGAAGGTACCATTATTGAAACCGGGACGTTAGCTTCCATGCAACATTTGACTCGTAATCAGGTCACCGTGACTACCCAAAAGCCGTTAGATCAATTAGAAGGGATGCACGGGGTTCATCAGTTAACGTTGTCAGTTAATAAACTCCAAGCCAAATTTAGCTTGGACGGTGATGCTACTACTGCAGTGATGGCGTATTTAGCCGAAAATTTAATTGTTAAATTAAAGACTACGCCCCCAACGTTAGATGATTTGTTCCTGCGGTATTACGAAAACAACGGGCAGGGTGGTGAACAATCATGACCCAATTGGCAGAAACTAAACGCTTATTATTAGCGGACCTAAAGCGGGATCGGACTAAAATTATTGTGTGGATGTTAGTGTTAGCAGGACTATTTTTAGCGGTGGCTTATAAATTTACCAATTTATATGGTAGTCCTAGTCAAATTAACACGATTGCCGAAACGTTAAAATCCAAAGCAATGGAATCTTTATTTGGCCCGTTAGCTCGTAGTACCAATTTAAATACTGCTATTATTTTCGCATCTGAAATGCTAATTTTCTGGGCCATTTTTATGGTGATCTTTAATTACTCATTAGCCATTGGGGCCACTCGGAGCCAAGAAGAGTCCGGCTTGACTGAAATGATTCGTGGTGGTCATCCCGTTGGACGCCAGGCCCCACTATTGGCCGCTATCCTAGAACTAACTTTGATTGATGGATTATTTACCATTTTAAGTGGAGTGGGCCTTCAGCTAGCAAATTTACCAGGAGCCAATACTAATGGTAACTGGTTGCTGGCGTTAGCGTTAGGGATTGTTGGTTGGACGTTTGGAATGGTTGCATTGGTTTTTGCGCAATTATTTAATGACGCGCACAACGCCATGCTGAGTGGTTATCTATTTTTTGGAGCGACCTACCTTATTCGCATGATTACTGACGTAACCAATCCGGATTGGACTTGGCTTTCACCACTAGGCTGGGTTGAAAAAACTAGTATTTACGTTGATAACAACTGGCTACCGATGATTTTGTACGCTGTAACTGGGTTTGCGATGTTAGCGATCGCGTTCGCGTTAAACGCAAACCGGGATATCGATGCCGGGATTATTGCTGTTCGGCCGGGCAAGCAAACCAGTAACTTTTTAGCCGGTCCCGGGAGCTTATTATTTTGTACCCAAAAAACTACCAGTTTGGTCTGGATAGTGGGAGTGTTTGTGTTAGGAGCTAGTTACGGCTCGGTGTTTGATAGTATTGGCAAATTAGTCAAAACATCACCAGTTATTCAAGAAGTGCTCGGAACCAGTGGTGTGCGGCACGCCGAAAAACTACAAGTGCTCAACTTTATTGGTATCTTAGGAATGATTTTTAGTATCCTAGCGGTGATCGCCGGTGGGATGGTAGTTAATAAAATTGAAACCGATAACCAAAAGGGTTACTTAGGATTAGTAGGTGCCAAACCAATTAGCCGCAATCGCAATTTAGCGACCGTAATAGCCTATGGTGGTGGGCTAGCCACTACCGTTTTGGCTAGTGCGATTGCCGGAACTCAGTTAGCCGCTAACGCGGTGATGAAACGTCCCCTCGCTGCTCACTATTATTGGCAAACTGCCGTAGCAATGGTGCCAATAATTTTACTATTAATTGGGTTATTAGTAGCACTAGTTGGGTGGTTACCTAAATGGCGCTCTGTGACTTGGGGTTATTTAGGATTGGCGTTTGTCATTTCTTACTTTGGCAAACTGTTAAAGTTACCGGAATGGGGTCTTAAACTATCTCCATTTTACTGGTTAAGAAAAGTACCAGTAGACAAGGTTGACTGGGCAGTCTGGTGGTTTATATTGGTTCTCGCTGCGATCTTGATAGTTATCGGTTTTATTGGCTATAATAGACGGGACTTAGATCGATAGAAAGAGGAGACAACATGACTAAACGATTAGCTGAAGACCCCCAGAAAAAGGCAGCTATTTTAAAAACGGCCCTTCACGAATTTGCAATCAATGGTTACGGGGCTAGTACAGATCTGATTGCAGTTAAGGCTGGTGTTTCTAAAGGCACGGTATTTCGCTATTTTGCTAATAAGGCGACATTATATAGTGAAGTAGTCGATGCCGCTTTAGATAACGTAATGAATCAGGCGGATTTAACGGTGTGGACAGAGTCAACTGATTTGGTCAGTATGATTGTGAGAGCAACCCAGTATAAACTGGAGTTAGCGCAACGGTTTCCGGATGAGTTTGCGTTATTGATTGCGGTTTATAAGAATGACGATAATCTACCAGATGGTTCTGGTGAAAATCTACACCGGACATTTGGTCAGTGGACGAAGGAGAATGTCGATCGCTTGATTAACCCTGTTTTCGATCGTTTAAAGATTCGACCAGAATTAGACAAGCAAGTAGTTCGGCGCTACTTACTGAATAACGTTAAAAGCATGACCGAGCGAGCGCAGAGTTATTTACAAAGTCATCCCGATGTTAAAAGCATTGATCAAATGACGGAGTTAATCACCGAAATTAAAATGGAGATGGATATCATTGAACACGGCATCGTAGCTAATGGTTCAGGTGATGATCTCTACTAGTTAAATAAACCACGATAGTTAGCCTAGTTGACGGGGACTATCGTGGTTTTTGCTTATTGTGGAGGGATAAATTGGGCTTCATTTTTATTTTTGCATATTTTTTCAACGGGGCATTAACCATATTGTTTTTTAAACAAAAGCCGGAAAGTCGCTTATATCAAGGGAATTAGATCAGGTAGAATACCATTCTAAATTAGTTTATGATATTTACTATTTTTTGAATCGGGATTATACTTTTAAGCATACATTAAAATACCTGGTTTCTAGCCTTTATAACTATTTATACGTCCTGGTAAAATGCAAAATTATGAGCAGAAAGGTGTGTTTAATATTTTTAAGCGACGGGGGGTCCGGATTGCTGCAATTGTTTTGGGAGTGACTTTGCCGGTTATTGCGGCGTTACTGTTCTTGCAATCTGTGTGGAATCCGTTTGGCCATACTAGCCGATTACCAATTGCGGTGGTGAATAACGATAAGGCAGTGCTTTATCAAGGCAAGACCATGGCTGTTGGGGATCAAATGGTAAACCAACTAAAGCAAAATCACGGCATGCAATGGCATTTTGTGAATGCTAAGACTGCCAAAGATGGATTGAAAAACAATAAGTATTATACAGTCGTTACGATACCTAAGAATTTTTCTCAAAATGCAACGACAGTTATGAATAAGAACCCTAAAACAATGCAGTTGAAGTATAAAACTAATGATTCTATGAATTACATTGCAGGGGTCATGAGTAGCGTAGGGCTTACTCAAGTGAACGAACAAGTGCGGGCAGCAGTAACCAAAAGTTATGCTCTAGCTTTATTTTCTCAGATTAAAACCTCTGGGAAGGGATTTCAAAAAGCAGCTGACGGTGCTACCCAATTAAAGGATGGAACCGTTACGCTGCAATCTGGATTAAAACAATACACAACCGGGGTTAAGACGCTTAAAAACGGAATGGATACTATGTACACTAGTGTTCAGCCGTTGCCTAGTGGGGTCCAAAAATTAACCACTGGTGGTAATCAACTTAGTGCTGGTTTGAATCAATTAAACGATAAAAGCGGCCAATTAGTTAATGGGGTTAATCAGCTTGCTGATGGCTCAGGTCAATTGAATACCGGACTACAAACTTTGAATAACAAAACGGGAACCTTACAGTCCGGGGTTGGCAAGCTAGCCACTGGTGGAACTCAATTAGATGATGGATTGCAAACCTTAAACGGCAATACTGGAACTTTAAAATCTGGTGTTAGTCAATTAGCCAACGGTTCTAGCAAGATTAACAATGGATTAAAGCAACTTAACAACAAGAAGGGTGATTTATCTACCGGAGTGGTTAAACTTGCTGACGGGTCTAACCAATTGAAATCTGGAGTGGTCACCTATACTAATGGAGTTTATCAGGTTAATGATGGTCTCCAACAACTGAACGCTAAAAAAGGTGATTTAGCTGATGGGGTCAGCAAATTAGTAGCTGGTTCTGGTAAGTTATTACCGGGCTGGACGCAATATACTGATGGAGTCACACAATTGAACTCCGGAATTAAGCAATTGGATGATTCAAAGGGAACTCTGGCGGACGGGGTTAAACAACTAACTGATGGCTCAGACCAAATGCTTGATAAAGTTATAGGTAGTGGAACAAAAGATAGTCCTGAACTGGTAAGCGGAACTCAACAATTAGCTAGTGGATTATCTCAGTTAAACACTGGATTAACTCAATTAAAAGAACAATTGGGAGATTTACCAGTCCAGTTACAAGCTCTTTACGACTCTTTAAATGACAATGCCGCTGGAGCAATGAAGACGTTAACTGGAAAAGATTATTCAGCTTTTATTAAGGGAGGCGTGCTAAGTAACGCAACTGATGGGTATCAGGCAGCAGATGGTCTCTATTCAACTCTTACTAGTCAAAATACCGCTAACCAAGCGGCTTTGAAAAAAATCGAAAATGAGTTGGATGCGTTAAATACTGGTACTACAAATAGTAACCAAGCAACTAGCACAACTTCTAATCAAGATTCTACTAATAACACGGTAGTGCCAACGTTTAAGTTGGGTGATAGCGATAAAGCAACTAAGAAAGCCAATGATAGTGAAAGCAGCGATGATGTTGCTGATAGTACAGAAACCCTTAATCAAGCGGTGAAGAAACTACAAACCGATGTGGCTAATAGTACTAAAACTACTACCACGTCAGTGAAATCTAAAGCTACAGAACCAGCAACTAATTCCGAAGTTAATTCGGATAAGACTGGTGATACTAGTGAGGAAATTAACGCTAAGATTGACGCTGTTAGTCAAAAGCAAGATTTAACTCCTAAGCAAACGGCAGCTTTAAAATCCGCTTTGAAGGATTCTAGAACTGATAATACTACTCAGGCAAACGCTGATAACGGTGATTCTACTAAGGTCACCACGACTACTTCAAAGGAAACTGCTTCAAATAATACAGCAGTTATTAAAGCCGATATGGCTGCAGTAAAAACGGCGGCAAAGCAACAGTCTGTGGCAGTGGCTGATGCTAACGTCGTTGATTCTAATAAATCAACTAATGATAAAACGGTTGCCACAACTGCTACAACGAGTTCAGAAGCTCCTAAGGCTAACTTAGCAGAGGTGGCTACCATTAAAGCTGAAGTTCAAGCGTTAGAAAAGCAAATGGCAGCAGATAAAGCAACCAATACGAAGGCTGCATCTACTGCGAAAGCATCATTTAACTCTATTAAAATGATTTTAAACGGAATGGCGGCTCTTAAAATTACCGGCGTTTTGGATCAATTAAAAGCTCAAATTGCTACCGCCAATGGTGATGGTACTGATACTAATCCTGGAATCACCGAAGCGTTGAATCAATTGACTAATGGCTCCAGTGAATTATTGGCGGGCGCAAATAAGCTCAGTAGTCAATCACCTGATTTAGTGAGTGGCATAATGCAAATTAATACCGGGCTTCATCAACTGAATGACCAAGTGCCAACTTTAGTGAACGGAATTACGCAACTTTATGATGGTTCGCAAACTTTGGTTGCTAACAATAAGACTTTAATGGACGGCCAAACTCAACTAAATGACGGACTAATTCAGTTGAACAGTCAGGTGCCAACCTTAACTAATGCAATTGGGATGTTGGCAAATGGTTCTGCTACCTTGAACAAGAATTCTGGTGCCCTAAATAGTGGTGCCAAACAGTTAAGTACTGGATTGGGACAGTTAAATAAACAAGTTCCTGTTTTGACTAGTGCAATTGGTAAATTAGCAGCTGGTTCTACCACTGAAAACGATGGAATGCAAAGCTTAAATGGTCAGGTGCCAACCTTAGTGAACGGTGTTCATAAATTAGCCAACGGTTCCGGACAATTAAACACAGGTCTTCAAAGTTTAAATGGCCAGGTACCAACTTTAGTAAGTGGAGTTTCTAAGTTAGCAAATGGTTCTAGTCAATTAGATACCGGGTTAGGAACTCTACAATCAAGTACTCCAGCGCTTCAATCAGGGGTAAAACAGTTAGCTGATGGGGGAAGCCAATTAAGTACCGGATTAAATACGTTAAATAGCTCTACTGGAGCTTTGATTGACGGGGCTAAGCAGTTAGATGATGGTGCTAGTCAATTAGATGCTAACTCAGGCAAGCTAAATGGTGGAACCGGACAGTTAATTAACGGGGATAACACCTTATCTACTTCGCTTCAAGGGGGAGCTGATCAGGTTAAGGCAGTACCGTTAAATAACAAGATGGCGCAAATGTTTGCAGCCCCTACTAACGTTAAACGTGATAGTACTAATTACGTACCAAACTTTGGGTTTGCAATGGCACCATTTGTTATTTCATTACTGACTTTGCTTGGGGTAACAGCTATTGCCGCCTTAATGGCTCGTTTAACCGGCTTTAAGACCAAGCGATCTATTTACGAAACGGTGGGATTGGCTGGCCTTCAGGGCTTTGTCACCACGGCTGTAATTATCATGATTTTAAAGCAAGTTGATCATCCACTTCAATTTGTTATTCTAGGGATTTTATTATCGATAGTAACCGCAATGATTGAAATTGTCCTCTTTAAGTATTTGAAGTACTGGGCCTTTCTACTTGCGGGAGCAGTACTGGGAACTTCAGTCTTCTTCTCAAACGATATTTATCCGTCTGAAACTATTAATTCTTTAAGTGATTACTTAGGATTATTGTCACCAGTGCATTATACGAACTTGGCACTACGCCAATGTCTCACTGGCGGGATTGATATTAATGTAGGAGAAATGATCTTCCTTCTAATTATGGGGGTTCTCGTTTTAATTTTATGGTTAATCTATCTTATGGGGAATAAGACTAAGCCACAACATGCGGCTGAAAATTAAGCAAATTAAAAGCGGCTTGAATTGATTACAATTCAAGCCGCTTTTTTTGTGGATTTAATCTAATGAAGTGAATAAATCAGGGCGACAAAAAAACACCCACTAGGGGTGTTTTTTAAGGTTAAGCTGTGATTACATTGACCAAGCAGCCATACCTTGTTGGTTGTAAAGACTTACAGCAGCATCGATTTGGTCTTGAACAGAACCGCCACTGATGTGCATGTTTTGGAACAATCCGTAGGCACCTGAAGTGCTGTTACGAACTGATGATTGCCAGTTTGATTCACGGTTAATGATGTAGTTCCAAGTTGAAGCTGAAACACCAGTCCGTGCTTCCATTTGGCTTAATACGTCAGCGTGTGAGCCAGTGCCATAGTTGCTGCTTGATGATGAAGTGTTAGCAGTGTTTGAAGAAGCAGTGTTAGTGCTTTGAGCTGCAGTATTAGTGTTAGTGTTGTTGTATGAAGCACTAGTATTGTTAGTAGTAGTTGAAGCTACTGGAGTGCTTTGAGTTTGGGCAGTAGTTGCAGTGGTAGTAGCAGCTGCTTGAGTGTTGTTTGAAGTAGTGTTTTGACCAACTTCAAGTTGTTGACCAACGAAGATAAGGTTAACGTTGCTCAAGTTGTTGCGTGAAGCAATACCGTTAATAGTATCGTTGTGTGAAGCAGCGATGTTAGCAACTGTGTCACCTGATTGAACAGTGTAAGTGTCAGCGCTAGCTGCCAAACTACCTAAACCTAAGAAACCTGCAATAACTGATAATGTAACTAAACTCTTTTTGATAATGATAACCACCTTTAAATTCTTTCTTTTGAAATTTTCTTTTTCAAATCCTACGGACAACAATAATTAATCAAACTTTACTTTCAACATAAGAGTCAAATGACCCAACATTTTCCGATAAAGTAACCTCCTAATAAAAGTTGCCGATACAACCTTGAATTTATCGATCAAGTAAAAAATCGATTTTCGTATCTCGTCGAAATAACTATTCGATTTGATTACGCTGGATAATCATAACAAATCCAAAAAAATCGTCAACCCACTTTTTAAATAAGACAAAATTATTACAGCTTATTCATGTGATAATACTGACCTTTTGTGAAATATTACAAAAATATTAAAACGAAAAAATAGGCCAAAATTATAAAATTAGCACCCCATTTTTGAACTAAAATGGGGGTCATTTTTTAAAATAAATGGGTTTATTAGGATAATTTAGCGGTAAATACCAATTTTAAGTGGGAAAGTGGGGAATTTAGCCAAAAATGATGAAAGAATGAGATCATCAAAAATTCATAATTTCCGTCATTGAGTTTGTGAAACAATTGCGACCGTTTCCAAACTCAATGAGAACAGGCGTTTATCGAGTTACTAAATTATGAGTATGATCTTATGTATAGTTACTTTTTAGTTTCCATTTGAATTATGAGAAAATTATAAGAATCCGAAATCCGTAATTGGTCTACCTAATATAGTAGAAAGATATTAATGAGCTTAATTGCTTGTATTGCCCCTGGGGTTATCTATAATTGAGCTGAAGTTAATAATGTCAACTATATATTAAGGGGGAATTTATTATGACTGAAATTAACGGTTACCAACAAAGTGACGACGAAAATCATATTGAAGTGGTTGATTTACCCACTTTAGGGGAAGAAGCTCAAAAAGTTATTCCAACAGGCGGCTTTGGCTACATATCGGGGGGATCAGAAAATGACTGGACAGAAAAGGTTAACCAACAGGCGTTTACCCATAAACAAATTGTCCCTAGAGTTTTATCGGGGGTAGATAATCCGTCAACCGAAACCAGTTTATTAGGAATCGATACCAGCATGCCGATTTTAATGACACCTTTAGCAGCCCATGGATTAGCTCACTCACAAGGGGAAAAAGATACTGCTAAGGGAGCCGCAGCGGCAGGAACCATTATGAGCTCTAGCACTTATTCCACCTTCTCTATCCAAGATATTGCTGCAGTTGGTAACGGAGCACCTCAATTTTTCCAACTTTACTTAAGTAAGAACTGGGATATTAATGAAGCCTGGTTAAGCACTGCGGTGAAATCAGGAGTGAAAGCTATTATTTTGACTGCTGATGCTACTGTTGGTGGTTATCGGGAAGCTGACATCATTAATAATTTTAAGTTTCCAATGCCAATGGCAAATTTGGAAAACATTAGTAAGAATAGTCAAAATGGTCAGGGAACTGGAATCAAAGAAATTTTTGCCTCTGCTGCTCAAAAGATAACTCCAGATGACATTAAGCGAATTGCCGATTTCACTAAATTACCGGTTTTCGTAAAAGGAATTCAATCCCCTGAAGATGCAATGTTAGCGATTGGCGGGGGTGCCGCTGGAGTTTGGATCTCTAATCATGGCGGTCGCCAATTAAACGGGGGACCAGCGTCCTTCGATGTTTTGCCAGCTATTGCTAAGGCAGTGGGTGGCCGAGTACCGGTGATTTTTGATAGTGGTATTCGTCGAGGATCCGATGTTTTCAAGGCTCTTGCCAGTGGCGCTGATATGGTTGCTATTGGCCGCCCGGTAATTTATGGTTTGGCACTAGGCGGAGCACCTGCAGTTGAAGATGTCTTTAATCATTTGAACATGGAATTGAAAACAGTAATGCAATTAGCGGGGACTAAAAACATCGCTGAAGTAAAGGAAGCGTTAATGACGTCCTTTAATTATTAATATTTGAAGTGGGGTACCTGAGTTTAATCAGGTGCCCCGTTTTTTGCCTTTTTAAAGGAAGGCTATTACAATGAAGAAAAACAAAAAAGTAGGTTGAAAAATGGTGAAACAGGGGCAACGGGCTGCCAGTCGACGGCAAAAACAAATCAAACAACGCCTAAAGCAACGAGTGAAGTTAAGTCAAAGAACTATCAACGTTGAGCAGCTACCGGAATTTATCCTAGTTCGTTACGGATTGACACTAAAAAAACGATTGACGAAGTTATCTGCTGAAACTATTCAGCGACTATTACAAGCTTTAATGAAAAATGTGCCAAGTGGTTTTCAATGGTCAATGAAAACGTGGATTACGGAAACCCTGCAACGGGTTAATAACCAAGTTCCTTGGCAATTTTACTATGTGATAGCTGAAAATTGGGATGATTTTCAGGCCTTTTTAATTCGTGAATTACCGGCTGTTCCGTTAACTCAACCACTAATTATTGAAGATAAGATTGATAATTTGGAATTGGAGGAGATTATTAGCCACCAACTGGCGGTTAATTTCTTTTTAACTGCCACCCAAAATAATTCGATTCTAATGCGCCAATTACCTGCTGCAAAAATTACAGAACTTCAAACTAGTTTTAATGATTCACAGGAACTTAAATGGCAGAAAGTTGCTAGCTTGCTCGGACAAGTGAAACCTGCTGGTGATCCAGGAACTCGTGCTTGGTTGACGGATTTAAACCAGTTATCAGTTGAAGGAGATCATTAAGATGAAGGAGATCATTAAGATGAAGGCTCATGAAGCTTTAGAATGTGTAGAATTAGTGCCGCTATTTCAATCTTTACCGTTATCCCAACGTAAAGCAGTGGCTGCTTTAGTAACTCAAAAGCAGTATGAAAAAAATGAAATAATTTATTTGGCAGCTGAAGATGTTGGTCGCTTCTTGATTGTAGAACATGGTCAAATTAAGTTGGCTACTGTTTCTGTGAATGGCCGAGAAAGTATTACCCGAGTATTGTCTAGCGGTGATTTCGATGGCGAGCCGAACTTATTTGGTTCTGGTTCCCGTGATGTCACAGCAACTGCCCTAACTAAAGCTACTGTCTGTCAGATTAACCAAGCGGATTTTCAGCAACTGTTGACGGATAGCCCAGACTTATCCTTGAACTTATTAAAGACAATGAGCCAAAAGATCAAGGAATTGGAGCTTCAACGAGCCGTTGCCAAAATAAGTGACGTAAAGGGCCAATTAGCACGTTATCTACTGGATACTCAAGCTAGCTTGGCTGAAAATCCATTTAAACTACCTTTGAAGAAAAAAGATATTGCTACCTATTTAGGTACTACACCTGAAAGTATTAGCCGGGCCTTAACTGAGTTAAGCGATCTGCAATTAATTCAAAATCAGGGGGGACAAGTAAAGATTATTGCTCCTGATGAATTATTACTCTTAATATAGTAGAAAAAATAAAAAGCCGTAGCTTATTGATTGAGTAGGATCAATAAACTACGGCTTTTTGGTTTTATTTTTTGTGAGTGTGATTAATAACTAAAATCTCTAAGGATTATAGTTCTGCATCGGTTGCCCGTGAGTATGATTCAAGGTCTTTTTGAACGTAACTTACGAAGTCTTCGAAGTTAACTTCTTTACTATCTTCATGACCGTATTGACGAACTGAAACGGTGTTATCGTTCATTTCAGCGTCCCCAACAACTAATGTGTATGGAATCTTATTAGTTTGGGCGTCACGAATTAGGTAACCCATCTTTTCTGGACGAGCATCTACGTCAGAACGAATGTGGTGACGACGAAGGTCTTCGTTAAGTTTTTCAGCGTATTCACCATGCTTTTGTTCACTAACTGGAATGATACGAACTTGGTGTGGAGCAAGCCAAGTTGGGAAGGCACCCTTGTAAATTTCAGTTAAGTAAGCAGTGAATCGTTCCATAGTTGAAATAATTCCCCGGTGGATCATAACTGGACGGTGTTGTTCACCATCTTCACCAACGTAGTGAAGGTCAAATTGTTCTGGCAACATGAAGTCTAATTGGATAGTTGAAAGGGTTTCTTCATTGCCAAGGGCAGTCTTAGTTTGAACGTCCAACTTAGGACCGTAGAAGGCAGCTTCCCCTTCGGCTTCAGTGTATTCCAAGCCCATGTCATCCATGGCACTCTTCAACATGCTTTGAGCGCGGTTCCACATTTCGTCATCGTCAAAGTATTTTTCAGTGTTTTCAGGATCTCTGTAACTCAAACGGAAAGTGTAGTCGTTGATATCGAAATCATGGTAGACAGATACCATCAACTTCAAGATGCTTTGGAATTCTTTTTCGATTTGTTCCAAGGCAACGAAAGTATGACCATCATTTAATTCCATTTCCCGAACTCGTTGCAATCCACTAAGAGCACCAGATTTTTCGTAACGGTGCATCATACCGATTTCAGCAATTCGAAGTGGAAGTTCACGGTATGAACGGATGTGGTGCTTGTAAATTTGGATATGGGAAGGACAGTTCATAGGACGAAGTTCAAGCATTTCACCTTCACCCATGTCCATTGGTGGGAACATGTCTTCACGGTAGTGATCCCAGTGACCAGATTGCTTGTAAAGGTCAAGGTTAGCAAGCACTGGAGTATAAACGTGTTGGTAACCAGATTCAACTTCACGATCAATAATGTAACGTTCAAGAGTCCGACGGATAGTAGCACCGTTTGGCATCCAGTAAGGAAGACCAGCACCAACTTTAGGATCAACGAAGAATAGATCTAATTGGTTACCAATAACCCGGTGATCGCGTTCGCGAGCTTCTTGACGTTGTTTAAGGTCTTCATCCAAATCAGCTTCTTTGAAGAAGGCAGTGGCATAAATCCGTTGAAGCATTGGGTTTGATGACTTACCTTGCCAGTAAGCACCGGCAACTGAAAGTAGTTTGAAGAATTTAACAGAACCAGTATCTGGAAGTGTAACCCCTTCAGATAAGGCTTTAAAATCTCCGATTTGGTTGATAAATACTCTATCATTAACCGCATTATCTTTAATTAAAGCTTCTTGGTATTGATCGCCAGCAACTAATTGTAAGGCTTCATCAACTGAAATTTCTTCGGTAGCAATTGGAAGTTTTTGATCAATGATCTTCTTCATAGCATCTGCTAATCCATCAAGTTCATCAACACTGATTTGAGTTTCTGGTTTGTCGGTATCAACAAAGAAACCATCTTCATCAGCTTCGCTTTCACCAAACAAAACGTTAGGGAAGTTTTGGCTGATCGCCATCTTTAAGATTTGGGCACCGGTTTGTCGTAAAACTTGAAGACCTTCCGCGTCAGCTGTAGTAAGAATTTCAATCTTGCCATCTTTGTGAAGGGGTTGAGTTAATGAAACTAATTCACCGTCTAAACGACCAGAAACGGCCTTTTTAGCCAAACTATTAGAAATTGATTTGGCAATTTCTAATGCATTAACGCCATCTTCAAAAGATTTAACGTTGCCATCTGGAAAACTAAGTGAGATTTCTGCCATATTGATACGCTCCTTTTCATATGTTGGTGAAACCAAAAAAAGTCCCTAGAATGTCATTAGACATTCTAGGGACGCAATTTAGCGTGGTTCCACCCATTTTTACTTAATCATTAAGTACTCTAGTAGTTGTTAACGATTACTAACCGGAACAACATTATCCGTCGTTCAGTGATAAAAAGTGGTAACCACTACCTTCTAAACAAGCGAACTTCCAGGCTAGATTCGCTCTCCCTGTGATGAGAAGTAGGAGTCATGTCTCTTTATTTGCAATTGATTATGCCCGTTTTAAAAAATAATGTCAACCCCTCCAGGTTAAAATTTTTTTAGATCGGGATTATAAACTCCATAAAACGTTGATTGTGCAAGTGTTAACTAATTCAAAAATATATTTGCATTTGTTATTTATTACACACAATGTGAAAAAGATTCACAAAATCCTGAAATATTGGACCATTCCAATATGTAGAAAAAAACAACCAATTTCGATCACAAATAAAGCGTTATTTTCCAAATTTAATTGTGAAATAAAAAATGTTTTAGCATTGATTCTAATGGATTAGTAAAATGTTTGAGCAGATGAGCGACGGTGCAACCGCGGCACTAAAAGAAAACGGATACATTAATCGCTGAAATATATTTTGAAATCACAAATGCCGATGAAAATGTTTGTGAAAAAAATAATTAACTGTTGACATTTTTCATGAATGGAATATCATAAAGATGCAATATAATTATATTGATAAATTTTTGTGAGGTGCTTTTCTATGAAGATTAGTGTTGTCAAGGAATTAAAAGAGGGCGAAGGTCGAGTAGCCGAAACCCCCGAAAACGTTAAAAAACTTGTCGACGCTGGTAATGAAGTCTTAGTTGACAACAATGCCGGTATCGGTTCTGGTTTTACTAACGAAGAATATGAAGCAGCTGGTGCTAAAATTGTTACACCTGAAGAAGCATGGTCTGCAGACCTTGTTTTGAAGGTTAAGGAACCAGATAAAGCTGAATACAAGTACTTTACTGAAGGCAAAGTTGTTTGGGGCTTCCAACATCTTGCATCATCTAAAGAAACTGTTGAAGCAATGATGAAGGCTGGTACTACTGCTATCGGTGCTGAAACTATCTTTATCGATGGTAAGCTTGCTTTGCTTGCACCTATGAGTGCTATTGCTGGCCGTCGTTCAGTACTTCAAGGTGCTGCATATCTTGAAGCTGAACACGGTGGTGAAGGTATCTTACTTCCAGGTCTTCCACAATTCGGAATTCCTGCCGGTTACGTTGTTATCTTTGGTGGTGGTTCAGCCGCAACTAACGCTGCTGACATGGCCTTAGGTATCGGTTGCCACGTAAGTATCATCGAAAAGAATCCAGACCGGATCAAATGGTTGGAAGAAAACTACAGCGGCCAAGATGTTACTGTTCTTGAATCCAATGATGACACTCTTTCAAGCGAAATTAAGAAAGCTGACCTATTTATTTCAACTATCTTAATCCCAGGCGCTCGTCCACCTAAGTTGGTTACTGAAGAAATGGTTAAGTCAATGAAGCCAGGTTCAGTAATCGTCGATGTTGCCATTGACCAAGGTGGTACTGTGGAAACTATGCACCCAACTACTATTGATGAACCAACTTACATCAAGCATGGCGTTGTTCACTATGGTGTTCCTAACCAACCAGGTGCCGTACCACGTACTGCTACTATGGGTCTTGCTGCTGGGAACATTGATTTCTTACTTGAAATTGGTGAACGCGGAATCGTTGATGCAATCAAGACTGATGAAGCTTTGGCATCAGGAGTTAACGTATACGAAGGTAAAGTAACTAACGAAGGTCTAGCTAAATCATTAGACTTACCATACGTTGATCTTAACAGTGTCCTTTAATTAAAAAATATTTAACAGTTAGTAGATTAAATAATTTAACTCACGTTAGGAGATTAAGATTATGGCTTCAAACAAATTAGTAGAAAAAACCAATGATATTGTAGACTTGCATGACATCCAAGAAGCTCGTTCTATTGTTAGCAAGTATGCTCGGAAAACTCCACTTGTTAAGTCAATGTTTTTAAGTAATAACGTTGTTGGTGGCGACGTTTACTTGAAACTTGAAGATATGCAATTAACTGGATCATTCAAATTCCGGGGTGCTAACAACAAGATTAATCATCTTACTGATGAAGAAAAAGCTCGTGGTGTTATCACTGCTTCTGCTGGTAACCATGCTCAAGGTGTTGCTTTAACAAGTAAATTGCTTGGCATCGACGCAACTGTTGTTATGCCAGACGAAGCTCCACAAATGAAGCGTGATGCTACTCGCGGTTACGGTGCCGAAGTTGATATTCATGGTGCTACTTTTGATGATGCTCACAAATGGATGCATGAACGTGCTGAAAAAGAAGGCAAGACTATCGTTGATCCATTCAACGACAAGTATGTTATCGCTGGCCAAGGAACTATCGGTCTTGAAATCCTTGATGAAATCTGGGATGTTGATACTGTTATCGTTCCTGTCGGTGGTGGCGGATTGATTTCTGGGATTGCCGTTGCTTTGAAGTCATTTAACCCATCAATTCACATTGTTGGTGTTCAATCAGAAAACGTTCACGGTATGGAAGCATCAATTAAAGCCGGCAAGATTGTTACTCATCACGATGATTTCACTCTTGCAGATGGTACTGATGTGGCAACTCCAGGTGATATCACTTACCCAATCGTTCAAAACTTAGTTGACGAAATTGTCCTCGTTTCAGAAGACGAAATTGCAGAAGCTATGAAGGATCTTCTTCAACGGACTAAGGTTGTTGCTGAAGGTGCTGGTGCACTTCCAACTGCTGCTCTTGAAGCCCACAAGATTGATGATAAGTGGTTGAAGGGCAAGAAGGTTGTTGGCCTTGTATCAGGTGGTAACGTTGATTTGACTCGAGTTGAAAAAGTTATTGACCAATTCTTTGTTGAACCAGACACTTCTAAAGGTGTTGTTGGATAATTAGATTTTTAAGTAAGGGATGCGTTATCCACTAATTAATAATTGATGGATTTGCGCATCTTTTATTTTGAAAACAATTGTGATTTTTTGTACAATGTGATCCGAGTCATTTTGGAACCATGATTCAAGACACTTTTCAATAAATATAGAATTTGAAAAGTGTCGTTTGCTATTTTAAATTTATTTATGACTCGTTCACAAGATCATGTTAAGTCTCGTTAAGGAGAAGATTCGTTATGGAAGAAAAATCAGGACTTAAAAAGACCATCACTTTTTGGCCAGCCCTTTCAATGGTAGTTGGTACGGTTATTGGTGCCGGGGTATTCTTTAAAGCCTCAGCTGTTACCCAATATACGGGGTCTAGTAGTTTATCTATGCTTGCTTGGTTTGTAGGTGGGGTTGTTACGATTTGTGCTGGATTAACAGGGGCTGAATTAGCTGCTGCTATTCCACAAACTGGTGGATTGACTACTTATATTGAACATACCTATGGTTCATTTTGGGGTTTTCTAGCTGGTTGGGCTCAAGGAATTATTTATTTCCCAGCGAACGTTGCTGCTTTGGCAATTGTTTTTGGGACTCAAACCTGTAACTTATTAGGTTTATCAAATGGATTAATCGTTCCAATTGCTATTGTTGCTGCAGTGTCTTTGACGCTTATTAACTTTGCAGGGGCTAAGGCGGCTGGTTACGTTCAAACTATTGCGACAGTTGTTAAATTAATTCCATTAGCATTAATTGTTGTTTTTGGCTTCTTCCACCAAGGTGGGGGAGACTTCTCATTATTCCCAGTTGTTGCTGGACCACATCACAGCTTCTGGACTGCGCTGGGTAATGCTACTTTTGCAACTATGTTTGCTTATGATGGTTGGATTCACGTTGGTAACATTGCAGGGGAAATGAAGAATCCTAAGCGGGATTTACCATTAGCAATCTCAATGGGGATCGTGACTATCATGGCAGTTTACTTGTTAGTTAACGCTGTTTTTCTTTACATCTTGCCAATTAATCACATTGCTGGTAACTTAAATGCCGCTTCAGACGTTGCAGGACTTTTGTTCGGTGGTATTGGTGGTAAGCTGGTTACCATTGGGATTTTGATTTCAGTATATGGTGGGTTAAACGGTTATACTACCACCGGGATGAGAATTCCAATGAAGATGGGACAAGAACACAAATTACCATGGGGTGACAAGTTCTCAGAATTAACTAAGGGCACCGCTGTTCCTTGGTTTAGTGGAATTGTTCAATTGATCATTGCTTGTCTAATGATGCTTTCAGGTCAATTTGATTCGATCACTAACATGTTAGTGTTTGTAATTTGGATTTTCTACGTAATGGCATTTATTGCGGTATTCGTATTGCGGAAACGAGAACCTGATTTGGAACGACCATATAAGGTTCCTCTTTACCCAATCATTCCAATTATTGCTATTATCGGTGGTGTATTTATCTTGGTAGTTACCCTATTTACTCAATGGTTGACTTCAGCTATCGGAATTGTTTTAACTTTAATCGGGATTTGCTTCTACTATCCATTAGATAAAAAATATCATTTCTCAGGAAAATAAACGTTGAAAAGCTCGCCAGTCTGGTGGGCTTTTTTTATTAGCGTTAAAGGTTGGCTTGGTGAAAGTGAATCAGTATAATGAGGCCAGGAGGGGATTGCGATGAAAATTGAAACAGTTAAAGTAGAAGACCATTCTGCGGTAGAACAATTGTTGAGACAGGCCTTTACTGATACACCTCACGGTTACGATGGCGAGGCAGAATTAGTGACTGCCTTGCGCCAAGATCCTAAGTACAATCCCAAAGCCGAATTGGTAGCTAAGGATGATAATGGCCAAATGATTGGCCAAGTATTGATTACGCCAATTATTGTTGATGGGCCACAATCAAATAGCCATGGTGCAGCTTTAGCACCGTTAGCAGTAGATCCTCAGTGGCAACACAAAGGTGTTGGCAAAGCGCTAATGCAAGCTATTGAACAGGCAGCCAAAGATTTGGGAATTCAGTTCATTATTGTGATGGGGTGGGCAGATTATTATTCTAAGTTTGGGTATCTTCCAGCTAGCCAATTTAATATTCGGGCGCCCTTTGATGTTCCTGATGAAAACTTTATGGCTAAGGCCATTACGCCTCAGGGCTTAGACAATATCAATGGAACAGTACGGTATTTAGATGCTTTTAATGGGGTGTAAAGGTGGAATTTAAATTACTCGGTCAAGAAGTAAATCGCGAACCAATGGAACGCTATATGAAAAATAAATTTCCGTTTCTTGGGATTAAATCACCAGACAGAAAGCTGCAGGAACGGGAATTATTAAAGGAAAGTCGTAACTGGGATACTGCAAACTTAATTTTGGAAATTCAAACACTTTACCAGAAACCGGAGCGCGAATATCAGTACGTAGCGATTGATTTAGCTCAACGAAATTATCAACGTTTTTCATTAGAGGAGTTAAAAACGTTACTGGTGATCGTTGACCAAAAGGCTTGGTGGGATACGGTGGACAGCTGGCGCAAAGTATTTGCTAGTTACGCCATCAAATTTCCAGAGCATAAGCTCACTATTTTCAATTGGTTTTTCCAAAATGAAAGTATGTGGTTGCGCCGAATTTCCATCATTTTTCAACTGACTGAAAAGGAAACGCTAGATACTGAAATGCTCACGGAAGCCATTGAAACAGATCAATACACCAATGAGTTTTTCTTACAAAAGGCGATTGGTTGGGCGCTGCGCAATTACAGTAAAGTAAATCCGGGTTGGGTGGGCGATTTTATTGCTACTCATGAGTTATCGAACTTGGCGCAACGCGAAGCCAGCAAGTATTTAGATAATTAAGCTTGCTAAACTAATTAGTTTCAGCTACAATCAAACTAAATTAAGGAAAGAAGTGAACGAGTTGAAGAATGCAAACCGTTAAGAAAATGAATATTAATCTTAGTCGAAAAGACTGGGGTTATTTCTAACGATTTGCAAACTTAATTCGGCTAAACGAAAAAAGGCGCAAAGGCGCCTTTTTTTGTGTCTTAAAACCAGCAATCTGCTGAAATAACCCTCAGTCCACTAAAATATTAGGGGGTCGATTTACATGGGTATGATTAAAATTACCGACGTGAACTTTCAATATGATGGGGCAGTGGATCCCGTCTTTACTAACTTAAATATCAACATTGATGAAAAATGGAAATTAGGACTAATTGGCCGGAACGGTCGTGGAAAAACTACTCTGCTTAAAATTTTATTAGGGCAATTGAAGTACCAGGGAACGGTCCAAACCAACTTAACTTTTCGTTACTTTCCACAGCCAGTCAGTGATCCCAGTTTGGAGACTAGTGAAGTGGTTTTGCAGCAGGCCCAGTTAGATGATACTGAAATTTGGCGTGTTCAAGCAGAATTGCCAACTCTTCAACTGAGCGATGATGTTTTGTGGCGGCCGTTTAACACCCTTAGTCCGGGCGAACAAACCAAGGTGCAGTTAGCGGCCTTATTTTGTCAGCCCCAAAGTTTTCAGTTGATTGACGAACCTACCAATCATTTAGACCAAGCTGGTCGCCAAGTAGTAGCAGATTACCTGAAAGGCAAACAAGGTTTTATCGTGGTAAGCCATGATCGCCAGTTTATTAACCAAATTATTGACCATGTCTTAGCAATTGAACGGCAACAGGTGCAACTCCTAAATGGAAATTACGATACTTGGCAAGCCAGCTTTGACCAACAAAATCAATTTGAGGCTAAAGGACAGGCTAAGTTACAACACGAAATTAAGCAGCTAAAGGCTAGTGCTACGCAAACTAAACGGTGGGCTGGTAAAGCTGAAGGGCAAAAACAACAGAAAAATCCAAAGGAACAACACGCTAATTTAGATAAAGGCTTTTTAGGCCATAAGGCGGCCAAAATTATGAAACGGTCCAAGGCTGCAGCTGATAAGGCTGAACGAGCGGTTTCCGAAAAACGCAAACTACTAAAAAACGTCGACGAAGTGTCGACGTTAACAATGGATTATCAGCCGGTAAGAATTAACCAACCGTTATTAACGGTGACTGATCTCCAAGTGAAGTATACGGATGATTGGTTAGCTCAACCGGTTAGTTTTCAAATTAACAAGGGTGAACGATTATTTTTAACCGGTAACAATGGTACCGGCAAATCATCCATCCTAACCGCGTTACAATTTCGGGACCAAATTGAGCACCGTGGAGCAATTACTTGGGCCAGTCAGGTTCGCGTTTCGTTTTTGGAACAAACCTTTACCGAACTCCGGGGATCGCTGACTAATTATGCTAAGCAGCACCATTTGCAGGTGGAGCAGTTCTTTAATTTACTCCGGAAATTAGGTTTTGAACGAGCTAGTTTTCAAACGCCGCTAGAAAAAATGAGCATGGGCCAACAACGCAAAATCGGGTTGGCCAGATCGTTAGGTGAACCTGCTAACCTCTACGTTTGGGACGAACCCTTAAATTATTTGGACCTCTTAACCCGCCAGCAAATTGAAGAGGTAATCCTAGCGTCTCAAGCGACTATGTTGATTATCGATCACGACGTTGATTTTATGGAACGGGTGGCTACTCAACCAGCGGTAGCGGTAACTTCACTAGCAAATTAAAAGGGCCAAGTGGCTTCATCGTAGGCGGTTTGCCAGAAATTAAGTTCGAAATAACTGCTTCGAAGAAAGGCGGTAATCATTGCTGATTGCACGACGCTAGTGGTTTCTTCACCTAACCGGTCGACAATGTCGATCATCGTGTTAGTAGCAATGGTGAATTCCGGACTGGCGTAGGTGTCGATAAATTGTTGGTAAATTTTGACCGGTGAAGACTGTTGTACTAGCCGTTCACCGATTTGGTTATAGAGCCAGTAACAAGGCAATAAGGCCGCAGCTCCCTGAGCGGGATTGGTAGCTAATTCATGTTCCATGTGGGTGACATAGTTGTAGGTGTTAGGAGCCATTGGGGTATTGGTTAACTCATCAGCGGTAATTTGTAGTTGTTGAAAAAATTCTTTCCGAACATCTTGTTCGCTGTTGTTAAGACCGTTAGCTTCGGCTTCTAAGAATTTTACGTCTGCTGGTTCGGCCAACTGCAGTGCTAATAAATGGTGCAGTCTGCTGAATTCTTTTAAGTAGTAAGCATCTTGTTTTAAGTAAAAACGGAACCGGTCCATGGGGAGGTTACCGGTAGTGAGTTCGGTAATAAACGGGTGATTAAAGCTGGCAGTGAATAGCTCGTCAGCCGCGGTGCGCATGTTGTCGGTTAAAGTCATAATGGTTATCCTCCTAAATTGGCTTGGCTTAATTGTAATATAAATTAAAGTCGTAAGGCGAAAATAATTACAGTCCATTAGGAAAATGCTACACTTACATTAAAGTTTAAATAAAATGAAGTGGAGGCATTCTTATGGATCGGTTAAAGGATAAAGTAGCGGTTATTACTGGCGGGGTAGCCGGGATTGGGTTAGGAATTGCTGAATGTTACATTGCCGAAGGCGCCAACGTGGTGCTAACAGCTAACCATAACGTTGAGGGTGGTAAAAAAGCCGTAGAACGATTTGGTGAAGACCGCGCTTTGTTTGTGCAACAAGACGTTGCTAACGAAAATGCTTGGGAACGGGTAATGGACGCTGCCGTTGATAAATTTGGCAAGGTGGATATCTTAGTCAACAATGCCGGCGTCGGTGGCGTTGGGGGCCCAATTCAAGATACTAAGTTAGAAGATTGGAATAAGGTGATCGCCACTAACTTAACCGGGAATTTCCTGGGTGAAAAATACGCTGTTAAAGTAATGGTAGATTACAACGATGGCAAGGGCTCGATTATTAACATCTCTTCTGTTGCTGGGTTAGTCGGCTTGCCAATGAGTCCAGCCTATTCAGCTAGTAAGGGTGGGACTAGATTATTGACTCACGCCACAGCGTTACAACTAGCTCAACAGAAATTAAACATTAGAGTTAATTCCGTTCATCCCGGCTGGATCGATACTAATATCATCCCCGAAGACCAAAAGGATGCGATTATCCAAACCATCCCGGTGGGCCACTTAGGTGAACCCCAAGATATCGGTGAAATTTGTGTTTACTTGGGAAGTGACGAATCCAAGTTTGCCAATGGGGCCGAATTTGTGATTGATGGTGGTCAAAGGGCCTAATTAACATGGTAAAATCAAAAACCAGAATTTTGACATTCAGTCAGAGTCCTGGTTTTTTATTAGGTTAAATTGGAAACGATTCATTATTTATTCATGGCAATTAAGAATAGAATCCCCGAAGAAACGGTGTCCCAAAGATAGTGGGAAATATAAGAAACCCAGAGATTCTTAGTACGAATGTATACCCCAGTATCAAAGAGCCGGCTCATCCCGATGACAATAAACATTTGAGCTAAATGCCAGTCGTAGGCTGAAAAATGAGCTAGACCAAAAACAAAAATAGAAACTAGTAAACCAATCCAAATTGAATTTTTGCGGCTTTGGCCGTAATACCGGTATGCTAAGGTAGCTGCCGCTAACATAGGGATGATGGCTAATAATTCTTCGCAAAGAAGACTAGGAATATCAGTCAGCACTTCGCGGATGAAGTTAGTGGTTAACTCACTTTTGGGCATACCAGCCTTAAAGGAACCGGTGGTGATATTAGCGGCCACTAAGTTTTTAGAAATAGCTGTTAAAGTAAGTGACGTAATAATGGCGTATAAATTTCCTAATAGCAAGGCAACTACTCCGTCACCGATATCATGCCATGTTAATTTCTTGAAAAAACTACGTAACGATCTGCCGGCTAACTCATGAAGCATTAAAATAAAAAGGATTAGTGGCATAACGTCCTGCCACAAGACGATGAGGGTTTCTTCCACCATTCCCTTGGTGCTCGTATCAATATCTGGCCAAAGAATTTGGGGAATCACCACAATTGCAAAGATGAGGGGTGGTAATACTATTAACCACCATAGATTCCGTTTAGCAAGTGGAGTTTCATCATCAAAAATTGGAAAAGTACGGGTATCATTTTTACGTTCTAAGAAAAAGCGATCATTATTCATCTTTATCCCTCCCTAGTTAATCAGTATAGGGTTGTAATGGGGTGGGTTCAATGAATTGCACTTGGGGAATAATTAAAATAGGGACGCTAGTTAACGGTTTATCCTAACAAATCACTAGTAAATAAATAGTAAAAGTGCTACAATTTGGCTAATGAAACCGCTACCTTGGATTTGATAGGAGGAAGTTAAATGACAGAAAAATCGTTATACCATACCTATGTGCATAATCAAGATGGATTAGTGGGTCTTAGTTACGTGGTGGGCCAAGAGGGCCTCTCGTTAGGGGTCAGCAGTTCGTTAGTTCCTGCACCAGGGGCTAATCCAGAACAGTTTATTGGTTTTGCCCTATCTACCTGTTTCAATGCTACTTTACGAATTGTGCAACGCCGGCTGAAAATGCCTATTAATTCTGAAGTACGGACTAGGGTGGATGAATTCAAGGATACTCAGGGATATAAATTTACCGTGGAAGCACAGATTTTAATGCCGGATTATAGTGAAGCAGATGCCAAAAAAGTAATTAACATCGCATTGGATGAATGCCCAACCGCCAAACTGTTAAAAGATAACGAAGGAGTCACGTTCAGGTTAGTTGACAACTTTGGTGAAGAACCCGTATTAGGTGAATAAATAAAAACCTTCCGTTGAGGAAGGTTTTATTTTGGTGTTTATTCTGCTACTTTCATACTTCTATCAATTGTGGAACGGCCAGTGGCATAGTCAAATTTGACTTTGGGCTGGACGTTAAAGATGTAGACGTTGAAATTAAGTTGTCCGTTAGTGCTTAAAGCCTGTAGATGCACCCCGCGGGCCATTAGTTCGTTCCCACGGAAAATGGGCTGGGCTTCGTAGATCACTTTTTGATTTTGTTTTAGGGCACTGCGAATCATTTCTTCGTACTTAGTTTGGAGTTGTTGATTAGAGTAAGCTGATTGGGTGAAGAGATTCTTAGGGTTGTTTTGGTCCCCCGACTGGTCGCTGGGATCGTACTGACCGTTAGCGCTGATTCCCTTAGAAATCGAGTAAGCCATCAAGTGGCCCCGGTTCAAAATTGGCTCACCGTCCACAAATTTTTGGTGCCAACCGGTGGGTTCGACGTACTGACGGACACGCAGGCTACCATTGGCCAAATTTCGTTTTTCGAGGTAGCCGATATTGGCGGAACTGGTCCGGTTTAGGCTGTCTAAGTTTTGGTAGGTGACGTGGTTAGTCTTCCAGCTAGAAGCTTTTAAGGTAGCTTTGTTATGGTTGACGGCTACTACCGGATTCGATCCAGATTTAAAGTCTAATTCGGCCAATTTACTTTGAGAAGCAACGTTCTTGCTAGGAGTATTACTAGAACCACCAGTTACACTGTTGATAACGGAACTAATAACATCACTGCTGCTTTTAGAAGAGCCACCATGTTGACTGTTGGTATATAAACCACCAATTACCAGTAAAACGGCAACGATGACGGAACTCAACGTGGTTTGGGTACGTTTATTTCTTTTCGGCATGGGAAATCCTTTCGTAATGCGAATGATTTTAACAACTAATTATCTTACCATTTTTTAAACATCTTGACCATGACGCCCCGGAAGCAAAATGATATAATTCACTTACCATAAACGAAATGAGGACCTAACTTGGATCAACAGACAATTATCGACTTCATCAACGCCTACGGGTATTTGGGAGTGGCCGGATTAATTGCCATTGAAACGATTTTTCCACCCATTCCGTCAGAATTAGTGTTGACTTTTACCGGTTATCTAACGACCACCAGTCAACTTAGTATTTGGGGTGCCATAGTAGCTGCCACGTTGGGGGCTTATATCGGCGCCGTGGTTTTATATTGGCTAGGTAGATTATTGAACGCGGAACAAATTGAACGCTGGCTAGCAGGACGGTGGGGGAAAATTTTGCATTTAAAGGCTAGTGATGTTGCTAAAGCCGAAGCGTATTTTCGCCGTAAAGGTGGCTGGGCTGTTTTCTTAGGACGCTTTGTGCCGGTAGTGCGGAGTTTGATTTCATTGCCGGCGGGAATGGTGAAGTATCCGTTTGCCAAATTTAGTTGGCTGACCCTTAGTGGAACGTTGATTTGGAATACGGTTTTGATTTTGGTTGGTCATTATGCGGGCCAAGCTTGGCCTACTATCTTAACGATCGTAGAAGATTGGCTAATTGTTATTGTGGTGGTAGTGATGATTAGCGGATTGATCTGGCTAGGTTATAAATATAAAAAACAGCGCCCTTAATAAAGAGTGCTGTTTTTTAAGGTAGGTTTACGCTCATAATTTTAACCTGGTAAGTAAAATCTGGGGCCTTAACCGTTACGGTATCCCCCACTTGATGATTACGGATGGCTTTTCCTAGTGGAGAAGCAATGGAGATTTTGCCTTCATCAATGTCGACTTCAGCAGTTCCAACTAATTGATAATCTGCGGTGGAAAGATCATCAGTGAATTGTACGGTCACCAAGTTACCAATCTCTACTGTGGAGTTGGCAGAAGGGGTTACTACCCTGGCATATTGTTGCTGCTTACGAAGAAAGCGCAGTCGACTTTCTAGGTGTCTTAAATCACGTTTGGCAGCACTATACTCGGCATTTTCAGATAGATCACCTAAGGCTCTAGCGGCTTGGAGAATAGCGATTTTGTTAGGTCGATCAGTTTCTAGTTGATTGATTTCAGCGGTTAACTTATCATAGCCCGCCTGGGTAATAGGATTAAATTGGGGATCCATTTTAAGCAGCACCTCTAATTTGGGATTATTATCTATCCTAACCTAAAATTAACAAGAAAACAGCAATGGAAGGTGTAATAATGAGATGGTTATTTTCAATTCTGGTTATGTTTTTAATATTGTTGTGGTATTTTCTCAGTCAACACCGCATTAATCCGTGGGGCGTTTTGTATCTACTAGCATTGGTGTTTATTGTCTTTGCTCCTCTATCTATTAATAATTTTGAGATTGCGGTAATGCCTCCAGGAACCGGACGAGTATCTCTAATCGTTGACCTGTGGCACTTTTCAGTCTTAGAAAACGTGGCTTTGACAGTACCATTAGGGATGCTTATTAAGCATTATCACCCAAGTTGGTCGCTGTTATTAGCAGGATTAATCACGGGAGGGGTAATTGAGACTACCCAGTACGTGATTTCACATCTCTGGTTGTTAAATCGGAGTTCAGACATTAATGATGTGCTAGCTAATGCCCTCGGAGTTATCATTGGGGGAATAATATATTGGGGCTATATTAAAATGATAAAAAATAGGTGACTTGTTAATGACACTGGAAATTCACCAGATCATTAACAAGTCACCTATTTTTAAATGTTAATAGTTAATTTTCGTCCGCATCGTCATCAGAAATAATTAAAAGATTATGAGTTGCGTGACGAGCTACGTAAGCGGTAGTGGATCCAATTGTAATTCTAGTGATGGCGTCCACCCCAGATTTACCCATTACAATCAGGTCAATATCGTATTCATCACTCAAATCATTTGCAATTAATGTTTTGGGATCGCCTTTAACAACTAGGGTGGTGTATTTAATCCCTCGTTGTTTAGCTACATCTGCGGCTGCCTCTACGTGGCGTTTAGCAGATTCATGCATTGGTTCAACGATTTGGTCCATTAAGACGTTGGTATGAGCTTCGATAAATCCGTATTGTGAGATTCGCCGAGTATCGATTGCAGAAATAATCATTACTTCTGAATCGAATTTTTCAGCTAGAGTTAAAGCATGATCTAAAGCCAAGTTAGCGTTGTGGGAACCATCGACGGGAACTAAAATTTTATTATACATAGCCATTACCTCCAATTTTTATGGGTTAAGAATCTCTTAAGATAAGTTAAGTTTACCTGTTAGTAATTATAAAATTCAAAAATGACGCCTGGAGTGTAATCTCCTGTAATCTTATTTAACATGTTTGTAATTTGACATTAACTTGTCTGTAAATCCAATTGGTTATAGTAGACGATGTTGAAAACGAATTGGAGGAAAAAATAGCTATGAATTTTAAAAAGATTATGATGGTAATTGTGAGCTCAATGGCTTTATTTACCACAATGAACCTTGGTAGTTTAGTTAACGTTGACACTCCCGCTACCGAAGTTGCTAGTGCTAAAACTAAAGTATACAAATGTAAACTTTCAAAAGCTAATCGTAAAGCCAAAGCTTGGATCGCTTATCGTGAATCTCGTGGTTCATACACTGTTCGTAATGGGATCTATATTGGTCGTTACCAACTTACCCGTTCTTACCTTAAGGGTGACTACTCCAAATATAATCAAGAAGTAACTGCAGACCGTTACGTTAAAAACCGTTACGGTAGCTGGGTTAATGCTAAGAGACATTGGCAATACTATGGTTGGTACTAAAAAGCCAACTGATGATAAAGAGCTGAAATAGGAAACTATTTCAGCTCTTTTTATTGTGAAAAAATAATCATTCGGTAAGACACGAATAATCAACTAATTATTTTTGAATTAGAGGCTTATTTTCGAAATAAAACCAAATTTTTTTAGGGTTAACAGCTTATTATTCGGAATTGGCTGTTGATGTTCATTAGGAGAGATGATAATATAGTTCTAATTTAAAAAAACGAATAAACCGGAGGGTATCATGAAAAATGTTTCTGTTTCAGGTGAAAACTCGATTGGCCGCAATGCTGTTTTAGGATTGCAGCATCTACTAGCAATGTATGCTGGTGATATCTTGATACCGCTGTTAATTGGTGGAGCTTTACACTTTAACGCTGTGCAAATGACTTATTTGATTTCCACTGATATTTTCATGTGTGGGGTGGCAACGTTTCTACAAATTAAACGAACTCCCTTAACAGGAATTGGATTACCAGTAGTTTTAGGGTGTGCAGTTGAATATGTTGCTCCGTTAGAAGCTATCGGCAAGAACTACGGGTTAGCCTACATGTACGGAGGCATTATCATGGCAGGGTTACTGGTAATGCTATTGGCGGGACCGTTTGCTAAATTACGACGCTTCTTCCCACCGGTAGTGACGGGATCTCTAATTACTTTAATTGGATTAACTTTGATTCCCGTAGCCTTCCAAAATATGGGTGGTGGTGATCCTACCGCTAAAAACTTTGGCGATCCTACTCAACTAGGACTAGCTCTTTTTACAGCGATAGTGATTATCGCAATTAATATTTGGGGACGAGGATTCTTCAAGCAAATTGCAATCTTGGTGGGAATTTTGGCTGGAATGTTGCTAGCTATGGGCCTTGGAACGGTTAATTTTCATTCCGTTGGTACCGCTCAGTGGCTGTCATTACCACACTTCTTTTACTTTGCTACTCCTAAATTCGAATGGTCATCAGCAATATCTTTAGCTTTAGCAGCCATTACTTGTATGATTGAATCTACCGGAGTTTACTTTGCCATGGCTGACATCGTAGGGACTAAGTTAACTGACGATGATTTAAAACGGGGTTACCGTTCTGAAGGATTGTCAGCTATCTTAGGTGGTTTATTCAATACTTTTCCATATTCAACCTTTTCCCAAAACGTGGGAATCGTGCAATTATCAGGGATTAAAACGTTGACTCCCGTTTATTATTCTGCTGGAATGCTAATGGTGATTGGATTAATTCCAAAGTTTGGAGCAGTTGCAACATTAATTCCTACTTCCGTGTTAGGTGGCGCTATGCTAGTCATGTTCGGAATGGTAGGGGCTCAAGGAATTAAGATTTTATCTCAAGTAGAATTAAACAATAAGAACCTTTTAATCATTGCGATTTCAGTAGGGTTAGGAATCGGAGTTACTAGTGTATCAGCCCTATTTCAACAATTACCTGCCGGCGTCCAAACCTTGCTTAGTAACGGAATGGTAGTTGGAGGAATCACAGCTGTATTATTAAACGCGTTATTAAATGACACCCGCATTAAAGAACAAGTTGAAGAATAACAAAAAAGAAGCCAGAATTAAAATTCTGGCTTCTTTTTTGTTATTCTTTTAAGTCATTTACCACGTTGGTAACGATATCAACTAAATCGCTAACGGGTTCGGAATTTTGCTTGGTTTTAACGTATGAAACCCCGAAGTTAGAAGTGAAAGTATCACTTGGAATTTCGATTAAGTTAATGTTTTGCTTAGTTTCTTCATCTAGCTCATCAATGTTTAGAAGGTGCTTAGGAGTGATGATGGCACCTAGTTGCTTTAAAGCTAATGCAGTAGCAAGGTGAATGTCAGGAACTTCGATACTGTATTCTACGGAAATACCGTGATCGGTGAAGAAGTTATTAACCATTCGTTGATAATTGCTGTCGTGAGGAATACCGATGAAGGATTCGCCGCCCATTTCTTCAACCTTTTCATTAGAGTAAGTTGACCAGAGGGTTCCTTCTTCAAATTGACTAGATTGACGTGGAACAATCAACACTAATGGGAAGTTAGTAATTGGTACGTATTCAATCTTGTTATTGTGAAGTGGTTGACCCATGAAGAAGTCAAGTGAACCGGATAGAAGACGATTTTCAGCATCTCGACTAGTGATTTTAAGGAGTTGAGCATGAATTTTAGGGTACTTATTATAAAATTGGGTTAAAACAGGTTTGAAGATCCCGTTATCCAAAACTTCGTTGGAAGCGATAGTTAAGTGACCGTATTTAAATTCTGATAGGTGGGTCATTTCCCGATCAAGATTAGAACGCAAACGGTTTTCTTCTTGTAAGTAGCTTAAGAGACGTTCACCCGCATAAGTAAGTTGGATGGGGTGAGAGGAACGATCGATCAATCGAACCCCAAATTGGGTTTCAGCATTTTTAATTACCCGGCTGATATAGGGTTGAGTAACAAAGAGAATTTCAGCGGCTTTAGACATATTGCCTTGAGCCTTGATTTCTTCTAGGAACGATAACAATTTACGATTCATATGAATATAATCTCCTTTTATAAACACAATTGTATAGAAAAATAAGTAAATCGTCGTGAGGTTAACATAATGCACCCCGTTAACAACGATGATCATTCCTTATAGTAACGATACGATCAGTGTAACGTAGTCTATAAAATTATAGCAACTAAGTAAGACCTAGTAAAGCGCTGTAACCGGAATGCAATTAACTCGCAAAATGGATAAAAATAATTGACTTTCTTTTACAATATGGTATTCTTCTAAATAGTAATAGTTACTTTTTAAGAACAATATATATGGAAAGAAGGAATAGTTATCGCAAAGAAGTCAAAGATTGCAAAGGAACAAAAAATCGAACGAACGGTTTTAAAATACGCAGCATTACGAGCAGAACTAAAAGCTAATCACGACTATGAAGCTTTGAGTCGTTTGCCTAAGAATGCTTCTCCAGTTAGACGTCACCGTCGAGACACCCTTGATGGCCGTCCACGTGGCTATATGCGTAAGTTCCAATTATCCAGAATTAACTTCAGAAAGTTAGCCCATGAAGGACAACTACCTGGTGTTAAAAAAGCAAGCTGGTAATATCTTTAATATCTAATGATACATGGCTACGGGCAATGCTCGCAGCCCTTTTTTTTAATCTAATAACAATTTTAACATTTGTGAAATTAATGAGAATATGCCACGATGAAATGCTGATTTGGTGGTAGGATATGGGTGATATTAACTTAGTGAAGTAGGTGAAATTATGGCAGGTGATTTAGCGTTTCAAATTCATTTACCGGAGCTGAAAAAACAGACTCCTGATTTTTTAGAAACTATTTATAGTGTTGGCAATGGTCATTTGGGGGTTCGAGATTCTAATCCACTCCAGGGAAATTCAGATTTGTATTTAGGCTCTCCCGGATTATTCGTTAATGGTTTTTACGACTATTATCCACTCAGTTATGGAGAAAAGTACAGTAATTACCCCGAGAATGATCAAGTGATTAATCGCTTATTTGATCCGCGGTATTTACGAATTCAAATTGGGGATAGTGACTCTGCCACTAGCTTTTTCGATAGTAAGATTTTGGATAAAAATCTTGATATGCAAACTGGCAAGCTAACGGAAACTTTTGAAGTAACTACTCCGCTGCAAGAACGGTTTCACTTGATCTTAGAAAGCTTTGCTAGTTTAGCAGATAAGCGATTATACGGAATTCAATATACTATTTTGCCGTTAAATTTTACCGGGCCAATTACTATTACTAAATCTCACCCAGCTGTAAATCAGCTTTCTCGCACTTCAGTGAACGATGTCCGCGTAAAGGAAAGCGAGGGATTACTACATGGTTGGCCGTTAAAGGATACTGTGATTCCGGCGATGGTGATAACTACTTCACGAAGTCAACAAGCGTTAACAGCGGCTTGGAAATTGGATCAAGTGAATGAAGATGTTCAAGTTAATCAGCTCTCGGCTGAAGTCCCTGGTTACCAATTAAAAGTTGCCCCTCAAAAGAATACTCCTATCCAGTTCAGCTTTATGTATGGCCTAAGTGCCATTTCTACTAATCTAGCAGCTGCTGATCAAGATTTATTGACAACCGTAGCGGAAAGCGAGTTTCAACCAGAACTAGAACACTCTACTAAAAAGTGGCAATTCTTTTGGCAACATAGCGATGTGGAAATTGATGGGGATCCCGATGTACAAAATAGTTTGCGGTTTAACCTCTTTCAATTAAATCAATCTGCGGGACGAGATGGATTAACTAACATTCCCGCTAAAGGCTTAACTGGCAATGGTTACGGTGGACAATATTTTTGGGATACGGAAATCTTTATGCTGCCATTTTTCATCTATACTCAACCGCAAACCGCACGCAAACTACTGCAATTCAGAGTGCAAACTATGGACTTGGCGGTCCAACAAGCACGTGATTTGGGTTTTGCTGCTGGTGCGACTTTCGCTTGGCGAACTATTAACGGCCGAGAAGCTAGCTCGTATTGGCCTGCGGGATTGGCGCAATTTCACATTAATGCTGATATTGCCTATGCAGTAGATCATTACGTTACCGTAACTGGAGACCAACAGTTTTTACGGGATGGGGGCTTTGAACTAATTTTGCAGACCGCCCGTTTTTGGTTAGAATACGGAAACTACACCGAGATTGAGGGCGTGAACCGCTTTGGAATTAATACGGTAACTGGTCCTGACGAGTACAGCGCCTTAGTCAATAATAACTACTACACTAACGTAATGGCTCAGCATAATTTAGCTAGTGCGGTAGAGTACGCTCAACAGTTACAAAATAGTGACCCGGACTTATTAACTAAGTTAGCGGTAACCCCGGCTGAAATTCAGAGTATGACGGATGCGGCTAAATTGATGATTTTACCTTATGATAAATGCTCAGAGGTTAAGCTGCAATTTCAAGGATTTGAGCAATTATCCCGCTTACCATTAACTGAAATTGATAAGGGGCGGTTTCCATTATTGCTACATTCTCACCCGTTGACGTTATATCATTATCAAGTCAATAAGCAGGCCGATACTATCATGGCTGACATTTTATATCCGGCTGGTAATTCCTTAGCCCAACAAATTCGTGACTATGAATTTTATGAGCCCATTACTACGCATGATTCTAGTTTATCGCGGACTATGTTTGCTATTTTAGCTGCTAGAATTGGGGAAGAGACTGCCGCTTATGACTTCTTTACTCAATCAGTTCAAACGGATTTGCGCGATTTACAGGGCAATACAGCTAATGGCGTTCACGCGGGGAATTTGGGCGGCTCGTGGATGGACGTTGTCTATGGATTTGCCGGCCTTGTTAATAATGCTGATCAGTTTACTTTAAATCCCAATTTACCTAAGCAATGGCAACGCCTGAGTTTTAAGCTGCAAATTGCGGATAGTGAATATCAATTTGAAATTCAACCCCAGCAAGTTACCGTCCGGCTACTATCTGGTCCGGGGATGCAACTGGTAATTTGGGATACGCCAGTGATACTGAGTTCGACTGATACAACTAAAACCGTTATTCAACCGGAAGTTTAGCTAATAAATTTTGTATGGTATACTTTTAAATATACAAAGTAACACCGGTGAGCGAATTTTTAACCAATTGAGTGTAAAGCGAGGAACAAAATGAAAAAAGAAGCCCGGCAAGCCCGAATCGAACAAATTATTAACCAAGAATCAATTGCCACTCAAGAAGAATTGATGACTAAGTTAAAAGAAGTTGGAATTGATGTTACCCAGGCAACGCTGTCACGCGATATTCGGGAAATGAAGATTGTTAAACAGCCAGATAGTTTTGGTAATCCGCACTACACCATTTTTAAAAGTGGTAACCAAAATGAATTGACTAGGCTGCAACGCATGATTAGCAGTACCGTAACGGAAGTTACTCAAATTGAATTTGTGAACGTCATTCATACTCAGCCCGGTTATGCCAATGTATTAGCAGCCATAGTAGACGACGTGAAGTTAGAAACGGTTACGGGAACGTTAGCCGGGCATGATACCATTGTTTTATTCAGCCCTGGCGTCGATCAGGCTACCAAATTAAACCAATTTATCAACGAATATACTACTGAACTATAATTAACGAGTCCCGAAATAGCTGAATTAGCTATTTGGGGCTTTTTTATTTATAGCTAGTTAGTAATCAGCAAATATCTAACTTTCTTCAAATATACAGTTCGTTGCATAAAAATAAATTAAAATAATTACTTTTAAGCAAAATATTTCAAACGGTGTGAAAATATTCTGAATTTTGATTAATGTCCTGTTATGTTGGGATAAAAATGCCAAAAATTTGGCATTTTAAAAGTTTAAAAACAGTTATTCTAAAATCACTAAACTGTACAAGGGAGGACTTTTTTTATGACAAATCCAATTCATATTTTCTCAGAAATCGGTAATTTACAGACGGTAATGTTGAAACGACCAGCTGACGAAGTACAAAACTTCACTCCGCAGATGATGCAAAGGTTGTTATTCGACGATATTCCTTATCTACCGATTGCCCAAAAGGAACATGATCAATTTGCCCAAGTTCTCCGAGATAACGGTGCTAATGTCTTGTACTTAGAAGAACTGGTAGCCGAGGTGCTCAACGGGCAGCGGCCCGAAGTAAAGCAACAGTTTGTTAAAACGATTTTAGCTGAATCTGGTCACACTAGAGGAGCAATTACCGCTGCCTTAAATGAATTCTTATTGAATATGCCTACTGATTTAATGGTTGCCAAAATCATGGCCGGAATTAGAAAATCAGAACTAGACGTGGGAGCTTGGAGTTTGGTCCGGGCGGCTGAAGATGAGGATTATCCATATTATTTGGATCCAATGCCTAACCTGTACTTCACTCGTGACCCATCAGCGTTTATTGGTAGTGGATTGACTATTAATAATATGACTTTTGCGGCCCGTAAACGCGAATCGTTGTTTACCGAATTAGTGATTAATTACCACCCAATGTTTGCTGGGCAAAACATCCCAGTTTGGCGAGACAGAAACCAGATTGGCCGTATTGAAGGTGGCGATGAGCTGATTTTAAACGATCACGTAGTGGCGATCGGGATCTCAGAACGGACTTCTGCTGAAGCCATTGAAGATGTAGCCCGGAGTTTATTTGCTGCCGGTCAATTTGATACGGTATTGGCGATTTCAATTCCTAAAACGCATGCCACAATGCATTTAGATACGGTATTTACCATGGTGAACCATGATCAATTTACCGTTTATCCTGGCATTTTAGACGCTAAGGGCGATATTGATACTTGGATTATGCACCCTGGTGATGACCAGCATGATTTGCGGGTGACTCATCGAACTGATTTGAAGAACGTATTAAAAGAAGTACTCAACGTAAGTGAGTTAGACATGATTCAAACTGGTGGCGGTGATCCAATTATTGCCGGAAGAGAACAGTGGAACGATGGGTCAAACACGTTGACGATCGCTCCAGGAGTAGTGGTCACTTACGACCGTAACTTTGTATCTAATCAATTATTAATTGAGCACGGTATTAAAGTGTTAGAAGTTGCTTCCAGTGAATTGTCCAGAGGACGGGGCGGCCCTCGTTGCATGAGCTGTCCAATTGCGCGAGCTGATTTATAGCCTGAATAAAGGACCTTAACGAGTGATAGAGTTAAGGTCCTTTTGATTTGGCATCTATTCTTGAATTAGGGTACACTTTAATCAAAACAGTAGTGGGGAGATTCACAAAATGGAGTTGACATTAAAACAACAAAATCTACTGGCCAAAATGCAACAGCAACCAGAGTTTAGTGCACTGTCACCGTCGGAATTGACTCAAATTGCGGAGCAAACACGGCTGAAAAACTATCAAAGAGGAGAGCTCTTATTCGATCAAGGAACTCCGCGAAACTGGTTTTATTTTGTGGTCTCCGGCTTGGTTCGCCTATTTCACAGAAATGTGGATGGGTTGGAACGCTTTTATGCTTTTCGCCACCGCAACGGTGTTTTGCCGTTAGTAGGGATGTTGACTAATAACGATTATGCGTACGTAGCTGAAGCTAGCACTATGGTTGAAGTTGCGGCAATTCCTATGAGCTGTTATGAACAAATTGTTAGAGCTAATCCTGCAGGGTTAGCAAATTTAGTGCGTGCCATGGGAGAAGTAATTGATTTAACCGAAAATGAACTTCAATTGATGGTAACCAATAATGCTAAGGAACGACTACGGCAAGCGATTTGGTTTGTAGCTAAGCAAATTGGAGAGCTGGATAAAAAGAACCAACAGGTTATTATCAACTATCCAATCGCCATTACTGAATGGGCCCAGATTAGTGCCACTAGTCGTGAAACCACTAGCCAAGTGCTACAGGAACTAAAACGACAAGGCCAAATTACATATGAACAAAAATGTCTGACCATTTTAAACGTGGATATTGATGACTGGTTGTCGTCTTAGCTGATGAAGTCTGGTAAAAATGTTACAATGTTTTTATCGCAGACAGACGAAGTGGAGAATTAAAAGATGAAACAACTATACTGGGATAGTGTCGAAGAAGAACAAAAATTTTTCTTCACGATGACCAAGCGCGGGGTGAACTTCGTTTCCAGTCCCGGTCGCTTTTTATCCGAAATCTATGACTTTTATCCGGGTCAAGAATATGACCTAGAATATAAATATGAAGAAAAGCAAACTAAGCCGGTTAAAGAACAATTAGAAGAATATTTAACTGGTAAGCGGGAACAATTTGATGTGCCTTTGGATTTAACTGATACCGGGACTGAATTTCAACAACAGGTCTGGCGGGCTATTCAGGCAATTCCTTATGGGCAAACGATCACCTATAAACAGTTAGCTGAACAAGTTGGCCGCCCCGAAGCCGTGAGGGCGGTAGGGCATGCTGTGGCAATGAATCCATTATTAATTTTGGTACCTTGCCATCGAGTAATTAAAGCTAATGGAGATTTAGGCAAGTATCGGGGCGGAGTTGCTGCTAAACAAAAGTTACTAGAATTAGAGCAAACCGTGATCACAAAAAAAGCGGCCCCTCGTCGGTTGCCGCTTCCGCATCTTAGTCAATTAAATAGACCTGGTCTTTAATTAAATCAAATGGTTGGTGGTGCCGATTAAGCTTTTGGGTGGTAGCTGGTTCAATGTAGTTAGCTAGTTGCCAGAACGCAGCGGAATTGGTAGCACCATTTTTTTCACCAATTACGATGAGCTTTAGGTTTTGATTAGGTTGTTCGCGAATGGTTTGCAGTACCTGTTGATCAATGTCCATTCCGTCTGGAGACCAACTCATAATCACGTAATCTACGGTATCTTGATACTTCTTAATGGCGGTTAAGGCGTCTAGCTTTTCTACAGTTGTGACTTGGTGGTTTCCGGTTTGGTTTTCGTTAGTCCAAGCCAAGCTATCGGTAGCAATAGCAGGCTGCTTGAGGTCTTTAAGACCTTTGGAAATATAACCATTCCCAGCCATGATTTCTAAGACTCCGTGTCCGTTAACGTAGTCAGCCAAATCAGCAATAAATGGCGCAGAAATATACGCCCACATTCCGTATTGATCTTCTAAATAATCCCTAAATGAACGTAAATCTTGGTCTAACTTGGGAAGAGCAACGCTTAAAGTGTCCCAAAGTTGGTCACCCTTAGGATCTTTAGGAGCAAATTGAGCGTTAATTTTGGTAAAAATTTGATCTTGAATATCATCAGGTAAAATTAATTCCGGCAAGTCTTGAGGAAGTAACCCTTGAGCAATTAGACGGTCAGCTTGCAAAACATTATTTACTAAAAATTTAATTGCTGGGTAGTCTGCAAATAACTGACCATAGTGGGTCATGCGTTCGATATAAGCGGGTTGAGGTTTAGCTTTGGCGGTCACTTTGTGGTTTTTGAGTAATTTCTTGCGTTGCTTATTGGAAACCATTATTTTTCTCCGTTTCTATCTGCTAGTCCTAGGTCTAGCTGAATGTCTTGATCGTGACTAACATGTCGTTGTTCTTTACCGTGAAGATAACCTTCGATCAATTGATAAATTTCATAGCGATCTTGTCCGGTCAGGAGTTGTTGGTTAAAAGTTAGTTCCTTTCCAGAAATAAATAACCGACCTAAATCGGACTGACTATTTTCGGCTAAACCGGTGATGTAGTCCATGGTGACGTTAAAAAAGCGTGCTAGTTTTTGAACTTCTAAGTACGACGGGGTTCTTACTCCGCGTTCCCAATTACCGATTTGGGATGCTGTATTTTGGTGCTCTGGGGCTACTGGAAACTGTTGGTTTAAGGCAGTTGCTAATTCCGCCAGGGTAATTTTTTGCCCCTTACGTAGGGCGCGCAGTCGTTCTGGAAACATGTGATCACCTTCCTATTCGTTCTTATTATACTGCTTTTATGAGATTTGAAAAACTATGCGACGCTTGCGTACGGTTAGATTGGCGCTTATAATTTTAGTAATTCGAATTTAAAGATTATTAATGGTGAACATATGAAGAAAAAAACAAAACGGTGGTTAATTACAATTGGCGGAATACTAACTTTAGTAGTAGTTGGGATTGTGGGAGCAGGGCTGTATTTCTTCCAAGTAGCAGTGGTTCCTAGTCCTAAGGCCTTTTTGAGTAAAGATCAAAAGATTACTAAGGCTAGCACTTTGTATCCTGCGCAACAATGGTATCAAAGTGCCAATAAGCAACATTGGTACGAAACTGCAACTAGTGATAATTTAAAGCTGGATGCCTATTACATTCCAGCAGTTAAGCACACTAAGAAAACGGCGGTAATTGCTCACGGCTTTATGGGCAATAAAGACAAAATGTACCAATACGCCTATATGTTTCATCAGTTAGGTTATAATGTCTTACTACCAGATGACCGGGCTCATGGCGAGAGTCAAGGAAAGTATATCGGTTATGGTTGGCTAGATAAGGGTGATTACGTTAAATGGATTAAACAGGTAATTGCCAAAAATGGCAATGATTCTCAAATCGTTATGTTTGGGACTAGTATGGGAGGCGCTACTACCATGATGGTTAGTGGTGAAAGTAACGTTCCTAAGCAAGTCAAAGCATACATTGAAGACTGTGGTTATACCAGTGTTTATGATGAAATTAAGTATGAAGCCCAAGAGCTTTATCATCTACCTGAATGGCCAATGGTACCGGTAGTCAGTGCAATTTCTAAGGTTAAGGCCGGATATTCATTTGGTCAGGCCAGCGCGTTGAAACAGGTAAAGAAAAACCACAAACCAATGTTATTTATTCATGGATCGGATGATCACTTTGTGCCAACTAAAATGGTTTATCCACTATATCACGCCACTAAGGGCCCGAAGGAATTACTAATTGTTAAAGGGGCAGCTCACGCTAAGGCTTATGAAACTGATCCACAATTATATACCAATACCGTTCGCGAATTTTTGGCCCGGTATATAGACTAATTGCGGTATAATAGTAAGGAACTAGACTAATTTTAAATTTTAATACCAATATTAAAAGTAAAGGAGGGAAGCAATGTTATATCTAGGTTTATTGATTTTGATAGTTTTAAGTGGCACGTTGGGAGCGTACTTACAAACTAAGAAACAACGTGCGGAGATCGCTGCTGCCCGATTGCAGGCTGCCAAAATTAAGCAAGATGGCGAAAGCAAGGGAGCGCAAAAAGCGAAACAAATTCTGGCTAAGAATGCTGAACAAACGGCTAATTACCAACAAAACATCAATGATGAATTAGATAGTTTTGCGTTAGATAATCAAACGCGCCAGGACCGAATTAATCAACGGGAAAAGGCCTTAGTGGCTGCTAGAAGTCATTTGGATGAAACCGCGGAACGGCTAAATGCTGAACGAGATGAGTTAAACGAAGCGAAGCAGCAAATTGAAAATACCAAAATCAATGCTGATGAATTAGTAACTAAGCGAACTGATACTTTGGAAGCTCAGGCTCAGTTAAAAGTAGCTGAGGCCCAGCACCAAATCTTAAGTGACCTAAATCAACAACTCCAACAAGAACAGCAAGCTAACCTAAGATTCCAACGCGAAGACGATGAAAGTAACGTTGCTAAAATGAGTAAACTATTGGCTACTGATGCTATTCAACGTGGACCGGTTGATTTTCCAAGGGAACACACTGAACACACGGTTTCAATTCCAGAGGCCGACGTTAGACAAAAGTTATTAGATCACGACGAACAGATGTTACGTCACTTGGAGGCGGTAACCGGGACGGACTTGATTTTTGATCCAACCGCGGAAACCGAACTAGAGATTGTGACTGGCGATCCATTACGTAGAGAAGAAGCCAGAGTCGCGCTAACTAATCTAGTGGTTGGTCACCAATGGAACACCTTAGCGATTGAAAAAGCGATTAATGATGCCCGCCAAACTGTAATTAACGAGTTGCATCACACCGGCGAATCTGTTGCCGTTAAACTCCATATTGGGTGGATGCATCCTGATTTAATGAAATTAGTAGGGCGCTTAAAATTCAGAACTAGTTATGGACAAAATGTTCTAAACCACTCAATCGAGGTGGCTCAGATGGCCGGCGTGTTGGCGGCTGAGTTAGGGGTTGATGAACAGTTAGCTCGACGCGCGGGCTTATTGCATGATATTGGTAAGGCAATTGATAGAAATATTGAAGGAACCCACGTAGAATTGGGAGTTCGCTTAACCGAATTATACGGTGAAGATCCGGCCATTATTAATGCGATTGCTGCGCACCATGGTGATACAGAAGCAACAAGTCCAATTGCGGCATTAGTTGAAGCCGGAGATTCTGTTTCTGGTGGTCGCCCGGGTGCCCGAAGTGAATCCGCCGAAGAATATATTAACCGGTTACGTAGTTTAGAGCAGATTGCTAATAAACAACCGGGAGTCAAAGAAAGTTACGCAATTCAAGCAGGTCGAGAAATTCGGATTATTGTCGATCCTAGAAAAATTGATGATCAAGCTAACCAAAGTTTGACTGAAGAGGTTCGGGATGAAATTGAATCTGAATTAACTTACCCTGGTAAGATTAAGGTAACTACGGTAAGAGATTTTCGGACTACCGCCTATGTGGGGGCAGAAAAGAAATCAAAACAGAAAAAAAGAGCATAAAAAAAGAATGACTTTAGTCATTCTTTTTTTATTTAGCCAATTACTTTGAAATTGTGGTTATTGGTCGCTACCACGACCGGATTAACTTTTAAATATTCAAAGATTAGTTGGCTCATAATGGTTGGATTAGTGCGAACAATTTTACTTTCATCAAACATCGGGTAATGGCCGCCGCCAGTAGCCCGGTATTTATTTAAAGCAATTTCTAATACTTCGTCGTCCATTAAGTCGGCTCCATGATACTTAAGTTCAGTTACTCGCTGGCCCACCGGCTTAGAAATGTCTAACGTATAGTCTACGCCCTCATACATGTCATAGTTATAAAAACGGTGCTTAGGAAACATAAAGCGCGGATTAACGATTACTTTGCCGGCATCGTCTAGTGAGAAATACTGGGCAGAAACTTCTAAGGCCGCTCGTAAATCCTCTCCGGTTACTTTGACCACCGCTAGTGAATTAGGGTACACGTAATTGGTGATTACATTCCGCATCGTAATCGGGTTTTCAAATCCGTGGGCTTCGTTGTTGTACAAAGCAGTGGCGGAAATATCAGTATGCATCGCCGCCATTTGGACCCGTTGGATAAATTCGATAAATGCAGTTTCTGATTTTCTGGCAGCATTAGGATCGGAAAAGGTAAGATCACCGACAATTTTAGCTAATGGTTGGTCTAGCCATTCCTCTAATGTGTGCTTTAAAGGCTGAATACTGGCTGCCACGTTAGGATCAATATCTACGTCAGTGCACGGTAATAGTTCGGCAGAATTTTCCAGAATAAACGAAGTTTGTTTTTCTAGTTCTAACGAAATTTTACCAACAAATTCGCCCCGATGCCCCGGTTGAATGTAAGGAACGCCAAATAGTTCACCAGCTAACTTCCGGTGCTGATGACCGGTAATTAAGGCATCGATACCAGGAACTTGTTCTAGTAAAGCGTAACCTTCATTTTCTCCCGGGGTAATATCGGTCCAGGTTCCTGATGTGTCACGTTCAAAGCCACCATGATAAACCACTATCACTACGTCGGCATGCTTTTGTAGATAGGGAACATAACGTTGTGCCGTTTTGACGGCGGATAACAAATGAAAATTATTTAATTGATTAATGTTTTTCCATTTCCGGGCACTGGTAGTTGTAAGGCCCAAAATACCAATTTTAATACCAGCTCGTTGAATAATTTGGTATGGTTCACCAATTAACGGATTTTCGTCGTTATCAACGATATTGGCACATAAAAATTGACGGTCTGAATTGGCCATTGCGTCTTCTAGGTAGTTTAAGCCAAAATCAAATTCATGATTACCAATGGTACCAACATCGTAGTGAACTTGATTATAAGCATCTGTAAAAGATTCTCGTTGAATTGGCCGGGCCCGTTTAGCAGTAAAGTACGCTAAAGGAGAGCCCTCCAAAAAATCACCATTATCAACAGTAATGACAATTTCATCGGGGTGCTCTGCTTTATATTGTGAAATTACGCTGCTTGCTTTTTCCAGGCCATACGGTTTATTTTCTTCAAGTTCCACAAAATTAGTGGGCGGAATAAAGCCGTGGGTGTCACTGGTTGCCAAAATAGTTAATTTCATACGCTCACCTGTCATAAGTTTAATGTCTAAATTATAAGCAACTTGGTAAGTAAAGTAAAACTTTTCAACTAAATTAGAAATAAAAAGGCATAAACTTGCTATTCACCAGCCCCACTAATGTTTTGCATATAAATTAATTGATCAGTAGAAATACTTTGGTTGAGTTGATCAGCTTGTTCTTTAGTAATCTTTTTTTGAGCATATTGATTGGCAACGAAAGAATATTCATCTTGTAATGCGGCAATAAAAAGTTGAATTCGACGATCATTGTCTGCATCCGAGTTACTAATTCGTTCATGCTGAACGTTATAAAAACGGCGAATGAAGGCGACGGCACCTGAATTTTCTTTGGTTTCAGTTTGGGCTAAAAACTTAGAAACACTTTTGAAAGTGGCGTCTTCGGCTAACTTCATCTGATTTTGAAAGTCAGCGATTGTTTTTTTACCTTCCTCGGTCTTAGAATATTCTAAGAAATTTTGCTTGCGTTCGCGAAATTTTTGACGATTTTGGCGACTTTTGCGAGAAAACCGTCTTAATAAGAAGCGAAGATAATTACTAAACCGGCGATCGGTTGACATGGAAGCTCGTTGGGCAATAATGTTGGCGACTTTATTGTTAATCTTTCCTTGGTTACTTAAATCGGTTAGGGTTTGTTGAACTACTTGAACGGTTTGACGCATTAACAGCATAACTTGCTTACGATCCACCTGCTGGCCTTTTTGACTAACTAAGGTATCGATAACGTAGTCTCGATCCCGAGGATTAGCTGAAGTATTATTTTTAAGTCTTTGGATGCTGTAATCAACCATTTGGTTACGATAAGTAGCAATAGAGTTTTGGTCTAATTTGGTAATGGTTGGTAATAAACGCGGTAAAACAATTGTGGGAATTAAGAGACTTAGTAAAATAACCAAGGCTGCTAAGAAAATCAGTTCATTTCTAAACGGAAATAAGTGGCCGCTTAAAGTTAAGGGAATAGAAAGGGCCATTGAAAGGGTAATAGTTCCATGAATTCCACTAACCGCCATGATAAAGGAATCTTTGCTGTTAGGCCGGGATCGAAGGTTGCGGTTATGTTGATTTTGGCTGTGGGGGTAACGAATTTTACCTCCACCCAACATTACCCATACATAACGAATAGCGACCATCACGATGTATAGAAGAATTGCTAGTAAAACCAGCAACCCAATTTGCGTGGAAGAATAGTTAGTCATGTTAGTAATTACAGTGGGTAATGTGACTCCTAATAATACGAACACGAAACCGTTTAAGATGTTAACTAAAATACTCCACGTAGCGTTGCTGACTACTTGTACATTTGTAGAAGTTAAACGCAGACGGTTTCTAGCAATACCAAACACAATCCCAGCGGCCACATCGGCTAAAATTCCCGAACACCCAAAGGCTTCGGCAACTAAGTAGATAGCAAACGGAGTCATAATACTAAAGGGAACAATGACGCTAGTAGTGTCCATAGACTGTTTAATAAACCAGCTCTGTACTTCGGTAAAGAAATAGCCTAGTAGACCTCCAATTACTAACCCGCCAATAAAACTAACTACAAAACTTTTTAGGCCGTTAGTTAATGAAAAATTACCTGTAGAAAACGCCACTAGGGCTAAGTCAAAAATTACGATACCAGAGGCGTCGTTAAAAAGAGATTCATTCTCTAAGGCAGAATTAATGCCCCCTGGCATCTCTAAATCACTGGTAATGGAACCTAGGGCTACTGAATCAGTTGGTGTAATGATGGCTGCCAAAGCAAATGTTAAGGCCAACGGTAGAGTCGGATAAATTAAGTGGGTTAGTAACCCGATTCCGATTGCGGTGACTAAGGCCAATCCAACGGAAAGAGATAAGATCTGACTAACTGAACGTTGGAGGTTTCTAAAGTTGGTGGCTTGGCCATCGCTAAATAGTAATGGTGCGATAATAATTAGCATAAACATTTCTGGATATAAAACGTAATGATGAAATAAGGGCAGAAATGAAAGCAGTAGACCGGCACCAATTTGGTAAAAGGCCAGTGGAACTTTAGGCCATTCGGTATAAATAATGTTGGCGGCCACGGCTGCTACCACCAATAAAGAGACAGAGTAGAATATTTCCATTTAGTTAAACTCCTTATGTACTAACTTTTGTTCTTAATTATAGAAATAAAAATTCAAAAAGACAAATAAGCGCATACTTTCTTCACATTTTATTCGAAAAAAATAATAAAGGTGGTTGACAATTTGATAGTATATGATACGATTATCTCGTAGATCAATTGGATTAGTGTAACATCACAGAACGTTACACTCGGGGAAAATCTAATTACTACATAGTTCGTGATAAGGGGTGGATTTTGTATGTTAAACTTATATGTAGCACCAAGTAGCGCATCGAGTCGAAAGGCACGAGCATGGTTAACGGAACACAATATTGATTTTAAGGAAAGAAATATTAATTCCAAACCACTGAATACCGATGAGGTAAAACAAATTTTACGACTGACTGAAAATGGTAGTGAAGATATTATTTCGACACGTTCTAACATTTTCAAGAAGTTAAATTTGGATATTGATAACTTATCAGTTTCTCAATTAGTTGATTTAATTGTTAAATATCCTGATTTGATGAAACGGCCTATCATTTTTGATGACCGTCGGTTGGAAGTTGGATTTAACGAAGAAGAAATTCGTCGTTTCTTACCTCGTGAGGTTCGAGAAGCCGAACTTAAGACACTGGAAGCTAGAATTAGCTAATCAGGGTCCCCAATAGATAGTAAAACCGCAAACTTTTAAGTTTGCGGTTTTATTTTTGAATGGCAGATCCTAATTTAAGGAGTATACTAAGGGTGGTTTTAATTTGAAGTTTTGAAGGAGAGTTGAGAAGTAATGAATAATGAGATTAAGATGATTGCCCTAGATTTAGATGGGACTTTATTGACCAGCGACAAAAAAATTAGCGATTATACTCAACAAGTATTAAAAAATTTACATAGTGCAGGTATTAAAGTAGTTCTGTGCACAGGGCGGCCTATTAATGCTATTTGGCGGTTTATTAAGCAACTGGATTTAGTGGGTAGCGAAGACTATACAATCACTTTTAACGGAGCATTAGTGGTAGAAAACGACAATAAGGCTGAACTGTTTAAACAGGGCCTAAAGAAGCATGACTTCGATCGGCTGCATCAATTTGCTCAGCGGGTTCATGCTCCTTTGGACTTACTGGATTTTGAACAAGCCTACTCGTTGACTGACTTAAAGCCTTCCAATTATCAAAATCAGTTTAAACCAGGAGTCTTGCATTTTGAAGCTGAAAACTACGCTGACATTAGCGACCAAGATGAATTTCCAAAAGCCGTGATGTGTGATTCTCCTTCATTGCTGGATGAATATTTGGCTCAATTACCTGCTGAAGCTAACAAGCACTATCATATTGTGCGTTCGCAACCAATTATCACTGAATTTTTGGCAATGGACATGGATAAGCAAGTCGGTTTGAGTCATTTATTGAACCATTTTGGTTGGGATTTTAGTAATTTGATGACCTTTGGAGATGCTGAAAATGACATGGGCATGATTAAGGCTGCCGGCACAGGGGTCGTAATGAAAAATGGGCAACCTCAAATGCTAGAAATTGCGGATGTGGTGACGGATTTTGATAATGATCACGATGGGGTGGCTCATTATCTTGAAACAGCCTTTGGTTAAGGTGCTGCTTAAAGCAAAACAACATTAATAATTGATTGGGACATTAACATAAAAAAGGACCTTGGCGTTTGCCAAGGTCCTTTTTTATTCTTAGTGTTCTTCAAACAAGGTGGTCAATAACTTCATGAACGTTGCTAAGTAGGCATCAACATCGGCGTTGACGGCTACCTTAACGTTAGTTTCTGGTTCGTCTAGGCGAGCAGGATCACCAACTGTACGGCCGTAGTATTCTTTATCGGTAGTGACGTACATGTTAAGGTCCAAAGTAGTTACAAATGATGGATCAATTGCTACTCCGACAGCAAATGGATCGTGAAGGGCACAGCCGTGAAGGTCTGGGCTAGTTACTTCGTAAGCTTTGATGTAGTAATCCACGATGTCAGCGAAAGCTTTACCAGAAGCGGTCCCTAGGTCACGCCATTGTTGGGTTTCTTTACGGGTTAAGAGGGTCCGCAAGGTAACGTCTAATCCGACCATCGTTAAGTGAAGGGGACTAGTGAAGACGTTATTAGCAGCGCTAGCATCTTGGTTGATGTTGGCTTCGGTAACTTGAGTAACGTTACCAGGAACGGTTAAGGCCCCGCCCATGATAGTAACGTTGCCGATTTCGGTAGTAATTTCAGGAGCTTTTTCAATGGCTGCAGAAAGATTAGTTAATGGACCGGTTGGTACTAAAATAAGGTCTTTGCCGTATTGCTTAACGGAATCAATTAAGAAGTCGATTGCATCACCAGTTTCCGGCTTGCGTGCGGGCATTGGTAATTCAACTTGCCCGATTCCATTTTCACCGTGGATTTCAGCACTGATTGGCATCCGGTCGAAATGATCAGATTCTGAAGAATGTTGTAAGCCTGTATATACTGGGACGTCGGTAGCTCCTAGTAGTTCCAGAATTTTAAGGGAGTTAATTACCCCGTCTTCAACATATACATTACCGTATGAACCGATAATTCCAATCAAATCAACTTCTGGGTTAGCAACTGCATAAGCAATCGCCATTGCATCATCTATCCCGGTATCCAAATCAAGAATCATTTTCTTTTGAGCCATTTTGTAACCTCCAGTAAATGAAATTATGTGTATTCCTATCATAGCGTAAAAGCGCTTTATTCTCAATTGGTAATTGTGAATGATTGGCATTTATAACGAGAGTCGCTATAATTAAACCATAGTTTAGGAGAGTTCAATGAAAAGTAAATGGTATAATGACGGTTTTCAATTCTTAGATTTTGTCTGGACCGGGGTGCGGCGTAATTATGATAATTTAGACGATACGATCGCTAAGCGTTTAGGTGAAAAAGTGGATGAAACCAATGAACAAGTCGAGATTCACCTCTCGAAAATGTTTTCTAGTGTTTTTAAATGGCATACTAAAGACGAAGCAGACCGAATTTTTATTGCTGGAACGAAAGCTACTACCCCAGGGCTACGTAAGGTTTCAAGTCGACCAGTGAAGCCGTGTTTTTTTACCCGCGTATTTTTAGTGTTGGCATTAAGTTTTACGATGCTGATGTTACTATTATATTTATTCGGAAGCGATAAGGCGATTCCCGGAATGATTTTTATCGGCTCGTTGGCAGTGCCGTTTTCATTATTAATGATGTTTTTTGAAATCAATGTTTACCAAAATGTCTCTTTTTTGCAGGTAATGCAGACATTTCTAGTGGGGGGCATTCTGTCATTACTAGTCACAATGCTGTTTTATCTTTTATTACCGATTCAAACTAACATTAGCATTGAATCTGCCCTATTAGTAGGAGTGGTAGAAGAGCTAGCCAAAACGGTAGTGATTATTTTATTTATCAACGCCTATAAATTAAATTATATTTTTAACGGCGTTTTAATTGGGGCTGCTGTGGGAGCTGGTTTCTCAGTATTTGAAAGTTCTGGTTATGTTAGTGAATATGGCTTAGTAACCATTTATACTAGAAGCTTTCAGGCTATAGGGACCCACACGATTTGGGCTGCCATTATTGGGGGCGCGATTATCCTAGGGAAAGTACGAAAAAAGCCGTTTACGCTGAGGGATTTTGTGACTAAGCCCCGTTTTTTTGTCTTCTTATTAATCGCGATTGGCTTACATACTTTGTGGGATTGGGATATTCCGGGTACTGGATTGGCGACTTCCATTACCGAAGAATTGATTGTAGTTGTCATTGGCTGGTTTTTGATTTTTGTTATGATTGATGCTGGGTTACGAGAAGTTCGTACCTTGCAAGGCCAGTTAATTGTTAAAAAGAAAAAACGAGGAGGCCATAAAGTTGGCTGATTATGAAATTACTATTATTGGTGGCGGTCCCAGTGGGATTTTTGCTGCTTTTTATGCTGGGTTGCGTAATGCCAAAGTGCAATTAATTGAAAGCTTACCCGAATTAGGTGGACAGGTAACTGCTATTTATCCGGAAAAAACAATTTTAGATATTGGTGGGTATCCGCAAATTAAAGGTAGAGATCTAATTGAACAACAAGAAGCTCAACTAGCTGAAATGGATGTGGATGTGAAGTTAGACACTACCGTTACTAACGTCAATAAAACCGAAACGGAATTTAAAATTACCACTAATCACGGCGTAACTACCAGTCAAACTGTGATTGTGGCTACTGGTGTTGGGGCCTTTAATCCTCGGAAACTAGCTGTGGATAATAGTGCTGACTTTGAAGGTAGTCATTTATTTTATAGTGTTCGGGATTTAGAGCATTTTCGTAATCGCGAAGTATTAGTAGCGGGCGGAGGAGATGCTGCAATTGATGAAGCGTTAATGTTGACCGGGGTAGCTAGTCAGGTATATTTACTGCATCGCAGAGATCAGTTCCGAGCGTTAGAAAGCGCGGTAGATCGTCTGCATGCTTCTTCAATTCAATTAATTACACCATATTTAATTAAGAACCTGGAATTGACGAATGAACAGCGAGTAAAGGTTACCGCCAAAAAAATGAGAACTGATGACGAAATGACCGAGTTAGTAGTGGATGACATTGTGGTTAACTACGGCTTTAGCGCGGAAAACAGTATTTTAGATAACTGGGACGTCCATTTAACTAACGAGCGAGGCCAAATTTTGGCTGATCAGGGTGGTAATACCGAGGTCGCTGGTATTTATGCGATTGGCGACGTGGCAACCTTTGCCGATAAGCAAGCACTGATTGCTACCGGGATGGGAGAAGCTCCGCTAGCGGTTAATTCAGCTTTTAAATTTATGGATCCAAATGGCCGCGGACCAATGCATAGTACTTCAATTCATTTATAATTATTTGAGTTAAACGATAAAAAAACGCATAACCTAATTAAATAGGTTATGCGTTTTTTATTTTTGCTTAGTTCTGTTCCGTTTAGTTTTTCGCAGTTCAGTTTCTAATTTGTCCACCTGTCTGCTAAGGCGGGTGACTTGTTTAGTTAGTTGCTCAATAGCTTTGACCGCTTCGTCTTTTTCATCGTTTTTGGTGAAATAGTCGGTGATAGTGGAGGTTAACAAACCAATAAAGCCAATTCCACCAAACATTAGGACGGTAGCAACTACCTTGCCACCTTCTGATTTAGGCGTCACGTCACCATAACCAACGGTAGTGGCGGTCACTACTGACCACCACAGTGATTGGTCTAGTGAGCGGTGTTCAAAGAGTGAAAACAGAAGGGAAGCAGAAATTAAAATCACTAAACTAATAGAAAAAAGGTAGATAAAACCGGTATCGTATAAAAAGTTATGCAACTTTTTACTCCAACCGCCAGACCAACCTAATCGCCAAAAAAGGTGATAAAACTGAATGATGGAAACCACTCTTCCCAAGCGAAAGAACACAAAGATGGGATGAGAAGGAATTAAAGCAATTAAATCAAAGAGGTTTTCAATCAAAAACTTCTTTTTGGAAGTGGCAGACACAAACCTAATGACGTAATCAAACAAGAAGATCAGCCAAATAGCTAGGTAAATTTTATGCCATGGCCCATGATTTAAGCTAATCAATTGTTGGTGACTAGCTAAAACCATCCCAATGGATAATAGGGCTAGGTTAACGATAATTACCTGGTAGGCTAATAAAACACGATTTAACTTGTGCGGTGGCATGGAATTCGCCTTCTTTTAATGAGTAGATTCGTTGTTAGCATCCGGATTAGTAATCTTAATACGGTTAGAATCCGTAGTTTTATGGCTAACTTCGGGAGCGTTAGTGACGTAATCACTTAACGTAGATTTATTACCATTTTCGGAGAAGAGGCTAGTGGATTTATTTCCTAGTTCTTTTTCGATTTTGCGTTCCTTACTTAAACCGTTGGCATAGTTAAAATCACTAGGGTTAATGTTTTTAAATCCTTTAGGGTGATAGAAGCGTAAGAGGTTCTTCTCATTAAGTGAATCAGAAAGGTTAAGCTCGTTATCAACTTTAGCGTCGTTGGCTTTAAACAGTTTCGTTTGAGCTTTAGAAGGATTGACGATTTCTTTACCACTAGCACTGTCGTAAACCGTCCCATCAATTGAGGTGTATTTAGGTGAAACCCAATCTTTGTTCCTAAAGGCCACTAATTGATCGTGTTGTTTAGAGAAGACGTCAGTTCCGAATTGGATATAACGCTTGCTACTGATCCCTAAGAGGTGCATTAGCGTAGGTAAAGCATCGATTTCGCCAGCATATTCATCAAAAATGCGACCGTTAGTTTGGCCAGGAATATTGATAATATAAGGCACTCGTTGCATTGAGGCGTTGTCAAAGTCGTTCCATTTATCTGGATCTTTCCCCAAGGCTTTAGCTAAGCTCTTGTTTTCGGAATTAGAAATGCCATAGTGATCACCGTATAAAACAATCACGGAATTTTTCAGCATTCCCGTTTTCTTCAAATAGCTATAAAATTCTCGAATCGATTGATCTAAATAATGAGCCGTCAAGAAGTAATTATCTACCGCACTGTCTCCAGTATTTGTAGTTTTAAAGTTGGTATCTTCCTTGTCTAAGTCATATGGGAAGTGGTTAGTAACGGTGATGTACTTAGCATAAAATGGTTGCTGCAAGTTTTCAAAATAAGGGACCGAATCACGGAATAATAATTTATCCTTTAAGCCATATCCTAAGGAACGGTCACCGGTGGTGTCATAGTAACTAGCATCAAAGAAGTATTGATACCCCAAGTTCTTATAAACATTATTTCGGTTCCAGAAGCTGGCAATATTGCCATGGAAGACGGCTGAGGAATAACCGGCTCGTTGGTTCAAAATAGCAGGAGCCGCTTGGAAAGTATTATCACTGCCTAGCTGAGCAAATAGGGAACCTTGTGGTAGGCCATAGGTGCTAGTTTCCATCATATTTTCAGCATCTGAAGTTTTACCTTGTCCCACTTGGTGGAAGAAGTTTTTAAATGAGTACGAAGATTGGCTCTTGTACAGCTTATTTAAGAATGGGGTAACTTCTTGCCCATTAATCTTTTGCCCAATTAGGAACTGTTGGAAACTTTCTAGATGTAAAACGATCACGTTCTTACCCTTGGCGATGCCGTAGTATTTGGAATTAGGTTTAGCGTAGTGATTATCAGTAAACTGCTTAACTTTAGCAAGTTCTGACTTGGTAGCGGTAGCGCGGAGATCGTTATTATGTTGTGATTTGAGACCATCATAAACGGTAAAGGCGTCTATTCCCAGGTATTTAACGATGTAGGTTCGGTCAAAAGTTCTAGTTAACAATTGAGGACGATCCATTTCGCCTAAGGTAAGGTTAAAGACGAAAAATAAGATGGAAGCCGAAGTAACAGCTAGTCCCACCCGTTTGTTGAGGGGATGCTTATCGATTTTAATCTTGCGGGCTAGTAGCAGGGAGATGATGATTACTAAATCTAGCCAGTAAAGAACATCATGGATATTGGTGAGGGCTAAAGAACTACCACTGAGTCCTTGATTAACCTTGGAATATCCCGTCATGGTACTAACCGTCATAAAATCGGTAAATTCCCGGAAGTAAATGACATTTAAATATAGTAAGACAGTATTGGCAATATCAATAATAATTGCAATTGGGTAGAAATATCGCGCCTTTTTGAAGTATAGGGCGATTCCTAGTAGCAAAACGGTAGTTGCTAAGGGATTGATTAAAACAATTAAGAATTGAAACGGATTGCTAATTCCTAACCGAAAATCAACGATATAGGCCAACATGGTTTTTAACCAAAAACAAGCAGTCAACAGGCCAATAAAGCCGATACGCGTACTGCTACGTTTTAAAATATTATTTAAGTATTTCACGGATATACTCCTTAAAAATTTAGCTGCTTCCATCTTATCAGAAGCTGACAATTTCTGTAGAAAAAAATAGAAACTTAACCTAATATTGCTAAATTCAACTGGATTTTAGTTATACTATAGTTATCTAAGAAGGGAAGTGGGATTAATGGCAGATTTTACACTGTATATGGTCCGACACGGACAAACCTATTTCAATATTTATAACAAATTACAGGGGTGGAGTAATTCACCATTAACTGACAAGGGAATTCAAAATGCTGTGGATACTGGCAATAAGCTGGCTAATATCAAATTTACAGCTGCTTATTGTTCCGATACCACCCGGGCAATGGATACGGCTAATATGATTTTAGCTAAAAATACCGTTTCTGATTTGGATACACCCGTAGTTTCCAAGTTTTTCCGGGAGGAATTTTACGGTTACTTTGAAGGAACGGACATGGATCAAGCTTGGTATTTAGCTGGGGCGCCACACGGAATGCCTACTTTTCGGTCAATTGTGGAACAAGAGTCTATTGGTAAGGCCAAGGATCTATTAAAAGCTGCAGATCCATTTCATGATGCGGAAGACAATGCCGAGTATTGGCAACGGTTAGATCAAGGATTAGCCTTAATTAAAGATAATTCAGAAATTCATGACGGCGATAACGTCTTATTGGTTAGTCATGGTAACACTTTATTGAGCTTAGTGGAATGCTTTGGTAACGGGCAATTTGACGTTACAGAGCGGCCAGCTAACGGTAGTATCACTAAGCTTCATTTCCATGATGATCAAATTGAGGTGACTGCGTTTAATGTCCAATAAATTACAGATCAAATCTGGTAAATCGGATCCTCAAATTATCTCTGCGGCTCATCAAATTCGAGATGCGGTCTTCATTGATGAACAGGGGATTGATCCGACGTTAGAATATGATGGTAGCGATGCAGGTGCCATCCACTATGTGGGCTTTGTAGATGCCATTCCGGTAGTTACAGCACGTGCAACAGTCACAGATCAAGGAGTTCATATACAGCGAGTGGCTACAGTTCAAGCGGCTAGAAAACGGGGGTATGCCAAACAGTTACTAAATCAATTAATGGCTGATCTTAAACCGGTAGTAGCTACGTTGTCTAAACCTCAATTTTATTTAGGGGCTCAGTTAACTGCACTACCATTTTATGAACGCCTAGGATTTCGAGCAGTTGGTCCGGTATTTATGGAAGCTGGAATTCAGCATCAATTGTTAAAATTGAATTTAGAGCAATAAAAAAAACATCCAGCTGGATGTTTTTTATTTTTTATGTCGTTTGGGCTAACTTCAAAAGGAAAGTTATTGTTTACTTCAAATTAGTAACACGAGCTGATCCGTAGTAATCCCACCAAGGAGCAATAACTTTTTCTTTAACTACACCGTTATTTTGAGCATCGATCATTTGACCGTGACCAACATAAATCCCAACGTGGTAGATTGAGTAAGCACTGTAGCCGAAGAATACTAAGTCACCCTTCTTCATTTTCTTGTAAGAAACTTTCTTAGCAGCTTGGTATTGAGCAGCAGCAGTTCGTGGAATAGTTACATTAGCAGCCTTTTTGTAAAGGTAACTGGTAAAACCTGAGCAATCAAATGCTGAAGGGCCGGTAGCACCGTAAACGTATGGCTTGCCAAGGTTTTTCTTAGCTAATTTGTAGATTGATGAGTATGTAGGAGCATTATCGCTAGTGGTAGCGGCTTGACTGTTGTCAGCAACCATAAAACCACCGGCTAATAAACTAAAGAATGCAACTAAACTAAGTAAAATATTTTTATGTAATTTCATTTTTAAAACTAACCCCCGTTTATTTATGCTCTTACTTTAACAAGAGAATATTGCAAACGTGTAACAAAAAAGTATCAAAGTAATTAAATACTTTCTTAAGAATTAACGAAAAATCTTAAACTTTACGGCTGCCAAGGCTTGAGAGCTATAATTACAATTGTAAAAAAGAGAACTAACCCCAATTTGGGAGTTAGTTCTCTTTTGTAGTATTGAATAAATGTTAAAAATTACTCGTCATCTGTGTGTTTCTTCAATAGTTTCGTTTTATCGGGAACCGTGACTGCCATTTTACCAAGTGAAGAAACGATCATTGGTAAAATTAAGTAGTAAATAATGAAGGTGAAGCCGGAAATCATAGCGGTTTCGATCATTACCATTGAGGAACCGTAAGTTAAAGCTAAAGAAATCAAAATGACTACTAATAAAATATACCGTAATACCTGTCCATAACTAGCCATGCTTGGACGGATCCAGTCTAATGAGTTCAAACGAGTATATCTCATTGAGAGGCCTAATGAAATGATTTGCCAAGCGCCGACTGCGGTGATTACCACCATCGCTAAAATTGGTACTTGCCAATCAAACGCTGAAACATTAGCAACATAATCCAGTGCTAGGTAAGTTAATTGAGTCCCGGTAATTACTGACATAATTAGAGCAATTAGCCAATAGAATGGTTGCAAAATGGCTCGACTAAGAATAAAGGCCGCTAAAGCAATGGCTACAATCATAATAGTAGCCATAATTAGGAAGCCGCGTTGCAAGTGAGATTGTTCTAGGGCTTGATAAACTGGTTCGCCGGTTACTGCTACATCGGCATTTTTTAAGGTAGTTCCTTGCAACTGAGTCTTAATCTGTTCTTGTAACAACTTAACCTGTTTAGGTGTGTCAGAACTGTTAGGCGCATTGTTAAAGATTACTTGCAGGGCAGTGATCTTTTGGTTTTGACTAGTGTAATTATACATAGTTTGCAAGAAATCGGTATCTTCTAATTGAGCATTAGTAATGTAATAAACATCAGAAGCAGTTGATTTCTGTAGCGCTGCTAAGTAGTCGTAAACATTATTTAAGCCTCGTTGGACGTTTTTGACTTGCAATTGCAAAGATTTCAAATCACTTTTAACTTTTTGCAGTGCTTCGTTGTACGTTTGCATATTGTTATAGATGGTTTGAGAATACATTTGCATATTGTTAGCCTGGTTAATTAAGGCATCCATATCAGTTGAAGTGGTGTCTAGTTGGGAGTTCAATTTGTCCAACTTTTGTTCGTATTTTTTAACCTTAGAATTAGCACTACTTTGTTGATTAACGCTAGCGTTATTAGACGCATCGCTGACTTGTTTTTGAATATCGGTGCTCTTGGAGTTAATCTTGTCACTTTTATTCGTTAACGTTTTAAGGTAATTAACTTGTTTTTTTAGTTGTTCAATATTAATATTCCGACGATTAGACGCAATTCCCGTGGAAACTCGAGTCAATTTACTAATTGCTGATTTAACGTCCGATTGAATATCGCCTAACTGGTTAGTAACGTAATACTTACTAATTGGCATTCCGCTTGGTTGGGTAACTGAATATACTGAGTTAACCCCCTTCATACTTTGAAGCTTTGTAGTTAAAGCATCAATTTGTTGAAGGTATTTTTCTTTATTAAGGGCTTTGTCATTTTCCAAGTAGATAGTTACCGGGGTGGCCTTTCCCTCTGCGAAGTGGGTTTGTAACACTTCAGCTCCTTGAACCGCTTGATCGTTAGCTGTCAAAGTAGACAACTGTGTGTAACTAAGGCTGGGGCGGAAATTATAGATAAATGGGAAAGTTAAGTAGATGGCCATTAGCAAGCCGGCAAGGGGTTGCCATAGTGAAAAACTAACTATGCGATTCCAAACTCCAGGTTGCCGGTGCTTTTCTGGTTTGACGTTGGGCCAAAAGACGCTTTCGCCTAATGCCGAAGTAAAGATCGGATTAATTGTCAAAACGGCCAGCATTAAAATTAAGAATGAAATTCCAACTGCGTACAAGGAACTAATGGGGCTGAAATTAACTAGGATTAAAATCCCAAAAGCGGCCGCTAATAATAAACCAGTCATGGTGATTGGAAAACGGCTAGCCTTGATGGTTTGGCGAGTGGCCGCGGCACTTTCATTTTGAAGGATTAAGGTGTTTTTAATTCTTCTAAATAAGTAAATATTCCAGATTAGCCCCATAATAATAGTGGCAATGGCAATTTCTAACGGTGTATAAACTGAAAATGGGGCGTTTAATCTAGTTGTTAGGTTAGTTACTATTCCCAAAGAAACGACATAGCTACTGAATAACGTAATTAATGATACAAAAGCAGCTAAAATCGAACGGAAGTAAATACCAACTACTAGTACTGCCACGATGAATAAAGCAATGGTGATTAAGTCATTAATGGCGGCAACTTTTTGAGATTGAGTATTGCGCACAATTTCTGGACTAGTAACGTAAGATTTTAGGCCGTTTACCTTAGCTTGATTAACTAGTTGATTAGTTAAAATAGTTAAGTTATTACTTTGAGGATCGATATCTAATTCAACTAATTCAGTAGATTTATCCTCAGAAACCAATTGGCCTTTACCAGCTAGGTCAGTTTTAGTAGTAGTGATTTTTTTAACGCTATAGTATGATTTGTTTTTCTGGAGCTTTTGAATGGTTTCATCAATTTGAGCTTGTTGCTTAGCTTTAATGGCCCCGTTAGGATTGTTATAGACGATCGTCACACCAGTGGTATTATTGAGCTGATAGCCCCATCTATTTTTAATCGCCTCTGCCTTAGCTGGTTGAGACTTGGATCCGTATGTTATGTTACTGGCGTTTTCTGTTAAAGTGTTAATGTTAGGTGTTTGAATAATGGCGACAAATACTAAGATTAACCAAAATATTAGTGAAAAAATTCGATTCTTATGTAATTTATGGATAGCCTCTTTCATGGCAAAACTTCTCCCCGCTGTTGTTTTCCGTAATACTAAGTATTTTTATTTTATAATTTAGTACAATTGATTTGCTCAAATTTAGACAAATTTTCTAAAGCTTAAAAATATTTTAAAGAAACCTAACGATATTTTAGTTGCAATATAGTTATTAACTACTATATCATATCATTTTCAATGAAGAATTAGCGATAAAATTTGGAGGGAAAGTATGTGTACCAGTATCTTTCAGATCAGCACTGATCCCAATCAACCTGCTCACGTGTTAGCGCGTACAATGGATTGGCCCACTTTAGGAGCCGGACCGGTATTTTGCCCGCGGAATTTTGAATGGCAAAGTGTCTACGATCACCAGCAATATCAAACTAAGTATGCTCTAATTGGTAGCGGTGGTTATCATGATCACGAACTCGACGTTTCCGACGGAGTAAATGAGCATGGTCTTGCCGTGCAAAAACTTACATTTACTAATGGCACTCAATTAGTTGACGAACCGACTCCGGGAAAAATTCATCTGGCGCCTTATGAATTATCGTTTTATTTGTTGGCTAATTTTAAGTCGGTTCAAGATATTAGCGACCATTTGGCTGAAATTGAATTGATGACTGACCATTACAGTTACCAAAAGTACGGTAAAGTGGAATTACACTTTGCTGCTGCAGATCCTACTGGACGAGTGGTGGTGATAGAACCAGACCAACATCCCATTAAAATTATTGAGAATCCATTGGGAGTGTTAACTAATAGTAATCATTTTGGACGCCAAATTGATAAGTTACGGCAGTACGTAGAATTTACACCAGAATTTGATGCTGGTACGGTACCCCTCAACACTCCGCGGGTGACGACCGGTAACGTTTCTGGAAAATCAATTCCACCGGGATCCTACACCCCCAATTCTCGGTTTGTCCGGGCGGCTTATTATAAAGAACGAATTAATTTGGCAACGGACGAAAACACCGCTGTGGATAACGCTTGGCATCTCTTAGATTCGGTTAACGTCCCACAAAATACCGAACACCAGGCAACCTATTCTGTTTATAGAGCGGCAGTAGATTGTGATAGTCTTAGTTACTATTACCAACCTTATCACGCCAAACAAGTAGTTAAGATTCGACTAACTAACGAACTAATTAGGTTAAATCAACTTCGTTTCTTCCCGGTAAATGATAAAATAACTTTCAAAGAAATTAATTAAGGAGTTTAACTTATTTGAATAAAAAAATTGGGGCCATTATGACCGGTTTGGTACTGATTGTAATTGTGGTGAGCGGGGCTTTTTATGTTCGTAGTAATCGAATCGCTAATTCGCAAAGTCATTACGTCAGTGAAAGTAGCACGACCGTAGTGGATAAAACTAAGCGTGAACACGATAGTTTTATTAGTCAAGTTGCTCATCCAGCAATCAAATTATATGAAAAGAACCAACAAGTGTTACCTAGTATTGTGGTGGCTCAGGCGGTTTTAGAGTCGAGCTGGGGGAATTCAGATTTATACCGCAATGCTAACAATCCATTTGGAATTAAGGGTAGCTACCAAGGCCAGTCAATTCGTTATGATACAGCAGAGGTAATTTCTGGTAAGCGAATTACGGTGAAAGCAGCATTTCGAAAATATCCTAGTTTATTGGCCGCTATTAATGATCATAACCGTTTACTAGCTCAACAGTTTATTAATCAGAGTAACGTGTTATCATACCGTAAAGTTGCCAAATTATTGCAACAAAATGGGTACGCAACCGATCCAAATTACGCGAAGAAATTGATCCAAATTATTCGTAAGTACAACTTGAGTAAATATGATTTAGCCGCTATTAACGGCAATAGTAATTAATTTAGGATGAGAGGAACCTAATGTATGAACTGGCTTATTAATTTGTACGCACCGTTTTTTGATTTACACAATTGGGAAACGGTGATTTCATCTGGACAAGATTGGTTAATAATTTTGTCTCTGGTGTTGATTGAATGTTTGTTATCTGTAGATAACGCGGTGGTATTGGCTGCACAAACGCAGGCTTTACCCACTAAAAAGCAACAAGAAGAATCCCTTTTTTACGGATTATGGGGGGCCTATATTTTCCGATTCTTAATTATTGGGATTGGGACTTATCTGATTCATTTTTGGGAAATTAAGGTAATTGGTGGTGGATATTTACTTTATCTGGTTTACTCATTCTTTCGCAAAACTAAGAAAACCCACACTCGTAAACTCAAAAAGGGAAGTCGCATTTCTTTATTTTGGTCGGTAGTGCTGCAAATTGAATTTATGGATATCGTATTTTCGATTGATTCCGTGTTAGCTTCATTGGCAATCTCATCTAATCCAGTCATTGTCCTGATCGGGGGGATGATTGGAATTTTAGCGATGCGAGGAGTTGCCGAAGTTATTATGAAATTAATGGCCAAAATTCCTGAATTACAACCAATGGCCTATGTTTTAATTGCGTTTATTGCTGTAAAATTGATCCTATCTATTCCGGCAATCGATATTGAAATCCCATCAACGGTTTTTGGAATTATCGTGGTAGCAGCAGTAATTGGCACAATTATTTTTCACTATGTTAAGGAAGGACGAACAACCAAAAATGGCAGTGACGATCACAAAGGATAATTTAACGACTGAAGTGACTAACAAAATGACGGTAATTGATTTTTGGGCGCCGTGGTGCGGCCCTTGTAAAATCATGGATCCAGTTCTAGAACAATTAGAAGCTGAAATGGGTGACCAAATCCATTTCGCTAAGCTCAACGTGGATGACAACCAAGAATTGGCTGAACAGTACCACGTTTTGAGTATTCCGTCTTTAGTAGTGTTTGAAAATGGAGTTGCAAAAGAAAAGGTAACCGGAATTTTTCCTAAGGACAAGCTTAAGACGTACCTCAATAAAAAACTAGCTGAAGCTAGTCAAACGGCTTAATGCCTTTAGTTTGAGCTAACTGAGCTAGTTGATGATCCAAAATATTTAAGTTTTGCAGGGAAAAGTTAAACACGGGACTAAGCCAATGTCGTTTTTGAGGATCTGGGACTTCTTGTCGGCCTGATAATTCTGGCAGCATGGTTACTAAATCGGCTTTGGTAAGATCTAGTTGTTTTGCGTAGTACATGGTCCGTTCAAAAACCAAGTTTTTAAAGCCTAAGTAATAGGCGATGCCTAACGCTGCAATGAGCCAAAATGCGGTCCAGGGCCAGCTGATCTTGGCCGGATCCAAAAAGCCAAATCCGAGACCACAGCCGACAAATAATACGTAGGCTAGAATACTTAGTAAAATCCATTTAGTTTTAGGTTTCATACAAGGCTCCTTTAGAATTACAGATGTTAGTAAATATTAAACCACAAATTTAGAGAATAAAGAGATGTTATCGTGAAATTTTCAATTCGGACAATTGTACCAACTGATTTTGAAGTTGTTAATAACTTAGTTACTGCTAGTTACCCTAAAGGGGCTTCTAGAGCGGCAATGATCGAGCGTTTGCGCCAATGGGATAATTATAACCCTCAGTTTGAAGTTGTGGCTCAATCCTCTGATAATGGACAAGTAATTGGTCATAGCCTAATGATTCCGGTTCAAGTCAGCGGCATGGGAAATGATTATCAAATCGTGTCGGTGATTAGCATTATTGTTGATCCAGCTTACCAACACCATGCGGTAGGACAGGGCATTTTGCATGAATTAGAAAGTCGGGCCCAATTGGCAGGCTATCCTGCTGTGAGTGCTATTGACAGTGGTGATTTCTTCTTTAATTCTGGCTATGTCGCTGGGGAAAACTTTAACCTGTTATCCACAATGCCAGTGGATATTTACAGTAATTTGGTTAAACAATTGCGTGATGGAAGTTTATATAATAAGGGCGGTAAAATATATTACCCAGACGAATATTTTGGTATTGACCATAGTTAAACTTGACGTCCATCTGGTCAACTGTTAACATGTTAACCATTCAAATTAAAAAACGATGATGCTATATCAAGTAGCTGATTATCTGGGTGTCAGAAAGCCGGTGGGTGCTGCGAATCGGTCAGGATAATTGAAGCCAAATACTGTAGCTAGTGTCTTTATGACCGGAAAATAACTAGAACCGTTACTATCTAGTGAGAAAGACGCCCGTAGTGGGTGGTCTTTGAAATTGGGTGGTACCACGGTTATGCGTCCCTACTGTAATTAATTACAGTAGGGACTTTTTTTATGGTCATAAAGTTTTAGGAAAGGAAGCGAACAGCTATGAAACAAGAACAGACCAAGATTCAAGTTAGTTTGACAGAAGGAATTACTATTTTAGTAGTGATGATGCTAATTTTAGGCCTTGGGGTGATTAAATTTCAATTGAGTCCGGAAGTTCCGATTTTAGTAGTGATTGGGCTTTTAATGCTGTGGGCGCGAGTGCGTCATTTTAGTTGGGATCGTATTAACCAGGGACTGGTCGAAGGCGTAAGTACTGGAATTATCCCCATCTTTATTTTTATTTTAATTGGGGCGTTAATCAGTACCTGGATTATGAGTGGCGTAATTCCTAGTTTAATGGTGTTTGGGTTTCAATTAATTACTGCACGTTGGTTTTTGCCATCAGTTTTTCTAGTATGTGCAATTGTAGGTAGTGCGATTGGTAGTGCTCTGACCGTTATTTCTACCGTAGGAATTGCCTTTTTAGGAATGGGGATCACCATGGGACTTAATCCAGCGATGATTGCGGGGGCAATTATTTCTGGCGCAGTATTTGGGGATAAGACCTCACCACTATCTGACTCCACTAATTTGGCTGCTGCAATTGTGGGCGCTGATCTGTTTAGTCATATCAAAAACTTGATGTGGTCGACGATTCCAGCTTTCTTCGTGGCCTTAATTGGATACATGTTAATTGGACCTACTAGTTCGCAATTTGATAGTAGTGCGATTACTAAAACGGTGACCACGTTAAACCAGCACTTTTTTATTAGTCCTTGGGCGCTGTTGCCAATTGGATTAATGTTTGTTTGTGCTTGGATCAAAATTCCGTCGATTCCGACGTTGTTTATTAATATTGCGGTGGCGGTAGGGATGATCTTTATGACTCAACCGCGCACATCCTTAGCTAAAATTGTAGACGTGATTGTGAATGGCTTCGTTGCTAAAACTGGTAATACTAATGTGGATACTTTGCTTAGCCGGGGCGGTATTTTAGCGATGATGAGTACCGTTTCTCTGGTTATCATGGCGCTAGGGTTAGGCGGGATGCTGATGAACTTGGGAATTATTGAAGCGGTGATGGTACCAGTCTCCAAACATTTGAAGTCACCTAGTGCATTAGTGACTGCCACGATTTTAAGTGGTATCGGAGTTAATTTATTCGTCGGCGAACAATACCTCGCCAGTATTTTACCCGGTAACGCCTTTAAAGAAACCTACAAGCGAGCTGGGTTAGCCCCAGTAGCCCTTAGTCGAGTATTAGAAGACGGCGGGACCGTGATTAATTACTTGGTTCCTTGGGGTGTGGCAGCAGTATTTACCGCCAATGCTTTAGGAATTCCTACTTTGCAGTACTTGCCATTTGTCTTTTTCAGCTTAGCTTCACCAATTTTTTCATTACTAAGTGCTTACACGGGGATTGGTTTGAAACATTTAAAATCCAATTCAAAGGACAGTAAAGAGCTAGCTGGCAATTAGCACAGCAGGTAATCATGACTAAAGTAACGTCTCAATTATTACTTATAATTTACATTATTACGAAATACCGATTGTTTTTTAATCCTGTTGATATTACGTAGTAACACCTATGCCTTATAGTAAGCTATGTTGAATCGGTAAGAAGTACTCATCGTGCTACCGATTATGAAAAATGGAAATTAAAATTCTAGAGACTATAGGAGTGAATTCTTTGAAAAAACAATTATCATTATTACTTGCTACCGGTGCTGCTGCAGTTGGTTTGTACTTTGCGGGTTACACTTATGCTGATGCTTCATCCACTATTACCGTTAAGGCGGGAGATACTGTTGCTAAATTAGCCACAGAATACAACGATACGGTTAATGGAATTAAACAACGGAATAACTTGGCTGATGCTAACTTAATCGTGGTGGGCCAACAACTTAAAGTGGGTGCTGATAATAATACCGCTAACACCACCACAAATTACAATTATTCAACCCCAAAGACTAGCACTGCTAGTTATAGCTATTCAGCTCCTCAAAAAACCACAACTACTAACTATAGTTATGTAACCCCTAAAGCTAAGACTAGTTACACAGCTAAGAGTAATACTAATTACAGCACTAGCGGTAACTATGCAACTACTAGTTCTAACACTAGTGCTAACTCAACTTCTAGCTCTTATACTTCTAGTGCTTCTGGTTCCGATGCGTCTGCTAAAGCTTGGATCGCCAATAAAGAATCTGGTGGCTCTTATTCAGCTACCAACGGTCAATACATTGGGAAATATCAACTTTCCTCATCATACTTAAATGGGGATTACTCAGCAGCTAACCAAGAAAAAGTGGCTGATAAATACGTTGCTAGCCGTTATGGTTCTTGGAGTGCTGCTAAGGCATTCTGGCAAGCTAATGGTTGGTATTAAGATAAATTGCTAAGACCTTCGGGAATTAGCGACAATTAATTTAAGAAAACGGGATAGTTCGATACGAATTTGTATCGCGCTATCCCGTTTTTTGGTAGTTAAGAGAGCTAATTGAAGTTCGAAGCCGTTTTAGTAAAGTGCTGGAGAGAGAAACTAAATTTCTGAAAGAAATTTTTAGTTGAACCTTCGCAAGGTTGGCTAGAGTTTTGCTTTTTTGAAACTCAGCCGACTACTGCGCTTCGGGTACTTTCGAGTACCAATGAAAAAATGCTAAATAGTTCGATTTATTTTTAAATCGCTATTTAGCATTTTTATGTTGGACGGAAAAAGTAGTGAGGCAAAGCAGGTTTAAATTTAAGTTTTTGAAAAAAGATTTGCACCCCACTTCATTTTTTGATAGATTTAAATAGTAATTATTACTTTTTAAAAACGGGAGAAATTGAATGAGAAAACATTTAGGGGTCTGGATGCTGGTTTTATTGCTAGCAGTAGTGGTGTTTATTCTAACTGGATGTGGTAACCAATCTGCTCAACCTAAAACTGGTAAAATTAACGTGGTAAGCTCTCTTGATTTCTACGGTGAGGTTGCTAAAGAAGTCCTGGGTGATCATGGGAAAGTGACAACCTTGATTAATAATCCTAGCGTTGATCCCCATGATTTTGAACCAACTACTGGAGATGCTAAGAAAGTAGCACAAGCCAATGTTACTATCGCTAATGGATTAGGGTATGATGATTGGATGCAGCGACTCACCAGTAACGGCAGTGAGACAGCTAAAAACGTATTAGTTGGAGAAGAGGTAATGCATAAGCATGACGGTGATAATGAGCATGTTTGGTATAACCCGCAAACAATGGGAAAGTTAGCCACCCAACTAGCTGCTACCTATAGCAAAATTGATCCTCAGCATAAGCAGCAGTACTATGCTAATGCTCATAAGTATCAACGAAAGCTTCGAAAGCTAAACCAACTAATTAGTCGGGTGAAAACCAAGGTTAGTGGTCAAAAGGCGGACGTGAGTGAACCGATTTTTGATTATGGATTAGAAGCGTTAAACGTGAAAATTAATGATCGGCACTTTGAAAATGCTATTGATAAAGGAGTAGATCCTACACCAGCTGATATCAAGAAAATTCAAACCGATATTAAAGATCATCGCATTGCTTTTTTTGTGGATAACAAGCAAGTTTCCAGTCATACCGTGACTGATTTAGTGGAACTAGCTCAAGAAAATAACGTTCCGGTTTTGAAAGTCACCGAAACTTTGCCGAAGGGTCAAACCTATTTGGAATGGATGACTAGTCAATACCAGGCTTTAGAAAAATTACTCAAATAAACAAAAAGTTAACCAGCTTAAATATTAAGCTGGCTAACTTTTTTTGTTTATTGAATTTTTAAAATTGGTACAGACTAATTTTAAAAAATATTCTATACTCAAAGTAGAACGGATTTAAAATTGGAGGTACTAAAATGGTAATGAGTGAACCAATTTTTTTAAATGCACCACTACACGATAAATTATGGGGCGGGGATCACCTAACTGAGTACGGCTTTGACCTGCCTTCCGACCACGTAGGGGAAGCCTGGATTGTTTCGGCCCATCAACACGGCCAAAGTACCGTGGAAAACGGTCCTTTTAAGGGTCAAACCTTAGGCGAAGTTTGGGAACAACACCCAGAAGTTTTCGGTGGCCATCCAGCGGATCAGGCCTTTCCGTTGTTAGTTAAAATTTTAGATGCTAACACCGATTTATCAATTCAGGTACATCCTGACGATGAATATGCCAACCAACATGGTGAAAAATACGGTAAAACCGAAAGCTGGTACATTTTGGCAGCTACGCCGGATGCCAAACTTTACTTCGGGCATACTGCACAAACTAGAGAAGAACTGGCGCAAGCAGTGAATGAAGGCCGCTGGGATGATGTTTTGCGGACTGTGCCAGTTAAAGCTGGAGACTTTGTCTATGTCCCATCCGGAACTTTGCATGCCCTAGGAGCCGGAATTATTGCCTTAGAGACGCAACAAAGTTCTGATATTACATACCGGTTCTATGATTTTGATCGTCCAGACAAGCAAACTGGTAAGTTAAGACCATTACAAATTGATCAGGCGATTGAAGTTACGACGGTACCCCATCAGGATTATCCTACGCAACCAGAAAAGATCGCAATTCAAGATGGTACTTATACTAAATTAGTTCACGCCAAGTACTTTGACGTTGCTAAGATTGAAGTAAATGGTACTACTAAGTTAGAAGCTTTAAAACCTTACCAAATCATGACGGTGATCGATGGTTCTGGTAAGTTGAAGGTTGCTGGTCAAGACTATGACTTAACCAAAGGGCAGTCTTTGATTTTGCCAAACGACGTTAATGAATTTGAATTAACGGGTCAAATGACCTTGATTACCTCTAAGGCGAATAAATAATTCATAAGATAAAAACCATTCAATCAAATTGAATGGTTTTTATTTTTTAGAATATTTTTGCTGGCATATAATCCAAATAATAATAAAAAGAACGGTTTGGGTTATTGTATTTCGCCAGTTTTGGTGCAGTAGTTCATAACCAACCATGAAAATGCCGCTGATAATAATTAAGAGACTTTCGAATGTTCTTCTATTCATTGGATTCCTCCGTAACTGAGTATGATTAGCTCAGCGGCTTTATAACGCTATACTAGTATATATTTTATAGAGATCAAGTAATTATGTATAAAAAAAGGAGACAGCCGCTTGAGGCCGTCTCACTTTACTATTCTAGGGGAAGAATATATGAAAAGTAGTAAATCTATCTCATAAATTAAGGGGGAATTTAATTTATTAGAATGTAGGGGAAGAAGAGATTGCCAAATGATTTCGGAAAATCATTTGAGTCCTTCTTATCTACAAGTAATAATATACATGATTTGTTTAATGAAACAAGGATCAAAATGTGATTTTTTTGTGATACTAATTAAGTAATTTTAAATTTTTTTGAAACTCTAAAATGAGAATGATTTAAAAGGGTAAACCAATTGGTGTTAAAGCGATAAAGGGGATATATTACTTAGCAAAATATACCAATATTAGAAATTGTAAACCACTTGAAAAAATGTGAACTAAGTGTGAAAACACCCTTGTCATTAATGACATCTGAGATTAAAGTTATTATAAGTAAAAAATAATTGGAGGCGCCTCCATGAGCTTAGTGATGCTGCGCTTAAGATCCCAACTAAAAAAGCGGAATTATAAGAAGTTGGTAAGCAAAACCTTTATTCAACCTAACCAAAATTATAATCTATTTGCTCAACAACCAGAGTTAATGACTAAGCAACGTCAAGTGGCCGGTGGAACTTTAAACTGGCTAACCGATAATTCACGGGCTAAGGCTATTGTTTTGTATTTTCATGGTGGGGCACTAACCGCTCCGTTAAATGCTGACCAGGTACAACTGGTTAATCAAATTACCCAAGATCCGATGGTTAATGCCGTGATAGCAGATTATCCGTTATTAGGAAGTGCTTCTAGTGATCAAATTTTAACTTTTGCCACTACAGCATTAACCGAAGTGGCAACATCAGGTTTGCCGGTTATTTTGTTAGCGGATTCTGCTGGGGCGTGGTTGGTCAAATATTTATGGCAAGTACAACCCAAGTTGGTTGCGGCCACCATTTTAATTTCTCCGTGGCTGGACTGGCAGTTAACTAGTTCTAATGTGGTTAATTTAGCGGGCAAAGAGGTACTACTAGATTTAAGTACCATGCAAACGATTGGTCGTCAATTCTGGCAGGGATTAACTCCTAAGCAGCAGCAACTACTTCAGCAACCACTAGGAAAAGTGGGACCAGTCCAGGTGATTGTTGGCGGACATGAAATGTTGTTGCCGGTCGATAAGCAACTAGTAACTGAGTTAACCTTGCATAATTCGGTTGAATTGTTAGAATACCCCGCTGGTTTTCACGACTTTGTTTTGTGGTTCGAGCTTCCGGAAACTAAAAAAGCCATCCAAAAGATGGCAGCATTCATTAAAGATCAATATGGTGTTTGAGCTTAGGAAACATGTGGTAATCTGACCATTTCATCACGGCTCCTTGGGTTACTAAGGCCCAAACGGTTCCGAACCCAATAGCGTAAAGGCGACCCGTGAAGAAATAAGATAGACCGATGATAATTAGTGGTGGTAAGTAGCTAAGCCACTGAGAAATAATGGCACTGCCACTTCCAAATTTAAACCGAATAATGTAGGCCAAATCATCATTGGGGTGCATAATCAGGTTACTGCGAGTATACATGGAAACGGCAACAGCAACCATGAATAAACCAACAACGTCTAGAATAATTCGAAGAACTAATCCTAGCTGAGGAACTCCTAAAATATTCCAAATGTATTCAAATCCAGCCACTAAGTAGCTAAATGGGATAGTGTACATGATATTAGAGACGAACCGGCGCCGATCAAAGTGTCCCAGCAAAAGCTGGTTTAAGATCGTAACCGCTACGCCGTACAAAAACATCGCTGTGCCTAGCGGAATGCCGGTCCAATGAGAAAGGTTAACTGCCGACCCCGTCCAAACGGCACTCCCTAGATTGGTTGAAATTGCTAAGGCGTTTCCAGCAGCATTAATGATAATTGAGAGACATAAATATTTAAACCGTTGATTGAAGTCTTTGAGCGCGGGCATTTCAATCTCCTTTGAAATTCGTAATAATTTTATTATAGTCACATTCCGGGAAATAAGGCAAAAATAATCTGTGGCACTCATTATCGTGATATTATTAAATAAGAGCAGAGGTGATAAGCTATGACACAAGAATACTTAGAAGAAGTTGCGGAGAAAAATTTTTCTAAAAATCACTATTGGTTTATTCGCTTTAGATCTACCCGCTCGTATGCTAAGTTAGACCAGGCTCAAAAAGCTAATGCTTTTTACATTACCCAAGCATTTGTAGGTTTAGCTTATCGGTACCAACTACGATCGCCTAGAAGATGGACGGCAGCTTCCGTAAAAGAAGTTTTTAAGGAATACTTTCCTCGTAAAATTGCTGCTGATAAAGTTTTCTTTAACTCAGTGTTTCCAGTGATGCGACGTTATTTTGCCTTTTTAGGCGCCCAACACAAAATTAGTAATGCTCAGACGTTAATTAACGCACTGGATTCTCTGGATCCCCAAAAATTTGTTAACCACAGTAGTGACGTTAAATACTGGGATGATAGTAAGAAACAAGGTATGCGCATCATTTTAGGTTGGACAGATGGCTTTACGGAGCAAGACCAACAACGTTTTTCTGAAGATTGCAATATGTTTGTACCCTTGTCGGTAGTCAAACAGCATCGTAATTTGCCAGACAATATCGTAGTTTTAACGGATAGTCGGCGAAAACAAGCAGCTCAACGAATTGAACAACGAACAAAACAACAGAAATAAGTAATTAAAGCCGTCAGTTTAAAAACTGACGGTTTTTTTATAGCAAAATTTGAACCAATTAGTTAGTTCTGATATTCTTAATGAGAAATGAAAGCGTTTAACGCTGAAGGGATGGTTTTTTAATGAATGGATTTATTGGAGAGTTTTTAGGAACCATGGTTCTGATTATTTTTGGGACTGCCACTGGAGCCGGGGTGAATTTGAAAAAAACATATGGAAATAACGCCGGCTGGCTCTTGATCTGTTTAGCTTGGGGGATGGCAGTTACCATGGGAGTTTACGTTGCTGCAGCCTTTGGCGCACAAGGGCATTTAAATCCGGCAGTAACTGTTTCATATGCGGTATTTGGGATGTTTCCTTGGCATGATGTATTGCCATATGTTTTGGGTCAGTTTTTAGGAGCATTTGTGGGAGCCACGTTAGCTATTTTTCAATTTATTCCCCACTTCAAGGCTACTAAAAACGAAGCAGAGGGTAACTCAGTAGGAATTTTTGCTACGAGACCGGCGATTGCTTCTCCACTTTATAATTTGATTTCAGAAGTAGTTACCACCTTTGTGTTCATTTTTGTATTGCTTAACTTAGGTGATTTCACTACTGGTTTGAAGCCCTTTATCGTGGGGATGCTGATTATGGTTTTAGGGGTCAGCTTAGGGACCACCACCGGCTTTGCGATTAATCCGGCGCGAGATTGGGGTCCTCGATTGGCTTATACTATCTGGCCAATCCCGAATAAGTCAGGCGCAGAATGGAGTTATGCATGGGTACCGATGGTGGGACCTATGCTAGGGGGCTTCTTAGCGGCCGGACTACAATTTATTATTAAGTAAGCAAAACTATTGGCAGTGAGCCATAAAGTGGTTATAATATGTGAAAAAGTAAGCAAGGTGATAAAATGGCAACTGAATTAAAAAATTATGCACAGACCGTTTTAGATCAAGCGAGTGATGGCCATAACTACCATTGGGTGGATGAATATAATGGACGTCCTTATGAACCCATGTTGATTTCGCATGATAACCACTGTGGAGCGGTATTTTTAATTAGCCCCGAAGATTTTGCTAATGGTAAGCGTTGTTACCTTCATCAACACTGCGGGTGGCATCCCAAACGATAATTGGTATATATTTATTTAGTGAATTAATGCCCATGATATCAATATATTTGCCCTAATGACTACGCTATGGTATAGTTCGTGACGTAGGCTTTAGGGTTTTTTAATTTCTAAGCAATGAAATTATGATACGATATTAACTATAAAAAAATGAAATCGCTTGCGGTAAATTGGAGGTCTAGCATGTTAACAGATCAAAAAAAGTATATTTTATCAATCGATCAAGGAACCACTAGTACTCGAGCTATGCTTTTCGATCATTCGGGACGCAAAGTTATTGAGGGTTATAAGGAGATCGATCAGATCATCCCTCATAGCGGCTGGATTGAAGAAGACGCTAACGAAATTTGGAATTCAGTTTTGTCGGTAATTGCCAGTGCGCTAATTGACGGCGGAATTCATCCTGAAGACATAGAAGGAATTGGAATTTCTAACCAACGTGAAACTACGATTATTTGGGATAAGGAAACTGGTGAGCCGATTTATAATGCGATTGGTTGGCAATCTAAGCAAACTGCTCAATTGGCTCGGAAATTAGAGGCGGATGGTTATTCGAATTTAATTCATAAAAAAACGGGGTTAATTGTGGATTCTTACTTCTCAGCAACTAAAATTCGTTGGATTTTAGACCACGTTGCGGGAGCTCAAGAACGGGCGGAAAAGGGAGAATTGTTATTTGGAACGGTGGATACTTGGTTAACTTGGAAACTTTCTGGGGGCCGTTATCACGTTACCGATTACACCAACGCCAGTCGAACTATGTTGTTTAACATTCACGCTTTACGCTGGGACGAAGATATTTTGAAGTTGTTAAATATTCCGGCAGCGATCTTGCCAGAAGTGAAGACCTCTAGTGAAGTGTATGGCACTACGCAAAACTATCAGTTCTACGGCATTGAAGTTCCGATCGCCGGGATTGCTGGGGATCAACAGGCTGCTTTGATTGGTCAGATGGCATTTGAACCCGGAATGATTAAGAATACATATGGGGACGGGGCCTTCTTGATTATGAACACCGGATTGAAACCGGAGTTGGCGGATGATAACTTGTTGACTACGATCGCCTATAATATCGATGGGACTGTTAATTATGCGTTGGAGGGTTCTATTTTTGCAGCGGGCTCCGCGGTAAGTTGGCTCCACGATAATATGCAACTGATTGATAATGTCCCGGAATCTAGACAGGCGGCTATGAATTCCACTGATAACGATGAAGTATATGTGGTTCCAGCATTTAACGGGTTAGGAGCGCCATATTGGGACCAAGACGTGCGCGGGGCAGCCTTTGGGATGACGCGGGGAACCACTAGAAATGATTTTGTAAAGGCCACTTTGCAATCTATTGCTTATGGGACTAAGGACATTATTGAAACAATGGAAAGAGATACCCACATTCGGATCCCCCAACTGATGGCCGATGGGGGAGCTTCACGAAACCGTTATTTAATGCAATTTCAAGCTGATATCTTAAACATCCCAATTATTCGAGCTAGTGATGAAGATACGACTGCGTTTGGGGCCGCTGTATTGGCTGGCTTAGCGGTTGGCTTTTGGAAGGATATTGATGAAATTAAAGGTTTTGTAGAAACCGGGCGCTTATTTAAACCTGACATGGCTGCTGATCGACGTTCCAAACTTTACCGCGGTTGGAAAGCGGCAGTTGCCGCTACTCGGACTTTCCGGTTAACTGATTTGGAAGATTAAAAAAAGAGTGAACACCAATGTGTTCACTCTTTTTTATTTCTCTTCGCTGAGGTATCGATTCTCAATTAACAGTTGCTTGGAACGCTGGTCAGCTGGTTGGTAACCAATATTAAATAAATGCTTGAAGTACATCATATTATAAAGGCCAGCCCAGATAAACCGACAAATGTTAGCCCCAATATAGTAAGCAACCTCAAAAGTTTCTCCCATTGCCATGGAAATCCCCATTCCCATGATTAATTGAATACTAATCATGCTTAGGAAATTGTACCAATCAGAGCGAAAAATTGATGGTAGCATCCCAAAAATCAAGCTAGTCCAAGAAAAGCCTACTTTGGCAATTCGCATCTGGCCATCGGCGCGTTTAACTACCGCAAAATTGGGTGGAATTGGGATCATGTTGTTATTATTTTGATCATCATTACCGTTACCAAACGGATTTTGCATAGTATAGCCTGCTTTCTGGAATTATTTTTTGGTGAATTTAACAACTGCTTCACAACGAGCAGTTTGAGGCATCATATCGATGGATTGGATCAAGTCTACTCGGTATTTATCCGTTAATTTAACTAAATCGCGGGCCAAAGTTGATGGATTACATGAAATGTAAACAAATTGGCTGGGAGCACTGGTTAAAATAGCATCAATTAACGAATCAGCTAAGCCAGTACGGGGAGGATCCACGATAATAATATCGGGATCAAAGCCATCTTCTAGCCAGGCTGGCAAGAGTTCTTCAGCTTCACCCACTTCGTAAAAGGCGTTAGTGATATGATTTTTTAAGGCATTATGGTTGGCATCGTCTACCGCTTCTTCGATGGTGTCCATACCGCGAACTTCGCGAACTTTGTCTGCAGCAAGGAGACCGATTGTCCCGACACCGGCGTAGGCATCCACAAGTTTCTCTTTACCAGTTAGTTTCAAAGACTTGAAAGCTTCGTGGTAAAGAGTAGGGGTCATAAATGAGTTTAACTGTAAGAAGGCTCTTGGTGATAAATCAAATTCGAGGCCGTCGAGCACTTCGGTGATTACCTTTTTACCTGCTAAGTGAATGGTTTGCTCGCCCCAGACTAATGAAGTCTTGCCGGGGTTCACGTTTTGGTTAACGGAAACCACTTCTGGTAATTCGGTGGCAATCCGTTCTAGAAGTTGACGTTTCTTCAATAGTTTAGGACTTTGGGTCACAAAAGTAACTTGAACTTCGTTAGTGGCAACGGCCGCTCTGACCACCACTGTTTTAATAATACCGGAGTTCTTTTCTTCGTCATACACGGGAATGTTGAGGTCGGCTATCATAGCAACAACGGCATTCATGACTTTCATTACTAGTGGATATTGTAAGGCACTGGTTTTGAGGTCTACCACGTTGTGGCTACGAGCTTCATACAAACCGGCAACTACTTGTCCATCTTGTTCGCGAACCTGGAATTGCGCTTTATTCCGGTAAGCTACGGGATTATCCATCCCGATAGTTTGCGGAATTTTGTAGTGTTTATAACCGGCTGGCTTGAATTTTTCGAGGGCACTAATGATCATGTCCCGTTTAAATTGTAACTGAGCTGGGTAGGCCAAGTTTTCGAGTTCAAAGCCACCCACTTCGTTAGCGTAAGCATCTACCGGTTCGATGCGATCGGCTGAAGTTTGTAAAATTTCGGTGAGATCTGCCCGAATAAAGCGAGGAAGATCTTCTCGAACGGTGACCCGCACCACTTCATTAGGTAAAGCACCAGGAACGAAAACCAGTTTGCGTTGGTAGTAACCAATACCTTCTCCGTTGATTCCTAGGCGTTTGATAGTAATTTTGAATTGTTCGCCAGGTGTTACGGAAACACCGTCGCGATCGTAGTTATTGTAATTTTTTTCGTATTTAGTCATGGGAACTTCCTTACTGCTTAGTATTCGCTCATTATAACAGAGATGGTCAATGTTTGTCAGATTAGCCTAGCATTTTAATAAAATAAAAGCCGCTTGGTAAGGGTGACTAACCAAGCGGATAAGTTAACTTAAATTTGCTTAAAAATCTGCGGTATCTGGATCCGTAACTAATTCAGCTTGACCATGGAACCCATCGATAGTTTTCATATCGGCTGGTTCTAGTTCGAAGTCAAAAATATCGGCGTTGGCCTTGATATATTCTTCGTGAACGGACTTAGGTAATGGTAAGAAACCGTGTTGTAATGACCAACGAAGGACTACTTGAGCGGCAGACTTATTGTATTTAGCGGCAATGTCATTAAGGGCCGGGATCTTAAGAACTGAACCAGTACCTAATGGACTGTAAGCTTCGGATAAAATATCGTGATCGTCATTGTATTCTACTACCCCAGGTTGTAAATCACTAGGGTTTAGGAAGATTTGGTTAACCATTGGAGTGATTTCAGCGGTTTCTAGTAGGGCATCTAGGTGGTGAGGTTTGAAATTAGAAACCCCGATCGCTTTAGCCTGGCCAGATTTATAAAATTCTTCCATGGCTTTCCAAGATTGGGCGTTAACTTCCTTCCAGTTAGAACGGAAGTTGACTGGGTTAGGCCAGTGAATGAGGTATAAATCAACGTAATCCAAACCTAATTTACTTAATGAGTCAGCAAAAGCTAGCTTTGTTGCTTCATAACCGTGATCGTTGTTCCAAAGTTTAGTGGTAACAAAGATGTCTTTGCGATCCACACCACTATCCTTAATGGCTTGGCCCACAAATTCTTCGTTGCCATAGCCAGCGGCGGTATCAATGTGACGATAACCCGCTTTTAACGCTGCCAATACTGAATCGTAAGCTTCGTCGCCATCAGCTTGCCAAGTACCAAAGCCCACTACTGGAATTTTATTTCCGTTAGAAAGGGTATATGTATCAGTTAATCCTGCCAAAACGATCCCTCCAATTTCTTTTAGTAAATACATTCTAAATAAAAATCAAATTTAGTCAAATTTAATGTAAAAAAGAATATATAGCAGTTTAATTTCTGAAAACATGATAATATATACAATATATTCAGTAACCGATGGCATGTTAACAACAATGGTAACGCTATCTGGTTACGGTTAATTTAAAGAATTATACCGAAAAAATCGTGGTAAACACCACCCCGAGGAGGATATAGTATGGAACGAAATGTAGCAATTGTGACGGGTGCTTCATCTGGAATTGGAATGCAAATTGCCAAGAACCTAAAGCGAAATGGCTTCAACGTTTTTGGCTTGGCTCGGCGAGTAGACAAAATGAACGCATTAGATAATTTGGGGATTAACACCATGTATCTAGACGTAGCTGATGAAGACAGTGTTGATGCCGCAATTAAGCAAATTGTAGCTCAAACTGGTCGAATTGACGTTTTAGTTAATAACGCTGGCTATGGTTCTTTTGGGGCGGTGGAAGAAGTACCGTTAGAAGAAGGCGAGTACCAATTCAAAGTCAACGTTTTTGGAACAATGAAGATGATCCAAGCTGTCTTGCCAACGATGCGTGAACAACACAGTGGTCGGATTATTAATATTTCATCAGTAGACGGTAAAATTGCTCAATTAATGGGCAGTTGGTACGTTGGTTCTAAGTTTGCCATTGAAGGGATCAGTGACGCATTAAGATTAGAACTTAAGCCATTTGGAATTGACGTCATCGTAGTTGAACCAGGGGTAGTGGCCTCAGAATGGTCAGCAGTAGCAATGGATAAGTTGGTGGATAGTTCTGCTAATGGTCCTTACGCTGGAATGGCCCGTCAAGCTCAGAACTTTATGACTGCCACTAGTCAATTTGCTTCTCAACCTCGCGTAGTAGCTCGACTAGTTGATATGGCAGCGATTAGTCGCCGGCCAAAGACTCGTTACGCTGGTGGTGCTGGTGCTAAGCTGGGATTGTGTGCTCGCAAAGTCCTTTCTGATCGCGCTATGGATGCTTTGATGACAGCAATGTATCGGTATACTTCTAAGATGGTTAACCACGAAATCGCGATTAATCGTTAATTAAATAACTAAGAAAAAACACTAGGGGTGCCTTTGTGGCTGAGATGGAATTATCCAATCCCTTGGAACCTGTAAGTTAATACTTGCGTAGGGAATGTGTGCTGTTTTACTGAGCCGTTACCCGCAAGTAATTAGGTAGCGGCTTTTTTGCTGCCTCAATTATGAGGAGGAAACTATAATGAAATTTGAATTATTAGATCAGGTCAGAACCCAAAATCCAATTGCCTTTAATATTTCCAACTTTGTGACCGTCCAAGACGTAGCTAATGGCATTAATGCCATCGGAGGTTCACCAATCATGTCTGAGGAAATCAACGAAGCTAACGCCATGGTCCAGATGAGCAATTCCGTAACGATTAATCTAGGGGCATTTACCGAAGCCCAACTCGACCAAATCAAAGCAGTGGGCCTAGCAGCTCAAGATAATTTTAAGCCAGTAGTCCTAGATCCAGTGGCTGTGGGCGCGGTCGCTTACCGTTTAGAACGTTGCAATCAATTATTAGACGAATTTCCGGTGACGGTCATTCGTGGTAATGCTGGTGAAGTGGCGGCCTTAGCAGACGTAGAATGGCAAAGCAAGGGTATTGATGCTGGTGACGGTAATGCTGACGTGGTGGCAATGGCTAAAGCATTAGCTAATAAGCGGAACTGTGTAGTAGTTTTGAGTGGCAAGACTGATGTGATCACTGATGGTAGTAGGGTAACTCAGGTCTACAATCAAACTGATTTATTCAAATTACACGTGGGTTCAGGAGACATGCTTTCTAGTACGATCGGAGTCTTTTTAGGAACTGGGGCTGATCCATACGAAGCAGCACAAATGGCTAGTTTGACTTTTGCAGTGGCTGGTCAAGTGGTAGCTAATAAAATGGAGCAACCTTTAGCCGGTAGTTTTGGCCCCCGGTTAATAGATGAGTTATACTTAATTAATAAGAGCACCGTCGAAGCTGTCGGTGATTTCAAGGAGGGATAGTTGGATGGTGAATGATTTTCCACAAGCACTAACGATTGCTGGTACGGACAGTGGTGGCGGTGCTGGTGTTATGGCCGATATTAAGACGATGCAAGAAAACCACGTTTTCGCTGCAGCGGTTGTGGTAGCAGTAACGGCTCAAAATACAATTGGGGTAACTGATTTTATGGCGATGCCTACCAAGCTAATTGATGAGCAGTTCCAAGCCGTAGCCGAAGATTTAAAGATTCGGGCAGTGAAAACGGGGATGCTTGCTGATAGCCAAAGTGTGAAAACGGTAGTGGCTAACTTACAAAAGTATGATTTTGGTCCCTTAACGGTGGATCCGGTAATGATCGCTAAGGGCGGCGCTAGACTATTAGCAGAAGATGCTATTGCGACGGTCCGAGATGAATTACTACCATTAGCTACCATTTTGACACCGAACTTACCAGAAGCTGAAGTGTTAACGGAAATGCACATTCGTGATGAAGCTACCATGCAATTAGCCGGTCACCGACTACAAGAACTAGGAGCCAAGAACGTGATTGTTAAGGGTGGTCATGAAACTAGCGATACCGCTAATGACTTTGTCCTACTAGAAAATGGTGAATCTTTCTGGGTATCAGCGCCTAGAGTAGAAACTAATAGAACTCACGGAACCGGCGATACTTTATCGTCAGCAATTACTGCCGAACTAGCCAAGGGTGCGGACGTTAAAACCGCAATTCAAAGAGCTAAACGGTATGTTTCTGCTACCATCGCTAACGGAATTGAAGTAGGGCACGGTCACGGTCCATTGAATCACTGGGCTGGTCGGCAACTTAAGGAGGAAGATGATTAATGAGTGTTACATTTGAACCAGGGCTACTGAGAGCTTATTTCGTAGCAGGAACGCAAGATTTGACGGGGTTAAGAGATTTACCTAGCCTATTAGATGAAGCCATTGAAGCAGGAATTACTGCCTTTCAATTTCGAGAAAAGGGGCCTAATGCCTTAACTGGAGTGGCTAAACGAGAACTAGCAGAAATTTTGCAAAAACGGTGTTTAAAGGCCAATATTCCGTTCATCATTGATGATGATCTTGATCTAGCATTAGAGCTTAATGCTGATGGTATCCACGTGGGACAAAAAGACGATAAAATTGAAACCGTCGTGGAACGCATTTCTGTTCGCCAAATGTTTGTCGGACTTTCTGCTAACACGGTGGAACAGGTTGAAGCAGCTAATCAATTTGACCGGGTAGCTTATATTGGTTCCGGACCAATCTTTCCGACTCAATCTAAAGACGATGCTGATCCCGCAATTGGGGTTGCCGGCCTAACTGACCTGGTGAAGGTTAGCAAAAAGCCAGTAGTAGCAATTGGTGGGATTGCCGAAAATAATATCGACCAATTACGAGGTTCCGGCGCTGACGGAGCTGCTGTAATTTCAATGATTTCTAAAAGTGAAAATGTTGATAAATCAGTATCAATTATTAAAGAAGTTTTCTAACATAAGATTACAAAACGATTACTAAAATTTCATTTTTGATAAATTCGGGCGGAATATTTTCCAAACCGAATTTTTTTAGTTAAAGTGGTAATTGAGGGATAATTTAATAGCTTAGAGAGGGATAAATTATGAGAAACGGATTTAAGTTGATGATAGCTGGGGCCTTTTTAGGTGTGGGATTGGCAGCTACACCAATTAATGGATATGCTGCTAACGTTATCGAAGCACCTGGCGTAGCTAATGAAGTTAAAGTAATAAATTCTGGAAATGTTTTAAGTACATATTCGGATGATGAATTGAACACGGTTAACAATTCTTCTCCTAATGGAAATACATCTAAGAAGTATAAAAAGTACGAATTAGATCCTAACGAAAATATTACCGCTAATACCTACAGAACTATTAGTGGCAGTTCTCAAAGTAATAGTTTTTCAACACAATGGTACTTACCTGATGGGTTTAACGTATCCGACCTGCAACATGGTAACTTCCAAAGTGTGGCGCTAGATGACGAAGATAACATTTACTTTGTTGAATCTAACGGAACCGGGACTAATAGGGGGGCAATTGTTAAGTTCAACCTTAGTGAGCTTAATGATTTAGGATTAGATACCAACATTACTGGAATCTGGATGGCTTTTGAATACTTCAATCCATATACCGATGAGGGTAAAGAACATAATAAAGAGTACCAAGAAGCATACAAAAAGTTACCTTTTGCAAAGAAAACCGCGTTAGAAAATACGATTGATAAAAATGAACTGTGGAAAAACAACCAAGTGAACTATAAAAATAGTGCTAAGACACACTACCAAGCTTGGAAACTTAAAAAAGCTCAGTATGCTAAATACACCACTAGCAAATACAAACCAGCTACCCGCAAGAAGTTTAAGAAGTTAGTAACCAAGGCTAAGAACAAAATGGCCGTTTGGATGAGCAGCTACCAAAAGCACAAGCAAAAAGTTACCGCTTATAACAAGAAGATTACTGGCTACAACAATACTTTGGCTGGATACCAAAAACAAATTGATGACGCTAAAGCAAGTAACCCAGAAATGTTCCAAAATGCGGCGATTGCTCAAACTGCTCAATTAAGTCCACTTATTGACATTGGTCACGGACAAACATTGACTTTCAACCCTGCTAACAAGCATTTGTACTTGGCGGAAGATGAAACTTTAAGTGATCTAAGCATTAGTGATAACAACGAAGTTTTGGAAATGGATCCCCATACCTTACAACCATTGCGTGAATACAGATTCAAGATGTTACACGATAATTCTAATTTCCAATTGCATACATTAGCCTTTGATTCTGAAGGAAATGCATACTGGGGTCGTAAAAAAGGTTCCGGTTATATGCTGTTCCATGGTAGATTAGATGAAAATGAAGTCAAATTTGCACCAAGTAAAACCATCGTAGGCAAACGGGGCGGTAACACTAACCAATTTGTAGCCGTTAACCCACAAAATAACAGAGTTTACTTTGTTTCAGATGATATTTTGACCTCTATTCCAGCCGACAAAGTTCGTGATGGGGTCTTTAGTGCAAAAGATATTCATTATCAAGTATTTAATTCTAAGCGAGAATTTGAAGGTCTAGCCTTTGATCAATCTGGTTATGGCTACTTATTAATGCTTTGGCCACCAGAGTTAATGAAGTCTAGTCAACCATTGAATTAAATTTTAATGAGACAATAAAAAAGCAAGCCATTGGCTTGCTTTTTTGTTTAATTAAATAAATTGAATGCCGCCGTCGATTTGAACTGATTGTCCAGTCATATAATCTGACTTTGGTGATGCTAAGTAGGAAACGAAGTTGGCAACATCGGCTGGGGTTGCGTTGATAAGGTGATATATGTTGTGTGATTAATACAAAATTTATCCGCTAAGTTGCTTCATTTACTTGTTGGTGTGATATACTCGTCAGTATTAATTTATGAGGTTAACTTTTGGAGGAATGATATGAGCTATTTAGAGTTACGGGACATTCGCAAGTCTTATTATCTCGGTAACGAAGAGTTTAAGGTGCTAAAAGGAATCAATTTAAACTTTGACCGGGGGGAATTTGTTTCCATTTTAGGAGAATCCGGGGGCGGAAAGTCCACTCTGATGAATATTATTGGGGGCTTAGATTCCAATTATGAAGGTGACGTATTACTTAAGGGAGAATCCCTGCGTCACGATACTGCCAAACAATTAGATGCCTACCGAAGACAAACGATTGGGTTTATTTTCCAAAACTTCAATTTGATCAGCCACTTAACGGTCTTACAAAACGTGATGGTTTCCTTAGAAATGACCACGTTGTCGCATAAAGAACAAGAGGACCGGGCCAAAGAATTGTTAGCTAAGGTGGGCTTGACTGATCACATGAAGAAGTTTCCGAACCAATTATCGGGGGGCCAAAAGCAACGGGTAGCCATTGCCCGGGCGCTAGCCTCTGATCCGGAAATCATCATTGCGGACGAACCAACTGGAGCCTTGGATAGTGAAAACACTAAAGAAATTTTGCAACTGTTAGACGAAATCGCGGCTGACGGTAAATTAGTCATCACGGTTACCCACTCCCAAACGGTAGCCGACTATGGAACCCGAATTGTTCGGTTAGCCGATGGTCAGATTAGTGAAGACACTACTTTGAAGCCAGCTTATCCGGCTGCTAGTGATAACGAGCTAACCACTCACACCCTGCGGTTTGGAGCAACGCTGAAAATGGCGTTAGATAACATGCGCTACAATTTTAAGCGTAATCTCTTAATTATTATCGGCGCCGCTATCGGGATTTTCTCGGTAATCTTGATGCAGGGGCTAGGTAACGGGGTACAAGGTTACATTAATCATGAAATTTACTCCCAAATCAACCCGAATGCCGTTCAAGTAGCTAAGAATATTTCTGCTGATGAATTGGCGGATGGATCTAACAAGGTCAACTTAACCGATAAGGACCAGCAACGGTTCGAAAGTATTAAGAACGTTAAGGATGTTCAAAAGGGGTATTACGTCCAAGGTGGCACTCGTTTGCAACGGGGAAAGAAGACCGCTAATTTGCAAATAATGCAAACCTACAACGATACCATTAAGAAAAACTCAATTAAAAAGGGATCGGCACCCAAAACCGGTGAAATTTTGTTAACTAAGGAAAATGCTCAGAAGTTTAACAAGCAAGATCCGAATGCCATGATCGGCAAGAAGATTGTTTACACCCAAACGGTAATGAACTCTAAGAAACAGCCAGTCCAATTGAAGAAAATGTTGAAGGTTAGTGGAATTGCCGCTGCCAATTCTGGTGCTACTTCGATTACTTACGATACGTTAAACCAAATGTATGATGCTAAAAACGTGAAATTGGCTCCCAACTTTATGACCGTGGTGATTAAGGGAAACGCTAAGAACGTTAAGCCAGTGCAAACTCAAATCAAGAGTTACAAGACCGGCAAAAAAGCAACTTACACTATTACTGGTGCTGGAGCGATCGTCGATACGTTAAATACTTACATTGATTTGGCGGTAAACGTGTTGGCTGCGATTGCTGGGATTTCACTATTAGTCTCTGCCATCATGATTATCGTTGTGCTTTACATCAGTGTTTCTGAACGAACTAAGGAAATCGGAATTTTGCGGGCATTGGGCGCTTCTAAGGGGAGCATTCGTAACTTGTTCTTCTCCGAAGCCTTCTTCATTGGCTTGTTCTCAGCTATCTTGGCCGTTGTGTTGGCCTTGTTGATTCAAGTCGGAGCTAACTCGTTATCTCAATCAGGAATTCACTATGCAATTATGCAGATCTCAGGTGGAAACATTGCTTTTGGGGTCATTATTTCAATTGTAATTAGCTTACTTGCAGCCTTGGCACCAGCAGGTCGGGCCGCTAGATTGGATCCAATTGAAAGCTTGAGTTACGAATAGAAAATAATTGAACTCAGCTGAATTGCGTATCAGCTTAATTAAAGGACCCCAGAATTATCTGGGGTCCTTTTAATTTGAAAAGTTGGTTTTGATTCACTTAAGAATTGCTATCAATCCCTTATGCTGTAGGTGTTCGTACTAATAAAACTTCGGACTACTTGTTTTAGTTACTTCCTAATAATATAGACCTTGTGAAAAGGGCCCTTGGATCAATCCAGACAAAGGAATGAGTCCAATGAAGTATCCAAGAGAAGCAACTGACGTTTTTGAAACGCCCCAACAAGCAGCGTTTGAATTCTTATTAACTGGTGACCACCAAAATGTTATTTATGGTGCTATCAAACGGCTGCATATTTATCGAAGCTATGAAGCATATGACGATCTAGTACAAGAAGGTCGACTGGCATTTGTTCGGAGCTACTTAAGAGCTCCGGAGGCTGTTCGTAAGAATGAACATAAATTATTAGTATATATCTACCAAGGAGTTTATTGGCACCTCCTTAATTGTTTAGACCAATTCCGCCGCAAAGGAGAGCATCAGACGGAAGTAACCACGCTACCGGTACAAGCCACCGACTTAGAGCCGACGCTGGAAACTAACCAATTGTACCAGCAATTACTATCGGTATTAAGTCCTAACGAACGGCGTTATCTGACAGCCGCTTATGTTCGAGGGCTCAACGTGTCCGAAATGGCACGTGAGTTTGAGGTATCGCGCAAGACGATTTACTGGTGGAAAGCCGGCGTGGCACAAAAAGCCAAAATAATTTGGCACAAAGGGTAACACATTGTGGCTGTCGATTGGTTACTAATAGATGTAACCGGTTGGCGCCACCGATTACTAAACTAATATAGAGGAGTTCACTATCATGAAGAAACAATGGCTTAAATCTAGTATGACCGTTATCAGCGTTGGCGAAAAGGAAGATAAAACCCTTAAGCGGACATTCAGTCACCTTAAGCAAGACGCAACGGCAGAACAATTGGCGGGCTTTCAAACCGCATTGGAAACTTTAATCATCGGCCAAGTCTCTGGCCTTAACATCACCGACAGTAGTGTAGTTGCCTAGTCTAATTAATTGGAGGAAGAATAATGAAACATTTAGAATTGATCTACCGCAATAGTGATTCTAAGTTAACCACCTTACGGTTAACTTACGCGCAAGAAAACTTAACGGAAGCTGCCACTAAGAAAGCGATGCAAGATATTGCTGCTTTGAAAATGTTTGATAATAACGGAGTGAATCCGTATGTTGAACCGGTAGCTGCTCGTTATGTGGAAACTAATACCGATCCGATCTTCGATACCCGTTCCGCTTCATAACCATTAACTAATACCTCTAACAAACAAAAAGCCCCTGACATCAGGGGCTTTTTATGGTTAAAATAGGCAATTGAGGAAAGAAAATCGAATAAATTCTTAAAATAATCATATATGAACCTAATAAGAATCTTTTGTGAAATACATGTGTAAAAGCGGAGATGACAGACTTTACGAGCGAAATTTTAGCTTTAACTAATTTTGACATAAAACGGCCGCAAAAGTTGATTTAAAGCGGTTTGGAATTTTACAAACATAACAGTTTGGTGACACTAACCGATTAAGCTTGCCTGGTCCAATTTGGGCGTTTATACTGATGTTTGTAAAGTTCAAGACCTCCTAAAATAATCGCTGTTGATAATAAAATAACAATCGTGATATAATTTTTCGGGAGCTCGATGAGCTACATAAATAATTTTATTTCAGTATGGAGGATTTTATAATGCAATCTAGTTTGAAGAAATCATTATACGTTGGTTTAGCAGCCCTTGGCTTCGTAACCGTTGCCGGTGCAGCTAACGCTAACACTGCAAGTGCTAAAACTTACGCTAAAGTAACAAGCAACAAGTGGATTGGTGCTACTGCAGCTAACAACATTACTTTCAATGGTAACAACGCCCTTTACACTAAGGCTGGTACTTTGAAAGGTGCTAAGACTGTAGCTACTACTACTACTTTGAAGCGTCTTGCTAAGTCAACTAGCAACAAGGACAACTTCGTAGCATACCGTGTTGCAACTACTAACCGCGGTTCAGTTTACTACAAGGTTGTATCACTTGATAAAGACTACCGTGGCTGGATCTACGGTGGTAAGAGCACTGATAGCTTTGCTGGTGGTATCGAATCATACAGCACTACTAAGGATGCTAAAGATGTAACTACTGCAACTTACAAGAAGTTTGCTCAAGTAGGTACTACTAATGATGGTACTATGTTAACTTACAAGGACCCAATGTACACTGTATACGGTTCAGGTCGTGCTATCAAAGATTCAACTCCATTCAAGAATGACGTATTGAAAGTTACTAAGACTGTAACTAGCTCACGTGATGGTAAAGAATGGTCATACGTTGAAGATGAAGCTAACACTTCTGTTAATGGTTGGATTCTTAGCTCAGCTTTGAAAGATGCTAACGGCGAAGTTCCTGCATCACAAGGTGTAACTATTAATGTTATTGACAAAGCTACGGGTAAAGTTGTTGCTACTCAAGTTGTTAAGTATACCGGTGCTGAAAATGGTACTATGAATGTAACTAATAGTACTGTAAACATTCCTGCTGGTTACTCAGCTGATAAGAACCCATGGGCAAAAGGTGCTGAATCTGTTGCCAAGGGTGGTTCAACAAACTACTACGTAAACCAAAAGGATAAAACTACTCAAATTAACTTTGGTATGAAGAGTAACACTAACAACAAAGAAGCTGGTGTTACTGTAAATGTTGATTTTTACGATATGTTAAGTAAAGATCAAAAAGATAAGCTTGTTGCAGCTACAAAAGATGCAGCTAACCAAGTTGTTCAAGGTACTACTGTAACAACTAGTAACATCGAAAAGATTCTTGACCAAGCTGGCCTTAAGAACTTTGACTTCACCGGTAAAGATGGTAAAACTTACACTGCAACTTATGTTAAAGTAACACCTGATTCAACTGTTGCTAACGCTTCAATTGTTAAGGGTATTGATGCTTACTTTAACATTGCTGCTAAGTAATTTAATATATTTACCTTATAAAAAGAGTGCTTAATTGCACTCTTTTTTTGTACATAAAATTAAATTCTTTCTGCGCATTTTGAATTGTTATGATAAACTGAAAGGCGTTTAACAAAACAATTATTATTTTGTAGGAAATGTATGAATTCAAGTTTAAAAAAATCCCTATATTTGGTCTTGCTGCTTTAGGTTTTGTAACTGTTGCTGGTACAGTAAACGCTAATAATTCTAGTGCTAAGACATACGCTAAAGCTACTAGTAACAAGTAGATTGGTGCCGGTACTGACAATAATGTTGTGTTGAATGGTACCAATGCTCTTTACACTAAAGCTGGTACTTTAAAGGGTGCTAAGCTAGTTGCTTCTACTACCACTTTGAAGAAGTTGGCTAAATCTAAGAATAGTGAAGATAACTTTGTTGCCTATCGTGTAGCTACAACTAATAAAGGTGCAGTTTATTACAAGGTAGTATCCCTTGATAAGCAATATCGTGGTTGGATCTATGGTGGTAAGAGTACTAAGAGCTTTGCTGGTGGGGTGAAGAGCTACACTACTTTCAAGAATAGCAGTGTTAGTGCTTCTGATGCTAACAAGAACTTCACTTTCAAGAAGACTGGGACCACTAATAATGGAACTATGTTGACTTATAAAGCTCCTATGTACACCGCTTATGGTGCTGGTCGAGTAATCAAGAGCTCAGCTGCTTATAAGAATGATGTTTTAACCATTACTAAGCAAGGAACGCGGACTCGTGAAGGCGATTAATGGGTATACTTAAATTGAACAGTTTATTTTAAATTAATTTGTTGATATCAATCTTAGGAAAGCAGGATTTTGCACTTATTTCAAGAGTATTTAGAGAAGTATTGTTATTTAGAAGAATTTATATTATACTTTCGGTGTTTAATCTAGGTGTACCCAGTTTGATTAAGGATGCTTTGTTTTGGAGGAGTTTCTATGGAAAAACAACATTACAAGATGTATAAAGATGGCAAAAAATGGGTTTTTGCAGCAGTTACTGTAATTGCTTTAGGGGTTGGGTTAAGTGAAAGTACATATATTGTAAAAGCAGATAGTACTGTACCTGTCACATCAACTGATAGTTCAGTAAATACTGGTGCCGCCAGCAAGAATCCTACTGTACCTGTCACATCAACTGATAGTTCAGTAAATACTGGCTCTGCCAGCAAGAATCCTACTGTACCTGTCACATCAACTGATGATTCAGTAAATACTGGTGCCGCCAGCAAGAATCCTACTGTACCTGTCACATCAACTGATAGTTCAGTAAATACTGGTGCCGCCAGCAAGAATCCTACTGTACCTGTCACATCAACTGATAGTTCAGTAAATACTGGTGCCGCCAGCAAGAAAACTAGTTTATATGCTACACCAACTGATAATTCAAAAAAAATTAAATCTTCACTTGTTAGTAATCATTTAGAAGAGAAAGACAATCTTGAAAACGTGGCCTTATCATCTAATAGTGTTCAACCAGCTACTTCCATTAGTGATGATACTTATTTAAAAAATTTAGGAATTGATATTAACGACCTAAATACTAACAGTGTTCTAAAATTAGCTTCTTTGTTCCATATTTTTGCAAATCAAGCTAGTTTATCAGCGGATACTAATGGTAATTTAGCTGTTAAAATTTTAAATGGCTCTAACGATTTTGGTACACGTGGTGATTCATACAATTTAACTAGCGGTGATATTTATTATATTCAACAATTGGCCAAGAATCTTCAAAGTAACGCTTTTAGAAATAAAACATTTAATCATGTAGTATTAGGTAAAGATGTTAGTGTATCAATTGAAAATAACAAGGTCTTGATCAATGGTATCACTATGGATAATTTAAAACCTGAAGATGTTTATCAAGATATCAATGGGCAGACCTATATTGATTTTAGTGATGTATTTCAACAACTAGTAAAGGCATCTACCAGTTATGCTAGTACTCCTCAGTCAAAAGGTGTTATTTCAAATTATGATGACATGAATAATCGCTATGTTGATGTTTCGAAAGTAGCAACTGGAACACAAATTATTTATGTAAATGTTCCATTTAAATATTTGAGTGCTTCTCAGCCGATTACGATCAAGGGAATATCTCATTTAGAAAATGGTCCTACTGTCGTCATTAACGTTACTGATATTCCAAATGGTGATCAAAATATTTCTACACAAGTTCAATTATATTATGATGATGGAACTAATTCTTTACCCAATAGTGAAGGACATTCAGAGCCTAACCATGTATTATGGAACTTAGGTACCGGTGAACAAGCCTTCAATTTCAGCAGTGGTCGGTTTATGGGAAGTATTTTAGCACCTAATGCGACTATTAATGCTGGAGTTAACATTGATGGGAATATTGTTGCTAATATCGTTAATATAACCGGCGGTGAATCGCACAGATGGGATATTCATCCACAACCGACGCAGCCAACTCAACCGACGCAGCCAACTCAACCGACACAGCCAACTCAATTGATTAAAACTAATGTTAATGAGAAAAAAACAGTTTTATTGGTAAATGATAAAGAAAAAAATCCTTCTAAAAATAGAGAAGCTTTACCACAAACTAGTGAAAAATCAGAAAGCTCTGTTTCAGCTCTAGGTGTCTTATTACTGGCTTTAGGAAGTTTAACCAGTTGGCTGACTTTCAGAAAAAAGTGGAAAGATTAACTAAACAATCTTGAAAGAAATCAAAGGTGGGAGTGAAATTAATCACTCCCACCTTTGAGTTCATAATAGGAGGTTCTACAAATGCATTATTTTATCACATCAAGAATTGACAGTTTAACTTCGGCCATTGAACTAGCCGAAATCAAACGACTAAAACTTTTTAAAACATTAAATATTCCGGCAAAAATTGTCACACTCGACTACTTTCGCTATCAGCGTAAAATTTGGAAGGAATTGGGTATTAGTAACGATGTTATTAACCCCGTTGAATATTTTCAAAAATTGGACACGAGTAAAAATAGCACTCACGACGTATTAAAAAAAGTGTTGAATGATAAAAAGTTAACTATTAGAGAAAACCAGGGATTTATTGACCAGAAACTTCGAGTTCAGACTACAGAATATCAAGGGGAAATTGATTATGTCACCTATTTGGACCGCTGGGGATTCACTGATCGTCGGGACTTCTACGTTAGTAATCACCTTAGTTACTCTGAATATTTTGATGATGGTGGTAAATTGATCACGCGTACTTACTATAACGGTCAAGGAGACACTTTTTTAACTTATCATTATCGCGGTGGAGATGGTAATATCCCCGTTTTAACCCTGATTCAACTGAAAAATTCAAACTGTTGGTATCAGTTTGACACGGAAGCTGATTTTTGGGCTTATTTCCTAGACTATTTAATTAAAAGAGATCCTGCAGCTGTCCTATACTCCGATCGAGAAGATTATGTTCTCAAACCCTTTGAATTAATGACAGAACCAGCCATAAAATTTGTTGTTCTACATTCTGCCTTTACAAAAAATGCTCAGCCACAGGGCGAACCCTTTCCATATATAAAACAATTATTTGAACTGCAAAGTAAAATTAATGGTATTATATGTGCAACTCGGCAAGAAGCTATGGACCTTAAAAATCGTCCAGAAATACATGTACCGTGTTATTCAATTCCCGTGAGTTACTTAACGGAGGAACTATTGACCCAATCTTCTCCCTTTGAAGATAGAATTCCTGGTCAAATAATTGCAATCGCACGTTTAACACCAGTTAAACAACTGGACCAGTTAATTAATTCAGTTATTCTTACTCACCAAAAGTTACCGTTTGTCGATTTGAAAATATATGGTTACGATGATGATTGGCAGAATTATGAAACCTCAACTCGCTTACATCGAATAGTTGAAGATGCTAACGCTGATGGTTATATTCACTTTTGTGGCTATCGAAAAGACTTAACATCAGTTTACCGAACTGCTGATATTGCAGTATTGACGAGTGCTTACGAAGGTTTCTCGATGGCGATTTTAGAAGCTCTCGGGTATAGTTGTCCAGTAGTTAGTTACAATATCAATTACGGCCCCAAAGAACTTATTAAGGACAAAAAAACAGGAGTCCTAGTTCCTGCTGGCGATACTTGGACCTTACAGCGTACTTTGTCACATTTATTAGCAAATCGCAATATCTTAAAACATTACAGTCACGAGGCAAAGTCAGCAATGATTCCCTACTCGCAAAAAAATGTAGCAGATAAATGGATTAATTTTATCCATCAGATTCAAGGCTGATATGTGGTAAGAAATAATTAATTTCATAATATGTTGATTCGGTAGTGAAACTGATGTTTTTAGGATCTTTAACCGAATAGTCAGATGGATTTCGGCTCCAAGTGAACTGAAAATACAATTTAATACTCAAATAGTGTCATTTGTCATTGCTGATCACCCCCCAACGTATGCTAAGGTTAAATCTGTTCCTACTTCCATTGGAATTCCTAGGTATTAAAAGGCCCTCGAAAGTTGCCCTAAGCGCACAACCTCTTTCGGAGGCTTTTTGATTGCTTTCAACTTTTTTAATCAGCTTTCTAGCAGTTTTTTTGGGGAACGCACGTTTGCTTTTGTGCTACAATACAGGTAAAAGCTAACGAAAGTGATGAAATTGTTTACTGATGATGAACTTCATGGGGTGTTCTTCTTAATCGATAACAAGTCCTTTTATGCGAGTTGTGAAGCCGTTGCCCGGGGGGCTTAATCCTTTAAAAGCCCCATTAGTGGTCCTTAGTGAAGCTGAAAATAAAAGTCCGTCGATTCTGTTATTCACTTTATTTTTAGATTACAGACTACATCTTATCCCATAATAAAACCCACTTCTCAATGTGAGAAGTGGGTTTCGAGCAACCTTGCCCAATCTATTTTATAATCTGGTATTCATTACTCAAAGGGCCGCTGAACAACTCAATTGCTGTGTCACCAGTCAGCGGGTCTATGCGCTTCACAGATACAACAAAAGTCGTAACTAATTTATGTGCAAGATTAAAGGCATCACTATGATATATAATTAGACTTTCCAATTTTGGTAGATTGCAAATTTAATCCGAATTTTTGGACAAATTTGTCAGCATAACCTGATACGGTGTTTGCCAGTCGAGTATTTTAAGCGGTCGCTGGTTAATTTGGAGTAACGTCGTCGTTAAATCTTGAGCACTAATGTGCTCAAAACGAGTCCCTTTAGGATAAAAATAACGTAAATTCCGATTAAAGCGTTCACTACTACCACGTTTAGCTGGCGTATAAGCATGGCAGTAATAGGTCATAATACCATCTTGTGATTCAAGTGATACTAGCCCACTAAACTCCGTGCCACGGTTCACAGTAAAGCTGTGCACCGGACCATTAAAAGTGGTTAGGAACTTAGTTAGTGCTTCATTAACAGTCGCTGTCGTCCGATCTTTTAACCGGTATAACCAACGGTAGAGCGATTCAGACGTACGACGATGTTGCAGAAGTGGCTTGCCACGGGGCTAACTTTGAATTGGTGGGCGACAACGGTGGTAGGTTAATGAAACTATAGCTAAACCGTTCCACCGTTATTAATGGGATTAAAGCGGAAGACTACGGCTTTATGGATCGCCCAGGATTGTTTGACTAATAATAAATTAACGGAGCTCCCTAGCAATTAGGGAGCTCTTTTATTTTGCCCAAATTCCGGCAGTCAACGTGTGTTTTTTAAGTATACGTAACTGATAATACCAACGCTAAAGTATCTGGTTGGATTCTAAGAAGTGGTTTAACTGCTACTGATAGTGTTCCTACTACTAAGGGCGTAACAGTTAACTATATTGATGCTACTAATGGTAAAAATGTTGGTAGTACCGTAATTGCCTTCAGTGCTACTAATTCAGATGCTAGCAACCCAGTAATGAACATGAACTACAAGGTTAGTGATATCTCTAAGGTAGTTCCTACTGGTTACACTGATAAGGCTAGTGAAACTTCTGCTTCTGGCTTGTCACTTGGATTTGCTTCCGGTGCTAATTATGCAGCTGTCGTTTCAGCTACTAGTGGCTCTACCGTAAGCTACTATGTTGCTACTACTAAGTCTGCTTCTATCAAGTTTACCTTGAACGTTGCTAAGTCTGATGGAACTACTTCTGCAATTTCTGTTAACGGCTTAATTGACGCTAATGGTTACACCATTCAATCTAGCACTTTGGCTAACTTAAATGGTAGTGTGGGTGCTAAGGCTACCAGTGCAAAGATTTTGGCTGCCGCTAAGGCTCAAGGTCTCGGTACTTTGACTAACCCTTCATCTAAAATTACCTATACTTTAACTAGTACCACCGACACTGAATTTGGTGGAACTGCTGCCTTAGTTTATACAGCAGCTAAAAATTAATTAAATTTAAAAGACACGCTTCGGTGTGTCTTTTTGATAAATAAATTTATATTTGGGAATGTTAGTATTATTAATGTTCTTAAAAATTTCATAAATCAAGTAATAAAAAAAGCTTTGGATAATTATTCCAAAGCTTTTTTATTACTTGATTTATATTACTTAGCATCATCTGCTGCGTAAAGTAGTAAATATCCAACGTTTTCTTTATATTTACCATTATTGGTAATATTAAGTTTATATTTTTTACCGTTGTATATAATATTGTCCAATCCAACTGAAGATATTTTAGACTTAATTGTTGCTACAGGGACTTCTTCCCCATCGTTTCCAGTTGCGATGGTGTACATATAGTCATCTACTGAGCTAGAAATTTTAGCAAGTGATTGAGCACCATTAACTCCATCAACAGTTTGAATATCACCTAAATCAAAGTAAGATCCACCAATAATTTTAGCTTGATGCTTAATACTGAAAGGAGCCTGCTTAGGTTCTGGTGTTGAAGGAGTGCTAGGTGTTGAAGGAGCATCATTTTTAATTGTAGTTAAACCGCTCTTAAGAATCCAACCGTTTACAGTTGAGTTAGCTTCGTCAGTTACGTATACCCATTGGTCGCCTTCGCGAGTACGAGTACCAGTCTTAGTAATAGTTAATACGTCATTAGCGTATTTAGTTGAGTCAGTAATTTGACGACCTGAACCATATACAGTGTACATTGGGTTCTTGTAAGTCAACATAGTACCATCATTAGTAGTACCTACTTTAGCAAACTTGAAGTTACCAGTAGTAGTTGCAGTAGCGTCTTCTTTGAAAGTGGTGAAGTTTTCAAGACCGCCGGCAATAGTAGAAGTACTCTTACCACCGTAGATCCAACCACGGTAAGTCTTGTCAAATGAAACTACCTTGTAGTATACAGAACCACGGTTAGTAGTTGCAACACGGTATGCTACGAAGTTTTTCTTGCTGCTCTTTGAATCTGCAAGGTCCTTAACAGTAGTAGTAGTAGCTACAATCTTAGCACCTTTTAAAGTACCAGCCTTAGTGTAAAGGGCGTTAGAACCTGTAAAGTTAACATTAGTTTTAGTCATGGTAACATTTGATGTTACTTTTGCATAACTTTTAGCACTTGCATTGTTAGCGTTAGCTGCACCGGCAACGGTTACGAAGCCAAGGGCTGCTAAACCAACGTATAATGATTTCTTCAAACTAGATTGCATTATAAAATCCTCCATACTGAAATAAAATTATTATATAGCTCATCGAGCTCCCGGAAAATTATATCACGATTGTTATATAATTTAAATATTATTTTAAAATAAAGATTTAAAGGTTATTTTTACCACTATTTGTTAGTGACTTATACTTGTAAAAGATAATAGTAAAAAATTTCGATGACATTAGGGGAGCCCGTTTGCGGGCTGAGACGACATGGTCGGACCCTTGAACTTGATCTGGTTAACACCAGCGGAAGGAAATGTTCATGTACTTTCAGTGACCTCTTCTGTCTTCGAACACGGGAGGTCTTTTATTTTGCAATCAAAACAACTACGTAATTTGGTATTAACCGCGCTGTTTTCCGCTATTGGCACCATTGGCGGGAGTGTAATGGAATTTAGTATTGGGGCTGCTAAGGTGGACCCAATGCAGCATTTACTTAACTTAGTTTCCGGAGTGCTGTTAGGTCCATGGTGGGCATTGGCCCAGGCATTCTTAACGTCTTTAATCCGCAACTTAATGGGGACCGGAACCATATTAGCATTTCCGGGAAGTATGTTCGGGGCCGTGTTGGTGGGCTTGGCGTATAGGTACACTAAGAAGCTCTGGTTGGCCGGATTAGGCGAATTGATCGGTACCGGGATAATTGGGGCTCTGGTTGCTTATCCGGTGGCTAAGTGGCTAATGGGAGCTAACGGAGCGTTGTTCTTGTTTGTTCCGAGCTTTTTCCTGAGTGCCCTAGTTGGGGTAGTAATTGGTTATGGACTGTTGAAGGTGTTGTTGAGGCAGAAGAGATTTCAGGAGTTTAATAAGTAACCAAAAAACAACCGATAAAAATCGGTTGTTTTTTAATGATCATAGCAATTATTATGCTAATTTTCCCGCATAAATTGATTGATATTCTTGTCTAACTCCTTAGTGGTGATTTCAAAATCATACTGGTGGGCAAAAAATTCCCCGTAGTCCATTAGTAGCCCCTGAACGATTTTTTTAAGGATATAGCAGGGGTGAGGATCTGGTTCAACCGGGTTATGGATGTAATTATCCATTTCTTGCCAGGCCTTTTCTACCTCGAAATAGTGGTTATTACAGTCGTTGATTCTAGAATTGATAAAGTACCAGGTGACTGGCAAAATCACCTTAATATCGCAATTTTTGAAGTAAAAGACCGACGTTTTGGGATTGGGTTGCGTAGGTGCTTCCATGTGGTGGCAAGCGATCCAGATGGCGTTGTCGTTGTTGGACATTGATTTAAGAGGGAAAAAGATGGCCGTTCCGTGTGAGACCGGTCGGTATTCTTTGATTTTGGCTTGGCGGTCTATCTGGTTAATGATTTGCCTACATCCTTGCATCCCGCGGTTTAAGTGGTTGTTAATCAAACTATTGGTAGACTCTTTCACCTTATAGATGCCTCGTTTACTATCTACCACAGCGGTTTTATGGGTGGTGGAATTAAGTGGCAGTAGTACCAACGTGGTTGACCAATTGATCAACTCTGCGGAACTTTGGGTATTAATGTGACTAACCTTTAATTGGTTAAAGTCGATCCCGTCTTGGTGATAATATGTAGCGGCCTGCGTTATTCCAGGTATTGTCATATGGCTTCCTCCAACATTAAGTAGATTTAGTTGCTAGTAGCAACATAACAATTTTAAGATAGCATAAAATAAATCTAATGGAAACGCTTTATTTAATTTGAATTAATTGTCCATATAAATAGATTTATATTTCAGGATGTTAGTTAATTATTGAAGATGATTTGTTACACAAATGTGAATGCGGATACTTCCTTAGCATGATACAATTACATAAGAACAAATATGGAGGAAGAATAATGAATCAAAAGATTAAGACCACGCTTTTAACTACTGCAGCTGCGATGGGATTACTAGTTGCTGGCAGTTTGAACGCTAGTGCCAAAACTTATCCTATTGTCACTGCTAATAATCCAGCTCGGGGTGGGGCAACCACTCGTAATTTTGTCCCCACAGGAAGTAACGCTTTATTTACTAAGGCGGGAACTTTAAAGGGTGCTAAATTGGTGGCTAGTAAAGCTACCATGGCTAAGTTAGCGGAATCTAATAAAGGCCAAGACTACTTCTTTGGTTATCGAGTAGCTCGTACTAGTAATGGCTATTTCTACATGAAGGTAGTTTCTTTCGATAAGAAATATCGCGGTTGGATCTATGTAGGGAAGGTTAACCCACAAGGGGCTTACCAAAATACTGCTGGTGGATTGAAGTTAGCCAATACTTCTAAAGCGGCTAAGATGCCTAGCAATACTCAAGTACAATTAGCTGATCCTGGGACTAGTCATGTGATTTGGAATTTTCCTTACATGGCACAATATGGTTCTAAAAAGTTAATGAAAGACACTTCTGATTACGCCAATGATACCTTTACGGTTACTAAATCCCGGCGGTTAACTCGGGGCAACACCCTTTACTACAAGGTTGTTGACAATAACGATAGTGATATAACTGGTTGGATCTACTACAAGGGAGTTACTTCCGATGCTGCTGAAACTGAACCAAGCAACCCTACTAGTAGCAATTCTGTAACCGTAACGTTTAAGGATGGAACTACTGGTAAAACTGTTGGTGAAAAAACATTAGTGGATAGTTCTATTACTGCCGGTAGCCAACCAACTTACGCTACTAAGTTTGTTACTACTAAGATTGGTAATGGTAACTTAGTTGCTGGTAGCTTGAAGTCTGTCATGCCTGGTTACGACTATGAAGGATTGACTACTGCTCAACATAAAGCTAATGGTAATGCAATTATTGGGGCTAAATATGGTAGCACCATTACGATCTTCGTTTCCCCTAACGTTGCTCCTAAGAATGGCTTTTTAGTTACTTATTTTGATCTAACTAAAACAGCGATTGTAGGTAAGAGCGCAGTGGTATCTTCTAGCAGTCAAACTGCTAAGCAATTGTTTGCTAGCACGTTTAAAGATGGCGGCAGTGTGACTGTCAATGGTAAGAAATACACTTACAAGCTAGCTGATAACCGTAGTATTTCTCAAGATGCAAAGTTGGGAACTAGCATTGCGGTGAATGTAAGAAGCTAAAGTGCTGAGACCTTCGGGAATTAGCGATAATTAACCTAAGAAAACGAGATAGTTCGATACTTATTTTGTATCGCTATCTCGTTTTCTGTAGTTAAGGGAGCTAATTGAAGGTCGAAGCCGTTTTAGGCTAAAGTGTTAATTGACTATTGAGCACTTATAAATTAGTGGCAATTAACCTGAAAAGAGGCAATGGTCTTTTGACCATTGCCTCTTTGATTTCTGTTATTTCATAATCAATTCGTCTATTTGGCGATAAAAAGAAGGACCATCTACGTGAGTTACTAAAGTAATTGGGCGTCCATTAGGGTCTTCGTAAGTTCTTCCCTGAGCCGGGCCATCGGTGATGACTTTGCCAGAAACGCTTTTGGTAGTGACTAATTCTGGATAATTGCTGGCCATAGTAGTCAAAACGTCCCATAAGTAGTAAGTAGAATCTGCTTCGTATGACATGATCATGGCGTAGCCTTGACCAATTAAGTCATATAATGGATACCGTCGATTTTCAGCAAAGTGTTGGCGTACCTCGGCAGTTAAGGGAACCTGATCAGTACTTTCTAGGCCAATCATTTGGATGCTTAGGTCGGAATCGAAAACGGTTTGAACTGCTTCAGGATCCCAGTAGGCATTCCATTCTGCGGTTCCGTCTCTATTAGGTTCGAAGACGTTGCCTTTGTTGTTCATGGTTCCACCCATCCAATATAATTTATCAATTTTATTAGTGATGGTAGGATCGACTTCCAGCGCCCGCGCTAAATCAGTTAAAGGACCGGTCATGACCAGAGTGGTAGGAGCATCGGCGGCGTTAATTTTTTCGATCATATCTAGATGAGCGGGTTTAGAGGCTTTCTTAGTTCGGGGTGCCCCGTGTTCGTTTAAAATGGGAAGAGCGTCAAAAGAAATGGAACTTAATCGCCAATTGTTCGGAAATTGGTTAACTGGCCGGGAGTTAGATGCGGCAATTTCAAGGCCGTCATGGTTACCAATTAAGTCGGTTATTTTACATGAAGCACTAACCGCCTCGTCAATGAATCCATCCGCATTAATCACTCCCACACCTAGTAAATTAACGTTTGGCATTCTTAACAAGAGAACTAGAGAAACTAAATCATCTACGTTACCATCATGATTAAAATATACGTTACGCACTAAAACCACTCCAATTCATTTTTTAATAGTGTATAACAAAGTTCGTCTTTTGTACAATTAATATTTAAAATGACGCATAATAGTTCTTTTATTAAGCAAAACATGAACAAAAAATACCGATATCTTAAACGATATCGGTATTTTGATTATTTCTTATTAGTAGTCTTTGATTTAGCTTTAGTAGTAGTGGTGGTCTTAGTCTTTGATTTAGATGATGCTTTTTTCTTTGAATTTGCTTTTACTTTGCCGTCAGTTGTGGTCTTGCCTTTACTTTTATCAGCAGGGACCGTTTCTTTGGCACTTTCAGGATAGTTTTCAATCATGAAATTAGCAATTTCTTTACCCATCATTTGGTAAGTTCGAGCTGATGGGTGAAGCCGTTCATCAAATAACCGATATTTACGGTTGTTATCAGTGATTAACTGAGTGGCATCATTGCGCCAATCTAAGACAGGAATATCTTCTGATTGATAAACTTCACTAAGCATATCTCTGAGTTCATTCATTGTGTAGTTACCGCGACCAGTAATATCATCGGAATTAATATCATTATCGTAGCGGGTAATCGGTAAAATCCCGTAGATGATTAACTTCTTGTTTTCTCGCTTCATTTCGTGAATGTTATCAAGCATTACTTCCTTGATGGCATCTAAGGTATAACGACTGTGACCGTAGTCATTGGTTCCGTAAGCAATTGTGGCTACGTCATAATCCGCAAAGTTAGTTTTCTTAACGACGGGGGTGAAGTCACCTTCTGTGGATTCAGAAGCCATAAAGGCACCGTTGTAACCTAAATTATCCACCGAAGTGTTTAGGTAACGTTGTAGCCATTGTGGATAAGTTCCATTCTCTAAGTTAGTGGAGCCGTCGTATCCGTGGGTAATGGAATCACCAAGAGTAACGATTTTTTTGTTTGCAAATAATTCACTGTTTTTAGCTGCGATATCAAATTTCCCCTGTGTGATTGGTTGTAAATATCCGTGCCAGACCCAAGCAGTATATTTTTTGTTACCACTTTGAATTTCGGTGAATAAAGAATTTCCACTGCCTTGGCTGGAACGATCCATTTTAACGTTCTTAACTGAATACCAAGTGGTGTTTGCGAATTTTTTCCAATTACCAAAGGTATCGGTTAAGTCGGTACTACTGTATACTTGTCCACCTGACAGATGGTATGGTAGTTGTTCATCGATATCAGTAGAACTGATAACTGTGGCGGCTGGTTTGTCCGCACCAGTTTTAGTTGTAGTATCGGTTGTATCTGTGGTTTGTTTTTTACTTGCCGCGTTTACTGAATATGTACCGGTTAAGGTCATCAAACTAAGCCCTAGGGCCAACGCATATTTTAAGCTCTTCTCCATTATTAGTAGCTCTCCCTTGATTATATCTCAGTCCTATTCTAGCAAATTAAAATGAAAAATTTATTACACAAAGATTACAAATATAATATGAAGATAAGTTGAATTTTTTATGCTTTGGCTGTATCATATTTTTAAGCAGACTACGATTCTAGCATATTTGAATTTTTTAGGGGGAAAATATGAAGCAATTATTTAGAAAGGAGCTTTTGTCATTAGCGATGGGTGGAATGCTACTTATCTGTGGAGGACGGTTAAGTTCAGCAAATACCATGCAAAGCACTTCTAACATTACGAACAGTAATAATGTAATGAATAGAAGCACTAAGATAACTGGTGATAAAGCTAGTAACCAATCACATCAAAGTAATCTACCGAACAATCCTGGCGACAATAATGGTTGGGGCTGGGGATGGGGACATCATCAGCCTTGGCGACCAGGAAACGATAACCATGACAGTAACCTGAATGAAGCGGGCGAAGTGGGGGATTCTACCGATAATTCAGAGAGTAATTCAATGGATAATCCTAGTACCATTGACAATAACCAGGCATCTAATGAATCAACCGGTGAAGATGCCATTGATCATTCTGACAATAATGTCGTTGATGGGACAGTCATCCAATCTACCAATCTTCAACAAGAAAAAACTAATTCTCAAATGCAAGTGACTCCAACAACCACTGATGATTCATCAGCAAATATTTCAAATAACGCTAGTAATAATTCTGCTGTAACTCCTACTGATGACCGAGCAAATAATTTAGCTTATGCACCCAAACAGCCATCGGCTCAAAAAGTAGAGACAAATATCAATAAAACCAAGGCCCCAATTACCGATGATAATCAAGATACTGCATATAAATTTAGTGACAATGATGGGCAGCTTCAATGGAGCGTGCCGTTGAGTAAAGAGCGGTTAACTGGTGCGGGAGCAGTTAAGACGGCTTCAAATAATAACAACCAATCGTTTTCTGTAGAACAAAATTTAATTAACCGTGACAAGAATGATTATAATTCTTCTATTAATAATGATGACAAATTGATAAACAATAAAGGAGAAACGCTAGAGCAACCTAACGACGATAGCTCCTTTACTAGCCATCCGGTTATTAAAAGCACTAAAAATAAAAAAGCACAAAAAAATGGAGTGGTAGTGGTATCGCCAGACCATAGTTACTTATACACTGATAGTGATGAAAATAATAATCTAGGTGTATTAATTCCAGTAACTGTAGCAGGCTCTATAGCTATCTCAATTATCGCAATTGCGGCGATTATTGATCCATTTAAATATCTAATGAAGTAGGAATTTAGCTATCCGGAAATTAATTTAAATATTTCGGAGCTAATAATTGCAAACGCTTTCTAATGTGTTAATATATAGTCAAGGAAGGGAAGTAATACCAAGTAACAAGAGGGTTCATCCCGCTTCATGCTTATTAGTCAAATTCGAAAGGAACTAAGATATTTGAAAAAATTTGGATTTGCACAGTTAATTTCTAAAATGAATTAGGTTTACTATTAAAACTTATACAATAATATAGAGAAATCTCGATTTAGAAGTAACTTGTAGTAAGCTTAATGAAGTGATTTGACAGTTGATGGTAAGATTTCGATTTCACAGATGTAAGAAAAGGTACAACTAAGATTCAATTCAAGAAAAAGTAAATTAGTCGTTTTAGATGGTTCACTATTTACCCAAGCAAAAACTGACGATAGTTAAATTTACGAATTTGAAAATTTCCGACAAACACTATATGTATGAAAATATTTAAAGTAAAGTTTGTGACAGTTAAATTTTCAATCTCTTGGAACAAATATTTCAAAATGAGGCGATAGAACATTAATTTCTCCGCAAAGCGGGTGTTAAGCCCAATGAATATCCCTTCCGATTGAGGCTTCGGTTATCTAATTAATTTAGTAATCGAAGTCTTTTTTTGTCCGGACCAATCTTACTTAAATATAAAAAAATTGGTATTTAAATATTAAAATATTACTTTTTTTATTAGTGAAACCGTTTAACACAAGCTTTCATTTAATTGCTCATTTTCGAACCAATTTTTAGAGGGATGTCAAGTATTTACAGGGCCCCGATAATTAGTTATCCTATATATAGGGCATATGTTCCGGTTTAACCACAATATAATGATAATTAGGAACTTATTGTTCGGAAATGGGGAGTTAATTTGAATTTTAATCGAGTAATTATTTTGGATATTCCTTCACTAGGGATTGGTGAAGCTAGTGATGCTAACCGGTTTCACTCGGTTGGCGCAGATACACTGGGCCACGTTTTATCATCGATTAATCGTTCGGTTGCTTTGCCTAACTTGACCGCTCTAGGATTAGGCAATATTCGCTGGGCCAATCCGCTTACGGCCGTTCCGCAGGTAAGTAATCCCCGGGGCTTTTTCAGTCAGATACATATGGCAAGTGAAAGTCGATCCGAGTTTGCCGGCTTAAGAGAAATGTTTGATTATCAAGGAATTGATCGAGTTGAAAGTTTGTTTGGAACCTTGAAAGCTGCTCAACTGCACAATACGCGGGTTAGTTTGCTGGCACCGTTTACCAGCTATTTAGCTAATCAGCGCGGGGTAGAGGACCAAGTGGCAATTGCGGGTGACCAACAGGCGTTTAATGCACTACGGGAGCGAATCGAATTGGGAACTCCCGGAGTGATTTACACTCGATTGGTTGATTGTCAAACTGCTGCTATTGAACAAGATCCCACCCGTTATATGACTTCTTTAGAGCATATTGATCGCCATTTGGGTCGTATTATGGATGACATGTTTGCTAGTGATATCTTATTGATCACTGCTAGCTATGCGCATGACTTCTTAATGGATGGGCCAAGGCCGACGCGTGAGTATTTGCCGCTGTTGGCGTACACTCCTCAGATTAAGACGGGCCACTCTCTTGGCATTCGTCGGACACTGGGAGACATTGCTATTTCTACCCTAGATGTTTTTGATTTGTTGCCAATTAAGCAACCAATCGCCCGCAGTTTCCTGGGAGAAATGCAATAATTTAATTCGGGTTTAATCTTTCAAACCAAATTCAATTTTAGAGGAGGGGCGAGGTCCACCGTTAACGTTTATTAGCACACATAGAAAAGAGAGGAATTCACATAATGTATTTGATTGTTAACATTATCGGTATCCTAGTTTACTTGGGAATCGCATTTTTATTCTCAAAGGATCGCAAGAATATCAACTGGAAATCAATTATTATTGTTTTAGCTATTAATTTAATTCTCGCTTGGGTCCTTACCAGTTTCTCTGGTGGTCGTGATGCCGTTAAGGCAGCTGCCGATGGATTCAACTGGCTGGTTCAAGTTTCTTATCAAGGAATTGGCTTTGCCCTTGCTAGTTGGGTTAACGTTAAGCAAATGGACTTCGTTACCAGCTCCCTTCTTCCAATCTTGATGATTGTTCCATTGTTCGATATCTTGACTTACATCGGGGTATTACCATGGATCATCAAGTGGGTTGGTCGTGGCTTGTCATTCATCACTGGTCAACCAAAGTTCGAATCATTCTTTGCTGTTGAAATGATGTTCTTAGGTAACACCGAAGCCATTGCGGTTTCTACTTTGCAATTAAAGCAAATGTCAGCACAACGTAACTTGACTATCGCTATGATGTCAATGTCTTGTATCACTGCTTCTATTTTAGGAGCCTATACTCAAATGGTTCCAGGTCAATACGTATTGACTGCCGTTCCATTGAACATTTTAAATGCCATTATCATTACTAACATGATCAACCCAGTTAAAGTTACTCCTGAAGAAGATACTATCGCTAAGATCGGTGGCAGCAACAGCAATCAAGACGACGTTGCTACTACTGATGCACAAGCTTTGGGCGAAGAAGATGGCAAAAAAGAACCATTCTTCTCATTTCTGGGTGACTCAATCTTGGGCGCTGGTCGTTTAATCTTGATCATTGCCGCTAACGTTATCGCTTTCGTTGCCTTGGCAGCCTTGATTGACAAGATTTTGCAACTCTTCAACCAAAACTTGACTTTGGAAAACATCTTAGGAATTATCATGTTCCCATTTGCTTGGTTAATGGGTCTTAATGTTCACGATGCATTCCAATTCGCTCAATTCATGGGTACTAAGTTAGTAACCAACGAATTCGTTGTTATGGGTAAGATTGCACCAACTATTAACAACACTCATTTATTCAATCCACATTATCAAGCACAATTGACTGTCTTCTTAACTTCATTTGCCAACTTCAGTACTACCGGTATGATTATCGGGGCCTTCAAAGGAATTGTTGACAAAGAAAAGAATGATTTGATCAGTAAAAATGTTTTGACTATGTTACTTTCCGGAATCTTAGTTTCACTTATGTCTGCTGGGGTTATCGGTTTATTCGTTTGGTAATCTGAGTGTTAGAAAGTTAGGTTATTTATTTGAATAAGTTTTCTAACCAAGAAGAGGTAGCTAACCAGCTACCTCTTCTGGACGCATTAAGGAATAAACAAATTTTAAAACGCGAAATTATTGCTGGTATTACTGGCTTTTTCGCCATTTCATATATTATTATTGTAAATCCATTGATCCTAAAGGATGCAGGGATACCAACTAATTTAAGTGTTTTTGCTACCATCATCGCTTCAGCGATCGGTTGCTTCATCATGGGCTTTTGGGCCAACGCCCCGGTAATTTTAACACCGGGGATGGGAGTGAACGCCTTCTTCACCTACACCGTTGTAGTAGGGATGGGCTTTACTTGGCAAGAAGCCATCGCTATATCGATGGTAGCTAGTGTGATTTACGCGTTGGTCGCGTTTACTAAGCTAGCTACGATTTTAGCAGATGGAATTCCGGAAACCTTAAAGGCCGGGATTACTGCCGGAATTGGTCTGTTCTTGGTGGAAATTGGATTAGAAAAGGCACAGTTAATCAAAAAGGGGACTAGCTCACTGTTGGCGGTTGGCAATTTAGCTCAACCCGCTACTTTATTAGCTTTATTTGGCTTATTGCTAACTTTGGTTCTCTTTTTGCGCAACGTAACGGGTGGCTTTTTCATCGGTATTTTGGTCACCTCGATTCTCGGAGTGATCTTCAATATCAAAGACCAATCAGCCCCAACCGTTACTTTGAGTGACTTCGGTCAATATCGTAAAATTTTATTTGCTGGCGATTTTAGCCATATTGCTAGCATTCCTGTGATTTTAGCCATTTTTTCATTAACTATGATTTTGGTATTTGAATCAATGGGGTTACTAGAAGGAATTTTGCCGAACCCGAAAAAGTTCCGCAAAGCATTTCAAGCCAGTTCGGTAACTAGTTTTCTTTCTGGAATTTTAGGGACAAGTCCCACTGTGGCGGCGGCCGAAAGTGCTTCCGGAATTGAAAGCGGGGGTCGGACCGGACTAATGGCCATTGTGGCCGGAATCATGTTTACTTTGTCGCTATTCTTCATTCCCTTATTGGCGTATGTTCCCCAAGCTGCAATTGCTCCCGTGATTATTATTACCGGAGCGTTAATGATGGCAGCGTTGGCTCGTATTAATTTAAATGATTTTGCAGAATGGTTCCCAGCCTTTCTAATCGTTGTGCTGATTCCGTTTACCACTAGTATTTCTACCGGGTTAGCATTTGGCTTTGTGACTTATCCGTTGCTTCAAATTGCAACTGGAAAGGCTAAACAAATTTCGATTCCAACGTATGTGTTGGGTGGTTTGTTTTTAGTAGATTTGGTGCTTAGTGCACTACTTTAATTAAGAAAGTCGAGGTAATTATCATGACCATTAAGATTATTATGGATACAGATCCAGGAATTGATGATGCAGCAGCATTAACAATGGCAATTAACGATCCTCAAATCGATTTAGCGTTGGTAACTTCAGTTGCCGGTAACGTGACAGTTGACAAAACCACTAAGAACGCTCAAAAAATTGTCCGTTTCTTCAACGCCGACGTGCCAGTAGCTGCTGGTGCTCAACAACCATTGATTAAAGAATTCGAAGACGCTGCGCGAATTCACGGTGAATCAGGAATGCCCGGTTACGACTTCCCTGAAGATTTACCCAAACCCCTTGATATGACTGCAGTGGAAGCTTTGCATAAGTACATTATGGAAAGCGACGAAAACATTACTTTGGTTCCTACTGGTTCATACACTAATATCGCTTTGTTGTTCAGTGAATACCCAGAAGTTAAGACTAAGATTGATCGTATCGTGGCCATGGGTGGCTCCTTGGGAATGGGCAATATGACTAGTGCTGCCGAATTCAACGTCTTCACTGATCCGGATGCCGCTAAAATCATGTATCAATCTGGGGTACCAATCGTGATGATTGGCTTAGACATCACTATGAAAGCATTATTGACTCCGGAATCTCTTACTAAGTTAGAACACATGAATGAAGCTGGTAAAATGCTTCATGACATTATTTCTAACGACGGCGATAAGAGTGAAGCTGGTAGTGCAATGCACGATGTTAACACTATTTTCTACTTACTTCATCCAGAAGCTATCACCACTAAAGATATGTGGATCGACGTCATTACTGATGGCCCTGCCATTGGTGAAACCGTTGGTGACATTCGTGGTGCTTACCATGATGGCAAGACTAATGCTAAAGTCGCTGTGGATATTGATGCAGCAGCCTTTAACAAGTGGTTCTTAGAAGAAGTTAGCCAAATTAAAGACTAGGTTGGTCTTTTCCAAATGAAAGATTCGTTTTCGGTTTAACCGGACGAATCTTTTTTTGTACAATTAAATGCCTTTTTCGGCCATTAAAATCGGCTGACTCGGTTGTCACCACGGGCATTTTACGTTAAAGTATAAGAAGACGTGGAACATTCTGTTTCACACTTTGCAGGAGAAAAAATATGAACATCGAACAGTTTAAAGCTGAACTTGCTCTTCACCAAATTCATTTGAGTGATAAGCAATTGCAACAATTTGAAGATTACTACCAATTATTGGTAGCAACCAATGAACACGTTAATTTAACAACCATTACAGAACATTCGGCGGTGTACTTGAAGCACTTTTATGATTCTTTGACCCCCGCTTTTTTTGTTGCCGAAATCAGAGATACTCCGATTAAATTATGTGATGTGGGTGCTGGGGCAGGCTTTCCATCAATTCCGTTGAAGATCGTTTTCCCAGAAATTGAAGTGACAATTGTTGATTCCTTAAACAAGCGGATTAACTTTTTGAAAGAGTTGGTAGAAAAGCTAGGTTTAACTGGCGTGCATTTAGTTCATGCCAGAGCTGAAGAGTTTGGGGCTGCCAAGTCTGATCACCGGGAAACTTTTGATATGGTTACTGCTCGCGCGGTGGCTCGCATGAGTGTCTTAAGTGAATTATGCTTGCCATTGGTAAAAGTTGGCGGCCATTTAGTTGCTCTTAAAGCTACTAAGACCCAAAGCGAATTAGAAGACGCTCAAAAGGCATTGAAAGTATTGGGTGGCACTATCGAAGCCGATTACGATTTAAAATTACCAATTACCGAAGATGAACGGCATATAGTGGTAATCGAGAAGAACAAGAAGACCCCGAAAAAGTTTCCACGTAAACCGGGAACTCCAAATAAGGAACCCATTCAGGCGTAAGCTAAAGGAGGATTCAGATGACCGATGTAATTGCCCTTGCTAATCAAAAGGGGGGAGTGGGTAAAACCACCACTACGGTTAACTTGGGAGCTGACTTAGCTACTTTGGGTAACCGCGTGTTGATAGTGGATGTTGATGCCCAAGGAAACGCAACTAGTGGGGTGGGCATTTCCAAAGCTGATATCCAAAAAGATATTTATGATGTGTTGATTAATGAAGCACCACTTGCAGATGTTATTATGGCAACGCAACATGAAAATTTAGATATTGTTCCGGCCACTATTCAATTATCAGGAGCTGAGATTGAATTGACTCCCCAAATGGCCAGAGAGATTCGTCTTAAGCAGGCGTTAGAAACGGTAAAGGAACAGTATGATTATGTACTAATTGATTGTCCACCATCGTTAGGACTTATTACAATTAATGCCTTTACTGCTAGCAATTCGATTCTCATCCCAGTCCAAAGTGAGTACTACGCCTTAGAAGGGTTAAGTCAATTGCTTAATACGATTGCCCTTGTTCGCAAGCACTTTAATGCGGATCTTAAAATCGAAGGAGTATTGTTAACGATGTACGATGCTCGAACTAACTTGGGAGCGCAAGTTAATAAAGAAGTACGTGATTATTTTAAAGACTCAGTGTATGACACCGTCATTCCTCGTAATGTCCGCTTATCTGAAGCGCCTAGTTATGGAATGCCGATTAGTGATTACGATCCTAAGTCCAAGGGAGCTGAGTGTTATTTGAATTTAGCCAAGGAGGTATTGGCAGCACATGGAGGATAAGAAACGAAAAGGCTCCGGGTTAGGCCGAGGAATTGAGGCGTTGTTTGCAGATAATGCAGTCGACACCAGTAAGGAAGAGGTTCATGATTTGGCGGTCGATGCTATCATGCCTAATCCTTATCAACCCCGACATCAATTTGATGAAAGTAAATTAGCTGATTTAACAGCTTCCATTAAAGAATCTGGTGTGTTTCAACCGGTGACTGTCAGACGTCCTAATCCAGAAATTAATGCGTATGAGTTACTAACCGGAGAACGGCGCTTACGTGCTTCTCGATTGGCTGGTCTATCATCAATTCCTGGGATAGTTCGTGATGTTAGCGATGAAGAAATGATGGAAATTGCGGTAGTCGAAAACTTACAACGAGAAGATTTAACCCCACTAGAAGAAGCAGAAGCGTATAATGCTTTGATGACCAAACTTAATTTGACTCAAGCAGAAGTTGCTAATCGGTTAGGGAAAAGTCGTCCGTATATCGCAAACTATCTTCGTATTTTGGGACTACCTGAAGAAATCAAAAATCTTTTGCAAGAAGAAAAGATCTCGATGGGCCAGGCTAGAACTTTACTGGGATTAGAAAACAAAAACCAAATTCCAGAACTAGCTGCTAAGACGGTTAAAAATGGAATGACGGTTCGCGAACTAGAACGCGAAGTGGCTAGATTGAACTCCGCTAACCACAAGGGTGAAACGAAGAGAAGCCGAGTAGTAAAAACGCCTTTTGTTAAGGAGTCGGAAAATCAACTGCAAGAACACTTTGGCACTAAAGTTTCCATTAACTCCACCAACAAGAAAAAAGGTGAGGGGAAAATTGAAATTGCCTATATGTCAGATGATGATTTGAACCGCATTTTGGATCTATTAAATGTCAACCTAGATTAGGAGGACGTAAAATGTACGAATTACACGATTTAGTTGAAATGAAAAAGCCCCATCCATGTGGTACCAACCGGTGGGAAATTATTCGCATGGGAGCCGACATTAAAATTCAATGTACCGGCTGCGGTCACGTGGTGATGCTGTCCCGGCGAGAATTTGAACATAAGCTCAAAAAAGTACTTCAAAAAGCAAACGATTAACGGAAGAAGGATTTAACATGTCACTTACTGCAGGAATTGTTGGTTTACCTAACGTCGGCAAATCAACTTTGTTTAACGCTATTACTAAGGCGGGCGCCGAAATGGCTAACTACCCGTTTGCCACAATCGATCCTAACGTGGGAATGGTTGAAGTTCCAGATGATCGTTTAGATCGTATTCAAGAATTGATTCCAGCTGATAAGGTGGTTCCAACTACTTTTGAATTTACCGATATTGCCGGAATTGTTAAGGGGGCCAGCAAGGGTGAAGGCCTCGGTAACAAGTTCTTAGAAAATATTCGCCAAGTAGACGCCATTGTGCACGTGGTACGGGCCTTTGATGATGATAATATCACTCACGTTTCTGGAAAAGTGGATCCTATTGACGATATTGAAACCATCAATTTGGAATTAGGGATGGCTGACTTAGAAGCTGTCGACAAACGCTTGAGTAAGGTTCAACGGGCTGCTAAAGGAAACGATAAAGATGCTAAAGCTGAATTAGCCGTTTTAGAAAAAATCAAACCCGTCTTAGAAGCCGGTGGAGCCGTTCGGACCATTGAATTCGACGAAGAAGAACAAAAGATTGTTAAAGGCCTATTCCTATTAACTTCTAAACCAGTTCTTTATGTAGCTAACATTGCCGAAGATGATATGGCTGATCCAGAAGCATCAGAATACTTCCAACAAATTAAGGAATATGCTGCTAAGGAAAATGCAGAGGCTATTGCTGTGGCTGCCGAAGCCGAAGAAGAAATTGCCGAATTAGATGATGCTGATAAAGCTGATTTCTTAGCTGCTGAAGGGGTAGAAGAACCCGGCTTGAACCGCTTGATTCGCGCTTCTTACAAACTTTTGGGATTACAAACTTTCTTCACCGCTGGTGGTAAAGAAACCAAGGCCTGGACTTTTAAGGCCGGAACCAAGGCCCCTCAAGCAGCCGGGATTATTCATTCTGATTTTGAACGTGGTTTTATCCGGGCCGAAGTAATGTCCTTTACTGATTTAGACGAATTAGAAACTCCATCCGCCGTTAAGGAAGCCGGTAAGTTGCGTTCGGAAGGTAAGGAATACGTCATGCAAGATGGCGACATTGTTGAATTTAGATTTAACGTATAAAGGAGCTTTTTAAGTGAGCAATAATGAAGAAAAGCGTAACGCTAACGTTCACCAGGATCGCAACCGGACTGCTAAACAAGGTCACCAACGGTTTGACGATTTAGGCTTAACTAAGCGTAACGCAGAATACATGTTTAAATTTAGCCAAGCTTTAAATGCCACTAAGTTAAGCGGTGAGGTTAAGGCTAATACCATTGACACTATGCTAGCAGAATTAAAAGACGGCCAAAAATCTGGTAAAACTGCTCGTAACATGTGGGGGACTGTCGAACAAAAAGTGCAAAACACAGTTAACCCACCCCAAAAAGAAGTAGGCGTAATGGGAGCAAACTACTGGCCTAACGCTGCTTACAACACCTTGATGTTCTTTATGATCTTCACTTTGTTGTACGGAATTACTTCCATGATGGCTAAGAATGCTAACACTAACACCACAATGGGAATTACTGGAATTATCGTTAGTTCATTAGTGGCCGGAGCTACTATTCCACTAGTTTCCAACCTATTCGATCCTAAGGCTAAGCACCGTTACTCTGGCTGGATACGAGTACTATTTTTGATTGGGTTGTTCTTAGTATGGATGGTCATTTTCTTTGGGGCCGCAGTCATCCCACGAGTAATCAATCCAATCATGCCACCTGCAGTGGATATTATTTTGGGTGTTATCGCTGCTCTTGGAATGTGGTATATTAAACGGAATTACTCAATTAGCAATACAATTTTTTAATGGTTACTAAACGGGATAGACGCATGAGCGCCGACCCGTTTTTTATAAACAGGAGGATTTTTTAATGGGAAAATGGGAAACTAAATTTAGCAAAAAGGGATATACTTTTGACGATGTGCTACTAATTCCAGCGGCTAGCGACGTGTTACCTAATGAAGTGGATTTGAGTACTCGCTTAGCGGGCAATTTGAAATTACGGGTGCCATTTATTAGTGCCGGAATGGACACCGTTACCGAAGCGCCAATGGCTATTGCAATGGCTCAACTAGGTGGGTTAGGCGTAGTGCATAAAAACCTAAGTATCGAAGCCCAAACTGCTGAAATTGCCAAAGTTAAGGCAGCACCAGTAACGGATACCGCTGCTGTGGATGCTAACGGTCATTTGGTGGTAGCTGCTGCAGTGGGGGTAACTTCAGATACCTTTGAACGGGCAGAATCATTGTTAAATGCTGGCGCAGATGCCATCGTGATTGATACTGCTCATGGTCACTCTGCTGGTGTCTTGCGTAAAATTGCTGAAATTAGAGACCAATTCCCTGCCGCCACATTGATTGCTGGTAACGTGGCTACTGGTGAAGGTACCGATGCGTTGTTTGCAGCCGGAGTTGACGTAGTTAAAGTGGGTATCGGACCAGGTTCTATCTGTACGACCCGGGTAGTTGCTGGGGTAGGGGTGCCTCAATTAACTGCTGTATATGATGCTGCTTCAGTTGCTCGCAAATGGGGTAAGCCAATTATCGCCGACGGTGGCATCAAGTACTCTGGTGATATTGTGAAAGCATTAGCTGCTGGTGGTAACGCCGTAATGCTAGGCAGCATGCTTGCTGGTACCGATGAAGCTCCAGGCGAAGTCTTTGAAGACAATGGTCGCAAGTACAAAACCTACCGCGGAATGGGAAGCATGGCTGCGATGGAACAGGCTCATGGTTCTAAAGATCGTTACTTCCAAAGTGGAGTTAACGAAGCTAACAAGTTGGTTCCTGAAGGAATTGAAGGAGAGATTGCTTACAAGGGTTCCGTCAACGATATTATCTTCCAATTAGTTGGAGGATTACGTTCCGGAATGGGATACACAGGATCTGCTAACATTACTGCGTTGAACGATAATGCTCAATTTGTGGAAATTTCTAATGCCGGCCTGATTGAATCTCATCCGCACGACGTCAAAATGACAAAAGACGCTCCAAACTATTCAGAACATTAAAAGAAAAAGTCGGTTAATGCCGGCTTTTTATTTAGTTATAGATATTTGAAAAATTAGAAGCACTTTAAACTACGTTGGTTCTAGCACTCTATAGTTTTCGTTAAGCTTAAAGGCCCCTAGTTGGTCATCATATCCAAAAAGTGTAGAATTAAGTTAGGTTGATCTATCATTAATTATTAAATGAGGTTACTATTATGAAAATATTAGTTGTTGATGACGATAAAGAAATTGCACAATTATTAGAAATTTACATTCGAAATGAAGGGTATGAACCAGTCTCTGCTTATAGCGGTCAAGAAGCACTTACTAAGTTACGGACTGAATCAGATATCGGCTTGATGATTTTAGATATCATGATGCCTAAGATGAACGGAATTGAAGTGATTAAGGAAGTCCGTAAAGACTCTCAAATTCCAATTATCGTCCTTTCTGCTAAGACCGAAGATATGGATAAAATTCAAGGCTTGATCAGTGGTGCGGACGATTACGTTACCAAACCATTCAACCCACTAGAAGTAATGGCTAGAGTGAAATCATTACTCCGGCGAGCAGAAGAGCATGTAACCGATGATACCCCAGATATTTTAGACATCGGTCCGTTAACGATTAATAAGGACTCTCACGAAGTAAAAACTATCACTGGTACCCCAATCCAGTTGACAGCCTTGGAATTTGGTATTTTATACCTCTTAGCTAGTCATCCGAACCGGGTCTTTTCTGCTGACGAAATTTTTGAACGGGTATGGCGGCAAGAAAGTATCGTTTCCGCTAAAACGGTTATGGTTCATGTGAGTCATTTACGTGATAAAATTGAAGAAGCTACCAACGGTGAAAAGGTTATTCAAACTGTTTGGGGCGTAGGCTATAAAATCGAATCCCATTAATCTAAGAAAAGGAAGCAGATAACGTGAAACTAACTGGCCGTGAAAAAACTGAATTATTTTTAGAAGGGGTCGTTACGGTTATTCTGCTACTGCTTTTGAACTTGTCGATCATTGTTCTAATCAACGAAACCTTATCGACTAATCCCGGCTTACAAGACGGGATTTTTATTATAAAACGATCTATCGTGATTGGTCCCAACCATTATCAGATTTGGAGCTGGGAAAATATTTTCATTGCTGCAATGTTTGTTTTTGACGCCGCAGTTGTATATTGGAGATTAATCCGGCGTTATCATCAAATTGAATTGCGCCACATCATTAACGAGCTTCATTACATTGCTAATGGTCATTTGGATCACCGAATTGATTTTCATTTGTCGGGAAATACTCAAACAGTAGTGGAAAGTATTAATGCTTTGGTAGATAGTGTGATTGAATCTATTGAAGAAGAACGGGCAATCGAACATTCTAAGGATGAGTTGATTACTAACGTCAGCCATGATTTGAGAACGCCGTTAACTTCAATTTTAGGCTATCTCGGCTTAATTCAAGACAAACAGTACCATAGCGAAGAAGACCTGTTGAAATACACGGAAATTGCGTATTTAAAGTCAAAGCAAATGAAGTCGCTGGTTGATAATTTGTTTGAGTACACTAAAGTACAACAAACCGGGACGCAGTTGTCGTATAATCGAATTGACGTAGACCAAATGTTAGAGCAGTTAGTGGCCAGCTTTGAGTTAGAAGCTAACAAGCATGACTTGGTGGTTACGGCTGACGATAATGACTCCCAATTGTTCATTGAAGCGGATGCTGAAAAACTGGGACGGGTATTTAATAACCTGATTGCTAACGCCATTAAATATGGGGTGGGTGGTAAGCACATTTACCTCAAGGCCACGAAAAAAAATGATGAAGAAGCCGTCATTGAGGTTATCAATGATGGTCCTAAAATTCCCAAAGAATCACTTAACCAAATTTTTGAACGGTTCTATCGAGTGGAAGGATCCCGAAATAAGGATACTGGAGGAGCCGGTCTGGGGTTAGCGATTGCCCAAAGTATTGTGCAACTCCATGGTGGTTACATCGATGTTACTTCGGATGATGAGTTTACTACGTTTGCAATTCATATCCCGATTACTAGAAATGATCAAATTACTAATCCTCAATCCCACCAATTAATTTCTAAGCAAGGAGAAAAGAAATGATGCGATTCAAGAAAACTTTGCTGATCGGTACTGCAACGATCGGATTAGCTAGTAGCTTCACTGTAGCCCCGGCTCTAGCTGCCACCACGACAACTCCTAAAATTGCTGTCAAGGCAGCAATTGCGGTGGATAGTTCTACCGGTCAAATTTTGTATCACAAAAATACTAAGCAAACACTGCCGATTGCATCCATTTCTAAATTGCTGACTGTTTACATTGTGGTTCAACAAATCCAGGCCGGAAAATTAAAGTGGACGGATCAAGTTAAGATTTCTCCTGCCGTTGCTAAAATTAGTCAAAACAGCGAATTAACCAACGTACCACTGGTTAGCGGTGAATCGTACTCGGTTCGCGAACTAGTAAATGCTAGCTTGGTGGTGTCAGCTAACGCAGCAGCATTGGTACTGGGACAAAAGGTTTCCGGGTCGAGTGCGAACTTTAGGAAACTAATGCAAACCACTGCTAAGCAATTAGGTATTAAGGGCGCAAAATTATACAACGCTGCTGGGGTAACTAACGGTTTAGCTGGTGGGTTAAAATTAACTGGGGTTTCTGATGATGCTGAAAATAAAATGAGCGCTCAAGGAGTGGCATTGTTAGCTAGTCAGCTTCTGCAAGAAATGCCTAGTATTACCCAAATTACTAAAAAGACCAATCTTAATTTTGAGGGGACTACTTACGAAGGACATAACCTTTTATTAAAGGGGCAGTCTCAAGCACAACCCGGATTAAACGTGGATGGTTTGAAGTCTGGAACGTCCGATGCCGCTGGCGGATCTTTTGTGGGAACGGCAACTAAACGGGGGCACCGAATTGTCACCGTGGTCTTGCACGCTGGCAATCAATCGCCAACTGACCCAGCTCGTTACCAACAGACTGCTAAATTAATGAAATACGTTTATAAGACTTTTAAACCAGTCACTATAGCAGCGGGCACTAAGTTAAAGGGAGCCAGCAGTGCCGAAGTTCCTAATGGTAAGCAAACTACCGTTGGATTAAGAACTGCTAATATCGAAAGTGTATGGATTCCTAAAAGAGACGGTAAAAATTCTGTCACTGGAAGTTTGCAACTAGATAATGGCGAAAAGACTTTGACGGCGCCGGTAGTTAATAATGTGGCAGTAGGTAACGCGTATTTTAAAGTTGATGGAACAAGCCCAACGTATTTGCCATCTAATTCCAGTGCAATTTCTTTGACCACTGTTAATTCAGTGGATAAAGCCAACATCTTTGTGCGGGCTTGGCGGGCAATTGTTAACTGGTTTTAGGAAAACCGGTGTGTAAAGGGGTTTATTATTTTGTGAAAATCACCTATAATAAATCCTGGATTTTCTTTTTGAATCAATTCGGTTTTAATTAGATGGAGGATTCCTTTTGGCCAACAAAGTAGCTAATTCTAGGGTAGAGTTGCCAAAGTGGCGACAGATTTTAAACGTCTCTTTACCCGTTGATTTGAGTTATATTCCTATTGGTTTAGCTTGTGGGATTTTACTCAACGCGTCTGGATTTAATGTCTGGACAACACTGATGGTATCAGTAATGGTCTTTTCTGGTGGGGCGCAATTTTTGATTGCATCGTTACTAGCGACCAATGCCCCTATGTATTCGGTAGTTTTGATGTTATTCTTTCTTGAACTGCGGTATGCGTTGTTAGGTTCCAGTCTCTCCAAGTATTTACACGGAGAGTCACTGAAATTTACGGCGATTTTCGCCGCTTCAATGAACGATGAAAACTACGCGATCAATTACTTGAAGTTTTCAACTGATAAAAAATTTACCCCTCAGGATGCTTTGAAGGTGGAACATTTTACGCTACTCTTTTGGGCGGTAAGTAATATTATTGGAAGCTTAATTGGTAACGCTATTCATATTGATTTAACGGTGGTTCATTTTGCGTTAACGGCCTTGTTCTTATACATGATCGTGATGCAGTTAAAGGAATGGCTGTTAATTGTGATCTGCATTTTATCAGGATTTTTGGCCGTCTTCTTCTTAGTTTTGACGAAGTCGACACTGGGATTAGTTATTTCAACGATCGTATCTTCGTTGATCGGGTTTGCAATTGAAGCTCAAATTCGCAAGCATAATCCTAAGAGTCGGTGGATTCATCCAATGAAGAACCCAGCGGGATCACCGGTGGAAGAAGATCTTGAAGACGAAGAAGAGTAGGAGTAAGGCATGGAATGGAATACGATGCAACATGTGTGGTTAATTTTAGCGTGCTTCGTGGTGGCGTTTGCTCCACGGTTTATTCCGCTATTGTTTTTCCGAACTAGAAAAATTCCCACATGGTTTAACGAATGGATGAAATACGTTCCCATTTCGCTATTCACGGCGTTGGTGGTTAAGGACATCTTTATTAACGAAGCTTATGCATTCTCCCTTGCTGATAAAGCACCGCAAATGATTGCGGCAGTGTTAGTAATCGGAATTGCTTATTGGACTCGTTCCATGGCTTTGTCTGTTATTTTGGGATTAGTTGCTGTGTTCTTGTTAGCAGCGTTCATTTAAAAAATTAGAAAAAGACCGCAAACTTAGTTTGCGGTCTTTTTATTAGATTAATTTTTAATTACTCCGAAATAAACCGTAGTTTCCAAGCGCAGTAGTTGAATGAGTTTCAAAAAGCAAAACCTTAGCACTTTACTAAAAACGGCTTCGGGGATCAACTAACTCACTTAACTACAAAATAACAGGTAGCAACTGTCGCCGAACTACCAGTTGTTTTTAGGTTAGAAACTCGTTAGTTCCCGATCCCCTCAGCACTTTACTTATACATATAATCTCTGGTCATTGGTAATGACTTGCCGGCCGCACCCTTAGAAATTAAGTATTGGATCACGTCGATATTTCCTGACTTAAATGATGCTGCACAGGCCTGGAGGTAAAGATCCCACATCCGAGCAAAGTCTTCATCAAACATTTCAACTACTTGGTCACGGACTTCGTTGAAGTTAGCATCCCAAATTTCGGTAGTCTTTTGATAATGTCTACGAAGAGATTCCATATCATAGATCTGCAAATCGTTTTCTTCAATGTGTTGGATGTTTTCTACTAAACCGGGAACGTAACCACCTGGGAAGATCCATTTGTTCAACCAACCGTTAGTAGCTCCACCTTGTTGACGGGTAATTCCGTGAATCAAGGCTACACCATCATCTGTTAAGTAGTTGTTAACACACTTGAAGTATTCACCAAGGTTTTCCTTACCCACGTGTTCGAACATTCCCACGGAAGTAATGTAATCGAATTGAACATCACCTAATTCGCGGTAGTCTACTAATTTGACATGGGCTACGTCTTGTAAGCCCCGGTCTCTAATTTGGTCGTGAACGTAGTCATACTGTTCTTGACTCAATGTGATCCCGGTAACGTCCAAATGATATTCTTCGGCAGCTGTAAGCATCAATGTACCCCAGCCACAACCAATATCTAAGAAGGTTTTGCCTGGTTGAGGGTCCAACTTTTTCAAAATATGGTGAACTTTGTTGAGTTGAGCCGTTTCCAAATCGTCTTCTGGAGTTTCAAAGTAAGCACAAGAATAGGTCATCGTTTTGTCTAACCATAACCGATAAAAATCGTTACCGATATCATAATGTTCCTGAATGTCTTTTTTACTTTCAGTCTCATCATGTGAAATCTTTGGTAGATAGTGGATGAATTTCTTGTTATGGAAGAAACTACCAGCGGTATCATATGCAGAAGTTAGTAGGTCTTCTAGACTGCCATGAACTTCGATGGTGCCGTTCATATAAGCTTCACCTAACGCAATTGAGGCATTTTTCAAAATTGCCCGAACCGGTACTTCTTGGTGGAATACAATGGATATTTCTGGAATTCCTTCTCCATAGGTTTCCGTTTTGCCATCCCAATACGTTACTTGTAAGGGAATGGAGAAACCATTTTTGAAAAAAGTATGGTAAAATCTTTTCTCCAACATATGAACTTCTCCTTCTTTCACTATAAAATACACAATTAGCATTATAACTCTTTTGGATTCTTTTTTGTAAGTGGGAGATAATAAATTCCCCTGTTCGAACATTAGGGGACTTAATGGTATAATGAAACAAATATTTAAAGCTTAGGAGGGGTCACGTGAAAAAGTGGATCTGGTTAGTCGTCGCCATTATCGTCGGCTTGGCGGTTGGAGGCTATTCCTATGCTCGCCATGCTGAAAATCAAAAACTTTATGAAGATGCAATTGAACAGGGAAATTTACAGATTTCCAATAAAAAATATACTGCTGCTGAAACTGAGTTTATGAACGCCCTTAAGAAGAAACCAGGAGATAAACGGGCTAATGTCTTATTGAAGCAAACGCAGGAATATGCTGCAGGCGATAGCAGTTTTGCTGCGCGGCAGTATCCGGATGCTAAAACAAGTTATACCCAGGTTACTAACACCAAGGGTGGTAATCAGCAATTAGTTGATCGGGCTAAGGATCAATTATCATTGATTAAAAAGATTCAAACCAATTTAGCCAAGTACACCAAAGTTTATAACAAAGCATTACAACAGCAAAAAGCTGGTCAATATGTTGATTCTAATATTACTTTGAATGAAATTTTGACTGATAAGAATGCTAGTCAAAGTTACTACAAAACTATTTTTAACAAGGCTAAAAAATTACGGGATTCTAATAACAGTGCGATTGAAAACAATAGCATCCCAACTGATCCTAATGAAGCCGATAACTTTGAACAACCAAGTAATGATCCGGTGGATAACCCGAATGTGGCAGCTAATTCTACTAGCTCCAGTAGTGCCAGTTCTGATACAGCTAGCACCAGTGAATCTAAGGACTCAGCTGTTAGTTCTTCTAGCTCTAGTGCTAGTCTGACTAGTTCGGAGAAAAAAGCCGCTGATAATTACAAGGGAAGTAATGAATACACCGTTCCAGATTCTAAGAAGAAGATTAATGGTAAAGATGCTACTGCTATGCAAATTAAGGAAGCTAGAGCAACCATTAAAGCTGCTGGAGTAGATGAAGGGGCATTAAGTGATCAAGACATTATTGATGCAATTAACGGTGCACTCAAGAAGAATGAATCCTTGGCACAATATGCTAAGGAAAACTTTTAATAACGGGGGCCAATTAACACGTGTGGGAAAAATTTGTTAATAATATTCAATTAAGGCGAATTGTGGTTTTAGCCTTAGCAATTGCAATCTTGGTAGTGTTTAGAGGGATGATGAGTATGATCTTGTTGACCTTTATTTTTACTTTGATTGTGGTTAAACTTTCTAACTTTGTTAGTGAGAAGACACCGATTCCGCGTACTTTGGTGGTAGTAGTGGTGTATGTATTAATCCTGATTGGGTTGTTTATTACTATCACTGACTACTTGCCTCAGTTATTGGATCAAACTATTAGTTCTACTAAGGATATGATTGATTTTTATTCTGATCCGAAGAACTTACCTGATGGCCAGACCATGGGGTGGATCAATGATGCGATTCAAAAGGCACATTTGATGGATCAAGTTCAAAACGGCGTGTCGCTGGTTTGGCACTACGTGACTAGTGTTGGAGCAATGGGAGTTACCTTGTTCCTGTCACTGATTCTTAGTTTCTTTTATGCAGTTGAACAAAACTCCATGGCTAAATTTTCTAAAGAGTTTTTAAGTAGTGATATTAGCTGGTTCTTCAGCGATCTTTACTTCTTTGGTAAAAAGTTTGTGGGTAGCTTCGGGGTAGTGATTGAAGCTCAATTCTTCATTGCCATTGTCAATACCGTGTTAACCACGATTGTCATGTACTTTATGCACATGCCAGAATTGGCAGTTCTCTCAATTATGATTTTTATCTTGAGCTTAATTCCAGTTGCTGGAGTGATTGTGTCACTAGTACCACTATCATTAGTGGCTTACTCTATTGGGGGCTTCACCGATGTTTTGTATATTTGGTTGATGATCTTAGCGGTGCATACCTTAGAAGCTTACGTACTAAATCCCAAGTTTATGTCGTCTAGAACCAATCTGCCCATTTTTTACACTTTTGTGGTGTTATTAGTGGCAGAACACTTCTTTGGTACTTGGGGATTGATTTGTGGGGTACCAATCTTCACGTTCTTCCTAGATATTACTGGAGTTCAAACGGAGAGTGCGGATCATACTAAAGGAATTACCGGTGATCAGCCCAAATAAAAGCTGAATTTTAGCGTGAAATGATGTAAAATAATATGGATTAAGAGAAATTGAAAAGGGGTAATAAACATGGCAAAATTAGTATTGATTCGTCACGGTCAAAGTGAATGGAACCTTTCCAACCAATTTACTGGTTGGGTTGACGTTGATCTTAGTGAAGAAGGCGTTAAGCAAGCTCAAAACGCTGGTAAGTTAATCAAGGAAGCTGGAATCGAATTTGATTTCGCTTACACTTCAGTATTGACTCGGGCCATCAAGACTTTGCACTACGCACTTGAAGGCTCAGACCAACTCTGGATCCCAGAAACTAAGACTTGGCGTTTGAACGAACGTCACTACGGTGCTTTGCAAGGCCAAAACAAGAAGGAAGCCGCTGAAAAATTTGGTGAAGATCAAGTTCACATTTGGCGTCGTTCTTACGATGTATTGCCTCCACTTTTGAGTGCAGACGATGAAGGTTCAGCAGCTAACGATCGTCGTTACGCTAACCTTGATCCACACATCGTTCCTGGTGGTGAAAACCTTAAGGTTACTTTGGAACGTGTTATGCCACTATGGGAAGATGCCATAGCTCCGAAGCTTTTAGATGGTAAAAATATTATCATTGCAGCCCATGGTAACTCACTTCGTGCCTTGAGCAAGTACATCGAAGGCATTTCTGATGAAGACATCATCAACCTTGAAATGGCTACTGGTGAACCAGTGGTTTACGACTTCGATGACAAGTTGAACGTAGTATCAAAGACTAAGCTTGACTAATTAAACTGATCGAAATGAAAGAGCCCATCCAAAATGGATGGGCTCTTTTTTTTGTCGCTAACTTGCGATAACGTGTCATGAAATGGTCACTAGTGGTCACTAAATGGACGCTGATCATTTATATTCTGTGTAAAACATTTGACGGAAGATGAAATTACTCCTAAATGCTTGACAGCAAGCACATTATCATTGTTGTCCACGGTAACTTAAGCAAGTACGTTGAAGGTATTTCTGATGAAGACATCATCAACCTGGAAATGGCTACCGGTGAACTAGTGGTTTACGATTTCGCCGATAAGTTGAACGTAGTATTAAAGACTAAGCTTGATTAATTAAATCGATTGAAATGAAAGAGCTCATCCAAAATAGATGGGCTCTTTTTTTGTTAACTTTCATAACATATGATGAAAAATATTTAGAGTATTGACGAGCTACTAAAAGTAAAAGAGGATATTTTATCATAAGATATCCTCTTTGCTTAGCATTTGTAATAAGTGGTGTTATGCCATTTATCATTGTGAGACTGATTGAATTTGATTTTCATTTTTTTGCTATTAGTCATACTAACGGTGATGGAATTTTTAATTCCGCCTTTAGGCGCATTATTGATCTGATAGCCTACCAGTCTAAGTCTATAGTGTTTGCGACTTAGTGACTTATATTTTACCCTAACGGTACTATTAGGGTGAGGATAAAAATAGAAAAGGATTTTTTGTAAAAATGAGCATATGCTCGACTTTTACTGGTAATTTTATCGTATTTATATATTTTTATACATGAGCGCCACTTAACACGTAGTATTTTTGGAACACCATTATAAGTCTCTACGACGATAACCCCAATAGCCAATAATGAATAATGCTATCGTGACCAGGAATGTGTACCAAGATACTGTCCAATCTATACTATCAGATGGTAACGATCATCCCCAATGGAAAGAAACTAAATTCATAATCCAGTCATCTAACTGAAGTAATTTACCAAACATTAAAATAATAAAATCGAAAATAATTACAGGGTAAATAATGATGGTTGCTTTGGGAATCCATCCAGTAAGTACCGATAATAAACCAAAAATAAATAACATTAACGGCCAATACCCAATGAATATTCTGCTGATTGCTGACCATGAAAATGGATCGCTTAAAGAACTATTTTGACCAATAAACAAACCAAAAGTCATCATGAATAAAGTGATACTTGATGTTAAAACCCCGGTGAGCAAATAACTACTATAAATCCGCAGACGCGAAATGGGACGTGATTCAATTAGGATTTGGCGTTCGTCAGATCGCCAGCCGGCTTCACCGGAGTCCCAGCACCATTTCTCGCGAATTAAAACGCGGGTTAACCACCCAGATTGATTCCCAGAAACATCGGTCATATCACTCTCTTAAAAGTTGTCTCAGGAATCAGCTTACATCCACCACAGACGGAATAAGAAATATCTTCTCCTTTTTCATAAACTGTAATTTTATTCTTTTCATTGTTTCGCCGAGCCTTAGCCGCGACACTGGTACCTGCCGCAACAGAACCGATAACGACGATTTTCATATTATCCACCTAACCTAATAATAGTAATGATAAATACAAGCCACACAACGTAATAAATAGAACTGGAATCGTGATGGTAATCCCAATCTTGAAGTACTGCCCCCAACTAATTTTAACATTTTTTTGGGCTAAAACGTGTAACCATAATAAGGTTGCAAGTGATCCAATCGGGGTGATCTTGGGCCCTAAGTCGGAACCAATTACGTTGGCATATATCAGGCCCTTACGCACGAGTTCAGAAGCCTGAACCTGATCAATTGATAAAGCATTAATCATAACGGTTGGCATGTTATTCATTAAGGACGATAGAATCGCTGCAATAAAGCCCATACCGACTGTGCCAATAAAGAGCCCTTTTTGGGCAATGTACGTAATAGCAGATGCAATTAAAGTGGTGATACCGGCATTTTGTAGTCCATAAACAACAACGTACATGCCGATTGAAAAGAAGACAATATTCCAAGGAGCACCCTTAATAATTGCTTTAGTTTCAATCGCAGCACTACGATTAGCGACTAACAAGAAGATGACAGCAATTGTAATCGCGATGAAAGAGACGGGAATCTTTAAAAAACTACCAATGAAGTAGCCCGCTAATAGAGTGATCAAAACGATCCAAGAAAATTTGAATAAGAATGGATCAGTAATCGCCGTTTTAGGGTCAGCAACTTGGGAAACATCATAGTGTCGTGGTAATGTTTTTCTGAAATAAAGGTATAAAACGATAATGCTAGCTATGAGTGAAAACAATGTTGGGATTAACATGTGCAATGCATATGTTGAAAAACTAATACCAAAAAAATCAGCAGAAACAATGTTGACTAAATTACTAACAACTAAAGGTAATGACATTGAATCGGCGATAAAACCACTAGCGATAATGAATGGAAATACTTTTTCCTCATCAAAGTTTAGGGCCCGGACCATCGCTAAAACAATGGGCGTCAAGATTAGTGCGGCACCATCGTTAGCAAAGAGTGCAGAAACAAAGGCCCCTAAGACTGAGATTAAGACAAACATGCGAATGCCATGGCCATCAGCAATTCTAGCCATGTGTAGCGCACACCATTCAAAGAAGCCAACTTTATCAAGAATTAGCGAAATCATGATAATGGCGATAAATGATAATGTTGCGTTCCAAACAATACCCGTAACCGTCCAAACATCTTTAAGCGTTACAACTCTAAATAGTAGGGCCAAACCAGCTCCTACCATGGCTGACCAGCCAATTGATAAGCCCTTAGGTTGCCAAATAACAAATAAAAGTGTTAATAAAAAAATGCTAACTGCAAATGTAACTTGCATAATATCCTCCTATGTATCGAGAAAGCCGTTCGCCTTCTCAATTAAAATTTATGCTTGCCAGCTAATGACGTTGTATTGCCCGGCAGACAATTGATCAACCTTATTAATCCAAGCAGTTTCGTTGTTTGCACGTGATGCTAGAATCGGATTATTAGTGTGCGTGGCTAATAAACTTTGATTAATAACCCACCAAGAATGGGCCATATTAGCGCGATCCAAATCATCAGCTAAGCGCATTGATTCATAGACCGGAGTTGTCTCTGGTAAAGTGACCATGACCACTTCCGTTTGTCTAGCGTCTTGGAGTTTTGGTAGTAAATTGACGATTGATTCAGGAACGTCTCCAGACGTCCGTTCTACTTCCTTGGCATAGCTTTGGCTGGAATCTAATAGGAGTAATGTATGCCCGGTTGGTGCAGTATCAATGACGGCAATATCACAATCATCGTCGGCTACTAATTCTGCAAAAGCGCGAAAGACTGCAATTTCTTGAGTACAAGGCGATTGTAAATCTTCTTTGACATAATCAACATCAGCTGGTGACATCGTCAAAGCAGCTTTAGCAATCACTTCATTTTGATAATGTTTTAATTCTTGGGCTTCATCAATGTGACTTAATTTAATATTGGTAGTGTCAGTTAATATTTCGGAGATATGATCGGCTGGATCAGTTGATGCAAGATGAACACGTTTACCACGTTTAGCGAGTTCAGTTGCGATTTTAATGGCAATTGAAGTTTTACCAACACCGCCTTTACCCATCGTGAAAATAAGTTTCTTGTTAGTATTGACGAAATCATCAATCATTAAACCAAATTCGGGTAGATTGGTGTCCCTATTATTCGTAATTTTAGTAATCGGTTGTGACTTCTTTAATAAGTTTCTAACATTATCAATCCCAGCAATATTGTAAGCCCGTAAGGGAATTTGATAACTTTTAAGTTGTTTTAAAGTATCAGGCATCCGGACCAAATCAGCTTGTTGACGGTCGTAGAAAATTTGAGAGACAGCGTCGGTGGCTGTTTCAAAAACACCATTTAAAATTAATTTTTGATTGGTAATGCCGAGATTTTTAAGCTCAGTTGAAGCGCGATCGGCCTCAAGTAACGGGGCAAGCTGTGGACGGGTAACCATTATGAGGGTTGTTAGCGTACCATCATTTAGGGTTGCCATCGCTTTTTCATAAACGGCCTTGCGGTCACCCATACCTGCTAGTTGACCTAAGCAAGAAGCCCCTTGTTGATTTTCATCTAAGTAGCCACTCCAAGCTGATGGTAGTTGTAACAAACGGAGTGTGTGACCAGTAGGGGCAGTATCGAAAATGATTGTATCGAAGCTGTTGGCGACATCTGGACTGGTTAAGAAATTAGCAAATTCATTAAATGCGGCAATTTCAACGGTACAAGACCCGGATAGCTGTTCTGCCATATTTTCAATTGCAGATTCAGGTAAAACACCACGATAAGGTGCGATTACCGATTCTTTATAGTCTTCAGCAGCCGTGACTGGATCAAAATTAGCAACACTTAAACCTGGGACTTCTTCGATTTGAGTTGCTTGGTTTGTTAGTTCTCGTTGAAAAACATCTTGTAAATTACTAGCTGGATCAGTACTAACTAACATGACCCGTCGACCATTGTCAGCCAGCTGGATGGCAGTTGCGCAAGCTGAGGTTGTTTTGCCAACGCCGCCTTTTCCCGTGAAGAATAAGTATTTTGTGTCGAGCACTTCATTCGGATTATATAAGTTAAAATTCATCAGTAAACCATCCTTTTTAGTTTATTATTCACAGCAATTAGTTGTATTGTCACCACAGCAAGCATTAGAAGATTGTTCAACAAAATAGGCACCGGTAAATTCTGATAGTTCCGCCAAAGTTGGGTAGTCACCCGATTTAACAATGACGTTATCAACACGTAAAATTGGTAAAACAGCATTACCTTCTTGTTGAATAAGCGCTAAAATATCCGGATTTTGAGCAAATGCGTCCGGCGTACTATTTAGGTTATAGCGATAAGCATCAAAGGTATCAGTATTTTTAACCATGGTATTAAATGCAGCAGTCATTAACATTAAATTTTTATCGACACTTGGACCACAAACACCAGTATTACAACATAGTGCTGCTTCAAATAATTCTACTTTTTTCATAATAAACTCCTCCAATATCATATCAACACATTTAAATGTATCTATTTATTGTATAAAAAATATAGCCTAATTAGCTATTTTTTCTAATAACAATGATTTAATCTGTTCATCAAGGCTGTCTACAAAATCAACATTTAATGAGTAATGTTGCCACTTGCCAGATTTTCGGGCTATGACAATATTTGCCTCAATTAAGACTTTCATGTGGTGCGAAAGTGTTGGCTGTGAAAATTCAAATTGATCTAATAAATCACAAGCACATTTTTCCCCAGCAGATAATAAATCAACGATTTTAACTCGATTTTTATCGGATAAAGCCTTAAAAATTTTAGCCAGTTGGTTATAGTTCATGTATACACCTTCCATACATTGATGTTTATCTATATAATATACTTTCAAAATGTTTTTGTCAAAAGTAAATATAATTTAAAATAGTGGATGGCAGACACAGATTTCCTCAACTTGTAACAGTTGATGTGTAAATTCAGGGAAACTTGTTATAAATTTTGAATTCAATGAATAGTGCTGCCACTTGCCATCTTTTTGTGCATCTACTATCCCCGCAGTTTGTAATACCTTCATATGATGAGAAAGTGTTGGTTGGGTAAAATCAAAATGATCTAAAATATCGCAGGCACACATTTTACCGCAAGATAACATGTCGATAATTTCAAGGCGACTTGCGTCGCCCATTGCTTTGATAACCATAGCATAATCTGTATAATTCATTTTTTCTCCTCATTGACACATAGTTAATCGTCTATATATAATATAGACATCCATATGTTATCAAATAAATCACAGGAGTCTATTTATGACAGTTAAAAATGAACAACTATTGATAATTGGCGGTAGCGACGCTGGTATTTCAGCGGCAATTCAAGCTAAAGAGAGTGAGCCTACACTACAAGTTAAAATAATCCTTGCAGACGAATACCCTAATTTATCCATTTGTGGTTTTCCATATGCTGCTAGTCGAGAAGTACCAGATTGGCATTCGCTTTCTCACCGTGGGCTTAAGGAGCTAGAAGCGCTTGGAATTGAGTTTGACTTAAACACTTTAGTTAACTCAATAGACGCAGAAAATCATCTCGTGTCAGGTGTTCGATCGAATGGTGCTGTTACTTATAAATATAATAAATTGATAGTTGCCACGGGAGCAATTCCTAAAGTAGACGCTTTTCAAGGTTTTTCATTTAATGATACCCAAGAAAACAATAGTAAGATTCACGTTTTACACACAATGTCTGATTATTTGTCGTTAGATACAGCACTAAACCAAGCTAAAAACACCGCCATCATCGGGGCTGGGTATATCGGTGTTGAGATGGCCGAAGCAATGGCACGACGAAAATTAAACGTGACGCTATATCAACGTAGTAATGAAATTCTTTCCACAGTGGAAAATGAATTTGGATCTATGGCTCACCAGGAACTAACACAAAATCGAGTAACAGTACTGACTGACCGCACTATTTTGAGTGTTGTTAGTTCTGATACTAGTGTAAAAATTAAATCTACAGATTTGGGCAATATCACTGATGAACGATCGTTTGATACGGTCTTAATTGTTACTGGAGTTCAGCCCAATACGCAATTATTAGAAGCAGCTGGTGCCAAGACTGGTGTGGCCGGAGCAATTTCAGTTGATGAATTCATGCATACGACTTTGCCAGATATCTGGGCCGCCGGTGACTTGGTTGAGACTGACCATAGGTTACTTGGAAAAACATACCTACCCTTAGGAACTACTGCACACAAACAAGGCCGGATAGCCGGATTGAATGTCGTGGGGCAGCGACGCCGGTTTAGGGGGATCGTTGGAACCCAAGTTATAAGGGTTTTCAATTTAGTTATTGCTAGAACTGGGCTATTGCCTAAAGAAGCAGAAAACGCTGGTTTTTCTACTTTATCCAGTACAAGTACAGTGTTCGACCATAACTCATATTTTCCAAATGCAAGTAAAATCACCATTAAATTAACTGCTGACAAAGAAAGCGGATTGCTACTTGGTGCACAGTTAATTGGGAACTATGGAAGTGAGATTGCAAAACGAAATGATATTTTTGCAACCGCAATTTTCAATAAAATGACTATTAATGATCTAGACGACTTAGACTTATCATATTCACCGCCAATTGCGTCACCGTGGGACCCTGTTCAACAGGCAGCACAAGATTGGGAAGCTGTGTTCGATAAATCTAAATAAGCTCATTAAAGCATCTAATATAACAAAGCATCACCTATGTAAGAACTTAGAAGTTGTCTAAAATCTCTTGAGTAATAAAATACTAAAAACGCTAAGATGCCAATTTACATACGAACGCTATGATGATGACCTTAGCCTTTATGTCAGTTCTATTGCAGCGCTTTTGAAAATATCAAACAGTTTCTAACCAGCGGCAGAAGTAGCCTTAAAACGTTTGCCAATTGGGAGGTAACTGGCGCTATTGAGATCCAGTACGGAGAATATGGAGAACGGCATTAAAGATCTCGTAGAGATCAACCTGGAAATTGCTACTAGTGAACCATTGGTTTACGACTTCGATGACAAGTTGAACGTAGTATCAAAGACTAAGCTTGACTAATTAAATTGATCAAAATGAAAGAGACCCTCTCAAGGTGAGAGGGTCTCCTTTTTATTAAAATTCATTTGTATAGTATCAGTAATTATTTAAAATCAAATTACAACCAATTTATAAATTTCTTGTTTAAACTAGTTATAGAAAAAGGTTTAAGGAGGAATTTTTTATGTTAGCTTGGACACCAACAACTAAAGATTACTATAATAAATTAAATCGTTTGCGGAAAAGCCCGGATTTTAAAAAGGATAAAAACAACGTTATGACTAGGGTTGTTTCAGATCTTTCAGTAGTTGCAAAATATTCTGTTGATGATTTTAATCTCCACTTCATGCAAGATAACGGCGGACCATATGCTCCTGAATCTGAAATTATGAAACGATTTAAGGGTGTTAAACCCGATAGTCCTTCGGCAAGATTTTGTTACCAATGGCGTGATCATATGGGATCTATGGGGGTGGATATTTCTGATGGAGTAACTACCAGCAAGATTTATTCTGATAAAAATCAGATTCCTATTAGTGTTTACACGCCAGAGCTTAAAAATCCTAATGAAAAGCTGGGAGCTTTTATTGCCTATCATGGTGGTGGTTGGATTGGCGGTAACGTTTTGGTTAATGAAAATTTTTGTAAATACATCGCCCAAAAAGCTCATTTGCGAGTTTTCAACGTGGATTATAGATTTGCTCCTGAGTATCCTGAATATACGGCCACTGATGATTGTTTTGAATCCCTTAATTTCATCGTGGAAAATGCTGATAAGCTACATGTCGACACCAATATCGTTGTGGTATATGGGGATAGTGCAGGCGGGACCATTGCCGCTGCAATAGCTTATATGGATCGAAAAGCCGGCCATAACTATGTTACTCATCAAGTAATGTGTTACCCGTGCGTTACCTTAGATAAGGAGACCAATGACCAGATTGCATGGCCAGAATCTAAATATCATTTAGACAGTTTTATGCAAGCTAGATACCAAAAAGATAGTATCTTTTCTGATAAAGGGTTACCGGCAATTATAGATGTTTATATTAATGGTGGCGATACTAAGGATCCAAGATTTTCACCGTATAATATGGCGGACCAAGATTATAAAAATATGCCGAAAGCTTTTATTGCTACAGATGAATTTGATCCCCTAAGACCGACAGGATATGCTTATGCTAAAAAGTTGGCTGCTAACGGCGTTTCTACATACTATTCTAATTATCGGGGAATGACGCATGCCTTTTTAGATAAGTTTGGGATTTTTCCACAAGGCCAAGAATTTGCGGATCAGGTAGCAAAATGGATTAACTAAATATAGTTGACTTAAAACAGCCTAGGATTGCTAAATCACAGGTTGTTTTTATTTTAATTAAATCACTAAGATAAATTTGTAATTATGATATTTCCTTTGTCATAGAATTTGAAGCCTTAGAGGCGAGTTTCTTCACAACTACTTACTAATAACTTAAAATGTGTTATTTTTGGATGAGAGGTGTTGTATGAATAAAAAAAGTGGTTATCAATATTTCGGAGTATTAGTTTTTGTCATACTGTGCTTTGCAGGTGGATATATGTATTTAAATTCTGACATGTATACGGTGAATCAATTGAATACTCAGATGAATAACATGATTAGCAAAAAAGATTATAAGCAAATGAAATCCGTTGCCAATAATCATGATACATATCTATTTCTAAGAAACTTGTCTAGTAAAGATAAAGTTTATGACACCTCAGATTTTCAAGGCGGATCTAACGAGAATGTGTATTACGTTACTGTAGTAAACAATAAAAACCTGGATGTCTATATGCGTAAAGCGGGGATGGCTAGTTGGGAGATAAAACATGTCGGAAAACAATCTATGTCTTGATTAAGTAAATCGAAGGCATTTCTGATGAAGACATCATCAACCTTGAAATGGCTACTGGTGGTACGACTTCGATGATAAGTTGAACGTAGTATCAAAGACTAAGCTTGACTAATTAAATTGATCAAAAGAAAAGAGACCGCCTCGATGTGAGGGGGTCTCTTTTTACTGAATATAAGTGAAATTGGATTTGTTAGCTTGATTATAAGGTGTTGAGGCCAAAAATTAAATAAGTCAAAATTACTAAGAAGTGGGATGAAATAGCGTATCCACCGTTGTTTCTAGCTGTTGCGCTAAACTAAAGGCCAATTTTAAGGTTGGATCATACTTGTCATTTTCAATGGCATTAATAGTTTGGCGACTGACGTTACAGAGTTTAGCCAGTGTATCTTGAGAAATACCAGCCTGTTTACGTAAAATGCGAATTTGATTTTGCAATGTTAATCACCAAGCTTTTTAGAGGTAGTATGTAACTCTAGCAAAAAGATAATGGCGCTAATCAGTAATAAGTGAAAGGGCTTCAAGTTAGTGGGGGTTTTACTGAGAAAGATACTAATAATTTGACCAATCACGTCAAGAACCAGTAGTCCCATGAGAATATAAAAAGTGTTGGCCGAAGCCGTCATGATAATTTGTTTGCGGCGTTCGTCACCCTGTTTACTGATGGTTCGAAACATAGTGATTATGGCACCAAACGAAACGATTAAAAAAAATAATACAAAAATTAAAATAGCGATTTCCATAATTGGGCCTCCAAATGTAAAAAGTATTTGACTATTAGAGTATAGGAAATTAAATTTTTAATGTCAAATAAGTTTGACATATTTTAGAGTAACCAAAACATAGAAAATTTAATAAAAGAGACCGTCTCAATGTGAGAAAGTCTCTTTTCTAATAATTATAGCTGTGAATAGTCTTTATTTAGTTTGTTGTTCTGCCAGCTTAACCATGACGTTATAGAGTTGATCCAAGTAACGCTTTAATTCTGGTCCTTGTTTAAAGCGAGAATAAATACGTTCAGCATTTAGGCAGAAGACAGCAATATCTTTCTGTTTTTTGTCTGGAACGGGATAATCCATGACGACTAGTTCGTCTTCACCGAAGAACATTGTGTCGTTCTTGTAAGTAATTGGTTGGTGAAAAACGTCTTCGATTCCGTTCAAGAAAGCTTGGTTAAACTTAGTGTAGTTACCAATCGGATGTAGATTGTAGCCACCATAAATAGCGCCATCGTCGAATTCGGCAATAAGTAATTGTTGTCCGCGTGATTTGCGTTCGGACAAAAAGGCGGTAAAACTGATAGGATCATTGGTGTTACTGGTATGAATTGGTTGATCCTGCCAAGTCAGTGTAGTATCTGCTCCTGAGTTGGCCATGGCTGCTTGGCGTTCTTTGCGTTTTCGGGATCCTTTTCCCATGATAATCATCCTTTCAGAATTAATAGCTCACTATTGAGTGTAAACTATTCAATTAAGCAACTCAAATTGAACCGAAATATCTCCGAATCCTTTGGAATGATTAGAGTAGTGACGAGCTACGAAAAGTAAAAGAGGATATCTTATCATAAGATATCCTCTTTTCTTATACGAGCGTTCCGTATCAATATCTTTGTTTGAATGATTGTCAGTTAACCGTTGATTATGATTACCCATGCCGACTAAATTTCCAGCTTTCATCTTTTGCATTCTTGCGACTAAATAACTCATCATAAGTCCTCCATTCTTTGGTTTGGCGAATTAGCGGTAAAAAAACGTATCTGGGGTTTTGAAGTTAGGATTAAAAAAATATAAGAAAAGCCCCATTTAAGGGGCTTTTTTATCTATAAAATAAAGTTTAGAAAAGTCTCTATCGCGCCACTTTCATACATGATGTATAGTCCAAGTGGAATGAATACTAAGGGAACAACGATTCGCTTGTATTTTTCAATTGTCTCGGATATTAACGGAATAGAGGATAGCACCCGACTAAGCTCGCAAAAGATAATTATGCCGATTGCAAACACAAGCAACGCCACGAGGGTCTGTGCCCAATCTAACGAAGCAAAATAAGGTATATAGATACCTAAATTATCTCCGCCAGACGCAATTGTCAGCAATGTAACTGTCCAAAACAGTTGATTTGCCTTGCTTTGTTCTAATCTTTCAATAATTTCTTCCTCTTCCTCTTCTTCTTCCTCACCTTCTCCAACAATTGCAAAGCGAATCCCTAAATAGATAGGGATTAAACCAAGCAGTCCAACCATCCATGCTTCAGGCACGAAATTGACGACATAAGCAGCAACTAAACTCACCCCTACAAGTAAGCCCGTGCCTAGATATTGCCCCGCATAAATATGCCATTTCTGTTTATTCTGTGATAGCTGTGCAAATAAAATAATCAAAACAATTAAATAATCGATACTGGTGGAAATATAAACACCAATAGCAGATATGATTGTCTGTCCCATAAAAAACCTCCTGTATTAGTCAGTAATAAATCAGCAGATTTTAGGGGAGCACAGACACATTAATTTAGCTATCGCTAGTGGGTAATGCCGGACGTAAGAAAGCATTTTACTCCTCCTCAAAACGTAGTTACAAAATGGTTTCTAACTGGAATTCGGTGATTACTTCCAAGTAAAGTATAACCCACTATACTTTACTTCGTAAAGGTGGGCTCGCCGAGGGGTCTTGCAGACGGATCTGTCGGCTCTTTTGAGCCGAGTATCAGCGCACCCTATGGTGCAATTAGCTGATACCTGTTTGACGTTTTGCTGCCCTACTTTTTTAAGTAGGTATGCAAACCTCAAACTAAAATAAAAGCCCCCTTCGACTTGTGCCATACCCCTAAAGTTGAAGTAAAAATACTTTAACTTTAGGGGTACACCCCAATGTGAGAGGGTCTCTTTTTTTGATAACTTGCGATACCGTATGATGAAATGGTCACCAGCGGTCACTAATTTGACGCTAATGAGTTGATTATCTAAATTGTTTTTTTCAGTTAGTAACTACTATTTTTTAACAAAAAGTTTTTTAGATCATTTTTATTAGTATAACGAAATCCTCCTGCTAACGTTGCTCCACTGCTCTTACTCATTTTTCTCAAGTAAGGTAAAGAATCAGATAGTGGGGTACTCATGCTAGTTGTGAAGGGGACAATAGTTTTATCTTTAAAATCGGCTTCATCAAATAGAGAATGGATAATCATCGGCGGTTGCTGCCACCAAGTTGGAAAACCAATATAAACAGTTTGGTAGGTAGTTAAATCTGGTAATTTAGTTTTAATTTGGGGGTGCTGTTGATTGTCTAATTGTTGCTTACCCCAGGCAACGATACTTTCGTAATCATCAGAAAATCCATGTACTGGTTCAAGTTGAATTAAATCAGCATTAATTAGTTGTTTTAATTGCTGAGCAGCCTCTTGGGTTATTCCAGTTGCCGAAAAGTAAATAATTAAATTCTTTGGCATAATGATTCTCCTTTCAAAATTAATTGTTCTTACTATAATCCCTAAAGTTGACTCTAAGGCAATAAAAATAAATTTGAAATTATTTCTTGCCTTTGCGCTCCTCAAGGTTCTCGGTTTCCGATTAGCTGATATTCGTGAAATTCTCAGGCAAGAAAACCCCGGTGAATTTATTCAGGATCGTTTAGATAAACAGTTGCAGGAATTTAAAACCGAAATTGATGCTGCTAAAGAATCAGTGGAAACTATAAAAGCTCTGCAGCCATATTTAAGTCATTTAAATGATTTACCGATCACTAGTATCGGAGAAATGGGGGACATTATGCAAAATAAGAAAGATTTGCGTAACACTAGAACCGTTTTATTTGCGGCGGGAATTGCAATTGATATCGTGGAAGTAGTGGCGTTTGTGGTTAGTTTGCGAACCGGTCAGTGGGGGTGGTTCATCGGTGCCATCGTGCTTGCTGTTTTAGGTGCTACCTGGTTAGTTAATTTTATGTACCACCGGGTCGCTTACGTTTGCCCCAATTGCGGCTTCATTTTTCGACCAACTAAAAAGGCCTTCTTTTTCTCAGCTCACACGCTTGCTACTCGCAAATTGAAGTGCCCTAACTGTCATGAAACTAATTCTTGCTTAGAGATTAGTGCGAACGCGAAGGAATATTAATTGAAATAAACTCTACGAAAAGGTGCCAGTTGATAAAATAGGGCACTTTTTTAATAGGTCAAATTATTAGAGTAATGAATTTTATTAATTTCCGTTTTATGTGTTATCCTTTTAAAGGTAGTTATTTTAATATAATTTTTGTTGCAATAGCTAAAATAAATATTTAGTTATTACTAATGGCTATATCATTTAATTATCATTATAAAAACTCATTGGTTATTAATTCTTGTGAAATTGAAGATCGTAATATTATGTCAGAATTATTTACATATAGAGAAGTAAAACGATTGACCTAGTCAAGTTCAATTGTAAAGAATAATTGAAAATATTATGGTTTTTTTAAATATTTAGATTTACCCCCTATCATAGTTCTAATATGGTAAATTTAATTAAGTAATTAATAATTTTTGGGGAAAGAAAGTCTAGAGGAAAAGAATTATGAAACGTGCAGAATGGCGAAATCAACAAATGGCAAAAAAAACGCATAAACGACGTTATATTTCAGGAATTGATGGTCTAAGGACCTTAGCGGTTATTGGTGTGATTGTCTTTCATTTGGCTCCGTCAGCTCTTCAAGGGGGGTTCTTAGGGGTTCCAATTTTCTTAGTATTAGCTGGTTATTTGGTAACCTACTTTATGTTGTTGGATTGGGACAATGAACGCTCATTACATATTTGGGCATTTTTGAAGCGAAGAATATCCAGGTTGTATCCAACGTTAGTGACCGTTTTGGTGGCAACCACGGCTTACATTACGTTATTTAATCGGTCACTATTAACTAATATCAAGGCCACTCTGGCCACTAATCTAACCTTTGTGTATAACTGGTTTGAAATTGGCCATGGCCAATCGTATTTTGATCGGGCAATGGGGGAATCACCATTTACTCACTTATGGACATTGTCTTTAGAAGGCCAATTCTATTTAATTTGGCCCTTTGTAATTATTTTGTTATTAACCATTACTAAGAAACGGTGGCAATCAGCCTTGATTTTATTTGTAGGTGCGATTGCGTCAGCTGTAGAAATGGCGATTTTGTATGATCCTAACAATATTAACCGAGTATATTACGGTACTGATACCCGCTTTTTCGCATTATTATTGGGAGCATCATTGGCGTTCATCTGGCCAATTCATAAATTGTCAGAAAATGCTAGCAAGGGAAGCCGCTTGACGTTTGACGGAGTGGGCTTGCTGTTGATGCTAGGGATGATTTATTACTATATCACCATGTCCGGTTCAGATGCTTGGGCTTACCATGGCGGAATGTTTATCTTCTCACTTTTGGCAACTTTATTCGTTGCTATTATTGTCCATCCAGCTAGTCATTGGAATCAGTGGTTAACTAATCCGGTATTCACTTATATCGGTAAACGCAGTTACGGGATCTATGTTTACCAATTCCCCGTAATGATTTTCTACGAAAATAGTGTGAAGAGTATTGGTAACCATCCGGTGATTAATGCTCTGATTCAAGTAGCGATTATTCTTTTAATTAGTGAGTTAAGTTACCGCTACATTGAAACACCTCTTAAACATTTTGATTGGCATCAATTAGGTGCCAGCTTAAAGAACCCAACTAGAGCAGTAACTGCTGCTATTATGGCTGTAATGGTTGTTTTGACCTTTGTGGGAATGGCTACTAAACCAGAACAATCTACTGCTGACTCGTTAAAGAAGACGATTACTGCCCGGCAAGCTGCTGCAGATAAGAAAAACCAAAAGGCAGAATTGCTTCAAAAGAAGCAAGCAGCTCAGGCTAAGAAGTTTGCACATAATCGAAAGTTAGAAAAGCAAGCAATTAAGCACTTGTCAGCTAAGAAACGCAAAGTTATGAAAGAATACGGAATCACTGCTCAGGAAATGGTCACTTTGCAACATACTCCTTTAACCAGTGTAGGGGATTCCGTTATGATTGATATTTCAGGTGGCTTGCAACAACTCTTCCCAGGAGCTGTCGTAGATGGACAGGTTGGACGTCAAATGGATGCGGCCCAATCTATCGTTCAGCAAATGGCAAGCAGTGGTAAAATTAGCAACAACTTGCTATTGAACCTAGGAACTAACGGAACAGTTACTTCCGATCAGGTCGAAGCCGTTATGGACGCTGTTGGTAAGAAATGTGATGTTTACTGGACTACCGCCTATGTTCCAAATAGAAGTTGGCAAAACGAAGTTAACAGTACAATTATTGCCGCTTCTAAGAAGCATAAGAATCTTCACATTATTGATTGGTACAGTTTGGCTAAAAAGCATCCGGGCTGGTTTACTAGTGATGGTATTCATCCTAATAATACTGGGGTTCGCTACTTTGCTAGATTGGTTGCTAAGTCGATTGCGAAGGATAAACAGTAATCTAAATATTGACTAAAAAGGTATTTCGGGGGAAATACCTTTTTATTTTTTAAGCTTTAGCAAACGGTTTCAATGTTGTACAATTGATTAAACTTCGTTGTAGGAGAGGAGGATCTCGTGTTATGTATTTAGCGACACATGAATTAAAAGCTAATAAGGGCCGTTATGGACTGGTGATCTTGATGCTTTTTTTAATTGCATATTTGATTTATTTTCTTACGGGATTAGCTTATGGGCTTGCTTCTAACAACCGGCTAGCGGTTGATCAATGGGATGCTAACCGAGTCAGTATCAGTAAATATGCCGACAGTAATTTAGCGGCTTCAACCCTTTCAGGAATCAATTTAAAGCAATTAAACTCCAATCAGGCACCAGTAGGAGAAATGAACGCGGTAGCGACCTTAAACGGCGGTGATGATAACATTGATGCTACTATTTTTGGAATTAACTTTCAGAGCTTTATTAAACCGAAATTAGTGAAGGGTCATCAAGTGCGGTCTAATAACCAAGTAGTAGTTGATGAACAGTTTAATGACGGTAAAGTTAAACTGGGAGATAGGTTAAAAATTAACGGAAGTAAGCAGCGCTACCGGGTGGTGGGGTTAACTCAGGACAATTTATACGGGACATTACCGGTGGTTTTCACTACTTTGCAAACATATAATCAACTTAAATATACTAATGCTAATGCAGGTAATATCAGTGGCATTGTATACAAAAAGCAATCCGATATTAAGCGAATTACTAATGCCGAAGTGATCACTCCCAAAACGTTAATTAACAATATTCCGGGATATAGTGCTCAAAACTCAACCTTTAGTTTGATGATTGGTTCATTGTTTGTCATTGTGTTATTTATCGTGGGAATTTTTATGTATATTTTGACGGTTCAAAAAATTAGTGTTTATGGAATCATGCGTGCGCAGGGAATTAGTAGCAGAATTTTAGTGAATAGTATTGTGGCGCAGGCTTTAATCTTAGGAATTATTGGTATTGGCTTAGGCCTGATTGCTAACCAGTTAACAGTGCTAGTTTTACCTGCGGCAATACCGTATGCGAATAATGGTTTGTTGGTAGGCGGTTTTTCTATCGGTTTACTAATTATGGTTGTTTTGGGGTCTATCTTTTCAATTCGGCAAATTCTTAAAATTGATCCAATTAGTGCGATTGGGGGGACAGCATAATGGCAGTACTAGAGTTAAAACAAGTGAGCAAAACCTTCGGGAGCAACGAGACAGCAACTACTGCAGTGGCACCGTTAGATCTAACCGTTGATGCTGGCGAATTCATTATTTTAACTGGTCCTTCAGGCTCCGGGAAAACTACCTTATTAACAATGATGGGGGGATTATTAACCCCAACAAATGGCCAAGTATTATTAAAGGGACAAGATCTAAGCAAGATGACGGAAAAACAACGTGGCCAAGTTAGATTTGATCAGTACGGATTTGTTTTGCAGTCTTCAAATTTAATTCCGTTTTTGACGGTCGGAGAACAATTTGAATTAGTCGATCTGATTAGCAAGCAAGATCACGATGGTTACGCTGAACAGTTGTTAAATGAGTTGGGAGTAGCCAGCGAGCGCGCCAGTTTACCTGCCAATTTATCAGGTGGGCAGAGACAACGAGTGGCCATTGCCCGAGCGCTGTACAATCATCCAGCGGTTATTTTTGCGGATGAACCGACAGCGGCATTAGATTCTAAGCGTGCCTTTCAGGTGGTTCAAACATTAAAAAACCAAGCCAAGGAACACAAAGTTGCTGTGATCATGGTGACCCATGATGATGACCTATTGGCGGAAGCTGATCGAGTGTATACGATGGTGGATGGGAAGCTGAAAGACTGAAATTTATTCACGAAAGGAACCTCAACCGTGACTACCAATATTTCACAATTACATGAACGTAGTATTTCTGGAAATTGTCCTCATTGCGGGCGTAGTATGACAATTCATTATGGATTGAACCGGTGTCCGAAATGTCGCTATATTTTTAAATCGAACTTTAAGGTGAAGTAACCAAAGAATGTCAAAAAAATCCCGGCAATCATTACGACTGCTGGGATTTTTAAATTAAGGTTGAAGTTTGTTAATTTCGTCAATAATAGTTAAGAGCTTGGCCTTGGCTTGCCGATAATCGTTTAAGTTGTTAGCAAATTTATCGTTAAAACCTTCTAAGCCTCCAGTAGCATAAGCATCCTCATACTGGTAAACGGCTTCGTACGCTGCAGCAAACGAGGCAAGTAAGGCGTGATTTTGCTCGCCAGTTAATTGCAAAGCTACCTCAATAACCCGAAAGTCAGTATAGGCTAGTTCAAAATGAATGGGAAATGCCCGGGTAAACGAGCGTTGCTGCTGAATATAATTGAAGTGTTGCTCCGTTGTAGTTGTTAAATTATTAATAGATCCTTTTACATCAAGCATTGTCATATTAGATTCCCCCAAATCAAGATTATCCTCATTATAGTTCAATGCCGATAAAATGAAAGCAATTGGCTAACGTAAATATATTAAAAAAGAACAGTTAGGGTTAGCTCTTTTTTATTTGCACTTATCCCCATGTGGAAAACTTAGCTATTCTTTGCAATAACAAAATAATTGCCTTCAGGATCACTAAAATTAAAAGTGGCAATATCGTTATCCGCCATAATTACACCGGTATTGGGAAGCTGGGCGTGTAATTGTTCAAAGTTATCCACAAATAACATTAACGATGGAAGGTTGTCCAAGACTTCTGGGGAATATTTGCGAATAAATTCTTTGGAAAAGAGTGCTAATTCGGTAGTTGGGGATAATTGTAACACCGTACCGACAAACTTTTCTGGTAATTCTAAGTTTTCCACTACCTGAGCTTTCAAATTAGTCTGCCAGAATTCACTGATGGTTTGAACATTATCTACGTAAAACATGATCCGGGTTTTAGCAATCATTTTGCCACCTCATTTCTTAGTTTACAGGTAATTGTATCTGATCGAATGAACGAGTGGAATTTCTACGACTTTATTCCCCAATTGGCTTTAGGTTTGTTAAACTTAAACTAACGGGAGGTAGTTGTTCCATGTTTAAAAAACTTACCCAACACCGACTGTCATTGGTGCAGGGGCTAACATTAGGTTTTATTGGTTTCATTGTTTTAGGGACTGGGTTGTTGATGCTGCCCGTATCGGCGCACGAATCTACCAGTTTGATTCACGCGTTGTTTACGGCCACCTCAGCAACTTGCGTAACTGGCTTGACCGTTGTGAATACTGCAGCGCATTGGACTATTTTTGGCAAACTAGTGATTTTAGCTTTGATTGAAATTGGTGGACTAGGTTTTATGACTTTCGTAGTATTACTGTTCATGTCTACCAGGCGTCATTTGGATCTGTCTACTCAGCTGATGGCGCAAGAATCACTAAATCTGGTGAGCTTATCCCAGATCGCATTAATTCGCTGGATCGTTTCGTTTTCTTTTGGGGTCCAAATGGTGGGAGCGGTGTTGCTATCATTTGATTTCATTCCACGATACGGACTAGGTAAGGGAATGTGGTATAGCTTTTTTCACGCTATTTCAGCTTTTTGTAACGCAGGATTTGATTTATTCGGGAATAGTTTAGAAAATTTCGCTACTGATCCCTATGTTTTGATTGTAATTATGCTGTTGATTATTAGCGGCTCGTTTGGTTTCTTAGTTTTGGCTGATTTATTAGCCTACCGCAAACAACACCATTTAACGTTACATACTAAATTGGCGCTGACCACATCTGGGATTTTGCTGGGACTCAGTGTCGTGGTGTATTTATTTACAGAACAAAATGCTCAGCAACTGTCTCAGCTAACGCCAGTGCAAAGATTTGTTAATACCTTATTTTTGGCGGTCACTCCTAGAACGGCAGGCTTTGATACCATTCCGTTTGCACATTTATCCATGGCCGGCATTGTTTTCACCATGGTCTTAATGTTTATTGGGGGAACGCCTGGATCAACCGCTGGGGGAATCAAAACCACCACAGCTGGGGTATTGATTATCCAAGGAATGGCTACTTTACGTGGCAAGCGAGATGCCACCTTTGCTCATCGTAGATTTACCCGCCAAAATGTTGCGCACGCTATGACCATGTTTTTTATTGCGCTGGCTTTGGTAGTAGTAGCAGTTATGATTATGGCTGCTACTGAAACGGTGCCCCAAAATGTGGGTCTTGAGTATATTTTATTTGAAGTACTAACGGCATTTGGAACGACCGGAGCGACGTTGGGACTGACCCCGGACCTAACCGTTTGGGGACAACTAGTCATTATCTTTATGATGTTTATCGGTCGGGTCGGAATCTACACCGTTATGTACGCAGTATTAAATTCTAACCATCTCGACGATGGTTATCGTTATCCAGAGGAGAGTGTGTTAATTGGCTAAGCAAGCAGCAAAAAATTATGCGGTTATCGGGTTAGGTCTGTTTGGCGGCAGTATTTGTAAGACCTTAGTTAAACGAGGCCAAGAAGTGTTAGCAATTGATAGTAACGAAACGGTGATCGATGATTATGCTCCGCTAGTTACTCAAGCAGTGATTGCGGATGCTACTGATGAGATTGCGATGAAAAATTTGGCGTTAGGCCAATTTGACCACGTCTTTATCTGCATCGGTCAAAACATGCAGGCTAGTATCATGGCCACCTTGATCATGAAAGAATTAGGTGCAAAAAATGTAATCTGCAAGGCAGAATCACCATTGCACGCGCGAGTGTTGAAAAAGGTTGGTGCCGATCAAGTAATTCAACCAGAAGTGGATATGGGACGGCGAGTAGCGGAACGAATTTTGGAACCCAATATTTTGCATTATTTGATGCTGAACAAAGATGTTTCTTTGTCTGACGTTCGGTTAGAAAACAAGCAGTTAGTGGGTCAAACTTTAAGACAATTGGCGTTAAATGATCGTTATCAGGTAACGGTAATTGCCATTAGTCACCAAGATCAAGTCCACGTATCTCCTAGTCCAGACACAGAATTAATGTTGGATGATAGACTGACCGTGGTAGGAAAAGCTACCGCTGTGGATAAATTTAATCAGATTGCGAGTGCGTAAAAAAGAGCCGGAAAGTTTTCCGGCTCTTTTGGATTGATATGGTTGTCCCCAATGGCACCCATTATCATAAAGATATTAAAGGTTGTCCCCAAGGGCACCCATTATCATAAAGATATTAAAGGTTGTCCCCAAGGGCACTTATTATTTTAAAAATACTATAGGTCATTTTCTTCGACATTCTTGAGGATTTTACGTTCAGGATGAGGAGTGTCGTCACGGAAAAATTCAGCCTGAGGGGATTCCTGGGCCTTGGTATTAGCTTGACGGGTTTGAATACGATTACGGACGAAAAAGAAGATGCCGACAACCGCAGCTACAACCACTGCTGCTAAGATTAACCGCCATGCTAAAACCAGACTAAGAACGATTAGTACGGTTGAAATAATAAAGCGTAACGGATTGTGACTAAACAGGTTAAGGGTCAATTAAAGTTCCTCCATAATTCTTTTATTTGAAAAATGATTTTACCAGTTTCCATCCGAAAAGCAAGCTTTTACAGTGACTTTAAACTTATTTAATTAATACCAGCAATCAGTCGGTTACGATCCAATTAAATTTGAAAAAATGCAGTCAAGTTAAAATGATTGTGGGATAATGTTCTAGTCGAAACTAAATTTGGAGTTAAATTACATGAAAAAATGGTTAACAATTATCGGCTGCTTAGTTGTACTGCTATGGATGCCGGCTTTACCAGCATTTGCCCGTGCCGGTGGTTCCACCGGTGGCGGCGGTAGTGCTGGTGGAAGTACTGGAGGCGGCGGTAGTACCTATGTTGGTGGCGGCACTAGCAGTTACGGTGGCGGCTATTACGGCGGCCGCGGCTATGGTCGCGGTGCTGGCTGGGCATTGCTAGCTCCGTTAGGATTCATTGGAATTTTAGCGGGACGTAATCGCTACAAGCAACGGCAGTTCGAACGTAACCTGCCTCATGATGTGGGCCCGATTGATCCGCAGCTAGCTGCCCAATTCGAAGAATTATTTTATACGGTGGAATCCGCTTGGTCCCAAACTGATCAGGAACAGTTAGTGAAATTAATGACCCCGGACTACTATGACAAGCAAAAACGAATTCTGACTAATTGGCAAAAAGAAGGTAAAATCAATCGGCTAGATAACGTGGCCATTGTTGATTTACAACAAGAATTCAGCGATCCCCACGCCACTCATGTAGTGGTGGTTGCGCAAGCCAAAGACTACTTTGAATATCCGCACCAATCTGAACAGTATAATCAGTTCAAGCAAGATGAAGCGTTAATTCAACGCTTTACTGAGGTGTGGGAGCTCACAACCAACTCAACTGGCCAATTAATAGTAGAGAATATTCGCCAATCGTAATAAAAGCCACCAATCATTTGATTGGTGGCTTTTAGTTTACTTCGGTAGCCAAATGGTTGAGAGCTTGGCGACCTAGCGTTTCAATGTGGGCTAATATTCGTTGGATTTGTTGACCATTTGCTGTGAGCCGGTATTCATAATCGGTATTACTAGCCACTAAATTAAGTTCTTCCAGTTGTTCTAATTTAAGTAAAAAGTTAAAGGTCGAGATCCCCCGAATGGCGGTTCTTAATTCCATAAACGGAATAAATTCTGAAGTCAGTTGTGTTAAAATCAAGGCGTTCCATTTGTCGGCGATGATTTCTAAACCAACATAGGTACTAAAGTTAACATCGTGCACGGCCATAAGCTACCTCCCGAAAATTTGAGTACCTTTAACCTAGCACTATTACTTACTAAATACAAGTGCTAAACCGTTAATTAGGCGGCAGATTCAGAACGGGGCAGTAGTTTGTGTACTCCAGCACTGGCTAAGCTACTAACTACCACTATCGGAAATAGTGATAGTGGTAAAACTAAGATTAACAGCCCACAAACCAATAATGGTTTTTGCATAATGTTAGTTAAAATCACCGCGCAAGAGACCGTTGCTACTGCAATAACTGGCAGTCCCAAGGCGACTCCGACGGCTAACCCTAAGCAAATTGATCCGAAAATATTAGGGAAAATATCACCCCCACGCCAACCAGTGGCATTATAAAAAATTGCTAAGAGCATTTTGCCAATGCCTAAGATGATCAAAAAGCCTACGGACATTTTAGAGTAGTTTTGTAATAGGGTGACGATGCTTTCTTCGCCAGAAAATAATAAATAGGAAGACCACATTCCAGTGAGACCTAAAACTAACCCACCTAACAGAGCCAGCCAAATCGGTTGTGGCAGTTTACCAAGGGCTTCAAGCGGTTTGATGGCTTGAAAGTACAACCAACTATAAGCTTCAGCTAAGACAAAGGCTAATAATCCGGCCCATAACCAGCTCCAAGACCAGTTAAAGTGTTGAAAACGTAGGTGGAAAAAAGGAGTGCTCACCAATTTTTGCAGCGTAGAAAAAACTAACCAAGCACTAGCGATGGTCGCAATGTTAACAGCGTAGTGGGCAGCGGATTTGGTTTTGGCTGGTTCGTGATCGATTTGTTCCGACAGACCAAAGAAGGGATTGGTGAAGACAAGGGCCATCACCGCTCCAAGACCGTTGGTGGTCAAAAACTCAGGATTAGAATCAGCGTACTGCAGTCGATCATTAATCCAAACTACAAAGCAAGCTACGATCGCAACTAAGGCCGCTTCTGGTCCGACCCCCGCTCCAAAAATTAAGATCACTATGGCGTTTACAAAATTACGCCAGGTTTTGCCCCGGTAAAATTGAGGCTGCTTAGTCCTTTTTAGGGTTTCTTGCATATGGTAAGGATAGGGGCCAACGTATTTTTGGAGAAGTCCGACCACCAAGCCACCCACTAAACCAATGAGTAGTGGCCAAAATACCGGTTGGCCTAATTCTGCCGGCAAAAATTCCCAAAGTAGCCAAGTTCCCCAGTGAACTAAACTAGTAAATAGAACAATAATAAGCGCTGTAATAATTCCTAACCCCACACCATAGCCCAGCTCCTTGATAAATTTGTGCATCTGGCCTCGCCCCTTTCAAACTTTATTTACGTATAGCGTACGAAAGAGTCTGGCCCACGTCAATTTACCAGTTTGGCGACTAAAATAAAAAACCAAAACGTAGCGGGGAATGCTAAGCGTTTTGGTTTTAGTAATTTATTGTTCGTTACCGGTGTACCAATCAAAGGTGGTTAACCAGTAACTAGTTCTTAAATGTTGGTCTAAGGCCTTTAATTGACACAAATCGTCGGAATCTAACTCAAAATCGAACACATCGGCGTTAGCTTGAATATATTCTGGGTGAACTGATTTCGGAATCGTAACGTAACTGTTTTGAAGATCCCATCTAATTAAAACTTGAGCAGGTGACTTGTGGTGCTTTAAGGCGATGTCGCCAATGATTGGATTTTGCATCAAGTTACCACCAGTACCGCCAAGTGGGGACCAGGCTTCGGCCTGAATCCCTTGAGCATCCAAATATTGTTTCAATTCAGGTTGTTGCAAGAGGGGATGGTATTCGATTTGGTTGACCATCGGTTTAATTTCACTTTGGGCGATTAAAGATTGCATGGTAGCTTCGGTGAAGTTGCAAACCCCAATCGCTCTAACTCTGCCGTCGTTATATAGTTTTTCAAACGCCCGCCAGGTTTCGGCCCACTTGCCAGCGACTGGCCAGTGAATTAAGTAGAGATCCAGATAATCAAGTTGTAGCCTGTCCAAGCTAGCTTGGAAGTTTTCTAGGGTAGATTCATAACCTTGGTCCGCATTAGCTAACTTAGTGGTGATAAATAAATCTTCTCGGCTTTTGCCGGTAGCAGCTAGTCCGGCTTTGATTCCTTCACCAACTTCGGCTTCATTGCCGTAAGCTTTGGCGGTATCAATTAATAGGTAGCCAGTTTCAATGGCGGTTTTAACCGCGTTAATCGTGTCTTCGGGGGCTGCTTGCCAGACGCCTAACCCGAGTCTGGGCATTTTGACGCCGTTAGCCAAAGTGACTGTGTCTTCAATATTATTAAGCATGTGCAATACCTCACTTTCTCTACTATTAGCCTAATGCTAATCATGACACTTGTATAGTCATTTTAGTTTAGTTTTTCTTATACTGTTCAAAGTATACATTATGGCTTCGTGGAAATTCAGTGGCAAAACTATGCTTAAATTGATGCTTGGCCTCTGCGATGGTTAATTCAGAATAAGTTTGGTGACGATAGCCGGTTTCTATAATGGTAATGGTATTTTCAATTCCCACTACGGTTAACGAACGATCTTTTTTAAACGTTAAAAGGGTAATTCGCTGATCATTTGGTCGCTTCCAAAAAGATTTGAGATGTTTATTTAGGGCGTTAATAGCGATTAACTTCATCTGGGTACCTCCCAACTTCATTAATTGAATTATAGGGCTAAATGCTCGTGAGTTCGAATGAAATAACGTAAACTGGGGGTGTAACAAGGTTACTACTGAAAAATAGTTGACTTTTAAATTGAATACCAATATAGTTAGTTACACAAGTGATTAACCAACAAACAAACTAGGATCGAGGAGATTACTATGACAGAACAACCAATTATTAAAGTAACGGACTTGCGAAAAACCTATGGTCGTAAAGGTGAAAAGCAATACGAGGCCTTGAAGGGCATTAATTTCACAATGCAACCAGGAGATTTTGTCGGTATCATGGGGGCTTCCGGCTCCGGGAAGACTACTTTGTTAAACATGCTTGCAACGCTAGATCAGCCCACTAGTGGGCGGGTAGAAATTAACGGTCAAGACGTTACCCGGTTAAGGGGAGATCAAGTGTCTGACTTTCGGGCTAAGCAAATTGGGTTTATCTTCCAAGATTTTAACCTGTTAGAGACCCTCACTAGCTTTGAAAACATTGCATTACCGTTGTCTCTGCAAGGTACTAATCGTAGTGCAATTAACGCTGCTGTCCAGAAAATTGCTGAAACCCTTTCGATTACGGATATTTTAAGTAAGTATCCGGCAGAATTATCCGGGGGCCAAAAACAACGGGTAGCGGCTGCTCGCGGGATTATAGCTAACCCAGCGCTGTTATTTGGGGATGAACCAACTGGAGCGTTGGATTCTAGTAGTGCCAGAGAATTATTGGAGCTCTTAACTGAAATTAACCGTAAACAACATATTTCAGTCCTCTTAGTTACCCATGATCCGTTTTCTGCTAGTTACTGTAACCGGATTTTGTTCATTAAAGACGGGGTTATCGGCAAAGAAATCAGCAGGGATGGTCGCGACCGAATAGAATTTTATCACGATATTTTAGAACAGCTAGGAACGTTTGAACAGTAGAAAGGAGGGTGGTGTCATGATAGTTAAATTAACGATGGCTAACATCAAAAGCCATATTCGAGACTACGTGGTCTTATTGACCGGGTTAGTCATGTCTTCAGCTATTTTTTATATGTTTGCTAATTTAGCAACTAACGAGACTTTGATTAAGTCTAACGTTAACTTTAAATACGCTTCCATTATGTTTATATTTGGATTAGTTTTATTAGCCATAATCACTTTAGTCTATGTAATGTATGCCAATAGTTTTTTACTTAATATGCGGCAACATGATTACGGCTTATTCATGATGCTGGGAGCTAAAAAGAGCCGGGTTAGTCGCTTAATGGTACTAGAGACCCTGTTGGTGGGGTTAGTAGCTACCGCAATCGGAATTGTCTTAGGAATTCTGGCTACCGCGTGGCTTTCTGGCTGGTTGTTGGACCAATTAGGATTGGTAATGCACAATTTTAATCCAATTTATCCGAAGGCCATCTTAGTTACCTTATTGTTATTCGTGGCGTTATTCATCATTGCAGCGTTAATGAACTTACAGCGGATGATTAAGACCCCGGTTCTCAAACTATTGCGACAGTCAGACACTGTTGACCGGGTGGTTTTTAAGCCGAGCTGGTTAGTTCTACAAACGATTCTTGGGATTGGGTTACTTGCGATTGGTTATTGGGCAATGGCTAACATCACCACGTTAGTGTTAAGTGCGGTTCCAATCGCCTTAGTTACTATTACCCTAGGAAGTTATTTGATTTTTCATTCGGTGGTCCTATTATTATTATCGGCTCTAAAGAAAACCAACTGGGCTATTAAGGGCCTAAACGGCTTTACCCTGTCTCAAATAATGTTTCGGGTTCGCGATTATACTAAAATTTTGACGGTGACTTCGCTGTTGTTTGCCATGGCTTTAGGGGCAATTACCGTTGGAACGGGATTTCGGCGTGACATTCCCACAATTGCCAAAAATTCATCAGCATACACTTTAGCGATTAATGATGCTGACGAGCAGCAAAAGCAGCAAATTAGTGGGCTAAGTGATGCTAAGACCATTACTTATCAACAAAAAATAGTCGGCCAAACGGTTTATTACCTCCAATCCGAGTTCACCAGTCATCCTTACCAGACGGCGGTGATTGGTAATGAAGCCCATGCGCAGGCTAAGTATCAAGACACCCCCACTAACAAATTAACTAACGGGCAACAATCTGAGTTTGGGTATCTGGCGGGAACCGAGAAGCAACTAAACGCAAAATTTGTTTCGCAAAGCCAATTTAACCAATTAGCGGCTAATACTAAACGGGTAACCTTGGTGAAGGTTCAAGACATTCCAGCTAACTACCAAAAACTAGTTAAGCTGGCTGATTCCCAAAATCAAAAACACCCAAGAGCAGTTGGTACTGGTGGATTTGGGGCCTTCACGACTTATCAGTTGGTTATTGGCATCTTTGGGGGCTTGGAATTTGTGGGCTACTTCTTAGGAATTGCTTTCTTAGCAATGCTAGCTAGTTGCTTAATGTTTAAAATCTTATCCGGAGCTACTCAGGATCAAATTCGTTACCAAATGTTGGCCAAGATTGGGGCGCGACAAAAATTACTCAAACAAAGTATTAACCGAGAAATTTTAGTGCTCTTCACACTACCAGCTATTTTAGGGGTGGTGGATGTCCTCTTTGGCCTTCAACTATTTAAGGTGGTAATGACTGATCCTTACTACCAAATCGGTTGGATCATTTTAATATTTGTCCTGATCTATCTGGTTTATTATTTACTCACGGTGTGGTTATACCGGTTGTTGGTTCTTCCCAGTAAGAAGAAATAGTTAAGCTAGATAAGTTTAACGGCTCCATTCTAGTAATAAATAGCACCAAACAAAAACTGGAATCTTGATATTGACGTCAAGATTCCAGTTTTTATTTATAAAGTTTAGAGTTGTAGCTTAACGATTAAGCTACTTAACTTCTACGTAGTATTTGCCGTTAGCCTCTTTAATTTCAAAATGCTTATTAGGAGCAACTTCTTTGGCAATTCCCAGTGCGGCTTCTGCTTCTTCGTGGGTTTCAAAGCGCCGATCACCGATCACTTTAGCGGAGTCAATTTGACCTGAGGTTTCCTTTTTAACGGCGTTAATAAATTGGTTTCGATCTTCACTGCTCATATCCATAATAAAATTCCCCCTTATTTTTTACAACATTAGTATAGCGCTTAATGGACTAAAAGCAGTGGAATTTGACTTAGCGGGTACTAAAATAAGCTGCCGCTGAAGCTGAAAGAAGAGCAAGGATGAAGAAAAAGATGTGCCACTTTTTGTATTTTAAAAAGATGGCTACGTATTCTCGAATGAGGGCGGCAGGAATGAAGAAGAGGGAAGTTTTGGCCCCGATACCATCAGCGTTAAGGCCTACTTGGCGGGCCATCCTAGCAGCCCGGTAGGTGTGGTAATTGTTGCTAACAAAGATGGTATTGTGAGTTCCTGGACGTTGCTCAATGATTTCCTTAGAGTTACGCATATTTTCGTAGGTGTTAGCGGACTTAGTTTCAGCGATCCCTTGTTCCGCAGGTAGACCCTGTTGTAACGCGTATTGTAACATGGCTTGACCTTCTGAAGTAGTTTCACCAGGCCCCTGGCCACCAGAAAAAATCAAAATGGCTTTTTTCCCCGTTTGGGCTAATTGTTGCTGATAAAAGGCTAAGCCCCGATTAATCCGGGCTGCTAATAAAGGGGTAACCTGGTCCCCGTTCATTAAGCCGGCACCTAAAACGATGATGTAATCTTGATCCGGTTTAGGTCGGTTAAATTGGTACAGTAACGAAACGGTAAGGAAATTATAGGCCCAAACGAATATATAGAAGAGAACTGAATCCCCAAGATTGGTGAAAAAGACGTTAATGACTTTGGGTAAAAACGGTTGAAGTAATCGGATGACAATGGGTTCTAATAAGAGCACAATCCCAATAATCAGAGTCAAAGTATTAGCTAGAGTATGACTTTCTCTGCGCCACATTATGATACCGTTCCAAATAAAGAAAAAGGCTTGGAGCATAAAAGTAAGAATGATAATCACTATAATGGCTAAAGCTATGTACATGGCAGTATTAATTAGAAGTGCGTTTTGGGTACCAATAATACTAAAGCCTAAGCAGATTAAAAATGAAAAGAAGAAGAGATTAAACCAAACACCGTCAACTAGCTTCACTTTGTTGTGCCGGTATCGCAATGCAAAAATAGCAAAGCAAGCAACCGGGATTATCCACAACCAGTAAACGGCTGGTGAAATAGAATATACGTTGTTATGCATGAGACTACTCCTAACTAGATTATTTATATGTTTAATGTACCATAAATTTTCTGGGGATAATATGATTAGGAATTGTTGGTGAGAATAAAAAGAAAAAGCCGGTGTTAGAACTAATTCTAATACCGACTTTGACTTGTATATTTTTAATAATTACTTACTTCTTTGTTACCCACGTTACTAGTGTGCACATGTTCCGTAATCGTAATTCTAAGAAAACGAGCGTATTGGACTAATACAAACAAGATCACTACTACGGAGAAGCCTTGTTCGATGTATGCCAACCAAGTTCCCGCAATAGTAAAACTGGTTTGAGGTAGGCGAGTCATTAGCAAGAATAATCCGGTAGAAGAAATTACCATTGGGAAAGTGAATGCTGCAAAACTAGGGAAGAAGTGTAGTAGGGAATGTCGAGAAGAAACGTAAATTCGTAACATGGTCAAAATAGTGGTGAAGTAAAGTAACTGAGCCAAGATTCCCAGTGCTGAGGCAAAAAGAACATTAAACTGAGCAAATGAGAATAGGTAACCAGTTAAGCACAGGGAAGCTGGAGCGGCAGTAATGGTGATAAGTGGTAAGGCGCCTTCCGGCATTTCCTTGTACTTGTACAACCGCCATAAAACGATTGGCAATAAAATAACGTAAAATACGAGCGCTACGTACAAAAGGATGCGACCTAGTAATGGGATGAATTGACTGGCAGTAACTGGTACTACGCCAATCCCCACAAAAGTTACAAACCAGCTTGGGTAAACATGTTCAATTCCAACTTCTGGCTTGATCAAATGAAGGTAAATAAAAGTTCCAGTGATAAATAGGTGAATGGCAATCGCTACACACCATAAGATTAAGCCAAAGGTATGAAACCCCCAGCGCCCCCAGAAAGTAGCGATGACCATCAAGGCCATGGTAAAAGTAGGCATAGTAGCTGCTGACATCGGGTTAGTTAGTTCTTGCCAAACTGAACCGCCGGCTAGGGCTAATTTTAAGATTACGATAGCCATTAAAATCATGGCAATGACTCCCCAGATGTTACCGATAGAAGCTAGATTTTCGTTTACAAACAAGTTACCTAGTGAGGCGATCCCCAAGATTAAACCACAAATGGCCATGGGAACTTTTTTTAAGATTTCCAACATAGATAGTAAGCTCCTTTTTTAAATGTTTTTCTTTACGGTTTTTATTTTAGAAAGATTACTATAATAAGTCAAAACAATCATTTTTATTGTTATAATAAAAATATTTAATAGTAAATTTGCTAAAAAGGGGTAAGGGCCATGAATGATTACTTGGAAACGTTTATCAGTGTTTACGAAAGTCGGAGCTTTTCAATTGCCGCCAAAGAGCTCTTTGTAACCCAACCGACCGTATCGGTTAGAATTGAGCAACTAGAAAAGAAGTTAGGAGTCCAATTATTTGTCAGAAAGTACCGGCAGGAAATTGTCCCCACCGAAGCCGGAAAAATTTTGTACCACCAAGCAATTAGGATGCGCGAACTATGGCGTGATACCGAAGATGAAATTCGGTACGTAGGCGATAACGAACGCCACTTAGTCAGAATGGGATTTTCACAAACACTAGCAGTAACGATTGCTCCCCGGTTTTTAAAAAGCGCCCAACAAAAAAATCCCAGTTACGATTGGAATATTACCGTGGATAATTCCGAAAGTATTCTGGGCTTAATTGATAATAAACGCTTAGACGTGGGCTTAATTGAAAAGTCCATGCTCACTGATACTGACTTGGTGGTTAGAAGGGAACTAGCAACTGACCAGTTGGTCCGGATCGGCGAACCCACTGGCACCTGGCTAATTCGAGAACCGGGATCGGGAATTGAACACTACACAGAACTTTTCTTTAACGAGTATGATATCAAACCAGAACACACTATCATGTTGAACCGTAATGATTTAATCATGGAACTAGTTGCTAGTGGCGTAGGCGAAACCATTATTTCTAAAAGTGTGTTGCCGTCAGATTATCCGTATACTGAACTAAATCCGCACTTCAAGCGTTCGCTATACTTTTTAAACAGCAAGCACATGAACAGGGAAATCCTAGAACTGGTGTATGACTCGGTAAAACAAATTGCCCAAGAAATTTATCCTATGGATTAAGTAATTGCTTGAGGATATCTAAATCCTGATAGGCTAAATTACGTTTGCTAGGAAACCGACGAACGTATGAAGGATGAAACAGCGGAAATAATTGATAAGTTTGTTGAGTTAATTCGTATTTGTTAGTAACGGGATCTAATCGTTGGACGGGCGCGGTGATTAACTGACCATGGAGGTTGGTAATGGTTGCTTGTTTTCCTAACAACCGAGATAGGGCGGTGCCACCGACCGGGACAATTAAGCGATCAGTAAAATGAGTGAGCTCGGCATCCAATAACGGAGCAAAGGCTTTTAACTCTGCATTGGTGGGCTTTCGGTCACTCTTACGCTCGGCTTTAAGCTTGAAGGGTCTACCAAATACGGTTTTAGCAAAGTAGACTTCAGTACGCTTAATACCTAGATAGTCTAACCACTTATTAAGTTCTTGACCGCTGGGGCCCATAAACGGTAGGCCAGTTTCGATTTCCTTAGCGCCCGGGGCTTCAGCTACTAATACCAGCTTAGGATCTAAACTGCCGGCACTAATGACCAGCCCCTCTAAATTATCATTATCGGTCACTAATTGTCGTGCCAGTTTAACTTGGTCTGTTGATAGGTATGTTTCCACAATCCTCACTCCTAACTTATTGTTATTAGTGTAAAACAAAAACCCCCTAATTGGAATTGATCCGAATTAGGAGGTTTCTTATTTATATTCATCTTACCCGCAATAAATCGATGAAGTAAATATTAGAAGAATAACTTACTTACTACCGCTACAAAAATTAATAGGATGGTAGAAGCAATTGCTGAGGCGGTAAATGGTTTAGCACCTCGATTAGCAATTACTCGGAAATTAACACTCATTCCTAAGGCAGCCATGGCCATTCCTAAGAAGATGTAGGCTAGTTTAACCAACCAAGTTAAAACAGTTGCGCCAAGGGGAACGAAAGTCCCAATCACACTAGCTAAAATAAAACCGGCCATGAACCAAGGAATTGGTAACTTACCGTTGGTTTCAGATTGAACGCCGTGTTTTTTAGCTTGACGTTGCCACCATGCTCCAATGATAAAGGCAGCTGGGGCTAACATCAAAACTCGAGAAAGCTTAGTGATAATGGCAGTGTCCAAACTAACTGGACCACCAGCACCACCAGCAGCAACAGCGTGGGCGATTTCGTGAAGCGAACCACCGGTCATAACCCCAAATTGAGTAGGAGTCATGTGTAAAATTGGCTTCAAACCAATTTCAAGCAAGGTGAAGACCGTTCCCATAATGGCAACGATGGCTACAGCCAATACTTCGTCTTCGTGCTTTTTTTGACTTTCAGATTTGGAAACCGTAATTTGAGGTGAAATTCCCATCACCGCAGCGGCCCCACAAATTCCAGTCCCACTGGCAGTTAAGATAGAAAGGGCAGGATCTACCCCCATTTTCCGAGCAATCCAGTAGGTTAAAATAATTGTCCCGGTAACTACAAAAATAGCTAAAGTAATGGTTTTGACTCCGGCAGCTGCCAAGTCAATCAAGTTCAACTTGAACCCTAATAAAATAATTCCGAGCCGTAAAAATTTGTTGGAAATAAAGCCGATTCCACTTTCAGCAGCGTTAACCCCGGTACGCCAAACTTGAAAGACCATTCCCAACAATAATGAAATAACTAATGAACCAACCACTGCCAAATATGGTAAAGTGGCTAAGAAAGACCCCGCTACCGCACAGATCAAAGTGAAAATCGCTGCGACCCAGAAGCTGCGGGTGGACATTGTTTCGATAATTGCCTTCATGAATACATTCCTCTCTAAAAAAACATTACCTATTGATTTTACTAGTTTTGTTGCATAAAATAAAATTATTAATTGTTATTCATTAATAAAAATAACTTATCTAAAATGGAGGGCCACCATGCTTGATCATCGTTACCATACTTTTTTGACGTTGGTTCAGACCGGTTCCTATACCGTTACTGCTGAACACTTATATATTAGTCAACCAGCAGTGACTCAACAAATCAAGAGCTTAGAGCGCGAAATTGGGGTGCCATTAGTACGATACCATCGACCTCATCTGCAAATTACGGTTGAAGGTCAAAAACTAGCCCAATTTATTTCCACGATTGAAGTACAATCACAACAGGTAATGCAGCAATTAAGAACCCCCAACGTAGAACGGGAAATTTCGTTTGCAGCTACCTTATCAGTGAGTGATTTTTTAGTTCCCCAATTGATTTTAAAGCTTCAAAAGTTGGGCTACACTAGAATTGATTGTCAAACTGCAAACACTGAATCAGCTTTAAAAAAATTGGATGATGGAACTAGTCAGTTTGCACTGATTGAAGGTAATTTTGATAAGGATAATTACGATTACCAAGTAATTCGGCAGGAACCATTTATTGGAGTGGCCTCAGTAGCCAATGAATTGGTTAATCAAACTAATTTGACCGTTCCGGAATTACAAGCTCAATCCTTATTATTAAGAGAACCTGGTTCAGGAACGCGCGATATTTTTAAAAATTTTGCGGGCTCGTTAAATATTGAGTTGACTGACTTTAGCCAGGTAGTAACGGTAGATAGTCCGACGGCAATTAGGGAGTTATTGTTACAAAACGCCGGGATCAGCTTTATGTATCAGTCATTAGTTCAAAGTGAAATTGATGCTGGCCTATTAGCTAAGTTACCATTACAGGACCTACAATTGCAACATGAACTTACGCTGGTTTGGATAAAGGACAGCTACTTTGCTGAGGAATACGAACATTTATTTGAATGAAAAAAAGTTTTGACATTATTGTCAAAACTTTTTTTATTCTTAGTCTTCTGCTACGTAGTTATCGCTCCAACGGTTTGGCTTAGATGGTAGTACCATTAAGATAAAGAACCAGATGGTCCCGATAATTGGAATGATCGAAATTAAAATCCACCAACCAGAGTGGTCGGTATCATGCAACCGGCGGAACTTTACTGAAAGGGTTCCAAACCAGACAATAATAAATACAATTTGGACAACCAAGTTAGTGGTAATTTGACTCCAGGTCATAATGTCACTATCAATGGAGTGTCCGGTAATTAAGTCGGCAATAATAACAACAACAATAGCTAAAATATAATTAAGGATCATTGGCCACCAGTAATCTGGCCGGTTTGCAGTTCCAGAAAAGTTTCCTAGATTACTCCAGAAACGTTTGTATGATTCAATCATATAAATCCCCCCTCTTATTGAATAAATTAAGAATAACATAAATCTAAATTAAGGGTTCACGAAAAGCTCATAAATAAATCACTTATAATTCAAATTCATTTTAGCTCCTTATTACTCTGTAAAACGGCTTCGGAACCCAACTAACTCACCTAACTACAAAAAAACAGGTAGTGGCTATTGCCAAACTACCTGTCATTTTTAGGTTAGCAACTCGTTAGTTCCCGAGTTCCTTAGTACTCTATTTTTAGAATTCCGCATTCCCCGGTGTTCTTGGGTAAGGGATCACGTCTCGGATGTTTTCCATCCCAGTTACGTACATCAAGAGGCGTTCAAAGCCAATACCAAATCCGGAATGTTCTGTTTCCCCGTATTTCCGTAAATCAAGGTACCATTGGTATTCTTCCATTGGCATATCTAGTTCCTTAATCTTGGCAGCGAGGACGTCTTCCCGTTCTTCCCGTTGACTACCACCGATTAATTCCCCAATTTCAGGAACTAAAAGGTCCACAGCAGCAACGGTCTTATCATCATCGTTAACTCTCATGTAGAAAGCCTTGATGTCTTTAGGGTAGTCAGTTAAGAAAACTGGTTTCTTAAAGACTTGTTCTGAAAGGTAACGTTCGTGTTCACTTTCAAGATCTAGCCCCCAATAAACTGGTACTTCGAAGTCAACATCGGCCTTTTGCAAAAGGTCGATAGCTTCGGTGTAAGTGATTTGAGCAAATGGTTCTTCGCGAGTCTTAGTCAAACGTTCGATTAAGTGTTCGTCAACGTTATCGTTTAAGAATTGTAGTTCATCCATAGCGTGATCGAAGAGGTAGCTAACTACGTACTTCAAGAGTCCTTCGGCTTCTACGATAACGTCTTTTAAGTCAGCAAATGCCATTTCGGGTTCGATCATCCAAAATTCCGCAGCGTGCCGAGAAGTGTGAGAATTTTCAGCTCTAAAGGTAGGGCCGAAAGTATAAACGTTCTTGAACGCCAACGCGAATGGTTCTACAGCCAATTGGCCACTAACTGTCAAATTAGTTTCCTTCTTGAAGAAGTCTTCGTGGTCATCGACCTTTCCGTCTTCGGTGCGTGGCAAGTTTTCCATGTCCAAGGTGGTTACCCGGAACATTTCGCCAGCCCCTTCAGCATCACTACTAGTGATAATTGGGGTGTTTACGTAAACGAAATCTTCTGATTGAAGATATTGGTGAATAGCGAAAGCAGCTAAGGAACGGATCCGGAAAACAGCGTAGAATGTGTTAGTCCGGGGACGTAAGTGGGCCATTGTCCGTAAGTATTCGTAAGTGTGCTTCTTCTTTTGAAGTGGGTAATCGTTGTCAGAATGACCTTCTAATTCGATGGATTCAGCGTGAATTTCTAAGGGTTGTTTAGCTTCTGGAGTGTAAACAACGGTCCCAGTAACGCCAATCGTAGAGCTAATTGGCAATTTAGTGAGTTCCTCGTAGTTAGGTAAGTCACTTTGCATAACGATTTGGGCACGCTTGAAGCAGCTACCATCGCTTAATTCGATGAAGCCAACTCGTTTAGAGCCCCGAACGGTTTTAACCCAACCGTGTAAGGTGATTTGTTCGTCTTCAGCAAAGTGTTGGTCGCTGAATAATTGTTTAACTGTAATATCCATAATGGTTCTCCTCTCGATAGTTGAGAAAATAAAAAAGCCTTTCCTCCCTTGATAGGGACGAAAGACTTCCGCGGTACCACCCAAATTGTCCGTTACTGCCCGGACCAGCTTAAACGTACTAACATACGTTCCGCTTGATAACGTTGCGGTGACGGCGCGTCCTACTAAGGAGTTCAGACGGCAACTAAAAGGGTGTTATTCGGTTACCAAATTTTATTAGGCTCGCACTCTTCCTAACTCGCTTCAAAACTTTAGTAACTTACTTGTCCGCTTTTCTCGTTTTTTTCTGATTGGCTTGATTTTAGCATAGCTGAACGGCTACTGCAAGATGGCTGATTTATTTAGGGGTCATTACTTCACCACCATGCCAAATTAGCGTACAATGATAGTACATAATTATTGGAATGATTCTAAAGAGGGAGACAAGGGAATGAACATTTTAGAAGTGGAGCACGTTGGCTTTCAAGCGGACAATCGGCAAATTTTAAATGACATTAATTTTACGGTGGCCGACCAAGAAGTGGTGACCATCTCGGGACCTTCTGGGAGTGGTAAATCAACGTTGGTGCGAATCATTGCTACGTTGCAATCTAGAACTGCCGGTGAGATTACATACAACGGTAAAAGTATTGATAGTTATGATCCGATTGAATACCGGCGAGAAGTGTCATACTGTTTTCAACAGCCAACGCTGTTTGGCGATACGGTGCGGGATAATTTGAAGTTTCCGTATGACATTCGTAACCAAGCTTTTGATGAACAACACGCTCAAAATGCTCTGCAATCAGTAGATTTAGCTGCTAACTATTTGGATAAACAAATTACGGAACTGTCTGGGGGGGAACGACAACGAGTTGCTTTACTTAGAAACGTGATGTTTCCTCCGCGGATTTTAATTTTAGACGAAGTTACCGCTGGGTTGGATGAAACCAATAAACATATTGTTCACCAGATGATGCAGCGGTTCAATCAAGACGACAAAATTACGATGTTGATTATTACCCATGATCAAGAGGAAATGGATAGTGCTAAACGGTTAATTACCATTGAAAATGGTCAACTTAAGGGGGATGAAAACCGTGAATAATTTAGCGATTTCAAATACATCATTGGCAATGGCTGCCGGCTTAGTTTTAGTCGCTCTTTTTATTGGTTATCGTGAACGGTTGGGAATTGACCGTGATATGGTCATTGGGGTGATCAGAGCCGTTATTCAGTTATTCTTGGTAGGTTACTTACTGCGTTATGTAATCAAGGTCGACAGTATTATTTTAACGGTTGTCCTAATGCTGATTATCATTTTCAATGCTGGGTATAATGCAATGAAGCGCAGCCAGGGAATCCCGCACACTTTTTGGATTTCAGTCGGTGCAATTTTTATCAGTACTACGGTAGCCGTGGGGACGATGGTGTTAACTCACGCACTGAGATTCATTCCGGCTCAAATGATTCCAATCACCGGGATGATGGCTTCTCAATCCATGGTGGCAATTGGTTTGTGTTATCGTAACCTTAACTCTAATTTCCATGATGAACGCCAGCAAGTTCTGGAAAAGCTATCATTAGGGGGAACGGTAAAACAGTCTTCCATGCATATCATTAGAGAAAGCATTAAAACTGGAATGCAGCCAACGGTAGATGCCACCAAAACGATGGGGATTGTGGCACTTCCTGGGATGATGAGTGGGATGATTTTTGCCGGAGTCAATCCAGTCTATGCCATTAAATACCAAATCATGGTAACTTTCATGTTGCTAGCCGCCACTAGTTTAGGATCATTTTTGGCGGTATATTGGTCGTATAAAGGTTTTTATAATAACAAGGCCCAATTAACTTTACCGGAAGCAAAAAAATAATAAAAAGGAATGCCAGTGGCATTCCTTTTTATTATTGCTATTCTGCATCGTATGCTGCTTGGAAAATTTTAACGAGGTCGTCAACAGTTCCCTTGCGAGGGTTAGAGAAGGCGTTGCCGTCTTTTAAGGCATTTTCAGCCATCATCCGGAAGTCTTCTGGCTTAGCACCAATTTCCTTGATGGATTTTGGAATACCAACGTCTTCTGACATTTGCTTCATGGCTTTAATGGATAATTCAGCGGCATCTCTGGTTGAAAGACCGTCAGTATTTTCGCCCATGAATTCTGCTAATTCCGCAAATCGTTGTGGATCAGCAATCAAATTGTATTGTTCTACGTAAGGGAGAAGTAAAGCACAGCAGACACCATGAGGGGCATCGTATTGCCCGCCGAGTTGGTGAGCCATGGCATGAACATAACCTAGGTTGGCGTTGTTAAATGCCATTCCGGCTAGCATTTCAGCTTCTACCATTGCGGTTCTAGCTTCGAGATTGTGACCATTTGCAACAGCTTCTCGTAAAGAACCTTCAATTAACTTAATAGCTTCAATACATTGAGAATCTGTAATGGGGTTGTGATCAACAGAAACGTAAGGTTCAATGGCTTGAACAAACGCGTCCATCCCGGTTGCGGCAGTTAAAGATGCGGGTACATCTAACATTAAGGTTGGATCATTAAATGAAACTAGTGGAATGTTACGCCAAGAAACAACTACGAATTTTAAGTGGGTTTCTTCGTTAGTGATTACTGCGTGTCGGGTTAGTTCTGAACCAGTCCCGGCAGTAGTATTAACAGCGATTAGTGGAGGAAGGGGATTGTTTAAAGTTTCGATTCCGGCTAATTCGGTGATATCATCGCCATTAGTTAAAATAATGCCGGCACCCTTACCAGTATCGTGAGCAGAACCACCACCGACAGTAATAATTGAGTCGGCACCTGACTCTTCATAAAGTTTCTTAACTTCTTTAATGTTGCGTACTTTAGGGTTAGGTTCAACACCGTTATAAATAACGTAATCTACTCCGGCAGCATCTAAAGATGCTAAGGTTTGTTGAGCTGCTCCGTCCTTTAGGCCTTCCAAAAATTTATCGGTAACGATGACTGGTTTTTTCATTCCCAGCATTTTGGCTCTGTCACCAATTTTTTCAATGACTCCAGGCCCAAAGAAATTCACACTGGGCATCAAGAAATCGTAACTGCGTTCACTCATAAAAACAATCCTTCTTTCCGTCTCAAGGGACAAATCAATATGTTTATGAAAAAAATATAAGCGCTTACAGGTTAATTATAATGACAGGGTACTTATTATTCAATAACAAATTACAAAAATCATAAAAAAGTTGAGTCACGCCCTATATTATTTAGTGGGGTAAATAATATTTTTAAATTAAATATTTAGATACCTTCTTAAGATCGGCTTGACGTTGAGTTTCAGATCGATTTTCTGGATTGAAATTGTTCCAGTGATAATTGAATAACCCTAGTTTGTTAAAGGTTCCACGTTTTAAGGCTTTGCTGACGGGATTACCAAAGACCAGTTTATAAAGGAAAGTGGGGGTACCAGAGACAGTAAAGGTAACAACTCTGGATTTCTTAGGTAAGATATGGGGGCGACTAGATTGGTAGTGGCTTTTACTGAGGACTTTGTCTAAAAAACCCTTGGTCATGGTTGGCATTACTTCCCACCAGATAGGAAAGATAAAAATAATTTGGTCGGCTTGAGCTAGCCGTTGATAATAGTCCTCTGCAACGGGATCGACAATTTGTTTGGTTCGCCAATTAGTTAGTTCGGTTGCACTCATAACCGGGTTAAAGTGGTCTGCGTGTAAATCGATTACGTCGACCTCTTCATTTCGTTGTTGAAGGACTTGAAGGCATTCTTGAGTGATAGCGGCGCCGTAACTACGGTGGTGGGGCTGATTAAATCCAGCGCTTAAAGTATAGGGATGATCAAAGACGATTACTGTTTTCATAATTAACTACCTCGTTTGCATTTTTATATTCCGTGGAATATTATATACATAGTAAAAGAAAAGTCAAATATATTCGGAGGAATATAAAATGAAAAACATTAATAATGAAACTTTGGATACATTAGCCAATCAAATTAATAGTGAATTGACTACGTTTCGTAATCGAGAAATTGATCCCCAAACTAATGAATGGTTCAAACAGCACAGTTCATCAGCCGTAAGGGACTTAATTACTAAGTTAAAAATTACTGATTTGGATTTAATTACCATTATTGAACAGTATCCTGAAAGTCGACTAAGTGATTTGACGCAATTTACTAATGTAAGGCAGGGGACCGTTTCGAAAATGGTAAATAAGTTTGTAAAGCTGGGATTAGTTGCTAAATATCATCAAGGTGATAATTTAAAGAACACTTATTTGCAATTAACCACTAGCGGAACTGAGTTAGCTGAACTTCATATTGAGTTTCATCGAATTAACCAGCAAAAAATGAAAAAGGCTTTAAGCGATTTTTCTGCCGCGGATCTCCAGGTAGTTGCCAATTTCTTACAGCGGATTAATGAATTAGACGGCCAGTAAAGTAGGCTCAGCTTCCTTATCAATCCTTGGTAAGTTGCGTTTTTATTCAAAATAGCGTAGAATCAGAATTTGTTAATAATGATTCTAATTTACATACGGAGATGACATTTTGAAGAAAAAACTATCACTTGCTCAAAAAGTTAATATTTTGCGGGCCAGCGTTATGGGGGCGAATGACGGTATTTTATCAGTAGCCGGAATCGTTGTTGGGGTGGCTGGTGCTACCACTAATAGCTTTGCAATTTTAATTTCCGGGTTGGCTGGCATGTTAGCGGGGACAGTATCCATGGCCATGGGGGAATACGTTTCAGTTAATACCCAAAAAGATGCTCAAAAACAGGCGGTAGAAAATGAAAAACAGGCATTAAAAGATAACTACCAACAGGAATTTGAATTTGTAGAAACCAAGTACAGTGATACTGGTATGGCACCAGCTCTGGCTCATCAAGCCACTAAGGAAATGCTAGCCAAAGATCCATTAACTGCAGTAGTCCGGGAACGATATGGATTTGATGCTAATGAATTCACCAGTCCTTATGATGCCGCCATTGCTTCCATGATTTCATTTCCAACCGGTTCGGTTTTACCTTTACTAGCTATTTGGCTCTTTCCTAAGGACATCAGGGTTACCGCGACTATTATTGCCGTTACTTTGGCGTTAGCAGTTACCGGCTATTTTGCCGCCATCTTAGGTAAGTCCGATTGGAAACGAGGCATTTTACGGAACGTGGTGGCAGGATTGCTTACCATGATTGTGACTTACTATATCGGGACGTTATTTGCCTAGGAGGGAAAAATATGCAAGTTGAAACTCATAAATCATCCCAAGCTACCAAACCGGCTAAGAATAAAATGACGATGGATGAAAAATTAAACGCGTTAAGAGCCGGGGTCCTCGGCTCCAATGACGGTATTCTAACCGTAGTTGGCGTTTTATTCAGTGTTGCGGCAGCGACGACTAATAGTTTTACTATTTTTATTGCTGGATTATCTGATTTACTCGCCTGTGCGTTTTCAATGGCTTCCGGAGAATATGCTTCTGTAAGTACCCAAAAAGATACTGAAAAAGCAGCGGTGGCTAAGGAAGAGCAGCTATTACAAACTAATTTTGAAGATGAAGTCAAAGTAGTTCAGCAATATTACATAGCTAAGGGAGTGACTCCAGCTACGGCGTTGGCAATTGCACAAGATTTAATGGCTAAAAAGCCGTTAGAAACGATCGTGGATGTTAAGTACGACATTAAACTAGGTCATTATATGAATCCGTGGGATGCAGCTTTTGCATCACTGTTTTCCGCAGCGGCCGGAGGAATTTTTCCGTTAGCTGCGATTACATTATTGCCGGATGCCATTAAATGGCCGGGAACTATTTTAGCAGTCTGCGTTTCCGTGGCGTTAACTGGTTATTTAAGTGCTAAGCTAGGAAAAGGCAACGTCAAAGTTGCCGTTATTCGAAATATCTTGGTGGGAATTATTACTATTATTATTCACTACGGAATTGGGAAATTATTTTAAACTCAAAAAAGGATTAACACTTAATTGTGTTAATCCTTTTTTTGAAAGCTATCATGGTCATCTTACTGACTGTAGTTTTGTGGATGATTATTCTAGTGTTCCGGTGGTTGGCAAATCCGCATCACTGACTTGGTATTGGTTAAATAGTTTTTGGTAACGGTCAATTTCTTCTGGGGTATCTTCCGTACTGTAAAAACTAATTTGGCCTTTTTCCTGGTTATCGGTGTTAAGGTTGCCTTCGTTGAGTTTGTGCTTGAGCATCTTGGTTACCCCTAAGAAACCATCGTAAAAGTTGGCATTAGGGAAAAATTCTTGAATGCTGTTACGGACAAATGGGTAGTGAGTGCAGCCTAAGACCACGCCGTCAATTTGGTTGGCGTTAAATTCACTGAGGTTATCAGCTAAAAAGTCTTTAATAGCTGGACCACTAACTACCCCAGTTTCAATAATATCAACTAGCCCGGGTAGTGGCTTAAGATCAATTTGAGTTTGATCTTCAAAGCGATGATATTGAGCCTGAAACTTAGTTAGTTTCATAGTTAAAGCGGTCCCTAACACTAAGATATCTTGGTTGCCAGCTTCCACAGCTGGTTTTAGGGCTGGTTCAATGCCAATGATAGGAACATTATATTCAGCCATTAATTCAGTTTTAGCAGCACTGGTGGCCGTGTTACAAGCAATTACAATGGCTTTAACACCCTTGTTCAATAAGAATTCCACATTATTGCGAGAAAATTGGAGGATCTGGTCTTTTTCCTTGTCACCATAAGGGGCGTTTTTAGAATCCCCTAAAAAAATGAATGACTCGTTAGGCAAGATAGTTGCCATAGTTTTTAGAGTTGAAAGCCCCCCGATTCCAGAATCAAATACCCCAATTGGCCGATTATCAGTCATGGTTTCATCTCCAGTTCGAAAGTTTTGTAGCTTATATTGTAGCATTGAATGCCGGCAATTCAAAATATGGTTGTTAATTTGAGTTACCGGTTTATAATGAGGGCAAATTGAAGGCGGTGATGTTGGTGAGTTTAGAGGCGGTTAAACAGTATTTTGCAGAACAAGGATTGGCAGGTAGAATTGTAGTTCACGATCAGGCTAGTGATACAGTAGAACATGCGGCAACGGTAATTGGTTGTTCGCCAGGGCAAATTGCTAAAACCATGGCTTTTCAACAAAAAGAAGGCGTGGTGTTAGTAGTTATGGCCGGTGATTATAAAATTAACAATCAGGCCTACAAGGCCCAATTTCACCAAAAAGCCTCTATGGTGCCGTTTGCTGAAGTGGCTACCATAGTGGGACACGAACCGGGAGGAGTGTGTCCTTTTGCAATTAATCCCGGTATCTCAATTTATCTAGACGAATCATTGAATCAATACGAAACGGTCTATCCGGCAGCAGGAAGTCCAGATAGCACAATTGAACTAACAGTGGCTGAATTAGCTAAGTATAGTCAGGGAACCTGGGTGGCGGTAACTAAACCCAGATAAAAAGAGGAGTGAGCTTAGAAGTTAGGGACTTTTAAACTCACTCCTCTTTATTATTGAGGTGTAAAAGCATCGTTATTTTGTAAGTAGGCCATTTCATCGTAAACAATGTGTTCTTGTAAAATTTGGGCATCAGCGACGGAGAGTTTCTGGTCACTTATGGCTTGCTGCATGAATTCGTATTCACTATGAAAAGCTAATAGAAAAGTTTGATATAGAATGGTTGGATCCGGCTCGCCGTAGTTGATTCGGCGGTGACGTTGTAAGTAAAAGCGACGTACTAGGTGCAGTTCGACAGTGTCCTTGTGCTGCCGACGGGCATTTCTTAATGCATGTTCTGCGGCGTTGTAGCCGATATTTTCGATTTTAGCAAAGTCTTCTCCATGCTTATCAAATGTATGCTTCCAGTAGTATTGTTCTGCGATTAATGGTGAAGTTAAGAACATATTTTGAGTGGCTTGTAGGTTTTGTGACATCCGACCAGTATGCATTCCAAATCTGACTCGCAACCAAAAGTTTTTTAATTGGTTATTGTTTACCGTGTAAAGACTCATTGAAATGAATTCTTGGTAGTAATGGGACTCGGTTGCAGTGATTTTATTATCTTGTTCTAATTCCTGTACGGCGGTTAACTCAGCATGGTAGGCCAATTGATACAATTGACGCAAATATCGTTTATTAGTATGGCCATGTTGATGTAGCTGCTGGCTAAGAGCGTCAACTACAATTTGACTTTCAGCAGGATGATCTGAGGATTGTTGCTTTACTTTGTTCAAGGCCACCATGATCATTTCACGCAACCATTGATGCTTATGAGCTTTAGCGTTATCGGCTGGATCTGCTTTAGTGATAATTGGGACAAAAACTGCTGCAACGGTTAAGCTAATTAAAATGATAACGGCAATAATAAATATTAATGAATTGCGATTAATATAGGAATGAAGATTGTCTGGAATGGAAAAAGCCAATGAGAGCGAGATGGTTCCACTAGCACCGCTGACGGCCATCAACCAACTATCTTGCCAGCGATGAGGACTCTTCAAATGCATCCAGACTAGGTAGCGAGTCCAAACTAAACGAATAATGAACTTAAAAATGTATAAACTTATTCCAATTAATACCAACAAACCTAAGAGATTCTTGTGTTGAGCGTAAATAGCAAGGGTAATAGTGGGTAAGGACAACCCTAACAAAATGAAAATAATGCCGGTTAGGGCGTTTTCTAAGACTTCCCACACGTTAGTTTTCACCAATTGCATTCGAGCAGAAACAAAACGAAGATTATCGTTTTCTACTCCCTGAACCAATCCAGCAGCAACGACCGCTAAGATTCCTGAAAGATCTAATTCTTCAGCTAAGTAGTAGACCAAAAATGGTACTGTTAGTTCCAAAACGATCATGATTAAAGGACTATCATCAGCTAATGAGATCAACCATAGTCGTAAACGATGAAATAAAACACCGATTAGAGAGCCTAATACCAATCCTCCTACAAACTCAACTAAAAATAAGGCGATGGCGTGGCTCCAAGCGAATTGTCCCTGCAAGAATGCACTGAGGGCTAAGCTAAAGGCAACAAATCCAGTAGCATCGTTGAATAACGATTCATTTTGTAAAATAATAAACGGAATCTGAAACTTAGGATTAGGCTTAGCAAACGCACTAACAGCTGAAGCGTCGGTAGGGGTAACAATTGCACCTAAGGTAAATGCTAAGGCTAACGGCACAATTGGAAATAGCCAATTAATTAAGCCGCCAACTACTAAAACGGTGGTAACCACTAACAGGATCGATAGTGACAAAATGTTAACAGCCCCCCTGCCGATCCAGTAACGAGAAGCATTTTGAGCGTCGTTATACAGTAAAGGGGTAACCACTAGGAACATGAATAATTCTGGATTAAATAAAAAATGGCGATAAAACGGAATTATCGATAGTAACAGGCCACCAAGAATATAGAGCATGGGTAGTGGTAGCCATTTGATATGGTTACTAACTACATTAGCTGCGACTACACCTAATAGTATAATTAACACAAAAAAAGTGGCAGTCATGGTTTTCTCCTTTCGAATACACTTACTAAGTCATAGTATACAGTGAACTGTAATCAGATGAAAATAGTTTGCAATTCTGTCTTGACGTAGTTTTAGCGGGGGTGAATACTAAAATAGTTAATAAAAAATGGGAAGTGCATAAATTTTGAAATTATTGAATTATAAAGAGCAACCCCAGTGGCAAAAAAACGTCTACGCATTGTGGATTGGTAATTTTGCTACCGGAGCTGGTTCTAGCATGAGCCTACCGTTTTTACCACTATTCATTGCCACTATGGGAAATTTTCCTAAGTGGGAATTAACATTGTATGCTGGATTAGGTTACGCTGCTACCTATTTAAGTCAAGCAATTGCCTCACCGCTATGGGGTAAGTTAGCCGATCGTACTGGTCGCAAGCCGATGTTATTGCGAGCTAGTATTGGGATGACAATTACCGCCACGTTAACTGGTTTTTCCACTAGTGTGTGGATGTTGATTAGTTTGCGGTTTATTCAAGGGATGTTTTCCGGATATATTAATAACGCTTTTGCTTTGATTGCTAGTGAAGTTCCTCAAAAACAAAGCGGCAAGACGATGGGGACCTTGACCACGGGAAGTGTGGGGGGGCAATTAGTCGGTCCCATTTTTGGCGGCTTTATTGCCGGTATTTGGGGCTATCGAATTCCATTTTACGTTTTCGGTGGATTAATGTTCTTGGCAGCGTTAGCAACTTATTTTGGAGTGAAAGAAGACTTCACTCCGATTGAAAAGGATAGTCAACAAGCTAAGCAAAGCGCGTTTGCCGGAATCAAGAATTTGTGGATTGTTTGGGCAATGATTATTTCTTCCATGTTAATTCAAGCTGCTACCAATTCTATTAACCCGATTTTGAGTTTGTTTGTTAGGGAATTAATGCACGGAACTGGTAACATTGCCTGGGTTAGTGGGGTTATTGCGGCATTGCCTGGAATCGCCACATTGGCGACGGCTTCACGACTGGGAGCTTTGGGTGATCGAATTGGGCCTAGAAAAGTATTAGTAGGCGGTTTGATTCTATCTGCTGCGATGTTTTTCCCAATGTTTCTCACCACTTCAGTAGTTGTGTTGGGGATTTTGCGATTCATAATTGGAATTGCTGATGCGGCATTAATGCCGGTAACCCAAACGGTAACGATGCTAAACACTCCACCAGATGCCATTAGTCGGATTTTTAGTTATAATCAATCAGCTCAAGCCATGGGTTCCGTGGTGGGACCATTGCTGGCTTCTGCAGTGGCAGGGATTTTAGATTACCGGTTTGTCTTTTTAATGACTTGTATTTTAGTTCTGATTAACTTAATAGTAGTGTTAGTTGCTTACCGTAAGGACGGGATGGCACTAATTGGTTAAAGATGGTTACTGTAGCTAACCATCTTTTTTATTTGGACAACGTTATTAGTTATTGTGTTGTGGCTAAATGGTTATGTTGCGAGTTACAAAATTCTATTATTTTTTAACAATTGTCACAAAATAAATGCGATTAAAGCCAGTTTACCGGTATTTTCAGAAAAATAAGGGTTAAAACGTTGTAATATTTCTTTACCTGTTTGAAATTTTTCCGTTCGGTTCCTGTAGCAATTGCACAGTACAATGTTCACTGTAGATTAGAGAAATCAGTTCGGAGGATATGTTTTGAAAAATTACATAAGTAAATTAGCCATCGTGGGCGTCGCAGTTTCAGCAATGACGATTGGAGCAAACGTAACTTCCACATCAACAGCACACGCTGCCGGCACCAATACTATTTCTAATTTGAAGTCGGTGACCAAAAAAGCTTACGTTAGAAAGTCGGCCACTGGTTGGACTTATAATATTAATACTGCTAATAAAACATTTAACTGGGGAAAGAAAACCCACTATTTAAAAAATTACCCTAACACAACTTGGTATGTAACTAAGTCAATGAAAGTTACTACTTCTAAAAATACGACCGGAACTTTTTACTACGTTACTAATAGTAAGAAAACCGTTAATGGTTGGATTTGGAGTGGCTATTTAAAAGCTAAGAGCACTAAAACGTTTGCTAATGTGTATGCCACTGCCAAGAAATACCTAGGAACCCGCTACATTTATGGTGGGACTACTCCTTATGGATTCGATTGTTCCGGTTATACTCAATATGTATATAAAAAGTCAATTAAAAAGAACCTTGCTCGAACTGCCCAAGCTCAGTACAATAGTACCAGTAAGGTTTCCAGTTCTAAAGTCCAAAAGGGCGATTTGGTATACTTTGGTGCTAGCAAGAGAAGCATCAGCCACGTTGGAATCTACATCGGTAATGGCAATATGATTGATTCTCAAAACAATGGTGTGGTAATTGAAAAAGTTAACGCTCCATGGTGGAACAAAGTTGGTTATTCACGACCAGCTAATTTAGCTTAAGCTTGGAAAATAGAGGGATACAGTTATGACAACGAGATTAGGTAAGGCATTATTAGGATTAGGGTTAGTCGGTGGAATGTTGATGGCTGGCGGAGCAACGGCAAGTGCCGATACTACGTTAAGCGAAAAACCTGCCGGAACAATGGGATCTAGTTACCCAGTGCAACAGTACAACGCGTTTGCAAAGTCACGGGTTTCCATTAGTCGCTCCAATTCAGTGCCTGATTTATCTGAATGGCAAGGTAGTTTTACGGATGCCCAAGTAAAAAAATTAAAGGATCAAGTGCCATTTGTTATTTTACGAGTTCAATACGGTAGTGATTACAAGGATAAGACCTTCAATCACAACGTAGCATTGATGCAAAAATATGGTGTGCCTTATGGGGTATATTCATTTAGTCAATATAGTTCTGCTAGCGATGCTAAGACTGAAGCTAGAGATTTGTATAATCGAGCTCCGGATGCTGAATTTTACGTTAATGATTACGAAGACCAAACTTCTAGTGGCAACACTAATACCGCAGCTACTAATTGGTACAACACAATTAAGCCGTTAGCTGGTTCACGAAAAGTATTACTTTATTCTTACGCTAGTTTTATGCAATCATATGCAAGTAAGGCTGTTAAAGACTATGACGGTTTTTGGTTAGCTGCTTACCAAACTAGTGAACCAACTACTGCTAGCCACGTGTTGTGGCAATACACGGACTCATACTACATGAGTTCTTTGGGTCAATCAGTAGATGCTAGTGTTTCAACTAGTAAGGATAGTTCTTGGTTCTTAAGTGGAGCAAGCACTGGTTCTGATAGTAATACTGGTTCAGATAATAGTGGCGATACCGATAATACTGGTAGTACCGATCCAGATGATTCCACTGGTTCAAACAACAGCAATTCTACTACTAAGCCAAGTTCTAACTTTAATTACGTTAATATCGATAGCCAGTTTACCGTTAAAAATAATCCAGGACATAACTTCTTTAACCATATTCCTAATGAAGGACGTTATAGCTACAAGAAGTTACACAATGGTTCGGCTTATGCTGGCAAGAACATTACTGTTGATTCCCAAGGAACCATAAAATCTGGTTCTTCTCATTCTTACTACCGAGCATACTATAAGGGTAAGAAGATTGGTTGGATCTACGATAAGGCTTTAGCCGCTAAGATTACTTATACTTCTCCTAGCTTGAAAGTAAAAGTAAAGGCTAACCCAACTTCTAACTTCTACAATCACATTACTAACAGTAAGTACACTGTTAAAAAGACCCATAATGGTTCTGCCTATGCTGGTAAAACTTTGACAGTTAACGCTGCTGGGGTTAAGTATGGCTGGAAGACTCCATACTATCGAGCATATTACAACGGCAAACTAGTTGGCTGGATTTATGGTGCTTCTGTTGACGTTAAATAATATAGTAAAGAAAAAGACGATCTGACAAGATCGTCTTTTTTATGATATTAAGCCACTTGTTTCCTTTTAATAAAACGATTACACTTTGGAAAAAGACAAAAAGAGGGGCATATCATGAATCCAATTACTAGTTTATTGGGCACTCAGTATCCGTTGATACAAGGATCACTAGCTCATATTTCAACTTATCCTTTGGTAGCAGCAGTTAGCGAAGCTGGTGGTTTAGGTACTTTAAGCTCTACTGGCTTGAATTCTAAACAACTCACGCTACAAATTCAGCGGGTAAGAGAGTTAACTAATAATCCGTTTGCGGTTAATTTAACTTTACTAGATGCCAACGTAGAATCACTAGTTAATACGGTAATTGATCAAAAAGTACCGGTGGTAATTACCAGTGCCGGGACGCCTAAAAAATTTATCCCTGCTTTAAAGCAGGCCGGAATTAAAACCCTGGCGGTGATTCCCAACGTTAAAATTGCACAAAAAATGGAGAAGCTAGGGGTAGATGCCGTAATTGCTGAAGGAATGGAGTCCGGAGGCCATATTGGCCAATTAACTACTATGAGTTTGGTACCTCAAGTAGCAACGGTCGTGAATATTCCGGTGGTGGCTGCAGGAGGGATTGCTGATCATCGTGGAGTTAAAGCGGTTCAAGCGTTAGGAGCCCAAGGAGTTCAGATTGGAACGGCGTTTTTAGTGGCTAAGGAAACCCCGATTTCACCAGAATACAAACGAGCTGTTATCGAGGCCAGTGATACTGCTACGGTGGTAACGGGTAGTGGAGCAGATGCAGTGCGGGGAATCGCTAATGGATTAACTAAACGATATTTTCAGATGGCAGCAGACAATGCCTGGCCTGAAGAATTAGCTGAACTGACCACCGGTAGTTTACAACGAGCCATTCACGGTGATGTTACCACCGGCTCGTTGATGGCAGGTCAAGTTGCTGGGATGGTAACTAAGGAAGAACCGGCTGTTAATATAATCCGTAAGTTAATGGTAGAAGCGGAGGATTAAGTATGAAAATTGGATTTATCGGAACCGGAGTCATGGGGAGCGCCATGATTAAAAATTTATTGAAAGCTGATTTTGCAGTGACGGTATATAATCGCACAAAGGAGCATGCTCAAGCCGTAATAGCTGCTGGCGCTACCTGGGCTAATTCACCAGCTGAAGTGGCCAGTCAATCTGACGTGGTGATTACAATGGTGGGCTTTCCTAAAGACGTCAAAGGTGTTTATTTTGGTAGTAAAGGAATTTTCAAGCGGGTTCATGCAGGCCAGGTGTTAGTTGATATGACCACTAGTTCTCCCAAGTTAGCCCAACAGATTTTTGTTGAAGGTAAAAAACGGGGAGTGGAAGTATTGGACGCGCCGGTTTCTGGTGGCGATGTAGGGGCCCAAAATGCTACCCTTACTGTTATGGTAGGGGGCTTAGAGTCCACGTATCAAAAAATGCAACCAGTATTTTCAGTGGTTGGCCAATCAATTACTTATTTTGGTGCTGCTGGATCGGGACAGAACGCTAAAATGGCTAATCAAATTATGATTGCCGGAACGATGACTGGGATGAGCGAAATGTTAGTATATGCTAAAGCAGCCAACCTTGATCTAGAGCAAGTAATCAAGACAGTGGATAACGGTGGTGGTCAAAATTGGAGTTTGGCAAATTATGGCCCCAGAGTTCTAAAGGGAGATTATCGGCCCGGCTTTTACGCTAAACATTTTTTGAAGGATCTTAAAATTGCTTTAGACGTTGCTGACGAAATGGAATTGAATTTGCCAGCGACCGAGCTGGCTAAACGATTATACGATAGGATGGTTAATGGTGCTGGCTTAGGCAACGAAAGTACGGATGGCTTAGTCAATATTTACCATAGTTGGCGAGAAGACGACTGATTTAAATATTAAAAAAGGACTTAACGATTTTTCGTTAAGTCCTTTTATTTTGATTTACGTTTATCCCTAGCGTTAGCAAAGTTAATCCAGATGGAAATTCCCAAACAAATTACGGCTACAATAATGAGTAATACCCGAATAGTGGTTGTTGATTCAGATCGTTGAATGTACCATGCTAACAAGATGGAAATGATTAGGCAGATATCCGCCAAAATTAACTTAGGAGAAAATCCCATTATTATCAGTCCCTTCTGCGTTATTATAGCAGATTTGTACTGATAAAAAATGTTTAATTTTGTTGATCTAAGAAGTAGCTAAGTGGTTGAAGATCTTCAGCTAGGTAGCGTTTCTTAAAGGCGTTAATCTGGTCGGCACTAAACTGACTAGGATCTAATTGTAAGTGTTCTACTGGAATAGGACGTTCATCTAAAATGTGAATGTTAATTAAAACTGGAGAGCCGGATTGTGCTACTTCATTAGCTTGATCAAAGGCGGCTTCTAGTTCACTCATTTTAGTAACCGTAATGCCCTTGACTCCTTGAGCCTCAGCAATTTGGGCAAAGTCCATAGAATTTAAATCAATGCCGAAAAATTCGTGGTGTTCGTCTTCTTGTTCATCTTGAATAAAACCTAAAACGTCATTGGAGAAAACGACGTTGATAATTGGTAAATGGTAACGGCGTTCGGTGATTAAATCTTGCATAATCATTGAGAAGGCTCCGTCACCAGTTAGGTTAAAGACTTGGCGTCCTGGATATTGTAAGGCTGCGGCTAAAGCTCCCGGAAGACCAAAGCCCATCGTAGCAAACAGTCCTGAAGTAAACCAGCGTCTCTGACCGTTCATTCTTAACATCCGTACGGCATTTTGATCAACCTGTCCAACATCAATTGAAAAGATAGCATCTGGATCTGCAATTCGATTGAGTTGCTTGAAAGCTGGTTCGACTCTCATTGGATCATCAGTGCGATCCATGAGGTGGTTAAGGTACTGCCACCAGTTAGCAACGTTAGCTACGTTAGCAGCATACCAATCAGACTTAGGAGCTGGAGTGCTTAATGCTACTAACTTGGCCAAGGCTTCGGAAGCATCAGTTAAAATAGCTACGTCTGCGTGGTGTCGTTTACCCAGCTTAGCTGGATTAGAATCAATTTGAATAAATTTAACTTCAGGTCGGAATTCAATTTGACCAAATGGCAAATCAGAACCAACGAATAAAATCAAATCCGTTTTAGTAAGGGCTTCGTTAGCTGGCTTAGATGCCACTCGCATAGAAGATCCTAGCAATGCTTCAAAGTCAGAAGGAATAATGTCCTTGGCAATAGCAGAAGTCATCACAGGCATTTGTAATTTAGTGGATAATTCCATAATGGCATCTGCGTCGTTTTTAGTACCGACCCCTACAAACATCACCGGCCGTTTAGCTTCAGCAATTAAGCTGAGGGCAGATTTGATGTCTTGATCGTTAGGAGCGGCTAAATGGTTATAGCGGTGAGCATTGGCAGAAGAATAGTTACCCTCTGCCGGAATTTCTTTCCCAGCTAAATCGTTAGGAATAATAACAACGGCAGGTCCGTGATAAGCGTATGCGCGACGGATAGCCTCGTCTACCACATGTGGCAAACTAACTGCGGTGGTTACTGTACGTGCGTACACTGCACCATCTTGAAAGAGGGGATCTTCGTCCATTTCCTGGAAAGCATCGAAATTCATATCACTTTGTGGGGACTGACCTACTAGGTAAAGGGCGGGAACTTTATCCATTTTGGCATCATAGATTCCTTGTAACAAGTGAGTAGCGCCAGGACCAGCAGAACCAATCGCTACCCCAATTTGACCGGCGATTTTATAATCAGCACTGGCAGCCATTGCTCCAACTTCTTCGTGGCGGACGTGAATGAAGTTAATATTGTCTTTTTCAGCATCTAAGGCATACATCAAGTTATTTACGGTTCCTCCCGGTAGTCCATAAACATGATTGACTCCCCAACTTTCCAAGGTTTGAACCATGGCAACGCCTGAATTAATGGTTTCACTCATAGCTAACTTCCTCCTCAATATGTAAATTTATAATTTTCTTACCCAAAGTCTAGCGCTACAGTTAGGCAAATACAATTAAGTTGACCTGAAAAAGTGTACTTTTAAATAATTAGTAAAATATCTCGGAAATTAAAACTAGATATTAGATTTTGCCAGCTAGTATGGCTTGATGTGATTGACATTTATAGTGATACCCCGTAAGATGAAAATATCATATTGCGTTGAGCAAATAGAGTAGAAGGTTAGGGGCCAAATAGAAAGCTAACGGACGCTGCAAGTTAGCCAAACTAATCTTTGAAATTACAATTTGGGAGCAATTTAAAATCCGGGTCATTTCGTTATCAATGCTAATGAAGCGATTATCTTATTTGATAATAACCTGGGTGGTAACGCGGAAAATTTCGTCCCTGACATCAATTGATGTTGGGGACTTTTTATTTAGGAGGAACTTTTGATGAATATTTTAGATGATTTAAAGTGGCGGGGCGCCATTAACCAAGAAACCGATCACGACGGTTTATACGAATTAGTTAACGACAAATCCGTGGGAATTTACGTGGGAATCGATCCTACTGGTGACAGTATGCATATCGGACATTTAATTCCCTTCATGATCTTGAAACGATTCCAATTAGCCGGTCACAAACCAGTAATCGTGATCGGTGGGGGAACTGGTTCAATTGGTGATCCAAGTGGTAAGAACTCTGAACGAGTTTTGCAAACCATGGACCAAGTTCACCATAATGAACAAGCCCTTACTAAGCAACTAACTGGGTTGTTTGGTAGCGACGGTAAATTTGATATTGTTAATAACTATGAATGGTTATCTCAATTATCACTTCTAGATTTCTTGCGAGACTACGGTAAGCTCTTTAACGTTAATACCATGCTAAACAAAGAAGTAGTGGCTAGCCGGTTAGAAGTCGGAATTTCCTTCACAGAATTTACCTACCAAATTTTGCAATCTATCGACTTCTTGCACCTTTACCAAAATAATGAAGTCCAAGTCCAATTAGGTGGTGCCGATCAATGGGGTAATATTACTGCCGGAATTGATTTGATCCACAAGGTTGAAGGCCCTAACGCTGGCGTTTACGGCTTAACGATTCCGTTGATGTTAAAGGCCGACGGTACTAAATTTGGTAAAACTGCTGGTGGAGCCGTGTGGTTAGATGCCGATAAGACCACCCCTTACGAATTCTACCAATTCTGGTTGAACCAAGATGACCGGGATGTAATCAAGTACTTGAAGTACTTCACTTTCTTAACCCAAGAGGAAATTGAAGACTTAGAAGAACAAGTGAAGACCCAACCTGAAAAGCGAGCTGCTCAACGTCGGTTGGCTGAAGAAGTTACGGCCTTTGTTCACGGAGAAAGTGCAGTGGCGGAAGCTGAACATATTTCTGCAGCTTTGTTCTCCGGTGATGTCGCTAACTTAACCGCTGCCGAAATTGAACAAGGTTTTAAGAACATGCCTACTGTGGACGTAACTAGTGAACCAGCTAACATCGTAGAATGGTTAGTAGATGTGACTGGGATTGAACCTTCACGGCGTCAAGCTCGGGAGGACGTTTCTAATGGTGCCATCCGGATTAACGGTGAAAAAGTGACTGATACCGATGCTACTATTAATCCAGCTGATCATTTTGATGGTCGCTTTGTGATTGTTCGGCGAGGTAAGAAGAAGTATTTCTTGGCTCGGGTTAAATAATTAAAGTAAACAGGACCTAGCTTATGTAGCTAAGTCCTGTTTTTACTTTACAAGTCGTTTAATTTGTATTTTAATCCTAAAGATTTAAAATCAAGAAGAAGATCTAATCATAATATAGAAGGAAAGTGACCGAGATGCTCGAAATTGTGTATACAGATGGTGGCGAACCAGCAGAAATTAGCTATGCTTCAGCTAAAGACTTTGTAGCTAACCAACAATTAGAAGTGCCGGACCTAGAAGATTATTACGTGGTGGTAGATGCAACCATTAATGGTAAGCCCATTGAGCTAGAGGATAAAACTATTTTGGGACTTTATAATTTTTTGGAATCTCAAGAACGTTCAGAATAATCGAAAAAATAGGTAATAGCGGTCAATGTTGATCACTATTACCTATTTAAATTTAAGTACTTTTATTTCTTAGTTGGATCGTGCATCATTTCATCCATTGATAATAAATGGTACTTAACTGGATGCTTAGGATCGTAAATTTCAATTTGAGCCATCATCCCAGTATCTTCATGTTCCAAAATATGGCAATGATACATAAATACTCCGGGCTTGGTAAATTGAATTTTAATCAAGACGGTTTCACCTGGATTGACGCCGATGGTATCTTTCCAACCATGTTCATTGGCATAGACGTCGTGACCATCTCGTTTAAGAACTTGGAATTGGCAACCGTGAACGTGGAAGGGATGGATCATACCATCATCCATATCGTTGGTGTTAGTGACTTCCCAGAGAGCCACTTTGTTTAATTCTTGCCGGGTGTCGATTCGCTGCATATCAAATAACTTGCCATCCAAGCGAACTTCGTCATCCATTCCAGACATAACGGTATGAAATGTTGGTTCGGGATCGTCAGGGGTAAGATCAGGAATTGTAGCCAAAGTTTCCGGTAAATTCAAATCTTCAGGATCAAACTTGCCGATTTTAAAAGTCAAAAATGACAAATCATCGGTTTGAAGGGTCACCACGTCGCCCTCTTGGTAGTCAGAAAAGTTAACTAAAACGTCAGCTCGTTCGGCGGTAGTTAGCATTAAGTGGTCGAATTCAACTGGTTGAGGAAGGAGACCACCGTCACTGCTAATTTGGGTGAAGGGATGGTTATCACTGAAGTGTAGACGCCATTCTCTTCTATTAGAACCGTCCAAAAACCTCAAGCGCACAATCGGGCTAGTAACTTCAAAGTATGGATTGAGGGTCCCATTGATTAATGGGTATTCGCCAAGGGTGCCATCGACGTCATAGCTTTTCTGATAGTTCAGTTGATTATCATAGTAGGTTCTGTCCTGCATAATAACCGGAATATCATTTTTGCCCCAGTCAGCTGGTAGATTTAATGAACGTTCGTGGTCGTCCTTGATCAGTACCATGGCAGCTAACCCGTTCCAAACTTGGCGAGCTGTTTCTGGACATGGATGGGGATGAAGCCATAACGTAGCAGAAGGCTGATCTACGGTAAAGGTAATTTTGCGTTCGCCACCAGGATATACTGGAGCGTGGGGACCACCATCATCATAAGGACCCACAATGTTTAAGCCGTGCCAGTGGAAGGTAGTGACTTCGTTTAGCGCATTTTTCAAGGTAATATGGTAGGTTTTACCAGTTTCAAATAAAACGGTCGGTCCTAATAAGGAGCCATTGTAGCCCCAAGTTTGGGTAACTGCTCCGGTAAGTAGTTGGGTAGAACCTGTTTGAGCGGTTAGGGTATAGTAGATATCATCGCCATCTACTTTATCTGGAGTTAACATCTCCGGAACATTTAATGGTGCTTCTGGAGTATTCGGTTGTTGTAAATGAATGTAAGCACCGTCTCGGGAGTCAAATGCGGTTTTATCAAAAAAGTAATCGTGAATTGGTGAGTTCATTAAGCTTCCTCCTATGTATTAGTTATTTTCGAAAGCAATCAATTAGACAGATCAGGGATTCTAAAAACATACCAACAGCCATCACGTACATAGCTGCAGTCATTTGCCCAGCAAATACTAAATAAATTAAAATCGCATATAATATGGTGAAACAAGCAGCGATAATTTTGGAATTAGTCATTAACATGGGGTTCACTTCCTTGATTTAGTTAGAACAGTTCTAATTTAATCCCCTTTCAATTGAATGTAAAGGAATACATCTCAAAAAATGAAACTAATTTACAAAAAAGGCTTGTGCTCGTCACTTGTATATGGTTTAATAGTTCTTGTCGGTTGCGACGGGTAACACATCAACGAAAAGCTTTTGAAAATTAATTTTAAAAAGTTGTTGACGACAAGCGCTTCTGATGATATGATATAACACGTTGCTTAAGAGATGAATAAGTTCTTAGCAATGCAAGTAGACCTTTGAAAACTGAACAAAATATTCGATGAAAACAAATGTGCTGGGCGTC
>NZ_AYZR01000005.1 GCF_001436555.1 Lentilactobacillus senioris DSM 24302 = JCM 17472
GTAGACCTTTGAAAACTGAACAAAATATTCGATGAAAACAAATGTGCTGGGCGTCTTGATTTATCAAGACCAAAAACATTTGCGAAGTCAATTCGCTTTTAAGTAACAAATTAAAATCATGAGCTTACAAACAGCTCAGGTAAAACTGAGAGTTTGATCCTGGCTCAGGACGAACGCTGGCGGCGTGCCTAATACATGCAAGTCGAACGCGTCTTGGTGAATGATCGGCGGTGCTTGCACCAAAGAGATTTCACAATGAGACGAGTGGCGAACTGGTGAGTAACACGTGGGGAACCTGCCCATAAGCAGGGGATAACACTTGGAAACAGGTGCTAATACCGTATAACAATGTAAACCGCATGGTTTACATTTGAAAGATGGTTTCGGCTATCACTTATGGATGGACCCGCGGCGCATTAGCTAGTTGGTGAGGTAACGGCTCACCAAGGCAATGATGCGTAGCCGACCTGAGAGGGTAATCGGCCACATTGGGACTGAGACACGGCCCAAACTCCTACGGGAGGCAGCAGTAGGGAATCTTCCACAATGGACGAAAGTCTGATGGAGCAACGCCGCGTGAGTGAAGAAGGGTTTCGGCTCGTAAAACTCTGTTGTTGGAGAAGAACATGGATGAGAGTAACTGTTCATTTATTGACGGTATCCAACCAGAAAGCCACGGCTAACTACGTGCCAGCAGCCGCGGTAATACGTAGGTGGCAAGCGTTGTCCGGATTTATTGGGCGTAAAGCGAGCGCAGGCGGTCTTTTAAGTCTGATGTGAAAGCCTTCGGCTTAACCGGAGAAGTGCATCGGAAACTGGGAGACTTGAGTGCAGAAGAGGACAGTGGAACTCCATGTGTAGCGGTGAAATGCGTAGATATATGGAAGAACACCAGTGGCGAAGGCGGCTGTCTGGTCTGTAACTGACGCTGAGGCTCGAAAGCATGGGTAGCGAACAGGATTAGATACCCTGGTAGTCCATGCCGTAAACGATGAGTGCTAAGTGTTGGAGGGTTTCCGCCCTTCAGTGCTGCAGCTAACGCATTAAGCACTCCGCCTGGGGAGTACGACCGCAAGGTTGAAACTCAAAGGAATTGACGGGGGCCCGCACAAGCGGTGGAGCATGTGGTTTAATTCGATGCAACGCGAAGAACCTTACCAGGTCTTGACATCTTCTGCTAACCCAAGAGATTGGGCGTTCCCTTCGGGGACGGAATGACAGGTGGTGCATGGCTGTCGTCAGCTCGTGTCGTGAGATGTTGGGTTAAGTCCCGCAACGAGCGCAACCCTTATTGTTAGTTGCCAGCATTTAGTTGGGCACTCTAGCAAGACTGCCGGTGACAAACCGGAGGAAGGTGGGGATGACGTCAAGTCCTCATGCCCCTTATGACCTGGGCTACACACGTGCTACAATGGACGGTACAACGAGTCGCGAAACCGCGAGGTCAAGCTAATCTCTTAAAGCCGTTCTCAGTTCGGATTGCAGGCTGCAACTCGCCTGCATGAAGTCGGAATCGCTAGTAATCGTGGATCAGCATGCCACGGTGAATACGTTCCCGGGCCTTGTACACACCGCCCGTCACACCATGAGAGTTTGTAACACCCAAAGCCGGTGGGGTAACCTTTTAGGAGCCAGCCGTCTAAGGTGGGACAGATGATTAGGGTGAAGTCGTAACAAGGTAGCCGTAGGAGAACCTGCGGCTGGATCACCTCCTTTCTAAGGAATAAAACGGAAACCAGTACATTTCATC